>NZ_JBVJPF010000002.1:0-1081954 GCF_055582785.1 Streptomyces sp. NPDC107500
CAGCAGGGGCTGACGCCGGTGCTGTGCACGCAGACCAAGGGCGGCGTCTCCGAGGCCGACTACGTCGAGCTGCTGCTCCAGCAGCAGGTCTCGGGGGTCGTCTTCGCCGGCGGCGGTCTCTTCGCCCAGGCGGACGCGCCGCACGACCACTACCGGCTGCTCGCCGAGCGCAACATCCCCGTCGTGCTCATCAACGCCTCCATCCCGGATCTGGACTTCCCGTGCATCGCGTGCGACGACGCGGTGGCCGTGGAGCAGTCCTGGCGGCACCTGGCATCCCTGGGCCACGAACGCATCGGCCTGGTGCTGGGCCCGTCGGACCACATCCCGTCCCGCCGCAAGCTGGCCGCGGCCCGGGAGGCCGCCGTGGCCGCGCACGCCGAACTGCCGGACGAGTTCGTGGAACGCGCCATGTTCTCCCTGGAAGGCGGCCAGGCCGCCGCCGCCCGCCTCCTGGAGCGCGGCGTCACCGGCATCATCTGCGCCAGCGACCCCCTCGCCCTCGGCGCCGTCCGCGCCGCACGACGACGCGCACTCCACGTCCCCCACGACGTCTCCGTCATCGGCTACGACGACAGCGCCTTCATGACCTGCACCGAACCACCCCTCACCACCGTCCGCCAACCCATCGAAGCCATGGGACGCGCCGCCGTCGACCTCCTCTGCGCCCAGATCCAAGGCACCGAAGTCCCACACAGGGAGCTGCTGTTCGAACCGGAACTCGTCGTTCGGGGATCTACCGCGCAGGTTGGGACCCGGTAGCGGATCCTCAACTTCTTCGGTCGACTGTCAAGCAATTACGAAATCAGCGCGAGATATTGCGTTCACTTGTTCGCGGTGGTTGAGTGAGCGGCGCCCCACAACGCATCGGCGGTGGGGCGCCTTCCACGTTCATGCCCGAAGGGGACCACCCATGAGAAGTGCTCGGTTCCGCCGTACTCGCCGTGCCGGCGCCATCACGCTCGTCTCCGCTCTCACCCTGACCGCTCTGGCCGCCTGCGGCACGAGCAGCAGTGACGACGGCGGCGGTTCCGAAAGCGGCAACGGGTCCTCCGACCCGGCTGCTCCGCTGGACCCGAAGACCAAGGTCACGATCACCATCGACTGCATGCCGCCGACGGCGAAGGCGGCCGAGCTGAAGGAGTGGAAGGAGGACGTCAAGGAGTTCAACAAGACCTACCCCAACGTCACGATCGAGGGCCGCTCCACCCCCGGCCAGTGCCTGGAGCCGCCGCGCTTCACCGCGATGCTCAAGGCCAAGTCGCAGCCCGACGTCTTCTACACCTACTTCACCGACCTGCCCCAGGTGCTGGACAACGACGGCGCCGAGGACATCACGGCGTACGTCAACGACAAGACCGTCCCCGCCCTCAAGGACATCGACCCGAACGTCCTGGGCTCGCTCAAGCACGAGAACAAGCTCTACGGCCTGCCCACCAGCAACTACACGATGGGCCTGCTGATCAACCGCAAGCTCTTCGAGAAGGCCGGACTGGACCCGGACAACCCGCCGCGCACCTGGGACGAGGTCCGCACCGCCGCGAAGAAGATCGCCGGTCTGGGCGACGGCATCGCCGGCTTCGGCGAGTACAGCGCGGGCAACACCGGTGGCTGGCACTTCACCGCCCAGATGTACAGCCGCGGCGCCCAGGTCGTCGACGAGAGCGGCAAGAAGGCGGCGTTCAACAACGAGACGGGCAAGCAGGTCGCCGAGAACCTCCACGCCATGCGCTGGGAGGACGAGAGCATGGGCAAGACCCAGCTGCTCAAGTGGGGCGACCTCCAGAAGCAGATCGCCACCGACAAGCTCGGCATGTTCCTCGCCGCGCCGGACGACATCACCTACATGGTCCAGCAACTCGGCGCCGACTACGCGAACTTCGGCATGGGGCCGATTCCGGGTGAGAAGAACACGCTGGCCGGCGGCAACAACTACATGGTCAAGAAGGGCATCTCGTCCGACAAGATCAAGGCGGCCGTCGCCTGGCTGAACTTCCAGAACCTCACCGTCGGTGAGGGGCAATTCAACTGGGCCCGCAAGAAGACCGACAAGCTCCCGGTCGGCCTCCCGCAGCCCAACTTCTGGCTGAACGAGTCCAAGACGAAGGACGACGGGGCCCGCATCGAGCACGCCACGATGCCGGTCGAGAACTTCAAGAGCTTCATGGACAACCCGGTGCCGGGCATGGCCGAGCCGCCGAAGGCGCAGGAGGTCTACAAGGTCCTGGACAACGTGATGTCCGGCATCCTCACCAACAAGGACGCCGACATCGACAAGCTGCTCTCCAGCGCGGAGAAGCAGGTCGACCAGGTTCTGGCCACGCAGTGACCGGCTCCCTCGGGGGGCGGGCCGCACCGCCCCCCGGGGCCCATGAGATCAGTCCCAAGGAGCGACGATGTCGGCCCCCAGCCTGACCCCGAGCAAGGCGGCGAGAGCCCGCCACGCCCAGCCGCCGGTGGACGGCCCGCCCCCGCGCGGCGGGTCCTTCGGCAGGAGTCTGAAGCGCAACCTGACCGCGCACGGCTTCCTGATCGGAGCGGTCCTCTGCTTCGCGTTCTTCTCCTGGTACCCGATGGTCCGGGAGTTCCTCCTCGCCTTCCAGAAGACGGACCAGGGCGAGGTCTCCTGGGTCGGCCTGGACAACCTGCGAACGGTCTTCAACGACCCGGCCTTCTGGCAGGCGTGGCGCAACACGCTGCTGTTCACCGTGCTGGCCCTCGTCCTCGGCTTCGCGGTGCCGTTCGTCGTCGCGCTCGTCATCAACGAACTCAGGCACGGCAAGGGGTACCTGCGGCTGCTGGTCTACCTGCCGGTGATGCTCCCGCCGGTCGCCGCGGTCCTGCTCTTCAAGTACCTGTACGACCCCGGTTACGGGCTGCTCAACGAACTGCTCGGCTCGGTCGGGCTGCCCGAGCAGCAGTGGCTCCAGGACCCCGACCTCTCGATGCTGTCCGTGGTCATCGCGTCGACGTGGATGAACATGGGCGGCGCGGCGCTCATCTACCTCGCCGCGCTCCAGGGCATCCCGGGCGAGCTGTACGAGGCGGCGGAGCTGGACGGGGCCGGACTGCTGCGCAAGGTCTGGCACGTGACGATCCCGCAGACGCGGCTCATCCTCTCGCTGATGCTGCTGATGCAGATCATCGCCACCATGCAGGTCTTCGTGGAGCCCTTCCTGCTCACCGGCGGGGCCGGGCCCGAGGGCTCGACCACCACCGTCGTCTACCTCATCTACCAGTACGCCTTCAACTTCAACAACTACGGCGCCGCGGCCGCCCTCGGCCTGCTGCTCCTCGTGCTGCTGGCCGGTTTCTCGGCGGCGTACGTGAAGCTCAACCGCGCCGAGGACGAGTAGGCCGGGGGAATCCACCGATGTCCACACGCACGCTCATCTCGCCGGCCCAGCTCGCCCGGCCCCGCGGCAAGGTCCTCTACTGGGTGACGTTCGGCGGTGTGATCACGCTGTTCACCGTGGTCTTCCTGGGCCCCATGTACTGGATGGTCTCCAGCGGGTTCAAGGACACCCAGGAGGTCGTCCGGACGCCGCCGACGCTGGTCCCCGAGTCCTTCGAACCGGACAACTACTCGCAGGCCTGGAACGTCATGGACCTGGCCGGCCTGCTGGGGAACACGCTGTACTACGCGTTCGGCGCGCTCGCCTTCCAGCTGGTGCTCGACGTGGCGGCGGCCTACTCGCTGTCCAAGCTCCGGCCGGTCTTCGGCAAGGCCATCCTCGGCATGATGCTGGCGACGCTGATGATCCCGGCGACCGTCCTGGTCGTACCGCAGTACCTGACGGTGCTCGACGTGCCGATCTTCGAGCGCAACCTGCTGAACACGCCGTGGGCGATCTGGCTGCCCTCGGTGACCAACGCGTTCAACATCTTCCTGCTGAAGCGGTTCTTCGACTCGATCCCCAGGGAACTGCTCGACGCCGCCTCGATGGACGGCGCCTCCCCGATGCGCACCCTGCGGTCGATCGTCCTGCCGATCTCGCGGCCGATCCTCGGCGTGGTGTCCATCTTCGCGATCGTGGGCGTCTGGAAGGACTTCCTCTGGCCCATGCTGACCCTGCCCGACCCGGCCAGGCAGACCCTGAACGTGGGGATCTACTCGCTGTCCAACGGGGTGCCCGTCAACGTGCTGATCGCCGCGCTGACCATGGCCTCACTGCCCACGCTCATCATCTTCCTGATCTTCCAGCGCAACATCATGAGCGGACTCACCGCCGGAGGGCTCAAGGGCTGAGGCAGCGCGCCCCGCCCTCCTCCGCCCCGCCGGCCCGTCCCGTCAACCTTCGCCGCCGGCCCGTCCGACGCCCCGCACTGTCCGGGCCGGCGGCGAAGATCCACCCTGCCCGAAAGGACCGTCACGTGGCAGCCCCCACCTCGCACCGCACCGAAGACTGGTGGCGCGACGCCGTCATCTACCAGGTGTACCCCCGCAGTTTCGCCGACGGCGACGGCGACGGCACCGGTGACCTCGCGGGCGTCCGGGCGCGACTGCCCTACCTCGCCGAACTCGGGGTCGACGCCGTCTGGTTCACGCCCTGGTACGTCTCCCCGCTGGTCGACGGCGGCTACGACGTCGCCGACTACCGCACCATCGACCCGGCCTTCGGCACCCTCGGCGAGGCCGAGAAACTCATCGCCGAGGCACGGGAGATGGGCATCCGCACCATCGTCGACATCGTCCCCAACCACGTCTCCGACCAGCACGCGTGGTTCCGGGCGGCGCTGGCCGCCGGTCCGGGCAGCGCGGAGCGGGAGCGGTTCCACTTCCGGCCGGGCCGCGGCGAGAACGGTGAACTGCCGCCCAACGACTGGCCCTCCCAGTTCTCCGGCCGCACCTGGACCCGGGTCCCGGACGGCGAGTGGTACCTGCACCTGTTCACGCCGGAACAGCCCGACCTCAACTGGGCCCATCCGGAGGTGCGCCGGGAGCATGAGGAGATCCTGCGGTTCTGGTTCGAGCGCGGGGTGGCGGGTGTCCGCATCGACTCCGCCGCGCTGCTCGCCAAGGACCCCGCGCTGGCGGACTTCGTGGAGGGCGTCGACCCTCACCCGTACATCGACCAGGACGAGCTGCACGACATCTACCGCTCCTGGCGGACCGTCGCCGACGAGTACGGGGGCGTCTTCGTGGGCGAGGTGTGGCTGCCCGACGCCGAGCGCTTCGCACGGTACCTGCGGCCCGACGAACTGCACACGGCCTTCAACTTCAACTTCCTGTCCTGCCCCTGGGACGCGGGGCGGCTGCGTCGCACCATCGACGACACGCTGGCCGAGCACGCTCCGGTCGGCGCCCCCGCCACCTGGGTGCTGTGCAATCACGACGTGACCCGGACGGTGACCCGGTACGGCCGCGAGGACACCGGTTTCGACTTCGCGAAGAAGGCGTTCGGGACCCCGACCGACCCGGCCCTCGGCACCCGGCGCGCCCGTGCGGCCGCCCTGCTGACGCTGGCCCTGCCGGGCTCCGTCTACGTGTACCAGGGGGAGGAACTCGGCCTGCCCGAGGCCGATGTCCCGCGCGGGAGCATCCAGGACCCGATGCACTTCCGCTCCGGGGGCACCGATCCGGGCCGGGACGGCTGCCGGGTACCGCTGCCCTGGGTGGCCGACGCGCCGTACTGCGGTTTCGGCTCCGAGACCGAGCCCTGGCTGCCGCAGCCGGAGGGCTGGGCGCGGTACGCGGCGGACCGGCAGGCCGCGGATCCGGGGTCGATGCTGGCGCTCTACCGCGAGGCGCTGCGGCTGCGGCGCTCCGCCGAGGGCTTCGGTGACGGTCCGCTGGACTGGCTGCCCGCCCCCGACGGGGTCCTCGCGTTCCGGCGCCCCGGCGGTCTGGTGTGTGTGGTCAACCTGTCGGCCGCGCCGGTCGAGCTGCCCGCGCACGGCTCCCTGCTGCTCGGCAGCCGGCCGCTGGACGAGGACGGCCGGCTGTCCGTCGACGCGGCGGTGTGGCTGCGCGGCTGAGCCGTCCCCGGGCCGGTTCCCCGGTCGGCGCTCCCCCGCCGATCGGGGCCTCGCCGTCGCCCCTGGACCGGGGGCGAGGCAGAATCAGGGGCAGGAGGCCGTGGGAGGAGGCGAGGCGTGCGGGAGCGACCGTGGCTGAGCGGGGTGCGGCGCCCCCCGAATCCCCTCGTGAGCGGGCACCGGGCGGCGCGGGGGGCGCTGCGGTCGATGACGGAGGCGCTGGGCGCGCGACGCCGGCTGGCCTGGCTGAACGCGGCGGACCTGAGCATCGGCACCACGCTCGACGTGCGGCGGACGGCGGAGGAGCTGGCCGGCTTCGCCGTGCCGGAGCTGGCCGACGGCGCCGCGGTGGACCTGCTGGACTCGGTACTGCGGTTCCAGGAGGGCGACCGGGTCTCCGGAGGGGGCGCGCCGCGGCTCAGGGCCATGGCGGTGTCGGAGGTCGAGGGCCTGAACCTCGCGCCCGATCCGGTGGGCGAGCTGTCGGTGCACACCGCCGACCGGCTGGGGCAGCGGTGCCTCACCACCCGCCGGCCGGTGCTGGTGACCCGGATGACGCGGGCGGACTTCGCCGTGATCGCGCCCTCGCGCGAGTCGTCGGACATCATGCGCCGGGCGGGCGTCCACTCCTACCTGGCGGTGCCGTTGATCGCCCGCGGGGTGCTGCTGGGGCTCGCCGACTTCGTACGGGCGGGCCGCCGGGCGCCGTTCAGCCGGACCGACGTGGCCCTGGCCATGGAGCTGGCGTCCAAGGCCGCCGTGTACATCGACAACGCCCGGCTCTACGGGCGCGAGCGCGAGCACGTGGTGACGCTTCAGCGGGCCCTGCTCCCGCGGTCCAGCCCGAGCACTCCCGGGCTCGACGTGACCTCGTGCTACGACCCGGCGGCGGACCCGGCCGCGGTGGGCGGCGACTGGTTCGACGTGGTCGCGCTGCCCAGCGGGCGTACCGCCCTGATGGTGGGCGATGTGATGGGCCGTGGTCTGGCCGCCGCGGCGACCATGGGGCGGCTGCGGACGGTGGCCCGGACCCTGATGGCGCTGGACATCGCGCCCGAGCGGCTGCTGGCCCGCCTCGACCTGGCCGCCCGCGACCTGGAGGAGGACCAGGTCGCCACCTGTCTGTGCGCGGTGTACGACCCGTACGGCGGCACCTTCCGCGTCTCCAGCGCCGGTCACCCGCCGCCGCTGCTGACCGGGCCCGACGGTGCCTCCGCGTTCCTGGAGGTGCCCGCGGGGGCGCCGCTGGGGGCGGGGGTGATCCCGTACGACGTGGTCGAGCGGCGGGTGCCCGAGCGGACCCGGCTGACGCTGTTCACGGACGGGCTGGTCAGATCGCGTACGGCCGATCTGGGCACGCAGTTGGAGCGGCTGCGCGTGGCGGTCGGCGAGGGCCTGCCCGCCGACGGGACCGAATGCCGGGCGGTCGCCGAGCGGATCGGCGGTGACCGGTCGGACGACGCGATCGTCCTGGCGGCCCTCGCCCTTCCGCTCGGTCCGGAGTGCGACGTGTACGTGCGTCCGCTGCCGCCGGACGGCAAGGCCGCGGGACAGGCCCGTGCGGCGGTGCGCGAGCAGTTGCAGCGGTGGGGTCTGGAGGAACTGGTCGACACTACGGAGCTGGTGGTCAGTGAGTTGGTCGGCAACGCCCTGCGGTACGGGAACGCCCCGGGTGAGCTGCGGCTGCTGCGGCACGAGCGGCTGTCGGTGGAGGTCTCCGACTCCGGCCCCGACCTGCCGCAGATCCAGCACGCGGACGTGAGCGACGAGAGCGGGCGGGGTCTTCAGCTGATCAACATGCTGTGCCGGCGCTGGGGTTCGTGCCGCACCCCTGACGGCAAGGTGGTCTGGGCGGAGCAGGACCTGCCGGTGCGGGCCGGGGTGTCCGGCCCGCGGTAGCGGCTAGGCGGCCTTGTCCATCGTGCGGCGGGCGAACTGGGTGCGGTGCAGTTGGGCGTAGCGGCCCTGGGCGGCGAGGAGTTCCTCGTGGGTGCCGCTCTCCACGATGCGGCCGGCCTCGACGACCAGGATGCGGTCGGCCGCGCGGACGGTGGACAGCCGGTGCGCGATCACCAGGGCGGTCCTGTCCGCCAGGGCTTCGGTGAGGGCCTCCTGGACGGCCGCCTCGGAGGTGTTGTCGAGGTGGGCGGTGGCCTCGTCGAGGATGACGACGCGCTGGCGGGCGAGGAGCAGCCGGGCGATGGTCATGCGCTGGCGTTCGCCGCCGGAGAGCCGGTAGCCGCGCTCGCCGACCACGGTGTCGAGGCCGTCGGGCAGGGACCGGACGAGGTCGGTCAGGCGGGCGCGGCGCAGCGCGTCCCACAGTTCGGTGTCGCTCGCCCCGGGGCGGGCCAGCAGCAGGTTGGCGCGGACCGTGTCGTGGAAGAGGTGGCCGTCCTGGGTGACCATGCCGACGGTGTCGCGCAGCGAACGGGCGCTCAGGTCGCGGACGTCGACGCCGCCGACGCGGACGGTGCCGCCGTCGGTGTCGTACAGGCGCGGCAGCAGGCCGGCGATGGTGGACTTGCCGGCGCCGGAGGAGCCGACGAGGGCGATGGTCTGTCCGGGTTCGGCGCGGAAGGAGAGGCCGTGCAGGACCTCGTCGCCGCCGCGGGTGTCCAGGGAGGCGACCTCTTCGAGGGAGGCGAGGGAGACCTTGTCGGCGGCCGGGTAGCCGAAGCGGACGTCGTCGAACTCGACGGCGACCGGGCCGTCGGGGACCGGGCGGGCGTCGGGCTTCTCGTCGATGAGCGGGGTCAGGTCCAGCACCTCGAAGACCCGCTCGAAGCTGACGAGGGCGCTCATGACCTCCACGCGGGCCCCGGCGAGCGCGGTGAGCGGCGCGTAGAGGCGGGTGAGCAGCAGGGCCAGGGCGACGACGGCGCCGGGGTCCAGGCTGCCGCGCAGGGCGAGGAAGCCGCCGAGGCCGTAGACGAGGGCGAGGGCCAGGGCGGAGACGAGGGTGAGCGCGGTGATGAAGGCCGCCTGTGCGGTGGCGGTGCGCACTCCGATGTCGGCGACGCGGCGTGCCCGGTCGGCGAATTCGGCGGACTCGTCCTCGGGGCGGCCGAAGAGTTTGATCAGGGTGGCGCCGGGTGCCGAGAACCGCTCGGTCATCCGGGTGCCCATCGCGGCGTTGAGGGCGGCGGCCTCGCGCTGCATGCGGGCCATGCGGCGGCCCATCCGCCGGGCGGGGAGCACGAACACGGGGAGCAGCGCGAGGGCGAGCAGGGTGATCTGCCAGGACAGGGTGAGCATCACGGCGAGGGTGAGCACGAGGGTGACGAGGTTGCTGACGACGCCGGACAGGGTGTTGCTGAAGGCGCGCTGGGCGCCGATGACGTCGTTGTTGAGCCGGGAGACCAGCGCGCCCGTACGAGTACGTGTGAAGAACGCGACGGGCATGCGCTGCACATGATCGAACACGGCCGTGCGCAGATCGAGGATGAGCCCCTCCCCCAGCGTCGCCGAGATCCTGCGGGAGAGGATGCCGAGCACCGCCTCGGCGACCGCGATGAGGGCGATGAGCAGGGCGAGGCGGACCACCCTGCCCTCGTCGCCGCCCGACACGATCGCGTTCACGACGCGTCCGGCCAGGACGGGGGTGGCGACGGCGAGGAGTGCGGTCACCACCCCGAGCAGCACGAACCTGACGATGCGGGTGCGGTGCGGGCGGGCGAAGGCGCCGATGCGGCGCAGCGTGGCGCGGGCGAGGGGCCGGCGCTCCTGCTCGGCGTTCATGACGCTGTGCAGTTGGGTCCAGGCTGTGGTCTCCATGCTCATGCGGAGGACGTTAGGACCTCAAGCAACCTTGAGGTCAAGGCGGCGCCGCCCGCGGTCCGTAAGCCGTCGTCCGCGCGTCGGCCATCCGTAGTTGGCGCGGCTGGGGGAATGTCTTGTGGTGTGACGACAGCGGTACGACTCCCACGCCTCCCCGAGAAGCCGCTCCTGCGCCGGGTTCCGGTCCGCCGGATCCTGTGCGTGCTTCCGCTGCTGCTGGTGACCGTGGTCGCGGTGCGGCACCGGTCGGTGCTCGCCGAGGGCTTCGGTCATCTCGCCACGGCCCGCTGGCCGTGGCTGCTGGCGGCGGCCGGTGCGACCTGTCTGACCTGGGTGGCCGCCGCCTGCACCCGGCAGGGCGCGGTGGTGGAACGGCTGCCCCGACGGCGGCTGCTGGCCACGCAGTTCGCGGCGGGCGCGGCCAACCACCTGCTGCCGACGGGCCTGGGCGCCAGCGCGGTCAACCTGCGGTTCATGGCGGTGTGCGGGCTGCCGCTGGCGCGGTCCTCGGCGGCTCTCGCCCTGTATCTGCTGGCGGAGAGCGTGGGCCGGCTCGCGCTGCTGGGCGTGCTGTTCCTCCTGTTCCCCGGCGCGCTGCGGCTCGGCACGCTGCTGCCCGAGGGGGCGGTGGGACCGCTGCTGGCGGTCGCGGGTGCGGTGCCGGTGGTCGCGGCGGGGGTGCTCGTGCTGGTGCCGCGGCTGCGCGGGGCGGTGGTCTCGTTCCTGCGGACGGCGCTCGGCGAGGCCCGCTCGGTGCACCGTCTCCCGGCGCGGGCGGTGGCGCTGTGGGGCGGCGCGTTCGCGTTCCCCGCGCTCCAGGCGTCCGCGCTGGTCCTGGTGGGCCGGTCGCTGGGGCTGCCGGTGCCGGTCGCGCACATGGCGGTGGCGTATCTGGCGGCGACCGTCGCGGTGGCGCTGGTGCCGACGCCGGGCGGTATCGGCTCGGTCGAGGCGGCGCTGGTCGTCGCGCTGGTGGCGGCGGGCGGTCCGGCGGCGGTGGCGACGGCGGTGGTGCTGGCGTTCCGGCTCCTGACGGTCTGGCTGCCGCTGCTGCCGGGGGCGTTGACGCTGGCCGCGCTGGTGCGGATGCGGGTGATCTGAGGGCTGCCGGGCGCTCCGGGTGCCGGTCAGGCGACGGTGACGCGTACCGGTCCGCCGCCGGGGTCGACCCGGTGCGTCCAACGGGCCGTCAGGGTCAGCGGGCGGTGCGGGACGGCGGTGGTGAGCGGGAGGCGGGCGCGGTGCAGCGGGCGGCCGTCCTGGGTGACGTACAGGACGGGGCGGGTCAGTGGGATCGCGGTGCGCAGGAGGTAGGGGAGGCGGTCGGCGGGGGTGACGCGGTTCGGGGTGACGCGGAGCAGGGGTGGTCCGGCGAGGAGGGGGACGGCGGCGGGTCCGTCGTCCGGCGCGGGTGTAAGGAGCCGGTGGTGTACGGCGGTCGCGGCGTGGACGCCTTCGCGGGCCGCGGTGGCGGCGCTCTCGACGGCGTGCAGCACACTGCCGGCGGCGAAGACGCCGGGGCGGGTGGTCCGCAGGGCGCCGTCCACGGCGGGGCCGCCGGTGCCGGGGTCGAGGGTGAGCGCGCCACGCCGGGCGAGTTCGTGCTCGGGGACGAAGTCGCCGGTGAACACGACGGTGTCGCAGCGGAGGGTGGCCGTGCGGCCGTCGCGGTGGCGGACGCGCACGCCCGACAGGCGTCCGTGGCCGAGGAGTTCGGTGACCGTGGTGCCGGTGAGGACCGGAGTGCGGTGCCGCAGCCGGGTGTTCAGGGTGGTCGCGGGGCGGGCCGGGGCCCGGGGCAGTTCCGTGAGCAGTGCCACCACCTCGGCTCCGGCGGCGCGTACGGTGTCGGCGGCGGCGTGCGCGACGGCTTCCGCGCCGACGATCACCGCGCGGTCGCCGATGTGCTGCCCATAGTGGTGCACGGCCCGCTGGAGTTCGCCGGTGGTGTAGACGCCGGCGGGGCGGGTCCCGGGGACGAGGCGGGCGGCGCGGGGGCGTTCGCGGGCGCCGGTGGCCAGGAGGACGGCCCGGGCGGCGATGGTCTCGGCGCCCCGGGGTCCGACGGTGGCGAGGGTGCGGGGCCCCGCCCAGTCGAGGGCGGTGACGCCGGTCCGTACGTCCGCTCCCGCGCGGACCGCCGCGTCGGCGAGCAGCCGGGCGTGGGCGGGGCCGGTCCGCGTGTGCGGCCAGGTGCCGAAGCCGCGGTGCGCGCAGTGGACCGGCGCTCCCCCGGGCCACCGTTCGCGCTCCAGGACCTCGACGCGCGCGCCGGTCGTCGCGAGCCGGGTCGCGGCCACGAGTCCGGCGGGGCCCGCCCCCACCACCAGGACGTCGACCTCGCGCGTCATCGCCGTGCCTCCTCGAACAGTTCCCGGACCGCGGCCCCGCAGTAGAAGCCCTGGCAGCGGCCCGCCCGGGCGCGGGTGCGGCGGCGCAGTCCGTCGAGGCCGCGGGGCGGGATCGTACTGGCGAGGGCGTCGCGGATCTCGCCCCGGGAGACGCGCTCGCAGTGGCAGACGAGGACGCCGTACTCCGGGTCGGCGGCGACCAGGTCGGGCCGTTGGTGGGGGCGCGGGCACGTCTCGCCGAGGGAGGGCATGCGCACCGGCTCCGGGGGGCGTCGCGGTCCGAGGTCGAGTCCGGTGCCGGCGAGGAGGCCGGTGACGTGCTCGGCGATGGCGAGGGAGGCGGTGAGGCCGGTGGAGCGGATGCCGCCCACGGTGACGCAGCCCTGGCCGGGGTGGGCGGTGATCCGGTAGTCGTCGTGCTCGGTGGCGGCGCGCAGGCCGGCGTAGACGGCGGTGACCTCCTCCTCCAGCAGCGCGGGGAGGATCCGGCGGCCCTGCTCGCGCAGGCGGCGCAGGCCCTCGGCGGTGGACTCGGTGGCGGCCTTGTCGTCGAGGTCCTCGGCGGTGGGCCCGAGCAGGACGTTGCCGTGCACGGTGGGGGCGACCAGGACGCCCTTGCCGAGCGCGGTGGGGACGGGGAGGAGGATGTGCCGGACGAGTGCGCGGGCGAACGTGTCGTGGACGATGAGCTGGCCCCGGCGCGGGGTGACGGTGAAGTCGTCGTGGCCGAGTTGCCGGTCGAGGGTGTCGGCGTGCAGTCCGGCGGCGTTGACGAGGCGGCGGGCGCGGACGGTGCCGCGCGGGGTGGTCAGGTGGTGGACGCCGTCGTGGTGTCCGGCGTGTTCGACGGGCGCCTCGAGGTGCAGGTGGACGCCGGCCCGGACCGCCTGGGTGGCGTACGCCAGGGTCGTCGTCCACGGGCAGATGACGCTCTCGCCGGGCACGTGCAGGGCGCCGAGCGCGCCGGGTCCGAGGTGGGGTTCGCGGGCGTAGAGGTCGGCGGGGCCGAGGACGCGGGTGTCGTGGTACTCGTTGCGCGCGGCCTTCTCGGCGAGGCGGGGCAGGGCGGCGAGCTGTTCCTCGTCCCAGGCGACGAGCAGCGCGCCCACGGGCTCGACGGGGATGCCGGACTCGGCGGCGTACGCGGCGAGTTGGCGGGAGCCGGTCCGTACGAGCCGGGCCTCCAGGGAGCCGGGCACGGCGTCGAAGCCGGTGTGCAGGATGGCGGTGTTGGCCTTGGAGGTGCCCTGTCCGACGTCGTCCCGCGCCTCGACGAGCGCGACACGCAGCTCCGGGTGGTGCGCGAGCCGGCGGGCGATCGCGCACCCGACCACTCCGGCACCGACGATCACCACGTCGTACGGGTCCTCGGGGAGAGTGCCGGAGGCGGTGACCGTCGTCATGCGGGGCTCCGTCCGGTACGGGCGCCCGTCCCGAGCGGTTCCCGGCGGGCGTCACGCCGACCGCGGCGGCGCGCGTCGTGCCGGGCCCCCGGCGAGCGGCGCACCCATCCGATGCCCGTCATGCCGGCCCCCGGGCCAGCAGTACGTCGACGGCGCCGCGGAAGCGCGCGCGGCGGGAGGCGGCCTCGTCGGCGGTGACGCGGGGCTCGTAGACGGTGGTCGGGCCGGTGGCGGGCAGTGCGGAGGCGAGCGTCAGGGCCGGGTCCGCGCCGAGGCGGGCCAGCGCTCCCACGCCGAGCGCGGTGGCGTCCGGCAGGGCGGACACCTCCACGGGGAGTTGCAGGAGGTCGGCCTGGGTCTGCATGAGGAGCGCCGAGCGGGTGAGTCCGCCGTCGGCGCGGAGCACCTTCAGGTTGGTGCCGAGGTCGCCGGCCACCGCGTCGGCGAGTTCGGCGACCTGGGCGGCGATGCCCTCGCACAGGGCGCGCACCAGGTGGCCGGGGGCGGTGTCCAGGCCGAGACCGGTGAGCGAGCCGCGCAGGTCGCCGCGCCACCAGGGGGCGGCGAGGCCGGCCAGCGCGGGGACGAAGGTGACGCCGCCGCTGTCCGGCACGGTGGCGCCGACGGGGTCGAGGTCGGCGGCGCCGGTGATGACGCCGAGGCCGGTGAGCCAGCGCACGGCGGATGCGGCCGTGTACACCTGTCCGTCCAGGCAGTACTCGGTGCGTCCGCCCAGCCGCCAGGCGACGCAGCCGGCCAGGCCCGAGGCGCCCCGTCGCGGGGTGTGGCCGGTGTGGGCGAGGAGGAACGCGCCGGTGCCGTAGGTGCACTTGGCGGTGGCGGGCTCGGTGACACGCTGGGCGAGCAGGGCCGCCTGCTGGTCGACGGCGAGTCCGGTGAGCGGGAGTTCTGGTCCGAAGGCGCTGGTCGTGCCGACCGGACCGGCGTTGTCGACGACGTCCGGAAACGGCTCGTCGGCGAGGCCGTACAGCTCCAGGGCGCGGGGCGACCAGTCGGCGCGGTCGAGGTCGAGGAGCTGGGTGCGGGAGGCGGTGGCGGCGTCGGTGACGTGGGCGCCGGTGAGCCGGTGGATCAGCCAGCTGTCGGAGGTGGAGATCCGGCCGTCGCGGGTGAGGTGGCGTCGGATCCAGGCCATTTTCGGCGCGGCGAAGTACGGGTCGAGCGGCAGACCGGTCAGGTGGCGCAACTCGTCGGCCCGGGGTGAGAGTTCGGTGCAGATCGGTTCGGCCCTGCGGTCCTGCCAGACCAGGGCGCGGGTGAGCGGGCGGCTGGTCTCCGGGTCCCAGGCGAGCACGGTCTCGCCCTGGTTGGCCAGGCCCAGCGCGGTGACGGGCCGCCCCGACGCGGCGAGGGCCTGACGACCGGCGTCGACCACCGAGCCGTACAGCTCCTCCGGGTCCACCTCGACCAGGCCGCCCGGCAGGTGGCGGGGGTGGACCTCGGCGAATCCGGTGCCGACGACACCGCGTTCGGGGCAGATCACCAGGGCCTTGGTGCCGGACGTGCCCTGGTCGACCGCGAGCACCGCACCGGTCATCGCGTCCCTTCCCGCCTCCCCCGCCGAGGGGCTCGGCGATCACTGCGGGCCAGCCTGCCGCCGGGCGCGGACCCGCGTCAAGAGTGACTGGTGCGGCGTCAATTCGCCCTGGTAGGCGCGGATTTGCACGGCTGTGCCGAATCCGAACAGAGGCGGAACCTCCGCCTCTATAGTGTCCGCCGACCGCACGACCGCTTCACCGCCGCCCAGGGGAGGGCTGTTTGTCACGCCACGCTGCCGTCCCGCCCGTACCACTCCCGGCAGCGGGCGCATGATGGCCCGGGACGGGGCCCTGCCCGCCTACGACCCCGCGGGCCACGACACCGGACTGCGCTCGGCCCTCCAGGAGCTGCGGGCCGGACGCTGGATGTCGATGCGCGCCCTGCTCGACGAGACCACGTCCTGGTCGCGGTGGACGCAGCGCACCCAGGTGCTGGCCGCGTCCGCCGCCGGTACCGACGTGGTGCGGGCCTGGCTCACCGAGGAGCCGCACAGCGTGCCGGCCGCGGTGATGCACGCCCGGGTCGTCGTGGAGCGCGCGCTGCGGGCGCACCGCGAGGACCACCCGCGCACGCGGGAACTGTGGCTCCAGGCCTGGCACGCCTGCGACGCGGCGACCCGTTCGGCGCCGTACGACCCGGTGCCGTGGGTGTGCCTGCTGGCGCTGGCCCGGCTGGACGAGGAGCAGCGCTGGGACGAGCACCGGATGGCGCCGCCGGAACCCATGCTGCCGGCGGGGCCGTGGGGGCTGCTCGCGCAGGCCGGCAAGCGGGACCCGTACAACCGCGAGGCGCACCACCGCATGCTCCAGTTCCTGTATCCGCGGGGCGGCTCCGAACGGCTCGCGCAGGCCGCGGGGTTCGCGCAGTGGGCGGCGGGGTCGGCGCCGCCCGGCTCGGCGCTGCACGTGCTGCCGCTGTACGTGCGGGTGGAGCGCTACCGGCGCTCGGGCGGGCGGGAGGCCGCCCTCGACCTGCACTGGGTGGCGGAGGACGCCACCCGGGAGGCGCGGCAGGCGTACCACTCCTGGTTCGCCCTGACCCCCCACGACGAGCGGTCCCAGCTGGACATGAACCACCTGGCGCACGCCCTGTGGGGCGCCCTGCGGTTCTCGGAGGCGGACCGGGTGTTCGACGCGCTCGGCCCCTACTGGACGCCGCAGCCCTGGGCCTGCCGGGTCCCGGGGACGGGCTCCTCCCAGCGGGCGGTGGAGGTCTTCCTCCAGGCCCGCACGCGCAGCCGCTCGGCCGCCCACGGCGGTGGCCGCCAACCCTGACCCCCCACACCCTTCCGTTCCGGAGGTTTCGTATGTCCCGCCCTTCCGAACCGTCCGTCCCGGGGCCGCGCGCCGGGTCCGGCGCCGCGACCGACGAGGAGCAGCGCCTGCGCGAACTCGGCTACCGGCCGGTGCTGGCCCGCCGCATGGGCGGCTTCGGCAACTTCGCGATCAGCTTCTCGGTGATCTCGATCCTGTCCGGCTGCATGACCCTGTACGGCTTCGGCATGGGCACCGGCGGCCCCGCCGTGATGCTGTGGGGCTGGGCGGGCGTCGGCCTGTTCGTGCTCTGCGTCGGGATGGCGCTGGCCGAGGTCACCAGCGCGTATCCGACGTCCGGCGCGCTGTACTACATGGCCGACCGGCTCGGCGGGCGCCGCTGGGGCTGGTACACGGGCTGGCTGAACCTGCTGGGGCTGCTCGGCGCGATCGCCGGGATCGACTACGGGGCGGCCCTGTTCACGGGCGCGTTCCTGAACCTCCAGTGGGGCTTCGAGCCGACGCCGGAGAAGACGATGCTGATCTTCGTCGTGATCCTGATGCTGCACGCCACCCTCAACCTCTTCGGCGTGCGGCTGGTCAGCGTCCTCAACTCGGTGAGCGTGTGGTGGCACCTGGCCGGTGTGGCGCTCATCGTCGGCGCGCTGGTGATCGTCCCCGACCACCACCAGTCGCCGTCCTTCGTCTTCACCGAGTTCGTCAACGACACCGGCTGGGAGAACCCGCTGTACGTCGCGGCGATCGGGCTGCTGCTCGCCCAGTACACGTTCTCCGGCTACGACGCCTCGGCCCACCTGTCCGAGGAGACCTCGAACGCGTCGGTGTCGGCGGCGCGCGGCATCGTGCGGGCCATCTGGGTGTCATGGCTGGCGGGCTTCGTGCTGCTGGCCGGACTGACCTTCGCGATCCAGGACTACGCGGCCACGCAGAACACGGCGACCGGGGTGCCGCCCGCGCAGATCCTCCTGGACGGCCTGGGCACGGACGGCGCGAGCGCGCTGCTGCTCGTGGTGATCGTGGCGCAGCTGTTCTGCGGCAACGCCGAGGTGGCCGCCGCCAGCCGCATGGTGTTCGCGTTCAGCCGGGACGGCGCCCTGCCCGGCTCGGCCCTGTGGCGCAAGGTCTCCGCGCGCACCCAGACGCCGGTGGCCGCGGTGTGGCTGTCGGTGGTGGTGGCCGGTCTGCTGGCCGTGCCGTCCCTGTACTCGGCGACGGCGTACGGCGCGGTGACCGCGATCAACGTCATCGGCATCACCCCGGCGTACGCCATCCCGGTGCTGCTGCGGCTGCGGGCGGGCGACCGGTTCACGCCGGGGCCGTGGAACCTGGGCCGGTGGAGCAGGCCGGTGGGCTGGGTCGCGGTGGTGTGGGTGGCGTTCGTCACCGTGCTGTTCTGCCTCCCCCAGTCGTCGCCGGTGACGGTCGACACGATGAACTACGCGGCCGTCGCCCTGGTCGTCGTACTGGTTTTGGCCACGGTGTGGTGGTTCGTCGCCCGTCGGTCGTACGGCACTCCGACGACCGCGGCGTACGGCGACGACCGTGAGCAGGCGGAACTCGCCGAGGGGATCGTCTGAAACGCCTCTCCCCGCCCCTGTGCGCGGTACGGAACACCGCTCGGGATACGGCAGGATGAGCCCTCGCGCCGGTCGAACTGCCTTGCGACCGGCGCGAGCGCACATCCCGGAATCCAGTAGCCATCGAGTGATCGAGCAGGTGACGACGTGACGCGAGCTCACATCAGGCCGTCGGCGGGGAACTTCGCCGCGGCCGAGTCCCGTGGAGGTGGCCGGTGACCGGTGACCTGACCATGGACCACCTGGTGCCCGCGGGCATCGCGCTGGGGTCGGGCCTGCTGGGTGCGTTCCTGCTGCGGATGCTGCTGCGCTGGCTGGCCGGACACGCGGGGCGCACCCGCTGGGGCGGCGACGACGTCATCGTGGCCGCGCTGCGCACGATGGCGCCGTGGGTGGCGGTCTCCGCCGGTGCGGCGGGTGCGGCGGCGGCGCTCCCACTGACGCGGGCGGTGCAGCACAACGTCAACCAGGTACTGACGGTCCTGCTGATCTTCGTGGCGACGGTGACGGCGGCGCGGCTGGTCGCCGGTCTGGTGCGGTCGGTGACGACGTCCCGTTCCGGGGTGGCCGGGTCGGCCACGATCTTCGTCAACATCACCCGGATCCTGGTGCTGGCCATCGGCTTCCTGGTGATGCTGCAGACGCTGGGCATCTCCATCGCGCCGCTGCTCACCGCACTGGGCGTGGGTGGTCTGGCGGTCGCGCTGGCCCTCCAGGACACGCTGGCCAACCTCTTCGCGGGCATCCACATCCTGGCCTCGAAGACCGTGCAGCCGGGTGACTACATCCAGCTCAGCAGCGGCGAGGAGGGGTACGTCGAGGACATCAACTGGCGGCAGACCACCGTCCGCGACCTGTCCAACAACCTGGTCGTGATCCCGAACGGCCAGCTCGCGCAGTCCAACATGACCAACTTCATGCGGCCCGAGCAGCAGCTGACCATCCTGGTCCAGGTCGGCGTCTCCTACGACAGTGACCTGGAACACGTGGAGCGGGTGACGATCGAGGTGGTGGCCGAGGTGATGGCGGAGATCACCGGCGCGGTGCCCGAGCACGAGCCCGCGGTGCGCTTCCACACCTTCGGCGACTCGCGCATCGGCATGACGGTGATCCTCGGCGTCGGCGAGTTCAGCGACCAGTACCGGATCAAGCACGAGTTCATCAAGCGCCTGCACCGGCGCTACCGCGCGGAGGGCATCCGCATCCCGTCGCCCGCCCGGACGGTCGCGCTCCAGCAGGGGGCCGTGGTGTTCCCGCAGCAGCGGACGGGAGAGCCCGACGACGCCCCGCACGCCGGATTCGTCCGGAATCTCCCGTCGAACCCCAGTCGAGTCGACGCCGAGCACGAGATATCTTGATGTCGAGCAATGTTGCAGACGTGGAGCGGAGCACCCGGTGACTGACTCGACCATCATCTACACACACACTGACGAGGCCCCGGCCCTGGCGACGTATTCGTTCCTGCCGGTGATCCGGGCGTA
This sequence comes from Streptomyces sp. NPDC107500, assembly GCF_055582785.1. Classification (NCBI taxonomy): domain Bacteria; kingdom Bacillati; phylum Actinomycetota; class Actinomycetes; order Kitasatosporales; family Streptomycetaceae; genus Streptomyces; species Streptomyces sp. NPDC107500. Next base: position 19,406 of record NZ_JBVJPF010000002.1, read on the forward strand.
CGCCTCGCAGGCGGGTGTCGCCGTCGAGACCCGCGACATCTCGCTGGCCGGCCGCATCATCGCCGTCTTCCCGGAGTACCTGGCCGAGGACCAGCGCGTCCCGGACGCCCTCGCGGAACTCGGTGAGCTGGCCAAGACGCCCGCCGCCAACATCATCAAGCTGCCGAACATCTCGGCGTCCATCCCGCAGCTCAAGGCCGCCATCGCCGAGCTCCAGGGCCAGGGCTACGCGCTGCCGGCCTACCCGGACGACCCGAAGACCGACGAGGAGCGCGACATCCGCGCCCGCTACGACAAGGTCAAGGGCTCCGCGGTCAACCCGGTCCTGCGCGAGGGCAACTCCGACCGCCGCGCCCCGGCCTCGGTGAAGAACTACGCCAAGACCCACCCGCACCGCATGGGCGCCTGGACCGGCGACTCCAAGACCAATGTCGCGACCATGGGCGAGAACGACTTCCGCTCCACCGAGAAGTCCGTGGTGATCGCCGAGGACGGCGCGCTGCGGATCGAGCTGGTCGGCGACGACGGCACCACCACGGTGCTGCGCGAGTCGGTACCCGTGAAGAAGGACGAGGTCGTCGACGCCTCCGTGCTGCGCGTCGCCGCGCTGCGCGAGTTCCTGACCGCGCAGGTCGCCCGCGCCAAGGCCGAGGGCGTGCTGTACTCCGTGCACCTCAAGGCCACGATGATGAAGGTCTCCGACCCGATCATCTTCGGCCACGTGGTCCGCGCCTTCTTCCCGAAGACCTTCGCGAAGTACGCCGACAAGCTCGCCGCGGCCGGCCTCACCCCGAACGACGGCCTGGGCGGCATCTACAAGGGCCTGGAGTCCCTGCCCGAGGGCGCCGAGATCAAGGCCTCCTTCGACGCGGAGCTGGCCGAGGGCCCGGAGCTGGCCATGGTCGACTCCGACAAGGGCATCACCAACCTGCACGTGCCCTCGGACGTCATCATCGACGCCTCCATGCCGGCCATGATCCGCACCTCGGGCCACATGTGGGGCGCGGACGGCCAGGAGCACGACGCCCTCGCGGTCATCCCGGACTCCTCCTACGCCGGCGTGTACCAGGCCGTCCTCGACGACTGCCGCGCCAACGGCGCCTACGACCCCTCCACCATGGGCTCGGTCCCGAACGTCGGTCTCATGGCGCAGAAGGCCGAGGAGTACGGCAGCCACGACAAGACCTTCGAGATCCCCACCACCGGCACGGTCCGCCTGGTCGACGCCGACGGCAACGCCGTGCTGGAGCAGACGGTCTCCGCCGGTGACATCTTCCGCGCCTGCCAGACCAAGGACGCCCCGATCCGCGACTGGGTGAAGCTGGCCGTCACCCGCGCCCGGGCCACCGGCGACCCGGCCGTCTTCTGGCTGGACGAGGGCCGCGCCCACGACGCCAACCTGATCGCCAAGGTCAAGGCCTACCTGCCGGAGCACGACACCGAGGGCCTGGACATCAAGATCCTCTCCCCGGTCGAGGCGACCAAGCTGTCGGTGGAGCGCATCCGCCGCGGCGAGAACACCATCTCGGTCACCGGCAACGTGCTGCGCGACTACCTGACCGACCTCTTCCCGATCCTGGAGCTGGGCACCAGCGCCAAGATGCTGTCGGTCGTCCCGCTGATGGCGGGCGGCGGCCTCTTCGAGACCGGTGCCGGCGGCTCGGCCCCCAAGCACGTGCAGCAGCTGGTCAAGGAGGACTACCTGCGCTGGGACTCCCTCGGCGAGTTCTTCGCCCTGGTGCCGTCCCTGGAGCAGTACGCCGAGGCCACCGGCAACACCAAGGCCCGGGTCCTCGCCGACGCCCTCGACCGCGCCACGGCGACCTTCCTCAACGAGGACAAGTCCCCGACCCGTCGCGTCGGCGGCATCGACAACCGCGGCAGCCACTTCTTCCTGTCCCTGTACTGGGCGCAGGAGCTGGCCAAGCAGACCGACGACGCGGAGCTCGCCAAGGCCTTCGCCCCGCTCGCCGAGACGCTCACCGCCGCCGAGCAGAAGATCGTCGACGAGCTGAACGCCGTCCAGGGCAAGCCCGCCGAGATCGGCGGCTACTACCAGCCCGACCCGGCCAAGGCCGCCGCGGTCATGCGCCCGTCGGCCACCTGGAACGAGGCGCTGGCGTCCCTCGCCTGATCCTCAGACGTTCCCCGGCACCCCGTCTCCTTCCCCGGGAGGCGGGGTGCCCGTCTGTCCCGTCCGAGTCCTGGAGCCGCCCCGTGACCGACGCCCCGCCCGCCTTCGAGCTGCTGCCCGGCGCTCCGGGGTCCCCCGTGATCCTCCACGTGCCGCACTCCTCCCGCCGGATCCCCGCCGACGTCCGCGCCGGCCTCGCGCTCGCGGACGCCGCGCTGGAGCGGGAGCTGGACCACCTGACCGACGCGCACACCGCCGAGATCGCCGAGCGGGCCGCGGGACTGGCCGCCCTCACACCCTGGCGGTTCGTGAACCGGACGTCGCGGCTGGTCGTCGACCCGGAGCGGTTCCCGGACGAACGGGAGGAGATGGCCGCCGTCGGCATGGGCGCCGTGTACACGCGGACCTCGCACCGCGAGGTGCTGCGCGCCGCCGGCACCGACCCCGGGCCGCTGGTCGAGCGGTACTTCCGGCCGTACGCCCGGGCGATGACCGAGGCGGTCGCCGACCGGCTGGCGGCGACCGGGCGGGCCGTGATCATCGACGTGCACTCCTACCCCACCGAGCCGCTCCCCTACGAGCTGCACGGCGAGGGCCCGCGCCCGGCGGTCTGCCTCGGTACCGATCCGTTCCACACCCCGCCCGGGCTGCTCGCGGCGGCCCGGGCGGCGTTCGAACCGTGCGGGGAGACGGGCCTGGACAGCCCCTTCGGCGGGACGTACGTACCCCTGGACTTCTACGGGCGGCGGCACGAGGTCCGCGCGCTGATGGTGGAGATCCGCCGGGACACCTACATGACCGAGCCCGGCGGCCCGGCCGGACCCGGCCTGCCCCGCCTCGCGCGGTCACTCGCGGCACTGGTGGACGCCGTGCCGGCCTGACCCGGCGACCGCCGCCGGGGTCAGGCGCGCAGCCACTCGGTGACGACCACCTCGCCGCCGGTCCGCAGCCGCAGCGCGAACGGGCCCGCGGGCGGGGCGTCGCCGGTGAACCGGCCCATGTCGTCGGCGGTCAGCCGGGCGTGCGCCCGCGGGCCGCTCAGCACCTCGATCCCGGCCGGGCCCGGCGGCAGCAGCTGGCCGATCAGCCCGTCCGCGGTGACCTCCACGTCGACGGTCACCCCGTCGCTGCGGAACGTCAGCATCCGCGGCGGGTCCGTCTCCCCCCGGACCGGGATGGCGTCGACCAGCGAGTCGAAGGTCAGCTCGGCGACGCGGGCGTCGAGGTCGTGCAGCGCGAAGGCGTCGACGGCGACCTGGCGCAGGCCGGCCGGAACCGGGTCCAGGATCGCGGCCGCCTGCCGCAGCTCCTCCTCCAGCAGGCCGTCGTCCGGGTCGTCGTCCGCGAACGCCCCCTCGGGAAGTCCGTCGCGGGGCTCGGCGAAGTCGTCGAACCCGTCGAAGTCGTCGTGCCGGTCGCTCATGCCGTCCCCCGTGTCTCCAGCCGGGCCCGCAGCCGGCGCAGACAGCGCTGGCGCATGGGTCCGATGCTGCCCACCGCGATCCCCAGCGCCGCGGACACCTCCTGATAACTGGGCGGCGGCGAGGCGATCAGCACCCGCAGCAACTGGCGGCACCGCTCGCCCAGTTCCTCGAACTCCTGCCACAGCCGGCGCACCCGCTCGGTCTGCGCGGCGGCCTCCTCGGAGTCGAGCACCGACTCCTCCGGCGTACGGTCCTCGCTCGGCCGGTCGAGCAGCTGCGGGTCGTCCGTCGGCGTCCACCGCTTCGAGGCCCGCAGCAGCTTCAGGCACTCGTGGCGTGCCGTGCTCGCCAGCCAGGAGCCGGTCTTCTCCGGTTCGCGGATCCGCCCCAGGTGCTGGGCGAACCGGAACCAGGCGGTCTGGTACACCTCGTGCGCGTCGGCGTCGGACAGCCCGTGCGCCCGCACGACGGACCACACCAGCGGGCCGAGCCCCTCCACCAGTGACTTCCAGGCCGCCGCGTCCCCGTCGGCGGCCGACTGGACGAGCGCCCCGACATGTGCACGGTCCACGGTCCCACCCCTCGTGTACGACACGTCATCGTACGCCGTGGAGCGAGTGCTTCCGGCCGCCGTCAGGACGTTCACGACCCGCCGGCCGACGGGTCGACGGTGACCGGGTGCCAGGTGGGCGGCAGCAGCGCGGGGACGTGCGCGCCCCGCACCTCCGCGTACTCGGTGTTGGCCGCGAGGAGCTGCGTCCGGGCCGCGCGCGGGTCGGTCTCCTTGTGCGCCGTCATGTGGGCGGCGACGAGACCCGCGACCACGGGGGTGGCGAACGAGGTGCCGCTCCACTGCGCGTGCCCCTCGAACATCACCTGGTCCGGCTTGGCGGGCGCCTCGCCGGGCTCGCTCAGCACCCCGTTGTGCCGGGGGTACTGGCAGGTGCAGGGATAGGCGAACCCGAACCGGCAGGCGTCGTAGGTGGAGTGCTGGTAGACGTACGGCACGGGGGTCCCGAAGCCGGTCAGCGCGCTGGTGAGGCGCTCGCCCGGGGCGTAGACCTTGACCCAGCCGCCGTGGTTGGAGAAGCAGGCGCCGAACTCGCCGTCGGAGCGCAGCGCGCCGACCGACAGCACCGAGTTCTCCCAGCCGGGCAGGTCGGCGTAGGCGGCGGGCCAGAACGGCGTGGCGCTGGCGTTGTTGCCGGCGGCGGCGACGAGCAGGGTGCGCTGGTCGCGCAGTTCCTCCATGAAGGCGTGCACCCCGAGCAGGCCGTCCACGCGGCCGTTGGAGGTGCCGGCGGAGAGGCTGAGGACCTCGGGCCAGCCGCCGCGGTCGACGGCCTCGAAGAGCTTCTCGCCCAGCTCGGACTCCAGGATGGCCCCGGCGTCGTTGAGCGTGCCCAGGACGGTCACGTCGGTGTTGGGGGCGACGGCGGCGACAAGCCCGGCGATGAAGGTGCCGTGGCCGACGTACTGGAGCAGGACGCCGTCGTCGTCGCACTCCTTGAGCTGGGCGTCGCCGCCGGTGTGGGCCAGCAGCGGGTAGGAGCGGTAGTCGTTCATGAGGCCGGTGTCGATGACGAGGACGCCCACGGCGGTCTCCTCGTCGTACGGCGTCCCGGCGGCGGCCGGGTTCGGCGGCTCGCTGACCGGGACGGGTACGGGTTCGTCGCCGGGGCAGGCGTTGACGGCGATGGAGACGACGTGGTTGCGGCTGATCAGCCGGCGGCCCGCGCGGCCCTCCACGGTCCGCAGGGAGCGCAGGGCGTGGGCGACGGTGGAGTCGGTGCCGCGGTCGCCCTCGTCCGCCTCACCGACCCGGATGCGGGTGATGCCGGTGCGGTTGGTCTCGGGGCCGGCGCGGCGCACGGAGTCCGAGGTGAGTCCGGACATCGCGGTGAAGTGGTCGCGCACGGTGTCCTCGACGATGCGCGCCTCCTCGCCGTCGCGGGCGAGGACGACGCCCTTCTCGTAGAAGAACTCGGCGGAGTCGTCCGGGCCCATCGCCAGCGGGATGTCCGGCATCGAGCGCTGGATCTGGTCGAACTGCTCGTGGAATCGCTGTGGTGCCATGGCATGTCCTCCACGTCGGCGGCGGTGACGGCGGTCGTCGCCGCGTCCGGCTGCGGTCTGGCCGCGATCGGGGCCGGCTTCGTCAATCAGAGTCCCGGGGTGGCCGATTGATACAGACTCGAACCTGTGGGGTGTGGTTCCGGAGCACTACCATCCGTGGGGTGACGGCGGGAAACGACTCGGTTCTCCAACTGCTGCCCATGGTGTTCGCCGCCCCCAACGAAGCGCTGGCGCGGGCGGAGGAACTGCTCGCGGCCGATCCGTCGCCGCTCCACGCCTCGGTCGCCCACCAGGTGATCGGCATCTGGCAGCGGGACTTCGGCGACACCCGGCTGGCCCTGGCCCACCTGCGGCGCGCCCGGGATCTGGCCTCCCGCGCGGACTCGCCCGAGCGGGAGGCGGACGTACTGGCCACGCTCGGGGTCGCGTTGGTGCATTCCGGGCGCACGCGGGAGGGGCTGGCCGCGTTCGAGCGGGGCGTGGCGCGCGGGACCGGGCACACCAGGGCGCGGGTACTGTTCCGGCGGGCGTACGTCTGGTGGGTGCTCGGCCGGCACGGCGAGGCGCTGGAGGACGTGCGGCGGGCGATCCCCGTGCTGCGGCAGGCGGACGACGTGATCTGGACGGCGCGGGCGCTGACGCTGCGGGCGACCGTGCACCTGGCGCTGGGCTCGGTGGAGCGCGCGGACGCCGACTTCACCGCGGCGGAGCGGCTGTGGGACACGACCGGCCAGGAGCACGACAAGGCGGACGCGGTGGAGAGCCGAGGGCTCGCGGCGTTCCGGTCCGGTGACGTGCCGGCGGCGCTGCGGCTGCTGGACGAGGCGGAGGAGCGGTACGCGAAGCTGGGCACGCCGACGTTCATGCTCACCATCCGGCGGTGCGAGGTGCTGATGGCGGCGGGGCTGACCACGGAGGCGCTGGCCGAGGCGGACGCGGCGACGGCCGCGCTGGACGGGATCGGCGGGCAGTCCACCCGCAGGGCCGAGCTGCTGCTGGTCGCCGCGCGGGCGGCCCGGCTGGCGGGCGAGCCGCGGACCTCGCTGGCGCGCGCGGCCCTGGCGGTGCGGCTGTTCGCCGGGCAGCGGCGCACCTGGTACGAGACGCACGCCCGGCTGGTGCTGCTGGAGGCGCGGGTCGCCACGGGGCGCGCGTCGGGGCGGCTGGTCGCGGACGCGGCGGCGGTGGCCGAACGGCTGACCGCCTTCGGGGCGCCGGCCGCGCCGGAGGCGTCGCTGCTCGCGGGCCGGATCGCGCTCGGTCTCGGCTGGACGGCGGACGCGGAACGGCATCTGGCCGTCGCCGCGCGCAGCCGGCACAGCGGTCCGCCGCTGGCGCGGATGACCGGCTGGGCGGCGCAGGCGCTGCGGGCCCGGGCGGCGGGGTCGGCGCGCGGGGTGCTGGAGGCCTGCCGACGGGGCCTGGACGTGCTCGACGACCACCGGATGACGCTGGGCGCCTCGGAGCTGCGGGCCCGGGCCACGGCACAGGGGGCCGAACTGGCGGCGCTCGCGCAGGAGGCCAGTCTGGTCTCGGGCGGGCCGCGGCGGCTGCTGGTGTGGAGCGAGCGCTGGCGGGCGACCGTGCTGACGGCGCCGCCGACCCGGCCGCCGGCCGATCCCGCGCTGCTGAGCGGCATGACGGCGTTCCGGGAGATCGCCGCCCGCGCGGAGGAGGCCCGCACGGACGGCGGCCGGCCCGTCCCCGCGCTGGAGCGTGAACAGCGGCGCCTGGAGCGGGAGATCCGCTCCCGCACCCTGCACATGCGGGGCGGCGCGCCCGGCGACGGCGATCGGTTCGACGTCGGGCGGCTGCTGCGGCGGCTGGGGGACGACGTACGGCTGGTGGAACTGGCCGTGCTCGACGGGCGGGTGCACGTGCTGCTGTGCGGACAGGGGCGGGTACGGCGGTTCGCGGCCGGTCTGCTGGCGGAGGCGGAACGGGAGGTGGAGCACGTGCAGGCCGGGCTGCGTCGGCTGGCCCATCCTGGGGCGGAGGCGCGGCTGCCCCTGGTGGAGGCGGCTGGCGCGCGCCTCCAGGAGCTGCTGCTCGGCCCCGCCGCGGCCCACCTCGGTTCCGGTCCGGTGGTGATGGTCCCGCCCGGCCGCCTGCACCGGGTGTCGTGGGCCCTGCTGCCCGCGCTGCGCGAGCGGGTGCTCAGCGTGTCGCCGTCGGCGAGCAGCTGGCTGCGCGCGAGCGGTACGGCCCCACCGCCCGGCGGCCGCCAGGTCCTGGTCCGCGGCCCGGGACTGGCGAGCGGCGGGGCCGAGGTGACGGAGCTGGCGCAGCGGTACGGGGCGGCTGGGGCGCCGGGGAGCGCAGCTCCGGGCGTGGCGGCACCGGACGCGCCCGCAGTCGGCGCGTACAGGGGGCCGGCGGGCCGGACGGACGAGCCTCCGGGCCGCGCCGGCGGGACGCCCGGCCGCACGGGCCGGGCGGTCGGCCCGGCCAACGGGTACGGCGTCCCGGGCGGCGGGGCCGGGGCGCTCGGCCGTCCCGTGCCGCGGCCCACCGTGCTGGAGGGCGACGCGGCGCGGGTGCCGCGGGTGTTGCGGGAGCTGGACGGGGCCGCGTTGGCGCACATCGCCGCGCACGGCACCTTCCGTGCGGACAGCCCGCTGTTCTCGTCGCTGCGCATGGCGGACGGGCCGCTCATCGTGCACGACCTGGAGCGCCTCGACCGCAGCCCGTACCGGATCATCCTGTCCTGCTGCGACACCGCGCGGTTCGCGTCCGTCGGCGCGGACGAGCTGCTCGGGCTGGTCACCGCGCTGCTGCCGCTGGGTACGGCAGGCGTGGTGGCGTGCAGCGCGCCCGTCAACGACGCCGCGGTGGTGCCGCTGATGCTCGCCCTGCACAAGGGCCTGGACGCCGGTCTGTCGCTGGCGGAGGCGCTGCGCGACGCGCGGGCCGCGCTGCCGGGCGACGCGGTGCACCAGGCCACCGGCTGGGCGTTCTCGGCGTTCGGGGCGGCCTGAGGCATCGCCGCCGGCGCGTCAGGCGGGCTGGGACTCGGGCAGGTCCGTCAGCCAGGGCAGGGCGCCGCGGTCGCCGGCGCCGAGGCGGGTGTAGGCGCCGTAGAGGTGGTTGCCGACGGTGCGGACGGAGAGGGTGAGGCGCTCCGCGATCTGCCGGTTGCTCAGACCCGAGGCGGCCAGTGTGACGATCTGCCGCTGGCGGGCGGTGAGTTCGCCGAGGACCAGTCCGGCCAGGGCCGGGGTGCGGGCACCCTGGCAGCGCCTGGCGAGGGCGGCGGCGCGGGTGCGGGCGGTACGGGCGGCGCGCGGGTCGCGGTGGGCGGGCACCGCCTGGGCGTGCGCCTCGGCCGCGAAGAGCAGGAAGCCGCGCCGCTCCAGCTCCTCGGCCACCCGGTCGAGCGCGGGTCCGTCCTCGCGCGCGAGGGCGTCGGCGTGCTCGGCGAAGACGCCGGTCAGCCGCCCGGCGGCACGGTCGGGGGCGCCGAGCCGTACGGCGTCGTACGGGTCGTCGGAATCGGCCGCGCGGACGGCCTCGTCGAGGTCGCCGCGCGCGGCGGCGGCCCAGGCGGCCGTGGCGTGGCTCTCCGTCGGCGTCTCGCCCGACTGGGCGGTGGCCAGGGCGAGTTCAGTGAGGCAGGAGGAGTCGTCGAGGCTCGTCCGCAGTCCCTCCCGGGCCCACGCGGCGGCCTCGCTCAGCCGCCCGCGCAACCGGGCGAACCGGGCGCGCAGCGCTGCGTACCCGGCATGCAGCGGCGCTCCCTCGGCCGCCAGCCACTCCCCCACGGGCGTCTCCAGCTCCCGTACGTCGGCCTGTTCGATGCGCAGCGCGAGGGCGGTCCGCTCCGCCTCCAGGGCGGGGCCGCACTGGTCGGGGGTGCGGCCCAGGCGCCGGGCCCGCAGCCGGCCCGCGGCGGCGCGCAGGACCGGGCCGTGCAGGGGGTGGGCGAGCCGGGCGGTGCCCCGGTCGTCGGCCGTGACCAGGCCGTCCGCCTCCAGGCGCTCCAGGATCCGTGCGTCGAGGTCGTCCGGGTCGACGGGCAGGGGCTCGGCGAAGGCCAGGCGTTCGAGCGTCTCGCGCTCCTCGGGGCGCTCGCGGTGGAGGAGCTGCGCGGTGCGTTCCCGCACCGCCGCGGTGATCGGTACGGGCCCCCGCCAGGCCCGCTGGTCCGTACCGGGCACCGGCACGAGCAGGCCGTGCTCCCGTACGGCGGTCAGCAGGTCGCGCAGCAGCCGCAGGTCCCCCCGGCACAGGCGGTGCAGCCGGTCGGCGGTGAGGGGTTCCAGGCGGGTGCCCGCCTCCGCGGTGAGCAGTTCGGCGGTCTGCTCGGCCGGCAGCGGTTCCAGGGCGAGGCGCGGCAGCAGTTCACCGGACCACAGCCGGGACACCGCGCCCGGTACGGCGGGGCCCTCGGTGGCGACCACCAGGAGGCGGGTACGGCCGTGCACGGCGAGTTGGTGCACCAGGGCGGCCGAGGCGCTGTCGAGCAGGTGCGCGTCGTCGACCAGCAGCAGCCGTACGCCGGACAGCAGGTGTACCGCGCGGTGCAGGGTGACGCCTTCGGGCAGCAGGTGGGCGAAGGCGGCGAAGGGGATGTCCCGGGCCTCGGGCGTGCCGGCCGCGCGGGCGCAGTCCAGTCCGCGCAGGGCCTCGGTCACCAGCCGGGTCTTGCCGAAGCCCGCCGGGCCCGTCACCACGAGGCCGCCCCGTCCGGCGGCCACGGACCGGCGCACCAGCTCCAGTTCGTCCGTCCGCCCGGTGAAGGGCCAGGGCGTCCGCAGCGTCTTCGCGTCGCGCAGAGAAGTCGTCACGACAACATGAGCCGGCTTGCTCATCCCTGATACAGGGTGACTTGAGTACCCCTCGACTCAGGCGCCGGGTCCCGGCCGGACGGCACGCTGGGGGCCATGACCGCACGCTACTGCTCGCTCGCGCAGCAGCCGCTCCCCGCGTTCACGCCGGGGCTGGCCGCCGAGCGTGTCGCCGCGCTCGTCGGCGGGCAGCGGATGTGGGTCGACGGAACCGTTCTGCACTACTGCTTCCTGGGCGGCGACACCGACGACTCGGTGGTCCCGATGCGGGGGTCCGGCCGGCCGCGGCGGGAATCGTGGGTGGGGACCGAGGAGCAGCGGGACGTGGTGCGCGACTGCTTCCGGGAGTGGCGGGACCTCGGCATCGGGGTTGTTCTCACCGAGGTGCGGGACCGCTCGGAAGCGGAGCTGCGCATCGGCTTCCAGCCCGGTGACGGATCCTGGTCGGCGATCGGCAAGGACGCCCTCCGGGTCGGTCTGAACGACCGCACGATGAACTTCGGCTGGGACCTGACCGCGCCGGGTGAGCGCGCGACGGCCCTGCACCAGATCGGGCACGCGCTCGGCATGCTGCACGAGCACCAGAGCCCGTTCGCGGGCATCCTCTGGGACGACGAGGCGGTCTACGCGGAGCTGGCGGGCCCGCCCAACCACTGGAGCCGGGAGCGGACCTTCCACAACATCCTGCGCAAGCTCGACGGCGACGAGGCCAACGGACCGGTCTGGGACCCGCAGTCGATCATGGAGTACCCCTTCCCGTCGGGCCTGATACTGGAGCCCGAGCACTACCGCTCGGGACTCCAGCCGCCCGGCACCCTGTCCGCCGCCGACAAGGAGTTCGCCCTGCGCTGGTACCCGCCCACCGGCCGGCCGGGTCCGCTGGTGCCGTTCCGTTCGGTGCCGCTGGGCCTCGGGCCGGGCGAGCAGGCCGACTTCCGGCTGGACCCGCCGGAGACCCGCGAGTACACCGTGGGCACCTTCGGGGACAGCGACGCCGTCGTCGTGGTCTTCGAGGAGCGGGACGGCGTGCCCCGCTTTCTCGTGGGGCAGGACGACGGCGGCACCTCCCGCAACGCCACCATCAGGGCCCGATTCGTCAAGGGCCGCCGCTATGTCGTCCGGGTGCGCCTGTACTCCTCGTGGGGTGCGGGCGAGACCGCGGTCATGTGCTGGTGACCGCGCGGCTCCGCAAGCACCCGGGCGCCGCGGCCACAGTCCGGCGCCGGGGGCCGGCCGCGGACGCCACCTTCGGGGGAGGGTGACGTCCGCGGCACATGCCGTGTCCGCCGCTGGGGGGCGGCGGACACGGCCACTTCCGTGGTCCGGCGAGCGCCGACTGCCTTGTGTCAGACGGGACGGCCCGCCAGGTGCCGCCCGAAGGCGGGGTGCGCGGTCAGGTTCCGCAGGTGGGACCGGAGAGCCGGGTGGCCGGCCCCGTGACCGGGACGGTCGCGCCGGACGAGGGCCGCCCACACCTGGACGTCGGCCGCGGTGAGCCGGTCGCCGACGACGTGGGAGTGCGCGGTCAGGCGCCGCTCCAGACGGTCGAGTACGCCGGGCAGCGCCGCGGGCTCGGCGGCCCGGGCGCACAGCTCCTCGACGGCCGCCAGCTCCGCCTCGGCACCGGACGGGTACAGCACCGGCCCCGCGGCGGGGGTGAAGGAGCGGGCGAGGTCACGCATGATGTCGCGCGCGTGCGTGGACACGATCCGGCCGGACCAGCCGTCGCTGAGCACCGGCGCGACGGCCGGACCCCGGTAGTGGTGGGCGCTCGCCTCGTAGAGGGGGCGCAGGACGGAGTGGCCGCCGTCGGCCCGGTCGGGGACCGGGTCCAGGAGGGTGACCGGACAGATCTCGTCCAGGGCGAGAAGGCTGTGCACGACGGCGATGCCCAGACAGTCGTCGTGACCGGGCGACAGGTGGAGGCGGTAGCGTCGCGGCACGGCGTAATGCCCGCTGCGCGGGTCGCGGCCGATCCGGCCCCGGAAGGCGGGAGCGGGGGTGAGCGGTGTGACGGACATGGTTCTCCCCACGGTTCCCTACCTATTCACTAGGATTACCCGGGAAGTGTCGACCGGGGTCCGGGGCGCGTCAAGGGGGCGTCCGCCCATCAAGAAAAGGGCCCCCGCGAGCTGTCGCCCGCGAGGACCCTTCACCACCGTCGGGACGACAGGATTTGAACCTGCGACCCCTTGACCCCCAGTCAAGTGCGCTACCAAGCTGCGCCACGTCCCGGTGCGCGATCCGCGGATTCCCGTGATCGCGCTGGTCAACCCTACCTCATCCGGGGGACGGTGCGGAGACGGGCCGGACGGTGGAACACCTGCCGGAGCGGGACCGGATGGGCCGCGACTGAACGCGGTCGCCTGCACGCACCCGTACCGATGATCACATCGCGAGACGGTTTTGCGTCATGTGCCCGACCAGGCGTTACCTCGCACGGTGCGAACCGAACGACCCGAACAGGCCAGTACCGACGTCACCGCCGACCGCTCCGCGCGGCGGGCCGTGACCGTCTTCCCCATCCTCGTCCTCGTGGCCGGCGCGCTCGGCCTGCTGCTCCCCGGCGGTTTCACCGGGTGGAGCGGGGCCGTGCCGTACCTGCTGGGCGTCGTGATGTTCTGCATGGGCATCACCATGACCCCGGAGGACTTCCGCGGGGTCGCCAGGCGTCCCTGGGCGGTGGCCCTGGGGCTGGTCGCGCACTACGTCATCATGCCCGGGCTCGGCTGGGCCGTGGCCCACCTGCTCGACCTCCCCCCGCAGCTCGCGGCCGGCGTGATCCTGGTCGGCTGTGCGCCCAGCGGCACGGCCTCCAACGTGGTGACGTACCTCGCTCGCGGCGACGTCGCCCTCTCCGTCTCCGTCGCCACCGTCTCCACGCTGGTCGCGCCGCTGGTCACCCCGCCGCTGACGCTGCTGCTGGCCGGCGAGTACCTGCCGGTGGACGCCGGGTCCATGGTCACCGACATCCTCAAGACGGTCCTGCTGCCGGTCCTCGCGGGCGTCGTCGTACGGCTGCTCGCGGGGCGGTACGTGCAGCGGGCGCTGCCGGCGCTGCCCTGGCTGTCGGCGCTGACGATCGCCGTGATCGTCGCGGTGGTCGTGGCGGGCAGCGCGGACGCCATCAAGTCGGCCGCCGGGCTGGTGTTCGTCGCGGTGGTCCTGCACAACGGCCTCGGCCTGGCCCTCGGTTACGGAGCGGGCCGCCTCGGCCGCCTCGGTGAGCCCGGCAGCCGGGCGATGGCCTTCGAGGTGGGCATGCAGAACTCCGGCCTCGCGGCATCCCTGGCCACGGCCCACTTCAGCCCCCTGGCGGCCCTCCCCGCGGCGGTCTTCTCCGTCTGGCACAACATCTCCGGCGCCCTGACGGCCGCGTGGCTGTCACGCCGGGGGCGATAGGGCGGACGTTCGGCCCTCCCTCCGGGTCGACCGTACGGCGGCCCCGCCGCGGCTTCCGTCTCCGGGCACGTACCGGGGGCGGCCGCCACCGGCGGGACCCGCCACCCCGGTCGCGCCGCGCCCCCTCGGCTCCCCCGGCCTCCGCCGCGGGCGTTCAGTGCGCGGCGATCAGATCCTTGTCGCCCTGACTCACGGCGGCCTCGTGCCGTGACGTGCGCAGCGCCGCGATGCCGATGAAGACCATCGACGAGAAGCCGGCGAGTGCGAAGGCGGTGAAGCCCCAGTCGCCCTTGTTCGCGGCGAGGAGCTGACCGCCCAGCCAGGGACCGAAGACCGCGCCGAAGCGGCCCATGCCGGAGGTCCAGCCGACGGCGGTGGCGCGGTTGGCCGGGGCGGAGCCGATGGAGACGGTCGCGTAGATCATGGTCTGCGCGCTGTTGAGGAAGACTCCGGTGAGGAAGACGACCACGAAGGTCAGCGCCGTCGGCATGTGGACGCTGAGCAGGAAGACGCCGCAGGCGGTCAGCGCGAACCAGATCGCCGAGATACGCGGGGCGCCGAACCGGTCCGAGGCACGGCCCGCGACCAGCATGCCCACGATGCCGCCGAGGTTGAACAGCACGACGAAGGTCAGCGCGGAGCCCAGCTCGTAGCCCTCGCCGCGCATCAGGGTCGGGAGCCAGGTGGCGACGCCGTAGACGAGCAGCAGCCCGCCGAAGGAGGCCAGCCAGTACAGCAGCGTCTGGATCCACTCGCGGCCCCGGAACAGCCCGGCCAGGTTCTCCCACCGGCCGGTGGCGGTGGCGGCGGGGGCCGCGGGGAGTTCGACGGCGTAGCGGGCGGCCAGCTCGCGGGCCCGGTCGGTCCGGCCCTGGGCGACCAGGAAGCTCAGCGACTCGGGCAGGTACCTCAGCAGCACGGGGACGAAGAGCAGCGGGACCACGCACACCCAGAAGGCGGCGCGCCAGCCGAGCGGTTCCACGATCCACAGGGCCACGTAGGCGGAGAGGATGCCGCCCGCGTGGTGGGCGGTCATCAGCAGGCCGATGACGAGGGCGCCGCGCCCGCGCGGGGCGTAGTCGGAGACCATGCTGATCGCGGTCGGCAGCAGACCGCCGAGGCCGACGCCGGCCAGGGTCCGGCCGAGGCCGAACACGGCGACACCGTCCGCGATCGCGCAGAGCCCCGAGGCCAGCGAGAACAGCGCGACGCAGGAGACAATCAGCTTCTTGCGGCCGATCCGGTCGGCCACCGTGCCCGCGGTGAGCGCGCCGAGCAGCATGCCGAAGGTGGCGTAGCTGCCGAGGTCGCCGGCCTGCCCCGAGGTGATGCCGAGCGCCTTCTCCTCGAGCATGTGGGGCAGCACCGAGCCGTAGATGAACATGTCCAGGCCGTCGAAGAGCACGGCGAGCCAGCAGAGGCCGACGACCAGCAGGGCCAGTCTGCTGCCGCGGGCGGACAGCGCGGGTGAGGAGGACATCGTTGTTTCCTCTCGTCCAGGAGGCGGTGCCTGGAGGGGACTGTGTGGGGGCGACGCTAAGGACCCCACTCCAAAGTGTCAACGCTTTTGTTGACAATCCCCGCCCGCGCTGTGCGCCCCCTGTCAGCCGACTGTCGGAGTGCCGTGGGTGTGGAAGGACGCGATGGTCCGCAGGCCCCACGCCTGCCCCTTGGCGCGCTCGGCCTCGGTCCAGGTGACGAGCGGCCAGTCGGGCGCCAGCACCAGCCGCGTGAGCGGGTTGCACAGCTCGATGCGGTTGCCGCCGGGCTCGTAGACGTACAGGAAGAACGTCTGCTGGATGGCGTGCTTGTGCGGTCCCGTCTCGATGAACACACCGGTGTCGACGGCGAGGTCCGCGGCGCGCAGGATGTCCTCGCGGGTGTCGGCCGCGAAGGCGATGTGGTGCAGGCGCCCGGAGGTGCCGGTCCAGTCCTCGGTGTAGACGACGTCGTACGACTTGTCGGTGAAGGTCAGCCAGCGGGCGGCGATCCGCCCGGAGTCGAGACGGATCTGCTCGGTGGGCCGGGCGCCGAGGAGCTGTTCCTGGAACTCGGCGTTGGCGAGGACGTCGGCGGCGAGGAAGTTGACGTGGTCGAGCCGGCGTACGCCCACGCCCCGGTTGGGTTTGGCCTGCGCCTGGTTCTTCAGCGCCGGCCGCAGTTCCTCCGGGGCCCGGTAGTGCTCGCTCTCCCAGTACAGGGCGTGTTCGTGGCCGTCGGGGTCGGTGGTGACGTAGAGCGGGCCGAGGCCCGGTTCGTCCTCCACCCACTTCCCGGGGCGGCCGGCGGCCTCCAGGGCCGCCACCCGGCGCCGCAGCGCCTCCTGGCAGGAGGCGCGCAGGGCGAGGCGGCCGAGGCCGGCCCGCTCGCGCGCGGTGAGCACCAGGCTGTGGTGCTCGTAGTCGTCGAACGTGCGCAGGTAGACGGTGTCACCGTCCTGGCCGTTGACGGTGAGGCCGAGGTAGTCCGTGAAGAAGGCGACGCTGGCGTCCAGGTCGGGGGTGAACAGCTGGGCGTGGCCGACATGGGCGATGTCACGAAGCGGCGGAGTCATGGTGCCCTCCAGGGCGTTGTGCGGGGGTCGGCGCCGCCGCGGCGGACCGGGGGAAGACGGTGCCGTCGAAGATCTTGCGCGCGGTGCGTACGACGGCGGTACGCCGGACCACGGGGGTGCCGGGGTCGACCTGGACGTCGACCTCCAGGAAGCCCGTGGGGTGTTCCACGCGTACGCGGTCGCCGGATCCGGGGAGTCGCGCTATCCCCTCCCCCACCCCGCCGGGCAGCCGCAGGCCCGCGGCGACGCTCGCCGCGCCGAGGACGCCGATGGAGGTGTGGCAGCGGACGGGGATGAAGGTGCGGGTGGCGACCGCGCCGCCGTCCCGGGGCGGGGCCAGCAGGGTGAGCTTGGGCACGGTGGTGCCCTCGACGTCGCCGAGGCCCATCAGGCGCCCGGCGGCCGACCGTATCTCGCGCAGGCGGCCGGCGAGCACCGCGTCCCCCTCCAGTTCCGCGGGCGTCTCGTGGCCGCCGACCCCGAGCGCGGCGGCCGGGATCAGCACGACCGGCATGCCGTTGTCGACGCAGGTCACCTCGGTGCCGGCGACGGTGTCGCGGACGTTGCCCGTGGGCAGCAGCGGGCCGGTGCCCTGCGGGAACTCGATGACGACCGCGGCGGCGGTCCCGGGCACCCCGGATATCGCCGCGGTGCCGGTGGGGTCGACCCGCCCGCCCGGGGTCGGGAAGGTCGCGACGGCGAGTTCACCCGTGTTGAGCATCCGGATGCGCACGGACGTCTCGGTGTCCCCGGCCGGGACGAGTCCGCGCTCCACGGCGAACGGGCCCACCCCGGCGAGGATGTTGCCGCAGTTCTGCCGGTCGGTGACCTCGGGCGCGTCCACGGCGACCTGGAGGAACAGGTAGTCGACGTCGGCGTCCGGGTCGGCCGAGCCGGACACCACGGCGACCTTGCTGGTCAGCGGGTGGCCGCCGCCGAGCCCGTCGATCTGGCGCGGGTCGGGGCTGCCCATGACGCGCAGCAGCAGGGCGTCGCGGGCGGCGGGGTCCGCGGGCAGGTCGCCGGCGAGGAAGTAGGCGCCCTTGGAGGTGCCGCCGCGCATCAGGGTGCAGCGCACCTCCTCGGGGGCGCTCATGACGGCTCCCCGGCGGCGGACGTGTACTCCTCGTACGACTGGTAGGTCACGCCGAGCTGCTTGAGCTTCTCGCGCAACCCGTAGCGGTCCAGACCCAGTTGGCCGTCGAGGAAGGCGGCGCGGGCACCGGCCTCCTTCGCCTCGCGCGCCTCGGACGCCTCGGCGGTCCGCCTGGCCCGTTCGCGGGGGACGACCACCACACCGTCGTCGTCGGCCACGATCACGTCGCCGGGGCGGATCACCTGGCCGTCGACGGCGACCGGGACGTTGACGGAGCCCCCGGTGGCCTTGACCGTGCCCTGGGCACTGACCGCGCGGGACCATGCGGCGAAGCCCATCTCCCGCAGCTCCTGGGTGTCGCGGATCCCGGCGTTGATCACCAGGCCGCGTACGCCGCGCCGTTGGAGGGCGGTGGCGAACAGCTCGCCGAACATGCCGTCGGTGGAAGGGGAGGTGGTGGTGACGACCAGGACGTCGCCCTCGCCGCACTGCTCGACGGCGGCGTGGATCATCAGGTTGTCGCCGGGCCAGCCGAGGACGGTGACGGCGGTGCCGGCGATCCGTACGCCCTGCTGTACCGGGCGCAGTTCCGGCCCGAGCAGTCCGGTGCGGCCCATCGCCTCGCCGACCGTGGCCACGCCGTACCCGGCGAGCGCCTCGACGTCGGCGGCGTCCGCCTTCGGGGGGTTGGTGACGACGACGCCGCTCATGCCAGCTCCTTCGCGATCTGCGGGTAGGGGCGCATGTACGCCTCGGCCATGGTCGTGTGGGCGAGTCCCAGGTTGGGGCCCGCGTTGCGCTTGAGCTGGACGCCGCGGCGGACGGCGAGGTCGGTGTAGTAGTCCCACAGGTGCCGCTGGGCGGCGAGGCACTCCATGGCCTCGCGCTTGGTCTCCCACACATCGGTGATGTCGAGCAGCACCTCGGGCCGGAAGCCGCTCATCTCGGGCTGGTGGGGCTCGAAGTAGAAGACGGGCGGGGCGCCGATGATCTCGCCCTGGGCCGGGTAGCCGATGGCCTGGGCGAGGACGCGGGCCTGGAGGGCGAGGCGGTTGGCGGCCGGGTGGTCGCCGTTGTAGGGGTCCTCGACGGGGTGGGTGAGCACGACGTCGGGCTGGGTGGCGCGGTAGACCTCGACGAGCCGGTCGGTCAGTTCGGGGGTGGCGGTCAGCGGGTAGTCGCCGGCGTCGAAGAAGCGGACCTCGGCGCCGAGGGCGGCGGCGGCCCGCTCGGCCTCGTCCCGGCGCAGTGCCTTGATCTCCGCCAGCGTCCTCCCCTCCCGCCAGGCCTTGGCGGACTCGCCGCGCTCGCCGAAGGTCAGGCAGACGATGGTCACCTTCTCCCCGCGTGCGGCGGCCAGGGCGATGGCGCCGCCCGCCCGCCACACGAAGTCACCGGCGTGCGCGGTGACGACGAGGGTCGAACGGGCGAGTGCCGAACGGGGGACGGCGGCGGGCGCGTTGCCGTGGGTCATGCTCGGGTCTCCTTGCTGGACAGGGGCGCCCGCCTCGGTGTGTGCGTCAGTCGCGCAGCGCCTCGATCACACTGGTGAGGTGGGCCCGGACGGCCGCCTCGGCGGCCTGGGGGTCCCTGGCCTCGATCGCCTCGATCATGGCCAGGTGCTCGTTCAGGGATTGCTGTGGCCGCCCGGGGCGCAGCGCCAGCTGGAAGCGGTGGCGCACCAGTTGGGCGTTGAGCCGTTCCAGCAGTTCCACCGCCGTGTGCTGGCCGGAGAACTCCCGGATCCTGGCGTGGAGTTCGTGGTTGAGATCCGAGTAGGTCAGCGGTTCGCCCGCGGCCACGGCCTTGCGCATCGCCGAACCCAGCTCCTTCAGCTGGGCGAGTTGCCCGTCGTCGACGGCCGCGGCGGCCTTGGCCGCGCAGAGCCCTTCGAGGACCAGGCGGCATTCGGTGATGGCGACCGCCTCCTCCACGGTCACCACCCGTACGCGTGAACCGCGGTTGCGGATGCGCTCGACGAGCCCCTGGGCCTCCAGGTCGATCAGCGCGGCCCGGATACTGGCCCGGGTCACGCCGAACTGCTCGGCGAGTTCGTTCTCCACCAGCCGCTGCGCGGGTGCCATGTCGCCGCGCAGGATCGCCTGCCGCAGCTGGCCGAGCGCAAGCTGTTTGGCCTGCTCCCCGGTGCCCGGACGGGCTTGGTTCGGCATGGTCGCCCTCCCTGAGTGAGTGCCTGTCGAACGTAAATCTAGCCAAACAAGATTGTCAACAATTTTGTTCGCGTTGACGGAGTGTCGTAGCAGCCGGCCGGTTTCCGCACACCCTGTCTCCCCCGCGCCGCCGTGCGCCCCGGCTAGCGTCGCGGCATGACCCACAGCTTCGTCGTCCACGTGCCCGACGCGGAACTCGAACCCGAGCCGCTCTCCCCCGACCAGATCGTGTCCGGTGACCCCGAGGTGACGGGCAAGGTGGTCTGGGAGTCGGCGGACGGCAGGCAGGTGCGGGGCATCTGGCAGATCACGCCGGGCGTGGTCACCGACACCGAGGCGGACGAGCTGTTCGTCGTGCTCAGCGGCTCGGCCACCATCGAGGTCGAGGGCGGCCCGACGCTGAGGGTCGGGCCCGGCGACCTGGCCGTGCTGCGCGAGGGCGACCGTACGACGTGGACGGTGCACGAGACGCTGCGCAAGGCGTACGCGATCAACCTCAGCGGCTCCTGAGGTCCAGTGGTTGCCCGGAGCTTTGTCCTGTCAAAAGGTTGACATGATGCCGACGCCCGCCCAGGGTGGCCTGGACAGATCACGGACAGGTCCGAAGAGGGGCTCTCATGGTCGACGCACTCGGGGTCGCCGTCGTCGGTTTCGGCTGGATGGGCCGGGTGCACACCCAGGCGTACGCCCGGGTCCGGCACCACTACCCGCGGCTCGCCCTGCGGCCGGAACTGGTCGCCGTCGCGGAGGAGGTGCCGGGGCGGGCCGAGGAGGCCGCCGAGCAGTTCGGGTTCGCCTCGACGACCCGTGACTGGCGGGAGGTGGCCGCAGACCCGCGCGTGGGCGCGGTCAGCATCACCGCACCGAACTTTTTGCACCGCGAGATCGCCGTGGCGATGGCGGAGGCCGGCAAGCACATCTGGATCGAGAAGCCGGTCGGTCTGACCACCGGCGACGCCCGCGCGGTCGCGGACGCGGTCGCCGCTGCGGGCGTCCAGGGCGCGGTCGGCTTCAACTACCGCAACGCGCCCGCCGTGGAGGCCGCCCGCGACCTGATCGCCACCGGCGGGATCGGCACCGTCACGCACGTCCGCATCCGCCTCTTCAGCGACTACGCCGCCCATCCCGAGTCCGCGCTCACCTGGCGCTACGAGCGCGAGCGCGGCGGCAGCGGGGTGCTCGGCGACCTGGCCTCGCACGGCGCCGACCTGGCCCGTTTCCTGCTCGGCGACATCACGTCCCTGACCGCCGACACGGCGGTCTTCCTGCCCGAGCGGGCCCGGCCCACGGCCGCGACGGCGGGTCACTCACGGTCCGCGGGCGGCGAGTTGGGGCCGGTCGAGAACGAGGACTACGTCAACTGCCTGCTGCGCTTCGCGTCCGGCGCCCGGGGTGTCCTGGAGGCCTGCCGGGTCTCGGTCGGGGAGCAGAACAACTACGGCTTCGAGGTGCACGGCACCACGGGCGCGGTGTTCTGGGACTTCCGCCGCATGAACGAACTGGGCGTCAGCCGGGGCACGGAGTACCAGGACCAGCCGGTCTCCACGGTGTACGTCGGGCCCGGGCACGGCGAGTTCGCCGCCTTCCAGCCCGGTGCCGCGAACGCCATGGGCTACGACGACCTCAAAGTGGTGGAGGCGTACCGCTTCCTGCGCTCGGTCGCGGAGGGCGTGCCGCACGGCGCCGGCCTGCCGGACGCCGTGCACAGCGCCGCCGTACTGGAGGCGATGGCGCGGTCGGCGCTGAGCGGCGGCTGGGTCACTCCCGAGGTTCCCGCCTGACCGCGGGCGGGCGGCTCGCCCGCACCGCCCACCTGCCGATCAGGACCTTCACCGGGGGCAGGACGAGCCAGCCCCACATGGCCGCGGGGCCGACCGCGAGGGCGAGCGGGACGCTGAGCGCGAACACCACGACCGAGGCGGCGAGATCCAGGCCGTAGATCAGGAAGCCCTCCTCGGGGACGGTGTCGCCGCGCAGCCAGGGCCGGGCGGCCAGTAGCGCGACCAGGGCGAGGTGCGAGGCGCCCAGGGAGGCCACCGCCGCCGCGTAGATGGCGACGGAGGCCGGCTCGTGGCCGTACTCGGAGATGAGCGTGGTGGGGAAGGGCACGAGGGCGGCGACGCCGAGGCCGAGCAGCGACAGGGTGATCACCTGGCCGTCGACCCGCTCGACGAAGCGGAAGATGCGGCGGTGGTCGCGCCAGAAGACACCGAGCACGACGACGCTCAGCGCGTACGCCCCCAGGTTGGGCACCATCTCCCGCAGCGCGTCGCGGTACGCCGCCGGATCGAGGCCGCGGGGCATGGAGAAGTCGAGGACGAGCAAGGTGATGGCGATCGCGAAGACGCCGTCGGCCAGCGCCACCACCCGCTCGGGTCCGCCGACCGGAGTCGATTTCCACATGCCCCCGACGGTAGGAGCGGCACCACGCGGGGCGGCGTCACACGCCCGGGACGCCACTCCACGTCACACGGCCGCGGTGCCGGGCGGCATGTTGTAAGGGGTGACGACCTGGATCGCGGAGCGCAGGGGCGGGCCCGCGGGCGGCAGTGCGCCGTGGGCCCGCATCACCGTGCGGCAGGCCTCGCGCAGGTCCTGCCGCAGGTCGTGGTGGAGTACGGCGGACAGGCGGTGCTCGCGCAGCAGGCGGGTGTTGTCCTGGTCGAGGTCGTGGGCGACGAAGACCGCGCAGGTGCGGCCCAGGTCGGCGAAGGCCCGCAGGGTGGCGATGTTTCCGCCGCCGATCGAGTAGACCGCGCGGATCTCCGGATCGCGTTCCAGCGCGGCCCGGACCAGGTCGTACTGGGTGGCGTCCAGTCCCTGGCCCCCGGCGATCTCCACGAGGGCGCGCTCCGGGTGCCGGGCGCGCATGACGGCGCGGAAGCCCATCTCGCGCTCCTCCTCGTTGCGGAAGAAGCCGCTGCTGAGACTGGTGAGGACGTTGCCGGGACGGTCGCCGAGCCACTGGCCGGTCAGATGGGCGGCGGTCGCGCCCGCCGCCCGGTTGTCGATGCCGACGTAGCCGAGCCGGGAGGCGGCGGGCAGGTCCGTCACCAGGGTCACGACGGGCACCCCCGCCGCGGTCAGGCGGCCCACCGCGGCGGCGACCTCGGGGACGTCCGGCGCCTTGAGGATCACTCCCTGCGAGCCGCGCCGGGCGATCCGGTCCAGGACCGCGGTCAGCCCGCCGGCCGGGCCGGTCTCCCGGAAGTGGAAGCGCGAGCGCACGACGGCGGGGTGCAGGGAGGGCAGTTCGGCCTCCAGCGCGGCGCGCACGGCGGTTGAGAAGCGCTCCGGGGACTGCATCACTATGTCGATCATGAAGGTGCGGCCGACCAGCCGGACCTGGGTGCGCTGCCGGTCCAGGTCGGCGATGGCCCGGCGCACCTCGTCCGCCGTGGACGCACGCACCCCGCCGCGACCGTTGAGCACCCGGTCGACCGTGGCCTCGCTCAGCCCCGCCTGACGTGCGATCTCCCTGATCGGGAAGGGATGACCCATGTCCGGCTCCTTGGTGACCCGCTCAGTCCCGCGCGGACGTCTTGAGGGGTTTTTGATGGCTGGCTGCTGGTTGTTCGCGCTGTTTGTCAGGACAAGAATGACAGCACCGTGCCGCCGCTGTCAGCGAGAGGACGACCGGGTACCGGCCACGGCAACCACGCACAAGGAGCAGCGAAAGAACATGCGTATCGGAATCCTCGGCCTCGGCCGCATCGGCGCCTTCCACGCCGAGACCCTCTCCGGACTCGACGCCGTCGACTCGCTGGTCGTCGCCGACCCGTTCGCGGACGCCGCGCGGGCCGCCGCCGACCGGTTCGGCGCCGAGGTCGCCGCCTCGCCGGAAGCGCTGCTGGCCGCCGGTGTGGACGGTGTGGTGGTCGCCGCGGCGACCGACGCCCACCCCGATCTGATCGTGGCCGCGGTCGAGGCCGGCGTACCGGTCTTCTGCGAGAAGCCCGTCGCCCGGACCATGGCGGAGGGCGTAGACGTGCTCAAGGCGGTCGCCGGCCGCGACGTGCCGGTGCAGATCGGCTTCAACCGGCGCTTCGACGCCGGGTTCACCGCCGCCCGGGAGGCGGTGCTGGGGGGCGAGCTGGGCAAGCTGCACACGGTGCGGTCGACCACGCTGGACCCGGCGCCGCCGCCCGCCGCGTACGTCGCCGCGTCCGGGGGCATCTTCCGGGACTGCTCGGTGCACGACTTCGACATCATCCGGTGGGTGACCGGCCGCGAGGTGACGGAGGTCTACGCCGTCGGCGGCAACCGGGGTGCCGAGTACATCAGGGAGGCGGGCGACGCCGACACCACCGGCGCGGTCCTCACCCTGGACGACGGCACGATCGCCGTGGTCTCCAACAGCCGTCACAACGCGCGCGGCCACGACGTCCGCATGGAGCTCCACGGCTTCGCCGACTCCATCGCCGTCGGTCTGGAGGACAGGCTGCCGCTGCGGTCGGTCGAGCCCGGCGTGACCTTCCCGGCGGGTACGCCGCACGACTTCTTCATGGACCGGTTCACCGCCGCCTACCGCGCCGAACTCGCCGCGTTCACCGAGGTCGTCGCGGGCGGGCGGCCCTCGCCCTGCACGATCGAGGACGCGCTGGAGGCGGGCTGGATCGCCGAGGCGTGCACCCTGTCGCTGCACGAGCACCGCCCCGTGACGATCGCGGAGGTGCGGCGGGGCTGAGCCCGGACGGGCCCGGCGAGCCGGCGGGGTCAGCCCGTCGGCTCGCTGATGTTCACCATCCAGGGGATGCCGAACCGGTCGGTGCACATGCCGAAGACGTCGCCCCACATCTGCTTCTCCAGCGGCACGGCGACGGACCCGCCGGCGGACAGCTTCTCCCAGTAGCCGCGCAGCTCGGCCGCGTCGTCGCCGCTGAGGCTCACCGAGAAGTTGGTCCCCGGCGTGTGGTCCATCCCGGGCGGGGTGTCGGCACCCATCAGGGTGAAGCCGCTCGGGGTCTCCAGCATGGCGTGCATGATCTTGTCGGTGTAGGCGGGGTCGGGCATGCCGGCCGAGCCGAAGGTGTTCAGCGCGAGGGTGCCGCCGAACACCTGCTCGTAGAACTCCATCGCCTGTCGGGCGTCGCCGTCGAAGCTGAGGTAGGGGTTGAGTCGCGAGGTCATGACGCCTCCCGGGTCGGGACGAAAGTGCCAGTGCTGCGCACGCTAGCGCGCACCACCGACAACGGCCCGCCGAGCGGCGCACCGGCGGGACCCGCCCGCCGGCGCGGCCGGTCTCAGGCGCCGCAGGAGCGCAGGAACTTCCGGGTGCGCACCGCGATGGGCAGCGGCTTGTCCGGCTCGCAGGGGTACATGTCCTGCTCGACGATGGCGAACAGGTCCACGTCCAGCTTCTGGGCGGCGGTCAGCACCGGGCCCAGCTCCGGCACACCGGCCGGCGGTTCGCACATCACCCCGCGCTGCACGGCCGGCCCGAAGGGCACGCCGCCCGCCCGCACCTCGGCGAGGATCTCGGGGTCGACCTGCTTGAGGTGCAGGTAGCCGATGCGCTCGCCGTAGGTCTCGATCAGTTTGACGCTGTCGCCGCCGCAGTAGGCGTAGTGGCCGGTGTCCAGGCAGAGGTTGACCAGGCCGGGGTCGGTGGCGTCCAGGAAGCGCTCGACGTGCTCCTCGGTGTCGATGTGGGTGTCGGCGTGCGGGTGGACGACGATGTCCAGGCCGTAGGTGTCGCGCACCTCGCGGGCGAGACGTTCCATGCCCTGGGTCAGGTGGGTCCACTGCTCGCCGGTCAGCTCCGGCGGCTCCAGGATCTCGGCGGTCTTGTCGTCGCGCCAGAAGGACGGGATGACGACCAGGTGCTCGGCGTCCATGGCCCGCGTCAGGGCGGCGACGCGGCCGACCTGTTCCCAGGTGGCGTCCCACTCGGAGGGGCCCCGGTGCAGCCCGCAGAAGATGGTGCCCGCGGAGACCTTGAGCCCGCGCCGGGCCACCTCGTCGGTGAGCCGGGCCGGGTCGGTGGGGAGGTAGCCGTAGGGGCCCAGCTCGATCCAGTCGTACCCGGCCTCGGTGACCTCGTCCAGGAAGCGTTCCCAGGGCACCTGCTGAGGGTCGTCGGGGAACCAGACGCCCCAGGAGTCGGGGGCCGAGCCGACGCGGATGCGGTCCAGGGCAGCGGGCATATCAGGTCTTCCCTTCGACGGTGTGCGGTGCGTCGGTGACGGGTGGCGTGTCCCCCGGCACCGTGTCCTGCGCCTTCTCCTCCTTCGGCATCTTCCCCTCCGGCTTCTTCCCCTCCTCCGGCTTCTCCCCCTCCGGCTTCCCGCCCTCCGGCTTCTCCCCCTCCGGTTCCCCGTCCTTCGGCTCCGCGTCCGGCAGCGCCTCCACGTCCACACCGCCGACCTGGGCAAGTTCGTGCTTGAGGGCGGCCAGTTCGGCGCCGCCCGCCATGTGGTTGGTGAGCTGTTCGAGGGTGATGCCCGCGCGGGCGGCGCTGAGTTCGAGGGTGCCCAGGCGCAGCACGCTGAAGTGGTCGCCGACCATGTAGGCGTGGTGGGGGTTGTGGGTGATGAAGATGACGCCGAGGCCGCGTTCGCGGGCGGCGGCGATGTACTTGAGGACCACGCCGGACTGCTTGACGCCGAGGGCGGCGGTGGGCTCGTCCAGGATGAGGACGCGGGCACCGAAGTAGACGGCCCGGGCGATGGCGACGCTCTGGCGCTGGCCGCCGGAGAGGGTGCCGATGGGCTGCTCCAGGTCGTCCAGGACGATGCCCATGTTGCGCAGTTCCTCGTCGGCGGTCCGCTTCATGCGGGCGATGTCGAGGCGGCGCAGCGGCCAGGGGCCCCTGGTCATCTCGGAGCCGAGGAAGAAGTTCCGCCACACCGGCATCAGCGGGATGGTGGCGAGGTCCTGGTAGACGGTGGCGATGCCCCGGGCGAGGGCGTCGCGCGGGGTCGTGAAGCGCACCGGCTCGCCGTCGACGAGGAACTCGCCCTCGGTGTGCTGGTGCAGCCCGGAGATGATCTTGATCAGGGTGGACTTGCCCGCGCCGTTGTCGCCGAGCACGCAGGTCACCCGGCCGGGGTGGACGGCGAGGTCGACGCCGTGCAGGGCGCGGACGTTCCCGTACGCCTTGCCCGTGCCGCGCAGTTCGACGATCGGGCCGCCCTGCCCGGGTGCGGGGTCCGTGCGGACGGCACCGTCGGTGCCGGTGGTCTTGGTGGTCATTTCCGTCACCTCCGGGTCGCCGCACGGCGGACGTACAGGTTGATCAGGACGGCGCCGAGCAGCATCACGCCGAGGAAGGCCTTGAACCAGTCGGGGTTCCAGCCGGCGAAGACGATGCCCTGGTTCACCATGCCGAACATGAAGGCGCCGAAGACCGGGCCGATGGCGGAACCGTAGCCGCCGGTGAGCAGACAGCCGCCGATCACGGCCGCGGCGATGTAGATCAGCTCCTGGCCGACGCCCTCGCCGGACTGCACGGTGTTGAAGGAGAACAACTGGTGCATGCCGACGAACCAGGCGCCGAAGCCGACCAGCATGAACAGCGTGATCTTGGTGAAGGTGACGGGCACCCCGACCGCGCGGGCGGAGTCCTGGCTGCCGCCGACCGCGAAGATCCAGTTGCCGTACTTGGTGCGGAGCAGCACCCAGGTGGCCAGGGCGGCGAAGACCAGCCAGTAGAAGACGGTGATCTTCACCTCGACGCCGCCGATGTCGAAGGACGAGGCGAAGACGGCCTTGGCCTGGTCGAAGCCGTCCATGTCGCTGATGTCGTCGGTGGCGACGTTGCCGGTGACGAGTTTGGTGACGGCGAGGTTGACGCCCTGGAGGATGAGGAAGGTGGCCAGCGTCACGAGGAAGCTCGGCAGGCCGGTCTTCATCAGCACCCAGCCGTTGAACGCGCCGACGGCGAGGGAGACGACGAGGGCGACGATCACGCCCATCCAGACGTTCACGGTCAGCTGGTAGCTGAGCATGCCCGCGGTGAGCGAGGAGGCGACCACGGCGACACCGGCCGACAGGTCGAACTCGCCGCCGATCATCAGCAGGGCCACCGGCAGCGCCATGATGCCGATGGTGGACGACTGGTACAGGACCGTCGCCATGGAGCCGCCGTCGCGGACCGAGGGGGCGGCGATCAGGAAGAAGACGAACACGGCGACGGCGCCGAGGAAGACCCCGACCTCGGGCCGGGCGAGCACCCGCACCGCCACCGGGCGCTCGCGGGTGCGCCCGTCGGTCTCCCTGGGGCCGGGGGCCGGCGGTGTGGTCACCGCCGGCTCAGCCTGTTGGGCCATGCTCATCACCGGGTGCCCTTCGAGGCGAACTCGGCGACGGCCTTCACGTTGGACTCGTCGACGAAGGCCGGGCCGGTCAGCACCGGCTGCTCACCGCCGCCGCTGTAGTTGCCGTTGTTCTTGTAGAGCCAGAGTCCGTCGACGGCCAGGTAGCCCTGGAGGTAGGGCTGCTGGTCGACGGCGAACTCGATGTCGCCCTTCTCGATGGCGCCGGTCAGCTCCTTGTTGAGGTCGAAGGTGGCGACCTTGGCCTCGCTGCCGGACTCGTCCACGGCCTGCACGGCGGTCATGGCGAAGGGGGCGCCGAGCGTGACGAGGTGGTCGATGTCGCCGTCCTGCTTGAGCTTGGCGGTGACGGTCGACTTCACCGAGGGCATGTCGGTGCCGTTGACGTAGAGGTTCTCGATCGAGCCCTCGAAGGTCTTCTTCACGCCCTCGCAGCGCTGGGTCAGGCCGACGTTGCCCTGCTCGTGGATCACGCAGACGGCGTTCTTCGCGCCGTCCTCGTTGAGCCGCTTGCCGAGCGCCTCGCCGGCCACGCTCTCGTCCTGGCCGAAGAACTCCATCAGGCCGAGCTTCTTCCAGTCGGCGAGACCGGAGTTGAGCCCGACCACGGGTATGCCGGCCTTCTCCGCCTTGCCGAGGACGCTCTTCAGGGCGTCCGGCTTGGCGAGGGTGACGGCGATGCCGTCGACCTTCTGGTCGATCGCGTTCTGCACCAGGTTGGCCTGGTTGCCCGCGTTCGGGTCGGCGGAGTAGACGAGCTTGACGTTGTCCTTGGCGGCCGCGGCCTCCGCGCCCTTGCGGACGATGTCCCAGAAGGTGTCGCCGGGCGCCTGATGGGTCACCAGGGCGACGGTCATACGGGGGGTGTTCGCCTTGCCCGCGGAGGCGCCCGAGTCTCCCTCCTCGTCGGCCTTCTTCCCGCCCGAGCTGCTGGAACAGCCGGCGAGGGTCAGGGCCGCGGCGGCGGCGAGGGCCACGGCGGGGGCGAATCTGCGGGAGCGGGCGTGCGAAGAGCGGTCCATCTTTCCTGCACCTCACTGTGCGACTGTGCGACGGGAAGCCGTGTGCCAGACCGGAGAAGAACGGCTGTGGCGCTGGGACCGGATACAAGTCCTTGGGGCGCCCGCTGTCAATACTTTGTCAAGACATCATTTCACTCACAGGTCCGAATGTAAGTACAAACTATTGACAGCGTCGTCCAGGAGTCATACACCTGGGAGGCGGCAGGCCCCCGCCCAGCCCGAGGAGCGTCGCACATGGCCGAGTCAGTCCCGCGTTTCGATCTGATCACGATGGGCCGCATCGGGGTCGATCTCTATCCCTTGCAGACGGGCGTACCCCTGGCGGAGGTTGAGACCTTCGGCAAGTTTCTCGGCGGCTCGGCCTCGAACGTGGCGGTCGCCGCCGCCCGCCTCGGCCGCGCCACGGCCGTCATCACCCGGACCGGGGACGACCCGTTCGGCGGCTATCTGCACCGCGCGCTCCAGGAGTTCGGCGTCGACGACCGCTGGGTCACCCCCGTGGCCGCCCACCCGACCCCCGTGACCTTCTGCGAGATCTTCCCGCCGGACGACTTCCCCCTGTACTTCTACCGCCGCCCCAAGGCCCCCGACCTGGAGATCCACCCCGAGGAGCTGGACCTGGACGCGATCCGCGCCGCCCGCATCTTCTGGATCACCGGGACGGGGCTGAGCGAGGAGCCGAGCCGCGCGGCGACCCTGGCCGCGCTCGCCCACCGCGCCAAGTCCGGCACCACCGTCTTCGACCTCGACTGGCGGCCGATGTTCTGGGCCGACCCCGACCAGGCCCGCCCGTACTACGCCGAGGCGCTGCGGCACGCGACCGTCGCGGTCGGCAACCTGGACGAGTGCGAGATCGCCACCGGCGTCCGCGAGCCGCGGGCCTGCGCCGAGGCGCTGCTGGCCGCCGGTGTGGAGCTGGCCGTCGTCAAGCAGGGGCCGAAGGGCGTCCTGGCCGTGCACCGCGACGGCCGCGACGCCGAGGTGCCCCCGGTACCGGTCGAGGTGGTCAACGGCCTCGGCGCGGGCGACGCGTTCGGCGGCTCGCTGTGCCACGGTCTCCTCTCCGGCTGGGAGCTGGAGCGGATCATGCGGTACGCCAACGCGGCCGGCGCCCTCGTCGCCTCCCGACTCGCCTGCTCCTCCGCGATGCCCACCGGGGCCGAGGTCGACGACCTCCTCGCGCGAGCCACTCCCTGAACGGAGCAACCCCTTGTCCTTCAGCATCCCCGACCTCACCGCGGTCAGAGCCCGGCGTCCGGAGGCGGTCGCCGAGGCCGCGGCCCGCCGTACCCGCCGGCCGCTGATCGGCGACTCCGGCCGGCTGATGATCGTGGCGGCCGACCATCCGGCCCGCGGCTCGCTCGGCGTCGGCGACCGGCGGCTCGCCATGGCCAACCGGGCCGACCTGCTGGAGCGCCTGTGCACCGCGCTGTCCCGGCCGGGCGTCGACGGCGTGCTCGCCACCGCCGACGTGCTGGACGACCTGCTGCTGCTCGGGGTGCTGGAGAACAAGGTCGTCATGGGGTCGATGAACCGCGGAGGTCTCGCGGGCGCCGCCTTCGAGATGGACGACCGCTTCACCGGTCACCGCGCCGAGGACATCGCCCGGCTGCGCTTCGACGCGGGGAAGCTGCTGCTGCGCGTCGACTACGACGATCCGGGCTCGCTGGCCACCATGGAGGCCGCCGCCCGCGCCGTGGACGCCATGGCGGAACGCCGGCTGCCGCTGTTCGTGGAGCCCTTCATCTCCCGGCGGGTCGACGGCCGGGTGCGCAACGACCTGTCCGCCGAGGCCGTCACCCGCTCCGTCGCCATCGCCTCCGGTCTCGGCGGCACCTCGGCCTACACCTGGCTGAAACTGCCCGTCACCGACGACCCGGAGGACATGGGTGAGGTCCTGGAGACCTCCACGCTGCCCGCCGTACTGCTCGGCGGCGACATAGGCGGCTCGCCCGCCGACCAGACGGCGGCCTACGAGCGCTGGCGCAAGGCGCTCAGGCTGCCCACCGTGCAGGGCATGGTCGTCGGCCGCTCGCTGCTCTACCCGGCCGAGGGCAGCGTCGAACAGGCGGTGGACACGGCCGTCGGACTGCTGTGACCGAAGAGACGGAGGAGCGGACGATGACCCATCACCTTCCCGCCGGCAAGGCGGCCGCGGACGGCCCGTACACCGTGGAGGTGACCCCCGAGAGCGCCGGCTGGGGCTACTCCGGACTGCGCGTGCTGACCCTGCCGCCCGGCGGCGGCCACACCTTCGACAGCGGCGAGAGCGAGTGGATCGTCCTGCCGCTGAGCGGCGGCTGCACCGTGGCGACCGCCGACGACTTCGGTCAGGAGACCTTCGAACTCACCGGCCGCGACAGCGTGTTCAGCGGGGTGAGCGACTTCGCCTACGTGCCGCGCGACGCCCGTACGACCGTGACCTCCCCGGGCGGCGGCCGCTTCGCCCTCACCGGCGCCCGCTGCACCCGCCGCCTGCCCGCCCGATACGGCCCGGCGTCCTCGGTCCCGGTGGAGCTGCGCGGCAGCGGGAACTGCTCGCGGCAGGTCAACAACTTCGGCGCGGCCGGGGTGTTCGAGTGCGACAGGCTGATCGCGGTCGAGGTGATCACCCCGGGCGGGAACTGGTCGTCGTTCCCGCCGCACAAGCACGACGAGCACCGTCCGGGCGAGGAGTCGGTGCTGGAGGAGATCTACTACTTCGAGTTCGCGGAACACGAGGGGACCCCCGGTCTCGGCTTCCAGCGGGTCTCCCCGTCGGGGCGCGGACAGGGCACGGACGTGCTCGCCGAGGTGCGCGACGGAGACGTGGTCCTCATCCCGGACGGCTGGCACGGACCGTCGATGGCGGTCCCCGGCCACGACATGTACTACCTGAACGTCATGGCGGGCCCGGAGGCCGAACGCGCCTGGCTGATCTGCGACCACCCCGGGCACGCCTGGATCCGCGACACCTGGCCGGACCAGGCCGTCGACCCCCGACTCCCCCTCTACACCGCACCGGAGAGGTCCGCATGAGCGCCACCGGCACCCGCCGACTGACCACCGCCCAGGCCCTGGTGCGCTTCCTGGCCGCGCAGTACACCGAACGCGACGGCGTACGGCACCGCCTGATCGCCGGCACCTGGGGCATCTTCGGCCACGGCAACGTGGCGGGCGTCGGCCAGGCCCTCGTCGAGTACGGCGGCGTCATGCCCTTCCACCAGGGGCGCAACGAACAGGCCATGGTGCACGCCGCCGTCGGGTACGCCCGGCAGCTCAACCGCCTCTCCGCACAGGCGGTGACGACGTCCATCGGCCCCGGCGCCACCAACCTGGTCACCGGCGCGGCCCTGGCGACCGTCAACCGCCTGCCGGTCCTGCTCCTGCCGGGCGACTACTTCGCCTCGCACGCCGCGGACCCGCTGCTCCAGCAGCTGGAGCACCCGGTCGAGGCCGACGTGTCGGTCAACGACGCCCTGCGTCCCGTCTCCCGGTACTTCGACCGGATCGGCCGCCCCGAGGCGCTCCTCGCCTCCGCGCCGCGGGCGATGCGGGTGCTGGCGGACCCGGCCGAGACCGGCGCGGTCACCCTCGCGCTGCCGCAGGACGTGCAGGCGGAGGCGTTCGACTGGCCGGAGGAGTTCTTCGCCGACCGCGTCTGGCGGGTACGGCGGCCGGCACCCGACCCCGAGGAGCTGGCCGAGGCCGTCCAGGCGCTCCGCGCGGCCCGGCGCCCGCTGATCGTCGCGGGCGGCGGCGTCCACCACAGCGAGGCCGAAGCGGCGCTGAAGGCGCTGGTCGACGCCACCGGCATCCCGGTCGCCTCCACCCAGGCCGGCAAGGGCGCCCTGCGCCACGACCATCCGGCCGACCTCGGCGGCATCGGCCACACGGGCACCGCCGTCGCCGACGACCTGGCCCGCACCGCCGACGTGGTGATCGGCGTCGGCACCCGCTACTCGGACTTCACCACGGCCTCCGGCACCCTCTTCCAGAACCCTGGCGTCCGCTTCCTGAACCTCAACATCACCGCCTTCGACGCCCACAAGCTCGCCGCCCGCACCCTGGTCTGCGACGCGCGGGCCGGGCTCACGGCGCTGACCGAGGCGCTGTCCGGCCACCGGGTGCCGTCGTCGTACGAGGACGAGTACCGGGCCGGCCGGACCCGCTGGGAGGAGAAGGTGCGGGCCGCCCTCCGGGCCGACGACGACAGCGCCGTGCCGACCCAGACGCAGGTGCTGGGCGCGCTGGACGAGGTGGTCGGCGACGAGGACGTGGTGATCAACGCGGCCGGTTCGCTCCCCGGCGACCTGCACAAGCTGTGGCGGTCCCGCTCACCGCGCCAGTACCACCTGGAGTACGGCTACTCCTGCATGGGCTACGAGATCCCGGCCGCGCTCGGCGTCCAGCAGGCCGCGCCCGGCACGGCGGTGTGGGCCCTGGTGGGCGACGGCACGTACCTGATGAACCCGACCGAGATCGTCACCGCCGTGCAGGAGAACCTGCCGGTCAAACTGGTCCTGGTGCAGAACCACGGCTACGCCTCGATCGGCGGCCTGTCCGAGTCGGTGGGCGCCGAGCGGTTCGGCACCGACTACCGCCACCGCGCCGCCGACGGCACCTTCACCGGCGCCCCGCTCCCCGTCGACCTCGCTGCCAACGCGGCCAGCCTCGGCATGGACGTGCTGCGCGCCAAGACCGTGCGGGAGCTGCGCGAGGCGCTGGCCACTGCCCGCGCGGCGACCCGCCCGACCTGCGTCCACGTCGAGACCGCGGCGGCCCGCGACGCCCTCCCGGCCGAGGCCTGGTGGGACGTGCCGGTGGCCGAGGTGTCGGCCCGCGAGCCCGTCAACGACGCCCGCGCACGGTACGAGCACGCGGTCGCCGACCGCCGCCACCACCTCTGACACCCCGTCATCCACGCAACGGAGGTACGTCCATGGCGAAGACCGGCGACCGGGCACGTGCCGTGACCGCCCCCGCGCTGAGCACCCTGGACTTCGCCCTCGACCGGAGCAGTCCCGTGCCGCTCTACTACCAGCTGGCCCAGCAGCTGGAGGGGGCGATAGAGCACGGGGTCCTCGCGCCGGGGAACCTGCTGGGCAACGAGGTCGATCTCTCGGTCCGGCTGGGCCTGTCCCGGCCGACCGTCCGGCAGGCCATCCAGTCCCTGGTCGACAAGGGCCTGCTGGTCCGGCGGCGCGGCGTCGGCACCCAGGTGGTGCACAGCCAGGTCAAGCGCCCGCTGGAGCTGAGCAGCCTGTACGACGACCTGGAGGCGGCCGGGCAGGGTCCCGGCACCGTGGTGGTGCGCAACGAGGGCGTCCCGGCCCCCGCCGAGGCGGCGGCGGCGCTCGGCGTCGCGGAGGGCGACGAGGTCACCGTCCTGGAGCGGCTGCGCCTCACCCACGGCCAGCCGGTGGCGCTGCTGTGCAACTACCTTCCGGCGGGGCTGCTGGAACTCGACGCCACACGGCTGGAGTCGACCGGCCTGTACCGGCTGATGCGCGCGTCCGGGATCACCCTGCACAGCGCCCGCCAGACCGTCGGCGCCCGCATCGCCACCCGCGAGGAGGCCGAGCGCCTCGACGAGCGGGAGGGCGCCGCGCTGCTGACCATGCGGCGCACCGCGTACGACGACACCGGGCGCCCGGTCGAGTACGGGACGCACGTCTACCGCGCGTCCCGGTACGCCTTCGACTTCCAGCTGCTGGTCAGGACCTGACGTCTGACGCGGGCGCGTGGGCCGGTCTCAGAAGCTGAGCCGGAACAACGCCCCCGCGCCGGGGGCGCGTTCGGCGGTGAGTTCGGCGCCGTGGGTGCGGGCGATCTGGCGGGCCATGGCCAGTCCGAGGCCCGAACCGGGCAGCGCGCGGGCGGAGGGTGCCCGGTAGAAGCGGTCGAAGATGTGCGGCAGGTCCTGGCCGGCGATGCCGGGGCCGTGATCGCGCACGGTCAGCTCCCGTTCGGTCAGGGCGACCTCGACCGTGCCGCCGGGCGGGCTGAACTTGGCCGCGTTGTCCAGCAGGTTGCCGAGCAGCCGGGCCAGCCGGGCCGGGATGCCGGGGCGCAGCAGGCCGGCCGCGCGGTCGGTGACGTCCAGGGTGAAGGTGATGCCGGGCCAGCGTTCGCGGGCGCGGGTCAGGGCGTGCCGGGTGAGCGCGGCGAGGTCGATCTGTTCGAGGAGCGGCTGCGGTTCCTCGTCCCGGGCCAGCTCGATGAGGTCGTTCACCAGGGTGGTGACGTCCTCCAGTTGCCGGACCAGGGCGCCGGCCGCCCGTTCGCGCCGGTCGGCGGGCAGGCGGTCGGCGCGGGTGAGGAGTTCCGCGTTGGTGCGCAACGCGGTCAGCGGGGTGCGCAGCTCGTGCGAGGCGTCGGCGATCAGCCGGCGCTGTGCCGTCACCGACCGCTCCAGCTCGTCGAGCATCGTGTTGAAGGTCGTCGCGAGCCGGGTGATCTCGTCGTCCCGGTGCCGGCCGGGTCCCGGACCGGCGGGCAGGTCGATGCGGTGGCGCGGGTCGCGGGTGGCGGCGACCCGCTCCGCCGTGGCCGTGAGCCGGGTGACGGGGGCGAGGCCGGTCCGGGAGACGGCGTAGCCGAGCAGTCCGGCGACGACCACGCCCGCCGCGCCGATGCCGCCGAGCAGCCACGCGGCCTGGTGCACGCCGCGCTCGGCCACGTCGGAGCGGAGCGCGACCTGGACGGCGGTGCCGTCGCCGAACGTGGTGGTCAGCATGCGCGCGGGGTGCCCGTCGACGGTGATGTTCCGGTAGTAGGGCGCGTGGCGGCCGGCCGCCACCTCGCGGACGGCCGGGGACACGGGCAGGACGTACGGCTCGGCCGGGTCGTCGGCCGGATCGGGCGGCACGGTCTGGGCACAGGCGGGAGCGCCCAGGAAGCGGCACTCGCCGCGGTGCACGGTGGGCCCGGCCTCCCGGCTCTGCTGGGCGACGAGGGTGGCCGACTGGGCGAGGTTCTGGTCGACCTGCTGGTAGAGCTTGTAGCGCAGGACGAAGAAGGCGGCCGTGCACACGCCTACGGTCACGAGGACGACGGCCGCCGACGCCGCCAGTGCCAGCCGGGAGCGCAGCCGGCGCGGGCGCGGCAGGAGGCGCCACGGCCCGTTCACGCCGCGCCCAGGCGGTAGCCGACCCCGTGCACGGTGTGCACGAGACGCGGCTCGCCCTCCGCCTCCAGCTTGCGGCGCAGGTAACCGACGTAGACGGCGAGCGAGTTGGAGCCGGGGCCGAAGTCGTGTCCCCAGACCCGTTCGAAGAGGGTCTCCCGGGTGAGGACCTGCCCGGGGTGGAGCAGCAGCTGCTCCAGCAGCGCGCACTCGGTCCGGCTGAACTCGATGGCCCGCTCGCCGCGCCGTCCGGTCCGGGTCTCCGGGTCCACCACCAGGTCGGCGTACGACAGGAGGCCGGCCGGCTGCTGGGCGCCGGTGTCCGCCCGGCGCAGCAGGGCCCGCACCCGGGCGGTCAGCTCGTCCAGCGCGAACGGCTTGACCAGGTAGTCGTCGGCGCCGGCGTCCAGGCCGTCGACGCGTTCGCTCACCGAGTCCAGCGCGGTCAGCACCAGCACCGGGGTCCGGTCGCCGACGCCGCGCAGGCGGCGGCAGAACGCCAGGCCGTCCAGTACCGGCATCATCACGTCGACGACCACGGCGTCCGGCTGCCAGGCGGCGACCTCGGAGAGGGCCGCGAGGCCGTCGGCGGCGCCCCGCACGGCGTAGCCCTCGACGGTGAGGCCGTCCTCGACGGCGGCCCGCACCTCGGGCTCGTCGTCGACCACCAGAATTCTTCTCAGCACGCGCCCAGCCTGCCAAAGGAGTGTCTTAAAACCTTCTTAGGCCGGCTTGTGACCGTGGCGGCCATGTTCGGATCCTCCTCCGGCCCGGCCCACGTGCCGCCCGCCGGACCTCACAGTCCTCCGCCCCGGCTGTCCGTGGTGATCGGCGCGGGCGGTACCGGTGGGCACATCTACCCCGGTCTCGCCCTCGCCGACGCGCTGCGCCGCGCCGTACCGGCCGCGGAGATCTCCTTCGTCGGCACCACCCGGGGCCTGGAGACCCGGCTCGTCCCGCAGGCCGGTTACCGGCTGCACACCGTCGACATGATCCCCTTCGATCCGAGCCTCGGCGCCCGGCGCTACCTGCTGCCCTCGGCGCTGGTGCGGTCCGCCGGGCAGTGCCGGACGGTGCTGCGCGAGCAGCGGGCCCAGGTGGCGGTCGGCATGGGCGGCTATCCGAGCGCCCCGGTGATCCTCGGTGCCCGCTGGTCGGGCCTGCCGAGCCTGATCCACGAGTCCAACGCCGTACCGGGCCGCGCCAACCGTTTCGCCGCCCGGCTCACCCCGCACGTCACGGTCGCCTTCGACCGTTCCCGCTCGGGCCTGGCCGGCGGCGAGAACGCCCGTGTCGTCGGCATGCCCATCGCGGCGGCCCTCGCCGGGCTGGACCGCGCCGCCCGGCGCCCCGAGGCACGGCGGGCGCTGGGGGTGCCGGACGGGGCGCGGCTCGTCGTCTTCAACGGCGGCAGCCTGGGCGCCGCGCGGCTCACCGAGGCCGCGACCGAGCTGGCCCGGCGCTGGCGCCACCGCACGGACGTGCACCTGCTGATCAAGACCGGGCCGGACGCGCTGGAAGAGGCCCGGTTCCGGCTCGCGGGCAGCGAGGTGGCCCGCGTGGTGCCGTACCTGGACCACATGGACCAGGTGTACGCCGCCGCGGACCTGGTGGTCTGCCGGGCCGGTTCGGCGACGGTCGCCGAACTCGCCAGCACCGGCGTGCCCGCGGTGCTCGTGCCCTACCCGCACGCGCCCGGCGACCACCAGACCCACAACGCGCGGGTGCTGACCGACGCCGGGGCCGGCCTGCTGCTGTCCGACGCCGAGACCTCGGCGGCGCGGCTGGCCGAACTGATCGGACCGCTGCTGGCCGATCCCGCCCGGCTCGCGGCGATGGGGTCGGCCGCCGACCCCGGCCCGCACGCGTACGCCGCCGACCTGCTCGCCGCCGAGGTACTGCGCCTCGCCGGCCACCCCCTGCCGGCCTTCGACCCCTTGGAGCGCACCCCGTGAACCACACCCCCGACTGGACCGGCCGCGAGGTCCTGGTCACCGGAGCCGAGGGTTTCATCGGCTCGGCCCTGGTCGACCTGCTCGTCGCCCGCGGCGCCCGGGTCCGGGCGTTCACGCACTACAAGCCGTACGCCGAGAAGGGCCACCTCGCCCACCTCCTCGGCCACCCGCTGGTCACGACGGTCACCGGCGACGTCCGCGACGCCGGCCGCGTGATGGACGCCGTCGACGGCTGCGACACCGTCTTCCACCTCGCCGCACTGATCGGCATCCCGTACAGCTACGACTCGCCCGGCGCCTACGTCCAGACGAACGTCGTCGGCACCGAGAACATCGCCGAGGCCTGCCGGCGCCACCGGGTGCGCCGCCTGGTGCACACCTCCACCAGCGAGGTGTACGGCACCGCCCGGACGGCGCCGATCAGCGAGAGCCACCCGTTGCAGCCGCAGTCGCCGTACTCCGCGTCCAAGATCGGCGCCGACATGATGGCGCTGTCCCACTGGCACGCCTTCGAACTGCCGGTCACCGTGGTGCGCCCCTTCAACACCTACGGCCCCCGGCAGTCCGCCCGCGCGGTGATCCCCGCGATCCTCGCCCAACTGCACTCCGGGGCCCGCACGATCAGGCTCGGCTCGCTCACGCCCACCCGGGACTTCACCTACGTCACCGACACGGCGCGGGGCTTCCTGGCGATGGCCGACTGCGACCGGGCTCTCGGGCAGGTGGTCAACCTCGGCTCGGGCCGGGAGATATCCATCGGGGACCTGGCGCAGGCCCTCACCGTCGCCGCGGGCAGCGACGCGGAGATCGTCGTGGATCCCGCCCGGCTGCGCCCGAGCGGCAGCGAGGTCCAGCGTCTCCTGTCCGACAACTCCCGCGCCCGCCGGTGGGCGGGCTGGGAGCCGCAGGTCGGCCTGGCGGACGGGCTGCGCCGGACGTCGGCGTGGGTGAAGGAGCACCTGGAGCTGTTCGCGGCGGAGCGCTACCAGGTCTGACCCGGCGCTCCCGCGGCCGCGGCGGCCGGGAATGTGAGAAGGACCTCCGCGGGCCCATACCCGCGGAGGTCCTTCTTCGGTCACCGTCGGGACGACAGGATTTGAACCTGCGACCCCTTGACCCCCAGTCAAGTGCGCTACCAAGCTGCGCCACGTCCCGGTGCCCACGCGCGGTGCGACCGCGCGATCACGCGACAGCACCTTACCGCACCCACCGGGCCACGCCTAAGCGGGACGGGCGGGGGGACAATCGGCCGTATGGACAGCACAGCATCGGACCGCCCGGCCGACGCCCGCGACCGGGACGAGGAGGGGCGGGCGCGCAACGCCCGGCCGCGCGACGGGCTGGGGCGCCCGCTGCCGTACGGCGCGGACGGCGTCGCCCGCCAGCCGGAGGGCGTCGTACGGGCGCCGGACGCGACGGTCGCCGAGGCGCAGCGGCTGCTGGACGAGGGGAAGCCGTTCCACGCGCACGAGGTCTTCGAGGACGCCTGGAAGTCGGGCCCCGAGGAGGAGCGGCAGCTGTGGCGCGGGATGGCCCAGCTCGCGGTGGGCCTCACGCACGCGGCCCGCGGCAACGGCACCGGCGGGGCCAGGCTGCTGCGGCGCGGGGCGGGCGCCGTGACGGAGTGGGCGGCGTCGGACGCCGGACGGCAACGGCCGTACGGGGTGGATCTCGGCGCGGTCGCCGGGTGGGCCGTGGAGCTGGCGGGGGACGTGGAGGGCGGCGCGTCCGTGGACGCGGGGGCGCGGGCGCCGCGGCTGCGGGGCTGAGCCGCACGGGCCGGGCAGGCGGCCCGGTCCGGGGGCTGCCGTCGGCGTACGGCAGACTCGTGGGGTGCGGAAGATTCATGTGATCGGTATCGGTGCGGGCGACCCCGACCAGCTGACCCTGCAGGCGGTCAGGGCGCTGCGGAGCACGGACGTGTTCTTCGTCCTGGGCAAGGGCGAGGTGAAGGACGACCTGGTGCGGCTGCGCCGGGACATGCTGGAGACGCACGTACCGGAGGGCACGTACCGGGTCGTCGAGGCCCGCGACCCGGAGCGGGACCGGAGCGCGGAGGGCGCGGCGTACTCCCCGGCCGTCGAGGACTGGCGGCTGGCCCGCGCCGGCATCTACGAACGGCTGATCGCCGAGGAGCTGGGCGAGGACGAGAGCGGCGCGTTCCTGGTGTGGGGCGACCCGTCGCTGTACGACAGCACGCTGGGCATCCTGGAGGAGGTCCTGGGGCGCGGCACGGTGGCCTTCGAGTACGACGTGGTGCCCGGCATCAGCAGCGTCTCGTCACTGGCCGCCCGGCACCGGACGGGGCTGAACCGGGTGGCGCGGCCGGTGCAGATCACCACCGGGCGGCGGCTGGCGGAGGGGTTCCCCGAGGGCGTCGACGACGTCGTGGTGATGCTGGACGCCCACCAGACCTTCCGGCGGTACGCGGACCAGGACCTCGACATCTACTGGGGCGCCTACCTGGGCACCCCGGACGAGATCCTCGACTCGGGTCCGATCGCCGAGGCCGGTCCGCGCATCGAGCGGCTGCGCGCCGAGGCGCGGGAGCGCAAGGGCTGGATCATGGACACGTACCTGCTGCGGCGGCGCCCCGGAGCCTAGGCTCCGGCGCACCCGGGCGGACCGTCCCCACATGCGTGGCCGCTGCACGGGTGTGATCGTGACCTCGTGACAGTCGCCGAGGAAGCACCACGGACCGCCGCCGCACAGCCGCCCGTCCTGGACCGGCGGCGGCGCAACGTCGTCTTCGTCACGATCATGCTCGGGCTGCTGCTGGCGGCCCTGGACCAGACGATCGTCGGCACCGCGCTGCCGACCATCGTGTCGGACCTGGGCGGCGCCTCCCACATGTCGTGGGTGGTGACGGCGTACCTGCTCGCGGAGACCGTGGCGACGGTGCTGGTCGGCAAGTTCGGCGACCTGTTCGGCCGCAAGGTGGTCTTCCAGGTCTCGGCGGTCGTCTTCATCACCGGGTCGTTCCTGTGCGGACTGGCGACCAGCATGCCGCTGCTGATCACGTGGCGGGCGATGCAGGGCATCGGCGCGGGCGGCCTGATGGTGACGGCGATGGCGCTGATCGCGGACGTGATCCCGCTGCGGGAGCGCGGCAAGTACCAGGGCGCCATCGGCGCGGTGTTCGGGGTCTCGACGGTCATCGGCCCCCTGCTGGGCGGTCTGTTCACCGACCACCTCTCGTGGCGCTGGGCGTTCTACGTCAACGTGCCCATCGCGATCGCCGTGGTGATCGCCGCGGCCCGCACCATCCCGGTGGTGAAGTCGGCCGTCCGGCCCGTCATCGACTACCTGGGCATCGCGCTGGTCGCGGTGGGCGCGAGCGCGCTGATCCTGGCGACCAGCTGGGGCGGCAACGAGTACGCGTGGGGCTCGGGCGTGATCCTCGGCCTGTTCGCGGGCGGGCTGGTCGCGCTCGCGCTGTTCTGCCTGGTGGAGCTGCGGGCGGCCGAACCGATGCTGCCGATGCGGCTGTTCGCCAACCCGGTGTTCACGGTCTGCTCGGTGCTCAGTTTCATCGTCGGCTTCGCGATGCTCGGCGCGCTGACCTACCTGCCGACCTACCTCCAGTACGTCGACGGCGACTCGGCGACCGTCTCCGGCGTGCGGACGCTGCCCATGGTGGCGGGACTGCTGATCGCCTCGGTCTTCAGCGGCAGCGTCGTCAGCCGGACGGGACGGTACCGGCTGTTCCCGATCGTGGGCACGCTGGTGATGGGCGTCGGCCTGTACCTGATGTCGCTGATGGACCCGTCGACCGGCGCCGTCCTGGAGTCGCTGTACATGTTCGTGCTGGGCACGGGCATCGGCCTGTCCATGCAGGTGCTGATCATCGCCGTGCAGAACACCGTCGACTACGCCGACCTCGGCACCGCGACCTCCGGCGTCACCTTCTTCCGCACCCTGGGCAGTTCCTTCGGCACCGCGGTGTTCGGCACCATCTACGTCAACGCCCTCGGCCCGAACCTGCGCGAGGGCGTCGCCGAGGCCGCCCGCGCGGGCGGCGCCGACCCGTCGGCGATCGGCCGGGCGGCGACCAGTCCCGAGGGGGTGCACGGCCTGCCCGCCGAGACGTCGGCGCCGATCGTCGGGGCGTACGCGGACACCATCCAGACGGTGTTCCTGTGGACGGTGCCGGTCGCGGCGGTCGGCTTCCTGGTGGCCCTGTTCCTCAAGCAGGTCCAGCTGCGCGACAGCGCCCGCGCGGGCTCCACGGACATGGGCGAGGGCTTCGCGTCCCCGCACGGCGCCGACAACAGGCGGACCCTGGAGGCCTCGGTCGGGAAGATCATCGGCGGTACGGAGCTGGACACCGCGCGCCGGATCATCGCCGAGAGCGACACCCGGCTCGACGTCGCCGGCGCCTGGGCCGTGATGCAGGTCGAGCTGTTCACCCGCCTGGTCGGACACGCCAGTCTGGGGCTGATCGCCGCCCGCCGCCGGCTCCCGCCCGAGGTGCTGCTGCCGGTCTTCGACCGGATGGTCGAGGAGGGCTTCCTGACCCGGCACGGCTCCCTGCTCTCCCACACCGACGCGGGCGCCCGCGAGGCGCTGGTCATCGGGCGGGCGTGGGCCACCTGGCTGGAGCGCCGGGTGGAGCAGGACATCGGCCGGCCCTCGGGCGCGGATCTGCGAGCCGCGGTCGATTCGATCGCCAAGCGCCTGCTGGTCGAGGACCTGAGCAACGGCCTGCCGCGGCGCCTCACGCCAGCAGGAGCTGCAGACCACCCACGATCGTCGCCGCGATCACCAGACGCTCGAACAGGCGCTGGTTGATCCGGGTCACCGCCCACTTGCCGAGGAACGCGCCGGGCACCACGAAGACGACCAGCGCGGCGTCGAGGAGCAGTGAGCGGCCGTCGATCAGGCCGAGACCGGCGCTGAAGGGCACCTTGGAGACGTTGACGATCAGGAAGAAGAACGCCGACGTGCCCAGGAAGCCGAGCTTGCGGAAGCCCGCGGAGAGCAGGTACATCGACATCACCGGGCCGCCGGCGTTGGCGACCATCGTGGTGAAGCCGCCGAGGACGCCGTACGAACGGGCCTTGACCCGGCCGGCCCGCGAGGCCGTGCCGTCGCCCTCGGGCGGGTCGGACGCGTCGGCCTGTCTCCTGCGCCACACCGTCACCCCGGCCATGAGCAGCAGGATCACGCCGATCGACGTCCGGACGACCGCGTCGTCCGCCCACACCAGGAACAGGGTGCCCACGGCCACGCCGACCGCCACGGCGGGGAACAACCGCCACAGCGTGGGCCAGTGCGCGTGCCGCCGGTAGGTGAGGACGGCCAGGACGTCCCCGGCGATCAGGACGGGCAGCAGGATGCCGGTGGAGGCGCGGGCGGGCAGCACCGCGGCGAAGATCGCGAGACTGACCGTGTTGGCCCCGCTCACGGCGGTCTTGGAGAAGCCGACGAGCAGGGCCGCGAAGGCGAGCGCCGCGAACTCCCAGCCGGTGAGGTGCCAGAGCGTCATGGTGTCCATTGCGGCCACTGATGCTATGCGCACTCAACCGGTCCGCGTAAGCACCGTCTCGCCAGTCGGTCCTTAGCGGGCCGGGCGGTCACCGGCGCGGGGCGTGGTCCACGTAGCGGGCCCGCAGT
Source organism: Streptomyces sp. NPDC107500 (assembly GCF_055582785.1). Lineage (NCBI taxonomy): Bacteria > Bacillati > Actinomycetota > Actinomycetes > Kitasatosporales > Streptomycetaceae > Streptomyces > Streptomyces sp. NPDC107500. The sequence goes on from NZ_JBVJPF010000002.1 coordinate 63,027, forward strand.
TCCCGCTTCAGCACCTTCATGCTCGGCCCGAGCGGCAGCGCGTCCGCGAACTCCACCCGGCGCGGGTACTTGTACCGGCCGAGGTGCCCCTTGGACCACTCGGTGATCCCGGCCGCGTCCGGCGTCGCGCCAGGCTCGGGGACGACGACGGCGCACACCTCCTCGCCGTGGAGTTCGTCCGGGAGGCCGATGACGGCGACGTGCGCGATGCCGGGGTGGCGCATCAGCACCTCCTCGACCTCCCGCGGGTAGACGTTGTAGCCGCCCCGGATGATGACGTCCTTCTTCCGGTCGACGATGCGCAGGAAGCCCTCGTCGTCCTTGGTGCCGAGGTCGCCCGTACGGAACCAGCCGTCGACCAGCGCCTCGGCGGTGGCCTCCGGCCGGCCGAGGTAGCCGGAGAAGACGTTGTGGCCGCGTACGACGACCTCGCCCAGCTCACCGGGCGGCAGCAGCACGACGCTGCCCTCGACGTCCGCCTGGGCGATCTCCACGTCCACGCCCCACAGCGGGTGGCCGATGGTGCCGGGCCTGGTGCCGAACACGGGCTGGTTCACGGCCGCCGCGGGCGAGGTCTCCGACAGCCCGTACCCCTCGTGGACGCGTGCGCCGAACGCCTCCTCGAACCGCTCCAGCACCGCCACCGGCAGCGAGGCGCCGCCGGAGACGCACACCCGCAGATCCGGCAGGGCACCGGCGTCGCCCGCCGCGGCGGCGAGGGCGACGAACATGGTCGGCACCCCGTGGAAGGTGTTGACCTTCTCCTCGACCATCAGCTCGATCGCGCGCGCCGCGTCGAAGCGGGGCAGCAGGACGAGGGTGGCCCCCGCCCGCCAGGTCGAGTTGAGTGAGACGGTCTGGCCGAAGGCGTGGAACAGCGGCAGCGCGCCGAGCGCGATGTCGTCGGGCCGGATGTCGTTGGCGTCGAAGGCGTTGACGGTCGCGTTCATCACCAGGTTGAAGTGGCTGAGCACCGCGCCCTTGGGGACACCGGTGGTGCCGCTGGTGTAGAAGACCACGGCCGGGTCGTCGGCGTCGCGGGTGACGTACGTCGGCAGCGGCTCGGCGTCGGCGGCGAGCTTGCCGAACTCGTCGCCGAGGGTGATCACCGGTACGCCCGTCTCCCGCGCGGCGGCCGTGCCCGTCTCGGCCTGGGCGGGGTGGCACAGCAGCAGCGTGGCGCCGCTGTCGCGCAGGACGTGCTCGACCTCGGCGGCCGACAGCAGCAGGTGCACGGGCACGACGACGCCACCGGCGGCGGCGATCGCGTAGTACGCCTGCGGGAAGTCGGCGGTGTTCGGCGCCATCAGCGCGACCCGGTCCCCCGGCCGGACGCCGAGGCCGGTCAGCGCGCCGGCCTGCGCCCGCGCCCGCCGCCACACCTCGGCGAAGGAGAGCCGCAGGCCGCCCTCGACCAGCGCCTCCTTGTCGGGACGGCGCCGGGCGTTCTCGGCGAGGATGGCGGCGACGGAGAGGGTTGCCATGGGGTGTTGCTCCGTTCCTTGCTGCGGCTCTGCGGAGAGGTGCGGCGGTCCTGCGGCTAGGGCCTGTCTGACAATTCCCGTCGTCGCCCGGAGGGCGGCCTCGCGGCGTCAGGTGCGTGCTCTCGCCGTGCCGGGCGTAGAGCCTCGTACTGGATGTACTTGGCTCTGCGCCCGGTGCGGCGAGAGTGCGTGCATGGCGTCGCGGGGCTGGGGGCACCTCCCGGCCGGAGGCTGGGGGAGGGAATTGTCAGACAGGCCCTAGTGCCGTTCGACGAGCACCGCGCTGCCCTGCCCCACGCCGACGCACATGGTGGCCAGCCCGCGGGCCGCTCCCGTGCGGCGCATGCGGTGGAGCAGGGTGGTGAGGATGCGGGCGCCGGAGCAGCCGAGCGGGTGGCCCAGCGCGATGGCGCCGCCGGTGGGGTTGACCAGGCCGGGGTCGATGCCGAGCTGGTCGACGCAGGCGAGGGCCTGGGCGGCGAACGCCTCGTTGAACTCGGCCTCGGCCAGGTCGTCGACGCTCCAGCCGGCCCGGGCGAGGACCTTGCGGGTGGCGGGGACCGGGCCGATGCCCATGACGTCCGGGTGGACGCCGGCCGAGCCGCCGGCGACGTAGCGGCCCAGCGACTCCAGGCCCAGGTCGTTCAGGGCCTCCTCGCTGACCAGCAGGAGTCCGGCGGCGCCGTCGTTCATCGGGGAGGCGTTGCCGGCGGTGACCGTGCCGCCGGGGCGGAAGACGGGCTTGAGGCGGCCCAGCTTCTCCAGCGAGGTGTCCTCGCGGACGCATTCGTCGGCGTCGACGACCACGCCGTCGGGGCGCTCGACGGGGAGGATCTCGTCGTCGAAGTACCCGTTCTTGCGGGCCTCGGCGGCGAGCCGGTGACTGCGCAGGGCGAACTCGTCCTGGCGCTCGCGCGCGATGCCGTACCGCCCGGCGACCTCCTCGGCGGTCTCGCCCATCGCCAGCAGTCCGTGCAGGTCCTTCATCGCCGGATTGACCAGGCGCCAGCCGAGCCGGGTGTCGACGGTCTCGATGCGGTGCGGCAGCGCCTCGTCGGGGCGGGGCAGCACGAAGGGGGCGCGGCTCATCGACTCGGAGCCGCCCGCGAGCACGACGTCCGCCTCGCCCGCGGCGACGGTGCGGGCGGCGGTGGTGACGGCCTCCAGGCCGGAGGCGCACAGCCGGTTGACGGTGGCGCCGGGGACGGACTCGGGCAGGCCCGCGAGGAGGGCGGCCATCCGGGCGACGTTGCGGTTGTCCTCGCCGGCCTGGTTGGCGGCGCCCCAGTACACGTCGTCGACGCGGGCGGGATCGAGCGCGGGCACGTCGGCGACCAGGCCCCGGATCACAGCGGCGGCGAGGTCGTCGGGCCGCACGGAGGACAGGGCACCGCGCAGCTTGCCGATCGGGGTGCGGCGGGCGGCCGCGAAGTGGACGGGACGCACGAGGGACTCCTGACCGTCGTCGCCCGGTCGCCGGACGGCACGCCGCCGGACGAGGGGCACACGACATTAATTAGCACTGCTAGTTTTGGACTATAGACCGCCGGACCGCTCCCTGGGAAGATCCTCCGGTCACCTTCACCGACGCAGCCGGAGGAGCCATGGCCGAGGCCCGCGCACACGACCTGACCGGAACACGGGGACGGATCACCGCCCGCGAGTGGCCCGCCGACCGGCCGAGGTACGTGGCGCTGCTGGTGCACGGCTACGGCGAGCACATCGGGCGCTACGAGGAGGTGGCCGGTGTCCTGGCCGGACACGGCGCTGCGGTCTGGGGTCCCGACCACACCGGACACGGCCGGTCCGACGGCGAGCGGGTGCTGGTCGAGGACTTCGAGGACGTGGTCACCGACGTGCACTCCGTGGCGGCACGGGCCCGCGCCGCCCACCCGGACCTCCCGTTCGTCGTGATCGGCCACTCCATGGGCGGCCTGATCGCCTCCCGCTACGCCCAGCGCCACCCCGGCGGGCTGACCGCGCTGGTGCTGTCCGGGCCGGTCATCGGCGACTGGGAGCTGCCGCGCCGGCTGCTGGCCCTGCCGGAGATCCCCGACATCCCGATCAGCCCGGCCTCGCTCTCCCGGGACCCGGCGGTCGGCGCGGCGTACGCGGCGGACCCGCTGGTCTGGCACGGCCCGATGAAGCGGCCGACCCTGGAGGCGTTCGTACGGACCCTGGGGAAGGTGGCCGAGGAGGGCGACGTCGGCCCGCTGCCCCTGCTGTGGGTGCACGGGGACGACGACCGCCTGGTGCCGCTGCCGGGCAGCCGCCCGGGCGTCGAGGCGCTGAGCGGCGGCGACCTGACCGAGCGGATCTATCCGGGCGCCCGGCACGAGCTGTTCAACGAGACCAACCGCGCCGAGGTCTTCGCCGACGTCACCCGCTTCCTGGACGGCGTGCTCGCCCGCTGACCGGGCGGCGCGTTTGCCGCTCCACCCCTCGGGCACCCGCACGTACGCACGTACGCACGACGAACTGAGGGGCACCTCATGGCCGACGCCCTCGAACTCGACGCGCTGTGGGAGGACTTCCACCGCGTGGTGAACATGACCTCCGCGGAACTCGCGGACTGGCTCCGGATACTCGACTCCGGTGAGCTGACCGAGCCGCTGCCGGACGACGCGGGACCGCCGCTCGGCCGGCACGTCCTGTCGATCCTCCAGAAGCGGCGCACCGACCTCACGGAGGACGACCTGGGCGCGATGCTCGAGGTCGTGGACACCGTGACGGAGCAGGCGGACCTGGAGAACGAGCCCCGGTCCGACGACACCGCGCTCCGGCACCGCCTGATGACGGTCGGCCACGACCCGCTGAAGCCCTAGGGGTGTCGTGAGCCCCGGCCAACGGCAGATCGTGCGCGCGCTCGTCGACGCGCACGGGCGGACGTACGCCGAGGAGGCGGGCATCCGGCTCAGGGACACCCCGCAGCCGCTGTACCGGCTGCTGGTCCTCTCCCACCTGCTGAGCGCCCGCATCCGCGGCTCGATCGCGGTGGCCACCGCGCGCGCCCTGTACGACGCGGGGCTGCGGAACCCGCGGCGCATGGCCGACGCCGACTGGCAGGAGCGGGTGGACGCCCTCGGCCGGGGCGGCTACCGGCGCTACGACGAGCGCACCGCCACCCAGCTCGGCGAGGCCGCCCGGCTGCTGACCGAGCGGTGGGGCGGCGACCTGCGCCGGCTCCGCGAGGAGGCGGACGGCGACCGCTCCGAAGTACGGCGGCTGCTCCGGGAGTTCCCCGGTGTGGGGCCGACCGGGGCGGACATCTTCCTGCGCGAGGCCCAGCTCGTCTGGCCGGAGGCGGGCCCCGTCCTGGACCGCAAGGCCCTCCAGGGCGCGGAACGCCTCGGCCTGCCGTCCGACCCGGACCGGCTCCTCGGCCTCGCCGGGACGACGGAACCGGCCGTCCTCGCGGCGGCGCTGGTGCGCGCGGCGGTGGACGGGGACGTCGCCGAGGACACCCTGGAACGCGCGGGCTGAGCCCGGCCGTCCGGCCCCGGGTCACGTCACCCGATCAGCCCCGTGCGCTGGTGAGCCCGCGGCCGCGGTGATGCGCTGAGGACACCGTTCCCGTCCCAGGAGGCATCCCGCGATGAGCCGTCGACCCTCCCGCCCCGCCCGCCTCGTGGCCTCCGCACTGACGGCGGGCGCGCTGCTGACCGCCGCGGCCTGCTCGGACGACGCCGGCGGGCCGGGCGCGGCCTCGGACACCGCCGCGGAACGGGCACGGGCGGCCTCCCCGGCCGCCGAGCGGTCCGTCGCGGCACAGCCCACCGGGTCCCCCAGGACCGCCCCCACCCTCACCGAGTCCGGCGCGAAGGCCGCGCTGCTCACGGAGGGCGACCTGGAGGGCGACTGGAACCAGGTCCAGGACGCGGACAAGTGGCGCGACCGGATGCTCGTCGGCGAGGTCGACGTGTCCGACTTCCTCACCGCCAAGACGGACGCCTCGGACTGCCAGGAACTCCTCGACGGGCTCTACGGCGAGAAGCTGCTGGGCGAGCCGTCGGGGCCGTCGGCGGTCACCGGCTTCGAGCAGGGCGACTCCCGTCTCCTGGACCAGGTGGCCGGCTACGACCGCGGCGGACTGGACGACCGCCTGGAGTGGATGGCCTCCCTGCCCCAGAAGTGCGACCAGTTCACCGCGACCGACTCCGAGGGCGAGAAGCGCACGGTCCAGGTGACCGAGGCGTCGGTGCCCGAGGTGGGCGACGCCCGTGCCGGCCTGCGCGTGACCGTGCAGGGCTCCACCGGCGGCGATCCGGCCACGCTCAGCCTGGACGTGGCCGTCGTGCGCGTCGGCACCTCCGCCCTGACCGTGACCGGAGGCGGCCTCGACGGCGACCAGGCCGACGCCGTCGAGCAGGGGGTGCAGCAGGGCACCGGCCGCCTGAAGACCGTCCTGGACGGCGGGACGCCCTCCCCGCAGCCCACCCCCGAGACCTGACCCCGGCTCCCGCGCCCCGCCCCGCGTCCGCCGACGACACGGCGCGGGGCGGCGCCGTGTGCACGGATCCGGCGAAACCCGGACAGCGTGATCACCGGACGGCACAATGGTCGGCGGTGGACGGCGCACGCGCGAAGGAGCCCGAGACGTGAGCGAGAGCGACCCCGTGCCCGGCGGGCGCCCGGGCGAGACCGAGCGGGCCACCGCGCTGAGCGGTGAGCTGTCCGGCCAGGGGGTGCACGGTGTGGTGCTGGCGTACGTCGACACGGCGGGGATCGCCCGGGTGAAGACCGTGCCCACCGCGCGGCTCGCCTCGGCCGCCGCGTGGGGCGTGGGCATGTCCCCGGTGTTCGACACGTTCCTGGCGGACGACTCGATCGTCGCCACGGACGTCCTCGGCTCCCCCGACGGCGACCTGCGCCTCCACCCCGACCTGGACCGACTGACCTTGCTGGCGGCGCAGCCCGGCTGGGCGTGGGCGCCCGTCGACCGGATCACGCAGGAGGGCGGGCCGCACCCGGCGTGCGCGCGCACCGTGCTGCGCCGGACCGTCGCGCACGCCGCCGAGCGGTACGGCGTCCGGTTCAAGGCCGCGATCGAGATCGAGTGGTCGGTGGGCCGGGACGACGCGGACGACGGCGCCTTCGTCCCGGCCGTGTCGGGACCGGCGTACGGCGCCGCCCGCCAGATCGGGCTCAGCGACTGCGCGGCCGACCTGCTGGCGGCGCTCGCGGCCCAGGGCGTGGACGTGGAGCAGCTGCATCCCGAGTACGCGGCGGGGCAGTTCGAGGTCTCGGTGGGTGCCCTCGACCCGGTGGCGGCGGCCGACCGCAGCGTGCTGGTGCGGCAGACGATCCGGGCCGTGGCCCAGCGGCACGGGCTGCGGGTCTCCTTCGCCCCGGCGGTCCTCGGGCAAGGCGTCGGCAACGGCGGGCACATCCACCTCTCCGCCTGGCGGGACGGGACCAACCTGCACGCCGGCGGCGCCGGCCGGTACGGCATGACCGCCGAGGCCGAGTCCTTCGTCGCCGGGGTGCTGGGCCATCTCCCGGCCCTCACCGCGATGACCGCGCCGAGCCCGGCCAGCCATCTGCGGCTCCGCCCCTCGCAGTGGGCGGGCGTCTTCACCTCCTGGGGCCGGGAGACCCGGGAGGCGGCCCTGCGGATCGTCACCGGGAGCGCCGGGGAGCAGGGCCGGGCGGCGAACCTGGAAGTGAAGCCGGTCGACCTGGCCGCCAACCCGTATCTCGCGCTCGCCTCGGTGATCGCCGCCGGACTGGACGGACTCGCGTCCTCAGCGCCGCTCCCCGAGGAGATCACCGGCGACCCGGCCCGGCTGGACCCCGCCGACGCGGCGGCCCGGGGGGTGCGCCGGCTGCCGGTCTCCCTCGCCGAGTCGGTGGCGGCGTTCCGCGCGGACGACGTCCTGCGGACCGCGCTGGGACCGGTCCTGGCCGACGCGGTGACCGCCGTACGGCAGGGGGAGATCGACGCGGTCGACGGGCTCGACGACGACCGGGTGGCGGCGGCCTACCGCTGGAAGTACTGACATGGCCGGCGGCCCCGTCCACGAGAGCCTCGCCGCGCTGGAGCTGGTCGACCACCACTGCCACGGCGCCGTCACCGGCGACCTGGACCGCGAGGGCTTCGAGTCCCTCCTCACCGAGGGCGAGCGTTGGCCCGGCGTGTCCCCCTTCGACAGCCCCGTCGGCCTCGCCGTGCGCCGTCACTGCGCTCCCCTGCTGGACCTGCCGCGCCACGCGCCCGCAGACGTGTACCTGGCCCGGCGGTCCGAACTGGGCGCGGCCGAGGTGAACCGGCGGTTCCTGCGGGCCGCGGGCACGGGCGTGTTCTGCGTGGACACGGGCTACGCCCCGCACCGGGTGACCGGGCCGGCCGAGCTGGCGCGCGCGGCGGACGCCACGGCGTACGAGGTGGTGCGACTCGAGCAGGTCGCGGAGGCGGTGGCGGCGGGCGGTGTCGAGCCGGACGCGTACGCGGAGGCGTTCCGCACGGCCGCGTGGGAGGCGGTGCGGCGGCCGGGCGTGGTGGGTGTCAAGTCGGTGGCGGCCTACCGGACGGGTTTCGGCCTGGACCCGGCCCGTCCCCCGGCCGGGGAGGTCACGGGGGCGGCCCGGCGCTGGCTGGCGCGCGGCGGCCGGCTCGACGACCCGGTGCTCGTCCGGCACCTGCTGTGGACCGCGGTGGACCTGGGGCTGCCGCTGCAACTGCACACCGGGTTCGGCGACAGCGACATCCGCATGCACCGCGTGGACCCGGCCCTGCTGACCGACTGGCTGCACCTGACCGCCGGCACGATCCCCGTCCTGCTGCTGCACTGCTGGCCCTACCAGCGCCAGGCGGCGTACCTCTCGGCGGTCTTCGAGCGCGTGTACCTGGACGTGGGCCTCACCCTGCACCACGTCGGCCCCGCGCGGGCGGGCGCGATCCTCGCGGAGGCGACGGAGATCACCCCGTTCCGGAAGCTGCTGTACAGCTCCGACGCCTATGGTGTGGCCGAGTTCCATCACCTCGGGGCGGTCGCGTTCCGGCGGGGACTGGCGGAGCTGCTCCAGGAGCGGCTGGACGCCGACGAACTGGCCCTTCCGGACGCGCTGCGCCTGGCGCGCTGGGCGGGCCGGGACAACGCCCGCCGGGTCTACCGGCTGCCCGGGGGCCCGATGGACGACGGCTGAGCGGCGTGGGACCGGTCACAGTCCCGGAGCGCCGCCCGGGAAGCAGGAACGGCTGAAAGTATGATCAAGCGATGTCTGACATGACCGAAACCACGCCGGGCTGGCTGACGACCGACGAGCTGGAGATGGCACGTGCCCGCATGCCGATCCTGTACGTCGAGGCGGTGCCCGTCCGCGTCGACGACAGCGGCGAAGTCACCAGCGTCGGCCTGCTCCTGCGCATCGGCCCGGACGGGACGGTCAGCCGGACGCTGGTCTCCGGCCGGGTGCTCCACCACGAGCGGGTCCGGGACGCGCTCCTGCGCCACCTGGAGAAGGACCTGGGCCCGGTGGCGCTGCCCCGGGTACCGTCCTCGCTCCAGCCGTTCACGGTGGCCGAGTACTTCCCGACGCACGGTGTGACGCCGTACCACGACCCCAGGCAGCACGCGGTCTCCCTGGCCTACGTGGTGCCGGTCACCGGTGACTGCCGGCCCCGGCAGGACGCGCTGGACCTGGTCTGGTTCGACCCGCGCGAAGCCCTGTCGGAGGCGGTGCGCGGCGAGATGCCGGGCGGGCACGGGGCGCTGCTGAAGCAGGCGCTGGCGCATGTGGGCTGCGTGGACTGAGCCGCGGGTGGCGGCGTGCGGCCGCCACCTCGCCCGCACGCGAAGAGGGCCTTCGCGGACTGCTGTCCGCGAAGGCCCTTCGCCGTGTCGGGACGACAGGATTTGAACCTGCGACCCCTTGACCCCCAGTCAAGTGCGCTACCAAGCTGCGCCACGTCCCGTTGCCCGTCTGACCTGGGGTTTCCCCCGGCCGAACGCGCAGGAAAACCATACCGCACTCGGACCCGTGGTCGCGCATCGCTTTTCCGGGGCGGGCACCGCGGTCAGCACTTCTCGGCCCGGGACGGCTGGGCCTTGCGCGCCACCCTTCCAGAGCCGGCCGTGGCCGCGTCGACCCGTACCAGGCCGCGCACCGCCGGTATCAGGAGCAGGGCCGCGCAGACGGCGAAGCTGGTCGCGCCGGAGACGAGCAGCACGTGGTCGGCGCCCAGGGCGGAGGCGGCGGGCCCGGCGAGGGCCTGGCCGACGGGCATCATCGCCAGCGAGCCCGCGACGTCGTAGGCGTGGATGCGGTTGAGCACGTCGGGCGGCACCTGGGTCTGCACGCTGGTCGCCCACATCACGCCCCAGAAGGACATCCCGGCTCCGGCGACGGCGGCCCCCGCGGCCATCGCGGGGACGTCGAGCCCGGCGCCGACGCTCGCCGGGAAGGCGGCGAAGCCGACGAGGGCGATCGCCCCGGCGCGGAGCATGCGGCGGGGCCGCAGCCGCAGCGCGACGAGGCCGCCGACGACGGTGCCGGCGCCCAGGGCGGAGTTGACCAGGCCGTAGGCGCGTGCGCCGTGCTCCTGGACCACCTCGGTGGCCACGAGGGGGACGGTCGGGCCCCAGACGGCGATCATGTAGACGCACCAGACGGCGATGACGCCCCACAGCCACCGGCGGGAGCGGAACTCGTGCCAGCCCTCGACGAGGTCGGCGCGGAAGGCCTTCGTCCGCGGGCCGGCGGCGGCCGGGCCAGGGGTGAGCGGGGGCAGCCGCAGCAGCAGCAGGCACCCGGCGCTGACCGCGTACGTGGTGGCGTGGGCGGCGAAGACCCCGCCGGGTGAGGCGAAGCCGACCAGGAGGCCGGCCACGGCGGGACCGGCGAGCTGGGCGGCGGACTCGGCGACGCGTATCGCGCCGTTCGCGCCCTGGATGTCGGCGGCCAGGCGGGGCACGGTGCTGGCGACGCCGGGCTGGAAGACGGCGCTGGCGACACCGTTGACGAACCCGATGGCGCAGATCTGCCAGAGCACGACGTGTCCGGAGAAGAAGAGGACGGCGGCCGCCGCCTGGGTGCCGAGCCGCACCAGGTCCGCGCCGATCATCAGCCTGCGGGTGCTGAAGCGGTCCGCGAGGACTCCGCCGAAGACGACCAGTCCGGCGAAGGCGGCGGCGGTCGAGGCCATGGCGAGGCCGACCGCGCCCGCCCCGTACCCGTGCTGAAGCAGACCGGCGGCGAGCGCGACGGGCAGCATGGTGTCGCCCAGCCGGGCGATGGCCCGCGCGGCGAAGAACAGCGCGAAGTCGCGCGACCAGACGGCTCGCGCCGCCGTCGCCCCCTCGTGCGTGGACTGCGAGGCCGTCCCGGCCATCCGCGCTCCCCTCCCCGGCCGCGCCGTACGTCCGACAGCCGGAGCCCCCCTCCGGCCCCGGCTGCCACGCGTGTCCCCGGATCATGCCACGGGGCACCGACAACGCCCGAGGGGTTTTCTAGTCCCCGGCCGGCAGCCCCAGTCGTGGATGGGCCTCCAGGAGGCGGGTGGGGGCCGCCTGGCGCCAGGAGTCGGCGAGGATGTCGCGCAGTTCGTCCTCGCCCTCCAGGGCCGCGAGCCGGGCCCGGACCCAGGCGAACTGCGCCTCGTGACCGGCGATCCAGAACTTCCGGGGCTCGGCCAGCACCAGTTCGTCGCGTTCCTCCTTGGGGCAGCGCACCGCGATGGAGGTCTCGTCCTCGGGCAGCGTGGCGAACATCTTCCCCGCGACCCGGAACGTGGGCATGTTCCAGGCGGTCTTCTCCGTGGTGTCCGGCAGGGACAGGGCGACACGGCGTACGTCTTCGGCGTCCGGCATGCCAGGCACGCTATCCGTCCCCACTGACAATCACCCGACGTCGGAGGGGACGCCGACCTGCTTGTAGTAGAGCGTCGTCGGCCGCAGCTCGCCGCCCGGATCCGCCGCGTAGCCGGGGATGGTGCCGGCCCGGGTCCACCCGGCGGAGCGGTAGAGGTGTTCGGCGGGACTGCCGGTCTCGGTGTCCAGGTGGAGCAGGGTGAGGCCGGCCGCGGCGGCCGACTCCTCGGCGGCCGTCAGCAGCCGCCGCCCCACGCCCCGGCCCCGGACGGCCCGGGACACCATGAGCTTGACCAGCTCGGCGCGGTGGCGGCTGTTGGGCTTGTCGGGCAGGGCGAGGCTCACCGTCCCGCACACCCGCTCCCCCTCGTGCGCCACCCAGACGGCCAGCTCCCCGGCGGCCACCGCGCGGACCCTGGCCCGCCACCACGCGAGCGCCGGGCCGCGTTCCAGCGGCGCGAGGAAGCCGACCGACGCGCCGCCGTCCACGACGTCGGTCAGCAGGTCCGCCAACTCCTCCAGCAGCGCGGTCAGTCGGTGCTCGTCGACTCGGCTGACGATCACGGCAGCACCACCGCCAGCACGTAGCGCGTCTCCTCCGGGCCCGCGCAGCGGAACCTGGTCGGCCCCCACACCCGCATCCGCAGGCAGTCCCCGGTGCCGAGGTGGTGCGCGACGTCCTGCGTCGTCACCGCCAGCGCGCCGCCCAGCACCCAGACGTGCTGTTCCAGGCCGGGGACGGGCGGCCGGTCGTAGGCGATGTCGGCGCCGGGGGCGAGCCGTCCCTCGACCAGTTCGCCGCGCAGTCCGGCGTGCGGCGGGGAGACCGAGCGGCGCACGAAGCCGGCGGTCCTGTCCTCCCAGCTGGGCTGCTCGTCGGCCCGTACCAGCAGCGCGGGCTCCGCCTCGACCTCGCCGAGCAGCCGCGACATGGTCCGGCCGTAGACCGCGCAGAGGCGGTTCAGCTGGGCGGCGGTCGGGCTGGTCTCCGCGCGCTCGGCCCTGGACAGCGTGGACCGGCTCACTCCGCTGCGCTCCGCCAGCTCCCCCAGCGACCAGCCGTGCTCGGCGCGCAGTTCGGCGAGGCGGGCGGCGAGCCGGGCGTCCACGAGGTCGGGAGCCCCGTCGTCACCCCTGTCGTCGTCTCTCATATCAGGGACGCTATCCCGGATATGAGACGTGCACGTTACGGGAGCCTCACGCCCGGGCCACCTCGCCGAGGGCGTCGAGCACCGGCCGGATCAGCGGGTGCTCCTCGGCCCCCCGGCGTACGGCGGCGAAGACCCGGCGGGTGGGCGCGACCCCGTCGACCGGGCGGACGACCACGCCGGTGAGGTCGGTGCCGTGCAGCGCCGAGCGCGGGACCAGCGCGACACCCGCGTCGGCCGCGGCGAGCGAGACCACCGCGCGGAAGTCGTCCGAGGAGTGCTCCAGGCGGGGCTGGAACCCGGCGCTCTCGCAGGCCAGCACGACGACGTCGTGGCACGGGTTGCCCGGGTAGGGGCCGATCCAGGGGTCCTTGGCCAGCTCCGCGAGCGGGACCTCGTCGGCACCCGCGAGGCGGTGGGCCACCGGGACGACCGCGTCGAAGGGCTCGGCGTACAGCGGGACGTGGGTCAGCCGCGGGTCGTCGGCGGGCGGCGCCCCGCGGTACTCGACGGCGACGGCCACGTCGACCTGCCGGTCCAGGACCATCGGCAGGCTGGCGTCGCCCTCGGCGTCCTGGACGCGGATGCGGATGCCGGGCGCGGTCTCGGCGAGGCGGGCCAGCGCGGGCGCGACCACCAGGGCGATGCCGGTCGCGAAGGAGGCGACGGTGACGGTGCCGGCGGCGCCCGAGCCGTAGGCGGCGAGTTCGGCCTCGGCCCGCTCCAGCTGGGCGAGGACGGCGTTGGTGTGGCTCAGCAGGATCTCGCCCGCCGGGGTCAGCCGTACGCCCTTGGCGCCGCGCTCGACCAGGCGGTGGCCGGTCTCCTGCTCCAGGGCGGCCAGCTGCTGGGAGACCGCGGAAGGGGTGAGGTACAGCGCGGCGGCAGCCGCCGTCACGGTGCGGTGGTCCGCCACCGCTCGGAGGATGTGCAGCCGCCGCGCTTCGATCACGGGATCGATTCTCTCAGGTCACCGGCGTTTCACGCGGCGAGCTGCTCCCGGGCCGCGACGAAGGCGTCCACCGCGCGGTTCACGTCGGCCGTGGAGTGCGCGGCGGAGAGCTGGACGCGGATGCGGGCCTGGCCCTGCGGCACGACCGGGTACGAGAAGCCGATGACGTAGACGCCGCGCTCGAGGAGCAGCTCGGCCATGCGGCCCGCCTCGGAGGCGTCGCCGATCATCACCGGGGCGATGGCGTGGTCGCCGGGGAGGATGTCGAAGCCCTCCTCGGTCATCCGGCTCCGGAACAGGGCCGTGTTCTCGGCGAGCCGGACGCGCAGGTCGTCGGCGGACTCCAGCAGGTCGAGGACCTTCAGGGAGGCGGCGGCGATCACCGGGGCCAGGGTGTTGGAGAAGAGGTAGGGCCGGGACCGCTGGCGCAGCAGGGCGACGATCTCCGCGCGGGCGGCGACGTAGCCGCCGGAGGCGCCGCCGAGGGCCTTGCCGAGGGTGCCGGTGATGATGTCGACGCGGTCCATGACGCCGTGCAGCTCGGGGGTGCCGCGGCCGCCGGGGCCGACGAAGCCCACGGCGTGCGAGTCGTCGACCATGACCATGGCGTCGTAGCGGTCGGCGAGGTCGCAGATCTCGGCGAGGGGGGCGACGTAGCCGTCCATGGAGAAGACGCCGTCGGTGACGATCAGCTTGCGCCGGGCGTCGCCGGCCGCCTTGAGCTGGGCCTCCAGGTCGGCCATGTCGCGGTTGGCGTAGCGCAGGCGCTTGGCCTTGCTGAGGCGGATGCCGTCGATGATCGAGGCGTGGTTGAGGGCGTCGGAGATCACCGCGTCCTCGGGGCCGAGCAGGGTCTCGAAGACGCCGCCGTTGGCGTCGAAGCAGGAGGAGTAGAGGATCGTGTCCTCCTGGCCGAGGAACGCGGAGAGCCGGCCCTCCAGCTCCTTGTGGACCTCCTGGGTGCCGCAGATGAAGCGGACGGAGGCCATGCCGTAGCCCCAGCGGTCCAGCGCCTCGTGGGCGGCGGCGACGACCTCGGGGTGGTCGGCGAGGCCGAGGTAGTTGTTGGCGCAGAAGTTGAGGACCTCGCCGGGGCGGCCGCCCGCGGTGACGTTCACCGTCGCCGACTGGGGGGTGCCGATCACGCGCTCGGGCTTGTGCAGACCGGCGGCGCGGATCTCGTCGAGGGTGGCGCGCAGGTCGTCGCGCACGGAGTCGAACATCTGAGAAGCTCCTAAGCTCCTGGGAAAGCGGGTGACTTACGCGGTCCAGTCGAGGATGACCTTGCCGCCCCGGCCGCTCGCGGCGTCGGCGAACGCGGCCTCGAAGTCGCGGTGGGAGTAGCGGCCGGTGATCACGGGGGCGAGGTCGAGGCCGCCTTCGAGCAGCACCGACATGGCGTACCAGGTCTCGAACATCTCGCGGCCGTAGATGCCCTTGACGGTGATCATCGAGGTGACGATCCGCGCCCAGTCGACGGGGAACTCCTCGGCGGGCAGGCCGAGCATGGCGATCCGGCCGCCGTGCGTCATGTTGGCGATCATGTCGCGCATGGCCTCGGGGCGGCCGGACATCTCCAGGCCGATGTCGAAGCCCTCGCGCAGGCCGAGTTCGCGCTGCCCGTCGGCGATGGTGGCCTGCGAGACGTCCAGGGCGAGGCTCACCCCGACCTTGAGCGCGAGGTCCAGGCGTTCCTGGCTGACATCGGTGATCACGACGTTGCGTGCCCCGGCGTGCCGGGCGACGGCGGCGGCCATGAGGCCGATCGGTCCGGCGCCGGTGATCAGCACGTCCTCGCCGACCAGCGGGAAGGACAGCGCGGTGTGCACGGCGTTGCCGAACGGGTCGAAGATCGCGGCGACGTCGAGGTCGACGGGGACGCGGTGCACCCAGACGTTGCCGGCGGGCAGGGCGACGTACTCGGCGAACGCCCCGTCGCGGCCGACGCCGAGCCCGACGGTGGCGCGGCACAGGTGGCGCCGGCCGGCCAGGCAGTTGCGGCACTTGCCGCACACCAGGTGCCCCTCGCCGCTGACCCGGTCGCCGGCCTTGATCTCGGTGACGTCCCGGCCGGTCTCGACGACCTCGCCGACGAACTCGTGCCCGACGACGAGCGGGGTGCGGATGGCCTGCCGCGCCCAGCCGTCCCAGGCCCGGATGTGCAGGTCGGTGCCGCAGATGCCGGTGCGCAGCACCTTGATGAGGACGTCACCGGGTCCCACGACGGGCTCGGGCACGTCCGCGAGCCACAGACCGGGCTCCGCCTTCTCCTTGACCAGCGCCTTCAACGCTACGGCTCCTGACGGGTGAGACCCCGGGACCGCGCACGCCGAAGCGGCCCGCGTCCGGGGAGGGGAGGGGGATCGCACTGCAATCTGCCGTACGGCACCGCCCCGGGTCCATCGAGCCTTTCTTAAGCCCGGCCGCAGCTTTCCTTCACGCCGCCCGCCCGCCGTCCTCCGGTCTCACAGCGGGAGCCCGTCCTGGGCGCTGCGCTCGATGCGGCGTACGAGGTCGGCGGCCGTCGACTTGATCGTCGCCAGGCCCGCCGTGCCCCAGGTCCGGGGACGCACGTCGGCGGCGGAGACCGTGCCCAGGACGGTGCCCGTGCTGTCGATGAGCGGGGCGCCGAGGTAGGAGCGGATGCCGAACTCGTCGACGACCGGGTTGCCGGCGAAGCGCGGGTAGTCGCGTACGTCCTCCAGGACCAGGGCCTTGCGCCGGACCACCACGTGCGGGCAGAAGCCGTGGTCGCGGGGCTGGACGCGGCCGAACTCCGGGCTGGTCCCGTCCCCCCGGGTCACCGGCGGGATGTCGGGCACCCGCAGGCCCGCGAAGAACTGCCCGTCCTCGACCAGGAAGTTGACCATCCCGTACGGGGCCTCGGCGAGGCCGGCGAGGTGCGCGGCGAAGGTGTCGAGTGCGGGGTCGGGGCGTTCCACCAGACCGAGCAGGCGCAGCCGTCGTACCCGGACGGGGGCCTCCCGGTCCTCGGGGGTGAGCAGCAGGCGTCCGGCCGGGCGCGGCGGGTCGTAGGTCATGGGCGGGCTCCGGCGCCGTACCCCGTGGTGGGGGCCGGCGTATGGGCGATCAGATGGCGTACGAGGGTGAGCAGGGTCTGCACACCGGAGCTGGAGATCCGGGCGTCGCAGCGGACGATGGGGATCTCGGGGTGCAGGTCCATGGCGGCGCGCACCTCCTCGGGGTCGTAGCGGTGGGAGCCGTCGAACTCGTTGATCGCGACGACGAACCCGAGGCCGCGTTCCTCGAAGAAGTCGACGGCGGCGAAGGACTCCTCCAGCCGGCGGGTGTCGGCGATGATCACGGCCCCGAGCGCGCCCTCGCACAGCTCGTCCCACATGAACCAGAAGCGTTCCTGGCCGGGCGTGCCGAACAGGTACAGGACGTGCGCGGGGTCGAGGGTGATGCGGCCGAAGTCCATGGCCACGGTCGTTTCGAGTTTGTTCTCGATTCCGTCGAGGTTGTCGGTCGCGGCGCTGACCGTGGTGAGCAGTTCCTCCGTGCTCAGCGGCGCGATCTCGCTGACGGCGCCGACGAAGGTCGTCTTGCCGACGCCGAATCCGCCCGCCACGAGGATCTTCAGGGCGGTGGGGAACGGGTCGGCGCCTTCGCCGTGGACGTGGTCAGAGCTGTCGTCGTAGTCCATCGAGCACTGCCTCCAGAAGGGCCCGGTCCGTGGGGTTGTGGTGGAACGCGGCGGGGGGTTTGGTGGTCAGCGCGCCGCAGTCGACGAGGTCCGAGAGCAGCACCTTGGTGACCGCCACCGGAAGCCGCAGGTGCGCGGCGAGTTCGGCGACGGGGAGCGGCGCCCGGCACAGGTCGAGTACCTGCGTGTGTTCGGGTCCGAGGTAGCCGAGGGGGGTCGTCCCCGTGGCCATGACCTGGGACATCAGGTCGAGCGCGACGGTGGGCCGGGTACGGCCGTTGCTGACGGTGAAGGGGCGCACCAGCCGTCCGGCGGCGTCGTCGAGCCAGGGCCCGTCGCCGGCCGCGGCCACCCTCAAGGCCTCATCGCCGGTGGTTCGACGGCGTGCTGCCGGGGCGCGGTGGCCAGGTAGGGGCGGACGCTCTTGACCAGCATGGCCATCTCGTAGCCGAGCACGGCGGCGTCGGCCTCCCGGCCGGCCAGGACGGCGAGGCAGGTGCCGGATCCGGCGGTGGTGACGAAGAGCAGCGTCGAGTCGAGTTCGACGACGACCTGCCGCACGTCCCCGCCGTCGCCGAAGCGGACGCCGGCGCTGCGGCCGAGGGAGTACAGGCCGGAGGCCAGGGCCGCCATGTGGTCGGCGCTGTCGGCGTCGAGACCGTGGACGGACTTCACCAGGCCGTCGCAGGACAGGAGCACCGCGCTGCTCGTGTGCGGAACGCGCTGCACGAGACCGCTCATCAGCCAGTCGAGGTCGGACACTTGGCCGGTCGGCGCATCGCTCGCCATGGTGGATCGACTCCTTGGGGTACGAAGATCTGTGGGGGCGTTCATCCGGACTGGTCCCGGGGGGTCGGCTCCAGGTGTGGTGCGGCCGGGTGGGGTGGCGCGGTGGGGGCGGGCGCCGTGTCAACGCGGACCGGCTCCAGGGAGGCCGGCTCCCGGTGCTGCTGGGCCTCGGCGAGGCCGATGCCCCGCTGGAAGGCCGCCATCAGGCCGGGGTCGTGACCCGTGTACTGCTCGGGTTCCTGGCGCGGTGCCGGGCCGCCGCGCAGTTGGGGTGCGAGGTGCTCCTGGGCGCGGCGGCGGGGCAGTTGGGGTTTGCCCATGGTGCCGCGCACCGCGCTGTGGCGCGGGACGGGCGGGGTGGCCGCGTGTTCGGCGATGACACCGCGCTCTTCGGGGCGTACGCCGGGGACGGCGGCGGCCGGGGTGGGCCGGTTCTGCCGCGTACCGCGCACGGGCAGCGGCAGGGGTCCGCCTTCGGCGGCGGTGCGGCCCCGGGCGGGGCGGGGCACCGCGGGCACGGTCGCGGAGGGTGCGACGGCGTCCGGTACTACGGTCGTTGGTCCCGCGGCGGGGGCGGCGGGGGCCGCCGGGACCGTCGGTGCCATGGGCGGTGGCTGCTGCCGGGGCGGCGGTACGGGGACCGGTTCGGCGGCGGCCGCCTCCGCCGGCCGGGCGGTGCCGTCGGGGAGCCGGCCGGGTTCCGTGCCCAGCAGGGCCTGCGGGACGACCAGTACGGCCTGGACACCGCCGTAGATGTTGGTTTGCAGCCGGACGGTGATGCCGTGCCGCTTGGCGAGCTGGGAGACGACGAACAGGCCGATGCGGCCGTCCGCCAGCAGGTGGGCGACGTTGACCTGGTCGGGGTCGGCGAGCAGGGCGTTCATCCGGGCCTGCTCGGCGGCGGGCATTCCGAGTCCGCGGTCCTCGACCTCGACGGCGAGGCCCGAGGTGACGAGGCTGGCCCGCATCAGCACCTGGGTCTGCGGGGCGGAGAACAGGGTGGCGTTCTCGACGAGTTCGGCCAGCAGGTGGATGACGTCGGCGACGGCGTGGCCGCGCAGGGTCCCGTCGATCGGCGGCACCAGGCGGACCCGGGAGTACTGCTCGACCTCGGCGATGGCCGAGCGGAGCACCTCGGTCATGTCCACCGGGTTGCTCCACTGCCGGCGGGAGACGGCGCCGCCGAGCACGGCGAGGTTCTCCGCGTGGCGGCGGATGCGGGTGGCGAGGTGGTCGACGTGGAAGAGGCCCTTGAGGAGGTCGGGGTCCTCGATCTCGTTCTCCAGCTCGTCCAGGATGGAGATCTCGCGGTGCACCAGTGACTGGAGGCGCCGGGCGAGGTTGACGAAGACCTCCAGCTTCTGTTCGCTGCCCGCCTGGCTGGAGAGCTGGGCGGCCCGGACGACGGCGGTGACGGCGCCGTCGTGGGCGCGGGAGAGGTCGGCGGCGAGCAGTTCGAAGTCGTCGGCGTCGGCGGGCGGCCCGCCGCGCGGTTTGCGCCGGGGCGGCGGCTCGCCGCGGCGCAGCGCCTCGACCACGGCACGCAGGTCGCCCTCCTGGCGTGCGGTGCCGCGGCGCAGCGCGCCGACGCGTTCGTGCACGGAGCGGGCGGCGCGGTCGGCGGCGACGGCGGCGATGGCGACGGCCGCGGCGGTCACCGAGACGGCGCCGGCGAGGACGGCCCACAGGACGGGGCCGGGCCGGATGCCGGTGGAGCGGACGGTGAACAGGACGACCGCGCAGCCGCTGAGGGCGACCGCGACCGGCGGCAGCACGGCGAGACGCAGGAGTTGGGGCCGTATGTGGGTCTCGGGCAGCGCGGGGGCGGTGCGGGGGGCCGGCCGGCCGTGCCGCCCGCCCTCGCGGCGGTCTGCTCGCGCGGCCGGGGCGCGGAGGTGAGACATCGGGGTCCTCGTACTGGTCCGTCGGTCTGGGTGCTCGCGCGTGGTGACGGAGATGCCACGCGGGCAGGCGTCGTCGCTGCGTCGACTGAACGGACCGGGGGATCCGGCTCTACGTCGCCCGACGGACACTGACAGTAGTCGCCTGCCCCTCATGTGCGGTGGGCAGTTGCCAAAGTCCCCCGGGCAACGTCCTGCTCTGGTATGAGGCCTCGTACGACAGCCCGATAAGCCGGTGAAGCACCCGTTCCGGAAGGGTCGCGGACCGGTCGGACTCGATCAGAAACAGTCACTGTCGGTAGCCGAGCTTCCGCATCCCCGACTCGGCGCGAGCGTCAGGGGCGGCGCGGTGTTCAACGCGCTGCTGCCCACCACCGCCATGGGGCCGCGCGCATCACCCCGTCGTTCCGGTCCCGGGCCGCGCGGCCTGGGCGATGAGCAGGGCCACGTCGTCGTGGTCTCCGCCGTGGCGCAGGCTGTTCAGGAGGAGGTCGCAGGTGGCGTCCAGCGAGTGGCCTGGGAGGACGGCGAGGACGCCGAGGAGGGCTTCCAGCCGGGCGTCGATGGGCTGGTCGCGGGTCTCGACGAGGCCGTCGGTGTAGAGGACGAGCTGGTCGCCGGGCCGGAAGCCGATCGAGGTGGAGGAGAAGGGGATGCCGCAGCCGCCCAGCGGGGCGCCGCTGGGCAGGTCGAGCAGTTCGTGGACGCCGTCCGCGTGGCAGTGGACCGGTGGCAGGTGGCCGGCCAGGGAGATGTGGCACTGCGCGGTGCGGGGGTCGAAGACGGCGTAGACGCAGGTCGCGAGGGTGCCGAGACCGTCCGTGATGTGGTCGAGGTGGTTCAGGACCTGGGCGGGGGGCAGATCGAGATCGGCCAGCGTTCTGGTGGCGGTGCGCAACTGCCCCATCGATGCCGCGGCCCCGACACCGCTGCCCATGACGTCGCCGACGACGAGGGCGGTCTTGTCGCTGCTCAGGGGGATGACGTCGAACCAGTCGCCGCCGATCTCGATGGTGTCCTGGGCGGGGCGGTAGCGGTAGGCGACGTCGAGGCCCGGCCGTTGTGGAGGAGGGTGGGGCAGGAGGCCGCGCTGGAGCGTGAGGGCGGTGCGGCGCTGCTCCTCCACGGCGCGGTACCGGTCGGTGACGTCGACGCTGGAGGTGGCCACGCCCAGCACTTTCCCGTTGGGGGACTCGAGCCGGTAGAAGGAGACGGACCAGGCGTGGTCGTTGTCCGGGTCGGCCGCGGTGCGGCCCACGGTGTACTGGTCCAGGACAGGCGTCCCGGTGGCCAGGACGTCACGCATGGCCGCCTCGAAGGACTCGTCGAGGAAGGGCAGCACCTCGTGGACGTGGCGTCCGAGGTGTTCGGCGGCCGGCACACCGTTCATCCGCTCCTCCGCCGGATTCACGGAGATGTACCGCAGATCGGTGTCCAGCATGCCCAGCCCGATCGGCGACTGGGACACCAGCTGCGCGGACAGCGACAGGTCCCGCTCCATCTGCCGCACCGTCGCCTGGTCCGCGGCCAGCCCCAGGGCCCAGTAGTCGCGCTGGTCGTCCTGCAACCGCATGTTGCGGAACTCCACCGGGCGCACGCTGCCGTCCTTGTGCCGGACGGGAAAGACCCCTGCCCAGCTCTCGCCGTCCTCCATGACCTGGGCGAACAGCGCCAGGACGGCGTCCAGCTGCTCCTTGTCGATCAGCAGGTCGGCCGCGTACCGCCCCAGGGCCTCCTCGGCGCTGTAGCCGAAGAGGATCTCGGCCTGCGGGCTCCACAGATCGACCCTGCCTTCGGCGTTGAGCAGGATCGCGGCGACGTTGAGCACGTCCAGCAGACCCCCCGGCCTCGACGCCACCACACCCGGCGTCCCGGGGTCCTCCCGGAACGGTTCGGGTTCGGTCGTACCCATGCCCAGAGCTCCTCCCGGCCAGTGACCGGACGGTCGGGTGGCGGCTGCCGGAGCGGACGGCGCGCCGGCGTCAGTGGCCCCGCCACTCCATCGTCCCCCCTCCGCCACCGGCTCGCCTGCTCCGGCTGCGAGGCGTGACGATGCCCCTCCGCGACGTCACGTCGGCCGGGACGCGGCGCCGGAGGATGTCACCGCTCACCGGCGAGGTCGAGATCGCCCACGCCCGTCCCGGTCACATCATCGGCACTGCGCGGACGCCGCCACGCGTGCGCGACCGGCTCCGACACCGCCCGCCACCACGCCTCCACCGGCACCTCCCCCGCCGGCTCGAAGGGCTCCCCCGGCCGCGGGAACGCCACCGCCTGCCCGGCCTCCCCGGCCGCGTCCTTCGTCCACTCCCCCGGCTCCGCCCACGCATGCGGCGCCAGGTTGAAGGTGCCCCAGTGGATCGGCAGCAGCACCCCGGCCGGAGCGCCTCCCTGGAGGTCGAGATGGGCCCGCAGCCCCTCGGCGGGCGTCATGTGGATGTCCGGCCAGAACCGGGAGTACGCGCCGAGCTGGATCATCGTGGCGTCGAAGGGCCCGTGCGCGGCGCCGATGTCCCGGAAGCCGTCGAAGTAACCCGTGTCACCGCTGTGGTAGACGCGGTGCTCCTCCCCCGCGACGACCCACGACGCCCAGAGGGTGTGCTGGGTGTTGCGCAGCCCCCGCCCGCAGAAGTGGCGGGCCGGCGTCGCGGTCAGGGTGAGGCCGGCGACGCGCGTCGACTCGTGCCAGTCCAGCTCCCGCAGCCGGTCGGCGGGCACCCCCCAGTGTTCGAGGTGGGCGCCGACCCCGAGCGGCACGGCGAACAGGGTGTCCGTGCCGGCCAGCGCCTTGATCGTGGGCATGTCCAGGTGGTCGTAGTGGTCGTGGGAGATCACGACGACGTCGACCGGGCCGAGGGCGGCCAGGGGGACCGGGACGGGGTGCAGCCGCTTGGGCCCGGCGAAGGGGAACGGGGAGCAGCGCTCGCCCCACACGGGGTCGAAGAGCACCCGCCGCCCGTCGATCTCGGCGAGCACGCTGGAGTGCCCCATCCAGGTGAGCCGGAGTCCGGTGGCGGGCTGCCGGGCGAGGTCGGCGAGGGTCGTGGCGTGCACCGGGATCGGGCCCCTGGGGGCGCGGCGGAGCCGGGACTCCCGGTCGAAGTAGATCTTGGCGAACTCACGGGCCGATCCGGAGGGCCGGGTCCGGGCGGTGCCGCCGGGGTTCTGGAAGACGCCGTCACGGAAGTGCGGCGATCTGCGGATGCGCGCCATGCGCTCACCGGTCGGGTCCGCGCCGAAGGCCGCGGGCCTGGGCGAACGGAGCCCGGAGCTCGGGGAACGGAATCCGGCCACGGTAACCTCCAGGTGGAGTAGGTCAGGCTCTCATTATGGTCGTCTCGTGTGACACCGACTGATCGTGTCCGGAGCTTGGGGGGACGGGGCGTGGTGCGAGTCCGGTTGAGTGTGGCCGAGCGGCGCGAGGAGCTGCTGCGCGCGGCCGTCGAGCAGATATCGGCGCGGGGTGTCGCGGCGCTGCGGATCGCCGACGTGGCGTCGGCGCTCGGGGTGAGCAACGCGTTGGTGCTCTACCACTTCTCCACGAAGGAGAAGCTGGTCGCCGCCGCCTTCGCCCGTGCCGCCGAGGACGATCTGGCTCATCTGCACGGACTGCTCGGCCGCCGTACGTCGGCGCTGCGCCGCCTGCGGGCCGCCGTGCGGTGGTACGCCCCGACGGGGCAGGCCAAGGGCTGGCGGCTGTGGATCGAGGGCTGGGCGGCGGCGCTGCGCGAGCCCGCGCTGCGGGACGTCACGCGGGATCTGGACCGCCGGTGGAAGGCCGCGATCGCCGAGGTCATCGCCGAGGGGGTGGCCGCCGGGGAGTTCCCCTGCCCGGACCCCGAGGGCGCGGCCCTGCGGCTGACCGCGCTCCTCGACGGGCTGGCCGTGCAACTGACGTCGTACGCGGGCACGGTCTCGCGGGCCCGGGCGCGGGAGTGGACGGACGAGGCGCTCGCCCGCGAACTGGGCCTGCCGCGGGAGGCGTTGGGTGCCCCCCGCCGCTGACCCGCCGCCGGCCTCGCCGTACCCCGCCCACAACCGGCCTCCGCCACCGGCCCGCCCGCCCCGCGCGGTCACGCCACCGAGGCGATCCGCGTCTTGATGTCGTCCGGCGACAGCGCCCCCTTGGCGGTCACATGGTCGCCCGAGGACTGGCCGCGCAGCCGGCGTCCGATCCACGGCACCAGGTACTCGCGCGCCCAGTGCACGTCGTCCCGGCGGACGTCCAGCGCGCCGCGGTGGGGCAGCGGCGGCCAGGGCTGGTCCGGGTCGGCGGGCACGGGCAGGCCGAGGGCCTGTCCGGCGCGCAGCGCCACCCGTGTGTGACCCTCCGGGGACAGGTGCAGGCGGTCGGCGTCCCACGCCCTGCGGTCCTGGACGCTGCGGAGCGACCAGAGGTCGAGCACCGGGCAGCCGTACCGGTCGGCGATGGCGCGGACGTGCCCGTTGTACGTGGCGATCTTGCCGCGCAGGTGCTTGAGCACGGGCACGCCGCGGGTGTCGAAACCGGTCGTCACGAGGACGGTGCCGGCCGCTTCGGCCAGCGCGGCCACCGCCCGCTCGAACCGCTCGGCCACTTCGTCGGGGTCGGTGCCGGGCCGGAGGATGTCGTTGCCGCCGGCCGCGAACGAGACGAGGTCCGGTGCGAGTCCGGCGACCCGGGGGACCTGTTCGGCCGCGATCTGGTCGAGCAGCCTGCCGCGCACGGCGAGGTTCGCGTAGGTGAAGTCGCCCTCGGGGCGCCGGTCCGCGAGCAGTACGGCGAATCGGTCGGCCCAGCCGACGAACGCCCCGTCGGGGCCGCGGTCGCCGACGCCCTCGGTGAAGCTGTCCCCCAGCGCCACGTACGACCCGATCACTGCTCTGCTGTCATTCTTCGAATCGTCTGCCACATCGAGCCATGATTCACCTTGGAATGTGACCTACGCGACCGTAGGAAGGGGTTGACGGTCGGTGAGAAAGGCCACTCCTAAAGGCTTGGTCAATTGCGGAATACACCGAAGGCCGGACCCGGGGATCGGGGTCCGGCCTTCGGTGGCATGGGGACTGCGCCCTTGCCGTGCGTCAGAGAGAGACGCCGTGCGAGCGCAGGAACGCGACCGGGTCGATGTCCGACCCGTAGTCCGGCGTGGTGCGGATCTCGAAGTGCAGGTGCGGACCGGTCACGTTGCCGGTGGCACCCGAGAGGCCGACCTGCTGACCCGCCGTCACCGACTGGCCGGCGGAGACGGAGAGGGAGGAGAGGTGGGCGTACTGGGCGTAGTGGCCGTCGGCGAGCTGGATGACGACCTGGTTGCCGTACGCGCCGCCGGGGCCGGCGGAGACGACGGTGCCCGCGCCGACGGCCTTGAGCGGGGTGCCGGTCGGGACGACGAAGTCGGTGCCGGTGTGGTAGCCGCTGGACCACATGCTGCCGGACTGGTGGTACGGGGTACCGACGGTGGCGCCCGCGACGGGGGAGGTGTAGCCGCTGCTGGTGCCGGCGTCCGAGGTGGAGGCCTTCTCGGCGTCCGTGGACTTCTCGGCCGGCTTGGCGGCGGGCTTCTCCGCCTCGGCGGGCTTCTCCGCGGCGGGCTTCTCCGCGGCCGGCTTCTCCGACTGGGCGGCCTTGGCGCCGACCGAGAGCTTCAGGCCGGGGTGGATCAGCGACGGGTCCGAACCGATGGCCTCGCGGTTGTCCTCGTACAGCTTCTTCCAGCCGCCGTCGACGTTCTGGTCGTCGGCGATCCGGGAAAGGTAGTCGCCGCTCTTGACGGTGTAGGTCCGCGCGTCCGAGTTCTTCTCGGCGCCACTCGCGGCGGCCTTCTTCGCCGTCGCCGCGACGGACTGCACGGACTGCTCGGAAACGGAGTGCGCGGGGGCGGCGTTGGCGCCGGCGGCCCCGATCAGCGGGAGCGCGAGCGCGGCGCCACCGGTTCCGGCGACGGCGATGGCGCGGGTCAGGCGCATGGCCCTGGTACGGCGGTGCTTACCCTTCGCGGGCATGGCGAATTCCTCTCCGGCGCCTGCGAGGTGAGCTGTCGGGTTCGGGCTGGAGATGCCCGGCCGCGCCGAAACGCGGCTTCACCCCAAGCCGTTCCGGGAACCGGAACAGGCATTCGTACCTGTGGGTCCCCCGCTCCTGCCGGGTACGGGTGGTGGATGAGAGTGGGCTCCGGTCGGCGGCAGGATTAGGCGTCCGTCCGGATCGGTGGTGAACGTAAGCGACCAAGACGCACCCGGACAAGCGAAGAGTTCCACCGGAAGGTGTTCCGATTGATCCTTTACGGGAATATCCGGTCACACTCCGTCGATTCGGGGAATGGCATTCCGAGTGAACGTCCTTGCAAACCGGCTTGATTACGTGGACATGACGGACGACGCACGGTTACGGATATGACGCTGCTCACGCGCCACTTCTCCACCTATTCGCATTTCAGCGCCAGTTGGAATCAAGGCGTCAATTCGGACAGAAAGCCCGAGGTAACCCTTAACGCCCTGTGGACAAGTCCTTGGCGCATACAGGGGATGCCGTATCGTCGAGGCGAGCCCGCCGCCGAGCAGCGTCGGCGGGGCGGAGTGGGAGGAGTCCCCGTGACGCAGCAGGTCCCGTCGACCGAACCCGAGCTGACCGGTGTGCGCAACTTCCGGGACGTCGGCGGACTGCCGGCCGCGGACGGGCGACGGGTGCGGCAGGGCGTGCTGTTCCGCAGCGGGCACCTGGCGCACGCCACCGGGGAGGACGCCGCCTTCCTGGCCACCCTCGGCCTGCACACCATCTTCGACTTCCGCAACGCGGCGGACCAGAAGCTGGAAGGCCCCGACGTCGAGCTGCCGGGCGTGCGCAATGTGAACCTGCCGCTGAGCGACCCGGCCGACGGCGCCGAGTTCTGGAAGATGGTCCGCGACGGCGACCTCGACCAGCTGCACGCGATCCTGGCCGACGGCAAGGGCGCCCAGCGCATGATCGCGTCCTACCGGACGATCATCACGGAGCGCACGGCGGAGCACTCCCGGGTGCTGCACGCGCTCGCCGAGGACAGCGTCCCCGCCCTGATGCACTGCGCGGCCGGCAAGGACCGCGCGGGCCTGTCGATCGCGGTCACGCTGCTCGCGCTCGGCGTCGAGCGCGATGCCGTCCTCGACGACTACCTCAAGTCGAACGCCACGCACCGCCGCTACAAGGTGCGCCGCGGCAGCTCCGCCGCCTCGGCCTACTCCCCCGAGGTCATGGAGCTGCTCAGCCCCCTGTTCGACGCCCGCGCCGAGTATCTGGCGGCCGCCCTGGACACCGTCGAGGAGACCTGGGGCGGCGTCGACGCCTACCTGGAGCAGGGCCTGCACCTGACCCCGGCGACCCGGGAGCGGCTGCGCGAGCGGATGCTGGACTGATCCGGTACCGCACCGACCCGCACGACCGCTAGCGGCTCGCGCCCACCTCGAAGAGCAGGTAGAGGAAGCCGCCGAAGACGTGGCCCAGGGCGATGTAGATGAGCAGCCGGACCCACAGGGCACGCGGGAACTTCTCCTCCATGGAACTCACGGCATCTCCCCGGGGGTCGTCGGGCCGAGGCACAGCGCGGCCGTCGGGCTCTGCAGCAGGGTGTGGACGAAGAGCAGCTCGACCCCTTCGGGGTCCTGTGCGGCGATGCGGTGCGGGGTCAGCGAGTCGAAGTGGGCGCCGTCCCCCACCCCGAGCCGGTGCTCGGTGTCCCCGAGGCGCAGCCGCAGGCGGCCCCTGAGCACGTGCAGCCACTCCTCGCCGGGGTGCACCCGCACGATGTCGCCCTGGGAGCCGTACGGCACCTCGACGCGCAGGGCCTGCATGCCCCGGCCCGGCGCTCCCGCCCGCCGGTACGTCCAGCCGCCCGCGGCCGTGGGCTCCATCTCGGCGGCGCGGATCACCGCGTCCGGGTCCGCGGGCGCCTCCCCCAGCAGCCCGGCGACGGTCGTACCGTAGACGCGGGCGAGGGCGAGCAGCATCGGCAGCGAGGGCTGGCGCTGCCCGGTCTCCAGGCGGGAGAGGTGGGCGGGCGACAGCCCGGCCGCGCGGGCCGCCGCCTCCAGGGTCAGGGCGGCCCGCCGCCGCAGCTCACGCAGCTGGGGCGCGACGGCGGCGACCGCGCCGTCGGCCGGTCCGGTCTCGGAGGAGCTCATGCTCATGGCTCCATTCAGCCCGAATCTTGCCCTTCGGGCAAATTTCTTGCCTCTGAGGCAAAGCTTCGGAGCGGCCTCTGAGGCAAAGCCTCAGGGCTGCTCCGGCGCCGGGCGGCCACCGACGGACTCAGCGGTGCGCCACCGCCTGCTTGACCAGCGTCTTGCCGAAGTCCCACATCAGACCGCCGCCATTGTGCGCGTCGTCCATCACCTCGGTGAAGGCGTCGACGAACCGGTCCACGTCCGCGGTGTCGATGATCAGGGGCGGGATCAGTTTGATCACCTCCAGGTGGTCGCCGGAGACCTGGGTGAGGATCCGGTGCCGTTGCAGCAGCGGCACCACCACCATCTGCGCGAAGAGGCCCTTCCGGGCGGCCTGGAGCATGGTCCAGCGGCTGCGCAGCTTCAGGGACCGCGGCCGGCCGAACTCGATGCCGATCATCAGCCCGCGGCCCCGGACGTCGGCGAGCAGCTCGTAGCGGTCCACCAGCGCCGCCAGCCGGGACTTCAGCCGCTCCCCCACCGCGGCGGCGTTCGCCACGATCTCCTCGTTCTCCATCACCGAGAGCACGGCGAGTCCGGCCGCCATGGCCTGGGCGTTGGAGCCGAAGCTCGCCGAGTGGACCTGCACGCGGTCCATCGAGGAGTACACCTTCTGGAAGATCCAGTCCTTGCCCAGGGTGGCGCCCACCGGCACGTAGCCGCCGGACAGCGCCTTGGCCACGCAGACCAGGTCGGGCTCGACGCCGTCCTCGTGCTGGAAGGCGTAGAACTTCCCGGTCCTGCCCAGGCCCGTCTGCACCTCGTCGGCGATCAGCAGTGCCTTGTGCCGGTGCAGCAGGTCCTGCGCGGCCCGCAGGTAGCCGGGCGGGGCCTCGTGCACGCCCTTGCCCTGGATCGGCTCCACGATGAGCGCGGCCACGTCTCCCCGCCGCAGCTCGCGCGCCAGCGCGTCCAGGTCGCCGAGCGGGACCGCGGTGTCGGGCAGCAGCGGCGCGAAGCCCTTGCGGAAGCCGTCCTCGCCGTTGACGGAGAGCGAGCCGGTGGTCAGTCCGTGGAAGGCGTGGGTGCAGTACAGGATCCTCGGTCTGCCGGTCGCGTACCGGGCGAACTTCAGCGCGGTCTCCACCGCCTCGGTCCCGCTGTTGCCGAAGAAGACCCGGTCCAGGTGCGGGCTGTACGAGAGCAGCCGCTCGGCCAGGAGTCCGGGCAGCGGCGGACAGTCGAAGCGGGTCAGGTCGGCGAGCGAGGCGTCCAGGACGTCGTGCAGCGCCTTGCGGACGACCGGGTGGTGGCGGCCCAGGCCCATCACCGCGAACCCGGCGAGCATGTCCAGGTAGTCGTTGCCGTCGGCGTCCCAGAAGTGCGCGCCCTCGGCCCGCTCGTAGACCTTGTCGAAGCCGATGGTGTGCAGCATGCGCGGCAGCTGGTGGTTGAGGTGCCTGGCGTGCAGCTCGTACCGCTCGGCCCCGCGCTCGGCCAAGAGCGCGGCGAGGTCGAACTCCTTGGTCATTCAGTTCTCTCCTTGCGCAGGCATGACGTTCCGTCCGTCCCCGGGGGTGTCCACCGCTCGCCGCCCGACGGCCAGGCTCGCGCTGATCCGGCCGGCGATGTCGACCGGGGTGAGGCCGATGTCCGCGAGTACCTCGGCTCGTTTGGCGTGGGCGAGGAACTGGTCGGGGATGCCGAAGCGGCGCACGGGCACGTCGGCCTCGGCGTCGCCGAGGGCCAGCGCCACCGCCGAACCGACCCCGGCCGCCCGGCTGTTGTCCTCGACGACGGCGACCAGACGGTGCCGGACGGCCAGCGGGGCCAGCTCCGGGTCGACGGGTTTGACCCAGCGCGGGTCGACGACGGTGCATCCGATGCCGCGCGCCTCCAGCAACTCCGCCGCCCCGAGGCAGACGGGCGCCATCACGCCGACGGCCACCAGCAGCACCTCGGGCCGGTCCGCGGCGTGCAGGACGTCCATGCCGCCGACCCGGCCCACGGCGGGTACGTCGGGGCCGACGGACTCCTTCGGGAAGCGCACCAGGGTCGGCGCGTCGTCGACGGCGACCGCCTCGCGCAGCTGGGCGCGCAACTGGCCGGCGTCGCGCGGGGCGGCGATGCGCAGCCCGGGGACGACCTGGAGGACGGACATGTCCCACATGCCGTTGTGCGAGGGCCCGTCGGTGCCGGTGACGCCGGCCCGGTCCAGGACGAAGGTGACCCCGCAGCGGTGCAGCGCCACGTCCATCAGCAGTTGGTCGAAGGCGCGGTTGAGGAAGGTGGCGTAGACGGCGACGACGGGGTGGAGTCCTCCGGTGGCGAGGCCGGCGGCGGAGACGGCGGCGTGCTGTTCGGCGATGCCGACGTCCCAGACCCGGTCGGGGAACCGTTCGGCGAAGGGTGCCAGGCCGACGGGGTGCAGCATGGCCGCGGTGATGGCCACGACGTCGTCGCGCTCCGCTCCGATCCGCAGCATCTCCTCGCCGAACACGGAGGTCCAGGACGGCCCGCCCGCGGGGCCGAGCGGTGCGCAGGTGAGCGGGTCCATCGCGCCGACGGTGTGGAAGTGGTCCTCCTCGTCGCGGAGGGCGGGTTCGTAGCCCCGGCCCTTCTCCGTGAGGCAGTGCACCAGCACCGGTCCGTGGAAGCGTTTCGCGCGCCGCAGCGCCGACTCGACGGCCTCGACGTCGTGTCCGTCGATCGGGCCGAGGTACTTCAGCCCCAGGTCCTCGAAGAGTCCCTGCGGGGCGAAGGCGTCCTTGAACCCCTTCTTGGCGCCGTGCAGGGCCTCGTAGACGGTGTGGCCGACCACCGGGGTGCGGTGGAGCACGCCCTTGCCCCAGGCCAGCATCCGCTCGTAGCCGTCGGTGGTGCGCAGGGTCGCGAGGTGGTTGGCGAGGCCGCCGATGGTCGGGGCGTACGAGCGTTCGTTGTCGTTGACCACGACGATGAGCGGCCGGTGGCCGGCGGCCGCGATGTTGTTCAGCGCCTCCCAGGCCATGCCGCCGGTGAGCGCGCCGTCGCCGATGACGGCGACGACGTGGCCGCGCTCTCCGCGCACGTCGCGGGCCTTGGCGAGGCCGTCGGCCCAGCCGAGCACGGTGGAGGCGTGGCTGTTCTCGATGACGTCGTGCTCGGACTCCTCGCGGGACGGGTAGCCGGACAGGCCGCCCTTGCCGCGCAGCTTCGAGAAGTCCTGACGCCCGGTCAGGAGTTTGTGCACATAGCTCTGGTGGCCGGTGTCCCACAGGATGCGGTCGGCCGGCGACTCGAAGACCCGGTGCAGGGCGACGGTGAGTTCCACCACGCCCAGGTTGGGTCCGAGGTGACCGCCGGTGCGGGCGACCGCGTGCACCAGGAAGTCACGTATCTCGTCGGACAGTTCACCGAGTTCCGCCTCGGACAGCGCCTTCAGGTCGCGTGGTCCCCGGATGTTCTCCAGAATCGTCACGCTCGGGCCCCCTTCGGTCCGTGCTTCTTCAGCTCACGGTGACGGCCGGCTCCCCCGACGCGCCGTCCTTCTCCATCTGCTCGGCGATCTTCATGGCCTCCTCGATGAGGGTCTCCACGATCTTCGACTCGGGGACGGTCTTGATGACCTCGCCCTTGACGAAGATCTGGCCCTTGCCGTTGCCGGAGGCGACGCCGAGGTCGGCCTCGCGGGCCTCGCCGGGGCCGTTGACGACACAGCCCATGACGGCGACGCGCAGCGGCACCTCCATGCCGTCGAGACCGGCGGTGACCTCCTCGGCGAGCTTGTAGACGTCGACCTGGGCGCGGCCGCAGGACGGGCAGGAGACGATCTCCAGCCGGCGTTCCCGCAGCCCCAGCGACTGGAGGATCTGGATGCCGACCTTGATCTCCTCGACCGGCGGGGCGGATAGGGAGACGCGGATGGTGTCGCCGATGCCCTGCGAGAGCAGCGCGCCGAAGGCGACCGCCGACTTGATGGTGCCCTGGAAGGCGGGGCCGGCCTCCGTCACGCCGAGGTGCAGCGGGTAGTCGCACTGCGCGGCGAGCTGGCGGTAGGCCTCGACCATCACGACCGGGTCGTTGTGCTTGACGGAGATCTTGATGTCGCGGAAGTCGTGCTCCTCGAAGAGCGACGCCTCCCACAGCGCCGACTCGGCCAGTGCCTCGGGGGTCGCCTTGCCGTACTTCTGGAGCAGCCGGCGGTCCAGGGAGCCCGCGTTCACACCGATGCGGATCGGGGTGCCGTGATCGCGAGCAGCCTTGGCGATCTCCTTGACCTTGTCGTCGAACTGCTTGATGTTGCCCGGGTTCACCCGGACCGCCGCACAGCCCGCCTCGATCGCGGCGAACACGTACTTGGGCTGGAAGTGGATGTCGGCGATCACCGGGATCTGCGACTTCCGCGCGATCACCGGGAGCGCGTCCGCGTCGTCCTGGGTCGGGCAGGCCACCCGCACGATCTGGCAGCCCGACGCGGTCAGCTCGGCGATCTGCTGGAGCGTCGCGCCGATGTCCGACGTACGCGTCGTCGTCATCGACTGCACCGACACCGGGGCGCCGCCCCCGACGGCCACCGGTCCGACCTGGATCCGCCGCGACTCGCGCCGCTCGGCGAGCGGCCGGACCGGTACCTCGGGGACCCCGAGGGAGATGGCGGTCACGACGTCACTCCCGGTTCGAGGAGACGGTCTCGCGCATGGCGCGCAGGGACTCCTTGAGGGACCCCATGGTGGCCAGGACGGCGGTCGGCTCGTAGCCGCAGTGCGCCATGCAGTTGGCGCAGCGCGGGTCCTTGCCGCGGCCGTACTTGTCCCAGTCCGTCTCCTCGATCAGCTCCCGGTACGTGGGCACGTATCCGTCGCTCATCAGGTAGCAGGGGCGCTGCCAGCCGAAGAGGGAGTAGTTCGGGATCGCCCAGGCGGTGCAGGGGAAGTCGACCTTGCCCTCCAGGAAGTCGAGGAACAGCGGCGAGTGGTTGAGCCGCCAGCGGGCCCGGTTGCCGCCCGAGAAGGCCTTCTTGAACAGCTCGCGGGTCTGCTCCACGCCCAGGAAGTGCTCCTGGTCGGGTGCCTTCTCGTAGGCGTAGGCGGGCGAGATCATCATCTCGTCGACCTTGAGGTCGTCGTTGAGGTAGTTGAGCACCTCGACGATGGTCTGCGGGGTGTCGGTGTTGAAGAAGGTCGAGTTGGTGGTGACCCGGAAGCCGCGCCGCTTGGCCTCCTTGATGGCCTCCACGGCCTCGTCGAACACGCCCTCCTTCGCCACGGACTCGTCGTGCCGCTCGCGCAGGCCGTCGATGTGGACCGCGAAGGCGAAGTAGGGAGAGGGCTTGAACTTGTCCATCTTCTTGCGCATGAGCAGCGCGTTGGTGCAGAGGAAGACGTACTTCCGCTTGGCCACCAACTGCCGGACGATCTCGTCGATCTGCGGGTGCATCAGGGGTTCGCCGCCGGCGATGGAGACCATCGGCGCTCCGGATTCGAGCACCGCCCCGACGGCCTGTGCGACCGGCATGCGCTGCTTGAGCACCCCGGCGGGGTGCTGGATCTTTCCGCACCCCTCGCACTTCAGGTTGCAGGCGAAGAGCGGCTCCAGTTCCACGATGAGCGGGAACTTGTCCCGCCGGCGGATCTTCTGTTCGGCCAGGTATGTAGCGACCTTGACGGACTGGCGCAGCGGCATGGCCATCTGGGCTCACCTCCGGGGGAGCAGCAAAGAACGGTGCCATTCGAAAAATGCGGGAAGAACGGATCGAAGAACGCGGAAGGCCGATATTCCACCGCGCACGGTGCCGATCCGGACGAGTTCGTGTTCCGGAGCGTCCACGACCACACGAACGGCCGCAACGGGGCGCTCGCCCGCCCGTACGGCGCTCAGGAGCGTGGCCGCGGACTCCATGTCGACGGCGATGGCGCCGGTCGCGAGCAGGTCGGCGCGTTCGGGGCCGCGGACGACGTGGTCCGAGCCGGTCAGCGGCCCGGTGTGGACGGTGCGCCCCGGAACGGCGCGCGCGAGTTCCTTGACGAGCCGGTCGGTGCCGACGCAGGCGACGGTGGAGCGCGGGTCCCGGGTCTCCTCGGCGACGACCAGGTCGCCGGGGTGCATGCCGGGGGCGAGTCCCGCGCAGAAGCCGGTGGCGAGTACGGCGGCGGAGCCGAGCGCCGGGTCGGCCAGGACCCGGGCGACGGAACGCTCGGCGGCCCGGGGGCCCATGCCGGTACGCAGGACGGTGACCGGCCCGCCCGCGCCACCGCGGTCGCCGGTGCGCAGGGCGAGGTGCTCGATGCCGAGCGCGCAGGCGATCAGCAGCGGGGACGACGGGCCGGGCTGCGGGTTCATCAGCCGCCCTTCACCTCGGCCGTGGACGTCGCGTCCGCGGACCGCTCGGCCACGGGGGCCGGGCGTGGCTTCTCGGCGAAGGGCTCCCCGTGGACGTACCGGCCGAGCGCGGTGAGCGGGAAGACCTGGCGGTAGAGGTGGTAGTTGATGGAGAAGTCCCAGGGGAAGCCGGTGCCGGTGAAGTACGGCTCGTCCCAGGAGCCGTCCTCGCGCTGGGTGGCGGCGAGCCAGGCGACGCCGCGTTCCACCGCGCCGGACTCCCGCTCCCCCGCCGCGAGCAGGGCCATCAGCGCCCACGCCGTCTGCGAGGCGGTCGAGGCGCCCCGGCCGCTCCACTCCTTGACGTACCGGTAGGAGCGCAGGTCCTCGCCCCAGCCGCCGTCGTCGTTCTGGACGGACTCCAGCCAGGTCACCGCGCGGCGGATCGCCGGGTGCGAGGCGGGGATCCCGGCGGCGGTGAGGGCGGGGACGACGGAGCCGGTGCCGTAGACGTAGTTCACGCCCCAGCGGCCGAACCACGAGCCGTTCTGCTCCTGTTCGGCGAGCAGCCACTGGATGCCGCGCCGGGTGCGCGGGTCGTGGGCGAGCCCTTCGACGGCGAGGCTCTCGACGACGTGCGCGGTGACGTCCGCCGACGGCGGGTCGATGACCTCGCCGAAGTCGCAGAACGGCAGGCGGTTGGGGAAGGGGCTGGTGTTGTCGACGTCGAAGGCGCCCCAGGCGCCGTTCTTCGACTGCATGCCGAGGTTCCAGCGCACCCCGCGGCCGATGGCCTTCTCCACCCGTTCCGGGTCGTGGTGGCTGACGCGGCGCAGCGCGAGGACCACCTCGGCGGTGTCGTCGATGTCGGGGTAGTTGTCGTTGTGGAACTCGAAGGCCCAGCCGCCGGGCGGGAGGCCGGGCCGTTTCACCGACCAGTCGCCGGGGCGGACGATCTGCTCGCCGAGCATCCAGTCGGCGGCCTTCACCAGCTGCGGGTGGTCGGCGGGCACCCCCGCGTCGGCGAGCGCGATGGTGGCCAGGCAGGTGTCCCACACCGGGGACTGGCAGGCCTCGATCATCCGGGCGCCGTCCTCGCGCCACACGGCGAAACGGTCAAGCGACTCCAGGCCGGCGCGCATCACGGGGTGTTCGAGGTCGTAGCCGAGCAGGTACAGCGCGATGACCGAGTACACGGCCGGCGGCTGGATGCCGCCCCAGCAGCCGTCGTTCTCCTGGCGCTCGATGATCCAGCGGGCGGCGGTGTTCATGGCGGCCCTGCGCAGCCGGCGCGGGGCGACCTTGCGGTAGGCGTGCAGCGCCTTGTCGATGCGCTGGAAGGCGCCGTCCCAGCTCGCCGCCGGGGCCAGGGGCCGCGGGGGGTTGGGCAGGGCGGGGTCGGTGTGCAGTTCGTCCAGCGGGAAGGGGGCGGGACGTACCGGCCGCTTCGCCGAGACGATCGTGAGCGGCACGATGGTCTGCCGGGCCCAGCAGCCGAAGTCGTAGATGTTGAGCGGTACCCAGGTGGGGAAGTAGATGAGTTCCGGCGGGAGCTCCGGCAGGTCGTCCCACTTCCACCAGCCGAACAGGGCGAGCCAGATCCGGGTGAAGACGCGGGAGGCCGCGATGCCGCCGCGGCCGCGGACCCACTCCGACGCCTTCGCCATGTGCGGCGCGTCGGGGGCGTCGCCGGCCAGGCGGAGGGCGACGTAGGCCTCGATGGTGGCGGACAGGTCGCCGGGGCCGCCGTAGAAGGTGGCCCAGGCGCCGTCCTCGCGCTGCTCGCCGCGGACGAACAGGGCGGCGGCGCGGGTGGTCTCGTCGTCCTGGATGCCGAGGAACTGACGCAGCAGCAGGTCCTCGGCGTCCATCGTGACGTTGGTTTCGAGGTCGCCCTTCCACCAGCCCTGGGCGTCCTGCCGGGAGAGCAGGAAGTCCGTGGCGCGCCGGACGGCGCGGGCGGCGGCTTCTGGTACCCCGGCCGCCGCGGCGGGGACGGTGATGTCGGTTTCGCTGGCCGAGGGCGCGAGGGGCTTCAGGGCCGCCCCGGTGCTTCCGTCGGTCGTCGCTGTCATGGCTTCCCCTTCGTGCAGTGTGCATACGGTGCTCTGCTTGGGTCCGCCGTCGGCCGGTGCCTGTCCGTCGAGGACACCGGCCGGCGACTACGCGAGGGCTATTCGACCGATAGTGATCATCTCTTTCGTACGACGACGAAGTCGGCGAGCGCCGCGAACCTGTCCCGCACCCGCTCGGGCATGTCGACGGCGTCGAGGGCTTCGATGGCGATGGTGTGCTGGCGGCGCGCCTCGTCGGCGGTCCACTCGCGCCCGCCCGCCTCCTCGATGAGGGCGGCGCGGGCCGCGAACTCCTCCTCGGAGAAGTTCGCGAAGTCACTGGCCTTGGCGTCGGCCGCGAGGATCTCGCCGAGCCGTTCGGAGGCCGGGCCGCCCGCGGCGAGGGCGGCGACGACCGGGAGGGACTTCTTGCGCTGGCGCAGGTCGCTCCAGGTCTGCTTGCCGGTCGCCCCCGGGTCGCCCCAGATGCCGAGCAGGTCGTCGACGGCCTGGAAGGCGAGGCCCAGGTGGTAGCCGTACTTCTCCAGGGTGTCGGCGGTGCGCTCGTCGGCGCCGCCGAGCACCGCGCCGATGGAGCTGGCGGAGGCGAGCAGGGCGCCGGTCTTGTTGCCCTCCATCTCCAGGCACTCCTCGACGCTGACGCGGTCGCGGTGCTCGTAGGAGATGTCCTGGGCCTGGCCGTCGATCAGGGCGCGGGTGGCGCTGGTGAGACGGCGGGTGGCGCGGCCGGCCTCGACGGTGCCCAGTTCGAGCAGCACCTCGTTGGCGAGGGCGAAGAGGGCGTCGCCGACCAGGATGGCCTGGGCGGGGCCGTGCACCTTCCAGACGGTGTCGCGGTGGCGGCGCTGCTCGTCGCCGTCCATCAGGTCGTCGTGCAGCAGGGAGAAGTTGTGCACCAGTTCCACGGCCACCGCGCCGGGCACGCCGACCTCGGGCGCGGCGCCGGTGACCTCGGCGGAGAGCACGGCGAGCGCGGGGCGTACGGCCTTGCCGCCGTCGCCGTCCGCGGGGTTGCCCTGGGCGTCGATCCAGCCGAAGTGGTAGGCGGCGACGGTGTCCATGGGAGGCGCGAGGCGGTCGACGGCCGCCCGCAGGACCGGCGTGGCCAGGGTCCGGCCGCGCTCCAGCAGCGCGGTCACGTCCACCGTGGTCCTCGGAGCGGCCTTCGGGCCGGGGGGCGCGGTGGGCACAGTCTTTCCTCCAGTTGCGGTACCGGGAGTGCGGGAGTCGGCCCCGCGCGGGTCGGCTCTCATGCCGCCTCCTCGAAGAAATCGGGAAGGAGTCCGCGGGACCGGCCCAGGGCGCCGAGAGCGGCGCCCGCCGCTCCGACACCGCTGCGAACCGCACTCTCCATGGTCGCGGGCCACCCGGTGGCGGTCCACGCTCCGGCCAGGTAGAGGCCGGGTGCCTTGGTGCGGGCGCCGGGCCGGAGGCGGCCGACGCCGGGGGCGGGGGCGAACGTGGCGGTGCGCTCCCTGGTCACGAAGAAGTCCTTCACCCCGGCACCGCGGCTGCGCGGCAGCAGCCGCTCCAGTTCGGGCAGGTACCGCTCGCGCAACGTGGCCACGGGCGCGTCGATCTCGTCCTGCGCGGTCGACTGCGACAGCGCCAGGTACTGACCCTCCTTCAGCCCGGAGGCCTCGGTACGGTCGAACACCCACTGCACCGGGGTGCCGAGCGCCGTGAGGAACGGCGTGGCGAGCACCTTGCGGTCGTAGATCACGTGGATGTTGAGGATCGGCGCGGTGCCGATCTCCAGCAGGTTCTCCGGGGCGTCGAGGGCGCCGTCCGGCAGCAGGTCGTGCGCCTCGCGCTGCGGTACGGCGAGGACGACCGCGTCGGCGTCGAGCGTCTCGTCGGGCACCTGGACGCTCCAGCCGCCGTTCTCCTTCGCCCGGAGGGAGGTGACGCGGGTACGGACCTCGGTGCGCACGCCCGCGGCGTCGAGCGCCCTGCGGGCCAGCCGGTCGTGCAGTTCACCGAGCGGGACGCGGGCCCAGCCGATGTCGGCCGCGCCCGGGTCGGACAGCAGGCCGGTCTTGAACACCATCGCGGCGAGCCCCAGTGAGGCATCGCCCGCGACCGCGTTGAGGGTGGCGACCCCGACCAGGTCCCACAGGGCCTCGACGGCCCGCGCCGACTGGCCGTGCGCGGCCAGCCAGCTGCCGAAGTCCTGGGTGTCCAGGGCGGGATCGGCGAGGTCGAGCCCCTTGAGCGCGAGCGCGGCCCGCCCGACCGCGGCGCGCTCGGCGAGCGAGAGATGGGGGTACGTCGCGAGGCTGCGCCCCAGGTGCAGGGGGACGGGCAGCGCGTCGCGGCGCAGTCTGCCGAGCCGGCGCCCCTCCGGCCGCGCCACGTCGAGGACGGGCACGTCGAGGCGGTCCTGCACGGGAGCGAGCGCGGTGCCGCCGATGCGGTCGAGGAACCAGCGGTAGGCGGTGCAGCAGCGCAGGTAGACGTGCTGGCCGTTGTCGACGGTGAGGTCGCCGCGCCGGAAGGAGAAGGCGAGCCCGCCCAGGCGGGGCCGTCCTTCGAGCAGGGTGACGCGCACGCCGGCGTCGGCGAGCGCGAGCGCGGAGGTCACCCCGGCGAGGCCGCCGCCGACCACCACGGCGTGCGCGCCGGGACGGAGGGCGGTGACGTCCGCGACCTGCCCCCCGTCACGCGTGCCGTTGGCGTGCGTCATCGTGCGCCCTTCCCTGTCCGGTCGCCGTGGTGTTTGAACGGCGTACGGCCGACCGTCTCAGTCAGGGACGCCGACCGCCACCGGAGGGTTGCCCACCGGTGCACGGCGGTGGTCCGGTCCGGGGCCGGCGTGACGCGTGTGCCGGGTGTGCCGGGTGTGTCCATCAGGCGCGCCTCCTGACGGTCCGGCGGGTGACGTGCCGGGTGTCCAGTCCGGACAGGCCGCGCACGGCGACATACGCCTTCTCGCGGCCGGGGAGCGAGACGCGGCCGCGCAGCACGGCCTCCGGGTCGCGCTCGATGCGGTCGAGGAGCCGGCGGTAGATGCCGGCCATGGCGGCCACGCAGGCCCCGCTGCGCCGGTCGAGCATGGGGAGCAGCCGGTAGCCCTCGGCGAACAGGGCGCGGGCCCGGCGCACCTCGAAGTGCACGAGGCCCGTGAAGTCGGAGCCCGCGGGGGGCGTCGGCCCGTTGAACCCGGCCGAGCAGCCGAACTTGGCGAGGTCGTCGGCGGGCAGGTAGGTGCGTCCGCCCTCGGCGTCCTCGCGGACGTCCCGCAGGATGTTGGTGAGCTGGAGCGCGAGGCCGAGCGTGTCGGCGTACTCGGGCGCGCGGTCGGCTCCGTGCGCCCCCGGCTCGGTGCCGAACACGCCGAGGGAGAGGCGTCCGATGGCGCCCGCGACACAGCGGCAGTAGGTCCGCAGGTCGTCCCAGGTCTCGTAGGTCTCGCCGCGTACGTCCATCTGGACGCCGTCGATCAGTTCGTCGAGGCCGCCGAGCGGGATCGGGAAGGCCCGCGCGGCGTGGGCGAGGGCGACGGCGACCGGGTCGGTGTCGTCCTCGTCGACCGCGCCGTCGTGGATCCGGGCGAGCACCGACCGGGTCTCGTCCAGCCGGGCGACCTTGACGTCGTCCGCCAGCGCGCCGTCGCCGATGTCGTCGACGCGGCGCGAGAACGCGTACAGCGCCGACATGGCCCGTCGCTTCGGCGTGGGCAGCAGCCGGATGCCGTACGCGAAGTTGCGTGCCTGCTGACCGGTGACGGCCTCGCAGTAGCTGTAGGCGGCGAGCACCGGCGCCGGCATGTTCGGTGACGGGTCCACGGTCCCGATCACCCCTCTCCTCGCAGGGCCAGGCCCGCCTCGCGCAGCAACCGGAGCTTGCCGGGCTTGGGCGGGCCGGGAAGTACGTCGTGATCCGCGTCGGCGATCGCCCGCAGGGCGGCCCTGCCCCCGGCCACGAACCCGGCGAGCAGCAGACGCAGCCTGCCGTGGACGCTGCCGACCAGGGGGGCGCCCTCGTCCAGCAGGTCGTGGGCGCGCCGGGCCTCGTACGCGAGCAGGGCGCGCACCGACGCGTTGGCGGTGGGCGCGGCGAGGTCC
This sequence comes from Streptomyces sp. NPDC107500, assembly GCF_055582785.1. Taxonomy (NCBI): domain Bacteria; kingdom Bacillati; phylum Actinomycetota; class Actinomycetes; order Kitasatosporales; family Streptomycetaceae; genus Streptomyces; species Streptomyces sp. NPDC107500. The sequence goes on from NZ_JBVJPF010000002.1 coordinate 103,337, forward strand.
GCCTCCTGGACGTGGAAGCGCTTCATGTCCTCGGCGGGCAGGTAGATCCGGTCCCGGCCGAGGTCCTCGGCGACGTCCTGGAGGTGCTCGACGATCTGGAGGGCGGTGCAGACGGCGTCGGAGCGGCGGATCCGCTCGGGCGTCGCGGTGCCGGTGACGGCGAGGACGAGGTGGCCGACCGGGTTGGCGGACAGCTCGCAGTAGGCGAGGAGGTCGTCGTAGGTCTCGTACCGCCGTACGAGCTGGTCCTGACGGTTGGCGGCGATCAGGCCGAGGAAGGGCGCGGGGGTCAGCGAGCGGCGGCGGACGGTGGGCCGCAGGCGGCGCAGCAGCGGGTGGCGGGGGGTGCCGTCGAAGACCCGGTGCAGGTCCTCCTCGAAGGCGTCCAGCATCAGCACGCGGTCGTCGGCGCGGTCGTCGGGGACGCCGAGGAGACGGGCGTCGGCGCCGCCCGGCGCGAGGTCGCCGTCGCCGATGTCGTCGACGAGGCGGGCGAAGCCGTACACGGCCATGAGGTCGGTGCGCCAGTCGCGCGGCAGGAAGAAGGGGGCAACGGGGAAGTTCTCGTCGGCGGCCTTGGCCAGGGTGCCGCGCTCCGCGTCGACGGCGCACGCTTCGGGGAGCCGGGGAGTTTCCGTAGCCATTGCCGTCACATCTCCCGTTCTACACTGCCGACCCAATACACACTATTTCGGACACGCCGCCCGGCCGCCCGCGGGCAGGCCCTGTGGAGGGTGTCGGGCATTATCGCCCCATGTGCCGCGATTCAGGACCGGTCCAGCTTACGTTGTACAACTCACGGACTTCCCCCGGGGTGCTCGGCGCATCACAACAACACACCGATTCAGTTCAAGATTCCTGAGAACACCAGGAGTTGACGGTTCCTTTGCACGCGCGTGGGCCCCGCCGCAACACGGCGGGGCCCCGGCGTGCCGGCCTACTTGCCCGTGAACTTCTCGTACTCCTTGAGCACCTCGTCCGTCGGGCCGTCCATGCGCAGTTCGCCGCGCTCCAGCCACAGGACGCGGTTGCAGGTGTCGCGGATGGACTTGTTGTTGTGGCTGACCAGGAAGACGGTGCCCGCCTCCTTCTTCAGTTCCCGGATGCGCTCCTCGGAGCGGGTCTGGAACTTGCGGTCGCCGGTGGCCAGCGCCTCGTCGATCATCAGGACGTCGTGGTCCTTGGCGGCGGCGATGGAGAAGCGCAGCCGGGCGGACATGCCGGACGAGTAGGTGCGCATCGGCAGGGTGATGAAATCGCCCTTCTCGTTGATCCCGGAGAAGTCGACGATGTCCTGGTAGCGCTCCTTGATCTGCTCGCGGGTCATGCCCATGGCCAGGCCACCGAGGATGACGTTCCGCTCGCCGGTCAGGTCGTTCATCAGGGCCGCGTTCACGCCGAGCAGCGAGGGCTGGCCGTCCGTGTAGACCTTGCCGCGCTCGGCGGGGAGCAGGCCGGCGATGGCCCGCAGCAGCGTCGACTTGCCGGAGCCGTTGGAACCGATGAGGCCGATGGCCTCGCCCCGGTAGGCGGTGAAGGAGACGCCCCGCACGGCGTGCACCTTGCGCACGCCCCGCTCCTCGCCGCGCTTGATGATCCTGCTCAGGGCGGCGGTCGCGCTGCCCTTGCCGGTCTTGGCGCCGTTGACCCGGTAGACGATGTGCAGCTCGTCCGCGATGACCGTCGGCACCCGCTCGCCCTGCTGCTGCTCAGCCACGGCCGTACCTCTCCTCCGCCTTCCAGAAGTACACGAAACCGCCCACGGCGAGGACCACGGCCCAGCCCAGTCCGACCGCCCAGACGTGCGGCGGCAGGTTCGCGGAGCCGTACCCGTCGATGAGCGCGAAGCGCATCAGGTCCATGTAGATCGCGGCCGGATTCCACTGGAGGATGTCCGAGATCCAGGACGGGTGCTCCTCCAGCATGATCGGGATGGAGAACATGACGCCCGAGGCGTACATCCAGGTCCGCATGATGAACGGCATCAGCTGGGCGAGGTCCGGGGTCTTGGCCCCCATGCGCGCCACGATCAGCGCCAGGCCCACGTTGAAGAGGAACTGCAGGACGAGCGTCGGCACCACCAGCAGCCAGGACAGCTTCGGGTAGCTGCCGAACCCGATCACCACGGCGAACATCACGATCATCGAGGCCAGCAGCTGCTGGAGCTGCTGGAGCGCGAACGAGACCGGCAGCGAGGCACGCGGGAAGTGCAGCGCGCGCACCAGGCCAAGGTTGCCGGAGATCGCGCGGACGCCCGCCATGGCCGAGGACTGGGTGAAGGTGAAGACGAACACACCCGTCACCAGGAACGGGATGTACACGTCCTTCGGCATGCCCTTGCCCGCGTTCAGGATCAGGCCGAAGATCAGGAAGTAGACGAGCGCGTTGAGCAGCGGAGTGGCCACCTGCCACAGCTGGCCGAGCTTGGCCTGGCTGTACTGGGCGGTCAGCTTCGCCTGGGAGAAGGCGAGGATGAAGTGCCGCCGGCCCCAGAGCTGACGGACGTACTCCACGAGGGACGGCCGGGCACCGCTCACGGACAGCCCGTACTTGGCGGCGAGCCGGGCCGGTGGGAGGCCCTCGTCGGGCGCCACGGGCTTGGTCATGGCGACCGTGCCGTCGTGCGTTGTCTCACTCACTGGTGGATACTTTCGTCTTCGGAATGCTCGGCCGCGCGGGCCTGGCACGGACCTGTTGGCCCCGGTCGGGGCCGGAACGCTCTCGGGTACGAGCTTGTCAGATCACCGGAGGGCGGCCCAGCCGGGTCAGGCGCCACACCGTACGCCACCGCATGGGCCGGCGGGGACCGCACGGGGTCGCCCAGCCCTCCCGGAAGCCGCCGAACCATGCCTTGAGCGCAGGTCGCGAGGGGCGGCGCAGCAGCGTGAGCAGCATCCAGACGCCCAGGTAGACCGGGACCAGGAGCGCGGGCAGGTTGCGGCGGGCGAGCCAGACGCGGTTGCGGGCGACCATGCGGTGGTAGACCGCGTGCCGGGAGGGCGCGGTCGTGGGGTGGTTGAGCACCATGTCGGACCGGTAGTCGATCATCCAGCCCGCGTCGAGCGCCCGCCAGGCCAGGTCGGTCTCCTCGTGGGCGTAGAAGAACGCGTCCGGGAGGCCGCCGACCTGGGTGAGGACACGGGTGCGCACGGCGTTGGCGCCGCCGAGGAAGGTGGTCACCCGGGAGGAGCGCATCGGGTCCGAGGCGCGCAGCCGGGGGACGTGCCGCCGCTGGGTCTCGCCGGTGTCCGGGTCGGCGATGCGGAAGCTGATGATGCCCAGCTCGTCGTCGGCCGCGAACGCCTCGCGGCACAGCTCGGCGGTGTCGGTGCGGGCGAGCAGGCCGTCGTCGTCGAGGAAGAGCAGGACGTCGACGTCGCTCCCGCCCGGTCCGAAGGCCTCGATGCCGACGTTGCGGCCGCCGGGGATGCCCAGGTTCTCGGGCAGCTCGACGGTGCGCACGCCGTCCGGCACCTCCGGGACGGGCGAGCCGTTGCCGACGACGACGACCTGGACCGGGTCGCCGTCCTGCTTGGCGACCGAGTCGATCAGGGCCCGCAGCTCCTCGGGACGGTTGCCCATCGTGATGATGACGGCGCCGACCTTCATGGGCGCGCTCACTTCAGCCTGCTGGAGGCGAGGATGGACACCAGGTGCAGCAGGGTCTGCAGCAGCGCGATGCCGGCGAGTACGGCGGTGCCGAGGCGGGTGAAGAACAGGTCGCCGCGGCTCTCGTCGACGATGGCGAGGACGAGGATGAGCAGGGACGCCTCGATGCCGAGGATCAGCCGGTGGAACTTGAGCGCCCCGGCGGCCCGGCGGGCCAGCGCCATGCCGGAGGAGCGGGGCTCCGAGGCGGACTCCTGGACCGGCTCCTTGCCCGTCTGGTGCCGGGCCACGCCGACGAGGTCGGTCTCGGCCTTGATCAGGATGGCGCCGAGGGCGGCCAGGGTGCCAAGGAAGGCCCACAGCCAGTCGATCCGCCCGGTGCCGAACACGTCGGCGGCGCGCAGGCCGAGGCCGACCAGGACCGCCGCGTCGGTCAGGTAGGCGCCGACCCGGTCCAGGTAGACACCGGCGAGCGAGTACTGCTTGCGCCAGCGGGCGATCTCGCCGTCGACGCAGTCCAGCAGCAGGTAGAGCTGGACCGCGACGACGCCGAGCACGGCGCCCGTGATCCCCGGCACCAGCAGGGCCGGGGCCGCGAGCACGCCGCAGACGGTCATCAGGTACGTGAGCTGGTTGGGCGTGATCCTGGTGTTCACCAGGTAGCGGTCGATCCGCAGCGAGACCTCGCGCATGTAGAGGCGTCCCGCCCAGTGCTCACCGCTGCGCCGGTCCTTGACTCCCGCGGGATGGACGACCGGACGTAGTTCAGCTACCGATGGCCTTGACATAGTCGGCGTACAGGTCCTTGATCTGGTCGGTTTTCAGGTCGAGGTGCTCGAGGATCGTGTAGCGGCCGGGCCGGGTCTGGGGGGCGTACTCCACGGCCCGGAAGAACTCCTGGGGTGTGAAGCCGATCTCCTCCGGCAGCACCGGCAGCCCGTGCCGGCGCAGCACCTCGGCCATGTGGGCGGACTCCTCGTGGGCCCCGCGCAGGTACATCGCGAAGGCCGCGCCCAGTCCGCACTGCTCGCCGTGGGCGGCCGCGCGGGTGGGGAAGAGCAGGTCGAGGGCGTGGTTGATCTCGTGGCAGGCGCCCGAGGACGGCCGCGAGTCGCCCGACACCGACATGGCGATGCCGCTGAGCACCAGCGCCTCGGCCAGCACCTGGAGGAACTCGTTGTCCCCGATGCCGCCCGGGTGCCGGAGCACGGCCTCGCCCGCCTGGCGGGCCATGGCGGCGGCCAGGCCGTCGATCCGCTCGCCCTTGACGCGGTTCGCCAGCTCCCAGTCCGCGATCGCGGAGACGTTGGAGACGGCGTCACCGATGCCTGCGCGCACGAAGCGGGCCGGGGCCGCGCGGATGACGTCCAGGTCGATGACGACCGCGATCGGGTTCGGCACGCCGTAGGAGCCGCGGCCGGCGTCGTTGTCCAGGGTGGCGACCGGCGAGCACAGACCGTCGTGCGCGAGGTTCGTGGGCACGGCCACCAGCGGGAGGCCGATGCGCGCCGCGGCGAACTTGGCACAGTCGATGATCTTGCCGCCGCCGAGGCCCACGACCGCGTCGTAGTGGCCGCCCTTCATGGCGCCGGCCAGGTTGATCGCGTCGTCCAGGGTGCCGCCGCCGACCTCGAACCAGTCGGCGCCGGGCAGGGAAGGGGTGACGCGCTCACGCAGCCGGGCGCCGGAGCCGCCGCTGACGGCGACGGCGAGCTTGCCCGAGTGGGAGATGCGCTCGTCGGCGAGCACGGCTCCCAGGTCGTCGAGGGCACCCGCGCGGATGTCCACGACGACCGGCGACGGGATGAGCCTCGTCAGTACTGGCACGCGATCTCCCGGCCCTTGGCGAGGTCGTCGTGGTTGTCGATCTCGACCCACTTGAGGTCGCCGATCGGCGCCACGTCGATCTTGAAGCCGCGGTTGACCAGCTCCTGGTAGCCGTCCTCGTAGTACAGCTGCGGGTCGCGCTCGAAGGTGGCCTTCAGCGCGTCGGCCAGGTCGGCGGCGGCATCGCCCTCGATGAGGGTGACGCCGATGTACTCGCCGGTCGCCTCGGCCGGGTCCATCAGCTTGGTGATGCGCTGGACGCCCTTGTCGGGGTCGACGACGACCTTCATCTCCTCCTCGGCGAGGTTCTTCACCGTGTCGAGGGCGAGGATGATCTTCTTGCCGTCGCCGCGAGCGGCGAGCAGGGTCTTCTCGACGGAGACCGGGTGCACGGTGTCGCCGTTGGCGAGGATCACGCCGTCCTTGAGGGCGTCACGGCCGCACCACAGGGAGTAGGCGTTGTTCCACTCCTCGGCCTTGTCGTTGTCGATGAGGGTGAGCTTGACGCCGTACTTCTGCTCCAGCGCCTCCTTGCGGTCGTACACGGCTTCCTTGCGGTAGCCGACGATGATCCCGACCTCGGTCAGGCCGACCTCGGCGAAGTTCGCCAGCGTCAGGTCCAGCACCGTGATGCTGTCCTCCGCACCCTCGGGGCCGACCGGGACCAGTGCCTTGGGCAGGGTGTCGGTGTAGGGGCGCAGACGGCGTCCGGCGCCGGCCGCCAGCACGAGGCCGATCATGCGGGTTCTCCTTCGTCGTGTACGGCGGGTGCGCCGACCTTGTGGGCGGCGACCCAGAAGCGGATGCTCTCCACGAGCACCACGAGTGCCACGGCCACGGCGAGGACCGTGAGCGCGACCTTGAACTGTGTGGCGGTGAGCAGCACGGCCAGCACGGTGATCACCAGCGTGCGGCCCTCGTGCCCCCCGGCCGTCCGCACCAGCCACTGCGGCGGCGCGCCCGCGTCGCCACGGATGCGGTAGACCGTGTCGTAGTGATGGTAGGCGACCGCGGCCACCAGGCCGAAAGCCGCCGGAAGCGCCCCGTTCACGTCGGCTTTCGCCGCCAGTGCCAGGACGGTGCCGTACTCGGCGGCCCGGAAGAACGGCGGGACGAGCCAGTCGAGGGCGCCCTTGAGGGGGCGGGCGACGGCCAGGGCGGAGGTCAGCAAGTAGACGATCGCGCCGAGGAGCGGCCAGGGGCCGCCGAAGTCGGTGAAGGCGGCCGTCGCGACGACGGCGAGGCCGCCGAGCAGGGCGAGCGCGGGGGCGGCGAAGCCGGGGAGCCGGCGGGCGGTCCCAGCGAGGCCCTTGGCGCCGGCCTCGGCGAGCGGGCCGGAGTCGGCGAGGTCGGCCAGCGCCTTGGCGGCCCGGTCGGTCCGCGTCGCCTTCCTGGTCAGCGAGCGCAGGACGCGGCCCGCCGTGGTGTACGTCGCGGCGAAGGCGCAGCCGATCAGCAGCACGTAGAAGGTGATGCGGGGGGTGGCGACCGCGGTCAGGACGGCGATCATGGCCCAGCGTTCGCCGATGGGCAGGACGATCATGCGGCGGAGCCAGACCGTCCAGCCGACGCTGTCGAGCCGGTCGGAGAGGGCTGCCGTGGGGCTGGTGTTTGCGGCGGCGTCGTGGTTGGCCTCGTTGAACGAGAAGTCCACGACGTGCCGGCAGGTCTGGAGGACCATCGCGCCGAGCGCGAGGGCCCACACGTCGTCGCCGCCCCGGGCGGCTCCGAGGGCGAGGCCCGCGTAGTAGGCGTACTCCTTGGCTCGGTCGAAGGTGGCGTCCAGCCAGGCGCCGAGCGTGGAGTACTGCAGGGAGTAGCGGGCGAGCTGCCCGTCGGTGCAGTCGAGGACGAAGGACGCGATCAGCAGGACGCCGGCGGCGACGAAGCCGCCGCGGGTGCCGGTGGCCGCGCAGCCGGCCGCTATCAGCGCGGTGAGCAGTGAGGCGGTGGTGACCTGGTTGGGGGTCAGTCCGCGCCGGGCGCACCAGCGGGCGATGTAGCGGGAGTAGGGGCTGATGGCGAAGGTGGTGACGAAGCCGTCGCGGGCCTTGACCGCCGACTTCAGGCGTACGGCCTCGTCGTCGACGGCGGCGACCGCCTGCCGGGCCTCGTTGCGGGCCTGCGGGTCGGCGGGGACGGCGGCGACGAGGCTGCCCAGTTCGGGGCGGTGCACGTCGGCGCCGTCGGCGTCAAGGGCGGCGGTGATCCGGTCGGCGAGGCTGTCGACGGCGAGGGCCGTACCGCCGCCCGCGGAGTTCTCGCGGGCCATCGCCCGGGTCAGCGCCTGGCGTCCGTCGGAGCGGGCGGTCACCGCGCCCGGGACGGCGGCCAGCGCGAAGCGCGGGTCGGTGAGGCCGAGGCGCAGGGCGTGCGGGTGGCCCACGAAGCGGGCGTCGACGACGGCGACCCGTTCCGCGGCCGGGACGCGGGCCAGCAGCGTCTCGGTGTCGGCGGCGCCGGAGGCGTGCTGCACGTCGAAGCCCAGGGACCGCAGTTCGCTCTCGATCGACGAACCGGGGACCGGCTGACCGGTGAGGATGGCGGTCGGCAACCGAACTCACTCCCTGGTGCCCGGTGCCTGGAACGCCGGGCCTGTGCATGGTGGGACGCCCGTGCCGGTGGCACCCGGGCGGCGTGTCGGCAGAGGCTATCGGATGCCGGGAACGCCGTGTTCACCGCCCGTTTCACGGTCGGTCGGCGCCGCTTGCACCCGCCTTTGCCGCGATCATCATCGTGGATCCGGGGGCCCGCTCACAAACCGCGCACCCAGACCGGACATCACGGGCATCGCTCAGTGTCCGCGAGTGTTCGCGGAGGGTCAGGCCGGCGCGCGCGCCGGCCGTTCGGCCAACTGGCGCAGACGGGGCTCCCGAGTGCCGCCCGCCCTCTGACCTGCGTAACGTTTGCGCAGGTCAGGGCACATGACAACGGTGTTCAGTGCCGCGTTGCCGGATACCCCCTACCCGTAGTTGACTGTGATCCGGAGGCCGGACGGCGGACAGACAGGGAGGCGGCTTTCTCATGGGGGCAGGGCACGATCACGGGCACGCGCACGGGGCGCCGGCCGGCGGGACGGCGACGGCCGCGTACCGCGGCAGGCTGCGGGTGGCGCTGGGGATCACCCTCACCGTCATGGTCGTCGAGATCGTCGGCGGGGTGCTGGCCGACTCACTGGCCCTGATCGCCGACGCGGCGCACATGGCGACGGACGCCCTGGGCCTGGGCATGGCGCTGCTCGCCATCCACTTCGCGAGCCGCCCGCCCAGCGACCGGCGCACCTTCGGCTACGCCCGCGCCGAGATCCTCGCCGCACTGGCCAACTGCCTGCTGCTGCTCGGCGTGGGCGGGTACGTGCTGTACGAGGCGATCGAGCGGTTCGTCACACCGGTCGGCACCGAGGGCGGGCTGACCGTCGTCTTCGGCGCGATCGGCCTGGTGGCGAACGTGGTGTCGCTGTCGCTGCTGATGCGCGGCCAGAAGGACAGCCTCAACGTGCGCGGCGCCTTCCTGGAGGTGGCGGCCGACGCGCTGGGGTCCCTCGCGGTGATCGTCTCGGCGCTGGTGATCCTGGCTACGGGCTGGCAGCCGGCCGACCCCATCGCATCCCTGCTCATCGGTCTGATGATCGTGCCGCGCACGCTGCGGCTGCTGCGCGAGACCCTGGACGTACTCCTGGAGGCCGCCCCCAAGGGCGTGGACATCGGCGAGGTGCGCGCCCACATACTGGCGCTGGACGGCGTCGAGGACGTGCACGACCTGCACGCCTGGACGATCACCTCGGGCCTGCCGGTGCTGTCGGCGCACGTGGTGGTGAGCGGCGAGACGCTGAGCGCGATCGGCCACGAGAAGATGCTGCACGAGTTGCAGGGGTGCCTCGGCGACCACTTCGACGTGGAGCACTGCACCTTCCAGCTGGAACCCGGCGGGCACGCCGAGCACGAGGCCCGCCTCTGCCACTGAGGGCACCGCGCCGAGAGTCCCGGGGGGGCGCGTGCGCGCGGAAACGCGCCGTCGGGGCCCCGGTCCGCCGTGCGGTCGCTCCCGTGCCCCCTCGTGGTCCCGCCGCGAAGGTTCCCGGACGGCGCCGCCGGGCACGATCACCCATCGGGCCCCCTCCCGCGGCGGCGCGTGGGACATGCGGGTACGCCCATAAGTCCCGGGAGTGCCGGATTCGTACGGCACACTTGGGGCGCGAGGACCGATGTGAAGGATGGGTATGCCGATCACTCCTGCCACCGCGACGCACAGTTCGTCGAACGGCACCGCAGACGCGATTTTGCTGGAACTGGTCGACGAGAACGGCGTGACGATCGGCACCGCGGAGAAGCTCTCCGCGCACCAGCCACCTGGGCAGCTGCACCGCGCCTTCTCCGTGTTCCTCTTCGACGAGCGGGGCCGGCTGCTGATCCAGCAGCGCGCGCTCGGCAAGTACCACTCCCCCGGTGTGTGGTCCAACACGTGCTGCGGTCACCCCTATCCCGGAGAGGCGCCGTTCGCGGCGGCGGCCCGGCGGACGTACGAGGAGCTGGGCGTCTCGCCGTCCCTGCTCGCGGAGGCCGGCACGGTGCGCTACAACCACCCCGACCCCGCCTCCGGGCTGGTCGAGCAGGAGTACAACCACCTCTTCGTCGGCCTGGTCCAGGCGGAGCCGCGGCCCGACCCCGAGGAGGTCGCCGGGACGGCCTTCGTCTCGTCGGCCGAGCTGTCCGAGCGGCACGGGCGGGACACCTTCTCGGCGTGGTTCATGACCGTGCTGGACGCCGCCCGTCCGGCCGTCCGCGAGCTGACGGGCCCGTCGGCCGGCTGGTGAGCCCTACGGCAGGGCGTGCTTGAGCGGCAGCGCGGCCCAGATCACCTTGCCGCCGGTCGCCGTGTGGACCACGTCGCAGGCTCCGCCCGACTCCCGGGTCAGCTCGCGGACCAGCAGCAGCCCGCGCCCGCCCGTCCGCCCGTGGTCGGTCTCCAGAGCGGTCGGGCGGTAGGGGTGGTCGTCCTCCACGGCCACCCGCACCCACTCGGGCCCGACGGCGACCTCGACGGCGAGCACCGGGGACAGCACCGCCGCGTGCCGGACCGCGTTCGTGACCAGCTCCGAGACGATCAGCAGCAGCGCCTGGGCCACGTCGTCGGAGACCGGCACGCCCTGGCGCACCAGAAGGTCCCGCACGGCGTGCCGGGCCTGCGGCACGGAGGCGTCCACCGCGGGGGCGGTGAACCGCCAGACCCCTTCGTACGGCAGCGGCCCGGCGGGCCCGGTCTCGTCCATCGTCCGGTCGCCACCCTTGGGCTCGATAGTCACCACACCCCTGAGTGTTGGTAACGCGCCGCTCCGCACCGCAGGACTGAACACAAGTCAGCGGGTATCGAGCGGTTCTGACCGCCTGCGGAAGACACGGTCACTCCTGGGACCGTTCCTGTCCCCGCTTGCCCGCCTGCTCGGACCGGGAGAGGCGCCGGATAGCATCCGGCCCATGGAGCCGCAGCTGCTGCACGGGGTCGCCGACTCGGTCGCCACCGTCGTCGTCCACCACCCGGCCAAGCGCAACGCCATGACGGCCGCGATGTGGCGTGCGCTGCCGCCGCTGCTGGACGACCTGGCCGCGGATCCGGCGGTACGGGTGCTGGTGCTCACCGGTGAGGGCGGGACGTTCTGCGCGGGCGCCGACATCTCGACGCTGCGGGAGTCACCGGAGCGGGCGCAGCGGCTGGCGGTGCTCGCCGAGGAGGCGCTCGCCGCGTTCCCCAAGCCGACGCTCGCGGCGGTCCGCGGGCACTGCGTCGGCGGCGGGGCCCAGTTGGCGGCCGCCTGCGACCTGCGCTTCGCCGAGGAGTCGGCGCTGTTCGGGGTGACCCCGGCCAAGCTCGGCGTGGTGTATCCGGCGTCCGCGACCCGGCGGCTGGTCGCGCTGACGGGTCCGGCGGCCGCGAAGTACCTGCTGTTCAGCGGGGAGTTGATCGACGCGGCGCGGGCCCTGCGGATCGGCCTGGTCGACGAGGTGCTGCCGGAGGGCGAGCTGGACAAGCGGGTCGCGGAGTTCACCCGCGTGCTGGCGTCCCGCTCGCTGCTGACGCAGGCCGCGGCGAAGGAGTTCGCGAACGGGCGCACGGACCGGGACGCCCACTGGGCCGAGCAGGCACGCGGCAGCGGCGACACCGCCGAGGGGGTCGCCGCCTTCCTGGAGCGCAGGCAGCCGCGGTTCGGCTGGAACGGGCCTACGTCAGGATGAACCGGCTCCGGCCGCGGAACTCCTCGACGAGGTGCGCGGGCGCCTTCTCCGGGGACCCGGCGTCGTAGGGCGGCTGGGGGTCGTACTCGGTCAGCAGCTGGACCGCGCGCGCGTGGTCGTCGCCGGCGATCCGGCCGAGCAGCGTCAGGCCCATGTCGATGCCGGAGGAGACGCCGGCCGCGGTGACGTACTTGCCGTCGGTGACCACCCGCTCCCCGGTCGGCTCGGCGCCGAAGCGGCCGAGGTGGTCCAGGGCCAGCCAGTGCGAGGTGGCGCGGCGCCCGCGCAGCAGGCCGGCGGCGGCCAGCAGCAGGGAGCCGGTGCACACGGACGTGGTCCAGGTACTGGTGGCGTCGGCGGCGCGCAGCCAGTCCAGGAGGGTCTCGTTCTCCATCTGCGGGGTCTGTCCCGGGCCGCCGGGGACGACGACGATGTCGGGGTTCGGCACCTCGGCCAGGGTGCGGTCGGCGGTGAGCGCGAGGGTGCCGGTGTCGGTGCGGACGGGGCCGGTCCGTTCGGCGACGAAGACGGTCTCCGCGTCGGGGAGGCGGCCGAGGGTCTCGTACGGGCCCACGGCGTCCAGGGCGGTGAAGCGGTCGAAGAGGACGATGGCGATCTGCACGGGGGTTCCTTTCGCGGTCGGTCGGCGGGTGACGGGGTGGGCCTCAGTGGGCCGGCGCGGGACGGAAGCGGCGGCGGTACTCCGCCGGTGAGGTGCCGAGTGCCTTGACGAAGGCGCGGCGCATGGCCTCGGGGGTGCCGTAGCCGCTGGCCCGGGAGACCTGCTCGACTCCGTCGCCGGTGTCCTCCAGCAGCCGGCGGGCGTGTTCCAGCCGGATGCGGTCGACGTAGCGGCCGGGCGTCGTGCCGGTCTCCGCCCGGAAGGCGCGGGCGAAGTGGCGCGGCGAGAGGCCGGCCCGGGCGGCGAGGGTCTCCACGCCCAGATCGGCGCCGGGGTGTTCGGTGATCCACTGCTGGAGTTCCCGCAGCGGCTCCCGGCGCGCGGTCTGGGCGGCGAGCTGGGCGCTGAACTGGGCCTGGTTGCCGGGGCGGCGCAGGAACACCACCAGGTGGCGGGCGATGGTCAGGGCGGTGTCCCGGCCCAGGTCCTCCTCCACCAGGGCGAGGGCGAGGTCGATGCCGGAGGTGACGCCGGCGGACGTGGCGACGTGGCCGTCGCGGACGTAGATCGGGTCGGGGTCGACGTGCACCGCCGGGTGCTCGCGGGCGAGCCGGTCGCAGTAGGCCCAGTGGGTAGTGGCGCGGCGGCCGTCCAGGAGGCCCGCCCCGGCGAGCAGGGCCGCCCCGGTGCAGACGGAGACCAGGCGCCGGACGTGCGGTCCGTGTGCGCGCAGCCAGTCGGTCAGGCGGGGGTCGGGACTCCGGGTGCCCTGTCCGCCCGGCACGACCAGGGTGTCCGGGTCCGGCACGTCGGCGAGCGAGCGGTCCGGTACGACGGTCAGACCGCTGGACGTGCGCACGGGAGCGCCGTCCAGTGAGGCGGTGCCGATGCGGTACGTCCCCGGGGTGTGCCGCTCGGCGCCCGCGAAGACCTCCAAGGGGCCGGTGACATCGAGGCTCTGGACCTGGTCGAAGAGGACGAAGAGGACGGTTCGCTGCGCCATGCCCCGATTCTTCGCCCACCTCCGCGATGGCCGCAATGACGAGCATCCCACCTTTCCTGCCATGCTCGCTCACCCGTGGAGAACGTACTGAGCGGTTGGTAACGTGCGTGGCATGACAACTGCCGCCATCGACACCCGCGCCGCACGCCGCTGCCACAACACGCTCAACTCGCTGCACTCGACGCACTACTTCTCGCCCGACACCGGCCGGGAACTGGCCGCCCTCGGGGTCACCGACCCCCGGGCCGTCAACTTCGCGGTGCGCGCCGCCGCGCTGGGCGCGGCCGGGGCCGGCGCGGTGACGGCCGCCTTCTACAACTACAAGTACGAGCTGGTCGCCCGGCACGTGCCCGCCGTCTGGGAGAAGGTCACGCCGGCGCAGGCCCTGGCGGCGCGCTCGCGTGCCGTCGACGCGACGCTGCGCCGCCTGCTGGGCGAGCCGGTCCTGGCCTCGGCGGAGATGGCGGAGGCCGCCGAGTTGGCCCTGCGTGCCGCCGAGGGCTGCACGCGCGGCGGCCGTCCGCTCTACTCGGCGCACGCGGACCTGCCGGTGCCCGACGCGCCGCACCTGGCGTTCTGGCACGCCGCGACCCTGCTGCGCGAGTACCGGGGCGACGGCCACCTCGCCGCGCTGCTGGCCGCGGACCTGGACGGTCTGGAGGCGCTGGTGACGCACACCGCGACCGGCCGCGGCATGGCCCCGAAGTGGGTCCTGTCCACCCGCGGCTGGACCCAGGAGGAGTGGGACGCGGCGCGGGAACGGCTGCGCGGACGCGGGCTGATCGACGACGCCGGTGAGCTGACCGAGCGGGGAGCGGAGCTGCGCGACGAGATCGAGCGGGAGACGGACCGGCTCGACACCGCGCCCTACGCGCACCTCGGCGCGGACGGCGTGGCACGTCTGACGGAACTGGCAACGCCCTTCGCACGCGCGGCACTCGGCGCGGGTGCCTACCCCGCGGATCTCTTCGGCAAGGGCTGAGGACACGCCCGGACGCGCGTCCAGGCATGGCGGGTGGGTTCGGAGGTACCCGTTTGCCCCCCGGCCACCGGGCCGGGAGACGAAAGGGGCTTCTCGTGTTCCGTGCCATCGCAGACGTGCTGCGCCAGATCGGTGGCGCGGTCGCCACCGTGGTGACGCTTCCCTTCCGGGCCCTGGCCCGGCTCTTCGGCGGGGCGTCGTCCTCGGCCCGCGGCCGCAAGGCCTGATCCACCGCCCGGTGCGAGGCCGGTTCCGACCGGCCGGGACGGCGCCCTGATCCCCGATCGTCGGTGCCACCTGCCACAATTGCCGCGCAACCTCAGTGAGAAGGCGGTACGGGATCGTGACGACACCCGGGTCCAGCGGGTCCATGGCAGTAGGGTCCATCGAGAGCAGGATCGCCGAGGAGCTCGGCGTACGGGAGCGGCAGGTGAAGGCCGCGGTGGAGCTGCTCGACGGCGGCTCGACGGTGCCCTTCATCGCCCGCTACCGCAAGGAAGCGACCGAGATGCTCGACGACGCGCAGTTGCGCACGCTCGAGGAGCGGCTGCGCTATCTGCGGGAGCTGGAGGAGCGGCGGACCGCGATCCTCGACTCGGTGCGTGAGCAGGGCAAGCTCACCGAGGAGCTGGAGGCGCGCATCCGCACGGCGGAGACCAAGGCCCGCCTGGAGGACGTCTACCTGCCGTTCAAGCCGAAGCGGCGCACCAAGGCGCAGATCGCGCGGGAGGCGGGTCTGGAGCCGCTGGCCGAGGGCCTGCTGGGTGACCCGACCGTCGACCCGCACGCCGCGGCGGGCGCGTTCGTCGACGCCGGCAAGGGCGTGGCGGACACCCAGGCCGCGCTCGACGGCGCCCGGTCGATCCTCACCGAGAAGTTCTCGGAGGACGCCGACCTGATCGGTGAGCTGCGCGAGCGGATGTGGGGGCGCGGACGGCTCGCCGCCAAGGTCAAGGACGGCAAGGAGGAGGCCGGCGCCAAGTTCGCCGACTACTTCGACTTCGCCGAGCCGTTCACCGCGCTGCCCTCGCACCGCGTCCTCGCCATGCTGCGCGGCGAGAAGGAGGACGTGCTCGACCTCGTCCTGGAACCCGAGGAGGCCTCCGACGGGCCGTCGTCGTACGAGGGCATCGTCGCGAGCCGGTTCGGGATCGCCGACCGCGGCCGGCCCGCCGACAAGTGGCTCTCCGACACCGTCCGCTGGGCCTGGCGCACCCGCATCCTGGTGCACCTCGGCATCGACCTCAGGCTGCGGCTGCGCACGGCCGCCGAGGACGAGGCGGTGAACGTCTTCGCGGCGAACCTGCGCGACCTGCTGCTGGCCGCCCCGGCGGGCACCCGCGCGACGCTGGGCCTGGACCCCGGCTTCCGTACGGGCGTGAAGGTCGCCGTGGTCGACGCCACCGGCAAGGTCGTCGCCACCGACGTGATCCACCCGCACGTCCCCGCCAACCGGTGGGACGAGGCGATCGCCAAGCTGGCCCGGCTCGCCGAGGAGCACTCCGTCGACCTGGTCGCCATCGGCAACGGCACGGCGTCCCGCGAGACCGACAAGCTCGCCGGGGAGCTGATCACCAAGCACCCCGAGCTGAAGCTCACCAAGGTGATGGTGTCCGAGGCCGGTGCCTCCGTGTACTCGGCCTCCGCCTTCGCCTCGCAGGAGCTGCCCGACATGGACGTCTCGCTGCGCGGCGCCGTGTCGATCGCCCGGCGGCTCCAGGACCCGCTGGCCGAGCTGGTGAAGATCGACCCGAAGTCCATCGGCGTCGGCCAGTACCAGCACGACCTGTCCGAGGTGAAGTTGTCGCGTTCCCTGGACGCGGTGGTCGAGGACTGTGTGAACGGCGTGGGCGTGGACGTGAACACGGCCTCCGCCCCGCTGCTCTCCCGCGTCTCCGGCATCACCTCCGGCCTCGCCGAGAACATCGTCTCGCACCGCGACGCGAACGGTCCGTTCACGTCCCGGACCGAGCTGAAGAAGGTCTCGCGGCTCGGACCCAAGGCGTACGAGCAGTGCGCGGGCTTCCTACGGATCCGCGGCGGCAGCGACCCGCTGGACGCGTCCAGCGTGCACCCCGAGGCGTACCCGGTGGTGCGCCGGATGGTGAAGACCGCCGGGCAGGAGGTGGCCGGCCTGGTCGGCAACACGTCGGTGCTGCGGTCGCTGCGGCCGGCGGACTTCGTGGACGAGACGTTCGGTCTGCCGACGGTCACCGACATCCTGCGGGAGCTGGAGAAGCCCGGGCGCGACCCGCGGCCCGCCTTCAAGACGGCCACCTTCAAGGAGGGCGTGGAGAAGCTGTCCGACCTGTCGTCCGGGATGGTGCTGGAGGGCGTCGTCACCAACGTCGCCGCGTTCGGGGCGTTCGTGGACGTCGGTGTGCACCAGGACGGCCTGGTGCACGTGTCCGCGATGTCGAAGACGTTCGTGAAGGACCCGCGGGACGTGGCCAAGCCCGGCGACATCGTCAAGGTCAAGGTGCTGGACGTCGACATTCCGCGCAAGCGGATCTCGTTGACGATGCGGCTCGACGACGAGGCCGCCCCGCAGGGCGAGCAGAAGAAGGAGCGCGGGGGCGGCAGGCCGCCCAGGCAGCGGCAGCAGCGGCAGGGCTCCGGCGGCGGCGGAAAGGGCCGGTCCTCGGCCGCGCCCGCTCCGTCCAACGGGGCGATGGCCGACGCGCTGCGGCGGGCCGGGCTGGCGTAGGCCCCCGGCGCGGTGGCGGGGGCGGGCCGCTCAGGCCGACGTCTCCGTCACCTTGCCGTCCGCCACCTCCAGGCGGCGCGTCACCCGTACCGCGTCCAGCATGCGGCGGTCGTGGGTGATCAGCAGGAGCGTGCCCTCGTAGGCGTCGAGGGCCGACTCCAGCTGTTCGATGGCCGGCAGGTCGAGGTGGTTGGTCGGCTCGTCCAGGACCAGGAGGTTGACGCCCCGGCCCTGGAGCAGGGCGAGGGCCGCCCTGGTGCGCTCGCCGGGTGACAGGGTCGACGCGGCGCGCATGACGTGGTCCGCCTTGAGGCCGAACTTGGCCAGGAGGGTGCGGATGTCCGCCGGTTCGGTCTCGGGAACGCCGGTGCGGAAGGCGTCCAGCAGGGTCTCGGGCCCGTGGAACAGCTCGCGGGCCTGGTCGACCTCGCCCAGCAGGACGCCGGAGCCGAGCGCGGCGTGTCCGGCGTCGAGCGGGACCCGGCCCAGGAGGGCACCGAGCAGCGTGGACTTGCCCGCGCCGTTCGCCCCGGTCACCGCCACCCGGTCCGCCCAGTCGACCTGGAGGGAGACCGGACCCAGGACGAAACCGCCGCGCCGTACCTCGGCGTCGCGCAGGGTGGCCACGACCGCGCCCGAGCGGGGCGCCGAGGCGATCTCCATGCGCAGGTCCCACTCCTTGCGCGGCTCCTCCACGACCTCCAGGCGTTCGATCATGCGCTGGGTCTGGCGGGCCTTGGCGGCCTGCTTCTCGCTGGCCTCGCTGCGGAACTTGCGGCCGATCTTGTCGTTGTCGTTGCCCGCCTTGCGCCGGGCGTTCTTGACGCCCTTGTCCATCCAGGAGCGCTGCGTCTGGGCCCGGTCCTGGAGGGCGGCCCGCTTGTCGGCGTACTCCTCGTACTCGTCGCGGGCGTGCCGCCGGGCCACGTCCCGCTCCTCCAGGTATGCCTCGTAGCCGCCGCCGTAGAGGTTGATCTGCCGCTGGGCCAGGTCGAGTTCGAGGACCTTGGTGACGGTGCGGGTGAGGAACTCGCGGTCGTGGCTGACGACGACGGTGCCCGCGCGCAGGCCCGTGACGAAGCGTTCGAGACGCTCCAGGCCGTCCAGGTCGAGGTCGTTGGTCGGCTCGTCGAGCAGGAAGACGTCGTAGCGGGACAGGAGGAGGGAGGCGAGGCCGGCCCGGGCCGCCTGGCCGCCGGACAGCGAGGTCATCGGCTGGTCGAGGCCGACCGTCAGGCCCAGTGCGCCGGCGGTCTCCTCGGCGCGCTCGTCGAGGTCGGCGCCGCCGAGGGAGAGCCAGCGCTCCAGACCGGTCGCGTAGGCGTCGTCGGCGCCGGGGGCTCCGTCGACCAGGGCCTGGGTGGCCTCGTCCATGACGCGCTGGGCCTCGGTGACGCCGGTACGGCGGGAGAGGAAGCCCCGGACGGTCTCGCCGGGGCGGCGCTCCGGCTCCTGCGGGAGGTGACCTACGGTGGCGGCCGGCGGGGACAGGCGCAGTTCACCCTGTTCCGGCGCGGTAAGCCCGGCGAGCATCCGCAGGAGGGTGGACTTGCCCGCGCCGTTGGCCCCGACGAGGCCGATCACGTCGCCGGGTGCGACGACGAGGTCGAGCCCGGTGAACAGGGAGCGGTCGCCGTGGCCGGCGGCGAGGTTCTTGGCGACGAGGGTGGCAGTCATCAGGCCCACGATCCTAACGGCGCCGCGGGAAGGGATCAGCCCGGTTCCGGGTGCGCCACCGCCGTCACCAGCACGCTTCCCGAGGCCCGCGCCACCACGAAGGCCTCCCCCTTCATCGCCTTCGCGTCCAGCGCCAGCCGGTGGCCGCCCGGTTCGAGGACGCCGTCGAAGACCTCGTGGACGTGGGTGCGGTGGAGCCGGTCGAGGCGGTACGCGGTGAGCCGGACCCGGCAGGCCGAGGTGACCTCGACGTCCGCGGCGGTGCGGGTCGCGGTCAGGCGGGTCAGGCGGCGCCGCTCGGCCGGTCCGCGGTCCAGGGCGTGTTCGATCTGCGCGACGAGCAGCGGGACGATCGGGGCGAGCCCGTCGACCTCGGCCACGTCCGCGCCGGCGTCCGCGAAGGCCCGGCGCACGTCGTCCCGCGCCTCCTCGGTGACCGCGCGTCCGAAGGCGAAGGCGCCGTAGGCGCGCAGCTCGTCGGCCGGGACGGCACCGGCGTCCTGGGTGATGTCGGCGCCGATGCCGATGGCGCGCAGCGCGGCGGCCGGCCTGGCCATGAGGGCGGTGCGGGCGTCGATCAGCAGGACCCGGCGGCGGGACCTCGCGGGGCCGTCGAGCAGGGCGGCGAGGGCGGCGCGGTACTCGGCGCCCGCGAAGCGATAGGGGCCGATGCCGCGGTAGGAGTTGCGTTCCAGGTCTGCTTGGTCGCCGGTCTGCCAGGCGAAGTCCCGCCAGACGAAGTCGTCGCCGTCCCGCAGGATGACGGCGGTCACCGCGCCGCAGCCCAGGTCCTCGCACTCGGGACAGCCGTAGATCACGTAGCGGCCGCCGGGCAGCGGCGCCTCGGTCTCCAGGAGCAGGCCGCGCACCTGTGCGGCGAAGATCGCGGGCGGTACGTCGGAGGCGAGCGGGGAGACGGCGTCCAGGTCGGAGAGCCGGAACAGCAGGGGCCGTCCGTCGACGACGAAGTCCACGAAGTCGCGGTGGACCTGGACGTCGCCGTCGGCGCGGACGGCACCGGCGCGCGTCGCCGGGGCCAGACCGAAGGTCGTGTACTCGGCAGCCATGCGGTGAGTATTCCCGGGCCGGGGCCGTTCCGAGCCCGGCATCGGGGATTCCGCTACCGTCCCCGTGTGGAAACCGAACTGGATGACGAAGTCGTCGTGGTCGGCGGCGGGGTGACCGGGCTGACGACGGCCGTCGTGCTCGCCGAGCGCGGCAGGCGGGTGCGCCTGTGGACGCGGGACCCCGTCGAGCGGACCACCTCGGTGGTCGCGGGCGGGCTGTGGTGGCCGTACCGGATCGAACCGGTCGCGCTGGCGCAGGCATGGGCGCTGCGCTCCCTGGACGTGTACGAGGAGCTGGCGGCGCGGCCCGCGGAGACCGGCGTACGCATGGTCGAGGGGGTGCTCGGTGAGACCCGTCCCGAGCAGGTGGGCGCGTGGGCGGCGTCCCGGCTGCCGGGGCTGCGCGCGGCGCGGGCCGAGGAGTACGCGGGGCCCGGGCTGTGGGCGCGGCTGCCGCTCATCGACATGTCGGCTCATCTGCCGTGGCTGCGGGAGCGGCTGGTGGCGGCGGGCGGTGTGGTGGAGCGGCGCCCGGTGGCCTCACTGGCCGAGGCCGACGCGCCGGTCGTGGTGAACTGCACGGGCCTCGGCGCCCGGGAGCTGGTGCCGGATCCGGCGGTGCGTCCGGTGCGCGGGCAACTGGTCGTCGTGGAGAACCCCGGCATCCACAGCTGGCTGGTCTCGGCCGACGCTGACTCCGGGGAGACGACGTACTTCCTGCCGCAGCCCGGCCGGCTCCTGCTGGGCGGGACGGCCGAGGAGGACGCGTGGTCCACCGAGCCGGATCCGCGGATCGCGGAGGCGATCGTGCGGCGGTGCGCTGCGCTGCGGCCCGAGATCGCCGGGGCGCGGGTGCTCGGCCACCTGGTGGGGCTGCGGCCGGCCCGGGACGCGGTACGGCTGGAGCGCGAGACGCTGCCGGACGGACGGCTGCTGGTGCACAACTACGGTCACGGCGGCGCCGGGGTGACCGTGGCCTGGGGCTGCGCGCAGGAGGCGGCCGGGCTGGCCACCCCCTGACACGGGCGGGGGCGGGCCCCCTCGCGGGGCCCGCCCTCGGTCTCGCCTTCCGTCACTTGTGGTGGTGCTCGCCGATCGGGTCTCCCTCCACGTCCGTACCGGCACCGGGTCCGATGCGGATCTCGTACTCGCCCTCGTACCGCTTGTGGCCCTCGATGACGGCCAGTTCGACGGCCTCGGCGGCCATCTCGCCGCGCACGATGAGGGGGTCGCGGCGCAGGTCGCGCATGAGCGCGACGCACATGAAGATCATCACGATGACGAAGGGTGCCGCCGCGAGGATGGTGAGGTTCTGGAGACCGGTGAGCGCGTCGCCCTCGCCGCTGCCGACCAGCAGCATGATCGCGGCGACCGCACCGGTCACGACGCCCCAGAACACGACCGTCCAGCGGCTGGGTTCGAGTGCGCCCTTCTGCGAGAGGGTGCCCATCACGATGGAGGCCGCGTCGGCGCCCGAGACGAAGAAGATGGCGACCAGGATCATCACCAGCAGGCTGGTGGCCGTGGCGATGGGGTACTCCTGGAGCACGGCGAAGAGCCTGCCCTCCGGGGTCGTCTCGTCGCCGAGCCGGTTCTGCTCCTGGAGCCGCATCGCCGAGCCGCCGAAGATCGCGAACCAGATCAGGCTGACCGTGCTGGGGACGAGGATGACACCGCCGATGAACTGGCGGATGGTCCGGCCCCGGCTGATGCGGGCGATGAACATGCCGACGAAGGGCGTCCAGGAGATCCACCACGCCCAGTAGAAGACCGTCCAGCTGCCCAGCCAGTCAGCGACGCCCTCGCCACCGCTGATCTCCGTGCGGCCCGCCATCGCGGGCAGGTCTCCGAGGTAGCCGAAGACCGAGGTCGGCAGCAGGTCGAGGATGAGGATGGTCGGACCCGCCACGAACACGAACACGGCCAGGAGCAGTGCCAGCACCATGTTGATGTTGGACAGCCACTGGATGCCCTTCTCGACGCCGGAGATGGCGGAGGCCACGAACGCCACCGTCAGCACCGCGATGATGCCGACCAGCAGTCCGGTGCTGACCTTGTCCATCCAGTCGAGCTGCTCCACGCCCGAGCCGATCTGGAGCGCGCCGAGGCCGAGCGAGGCGGCGGAGCCGAAGACCGTCGCGATGATGGCGAGGATGTCGATGACCCGGCCGCCCGCGCCGTTGGCGTGCTTCTCCCCGATGAGCGGCGTGAACACGGCGCTTATGGTCTGCCGGCGACGCCTGCGGAACGTGCTGTAGGCGATGCCGAGACCGACCACCGCGTAGATCGCCCACGGATGGAGCGTCCAGTGGAACAGGGTGGTGGCCATGGCCGTCGTCATGCGGTCGCCGGTGTCGGCGGGGTCGGTGCCGGGCGGGGCCGTGTCGAAGTGCGCCAGCGGCTCGCTCACGCCCCAGAACATCAGGCCGATGCCCATGCCCGCGCTGAACATCATGGCGATCCACGACACGGTCCGGAACTCGGGTTCCTCGCCCTCGGCGCCGAGGTGGATGCGGCCGTACCGGCTGGCCGCGAGCCAGAGGGCGAAGACGACGAATCCGGAGGCGGCCAGCACGAACGCCCAGCCGCCGTTGTGGATCAGACCGCTGAGCATGGTGCCGGAGGCGTCCTCCAGCGAATCGGTGCCGGCGGCGCCCCAGACGACGAAGGCCAGGGTCAGGGCCGCGGTGACGCCGAAGACTACGCGGTCGGTCCGCGGCTTGCGCTCGTGCCCGGGCAGGCCCGCCTCGGACCCCGGTAGTGTCCCTCTTTCGTGCTGTTCCTTGTCACTTGGGTCCTGCGTCACAGACGGCACCTTTCAAGTCGGTGAGGCCGAGAATAGTCCTCCGCCACGCCCTTACCACGTGCGACGCGGAGGTCACCTCCTCAGCAGTGGGCGTCGGGTTCACCCACCGTCAGGCGGTACGCCGCCCGCTCGTCGAGGAGCAGCGGCACCAGGGCGCGCAGCGGCTGGCGCAGCGGTACGTAGGCGCCCTTCTCCCCGGCCGGACGCACTTGTACACCGTGCAGGGCCAGCTCGTCCCGAATGTCCTTGTACTGGTCAGGTGTCAGCCGGTAGCCGCAGGGCGGGTCCTGGATCACCTCGGCGGGTTCGGCCGGGTCGTTGTCGGCGCCGCCGACGTACACGGGCCCGGTGTCGGTGAGACCGGCCCGGCGGGCGGCGTCGGTGGCCGCCTCGACCTGTCCGCGCCGCCGGTCCGCGAAGCGGAACATGCCGTCGAGCGCCGCGAGCTGGGAGTGCACCCGGCGCCGGTTGTTGAGGGCGGGGTCCGCCTGTTCGGCGTCGGTGAGCGGGTCCACGCGGCTCTCGATGAGCAGGCCGGCCGAGTGCTTCACGCCGGACATGTTGCGCAGGATGCGTTCCTGGCCGTCGCCGGCGGTCTGCTTGATCGGGTCGCCGGTGACCGGGTCGGTCCAGATGCCGTAGGTGCCGGTCGAGTAACCGGCTTTGCCGGCGGCGGGACGGACGTACGCCCCGGACAGGGTGCGGGCCTCGTCGTGGACCCGTGGGTGGGTGTTGAGGTTGCGGGGCCAGAGGTCGAAGAGGTCCTCGTCGTAGTACGGGGGTGTGGCGCCGTACTCGTGCAGGTCGTAGAGGACGTCGGGGCGCCGGTCGCGGACGACGGCGGCCAGGGCGCGGGCCTCGGCGGTCTGCAGGGCGAGGTGGTCGCGGTTGATGTCGACGCCGTCGCTGTTGCCGCGGGTGTCGGCGGCCCGGCCGTCGGGGTTGGCGGTGGGCAGGACGAGCACGGTGGTGCGGTCCAGGAAGTGCCGGGTCCGGCGGTCGGTGGCGTACGCCAGGTCGCGGACCGTGGACAGGCACGCCTCGCGGCCGGAGGGCTCGTCGCCGTGCTGGCTGCACACGAGGAGCACCGTGTTCGGCGCGGCGGGCCTGCCGATGGTGACGAGGCGCAGCGGCCGGTCCTGCTTCGTGGTGCCGATGCGGTCGACGTCGACCCGTCCGCTCGCGCGGTCGGCGGCGGCCAGCAGTTCCCGCTCCTCCTCCTGGGTGGTCCAGCGGGCGCCGTCGCTCCGCTCGAAGCCGGTGCGGGGCGGGTGGTGCGCGGCGTCCGCGGCGTGGGCCGGTGCGGTGAGGAGGGACGCGGCGAGGGCCGCGGTGGTCACGGTGAGGGTGCGCAGCCGGTTCATCGGGCTCCCTTCGGGACGCGGTGGGTCGTGCGCGGCGGCGCGTTCACGCCGTCGAGGGGAGTCGGTGCCGCGGTGGCGGCGGCCGTGCCGGCGGTCGCCCGGGCGAAGGCGCCGGGGCCGCCGACGAACGGTACGCGGGCCGACGTCCGGGAGAGGTCCAGGGTGAGGGTCGGCGTGTCGGTGGGCGGGTCGATGAGGCCCTTGTCGGTGCCCGCGACGATGAGGGCGAGACGGTGACCGGCCGGGACGACGTGGTCGGTGGCCGCCAGGTCCAGCGTCATGGTGTACGCCTTGCCCGGGGTGAGCGGGCGGCCGTGCCACGCGGAGGCGTGGTTGCCGAGGTCGGCCCAGCCGCGGCTGACGACGGTGTGGTCCACGTCGGTGGTCCGCGCGGACGTCTCCAGGTAGCAGGAGCTGTCGCCCGTGGTCCGCGGTCCCCAGCAGGTGCGGTCGGTGAGGGTGGTGATGCCCTCGCCCTCGCCGGCGTAGTCGCGGATGGTGTCGGGGCCGAGGTCGACGAGTACGGCGGACAGGTGGGCGGTCGGGGTGCTGGACCGTGCGGTGACGGTGACCTCGGAGGCGCCGGACAGGCGCAGGTCGCGGGTGAGCGGTCCGGTGACGAAGCCGGCCTTGGCCGGTGTGGACGCGTCGATGTGCGTGGCCCAGTCGGTCTCGCTCAGCGCGGGGTCGTCGGTGAAGGTCTCGGTGCCGCGGTCGCGGTGCAGGCCGAGGGTGCCGACGCCCGGTCGCGCGCCGTCGGCCGGGCGCAGGGTCGTGGTGGCCGTGGTGCGCGGCGGCCAGGTCCGCGACGTCTCCCACCGGTCGGGCCCGCGTTCGATGTCGGCCATGGGCTCGCGGTCGATGCCGTTGTCGTGGCCGAGGAGTTCGTGGTCGAACCAGCGGTGCAGGGTGTCGACCCAGTCGGCGCGGCGGAAGTCGAAGGGGTCGACGTGACCGGTCTGGGAGAGCCAGATCTTGCGGTCGACGCCGTTCTTCGCGAGGGCGTCCCACCACGGGCCGACGTGCTGCGTGCGGACGTTGAGGTCCTGCATGCCGTGGACGAGGAAGACGCTGGCCTTGACCTTGCCCGCGGCCTTCACGTAGTCGCGCTCGGTCCACAGCCGGGTCAGGTCTCCGCTGCGCGGGGCGCCGTCGACGAGCCGCTGCTGGACGGCCTCGCAGCGGGCGCGGGCGTCGGGGCTGTTGACGTAGTCGGAGAGCCAGTCGGGACCGGAGTCGTAGAGCGGGGCGCCCTGGCTGAAGTAGTAGTCGTACCAGGAGGAGATGGCGGCGATCGGGACGATGGTCTCCAGGCCCTCGACACCGGTGGCGGCCACGCCGTTGGCGATGGTGCCGTCCCAGCTCTTGCCGATCATGCCGGTCTTCCCGTTGGTCCACGTCGCCTCGGCGCGCTCGCCCCCGTCGCGGCTGGTGTACGCCTTCGCGCGGCCGTTCAGCCAGTCGACCACGGCCTTCGCGGACCGGACGTCGGAGGGTCCGCCGACGTCGACGCAGCCGTCGGAGCGGTTGGTGCCGGCCAGGTCGACGCCGACGAAGGCGTAGCCGCGGGGCACGAAGTAGTTGTCGTAGTACAGCGGCATCCCGACGACGTCGCCGTCCGCGTCGTACGTCTTCTTCTGGCTCTCGTTGCCCCGCCCGCAGCAGGAGTAGTACGGGCTGGCGTCCATGATGACGGGGATCTTCCGGCCCCGCTGGGCGGGTTCGCGCGGGCGGACGATGTCGACGGCGACGCGGTCGTCCTCGCCGTCGGCGTCCCCGTCGTACCCGGTGTCCACCCAGACGGCCTCGCGAACGGCGTTCGCGTAGGAGTAGACGGGTTCGCTCTGCCGCGGTGCGGGGTGCGCCGTCGCGGCGGGCGTGAGGAAGGTTGCCAGGAGTGCGGCCGTGGCCGCCGTCGCGAGCGTTCTCCAGATCGTGAAGCGCGTGCGTATCGGCATGCGCGGACGGTACATCGGTCAACTCCCGCGCAGAAGAGGGCAACGGGTGACTCATGTCGGCCGGATGGCGATCGTGTGACAGGGGTGGCCGTGGACATGACGGTGTCCACAGGGGCTGAATAGGCTGCGAACGGACTTCGTGCCCCTACGACTTGGAGCTTTCGTGCACCGCAGAATCATCGTGCCGGGCGCACTGGGCGCCGCCTCCCTCATGCTGGCGATCCCGGCGTCGGCGGCGGCCCACTCCCCCGGCGCTCCGGGCATCGGCGACCCCTACTACCCGGCCTACGGCAACGGCGGATACGACGTCTCCCACTACGACCTGCGCCTGAAGTACCAGCCGGCCACGGACCGGCTGGAGGGGACGGCCACGATCCTGGCCCGCACCACCGAGGACCTGTCGCGGTTCAACCTGGACTTCCTGCTGGACGTAGGCGAGGTGCGGGTGAACGGCGCCAAGGCGTCGTTCACGACCTCCGGCGAGCAGGAGCTGGAGATCACCCCGGCCAAGCCGCTGGCCAAGGGGTCGGCGCTCACGGTCGTCGTCCGCTACAGCGGTGTGCCGTCCTCGAAGGAGGCGTTCGGCTTCACCAGCTGGCACCGCACCCCGGACGGCGGCGTCGCCGCGAACGAGCCCGAGGCCGCGGCCTGGTGGTTCCCCAGCAACGACCACCCGCGGGACAAGGCCACCTACGACGTGTCCGTGCAGGTGCCGGACGGGACCCAGGCGATCTCCAACGGGACGCTCCAGTCCACGAGTTCACGGCTCGGCTGGACCCGCTGGAACTGGCGCTCCGACAAGCCGCAGGCCACGTATCTCGCCACACTGGCGGTCGGCAGGTTCGACCTCACCACCGGGACCACCGAGAGCGGCGTCCCGGTCGTCAACGCCTACAGCAAGGACCTGGGCGCCAACGCCGGGGCGGCGCGGGCCAGTGTGGAGCGGACCGGGGAGATCGCCGACTGGCTGACCGGCTACTTCGGGCCGTACCCCTACAACGCGCTCGGCGGGTACGTGCCGAACACGGACACGGGGTACGCGCTGGAGACGCAGACCCGGCCGTTCTACAGCCCGCGGCAGTTCGCGAACGGGTCGAACGTCTCCGTGGTCGTGCACGAGCTGGCCCACCAGTGGTACGGCGACCTGGTGTCCGTGCGCGGCTGGAAGGACATCTGGATCAACGAGGGCTTCGCGCGGTACGCCCAGTGGCTGTGGTCCGAGCACGAGGGCGAGGGCACGGCGCAGGAACTGGCCGACTACACGTACGCCTCGCACCCGGCCGACGACCCGTTCTGGACGGTGCGGCCCGGTGACCCCGGGCCGGAGAACCAGTTCGACCTCGCCGTGTACGACCGGGGCGCGCTCGCCGTCCAGGCGCTGCGGAACGAGATCGGGGACGAGGACTTCTTCGCCGTCCTCAAGGGGTGGCCCGCGCGGTACGCCCACGGCAACGCGTCGGTCGCCGACTTCCAGCGGTACGCCGAGGAGGTCTCCGGCAAGCCGCTGGCCGCGCTGTTCGACACGTGGCTGTTCCAGCCGTCGAGGCCGGACGCCCCGGCGGCGCGCGCCGCGTCGCTCGCGCCGGCCTCGGACACGCCGGCGCAGCCCCGGTCGTGGCGGAAGATCGCCGCGACGAACGACGTGCACGGGCACTGACGGCCGGTCGCGCCGCGCTCGGCCGCCTCGCGGGTGAGGCGGCCGAAAGCGGCGCGGTGGCCCCCGCTACCCCTGGGCCCCGTCAAGCCGTTGCCTGTCGGCCTCCTGGGACACCCGGCGCCGGACGCCGAACCAGCCCGCCACCAGCATCACCGCGATCACGGGGACGAGGAGCACGGTCTTGCGGCCGACCTCGTGGTCGTTCCACATCAGGCCGATCACGGCCAGCAGGAACGCGATCGTGACGATCTCGGTGACCGGGCTGCCCGGCAGGCGGAAGTGCGGCCGCTCGACCAGGCCCGCGCGCGCCCGGCGGGCGAAGACCAGGTGACAGATCATGATGATCACCCAGGTGCTGATGATGCCCAGCGAGGCGACGTTCAGCACGATCTCGAAGGCCTTGCTCGGCACCAGGAAGTTCAGGCCGACGCCGAGGACGCAGACCGCGCAGGTCAGCAGGATGCCGCCGTAGGGCACCTGGCTGCGGCTCATCACCCCGGTGAACCTGGGCGCGGAGCCGGACATCGCCATGGAGCGCAGGATGCGGCCGGTGGAGTACAGGCCGGAGTTCAGGGACGACATCGCCGCGGTGAGGACGACGAGGTTCATCACGTCGTCGGCTGCGGGGACGCCGATCTTCGACAGGACGGTGACGAAGGGGCTCTGGTCGCCCGAGTAGACCGAGCTGGGGAGCAGCAGCGCGAGCAGGACGACCGAGCCGACGTAGAACAGGGCGACGCGCCACATGATCGAGTTCACCGCGCGGGGGACGATCTTCTCCGGCTCGGCGGTCTCGCCGGCCGCGACGCCGACCAGTTCCAGGGCCGCGTAGGAGAAGATCACGCCCTGCATGACGAGGACCACGGGCATCACGCCGTGCGGGAGGATGCCGCCGTGGTCGGTGATCATGCCGACGCCCGGGGTCTGGCCGCCCACGTCGTGCTGGGTGGCCAGCAGGAAGATGCCGATCAGCATGAAGCCGACGAGGGTGGCGACCTTGATGATCGCGAACCAGAACTCCATCTCGCCGAAGATCCGGACCGAGATGAGGTTGACGGCCAGGACCACCGCGAGGGCTATCAGGGCGAGCACCCATTGCGGGATGCTCGTGAACATACTCCAGTAGTGCGTGTACAGCGCGATCGCGGTGATGTCGGCGATGCCGGTGGTCGACCAGTTCAGGAAGTACATCCAGCCGGCGACGTAGGCGCCCTTCTCACCGAGGAACTCGCGCGCGTACGACACGAAGGAGCCGGAGGAGGGCCGGTAGAGCACCAGCTCTCCGAGGGCCTTGACGACGAAGAAGGCGAAGACGCCCGCGACGAGGTAGGCGATCGCGAGCGCCGGGCCCGCGTCGCGCAGCCGGCCGCCGGCACCGAGGAAGAGGCCGGTGCCGATCGCGCCGCCGATCGCGATCATGTTCACGTGACGGGCCTTGAGGCCCTTGCTGTATCCGGCGTCGCCCGCGTCCGCGGGGATGGTCCCGGTCGCCTGGGGATGGGCGGCGACCTGTGCCGTGTCGACGGCGTCCTTGCTCACGGGTGGTTCCACTCTCTGGTGCGCCCGGGCGGGAAACGCCCAGGTCGTCCGTACAGTGACGAGGCCCGCACCACCCTTCGCGGCACAGACCAAGGCAGCACCTTCCCACGACGCTGCGTCGTCATGCGGTGGCTCATGTCACACAGCGTGACTTCTCACAAGATCCACCGGCGGTCTCCACCCGGTGCCCAAGAGGTTTCACAGCACTGGTGAGACAGCGATACTGCTGCACATGACGACCACCGACGCCGGGGAGCCGACCCTCACGATCGACGAGCTGGCCGCGCGGGCCGGCGTCACCGTGCGCACGGTCCGCTTCTACGGCACCAAGGGGCTGCTGCCGCCGCCGGTGATCGGGGCGCGCCGGGTGGGGCACTACGGCCGGGAGCACCTGGCCCGGCTGGCGCTGATCGAGGAGTTGCAGCACCGGGGGATGACCCTGGCCGCGATCGAGCGGTACCTGGCTCAGCTGCCGCCCGACGTGAGCGAGCACGACCTGGCGCTGCACCGCGCGGTGGTGGCCTCCTGGGCGCCGGAGACGGTGGAGAGCGTCACACGCGGGGAACTGGACCGGCGCGCGGGCCGGCCGCTGACCGACGGGGACGTGGACCGGCTGGCGGCGATGGACGTGATCGTCCGGGACGCGGACGTCCCGGACGGCGACCTGTACCGGGTCGACACCGGGCTGCTCCGGCTCGGCGTCGAACTGCTCGACGTGCCCTTCTCCCCCGAGACGGTGCTCGCGGCCCGCACCGCTCTCCTGGAGCACTCCCGCGCCGCCGCGCGCGACCTGTCGCGGCTGCTGCGCGACGCGGTGGCCGAAAGCGGGGCGCGGGACGTGCGGTCCCTGTCCGCGCACATGCACCCGCTCGTCGTGCAGGCGCTGCTGACCACCTTCCAGCGGTCGCTGCGGGAGGAGATCCGGGAGTGGATCGACGAGGGCGGCGAGGACGAGCCCGCCGCCCCGGCCGAGGACGACCGCGCCGCCCCGGGCTGAGGCCGCTGCTCAGCGGCCGTCGGTGAAGACCTCCCCCTTGTCCGCCTTCTCCACCAGCAGCGCGGGCGGCGTGAAGCGCTCGCCGTAGCGGTCGGCCAGCTCACGCGCGCGTGCCACGAAGCCGGGCAGACCGCCCTCGTAGCCGTTGACGTACTGGAGGACGCCGCCGGTCCAGCCGGGGAAGCCGATGCCGAGGATCGAGCCGATGTTGGCGTCGGCGACCGAGGTCAGGACGCCCTCCTCCAGCAGCCGGACCGTGTCGAGTGCCTCCGAGAAGAGCATGCGCTCCTGCATGTCCCGGAACGGGATCTCGTACCCGGGCTTCGTGCTGTGCTTGCCCGGGGGGCGACCCCCGGAACCCCCGAAATGCTCCCGCAGGCCCGGCCACAGGGCCGTGCGCTTCCCGTCCTCGCCGTACTCGTAGAACCCGGCGCCGCCGCTGCGGCCGGGGCGCTCGAACTCGTCGACCATGCGGTCGATGACGGCATCGGCGGGGTGCGGGGTCCAGGTGCCGCCGGCCTCCTCCACGGCCCGCCTGGTCTCCTTGCGGATCTTCCGCGGGAGGGTGAGCGTCAGCTCGTCCATCAGGGAGAGCACCTTGGCGGGGTAGCCCGCCTGGGCCGCCGCCTGCTCGACGGAGGCGGGCTCGACGCCCTCGCCGACCATCGCCACGCCCTCGTTGATGAAGTGGCCGATGACCCGGGAGGTGAAGAAGCCGCGCGAGTCGTTGACGACGATCGGCGTCTTGTTGATCTGCCGGACCAGGTCGAAGGCGCGCGCGAGCGCCTCGTCGCCGGTCCGCTCGCCCTTGATGATCTCGACGAGCGGCATCTTGTCGACCGGCGAGAAGAAGTGCAGCCCGATGAAGTCCACCTGGCGCTCGACGCCCTCGGCCAGCGCGGTGATGGGCAGCGTGGAGGTGTTGGAGCAGAGCAGGGCGTCGGGGGCGACGACGCTCTCGATCTCCTGGAACACCTTGTGCTTGAGCGAGGTGTCCTCGAAGACGGCCTCGATGACCGCGTCGCACCCGGCGAGGTCGGCGGCCTCGGCGGTCGGCGTGATGCGGGCGAGGAGCGCGTCGGCCTTCTCCTGGGTGGTGCGCCCCTTGGCGACGGCCTTGGCGCACAGCTTCTCGGAGTAGCCCTTGCCCTTGACGGCGGCCTCCAGGGCGACGTCCTTGAGGACGACGTCGATGCCCGCGCGTGCGCACGAGTAGGCGATGCCGGCGCCCATCATGCCGGCGCCGAGGACGGCCACCTTGGTGACCTTCCGGGGCTCGATGCCGCGGGGGCGGTTGGCGCCGGAGTTGACGGCCTGGAGGTCGAAGAAGAACGCCTGGATCATGTTCTTCGAGGTCTGTCCGGCGGCCAGCTCGACGAAGTAGCGGGCCTCGATGACCTGGGCGGTCTCGAAGTCGACCTGGGAGCCCTCGACGGCGGCGGCCATGATGTTGCGCGGCGCCGGGTAGGGGGCGCCGGCCGTCTGCTTGCGCAGGTTGGCGGGGAAGGCGGGCAGATTGGCCGCGAACTTCGGGTGCGAGGGGGTGCCGCCGGGGATGCGGTAACCGGGCTTGTCCCAGGGCTGCGCGGACTCCGGGTTGGCGTCGATGAAGGCGCGGGCCCTGGCGAGCATGTCGTCGCGGCTGTCGGCGACCTCGTCGACCAGGCCGTTCTCCTGGGCGCGGCGCGGGTTGTACTGGGTGCCCTGGAGGAGCACCTTGAGGAGCGCGTCGGTGATGCCGAGCATCCGGACGGTGCGGACGACTCCGCCGCCGCCGGGGAGCAGGCCGAGGGTGACCTCGGGACAGCCGATCTTGGAACCGGGGGCGTCCAGGGCGACGCGGTGGTGGCAGGCGAGGGCGATCTCGTAACCGCCGCCGAGGGCCGCGCCGTTCATGGCGGCGACGACGGGCTTGCCGAGGGTCTCGATGCGGCGCAGGTCGCGCTTGATGGCCATGCCGCCGTCGAAGAGGTCCTGAGCCGTTTCGGGGGTGACGCGGATCAGGTCGCGCAGGTCGCCGCCGGCGAAGAAGGTCTTCTTGGCGGAGGTGACGATGACGCCGCGGATCGAGTCCTTCTCGGCCTCCAGGCGGTCGGTGACGGCCGCGAGGGAGGCGCGGAACGCCTGGTTCATGGTGTTGGCGGACTGGCCGGGGTCGTCGAGGACGAGCGTGACGACGCCGGTGTCGTCCTGTTCCCAGCGGATGGTGGTGGGCTCGGTGCTCATGAGGGTGTGCTCCAGGTGATCCGTCGTATCCGTCGGGAGGGGGTCAGACGCGCTCGACGATGGTGGCGATGCCCATGCCGCCGCCCACGCACAGGGTGGCGAGGCCGTACCGCTTGTCCTGGCGCTCCAGTTCGTCCACGAGCGTGCCGAGGATCATCGCGCCGGTGGCGCCGAGGGGGTGGCCGAGCGCGATGGCGCCGCCGTTGACGTTGACCTTGTCGAGGGACAGGCCCATGTCCTTGACGAAGCGCAGGACGACCGCGGCGAACGCCTCGTTGATCTCGACCAGGTCGATGTCGTCGATGGTGAGCCCGGCCTTGGCGAGCGCCTTGCGGGTGGCCGGGGCGGGGCCGGTGAGCATGATGGTGGGCTCGGAGCCGGACACGGCGGCCGAGACGATCCGGGCGCGCGGGCGCAGGCCGTAGCGGTCGCCGACCTCCTGCGAGCCGATGGCGACCAGGGAGGCGCCGTCCACGATGCCGGAGGAGTTGCCCGCGTGGTGGACGTGGTCGATCTTCTCGACCCAGTGGTACTTCTGCAGCGCGACGGCGTCGAAACCGCCGAGTTCGCCGATGTCGGCGAAGGACGGCTTGAGGCCCGCGAGGGAGTCGGCGGTGGTGCCGGGGCGCGGGTGCTCGTCGTGGTCGAGGACGGTGAGGCCGGCGCGGTCCCGCACGGGGACGACGGAGCGCTCGAAGCGGCCGTCCTTCCAGGCGGCGGCCGCGCGCTCCTGGGAGAGGGCCGCGTACTCGTCCACGTCGCGGCGGGTGAAGCCCTCGATGGTGGCGATCAGGTCGGCGCCGATGCCCTGCGGCACGAAGTTGGTGGCGAGGTTGGTCATCGGGTCGTTGAACCAGGCACCGCCGTCCGAGGCCATCGGCACCCGGGACATGGACTCGACGCCGCCCGCGAGGACCAGGTCCTCCCAGCCGGAACGCACCTTGGCGGCGGCCAGGTTGACGGCCTCCAGGCCCGAGGCGCAGAAGCGGTTCTCCTGGACGCCGGCCACGGTGTCGGGCAGCCCCGCGGCGATGGCGGCGATGCGGGCGATGTCGGAGCCCTGGTCGCCGACGGGACCGACGACGCCGAGGACGACGTCGTCGACCGCCGCGGGGTCCAGGTCCGGGAAGCGGGCGCGGATCTCGTGGATGAGGCCGACGACCAGGTCGACGGGCTTCGTGCCGTGCAGGGCGCCGTTCGCCTTGCCGCGTCCGCGCGGGGTGCGGATCGCGTCGTACACGTACGCTTCGGTGGTCACTGGCAGGCCTTTCACTGAGGGTTCTTCACGGGGCTGTTCGGGTGAGGGACACGAGTCGGTCCGCCCTCGGGGGGCAGGTCCCAGTCGCGGGCCACGGCGTCGGTGTCGGCGCCGGGCAGCACGGGCCCGGTGCGGACGGCGGTGGGGGTCGCGGAGAAGCGGGGTGCGGGGGCCGGCTGGGTGAGGCCGTCGTGGTCGGTGAAGGTGGAGCGGGCGGCGAGGTGGGGGTGGTGCGGTGCCTCGCGCAGCGTGAGGACGGGGGCCACGCAGGCGTCGGAGCCGGCGAACACGGACGTCCACTCGTCGCGGGTGCGGGACGCGAACCGGTCGGCGACGGCCTCGCGCAGCTCGGGCCAGCGGGCCGGGTCGTCGCGGGCGGGCGCGAGGCCGGGGATGCCGAGCAGCTCCATGAACTCGGTGTAGAAGCGCTGCTCCAGGGCGCCGACCGCCATGTACCGGCCGTCGGCGGTCTCGTAGGTGCCGTAGAAGGGGCAGCCGCCGTCGAGGAGGTTGGCGCCGCGCCGGTCCTGCCAGGCGCCGGCGGCGAGCATGCCGTGGATCATCGAGGAGAGGTGGGCGGTGCCGTCGACGATCGCCGCGTCCACGACCTGGCCGGTGCCCGTCGCGCGCGCGTGGTGCAGGGCGGCGAGGACTCCGACGACCAGGTAGAGCGAGCCGCCGGCGTAGTCGCCGAGGAGGTTGGCGGGGACGGCGGGCGGGCGGCCGGGGTCGCCGATCATGCCGAGGGTGCCGGTGAGCGCGATGTACCCGATGTCGTGACCGGCGCGTTCGGCGAGCGGGCCCTCCTGGCCCCAGCCGGTCATCCTGCCGTACACGAGGCGCGGGTTGCGGGCGTGGCAGGGCTCGGGGCCCACGCCGAGCCGTTCGGCGACGCCGGGGCGGTAGCCCTCGATCAGCACGTCGGCGCGTTCGGCGAGGGCGAGGACCCGCTCGGGGCCGTCCGGCGCCTTGAGGTCGACGAGTACGGAGCGCTTGTTGCGGTTGGTGACGTCGTGCGCGGGGTCGACGCCGAGTCCCGGGCCGCCGGGGCGGTCGACGCGTACGACGTCGGCGCCGAGGTCTGCGAGGAGCATGGCCGCGAACGGCCCGGGGCCGATGCCGGCCAGCTCGACCACGCGCACACCGGAGAGCGGGCCCTCACCCGTGGTCCGGGCTTGTGTCCTGGCTTTCGGCATCGCATCCCCGCTCTGTGACACAACCGATGTAACACCAGTGATGCTAAGAACGTGTTCCACTGGGCACAAGACCCGGGCGAGCAAGCGCTTAGCCCATTATGCGCCGCGAGCGTCCGGCCGCACCGCCGGCCGACGGGAGGCCACGGTGCGGTGGCCCTCCTCCACCCGGTCGACGGACTCCGCCCTCCTCACGCTAGCCTCAGCCACCGGCAACGGCGCGTGCTGCGGACCCGGGGATTGCCGACGGGTGACGAAGGGATGTCATGAGCAGGCTGAAAAGGGCCGACCGGCCGTACGACATCGTGCTCTTCGGAGCGACGGGGTTCGTCGGAGAACTGACCGCGCGGTATCTCGCCGCGCACGCCCCCGAAGGGCTGCGCTGGGCGATCGCCGGCCGCGGCGAGGAGAAGCTGCGCCGGCTGCGCGACCGGCTGCCGGGCGCGTCGGACGCCGGCGTGCTGCGGGCGGACGTGTCCGATCCGGACTCGCTGCGCGAACTCGCCGGACAGGCGCGCGTGGTGGCCACGACGGTCGGCCCCTACGTCCGGTACGGCGACGCCCTGGCCGCCGCCTGCGCGGACAGCGGCACCGACTACCTCGACCTCACCGGCGAGCCGGAGTTCGTGGACCGGACCTACGTGCGCCACGACGCCCGCGCGCGGGAGACCGGCGCCCGACTGGTGCACGCCTGCGGTTTCGACTCGATCCCGCACGACCTGGGCGTGTACTTCACCGTGCGGCAGCTGCCGGAGGGTGTGCCGCTCACCGTGGACGGCTTCGTGAGCGTCGACGCGACCTTCTCCGGCGGCACCTTCGCCTCCGCGCTCGGCCAGTTCGCTCGCGGGCGGCAGCTGCGGGCCGCGGCCGTGGAACGCCGGCGGCACGAACCGCGTCTGGTGGGCCGCCGCGCCGTCACGCCGACGGGCGCGCCGCGCTTCGCGGGTGAGGTGGGGGCCTGGGCGCTGCCGCTGCCGACCATCGACGCGCAGGTCGTACGGCGCTCCGCGAAGGCCCTGGACCGCTACGGCCCCGACTTCCGCTACCGCCACTACGCGGCCGTCCGGCGTCTGCCGGTGGCGGTGGGCGGAGTGGCGGCCGTGGGCGCGCTGCTGGCGGCGGCTCAGGTCCCGCCCGCGCGGCGCTGGCTGTCCGGGCGGCTCAAGCCCGGTGAGGGCCCGAGCGCCGAGAAGCGCGCCAAGAGCTGGTTCTCGGTCCGCTTCGTCGGCGAGGGGGGCGGGCGCAAGGTGTTCACCGAGGTCGCGGGCGGCGACCCGGGTTACGACGAGACGGCCAAGATGTTCGCCGAGGCGGCGCTCTGCCTCGCCCTCGACGCACTGCCGCCGACGTCGGGCCAGGTCACCACGGCCGTCGCGATGGGCGACGCGCTGACCGAGCGGCTGGTGGCGGCCGGCATCCGCTTCCGGGTGGTCGCGACCCGCTGAGGAACCCCTCGTTGGCCGTGGCGGGGATCATCCCGTCCAGCCGACGATCGTGTAGATCATTCCGCCGACCCAGGCCAGCCCCGCCGCCACCGCCAGCGCCAGCCCCGCGAGGGCGGTCCGGCCGACGGGGCGGCCGGGGCGGGCGGGGTACTCGGGTATGCGGCGTGTCGTCATGCGGTCCAGCCTGCCGGGGCGGCGGGTGACGGCACATCCGTACGGATACTCAGGCGGCCTGGGCGGTCCCGCGCAGTCGCCCTGCCCGCGCTTTGAGACTTTCCCACCCACCCCGACCGGCACGACCGGTGCGACGCGGCCGAAGTCTCCACGGGAAGTTCAATGAAACCCTTGAGGGTATGAAGTTCCTTCTCGAAGTCACCATGGACGAGGGCGCGGTCGCCGAGGACCCCGCCGGCGAGTTGCAGCGCATCCTGCGCTACTGGGGCGGCAACCTGCACCACTACGCGCTGCGGCCCGGCGACGGTTCGCCGATCCACGACTCGGCGTACCGGGAGGTGGGCCGCTGGAGCGTCGAGGGTCAGGCCGGGTAGGCGGCGGCCCGCAGCGCCGCGCGGCACAGGGCGTCGGCCCTGCGAGTGGTCTCCGGCAGACGGAAGGCGGGCGCCAGGGCCAGCGTGTGCGCGCAGGCGTTGTCGAGGCTCACCCGGTGACCGGCGGAGACGAAGACCGGCTTCACTCCGTCGCGCGTGCGCACCGCGCGCCCGACCTCCTCGGCGCCGGCGAGCAGCGGGGACGTACTGCCGCGCGGGGCGGCCGGCTCGTCGTACGTGAAGGTGAAGGGGTTCTTGGCCACGCCGATGGTGGGCAGGCCGGTGAGCACGCCCAGGTGGCTGGCGAGGCCGAAGCGGCGCGGGTGGGCCAGGCCGTAGCCGTCGCAGACGACCAGGCCGGGCGGGCACGGCAGGGCGTCCAGCGCGGCGCGGACGGTCGGGATCTCCCGGAAGGCGAGCAGGCCCGGGACATAGGGGAAGGAGATCCGCCCGACGGCGGTGACCTCGGCGACGACGGCGAGGGTCTCGGCGTCCAGCACGACGGCCGCCGCCGCGACCACGTCCCGTTCGTCGTCGTAGGCCACGTCGACGCCGGTCACCGTGCCCGTACCGGGCGGCGGGCCGGTCTCGTCGAGGACGACCCGCGCGCGCAGCCCGTCCTGGACGGCGCGCGCCCGCTCCTCGGTCGCGGGCCAGTCGGCGGGGGTCTGTGCGGTCACGGGCGTCATGGTGGGGCAAGCCTAGGCGAGCCCGCAGTAGGCTCGCGATCATGTTCGTACTGGAGCTGTCCTACACCGCCCCGCTCGAAGCCGTCGACGCCGTCCTGCCGGACCACGTGGCCTGGCTGGACGAGCTGTACGGGCAGGGAGTGTTCCTGGCGTCCGGGCGCAAGGAACCCCGCGACGGCGGGGTGATCATCGCCGTCGCGGAGGACCGCGCCCGGATCGAGGAGATCACCGCGGGCGACCCGTTCGTCCGGGCCGGCGTGTGCGCGTACCGCGTCACGGAGTTCGTCGCCACGAAGACGGCCCCGGCGCTGGACCCGTACCGGGAGGCTCTCGCCTAGAGGGCGGTACGGCTCACTTGCCGAGGGCGCGTCGCAGGTCGCTCTTGTTCATGTTCGAACGGCCGTGCACGTTGCGGCGCTTGGCCTCTTCGTAGAGCTGGTCGTACGTGGGCCCCTGCGGCCCCTCGCCACGGCCCGACCGGCGGCCGCCCCGCTCGCCCGGCGACATGTCCCGGGTGGAGATGCGGCCGGCGGTCTTCGCCTCGCCCGACCGGGCGCGCTCCTTGTTGACCGTCCGGGCCGCGATCTCCTTGGCGCGGCCGGTGCTCTCTCCGCGGTCCTCGGCGCTGTCCTTGATGTGCTCGTACTGACGTTCGCGTTTGGTGCTGGAACCGCGCGGCATGTCCGCTCACTTCCTCTCACGTTCGGCGAGCGGGTACCCGCATCGCGGACCGGCACCCCTCCCCGTCCGGCCTCACCACTCCAGGCGGGCGGCCCTGCCCTGCTCGCCCGCGGCCCAACAGCCCAGGTCGGGCGTGCAGTCCACGGTGTCGTAGGAGCCGGTGTCGACGGTGCGCCAGGTGCGGCCGCCGTCCGTGGTGAGGTCGGTGCCGGTGGGGCCGACCGCCAGGGCGGCGGTGCGGCCGTGCGGGAGCCAGGCGACGCCGGAACGGTAGGCCGGCGGCGGCGCGTCGGCGGGCCGCCAGGTGCGGCCGGCGTCCGCGGTCCGTGCCGCCGCGCGCGGCGAACTCTGGTCGGGGCGGTAGTCGCCGCCGACCGCGAGGCCGTGGGCCCGGTCGCGGAAGGCGAGGGCGAAGACGCCCCGCGCCGGGTCGCCCGCCGGGATCGGCGCGTCGGTGGCCGTCCAGGTCAGCCCCCGGTCGGCGGAGTGCAGCACACGCGCGCGTGCGGCCCCGCCGGTGGCCAGCCACACGTCCCTCGGACCGGAGGAGACCAGGCACTGGCCACTGGCCGCGAACCCGGCCTCGCCGTCCTGCGCGGCCGGCATGCCCCGGTCCGGGAGGACCTTCCAGGAGCGGCCGCCGTCGCGGGTGGACAGGATGCGGAACTTCCCGTCCACCGGGTCGCTCATGGCGAGTCCGTGCCGGGAGTCGAAGAAGGTGAGGCAGTCGTAGAAGGCCCGCGCGTCGGTGTTGCGGAAGGACTCCGTCCAGGTGGCTCCGCCGTCGGCGGTGCGGTAGACCCGGGACGCCTCGCCCTCGCCGATGGCCAGGACCACGGCACGGCGGGCGTCGAACGCCTCGACGTCCCGGAACTCCAGGTCGCCGGCGCCCGGCGGGGAGACGTCGCGCCAGGTGTCACCGCCGTCGGTGGTGCGCAGGACGGTGCCCCCGGAGCCGGCCAGCCACGCGGTGTGCCGGCTGACGGCGGCGAGCCCCCGGAACCGGGCGTCGGGCGCCCCGGTGTCCTTGAGCCGCCAGTGCGGCCGGGTCCGCTCCTCGTGCGACGGCTGACCGGCCTGCGCCGGTACGGTCGTCAGCGCGGCCAGCGCCGCCGCGCAGACCGCCCCCGCGATCGCCCCGCGCCCCGCGCGCCCGCGAGCGGTTCGAATCGGCCGTACCGTGCGTCGCGTGCTTCCCAAGCGCCTCATGGCGGGCGAAGCTAGCCCACCGGGGGTGAGCCGTCCAGAGGACCTGCCCGGCACGCGCGTGACGCAAGTGCCGTACGGGGCGGGCGAGGAGAGCCGTGTCACGCCGGTGCATGAACGCGGTGACAGAGGTCACTCGATGCTCGTGTGCACGGATCGGCTGTTTCCAACGTCTCCTCAAGTGCCCGGCCCGCACCACCCCGAGAGCCCGTCCAGCCGTCACGAGGGAGCAAGGCGTTGTCCACCGTCATCGAGCAGCCGGTCGAGGCGCGTCTCGTCGCCGCCGCACCGCGCATGCCGAGCATTCCCGCCACCCTGCACTACGACCGCGTCGACCCCTTCGCCGTCCGCATGACCTTCCCGGCCCCGGCCACCCTGGAGGGCGTGGAGGTCTGCTGGACCTTCTCCCGGGAGCTGCTCATCGCGGGGATGCGGGAGCCTGAGGGCCACGGCGACGTGCGGGTGCGCCCGTACGGGTACGACCGCACCGTCCTGGAGTTCCACGCGCCCGAGGGCACCGCCGTGATCCACGTGCGTTCCGGCGAGCTGCGCCGGTTCCTGGCGGCCACGGGCGAGCTGGTGCCCGTCGGCATGGAGCACCTCCACCTGGACCTGGAGCACGACCTGGCGGAGCTGCTGCGCGGCAGCCGCTGACCGGCCGTCGCCCCGGCCCGCCTCCGCGCCCCGGCCTCAGCGCCCCGACGACACGGCCCGGGCGCTCTCCGCGCTCACCGCGCCCCAGACCTCTCCCACGATCTTCCGCAGCCCGGGTGCCGCCGCCCCGCCCCGCTCGGTCAGCTCGGCGACGCGCTCCTCGCCGCACCCACCGTCGGCCGCGCGGTGTCCGGCGCCGGCCGGGAGGCCGGGTGCCGCGGCGGCGACGAGCACGGCCGCGGCCGCGTCGCGCTCGGACACCTCGCCGGCCGGGATCCGGCCCTCCAGCACCTCCCGCGTCTCCTCGCGGAGCGCCTTCGCCACGGCCGGGCGCGCCAGGACGTACTCCACGGACGGGAACACCCCGAGCACCCGCTTCTTCTCGGCGCGCAGATAGCCCTCGGCCACCAGCTGCTCCCGGACGGCGTCGAAGGTCACCCGCGCGTGCAGCGCGACCCACGTCCGCCACCGGTGCGGCAGCGACTCGCGGACCAGCTCGAGCAGCCCGTCGAGGACCGCGTCCCCGGTGCGGGAGTCCAGGTCGACGGGGGTGGCGATGCCGTCGTCGTCGGTGAGCAGGCCGCGCCGGGCCAGTTCGGTGAGCGCGCCGGCGCGCACCAGGTGGTGGACCCGGGCGGTGTCCGCTCCCCCGGACTTCGTGGGGTCCCAGGCCAGCAGGCAGAGCCGGGCGGGCAGTGAGAGCGGGCCGTTGGGCACGGGGCCTCCTCGGGGCCGTGGGACCGGGTGCGCGGAAAATACGTTGACAGCACATCCGGCCCCTCGTACGGTGTATGTCGCTTCTGTTGCCGCCGATTGGAGAAGGACGTTGCTCGTCTGAGGTCCTGAGACACCGCGACACACCTCACGTGTGTGTACGCAGCGTGCGACCTCGGCGTTCGAGCCGTCCCTCCGCGGAGCAGGGCTTTTTTCATGCCCGGCACTCCCCCGGAGGCTCCTCCTTCTCTCGTCCGACGGCGGTCGCCGCCCTCCCGGTGTCTCGATACGCGTTTGCCCCTGACGGCTTCAAGCAACCGCGGAGACCCGTATGTCCACATCCATCACTTGTACGTCCCTGTCCTTCGCCTGGCCCGACGGCACGCCCGTCTTCGAGGGACTCGACACCTCCTTCGGCCCCGGCAGGACCGGGCTCGTCGGCGTCAACGGGGCGGGCAAGTCCACCCTGTTGAAGCTGATCGCCGGGCAGCTCACGCCCGCCGACGGCCTGGTCCGCGTCACCGGCGAGGTCGGCCACCTGCCGCAGAACGTCACCCTCGACACCGCGCTGCGCGTCGACGAGGCGCTCGGCATCGCCGCGCGCCGGGCCGCGCTGCACGCCATCGAGGCCGGTGACGTGGCCGAGGAGCACTTCGAGACGGTCGGCGACGACTGGGACGTCGAGGAGCGCGCCCTCGCCACCCTCGGCGAACTCGGGCTCGGCCACGTGGGGCTCGACCGCACCGTCGGCGAGGTCTCGGGCGGCGAGTCGGTACTGCTGCGGCTGGCCGCGCTGCTGCTGCGCCGGCCCGACGTCCTGCTCCTGGACGAGCCCACCAACAACCTCGACCTGTACGCCCGCAGGCGCCTGTACGCCGCCGTCACCTCCTGGCCGGGCGTCATGGTCGTGGTCAGCCACGACCGGGAACTGCTGGAACTGGTCGACCAGATCGCCGACCTGCGGTCCGGCGGCATCACCTGGTACGGCGGGAACCTCTCGGCGTACGAGGAGGCCCTGGCCGTGGAGCAGGAGGCGGCCGAGCGCATGGTGCGGGTCGCCGAGTCCGATCTGCGCAAGCAGAAGCGGGAACTGGCCGACGCCCAGGTCAAACTGGCTCGCCGCAAGCGGTACGGCCAGAAGATGTGGGACCAGAAACGCGAACCGAAGATCGTCATGGGGGCGCGCAAGCGCGCGGCGCAGGAGTCCGCGGGCAAGCACCGCATCATGCACGAGGAGAAGCTCGCCGAGGCCAGGGAGCGCCTCGACGACGCGGTGGAGGCCGTGCGGGACGACGACGAGATCCGCGTCGACCTGCCATACACGGCCGTACCGCCGGGCCGGTCCGTGCTCACCCTGCGCGATCTGGAACTCCGGTACGGCGCGCGGGTGGAGGGCGGCTTCGACCTGCACGGTCCCGAGCGGATCGCGCTGATCGGGCGCAACGGCGCGGGCAAGACCACGCTGCTGCGCACGGTCGCCGGGGAGCTGGCGCCGGTGGCGGGCGAGGCGACGGCGCACGT
The DNA here is from genome assembly GCF_055582785.1 of Streptomyces sp. NPDC107500. Taxonomy (NCBI): domain Bacteria; kingdom Bacillati; phylum Actinomycetota; class Actinomycetes; order Kitasatosporales; family Streptomycetaceae; genus Streptomyces; species Streptomyces sp. NPDC107500. The sequence goes on from NZ_JBVJPF010000002.1 coordinate 145,517, forward strand.
GCCGCTGCGGTTCCTGCCCCAGCGCCTCGACGTGCTCGACGGGGAGCTGTCCGTCGCCGAGAACGTGGCCCGGTTCGCGCCGGGCGCCACCAGCAACCGGATCCGGGCGCGGCTGGCCCGCTTCCTGTTCCGGGGCGCCCGCGCCGACCAGAAGGCGGCGACGCTCTCCGGCGGTGAACGCTTCCGGGCGGCGCTGGCAGCGCTGATGCTGGCCGAGCCCGCGCCGCAGCTGCTGATGCTGGACGAACCGACGAACAACCTGGACATGGCGAGCGTGCGGCAGCTCACCACCGCCCTGGAGTCCTACGAGGGGGCGCTGATCGTGGCCAGCCACGACATGCCGTTCCTGGAGTCGCTGGGCATCACCCGCTGGCTGCTGTTCGAGGAGGGAGAACTGCGGGAAATCCAGCCAGAAGCTGTCGGGTATCCCGCCTAGCGTCCCTCGCATGAGCGAGTTCATCAGCATCACCGGAGCCAGGGAGAACAACCTCCAGGACGTCACCCTCCGCATCCCGAAGGGCCGGCTGACCGTGTTCACCGGCGTTTCGGGGTCGGGGAAGTCGTCGGTCGTCTTCGACACCATCGCGGTCGAGTCGCGGCGCCAGCTCAACGAGACGTTCACCTGGTTCGTGCGCAACCGGCTGCCCAAGTACGAGCGGCCGCACGCGGACGCCCTGGAGGACCTCTCCCCCGCGATCGTCGTCGACCAGCGGCCGGTGGGCGGCCACTCGCGGTCCACGGTCGGCACGATGACCGACATCCACTCGGTGCTGCGCGTGCTGTTCTCCCGGCACGGCACCCCCAGCGCCGGCGGGGCGACGGCGTACTCGTTCAACGACCCGTCGGGCATGTGCCCCGGCTGCGACGGCCTGGGCCGCACGGTGCGGCCCGACTGGGACCGGATCCTCGACCCCGCCAGGTCGCTGGCCGGCGGGGCGGTCCGCTTCCCGCCGTTCGCGGCCGGGACCTGGCAGGGGCAGGCGTACACCAACTCCGACGAACTGGACCCGGACCGGCCGGTCGGCGACTTCACGGACGCCGAGCGGGCCTTCCTGATGCGCGGGCGGCCCGGCAGCAAGGTCACCGTCAACGGCTCGGGCGGCACCTGGACCACCGAGTACGAAGGGCTCGCCGACCGCTTCGAGCGGCTCTACCTCAAGCGGGACCTGTCGGGCATGAGCGAGAAGACCAGGGACCTCGTACGGGGGTTCCTGGTGGAGGGCGCCTGTCCCGAGTGCGGCGGGGCCCGGCTGAACGCGGCGGCGCTGGCGGCCCGGATCGACGGGCACTCCATCGCCGACTGCTCCGCCATGCAGGTCACCGACCTGATCGCCGTACTGAAGCGGATCGACGACCCGGTGGCGCTGCCGGTCGCCGGTGCCGCCGTCGCGGCCTTGGAGCGGGTCGAGGCGATCGGCCTCGGCTATCTCAGCCTCGGCCGGGAGACCTCCACGCTGTCCGGCGGCGAGGGACAGCGGCTGAAGACCGTGCGGCACCTCGGCTCCAGCCTGACCGGGATGACGTACATCTTCGACGAGCCCAGCGTCGGGCTGCACCCGCGCGACGTCGGACGCCTGGGCGACCTGCTGCTGCGGCTGCGCGACAAGGGCAACACCGTGCTGGTCGTCGAGCACGACCCGGACGTCATCGCGCTGGCGGACCACGTGGTCGACATGGGGCCGGGCGCCGGCGCCGACGGCGGCCGGGTGGTGTTCGAGGGGACGCCGGACGCGCTGGCCGCGTCGGACACGCTCACCGGTCGGTGCCTGGGCAGGCGTGCGGCGGTGAAGGCGGACCCGCGGGAGGCGGACGGGCGGCTGTGGGTGAAGGGCGCCGGCCGGCACAACCTGCGGGACGTGACGGTGGCCTTCCCGACCGGGGTGCTCACCGCGGTCACGGGGGTGGCCGGGTCGGGCAAGAGCACGCTGGTCGCGGAGCTGACCGCCGCCCACCCGGACGCCGTGGCCGTCGACCAGTCGGCCATCGGCGTCTCCGCGCGGTCCACCCCGGCCACCTACCTCGGGATCATGGACACGGTACGGAAGCTCTTCGCGCGGGAGACGGGCACCGAGCCGGGCTTCTTCAGCTTCAACTCGGCGGGCGCGTGCGGCACCTGCGAGGGCCGCGGACTCATCCACACCGACCTCGCGTTCATGGACCCGGTGACGACCACCTGCCACGACTGCGAGGGGCGGCGCTTCCGGGAGGAGGTGCTGCGGCTGACGGTCGACGGGAGGTCGGTCGCCGACGTGCTGGCGATGACCGCGGGCCAGGCGCTGGACTTCTTCGCCGACCCGGGCCTGCGGCGGCGGCTGCGCGCCCTGCATGACGTCGGTCTCACCTACCTCACGCTCGGACAGCCGCTGTCCACGCTCTCCGGCGGCGAGCGGCAGCGCATCAAGCTGGCCACCCGCCTGCACCGCACCGGCGCGGTCTACGTCCTGGACGAGCCGACCACCGGACTGCACATGTCGGACGTCCAGGGGCTGCTCGCGCTGCTGGACCGGCTGGTCGACACCGGCAACACGGTGGTGGTCGTGGAGCACAACCTGGACGTGGTCGCGCACGCCGACTGGGTCGTGGACCTCGGCCCCGACGGCGGCCGGGACGGTGGCCGGGTGATCTTCGAGGGCACCCCGCGGGACCTGCTCGCCGCCCGCGGCTCCAGCACGGCGGAGCATCTCAGGAGGGCTACGAGCGGCTGACGGGGGTTCCGAAGGCACGCGTCCCCGCTGCATGATGGCGGACCGGCGCCGGACCACGGGCGCCGGACCCGACAGCGCCGATACGGAAGGCCCCGCGTGCCCAGCAAGAAGGCCCTCGTCCGCCGCCCCGGCCCCAGGCTCGCCGAGGGCCTGGTGACCCACGTCGAGCGGGAGCCGGTCGACCACGCCCTGGCGGTCGAGCAGTGGGACGCCTACGTCGAGGCCCTCGCGGCGAACGGCTGGGAGACGCTGGAGGTGGACCCCGCCGACGACTGCCCCGACTCGGTGTTCGTCGAGGACACGGTCGTCATGTACCGCAACGTCGCCCTGATCACGCGGCCCGGCGCGGAGTCCCGGCGGGCGGAGACGGCCGGCGTCGAGGAGGCCGTGGCCCGGCTCGGCTGCTCGGTCAACTGGGTCTGGGAGCCCGGAACCCTGGACGGCGGCGACGTCCTGAAGGTCGGTGACACGATCTACGTCGGGCGCGGCGGGCGCACCAACGCGGCCGGGGTGCAGCAGGTGCGGGCCGCGTTCGAGCCGCTGGGCGCCCGGGTCGTCGCCGTGCCGGTGAGCAAGGTGCTGCACCTGAAGTCGGCGGTGACCGCGCTGCCGGACGGCACGGTGATCGGGCACATCCCGCAGACCGACGTGCCGTCGCTCTACCCGCGCTTCCTGCCGGTGCCGGAGGAGTCAGGGGCGCACGTGGTGCTGCTCGGCGGGGACAGGCTGCTGATGGCGGCGAGCGCGCCGAAGACGGCGGAGCTGCTGGCCGGCCTCGGCCACGAGCCCGTACTCGTCGACATCGGCGAGTTCGAGAAACTCGAAGGCTGTGTGACATGCCTCTCGGTGCGGCTGCGGGAGCTGTACGCCTGAACTCGCCGGTACGTCACCCGTCCGGCCCCGGGACCTGCGTGTCTCGGTGCCTTTCCGGGCCCCGCGGGACAGTGGCTGATCAGCGGCCTTTACAGTGCGTTTAACCTACGCCCTCGTAACCTACGGTTTCGTAGCCTACGATCCCGTAGGTTCCCGGCACCGCTCGCCGGCCGCTCCGCACTGTCGCACGTCCCCTGGAGTTCTCCGTGACGATCGTCTCCCCGCACCTCGGCTCCTCCGCCGACTGGACCGACGCCCGGCTGCTGTACGCGCTGGAGGAAGTGGTCGAGACCGAACTCAACCGGCATCTGAAGGTCGCCAAGGACTGGATGCCGCACGAGTACGTGCCGTGGACCGACGGACGGAACTTCCCGGGGATCTTCGAGGACGGCGAGGCCTGGGAGAAGGAGCAGTCGAAGGTCACCGAGATCGGCCGGATCGCGCTCGTGGTGAACCTGCTGACGGAGGACAACCTCCCCAGCTACCACCACGAGATCGCCAGCCTCTTCGGCCGTGACGGCGCCTGGGGCACCTGGGTGCACCGCTGGACCGCCGAGGAGGGGCGGCACGGCATCGTCATGCGCGACTACCTGCTCGCCTCCCGCGCGGTCGACCCGGACAAGCTGGAGCAGTTCCGGATGGCCCACATGAGCGAGGGCTTCGAGTCGGACAACCGGCACTCGATGCTGCACTCGGTGGCCTACGTCGCCTTCCAGGAGCTGGCCACCCGCATCTCGCACCGCAACACCGGCCACCAGTCCGGCGACCCGGTCTGCGACCGCATGCTGGCCCGCATCGCGACCGACGAGAACCTGCACATGGTCTTCTACCGGAACCTGCTCAAGGCGGCCTTCGAGATCGCGCCCGACCTCACCATGCAGGCCGTGCGGGACGTGGTCGTCAACTTCCGGATGCCCGGTCACGGCATGCCCGGCTTCGAGCGGGCCGCCGCGCAGATGGCGATCGGCGAGGTCTACAACCTGCGCATCCACCACGACGACGTGATCCAGCCCGTGCTGCGCTTCCTGAAGGTCCTGGAGATCGACGGCCTCGGCCCGGAGGGTGTGCGGGCCCAGGAGGAACTGGGGCTCTACATGGGCGGGCTGGACGCCGAGGCGTCCAAGTTCGACGAGAAGCTGGCGGCGCGCAAGGCCCGGATGGCGGCCCGCGCGGCGGGCTGACCGGCCGACGGGGTCGGTGGCGACAGCCGGCCGCGGCCGGGTCCGTCACTCGTAGGCCGTGGTCTCCTCCAGCGCCGCGTCGCGCACGTCGGGCACGGGGTGGCGGCGCAGGGCGCGCAGCGTGGTGCGCCAGGGGGCGGGCCAGTCCTCGCGGCCGCCGAGGGCGCCGGTGACGGCCACGGCCATCAGCCCGCGGGCGTGACCGCCGTGCTCGGCCAGCGTCCGGGCCTCGGCGAGCAGCACCGCACAGTCGCCGGGCTGAGCCCGGGTCTCCAGTCGCTCGCGCACGGCGCCCGCGACCCGCGCCGCGAGCGCCGGGCGGTCGGGTCCCGCCAGGTCGGCCACCCGGTCCAGGCGCGGCGGTACGGCGCTCAGGTCCACGTGGTGCGCGGCGAGCACGGCGGCCCGGGCCACGTGGGCGTCGTACGCGGACAGCAGCTCGGCGGCGGCCAGGGCGGCCGGGCGGACCGTCTCGGGGCACCGGCCGTCCGTTTCGAGCCCGGCGACGAGGGCCTCGATCCGGCGGTGGGACGGCCGGTCCCGGGTCTCCCCCGCGTCACTGCGGTCGCCGTCCTCCGTCCCGGCCAGCGTGGTCAGGGCGTCCAGCAGTCCGGTCAGGCCGTGCGGGGCGCTCGACGCCGCGCCGATCAGGGCGTTGGCGGCAACGGCCCAGGTCCCGCGGTTGGCGAGGTCCGTGACGGCCGCGGCCAGCACGCCGGGCGCCTCGGGCGACCAGGGGGCCCAGCGGGCCAGCGCCTGGAAGGCGAGGATCGCGGTGGCCGAGTCACCGGCGGAGTCGGCGGCGGAATCGGCCGCCACGTCACGTATCAGGGCCGCGTAGCGGGCGCGGTGGGCGCCGGGCAGGTTCATCGGCAGGGCCCGCAGCAGTGCGGCCCGCAGGACCGGCGCACCGGCCGCCGCGTCGTGCAGCAGCTCCCAGACCTCCTCGTGTCCCAGCAGCCCGCCGGTGAAGGCGACGCAGGCGGCGCGGACGTCCCGGTGGGTGCCCGGGCGGGCGTACACCTCGGTGACGAGGGCCGCCGCGTCCGGCACGGGGAGCCGGACCGCGGCGAGGCGGACGGCCTCCTTGCGGCCGGTGACCTTGGTGTCCGGCGCCCGCAGCACGTCCCGCAGGTGGCCGGCGAGGACCGACGGCCGCACCTGCCGGGACGCCCGGGTGACCGCGTACACGGCGACGCGGGCCCGGTCGCCGCCCGCGTGGGCCAGCAGCTCGGGCAGTGACTCGGCGGCCCGGTCGGTGCCCGCCAGGGCGGCGAGCGCGGCCTCCGCGAGGACGACCTCCGCCGATCCGGTCCAGCGGCGCAGGAGGCCGGCTCCCCCGTCGGGCACGGCGGCGGCCCGGGTCAGGGCCCTCGCCCGCGCGTGCAGCGGCAGGCCGGTGTCCGCCGCCCGCGCGGCGCACCGGCGCAGCAGGGCGAGCTGCTGGCGCGGCACCCACCGGCTCACCTCGTGCGCGCCCACCGGGAGCGACCAGCGGGTGCCCTTGGTCAGGAACCGGCCGTACGGCGGCGTCTCGGCGAGCAGCGGGTCGAGCAGGTCGGTGCGGCGCCGCACGAGCACGTCGCGCACCGGCGGGAGCACGGCCGCCGACGGTTCGTGGGCGAGGACGCGGGCCGCGCGGTCGTCGCGGGTGGCTAGTGGTTCGAGCCACAGGCCGACCGCGGTGCGCGCGGTCGTGTCGTTGCCGTACCGCACGGCCTGCCAGAGCAGGTCCTGGAGTTCCGGCATCCCGGCGGCGCGGGGGCCCACCGCGCGGGCGAGCGCGAAGACGAGGCCGTAGTCGGACTTCTCGGCCCCGGCCTCGATCCACGGGCGCAGCGCCTCGTACACCCGGTGTTCCTGGCCGCGCCGCAGCGTGCGGTCGAGGCGGCCGAGATCGGCGCCGCCGGTGGTGCCGGATATCCGGACGAGGGTGCGCAGCGCCCAGTTCACCAGCGCGCGCGTGCCGCCCGCGGCGTGCTCGCGCAGGATGCCGAGGGCGAGGGTGCTGAGCAGGCGGCGGGTCTCGGGCGAGGAGTCGCGGGCCGCGACGGCGTCGGTGGCGACGCGGTCCAGGAGGTCGGCGGCCTCCTCGGTGAACAGGGCGGCCGGGACGGCGCCCGCCGCCCCCAGCGCGGCGGACCGTACGGGGTCCTGTTCGTTGGCCAGCCGGGCCATGTCCCGGAGCACGGCGGTGACGGCGGCCGGATCGCCGGAGCGGGCGGCGTTGCGGACCAGCAGGCGCCAGGCGCGTGCGCGGTCGTCGGCGTCGGGGTGCCCGGTGGCCGCCAGCAGCCGGTCGTGCACCTCGGCCACCGGGAGGAAGGACTCGGCGACCAGGATCGTGTACGCGCCGGCGCCGTCGGCACGCGCGCGTGCGGCGGCCTCCCGGGCCTCCCGGGCGGCGTGCGGGCGCGGCAGCACCTCCAGGAGCGACTCGTCGACGAGGACGGCGCCGCCGGCTCCCCGCCCCTCGCGGACGGCCTCGCACAGGGCGGGGCGCCGGGCGGGCGGGAGCGCCTTGAGCAGCCGCGGCAGGTGGCCGTAGGGCAGCAGGATCCGGGCGTAGGCGACGAGTTCGGGCGAGTCGTGCCGGGTCAGCCGGTACAGGACCGTGCGTCCCAGCCGGTGCACGCCGGTGACGGCGGTCCAGGCGGGCGTGGGGAGCAGGCGCAGCGTCCGCCGGGGGTCCGCCGCGGCGAACGCGGGAAGCGCGCCGAGCAGTTCGTGCGGCAGCCGGCTCGGGCCGTACTCCTCCAGCAGTCGCAGCACGCGCGCGGGTTCGGTGGGCGCGAGGAGAGCCACCGGGTGCGCGTACCGGCGCCACCAGGTGTCGCGCAGGGCCTCGGGCAGCGCGGTCAGCTCCCGCTCCAGGGCCTCGAAGAGGGCCGCTCGGTGCCGCTTGGCCAGCGGCGACCAGGCGCGCACCGCGTAGAGCAGGCCGGGCAGCAGCCGGGCGACCGTCGGCGCGGTGCAGCCCGGCAGCAGGCGGGTGGCCTCGGTGTCGCCCCGGTCGCGGCGCACCCCGTCGACCAGCCGGTCGGCGAGGGCGGTGCGCCCGCCGGCCACGACGGCGCGCAGCAGGGCGCGGCGGGTCGCCTCGGGGGCGTCGGCGAGGGCCGTCTCGAACGCGGTGTCCGGCACGCCCAGACTGCCGGCGACGCGCAGGGCGTGACCGCGCACGTAGGGGTCGGGGTCGGCGATCCGGTCCGCGATCCACCCGGTGTCGCCCGCGGCGGAGGCGGCGACGACGGCGAGCCGGCGTCCGTGGGCGCCGCGCGTCTCCAGCTCGGCGAGCAGGGACCGCGGGTCGTCCGAATCGCCCGCGCGCACGACGAGTTCGCGCATGCGGGCCGGGTGGGCGAGCGGGTCGAGGGCGTGCAGCAGACTGTCGGCCTCGTGCTGGACCGCGGTTCGTGCCATGCCGGGATTCTGCCTGCCGGGGCGGGCGCGGCACAGCGAATTACCGGTGCGGGCGGCCGGACCCGGGGCCGCGCTCAGTGGGTGGCGCGGCGCAGTTCCAGGCGTTCCTTCTCCGACAGCCCGCCCCAGACGCCGAAGCGCTCGTCATTGCTCAGCGCGAAGTCCAGGCAGGCCGAGCGGATCGGGCAGAGGGCGCAGATCCGCTTGGCGTCCCGCACGGAACTGCCGGGCTCGGGGAAGAAGAACTCGGCGCCGGTCTGTGCGCACAACGCCTCCTCCTGCCAGTCGAGGTCCGGCGTGGCGATCGTCTCGATGTGCATGGAAAGGAGCGTGCCGGGAGGCGAAAAACATTTCATCAACGCCGGATCAACGACGTCGGCGGGACCGCGCCCGCTCCGATGGTCCTCCGCCGGGTGCGGTGGCGCACGGCGGCGCGCGGAAGCGGGGGCCGGTGGTCGGTGGAAGACTCGGCAGTACAGGCAACGGGCCCCTTCCGAGGAGGGCGATCATGCTCACCACCCGTTTCGTCACCGGCGCCCCGAACTGGGTCGACGTCGGCACGACCGACTTCGACGCCTCCGCCGCCTTCTACGGCGGCCTCTTCGGCTGGCGGTTCCGGTCGGCGGAGGCCGGCGGCTACGGCTTCTTCGAACTGGACGGCCGGATCGCGGCCGGCGGCATGGAGACCTCCTCCGAGCAGGGCCCGCCGTCCTGGACGGTGTACTTCCAGACCCCGGACGCCGGGGCCACCGCCAAGGCCTCCGAGCAGGCCCGCGGGGGTGTCCTCGGGCAACCGATGGAGGTGATGGACAAGGGCACGATGGCGATCCTCGCCGACCGGGCCGGGCTGCCGTTCGGCCTCTGGCAGCCGGCGCGGCTCCCGGGTCTGGGCGTGGTCGGCGAGAGCGGCGCGCTGTGCTGGGTCGAGCTGCACACGGCGGACGTCGCGGCCGCCGCCGCGTACTACCGGAGCGTCCTGGGGCTGGAGACCTCGGCGGTGTCCTTCCCGGGTGGCTCCTACACCTCGGTCAACCCGGGCGGGGAGGGCGAGGACGCCATGTTCGGCGGTGTCGTCCCGCTCGCCGACGACCCGGAGCCCACGGAGGCCGGCTGGCTGCCGTACTTCGCGGTGGACGACACGGACGCCGCGGTCGCCCGGGCCCGGGAACTGGGCGGCACGGTGCCGATGGCCGCGACGGACATCGAGGACGTCGGCCGCGTCGCCCGGATCGCCGACCCGTCCGGAGCCCGCTTCGCGATCCTCAGGCCGCTCCCGCGGCAGGCGTAGGGACGCCACGGGGTCCCGTGCGGACGAGGGCGCCGGCGCAAGGCGGGCGCCGGTTCCGCGTGCTCAGGCCCGCGAACGCCCGCGAACGCCCGCGAACGCCCCCGAGCGCCCGCGCCACATGGACGACGTCGCCGGCGCGGTCGGCCGGACGACGCCGGACGTGCCGGGCTCGGCGAGGTCAGCATCCCGGCCCCGGCAGCCGTGTCGGGGGCCGGGCCCGCGCAGGGGAGACGGCCATCAGGCGCGGGCGACGCCGAGTCCCGAAGTGGGCGCCGGAGGCGGAGCGGGCGCCGGGTTCGCGTGGTCAGGCGCTGGCGCGGTGGACCAGTGTGGTCGGCAGGATGACGCCGGCCGTGCCGGGCTCCGGGTCGGCGGCATCCGGGCCGTCGGCGGCCGTGCGGGGGTCCGGGCCGCGCAGGAGGAGACGGGCCATCAGGCGGCCCATCTCCTCGATGTCCTGGCGGACGGTGGTCAGGGGCGGGTCGGTCTGTTCGGCGACGGGCAGCATGTCGTCGAAGCCCACCACCGCCACGTCGTCCGGCACCCGCCGTCCGCGCTCGCGCAGCACCCGCAGGGCACCGGCGGCGGTGAGGTCGTTGGCCGCGAACACGGCGTCAAGGTCCGGGCAGCGGTCGAGCAGCTCCCGCATCGCCCGTTCGCCGCCGCCCGGGGTGAAGTCGCCGAGCGCGACCAGCCCCGGGTCGGCGCCGGCCCGGACGTCGCGGAAGCCGGCCAGCCGGTCGGCGGCGGAGGTCTGGTCGAGCGGGCCGGTGATGTGCGCGATCCGGGTGCGGCCGAGGGCGGCCAGGTGGCGGACGGCCGCGCGGGCACCGCCGCGGTTGTCGCTGTCGACGTACACCACGTCGTCCCCGTCGTCCTCCCAGTCGGGGCGCCCGCCGAACACCGTCGGCACCCCGGCCCCGCGTACGAGGCCGGGCAGCGGGTCGTGGAGGTGCAGCGAGAAGACGAGCGCGCCGTCGACATGGCCGCCGGCCAGGTAGCGGCCGACGCGGGCGTGGTCCTCGCGGCCCTCGATGAGCAGCAGCACCAACTGGTTGTCGTGGGCCGTCAGTTCCTTGCTGATGCCGCGCAACTGCTGGGCGAAGTAGGGGTCGGCGAAGACCCGGGTCTCCGGCTCGGCGGCGACGACTGCGACGGCGTCGTGCCGTCGGGTCACCAGGCTGCGGGCGGCCTGGTTGGGCACATACCCGAGTTCCTCCACCGCGCGCCGGACCCGTTCGGCCAGCGCGTCGCGCACCCCGTGCGCCCCGTTGACCACGCGGGACACGGTGGCCCGCGAGACCCCGGCCCGCTCGGCCACGGCCTCCAGCGTGGGGCGGGGCACTGTCTCGCTCACTTGGGGGCTCCTCGTCGGCGGCTGCGGCTCAGGATAGCCGCAGCCACCGGACGGGAAGAGGGCGCTCGGGGCCGCCCTCAGTGGTGGTGCTCGGGCGCCTGCGCGGTCTGCTCGGGCGCCTTCGCGGTCTGCTCGCCGCCCCCGTGGGCGTGCTCGTGGGGGTCGTACCCCGGGATGGTGCCGTCGGTCTTCTTCACCAGGAACAGCCCCACCATCCCCATGTCGGAGTGGCTCTGCACGTGGCAGTGGTACATCCACGCGCCGGCGCCCACCCCCTCCCCCGCGATGATCTGGAAGCCGAAGGAGTCCGCCGGGCCGGTGATCTTGTTGTCGATGACCTGGGTGGGGTCCTCGGGGCCGGTGAGCATGCCGGTGCGGTTGTCGGCCCAGCGGTGACCGTGCATGTGGAAGGTGTGGTAGTACTCGCCGTGCGTGATCATGACGATCTCGACGCGATCGCCCACGGTGGCCTCGAAGTTGGGACCGGTGTGGGGCTTCTGGTTGTTGATGAGCATGTCGTTGAAGACGATGGTGTGCGTGGCGTCCGGCAGCACGTCGCCCTTGCGGCGCACGATCACCGGCCCGTAGAGGCCGTTGCGGATGCCGCCGGTGCCGTGCTCGGTGCCGACCACGTGGTCGTGGTAGTGCCAGTAGCCGGCGCTGCCCGAGCGCCAGGTGCCGTCCGCGCGGCGGCCCGGCTTGTGGGTGCGCCAGGTGTAGGTGCGGGTGCCGCCGGGCTCGACGTCGCTCTTGTTCATCGCGGTGCCGTCGCTGGAGATCTCGTAGTCCAGGCCGTGCACGTGCAGACTGGCCCGCACGTCCATGGTGTTGGTGAACTCGATGTGCAGCGTGTCGCCCTCGTTCAGCTCGATCAGCGGTCCGGGGACGGACGCCTTGCCCTTCTCGAAGCCGTAGCCCATCTGACCGTCCGGCAGCTTCTCGGCGTACATCTTGATGTGTCTCACCGCGCCCCCGGCCGGCGCCGTCTTCGCGGAGACTGCCTTGGCCTCATCGACGGCGCCCGCGGTCTCCGGAGCGATGGACAACGATGTCGCGACGGCCGCGCCGCCCAGCAGTACCCGTCGGTTGAAGCCTCGCCTGTCCATGCCGAACTCCCCACGCTGATACGGAATTTGCGGAGCCGTATTTCTGATTGGCTGTGATGAGCCTGTGGGACCGTACCGGTTGGCGCCGCGTTTATCCACACTCAGGACAAAGTTCGTTGGATCCCGGTCATACCTATTGGCGAACCACGCAAAGAGGTCTAGCTTCCTTGGCGCTGCTGCCGTGACCGAGGAGGTGCCCATGCCCTTGAGAGGGTTGAGCGCGAGAAGAAGAGGATGGGCGGCGTTCGCCACCGCCGGCTTCGTCGCCGCGGGACTGCTGGCTGGCCCGACGGCCAGCGCGCGTCCGGCGCCGGACCCGTCCCTGACAACGATGTCGATCAAGTCGCCCCCGGGCGGCTCCAACGTGCGTGTGCTGGTGTTCTACGGTTCCGCCGCGTCCGGCGAGGAGTCGCCGGTCGTGAACGCGGGGATCGCGGCCATCGAGCGGATCGGGCAGTCCGGCCCGGCGAACGAGCGCTTCACGGTCGAGGCCACGGACAACGCCTCGGTCTTCACCAACGAGAAGAGGCTGGGCCGCTTCAACGCGATCGTGTTCCTGACCGGGGGCGGCGACGTCCTCGATCCGGCGCAGGAGGCGGGCCTGGAGGCGTACATGGAGGCCGGCGGCGGGTTCGTCGGCGTCCACGACGCGGCCCGCGCGGAGCCGTACTCGGACTGGTTCACCGGTCTGGTCGGCGCCCGCCCGGCCGCCTCCAGCCCCACCAAGGTCCAGCGGGCCACCGTCGAGGTCGGCGACCGGCGTCATCCGGCCACCAAGGACCTGCCGGCGGAGTGGAAGCGGCCCGACGAGTGGCTCAACTGGCAGAAGAACCCGTCCGGTGATGTGCACACCGTCGCCCGGGTGCGCGAGTCGACGTACGCGCCCGGGGAGAGCGCCAACGGCTGGGACCACCCGGTCAGCTGGTGCCGCGACTACGACGGCGGCCGGTCCTTCTACACCGGCATGGGCGGCACCGAGTCGTCGTACGACGAGACGGAGTTCCGCACGCACCTGCGCGGTGCCCTGCTGTGGACGTCGCGGCTGTCGCAGGCCGACTGCAAGGCCACCATCACCGGCAACTACAAGGCCGAGCGGCTGACCCAGCCCAACCAGGCGGGCCAGAACGACCAGATCGGCGAACCGCACGGCCTGGTCACCGCGCCCGACGGGCGGGTGTTCTACATCGGCCGCGGCGGCGCCGACTCCTCCCAGCCGGTGATCACCGACTGGAACAACCCCGACATCGGCAAGGGCAAGGGCGAGATCCACGTCTACGACCCGAAGACCAAGAAGGTCACCCTCGCCGGGGCCCTGACCGTCTTCGGCAACAAGGGCGGCGGCGACGAGCTGGTCAAGGTCGAGGAGGGCCTGCTCGGCATCGAGCTGGACCCCGCCTTCGCCGAGAACGGCTGGGTGTACCTGCACTACACGCCGCACTCGCAGATCAACCGCGACACCCACATGGCCGAGCGGCGCGTCTCGCGCTTCACCCTGGACCAGGCGACCAACAAGCTGGACCTGGGCAGCGAGAAGGTGCTGCTGAAGTGGCCGGTGCAGATCCACAGCTGCTGCCACGCGGGCGGCGGGATGGCCTGGGACTCCAAGGGGAACCTGTACATCGCCACCGGTGACAACAACTCCAGTGGTTTCAGCGACGGTTACTCCGGCAACAACCCGCAGCCCAACTTCAAGGGCGTGTCCTTCGCGGACGCGCGCCGCACCGCGGGCAACACCAACAACCTCAACGGCAAGATCCTGCGCATCCACCCGGAGCCGGACGGGACCTACACGCTCCCCGAGGGCAACCTCTTCACCGGCAAGGAGACCACCGAGGGCGGCGGCAAGACGCGCGGCGAGATCTACGTGATGGGCGTCCGCAACCCGGCGCGCATCTCCGTCGACAAGGCCACCGACACCCTCTACGCCGGGTGGGTCGGCCCTGACGCCGGCGCCCCCTCGACGACGTGGGGCCCCGCCAAGTACGACACGTTCGCCACCATCACCAAGGCGAGCAACCGGGGCTGGCCGTACTGCATGGGCAACAAGCAGCCGTACCGGGACCGGAACCTGCCGGACCCGTCGAAGCCGCTGGGCTGGTACGACTGCGACGCCCCGAAGAACGAGTCGCCGAACAACGACGGCCTGGTCAACCTGCCGCCGGTGACCGGCAACAACATCTGGTACTCCCCGCAGGGCGGCGGCCCCGACTTCCCGCGCGACGAGAACGGGATCCCGTCGTACAAGCAGGACGAGGCCACCTACCGGCTGCCCTGGCTCAAGGGCGGCGGCCAGGCCGCGATGAACGGCCCGGTCTACCGCTACGACGCGGACAGCACCAGCACCACCAAGTGGCCGGCCTACTGGGACGGCAAGTGGTTCGTCGGTGACTTCTACGACTCCGACCAGCCGCGCAACGCGGTGCTGATGGACCCGAAGACCCAGGGCGACGGCGGTCTGCCGGTGCACTCGGAGTCCCTGAAGAAGATCGTGCCGGTCGGCAACGACGGCATCAAGAACCTGATGGGCTGGAAGTTCGGCCCGGACGGCGCGCTGTACGTCCTCGACTACGGCCGCGGCTTCTTCACCTCCGACGCCAAGTCGGCGCTGTGGCGGGTCACCTACGAGGGCGGCGGCCCGACGCCGGCCGCCGGACAACTGGCCAGGGGGACCGAGTGATACGCCAACGAAGAATGTGGGCCGCGCTGCTGGCCGGGCTGCTGATGATGCTCGGACTGCAGACGGCGTCCGCCCAGGACGGGCCGCCGGCTCCGCGCGCCGAGGCGGCCGACCAGGTCCTGACCTGGACCGCCGGCGACGACATCACCAAGTACACGTCCGCGCCGGAGACGGCGGTGGCCGGACCGGCCACGATCGTCTTCGAGAACAGTGAGGCGACCGGCAACACCACCGGCATGCCGCACACGCTGACGTTCATGACCAGCGACCCGGAGTACAACAGCGACGTCCAGCTGAACATCCTCGCCAACCCGGGCGACGCCCAGGGCGGCAAGCACACCGCCGAGGTCACCCTGACCCCGGGCAAGTACATGTACCACTGCACGATCCCCGGGCACGGCCAGATGACGGGCGTGCTCACCGTGACCGAGGGCGGTGGCGGCGAGGACACCACGGCGCCGGAGACCTCGGCCGAGGTCGGCGGCACGCAGAACGCCGACGGGCAGTACGTCGGTTCGGCGAGCGTGACCGTCGCCGCCACCGACGAGGCCGGCGGCTCGGGCGTCGACCGGGTCGAGTACGCGATCGGCGCGGACGGCGCCTGGCAGCCGTACACCACGCCGGTCGTGGTCGATCAGGTCGGTGACCACACGGTGCGCTACCGGGCGTTCGACAAGGCGGGCAACGCGGCCGCCGAGAAGAGCGTCGACTTCACGGTGGTCGCGCCCGACACCGACGACACGACGCCGCCGGAGACCTCGGCGACGGTCAGCGGTGAGAAGAACCCCGACGGCGCCTACATCGACATGGCGACGGTGACCGTCACCGCCTCCGACACCGGTTCCGGCGTCAACACCATCGAGTACGCCGTCGGCGACGGCGCCTGGCAGGCGTACACCGCGCCCGTCATGGTGCACGAGGTCGGCGAGCACACGGTCCGCTACCGGGCCACCGACAAGGCGGGCAACGTCGCCGCGGAGAAGAGCGTCGCCTTCACCGTGGTCGCCGCTCCCCCGCAGGACACCACCCCGCCGGTGACCGGCGCGACCGTTGACGGCACCAAGAACTCCGACGGCGCGTACGTCGGCAGCGCGAAGGTGACCGTCAACGCCACGGACGAGGGCGGCTCCGGCGTCGCCGGTGTCGAGTACTCGCTGGACGCCGGGCCCTACCTGGCGTACTCCGCTCCCGTGGTCGTCGACCGCGTCGGACGGCACACCGTGGCGTACCGCGCGAGCGACAAGGCCGGCAACACCTCCGAGCCGGTGAGCGTGAGCTTCACGGTGGTGGCGGGCCAGGTTCCGGGGCCGCCCTGCCCGGAGTTCGACGAGCGCCAGACGGTGATCGTCGGCACGGTGGACACCGGTGTGCCGAACCGGGTCACCAACAACCGGTGCCGGATCAACGAGATGATCGAGGACGAGAAGGAGTGGTCGTCCCAGCAGCTCTTCCTCAAGCACGTGCGTGAGGTGCTGGACACCCTCCGGGAGGAGGGGGTCGTCGACGGCCGGGAGGTCAAGGCGATCAACAAGGCCGCCCGCCAGTCCGGGATCGGCAAGCCCGGCCAGACGGAGGGCTACCGCACCATCCTCGACGGCACCCAGGCGTCCTTCGCCAAGTGGGAGCAGGTCGGCGGCGGTTCGTTCGGGCTGAACGCGGACGGGTCGATCACGTCCGGCACCTCGAAGAACGGCCTCGGGATGCTGTGGTTCCCGGAGCGCAAGTACGGGAACTTCTCGCTGAAGCTCCAGTGGCGCGACGACGCGCCGGGTACGGCCAACACCAACGGCGGCGTCTTCGTGCGCTTCCCGCAGGTGCACGACCACCCGGAGGAGTCGCGTCCGGAGTGGGTCGCCATCAAGTACGGGCACGAGATCCAGGCGTTCGACAGCCCGACCGGCGACATGTACAAGTCCGGCTCCGTGTACGGCTTCGACCGGGTCGGCCTGGCCGGCGCGGGTGTCACGGAGAAGGGCACCTGGAACGACTACGAGATCCGGGTGGAGGACCAGCACTACTCGGTCTTCCGCAACGGTGTGCTGATCAACGAGTTCGACAACACCGGTGGCCAGGTCTTCACCCCGCCGCGCTCGGACGACCCGGGCACGGACGGGCGGCGCTTCGCCTCCGGCTACATCGGACTCCAGGTGCACAGCACCTCGGACGTGATCTCGTACCGGGACATCCGCGTCAAGGAGCTGTAGGCCCGTCCGGGCCGGGAGCGTGCTTCCTGGCCCGGCTCGGCTGCACCCGGCTGGGCTCCCCCGGCATCTTCGGATACTCGGGCGGGTACGGCAGGTCGCCGAGTCCGTGGTCGTGCTCGTCCTTCGTCGCCAGTTCCAGCAGGGCGTCGAGGGAGTACCGATGGTCGTCCATGCCCGCGTGCACGTCGCCGAGTTCGGCGAAGCGCGCGGGCATGGTCGTGATGTCGAAGTCCTGCGGGTGCGCGACGCCCACCTCGTCCCAGGTCAGCGGCGCGGAGACCGGGGCGTTCGGGCGGGGGCGCACCGAGTAGGCGGAGGCGATGGTGCGGTCCCGGGCGGTCTGGTTGTAGTCGATGAAGATGCGCTCGCCGCGTTCCTCCTTCCACCACTTGATGGTGACCCGGTCCGGCATCCGCCTCTCCATCTCGCGGCCGACGGCGATCGCGGCGCGCCGCACCTGGGTGAAGGTCCAGCTCGGCTCGATCGGCACGAAGACGTGGAGGCCGCGCCCTCCCGAGGTCTTGGGCCAGCCGCGCAGTCCGCCGAACTCCTCCAGTACGGCGCGCAGTTCGTGGGCGGCGCGGGCGGCGTCGTCGTAGTCGGTGCCGGGCTGCGGGTCGAGGTCGATGCGCAGTTCGTCGGGGTGGTCGACGTCGGCGCGCCGCACCGGCCAGGGGTGGAAGGTGAGGGTGCCGTACTGGGCGGCCCACAGGACCGCCGCCTCCTCGGTGGGACACATCTCGTCGGCGCTGCGCCCGCTGGGGAAGGTGATGTGCGCGGTGGGGATCCAGTCGGGCATGCCCTTGGGTGCGCGCTTCTGGTAGAACCACTCGCCGCCGACCCCGTCCGGGTAGCGCTGCAAAGTGGTGGGACGGTCGCGCAGGGCGCGCAGGATGCCGGGGGCCACCGCCTGGTAGTACCGGGCCACGTCGAGCTTGGTGTAGCCGCGCTCCGGGAAGAACACCTTCCCCGGGCTGGACAGCCGCACGGTCCGGCCGCCCGCCTCCAGTTCCACCGCTTCCGCCATGCGAGCCACGGTAGGCGCAGGGTCTTGGCTTCGCACATCAGGCGGGGACGACACCGCGCTCATACAGTCGGACCATGCGCCTTCCCGTCATGCCGCCCGTGAAGCCGATGCTCGCCAAGTCCGTGGCGAGGATTCCGCCGGGGATGCACTACGAGGCCAAGTGGGACGGGTTCCGGGCGATCGTGTTCCGCGACGGGGACGAGGTGGAACTGGGGAGCCGTACCGGCAAGCCGTTGACCAGGTATTTTCCGGAGCTGGTGGCCGCGGTGCGGGAGCGGTTGCCGCAGCGGTGCGTGATGGACGGGGAGATCGTGATCGCGCGGGAGGGGCATCTGGACTTCGACGCGCTGACGGAGCGGATCCATCCGGCGGACTCCCGGGTGCGGACGCTGGCCGAGCGGACGCCGGCCTCGCTGATCGCCTTCGACCTGCTGGCCCTGGACGACGAGTCCCTGCTCGACGTGGGGCTGGCCGACCGGCGGGCGCTGCTGACGCGGGCGCTGGAGGGGGTCACGCCGCCCGTGCACGTGGCGCCGGCGACGGACGACATCGAGGTGGCCCGGCAGTGGTTCGAGCGGTACGAGGGCGCGGGGCTCGACGGCGTGGTCGCCAAGCCGCTCGACCTGGGGTACCGGCAGGACGAACGGGCCATGTACAAGATCAAGCACGAGCGGACGGCGGACGTGGTCGTCGCCGGATACCGCCTGCACAAGAGCGGCCCCGTGGTCGGCTCGCTGCTGCTCGGGCTCTACGACGACCGGGGCGTCCTCCAGCACGTGGGGGTGAGCGCGGCCTTCACGATGAAGCGCCGGGCGGAGCTGGTGGAGGAGCTGGAGCCGCTGCGCATGGACGACGCGCAGGGCCATCCGTGGGCGGCCTGGGCTCAGGAGTCGGCGCACGAGGGGGCGCGGCTGCCGGGCGCACCGAGCCGGTGGTCGGGCAAGAAGGACCTGTCCTGGGTGCCGCTCAGGCCGGAGCGGGTCGTCGAGGTCGCGTACGACCACATGGAGAACGGGGCACGCTTCCGGCACACGGCCCGCTTCCGCCGCTGGCGCCCGGACCGGACGCCGGAGAGCTGCACCTACGCCCAGCTGGAGGAGCCGGTCCGCTACGACCTCGCGGAGATCCTCGGCGGACCGTGAGGGCTCCTCCCGGGCGACCGGGGCTCACGGCTTCATGAGCACCTTGACCGCGCCGTCCTGCTTCTTCTGGAACATCTCGTACGCGTGCGGCGCGTCCGCCAGCGGCACCCGGTGGGTGGCGAAGTCGTCGACGCCGAGCGGGTCCTCGTCGGTCAGGTGGGGCAGGATCTCGTCGCTCCAGCGGCGGACGTTGGCCTGTCCCATGCGCAGCTGGATCTGCTTGTCGAACATGGTCAGCAGCGGCATCGGGTCGGCCATGCCCCCGTACACGCCGGAGAGCGAGATGGTGCCGCCGCGGCGTACCAGGTCGATCGCGGTGTACAGGGCGGCGAGCCGGTCGATGCTGAACCGCTCCGCGAGCGGGCCGCCGATGAACCGGGGCATCACCGCGGCGGCCTGCTGGACCAGCTTGGCCACGGTCCCGCCGTGCGCCTCGGTGCCGACCGCGTCGATCACGGCGTCGGGACCGCGGCCGCCGGTCTCCTCCTGCATGGCGGCGACCAGTTCCTTCTCGTTGTCGAAGGCCCGCAGGTCGAAGGTCTCCACGCCCCGCTCGCGGGCGCGCCGCAGCCGCTCCGGCACGAGGTCCACGCCGAACACCCGGCCGGCGCCCTTGAGGAGCGCGATCCGGCAGGCCATGTCGCCGATCGGGCCGAGGCCGAGCACGGCGATGCTGCCGCCCTTCGGTATGTCGGCGTAGGCGACCGCCTGCCAGGCGGTGGGCAGCACGTCGGAGAGGTAGACGAAGCGGTCGTCGGCCGGGCCCTCGGGCACCTTGATCGGTCCGAACTGGGCCTGCGGTACGCGCAGGTACTCGGCCTGGCCGCCGGGCACCGCCCCGTACAGCCGGGTGTAGCCGAAGAGCGGGGCGCCCATGCCCTCGCCGGTGACCTGGGTGGTCTCGCACTGGGTCGGCAGGCCGCTGCCGCACATGTAGCAGTGCCCGCAGGCGATCTGGAACGGCACCACGACCCGGTCGCCCGGCTTCAGGCCGGTCACCTCGGGGCCGACCTCCTCGACGACGCCCATCGGCTCGTGGCCGAGGATGTCGCCCGGGGTCATGAACGGCGTGAGTACTTCGTAGAGGTGCAGGTCGGAGCCGCACAGCCCCGACGAGGTGACGCGGATGACCGCGTCGGTCGGTTCCTCGATGCGCGGGTCGGGCACCTCCTCGACCCGGACGTCCCGCTTGCCCTGCCATGTCACTGCCTTCATCGCCCGGGCTCCCTCCGTGGCCGTGCGCGTCGCGCCTCTGCGTTCCGGCCGGGTACCCGGGCCCCTCGTCACTGAACCGGCCACGGTTTCGGCCGAACAGCGGATTATCTGCCTCGTTCCGTGTGCCCTGTCGGATTCGGTCCTGTATGGCACTAAATGCTGCAAGAGGCGCACAATCAATGACACGGAATGGGCGGACGGATGGTCGGGATGCGACGAGGGACGCACGGACGGAGCCCGCGTGAACGGGGCACGCGCGGGCGGAGCACACGCGGGGCACGCGGTGCCGCGCTCGTGGCCGTGACGGCGGCCGTCGCGCTGTCCGCGGGCTGCACGGCCGGGTCGGGCGGCAAGGACAACGGACGGGCGCCGGAGCCGGAGCGTTCGCACACCTCGGCACCCGCCACCGGCCCGGTGCTCGCCGTGAAGGTCGACAACGCGCCCGAGGCCCGGCCCCAGACCGGCCTGGACGCCGCGGACGTCGTCTACGCGGAGCCGGTGGAGGGCGGACTGAGCCGCCTGATGGCGCTCTACGCGACCCGGCTGCCCGAGGAGGTCGGGCCGGTGCGCAGCGCCCGGGAGTCGGACCTGGAGCTGCTGCGCCAGTTCGACCGGCCGACGCTGGCCTTCTCCGGCGCCCAGAGCAAGCTGCTGCCGCTCATCGAGAGGGCTCCGCTGCGCGCCGTCACACCGGGCGACGCACCGGGCGCCTACGTCCGCGACGACGACCGGCAGGCCCCGCACAACCTCTACCTGCGGCCCGGCGAGCTGCCGGCCGAGCCCGCGGGCTCCGGGGCCCTGACCACGGGGTTCACCTTCGGCAAGGCGCCCGGGGGCGGCCGGGCGGAGCCCTCCCGCACCGTGCGCTACCCGGCGACGAGCTTCACCTTCACCTGGTCGGAGAGCCGGGACCGGTGGCTGGTCTCCCTGGACGGCTCACCGGCCGGCGCGGCCGACGGCGAGGCCCCGGCACCGGCCACGGTCGTGGTGCAGCACGTGACGGTGCACGATTCCGCCTTCCGCGACTTCCGCGGCAGCAACTCGCCCTACGTCGAGTCGGTGGGCTCGGGCCGCGCGGAGGTGCTGCGCGACGGCCGGACGTACGACGCCACCTGGACGCGCGGCACGGCCGCCGACGGCACGACGTTCACCACCCGCGACGGCGCCGCGCTGAACTTCGCCGAGGGCCAGGTGTGGGTGGTCTTCGCGGGCGGCTCCTGAGCCGTCGGCCCCGCGTCAGCCCGGCACCCCGGACGACTCCGGGTTGCGCAGCCCCTCGGCGGCGTCCGCGACCCGGCGGACCAGGTCGAAGAACGCGGTCCGCTCGTCGGGCGAGAGCGGGGCGAGGAACACCTGGTTCATCCGGGCGACCCGCACGCTCAGCCTGCGGTGGACGCGCAGCCCCTCGTCGGTCAGCCGGAGCAGGAAGCGGCGGCCGTCCTGCTGGTCGCGGACCTTGTCGAGCAGCCCGCGGCGGCCCAGCCGGCTGATCACCTCGGCGATGGTGGAGCGGTCCAGGCCCACCCGCTCCCCCACCGTGCGCTGGTCCAGGCCGGGCTCGGCGACGAGGGCGTTCAGGACGGCGAACTGCGGCGAGGTGGTCTCCTCGGAGACCATCGTGTTCCAGAGCAGGTAGTGCGCCTGCTGGAGCCGCCGGGCCAGGTGTCCGGGATGGGTGGTCAGATCGACCGCTGCCATGCGCTCTCCCGTGGTTACTTCGTAGGTGCACTGACGATACCCCGGCCTGCCGCGAACCCACGGACACCTCTCCAAGCGATCTACCGGGCACTTTTCCGGGCCTTGACGCCTCGGCCGGTCGATGGCAGCGTGTTGAGCACCTCGCTGAAATACTCAGTGCCCTGATTAATTCGCGTCAGAGATGGGGCTTCTCGGATGGACAAGGTGGTGGCCACGGCCGGTGGGGCGGTGGCCGACGTGCCCGACGGCGCGTCGCTCGCGGTGGGCGGTTTCGGGCTGAGCGGTGTGCCGAACGTACTGATCCAGGCGCTGTACGAGCGCGGCACCGACGGCCTGTCGGTGGTCTCCAACAACTGCGGGGCGATGGAGTCCGGTCTCGCCGTGCTGCTGGCCGCCGGCCGGATCGCCCGCGTGACCGGGTCCTACATCGGCGCGAACAAGGAGTTCGCGCGCCAGTACCTCGGCGGGGAGCTGGAGGTGGAGATGATCCCGCAGGGCACGCTGGCCGAGCGGCTGCGGGCCGGCGGCGCCGGGATCCCCGCGTTCTACACCCCGGCCGGCGTGGGCACCCAGGTGGCCGACGGCGGTCTGCCCTGGCGCTACGACGGCGACGGCGGGGTCGCGCTGGCCTCCCCGCCCAAGGAGGTCCGCGAGTTCGACGGGACCGAGTACGTGCTGGAGCGCGGCATCCGCACCGACTTCGCGCTGGTGCGGGCGGCCAGGGGCGACCGGCACGGGAACCTGGTGTTCGCCAAGTCGTCCCGGAACTTCAACCCGCTGGCCGCGATGGCCGGGCGGGTGACGATCGCCGAGGTGGAGGAACTGGTGGAGCCCGGCGGGATCGACCCGGACGAAGTGCATCTGCCCGGCATCTTCGTGCAGCGCGTGGTGGCGCTGACGGCGGAGCAGGCGGCGGAGAAGAAGATCGAGCGGCGGACGGTGAGTTCCTGATGGCCTGGACACGTGAGGAGATGGCCGCTCGGGCGGCGCGGGAGCTGAGGGACGGCCAGTACGTCAACCTCGGCATCGGCCTGCCGACGCTGATCCCCAACCACCTCCCCGAGGGCGTCGAGGTCACCCTGGAGTCGGAGAACGGCATCCTCGGCACCGGCCGCTACCCGACCGAGGCCGAGGTGGACCCCGATCTGATCAACGCGGGCAAGGAGACGGTGACGGTGCTGCCGGGCGCCGCCTTCTTCGACTCCGCGCTGTCCTTCGGCATGATCCGGGGCGGGCACATCGACGTCGCCGTGCTGGGCGCCATGCAGGTGTCGGCGGGCGGGGACCTGGCCAACTGGGCCGTCCCGGGCAAGATGATCACCGGGATAGGCGGGGCGATGGACCTGGTCCACGGGGCCCGCACCGTGATCGTCGTGATGACCCACACCGCCAAGGACGGCTCGCCCAAGATCCTCCAGGAGTGCGCGCTGCCCCTCACCGGGAAGGCGTGCGTGGACCGGATCATCACCGACCTCGGCGTCCTCGACGTCACGGCCGACGGCCTGGTCCTGGTCGAGACCGCGCCGGGCGTGAGCGTCGAGGAGATCACCGCCCGGACCGACGCCGCGCTCGTCGTGGCGGTGGAGGCACGGGAGACCGCGGAGGAACCGGAGACCGCGGGGCGGCCGAGGATCGCGGAGGAGGCGAAGTGAAGGACGTCTACGTCGTCGACGCGGTCCGCACCCCGTTCGGCAAGTACAACGGCGGCCTGGCGGGCGTACGCCCCGACGACCTGGCCGCGCACGCGATCCGCGAACTCCTCGCCCGCACCCCGGCCCTGGACCCGTCCCGCGTCGAGGACGTCTACTTCGGCAACGCCAACGGCGCCGGCGAGGAGAACCGCAACGTCGCGCGGATGGCCGCCCTCCTGGCCGGCCTGCCCACCTCCGTCCCCGGCGTCACCGTGAACCGGCTGTGCGCCTCCGGGCTCGAAGCCGTCGTCCAGGCCGCGCGCGCCATCGCCGTCGGCGACGCGTCGATCGCCCTCGCGGGCGGGGTGGAGTCGATGACCCGGGCGCCGTACGTCCTGCCCAAGTCGGACCGGCCCTTCCCCGCCGGGCACACCGAGCTGTACTCGACCACCCTGGGCTGGCGCATGGTCAACCCGAGGATGGACCCGCAGTGGACGATCCCGCTCGGGGAGTCGGCGGAGCTGATCGCCGACAAGCACGGGATCACGCGCGAGCGGCAGGACGAGTACGCGCTCGCCTCCCACCACAAGGCCGCCCGCGCCCAGGCGGACGGCCTGTTCGACGCCGAACTCGCGCCGGTCCCGGTGGAGCGGCGCAAGGGCGACCCCGCGGACTTCGCCGCCGACGAGTGCGTACGCCCGACCGCCTCGCTGGAGGCGATGGCGAAGCTCAAGCCGTCGTTCCGGAAGACCGACGGCACGGTGACCGCGGGCAACGCCTCGCCGCTCAACGACGGCGCGGCAGCCCTGCTCCTCACCGACGCGGAGGGGCTGAAGGCCACCGGACGCGAACCGCTCGCCCGGATCTCCGCCACCGGCGTCTCGGCCACCGACCCGCACTACTTCGGTCTCGCCCCCGTCGAAGCCGTGCACCGTGCCCTGGCCAAGGCCGGGCGGACCTTCGCCGACCTGGACGTCCTCGAACTCAACGAGGCCTTCGCCGCCCAGGTGCTCGGCTGTGTCGCCGAGTGGCCGGAGTTCGACCCCGCGATCCTCAACCCCCGGGGCGGAGCCATCGCGCTGGGCCACCCGCTGGGCGCCTCCGGTGCCCGCCTCGCCGGGACCGTCGCCCACCAGCTGGCCCGCAAGGGCGGCGGCACCGGCGTCGCCACCCTCTGCATCGGTGTCGGCCAGGGCCTGGCCCTCGTCCTCGACCGCTAGCCAAGCCCCCTGTCACCCACGGGAATCCCCATGCCTCTCACCCAGCACGACATCGACGCGGAGATCGCGGCCGAGCACGCCGCGTACGAGAAGCGGGTCGCCGACGGCGCGCCCGTCGAGCACCACCCGCGCCGCGACTACGCCCCGTACCGCTCCTCGGTGCTGCGCCACCCGAAGCAGCCGCCGATCGCCATCGACGTCCGCCAGGACCCGGAGCTGGTGGAGCTGTCCTCCCCGGCCTTCGGGGAGCGGGACCTCACCGGGATCGACAACGACCTGACCCGGCAGCACACCGGCGAGCCGGTCGGCGAGCGCATCACCGTCTCGGGCCGGCTCCTCGACCGCGACGGCCGGCCCGTGCGCGGCCAGCTCGTGGAGATCTGGCAGGCCAACTCGGCGGGTCGGTACGCGCACCAGCGCGAGCAGCACGACGCGCCGCTGGACCCGAACTTCACCGGGGTGGGCCGCACCCTCTCCGACGACGACGGCCACTACCGCTTCACCACCGTGCAGCCCGGGCCCTACCCGTGGCGCAACCACGTCAACGCATGGCGTCCGGCGCACATCCACTTCTCGGTGTTCGGGTCGGCGTTCACCCAGCGGCTCGTGACACAGATGTACTTCCCGAACGACCCGCTGTTCCCGTACGACCCGATCCTCCAGTCCGTGACCGACGACGCCGCCCGGCAGCGGCTGATCGCGACGTACGACCACGGCCTGTCCGTGCCCGAGTTCTCGCTCGGCTACCACTGGGACATCGTGCTCGACGGCCCGAACGCCACCTGGATCGAAGAAGGACGCTGACCCCCATGACGAAGATCGACAACAGCGAGCCGGGGCGGGTCCCGCCCACTCCGTCGCACACGGTCGGCCCGTTCTACGGGTACGCGCTGCCCTTCCCCGGCGGCGAGGACATCGCCCCGGCCGGTCATCCGGACACGATCACCGTGCACGGGTACGTGTACGACGGGGAGGGCGCCCCGCTGCCGGACGCGCTCGTGGAGCTGTGGGGTCCGGACACCGAGGGCAGGACGCCGACCGCCGACGGCTCCATGCGGCGCGACCCCGCCTCCGGCGGCTTCCTGGGCCGCAACGGAGTGGAGTTCACCGGCTTCGGCCGGATCCAGACCGACGCTAACGGCCACTGGTACGCGCGGACACTGCGGCCCGGGGCACGCGGGCGGAGCGCGCCCTGCGTCAGCGTGTGCGTCTTCGCGCGCGGACTCCTCGTGCACCTGTACACCCGGATCTACCTGCCGGACGACCAGGCGCTGCTCGCCGCCGACCCGCTGCTGGCCCGGGTGCCGGCGGAGCGCCGCGACACGCTGGTCGCGGCGGACGAGGGCCGTGGGACGTACCGTTTCGACATCCGCCTTCAGGGCGAGGGCGAGACGGTCTTCCTGGAGTTCCAGTGACATCACCCGCGGATCCCGGCGACGCCGGCACCAGCCTGCTCGCCCCCGGCCGGGCGGGCTCACCGGCCGCGGCGGCGACCGGCGACCACGCCTACCTGCGGGCCCTGCTGGACGCGGAGGCGGCCCTGACCCGCGCCCAGGCCGCGCTGGGACTGGCGCCCGCCGGGGCGGCGGCCGCGGTGACGGAGGCCGCCGGTGATCCGGCCCGGTTCGACGTGCGGTCCCTGGCGGAACGCGCCCGCAGCGGCGGAAACCCGGTCATCCCCCTGGTGGCCGACCTGATCGGGGCGGTCGGTGAGGAGTACGGGCCGTACGTCCACCGGGGTGCGACCAGCCAGGACATCATGGACACGGCGACGATGCTGGTCGCCGCCCGCACCCTGGACCTGCTCCTCCCCGACCTCACGCGTACGGAACGCGCGCTGGCCGTGCTGGCCGCCGGGCACCGGGACACGGCGATGCCGGGCCGGACGCTCACCCAGCACGCCGTACCGACGACCTTCGGGCTGAAGGCGGCCGGATGGCGCGCGCTGGTCCTGGACGCCCGGGACCGGGTCGCCGCCGTACGCGACACCCTGCCCGCACAGCTCGGCGGCGCGGCGGGCACCCTGGCCGCCTTCGGGGCCTACGGCGCACCGGACCCGATGGCACTTCCTGCCGCCTACGCCCGCGAACTGGGCCTGCGGGCACCTCTGTTGCCGTGGCACACGCTGCGGACCCCGGTCGCCGACCTGGCCGGGGCCCTCACCTTCACCGCGGGGGCCCTCGGGAAGATCGCCGCCGACGTGCTGACACTCTCCCGCACCGAGATCGGCGAGGTCGCCGAGGGCGGGGGCGGCGGCTCCTCGGCGATGCCGCACAAGGCCAACCCCGTACGGTCCACGCTGATCGCGGCGGCGGCCCGGCGCGCGCCGCAGCTCGCGGCGGTGCTGTACGGCTCGCTGACCGCCGAGGACGAGCGTCCGGCGGGCGCCTGGCACGCCGAGTGGGAGCCGCTGCGCGACCTGCTGCGGCTGGCCGGCGGCGCGGCCCGGGACGCCGCCGAGCTGACCGAGGGGCTGCGGGTGCGGCCGGACGTGATGCGCGCGCACCTCGGCCTCACCCACGGGCTGATCGTGTCCGAGCGGCTCGCCGCCGGACTGACGCCGGTGCTCGGCCGGTCCCGCGCCAGGGCGCTGCTCACCGAACTGGCGGCGCGTACGTACGCCGAGGACCGGACCCTGGGTGAACTGCTCGCCGAGGTACCGGAGTTGCGCGGTCTAGACCTCGACGCCCTCACCGACCCCGTCCGCTACACCGGCTCCGCGGGAGCCCTGACCGACCGTGCCCTGGAGCGACGTTGACCATGCTCGACCACCTGGCCGAAGGCCCCGCCTCCGCACCCCCGCTGCTGCTCGGGCCCTCGCTGGGCACCTCGTACGCCCTGTGGGACGCGGTGGCACCCGAACTGTCCACGGGGCACCGGGTGATCCGCTGGGACCTGCCCGGGCACGGCGGTTCCGCGGCCGACCTCATCGGACCGGGCGCCACCGTCGGTGACCTCGCCGGGCTGGTGCTGGCCCTCGCCGACTCGCTCGGCGTGGAGCGGTTCGCCTACGCCGGGGTGTCGCTGGGCGGGGCGGTGGGCCTGCACCTGGCCGTGCACCATCCGGAGCGGGTGTCGTCGCTGGCGGTCGTCTGCTCGTCGGCGCACTTCAACGGCGCGAAGCCGTGGGAGGAGAGGGCCGCACAGGTACGCGCGGAGGGGCTGGCGCGGCTGGCGGACGGCGCGGACGCCCGGTGGTTCACCCCCGGGTTCACCGTGCCGCGGCTGGTCCGCGACCACCGGGACGCCGACCCCGGCGCCTACGCCGCCTGCTGCGACGCGCTGGCCGCCTTCGACCTGCGGGACCGGCTCGGCGACATCACCGCGCCGACGCTGCTGATCGCCGGGCGCGAGGATCCGGCCACACCGCCCGCGCATCTGCGGGAGATCGCCGACGCGGTGCCGGGCGCGACGCTCACGGAGATCCCCGGCGCCTCGCACCTGACGCCGGCCGAGCGTCCTGAGGCGGTGCTGACCGCCCTGCGGGCGCATCTGGGCGGCGACGCCCGGCGGGGCATGGCGGTACGGCGCGAGGTGCTGGGCGACGCGCACGTGGACCGGGCGCAGGCCCGCCAGTCCCCGTTCACCGCCCGTTTCCAGGACTTCATCTCGCGCTACGCGTGGGGCGAGATCTGGACCGACGAGACGCTGTCCCGGCGCGAGCGCAGCCTGGTCACGCTGACCGCGCTGGTCGCGCACGGCCACTACGAGGAGCTGGCCATGCACGTGCGGGCGGCCCGGCGCAACGGGCTGACGCCGGACGAGATCGGTGCGGTGCTGCTCCAGACGGCGGTGTACTGCGGGGTGCCGGCGGCGAACTCGGCGTTCGCGACGGCCCAGCGGGTGCTGGCCGAGGAGGACGGCACCCCGGGGTGAGGTCCCCGGTGCGGCGGCCGGTCAGCCCGTGTGCACCACCGCCAGCGCCTCGCGGGCCCGGGCCACCAGCCCGTCGGCGCCGCACGAGTCGGCCAGCGCCAGGCCCCGGTTCAGCTCGGCCGCCGAACGGGCCGCGATGCCGTACTCCACACGGGCGGCGGCGTGTTCGTACTGGCAGGGCGAGGCCTCCAGGTAGGTGACGGCCTGGGCGGCGAGCCGGACCGCGCGCTGGCCGGTCTCCAGCGCGGCGGCGCAGCGCAGGGCCTCTCCTATGGCGGTGTCGGTGCCGAAGCGCTCGGCCTGGCGGCGGGCGTCACTGGCCAGCCGGGCGGCGCGGCCGGGGTCCTCGGTGGCGAGGGCGCGGGCCAGTTCGGTCGCCCAGGGCACCACCACGGGGTTGTGCCGGCCGCGGGCGGCCGCGGCCTTCTCGGCGGCCTCCAGCTCGCCCACGCCCTCCTCGGTGCGGCCGGTCGCCAGCAGCAGCCGGCCGCGCACGGAGCGGGGGTCGGGGAGCACGATCGTCGACGGGTAGGGCGGGGCGAAGCCGTACTGGTCGGCGAGGGTGCGGGCCTCGGCGACGTGGCCGCGGGCGAGCAGGGTGTCGATCAGGTTGCAGATCGCCGACCAGTACAACGGCAGTCCGCGGCCGACGCGTTCGGCGATGCGCAGGGATTCCCGCAGCGACGTCTCGGCCTCCTTGAGGCGTCCTCGCCTGCGGTGGCCGAGGCCGACGTAGGCGTGCGCGAGGGAGAGGTGGCCGCCGCTCCAGCCCGCCGTCTCGTAGGCGCGCAGGGCCTCGGTGAACAGTGCCTCGGCGCGGTCGAGCCGGTCGGCGTAGGCGTAGGAGCTGGCCAGCATCATGGGCAGTTCCAGGCCCCACTCGGTGTCGGTCCAGCCGAGCCCGGGTGCGAGGCGGCCGTTGACCAGGGCCCGGTCGCACAGTTCGACGACCTCCTCGACGCTCTCGCCGTGCGTCATGGCGTCGAAGCCGCGCAGGATGAGCAGGGCGCGTTCGGCGTTGTCGCGGCCGGTGCAGGTGGCGGCGAGTTCGGCCAGGCGGGCGGAGCGGCGGGGCGAGGACGTCTCGCCCGCGTGGATGCCCTCCCACATGTACTGGGCGGCCTGGAGCCGCAGCCGCGCGGACGGGTCCGGGTTGCGGGCGGCCTCCGCCTCGACGGTGCGGACGGCCTCCTCCAGCTGGTCGTTGTGGAGCAGGGCCTGGGAGAGCCTGAAGACGGCGTCGACGCGCTGCTCGCCGTCGAGTCCCGGCATGGCGAGCGCGGTGCGCAGGTGGCCGATGGTGGTGGCGGGCGCGGTGAGGAGGGTGGCGCAGCCCAGCTCGAAGAGCACGCGCGCGTGCGTGTCGGGCAACGGCGGTTCCTGCAGGGCGCGTTCCAGGCAGCGGCGGGCCGCGTCCGGGGCGCCGACGGCCAGGTGTTCCCGGGCGGCCTCGCGCAGTTGCCCGACGACTTCCTGGTCGTCGTCGGGATAGACCTGGAGCAGGTGGCGGGAGGCGGCCGCGGCGCCGAGGCCGGAGTCGGTGACCAGTTGGGCCGCTATGCCGTGCATCGCCGTGCGCAGCGCGTCCGGGATGGAGCTGTAGACGGCGGTGGCGATCAGCGGGTGGACGAACTCCAGGTCGTCGTCGCCCGGTCGGCCGGGTGCGGGGCCGGCCGCGGCGAGGATGCGGGCGTCGGACAGCAGCTCGGCGCAGCGGGCGGCGTCGGCGCGGTCGAGGGTGGCGAGGCGGGCCACCATGTCGACGGTGATACCGCTGCCGAGGATGGCCGCGGCCCAGGCGAACCGGGTGGAGTCGACGCCGAGTTGTTCCAGGCGGGCGACGAGTCCGCCGCCCCGCGCGGAGCGGTTCAGGGCGCGCAGCTCGGCGGCCTCCGCCTCGACCGGCTGAAGCTCGCTGTCCTGGACCTTGGCGAGGAGTTCGACGGTCTCGTAGGGGTTGCCGCCGGTGACGGCCCACACCTCGCGGCAGAACGCGGCGTCGGCGTGGGCTCCCAGCGTGGCGCGGGTGAGTCCGGCCGTCGCGTCGGGGGTGAGGGCGTTGAGCGGGGTGAGGGGCCGGCCCACGGCGGCGGCCTCGTCGAGGTGGCGGGCGCTGTCGCCGCTCACGTCGCCGGGACGGCGGGCGAGGACGATCAACACCGAGGTCTCGTCGAGCCGGCCGGCGAGCGCGGCGAGCCAGCGCAGGGTCTCCTGGTCGGCCCAGTGGGCGTCGTCGACGAGCAGCACCAGCGGCCACTCCCGGCGGGCGAGGCGGCGCACGGCGGCGACCAGGCCGTCGCACACGCCCTGCGGGTCGGCCTGCCGCTCGCCGGGGTCCGCTATGCCGAGGGCGGGGCCGGCGATGTCGTACCAGTCGCCGAGGTACTCGCGGGCCTCCTCGGGCAGCATCGACACCAGTGCGGGCTGGAGGAGTTGGCGTACGACGTTGAAGGGGACGGACCTGAGGGTCTCGCCGCCGCGTGCCGACCAGACGGTGCAGCCGAGCGCCTCGGCGATGCGGCGCGTCTCGGCGAGCAGCGCGCTCTTGCCCACGCCGGCCTCGCCGCGCGCCTCCAGCAGCAGGCCGGGGGACGAGCGGTCGGCGCGGAGGGTGTGGACCGCCCGCGTGATGGTGGCGACTTCCTCGTCGCGCTCCCAGAGGGAGGCCGAGGCGGCGACCGCCCGCCGTACCTCCGTCATCCCGCTACCTCCCCAAGTCGCCCGAATGACGTACGAGCACTGAGCCTAGCCCTCCGGCCGGGCACGTGGTGCGTGGTCCGGCGAGCAGTTGCCGTGACGGGTGACTTGGGGTAAAGCCGGGACGACGCGCCGGGCCCGTCATCTGCGGCGGCGTCTGGCGGGCGGCGTCAACTCGTCGCTGCCGCGGGGCGTGGCGGGTCGGCGGCGGACTTCGTCGCGGGGCCTCTCATCCGGCTTTCACCGACGCCTCATACGGTGGGCACATGACGCAGGTGACTCCTCCCGGGTGGTACCCGGACCCCGGACAGAAGCAGGACGGTCCCGCCACCGAACGCTGGTGGGACGGCAAGGCGTGGACGGACCAGGTCCGCCCCGCCGGGCAGGACGCCGCGTGGGCCCCTCCCGCGCAGCCGCCGGCGCCGGGCGCGGCGCCGGGGCCGTACCCCGTGCACCAGGGATATCCGGGCATGCCCGTGCAGCCGCCGTCCGCGCGGCGGCGCCGGCTGACCACCGGCATAGCCGTCGCGGCGGCGGTGGCGGTGCTGGCCGGCATCGGTGTCGGTGTGTACGCGCTGGCCGGTGACGGCTCGGACGGCGACAGCGCGGGATCCTCGCAGCAGGACCGGCGCGGCCCCGGCGGCGAGGACGCCCCCTTCGGCGACCCGCCCGGAGGCGAGGGCGGAGGTGACGGCGAGTCGCCCGCGCCGGACTCGCCGGGCGAGTCGGAGCCGCCGACGATCGACAGCGGGTCGGTGCCGGACCTGCTGAGCGGGATCACCCTGCCCATCCCGGACGGCTGGTCCGGGCAGCAGTTGGAGGTCGGCGCGTCGGTGACGTCCGACGACAGCTACAAGTGCCCCGGCGACTCCTCCGCGACCTGCACCAAGGGCGGCGCCTACTCGGCCCCGTCGATGGTGCTGCGCACCAAGGGGGACACCGCGGAGGAGGTCGCGAAGGCCGACATCGAGGCGAACGCCGAGGAGTCCTACGGCGGCAAGTCCTACGGCGGGATCACCTCGCACAAGGAACTGGCGTCCAAGGCGGTCACGGTCGCCGGGCAGAAGGGCTACCTGGTCCGCTGGCAGGCGGTCACGGCCAAGGGCGCCGACGGGTACGTCCAGTCGCTCGCCTTCCCCTCGCCGGCCGATCCCGAGCGCATCGTCGTCGTCCGCTTCGGCGTCGACGTCGGGGAGAAGCAGGCCGTGCTCGACGAGATCACCAAGGGCATCGAGGCGGGCGCCGCCGGCGGCGGCAACGGGCAGGACGTCTGACCCGACCCGGACCGCACAATGATCGGCCGGGCGGGGCGCCCCTCCGCTCAGAGGGCGCCCCGGCCCGGCCGGGGGTGCGCGCCGCCCCCGTCCCCACGGTGCGGCGCGGGCAGACCACCGTCCAGTCATCCCATGGACGGCGGCCTGGGTCTCAGGGGAGGCCGAGCGCGGGGAGCACGACGGCCTCCACGAACCGGACGAGGTACTCCGCGTCGGCGTACTCGCCCTCGACGACGGGCCGCATCCGCAGCACGCCGAACATCTGCGCCGGCACGTACTCCAGGGCCGGATGGTCCGCGTCGACCTCGCCGCGCTCCACCCCGCGCCGCAGGATCTCCCGCAGCGCGGCGATCTCCGGTTCCACCAGCGCCTCGCGCAGCGCGCGCTGGAGCTCCGGGTCCTGCATGACCGCGTGCCCGAGCGCCTGGAGCAGGGTGTCCTTGCCGGACCACTCCCCCGCGATGCGGGCCGCCTGGCGCAGGTCCTCGGCGAGCGATCCGCTGTCGATGCCGGCGAAGCGCACCCGCCGGTGGGAGCGCAGGGCGGCGGCCACGAACTGGGGCTTGGTCCTCCACTGCCGGTAGAGCGTGGACTTGCTGCACCTGGTGCTGGCGGCGATGCCCTCCATGGTGACGGCGTCGTACCCGCAGGCCCGGATCTGTTCGAGCACGGCGTCGAAGAACTCCTGCTCACGCTCGGGCGTGATCTTGGAGCGGCGCGAGGTGCCGACCGGTTCCGGTCGGTCCGCGGCCTGCGACGTCATGGTCCCTGCTCCTCGTCCCGGTGTGCCTCGAGCGTGCCTCGAGTGTCTATCGATACGCCAGTGTACCGGTACCCGAGCGTATCGGTACACTGTCGTATCGGAACGAGGTCGTATCGATGAGAGGACGGGGGATGAAAGCCCGCAGCGAGCCCGCCGGAGCGGAGCCCCCACAGGCGGGGCCGGGCACGTCCGCGCGCCCGCCGCTCGTCCGCGAGCTGCTGCTCGTGGCCGGGCTCTTCCTCGTGTACAAGCTCGGCCGGCAGCTGGCGACGGGGCACACGGCGGAGGCCTTCCGCAACGCCCGCCGGGTGTGGGACGGGGAACGGGCGCTGCGCCTGCCCGACGAGGGCTCGGTGCAGTCCCTGCTCCTGCACGGCGACGCGCTGGTCCACTCGGCGAACACCTACTACGCCGCCGTGCACTTCCCGGCCACCGTGGCCTTCCTGGTCTGGCTCTACCTGCGGCGGCCCGCGCACTACGTGTGGGCGCGCCGGGTGCTGGCCGCCGTGACCGGCGCGGCGCTGGCGCTGCACCTGCTGTTCCCGCTCGCGCCGCCGCGCATGCTGGGCGCCGCCGGGATGATCGACACGGCCCGGGTGTACGGCCCCTCGGTGTACGGGCCGCCCGCCACGGACGAGTTGTCGAACCAGTTCGCGGCGATGCCGTCGCTGCATCTCGGCTGGGCACTGATGGTGGCGGTCGGCCTGGTCGTCGCGACCCGGTCGCGGCTGCGGTGGCTGTGGCTGCTGCATCCGCTGCTGACCCTGCTGGTGATCGTGGGCACCGCGAACCACTACTGGCTGGACGCGGTCGCGGCCACGGCGCTGCTCGGTCTGGCGCTCGCGGTGCTGCGCCCGCCGCACCGGCGGCGGTGCGCGCTGCCGCCGCGCCGGGCGCAGCCGCGGCGCCGGGCGGCGGCCGGGCCCGAGCTGGTCGGGGCGGCCCGGTGAACGCCGCTCTCGTCGCCGTCCTGCTGTCCCTGGTCTCCGCGTGCGCCTACGCCGCCGCGGCCGTCGCCCAGGAACGGCTGGCCAAGCGCGGCGCCGGGGCGGGGGCGCTCCGGCTGCTGGCGTCCGGTGCCTGGTGGTGGTCGGTCGCGCTCAACGCGTCGGCCGCCCTGCTGCACGTCGTGGCGCTGCGGTACGGGCCCCTCACCGTGGTGCAACCGCTCGGGGCGCTCACCCTCGTCGCGGCGGTGCCCCTCGGGGCGCGGCTGGCGGGCCGGCGAGTGAGCGCCGTGGAGTGGCGGGGCACCGGGCTGACCCTGCTGGGGCTGGGCGCACTGCTTCTCACCGCGTCGGGGCCCGCGCCCGACGACTCCCTGAGCGTGGCCGAGGCGCTGGCGGTGTCCGGCGCGACGGCCGCGCTGATCGGCGTGCTGGCCTGGCCCGGCTCCCGGCCGGGGCTGCGGCACGCGACGGGGTCCGGCATCGCCTCCGGGGTCGCCTCGGCGCTCACCCAGACGGTCACGGTCGCCGTCACGGACCGCTCGGCCCCCGTGCTCAGCGCGCAGGTCATCGGGGTGGCGGTGCTGGTGGCGGCCTTCGCGGCGGGCGGCCTGCTGCTGTCGCAGACCGCCTACCGGGGCGGCCTGGGCGCCCCCCTCGCCGTGGTGACGCTGGCCAATCCGGTGGCCGCCGCGGTGATCGGACTCTCGCTGCTCGGCGAGCGGCTGCGCGGCGGCCCGGGCGGCATACTCCTCGCCCTGACCGGCGCCGCGCTGGCCGGCTGGGGCGTGATCCATTTGAGCCGCGCGGCACCACACGCGCCCGACACCCTTGCCGCGGCCCCCGTACCGGACGCGGCGGCGGCACTGGTGCCCCGGCAGCCGGGGCCGGGGCACCTCAGCCGGCTCTGAAGGCCGGTCGTCGTCAGTCCGTGACGAGGGCCGGGTCGCTCACCCCGGGGTGGCCGTTCTCCACGTGCCCGCAGAAGCGGCGCAGGAACGCCGGGTCGGAGTCGGAGGTGACGGTCAGGTCGTACCAGCGCCCGCTCCGCTCCAGGTCGACGGTGTGGCGCACGGTGGTGCCTGGACGCACGGTGAGGGTCTTGCTCCGGCCGCCGTACGCGTTCTCCACCTTCAGCCGGACCACCGAGGTCCCGGCGTTGGTGAGGGTCAGCCGGACGTCGTCGCCGGTGTGCCGGGCGGTGGCCTCGGGTCCCGCGGTCTTGTTCGGCCCCTTGAAGACGCGCAGGAAGCCGTTGGGGCCGTGCACGGTCAGGTCGTACGAGCCCTTCGAGTACGCCGAGTTCCAGGTGTCCGCGACGGACTTGCCGGCCTCGGTGGTGTACGTCCAGGGACCGTCGGTGCGGTTGCCGGAGGTGATGAGGAAGGCGGCACCGGCCGCGGCGCCGGAGGCGAAGGTGAGCGTGAACTTCCCGGCCGCGGCGTCCACGGCGCCGTCGACGTGCGGGGCGTAGCGCAGCGGGCGGGTGGGGCGCCGGCCGCGCTCCTGCCGGGGCATGTCCGGGTCCGCGGGCGGCTTCGGGCGGTAGTCGGGGTGGCGTTCGCGGTCCGGCGGCTCGTAGGCGTCGGTGTCCGGCAGGGCGGCCGGGCGGCTGTCCTTGCGCGAGAAGTCGAAGGCGCTGGTCAGGTCACCGCAGATGGCCCGCCGCCACGGCGAGATCTGGGGCTCGCGCACACCGAAGCGGCGTTCCATGAACCGGATGACCGAGGTGTGGTCGAAGGTCTCGGAGCAGACGTATCCCCCCTTGCTCCAGGGTGAGACGACCAGCATGGGCACGCGCGGGCCGAGCCCGTAGAAGCCCTCGCGGTGACTGGCGCTGCCCTGGAAGACGTCGAGGGAGACGTCGACGGTGGACCGGCCCTGCGCGGCGGACTTCGGCGGCAGCGGCGGCACCAGGTGATCGAAGAAGCCGTCGTTCTCGTCGTACGTGATGAACAGCGCGGTCTTCGCCCAGACCGCCGGGTTGGCGGTGAGCGCGTCCAGGACCTGGGAGATGTACCAGGCGCCGTAGTTGGACGGCCAGTTGGAGTGCTCGGAGAACGCCTCGGGCGCGGCGATCCAGGAGACCTTCGGCAGCCGGTCCGCCTTGACGTCGGCGCGGAGCCGGTCGAAGTACCCCTCGCCGCTCTTCGCGTCGGTGCCGGTGCGCGCCTTGTCGTACAGGGGGTCGCCGGGCTTCGCGTTGCGGTACTTGTTGAAGTACAGCAGCGAGTTGTCGCCGTAGTTGCCGCGGTAGGCGTCGTCGATCCAGCCCCAGTGGCCGGCCGCGTCCAGGCCGTCGCCGATGTCCTGGTAGATCTTCCAGGAGATTCCGGCCGCCTCCAGCCGCTCGGGGTACGTGGTCCAGTCGTAGCCCAGTTCGTCGTTGCCGAGGACCGGGCCGCCGCCGGTGCCGTCGTTGCCGGTGTGGCCCGACCACAGGTAGTAGCGGTTGGGGTCGGTGGAGCCGATGAAGGAGCAGTGGTAGGCGTCGCAGACGGTGAAGGTGTCGGCGAGCGCGTAGTGGAAGGGGATGTCCTCGCGCGTCAGGTACGCCATGGTGGTGGTGCCCTTGGCGGGCAGCCAGCGGTCGTACTTCGCGTCGTGGTAGGCGTCCTGGCCGTCGGACCAGCCGTGCGGGAGCCCTTCGAGGAACTGCATGCCGAGGTCGTCGGCCTCCGGGTGGAACGGCAGCACCTCCTTGCCGTCGCTGCCCGGCTGGTGCCACACCGACCGGCCGCTGCCCAGCGTCACCGGATGCGGGTCGCCGAAGCCGCGGACACCGCGCAGCTTGCCGAAGTAGTGGTCGAAAGAACGGTTCTCCTGCATCAGGACGACGATGTGCTCGACATCCTCGATCGTCCCCGAACGGTGGTTCGCCGGGAGCGCCGCGGCCCGCTCGATGCTCGCGGACAGGGCGCTGAACGCGGAGGTGGCGCCCGCGAGTTGGAGGAACCTGCGGCGGTTGACGTCTGGCATGGGGGTGGGAGACCTCTCGCCTCGGGGGGTTCAACCGGCCGGGACGGTGCCGGATGATGACGGATTGCGCGCGAAAGGAGTGTTCCAGGAGCAGCAAACGTCAGGGAAGGGTCCGGTGGCGCTGGTGTGAAAGTCGCCGGTACGTGAGGTGTGCCGGGCCGGTCACCCGGGGATGGTCGCGATCATGACAGGCATGCACACGGAAGCACCCCCGGCCCGACGGCCCGTCCGCCAGCTCCTCGCCGCCTCGGTGGGCAACGCCGTGGAGTGGTACGACTGGTTCTCCTACACGGGCACGCCTGCACTCTACGTGCAGGCGCCCGACCTGCAAAACTTCAGGTCAGCACGGCTATCTGAGCGGATGCCCATGTGCAGATATCGCAGGGTGTCTCCACCTCTGATCACATCCATGCTGACCCATCGCTGACTTTCGTGACGACACGTCATTTCGTGGTCGGACCGCCGCGGGACCGACCCAGCGCCTGGCCAGCCGACACGCGTGCCGGATCATCCAGTTGGTCCCCCGCCGGAGCCCCTTCTTTGGGCGCCGGCGGCGTGCTGATGAGCCCGGTTGATCGTGAAGTTCACCAACACCGTCTACTACACGACTTCGACGGAGTCTTCGCGGACCTGAGCCTGTCCGAGCAGACTGGCCCAGGTGCCGTCCGCCTCCCAGCGGGCGAACCGTTGATAAGCCGTCTGCCATGGCCCGTAGCGTTCCGACAGGTCACGCCGCGGGACACCGGTCCGCAACCGCCACAACACCCCATTACTCACTTGCCGGTGATCTCGCCACGGCCACACACGGCCATCGACACCTGGCAACAAGGGCGCTATCCGCTCTCCCGCTCCATCCGTCAGCTCACCACGACCCACCATGAGATCAATTATCAGACAGGTCCTAGCACGCCACTACTCACAGCAAGCGGAGGCTGAACGATTGCAAAGACAGACTGCGGCGATACACTTCACAAGTCTTCCGGTAACCCTACGACCCACCACTCATCAGGGTCTTCCTCCGACGCCTCCGTGAGTGCATCAGCGGTCCCGGACGACGCAGTTTCCGGCAAGGTGCATTCGAACCACACAATCTTGCCCGTGCTTAGCCGGTCGCTGCCCCAGCGCCTGGACAACTTGTTAACTAGGAACAGCCCCATCCCACGGATCTCGCCCGCCTGCGGCTGCCTCATGCGGGGCATCCTTGACGCGTCGTCGCCGACCTCGCAGCGCAGCACGTCGGTGCGGAGCAGGCGCAGGGTGATCGGCCGTGAGGCGTACCGCACCGCGTTCGTGACGACCTCGCTGATGAGTAACTCGACCGAGCCCGTCATCTCCTCCAGGCCCCAGCGAGCCAGGGCGCTGCGGGCGAAGCGGCGGGCGCGGCCTGGCGCCGCGTCCTCCGGGTCAAGTAACCAGTACGCCACGTCGCTGGGCGCGATCCCGTCGAACCGGGCCGCGAGCAGCGCGATGTCATCGTCCCGGTCACCCGGGCCGAGCATATTAAGGACGTCGTCGCAGAGCGCCTCCAGCGGCGGCAGATGGCCCGGGCCGGTCGCCTGGGCCGCCTCGGCAAGGCGCACGCGCAGCTGCTCTATGCCGGTCCACACGTCCCGCAGCCGCGACTCGACCAGGCCGTCGGTGTACAGCAGCAGCGTCGCACCCGCGGGCGCGTCCAGCTCGACCGCCTCGAAGTCCACGCCGCCCACCCCGATCGGCACCCCCGGCGGCACCCGCAACACCTCGGCACGCCCACCCGGGTGCAGCAGCACCGGCGGCGGATGCCCGGCGCTGGCAATGGTGATGCGGTGCGCGACCGGGTCATACACGGCGTACATGCACGTCGCCACCCGGTCCGTGCCCAGCCGCTGCGCCTGCTCGTCGAGGTGGTGCAGAACCTCCTGCGGCGGTAGGTCGAGCCCGGCCAACGTCTGCGCCGTCGTACGCAGCTGCCCCATGATCGCGGCCGAGGTCATGGAGTGGCCCATGACGTCGCCGACGACGAGAGCGACCCGGCTGCCGGGCAGCGGTATCGCGTCGTACCAGTCGCCGCCGACCCGTGCCGTCTCCGCCGCAGCCAGATAGCGAGCCGCGAGCCGCACCCCGGTCACGCGCGGCAGCGACTCCGGCAGCATCGTGCGCTGCAACTTGTCCGCGATGTACGCCTCACGTCCGTACAGAATCGCCTTGTCAATGCCCAGCGCGCTGTGCGTGGCCAGCTGTCCGGCCACCAGGAGGTCGTCCGCGTCGAACACGGGCCTGTTCGACTGGCGCAGGAAGACCGCCGCGCCGATCACCCGCCGCCGCCCCCGCAGCGGCGCCAGGATTGCGCAGCGGCGTCCCAGCGGCACCGACCGGTCGCCGCCAAGCAGTTCGGGCAATGCGGCGAGCGCGATCGGCGAATCCGCGAACACTGCCCGGACGCCGCGCAATACTTCGGCAAGCGCACTGCCAGAGCGCACCTGACACAACTCAGCACTGCCCGTGCCCAATTCTCCCTTTGACGCGATGACTGCGGACAGTGGGGCAGCGTCTGTCTTCACGCGGTTTACCTCGCCGGCACTACGCTCAGTGCGGCGCAACCGCAGCACCATCGGCCCGGTCGGGCGCTCGTCACCGACCGGCAGCGGCTCGCGCAGGTAGACAAGCAGAGTGTCGGCGAAGCCCGGTACAGCGGTTTCAGAGAGGGCGCGCAAGATCTCGTCGACATCGAGCCCACCGGCAATGCGGGCCGTAGCAGAGGCAACAATCGACACCTTGCCATCTGGCTCCGGTTCGCTACTAATGCCCCCAAGTGTGCGAAGAACCTCATGGGCGGCTTGACCAAACGGCCTTACTTCGGCAGGAAGGCGGCGTAGCGCGTCGGGATTGTGCAGCACTGCGGGCACGCTCGTTGAGCGGTCCACCCGGGCGCTCACGTACTTCTCGAGCATTCCACACATGCGCCAGGCTTCGTGTTGAGGCAGGAGCTGCTTCAGCTCGTCCTCTACACCATCACGGAAGGCCATGACGAACACACCGCTACTCTGTGAGTGAAGTGACACGATGCCACTTGTGATCAGCTCGGCAATGTCGGCAGCGCCGGCTGCGGGCAGAAGCTCTTGCCGGATCAGTTGCAGCACAGGCAAACTCATCCGCCCTGCCAAGGAGCTCAGCACAGCTAGCTTGACCGCACCGGGTGAAGCAGTGCGGATAAATGCTTGGGCTAGGTCGATACGCGCAGCGTGGGGGCGCGAAGAACTGCCCCGCTGGACGCGTCCCGTGGCGGGGATGAGTATCGAGTCACAGCCAGCCGGGTCACCGCGCATCTGTGCGCGTGCCCATCGGCCGAGCGAGTGCGGGCTGAGTGACAGGACTGGGAGAGGGAACCATGACGGCAGACTGTCCCGAGGACTCTCGAGCAGCAGTGGTACGTCGAAGCGCAGTGTGGTACTACCGCCGCCCGGCACCGCTTGGGTGGCCGTTACTCCGGGAAGGTCGAGTGCTTTGCGTCGCCATAGTTTCGAGGGCAACGGATTTAGTAGCGCCACTGATGTCGACTGGGCCCACGCACGTAATTGCTGCCAGATTGTTTGCTGGTACCAGCCTGGGGCCGAGCAGTCCGAGACGACCAGGACCAGACGTCTGCCCTGCGGAGAAAGCGCATGGTCGGGCCCCGCCACCGCCCCCCGATGATCGTGAAGGATGGGCTGTGAGTCCTCGAATGTCAGTCCCCAGGTACGCAGAAGCCGGAAGGCTCCCAAATGGTCGAGGACACCTTCCAGTTCGGCGATCGTTTGCTTCCACACCTGCATGGACAGCGACCGGTCAACGATAAGCAGCAGGTCGAACCATCGTTCTGGAGCTGCTCGGAACGCCGGGATGAGCTCGCCACTGCGCGCGTACCCATGGATCGTCCGCTCGATGTCGAGTTCTGCATGAAGGCCGGTTTCCCACGGACGTTTGTAGGCCCGCAGGGCACGTAGGAGGTCCAGCGCATCGGGAAGAGCCCGCCCCTTGGCAACCCCGACTGGTTCACCCGACACGCTTCCAGGACTGTCAGCCAATTGCTCGTGCACGGCGACACCTGGATGGGATAACGTCCCTGCTGCCGTGCTGCTCTGCGGCCGCTCGCGCTCCCGAGCGCCGTCAACTCTAGGCGGTACCGGCCCCTGCGCGTCGGTGCGCGAGCGCCAGTGCTGGCTCCTCCCGCTGAGTGTGGCAGCCAGCCACACGGCTTCAGCCAGCGCCGTGGCGTCCAGGTTTGCCCCTTCTGCACGGAGATTTTGTAGCACGCGTGACAAATGGTCAGGCACGTGACAGCTCTCGCATGAGAAGGTCGGCGACCTCCTGCCGTCCCGCACTTTCTGGAGCAGCGGTGCCGGACATCACGTGGACGGCATTGAGCAGTTGGTCAATGGCTAGGCTGTCGCCGCCTTCCAATCGCGCGACGAAGTCCTCAACGAGGTCCCTGACCGGCCCCCCGTCATCGATGTCGATCTGCAGGTGAGCCATGATCATTCGTCGGAGGAGTGGAACTGTCGGAGGCGCCATGGTGTATCGGATGCACCTACGCAAAAAGGCGGCGGGGAAGTCGCGTTCACCATTGCTGGTCATCACAATGAAGGGAAATTCTGCGCAGCGTACACGACCTCGTTCGATGGCGTGATGGCCGTCACTCCCCCACTGCCGGACAGACACAACGTCGTCCTGATAGCGGGCGAGTTCGGGAATCTCGTATTCACCGCGTTCCAGAACATCGAGGAGGTCACTGGGTAGGTCGAGATCGCTTTTGTCTACCTCATCGATCAGCAACGCACGGGGATGGCGCGACGGCAGCAGAGCTGTGCCGAGCGGCCCTAGTTGCATGAATGGAGCGATGTCATCGACCCCGTCGGCCTGGCCGAGCCGCTGTGCATGAATCCGCCCCAGGGCGTCGTACCGGTACAGGGCCTCGCTTAGCGAGCTACGGGACGTGATGTGCCAGCGCAACACGGATCCAAGCTTCAGCTCATTGGCCACCTGCTCGATCACGGTCGACTTACCCGATCCAGCAGGTCCTGTCACAAGCAGCGGCCGACGCAGATGAAGCGCTGCGTTTACGGATTCCACCAGCCCCGCAGGCGGCTGGAACTCCTTCGCCATCGCGCCGCGCGGGAACGTCCGCCACGGCGGCGGGGGCGCCAGTTCAACCTCGCGCGGCACTCCATCCCCGGTGTAGTACGGATTCCAAGTCATGAAGCGCTCCCATTTACAGCATCGGGACTGTCGAACCAACTGCAGAAATCAAGCCATTCGATGTCGTGCCACACCGACCTCAGGTCAGCGAGCCGGTCGGATGGGTTCACGGAACCGCCCTGCCAACGTCGCCGGTACGCCTCAGCTAGTTCGGCAGGCAAGCGATCCCAAAAGATGTCAAGTAGTTCTTGCTCTGATGGTGGGAAGGTCCTGTTCGCATCAGGCCACAGCACGACCGGCACGTACGCCAACAGCATCTCCATCACCTGCTTCAGGTGGGAAGGCCGGTTCGAGAACGCCACCGCACGGGTGTACCTGCCAGCCTTCAATTGATCTCCGAGCTGCTGCGATTGACTCGCTTCGTGTTCCGCCAGCCAGTCGACAGGTGCCTTGGCCGTGCAGGTGCCCATCTGCTCCAGACCGGCCCGCGCGTGATCATTGATCCACCAGAGGTGAGCAGGAGGGTTCAGACGCATACTCCAGCGCACGACCACATCATGGTGCACGCCCAAACGGACGCCGAAGTCGGTTTCTTCAGGTTTCCAGCGCAGGAGAAGGGAGGTGGGCACGGCAACGTCCACCTGCCGCAGCGGTGCCCCGCGAAGCCGCGCGTGTTTGCACCCCCAGGCAACAGCTTCCCCGAGTTTCGCTTCGACAGCCGTCTGCGTCGGGGCACAGGTGATCTCCTCTCGTTCACCTACCTTGCCGTTGTCCAGCAGCCATAGGTCCAGCGACTCGGGCCAGTCATCCGCCACGGTCGCGTGCAGGCTGACCACAAGCCGCAGCCGTCGTGTCACCTGGCCTCGGCTGAGGGCCTCAATAGCGTCATTGAGCTCAATCCGCGCTCCGCAAGAATCAGCCCAATCAGCTATGTCGTCAGCGGAGAGGTCTCGGCCCACGTCAGCACCGAGAGCAGCGACGAAACGGGTGAGCAACGCTGTATCACTTGCGCCAACTCGTGGTGCACGTAGGACGAGCAGTTCGAGGAGGTCAGTGAGCAGGGCAGTACCTGTGCTGTCCGGCATCAATGCATACACGTCAGCAGGTAGCGTGGGTAACGCTCTGCGCAGGCGCTGGGTTGTGAGCTTGTCGCCTATCCAGGAGGTGAGGAAGGATTGGGTGACGAAGCAGGTGCGCAGGCTGTCCACGATGTGTACAGCCCGGTGGACGAGCGTAACCGGGCCTATCCCTGTGCCCGTTTCCTTGATCGTCTGGATGTCGTGCCGGAGCCGGTCCAGCTCAAGCAATGACCATGGTTCCGGCCAAGCCATCGCAGGGCCAACTGCTTCTATAGCCGACTTAAGGTCTGCGGCACCGAGCCAGCCAGGGCCTGGACGCTCACCACCCACGACGCGGGGGTTGCGTGACAACCACAGCGCTTGCGCCGCGAAATGATCGCCGTCATGCTCCAGGCTGACGACGTCTTGGCCAATCACCGAGTGCCGCAGCACCTCCCGCAACTCGGACACGCCGGCGTACTTTCCCGCGGTCGGGATGCCCTGTCTCACCAGCTCAGCAAGCCGACGGCTGAACACCATGCCGTGCGCCTTCTGATCGGCACCCGACGCCATGAGTAGCGACACTCGTGTACGTCCGCCCCGTACACCTGCGACGAGGGCCTTGACGTCCGGCACGGCTCCCGCGGCGTGGCAGGTATCAACCAGCGCAATGACGCCGTCGACGCCTGGCTGCTCCGCTGCCTGAACAATCAGGTGGCCGACATTCACCGCAGTGCTCAGTACGTCCGGCTCCGCGTCTGCGCCCATCACGTACAGCTCCGAACGTCCGCTTCCTGCCATCCCATGGCCGAGGAAGGCCAGAACTAGAGTGGCGCCGGCCTCCCCGGCCCGCCGGGTGGCGGCACGCACCGCAGCCTCGATCTGTGCCTGCGTGACGGCGGGGCCGTACAACAGGACGCCCCCGTCGCCCAACGCTGGCGCGCAGGCACCCAAGTCCTCTTGCTGTAGCACCTGCCCCAAGACCCGCGCGGCGCCTTCCAGCTCGATCAGATGACCCATGGCCTGATTCTGAGGGGCCACGATGAGAAGCAGTCGTGAGACGGTCACGCCGATGGCCTCTGCCCGGCAAGGCGGATAGCCTCCACGATCGGGCCAGCCACGCTGGCTTGCGCCAGATACTTGGTAGCCGTGTGGGCCCAGATGCCGTCGGAGTCCACCCGGTCACTGACAGGCAGGCAGCCTCCGGCGTTAGGCAGCACATCACGATCGAGCCACGGCCGAGGGGCAATGATGTCGTCCCGGTCCCAGTAATTGAGCCAGCGTTCCACGCAGTCCGGAGTGGCCGGTGGCTGCGGCTGCAGCCTGGGAAGCACAACGGTGCGCATGCCGATCGGGGAACCTATGGTCACCAGCAGTGGTACGGCGCCCCGATGCTGGTGCAGAGCCTCCAGGGCGACGATGCTTCCCAGAGA
Organism: Streptomyces sp. NPDC107500; assembly: GCF_055582785.1. NCBI lineage: Bacteria > Bacillati > Actinomycetota > Actinomycetes > Kitasatosporales > Streptomycetaceae > Streptomyces > Streptomyces sp. NPDC107500. Next base: position 190,445 of record NZ_JBVJPF010000002.1, read on the forward strand.
ATGAGCGATGATGACCGTCGGCCGATCACCATTCAGAAAGCTGAGCATCCGTTCACGGATGCACTCGTCGAGCGTGCTCCCAGCATCGTCTGCTTCCGCTCTGCTCAGGTAACGGGTCACCTGAGCAAGATCACCCGCCATAAGCCGACCGCTCACCCATTGCCCCCCGCGCCGCATTCCGGGCAAAGCTAACAGAGTCGTACAGACGTTTACCAGGCGCCGTATGAGGTCTCCGCTGCCTTGGGTTTGCTGGTCCGCCATAAGTTCCACGCGCGCGTGCTGCAGCACACGTCGCTCCCCCATGTCAGGGTCGCCAGCCAACTGGGCGTCGATCATGCCCTCAAGCAGCCGCCGGAGCTCTTCACTCTCGCCTGCTGTAGCACCCGGCGTCGCCGCTCCTTGAGCCTGCGGAGACGTGAACAAATCCCCGTAATAGGCAAAGGCCGTGTCGCAGAAGGCGTTTTCGGCCAGTGCCGACCCCTCCGATGAATGGCCTGCCTTGCGGGCGCCGATGGCCAGGGCTGCGAGCCAAGAGTCGCGCTCAGCCTTGGGGTCCCGCGAACTACCTATGCCATGAACGAATAACAAAGCCGGTCTCACGCACTGGTCCCCTCCCGCGCCTGTGTTTCTCCACTTGCTGCACGAGGCCAACGCCACGACGTACAAGTGCAGTCGACGCAGTCCGCATGCCTGGAGAAGGATCGAGAGTAGCAAGTGAACCCCCCAGTCCGGGCTGTACCGCACAAGGTTGACCGACGAGTCACTGCAGCATCCTCAAGCAGGCGGTCACGTAGTTCGGCTTGCCGCCGGCAACAGGGCCTACCCACACCTGGCTGCGACGGCTCGGCATCAGCCCATCCGCGAACGGGGCGAACCAGTCGGAACATGGTCCGGGGCGCCGCTGCGGCGGGCGACCGCTCCCCTTACTGATCGTTTCAGAATGAGTTGAGCCACGTGTCTTGTGCTCGGCGATCTTGGTCGGCAGGGTGTTCCGGGTGCGTTCTGATCTTGTGGCCGATGATCTGTGGGAGCGCATAGCTCCGCTACTGCCTCCCACTCCTGAGCGGCGCCATCGTTACCCCGGACGCCTGCGTGTTCCGGACCGGACGGCGCTCGCGGGCGTCCTGTATGTGCTGCGGACCGGTGTCGCATGGCGTGACGTTCCCGCCGAGGCCGTCGGCTGTTCAGGGGTGACTGCGTGGCGTCGGCTTCGGGACTGGACCGAGGCTGGCATCTGGCCGCGCCTGCATGCCGCGCTACTGACCGAGCTGCGTCGCGCGGGGCTGCTGGATATGGACGACTGCGCTGTCGAGGGCTCACACGTGCGGGCCCTCAAAGGGGGGATCACGTCGGACCCTCGCCCGTGGATCGTGCCCGTCCCGGCACCAAGCACCATTTGATCGTCGACCGCCACGGAACTCCACTCGCCCTCACGCTCACCGGCGGGAACCGCCATGACGTCACCCAGCTCCTCCCGCTGCTGAACGAAGTCCCGCCGATTCGGGGCCGGCGAGGGCGGCCCCGCCGCAAGCCCCGGCGCCTGTACGCCGACCGCGGCTACGACTTCGACAAGTACCGCCGCCTGCTCTGGAAGCGCGGCATCAAGCCGATGATCGCTCGGCGCGGCGTAGCCCACGGTTCCGGACTCGGCAAGGTGCGCTGGGTCGTCGAGCGCACCTTCGCCTGGCTTCACCACTTCAAGCGCCTGCGAATCCGCTACGAACGCCGGGCCGACCTCCATCTCGGCCTACTCCAACTCGCGTGCAGCATCATCTGCCTGCGTCGGCTCCGCGTATCAGGATGAAGAAGGCGTCAGGACTGTGGACTCCGAGGGCCAGCCGAGAACGGTCAGCTCAGGCCACTGCTGTTGCCAGCGGGCCGCCTTGGCCTCATACACTTCGCGCGGGGCAAGCACCGGATTGGGGCGCACAACCAGGTTGAACACGTCGGAAAGCCCGTGCGGCGCGTAGACGCGCCACTGACCGCCCGGCTCCAGACGCACGCCCAGGCAGCAGGTGGTCGCCGCGAAGCTGTCGATAGCCGCCTCTGTGGACGCATGAGGAGCGCAGGCGACGCCGAACTTCTGTTCGTACCAGAGGTGGACGCGAGCCTCGTTACGGACCTCGACCTCCGCCGGTAGTCCTGTGAACACTTCGCCGGCGGCCTTGATCACTGCGTCCTCCGCCTCCCAGGACAAGTCCCGGTCATCAAAGTAGAAGACGTCGTAGTCCTTGATCCCGCTGGTGGGAAGTTCGTCCGTAACCACGTTCCAGACTGTCTGGAACAGGCAACCCGCCGTCACGTACCAATTGGGCAGGCCCAGTCCTGCCGTGCGGTTCAGCACCTCCACCAGCACCTCGTTACGGGCCAGCGCAGACTTCAGGGCGGCGAGCTGCTCGTCGAGCGGGAGGCGACCAATCATTGCCCATGCCTACCACGTGACGGGCCTACAACGCCCGCAGCCCCCTCCTGCGAGGCCCTCCCGAAGGATCTGATTCTGAAACGGTCAGTTAGTGCGTGCGCGTCTCATCAACAACCCAGGACAGATATGCCTCAGCTCCTCCGGTCACGGGCAGCGTGACCCACTGAGGGACGTCATACGGGTGCTTCTCATGCAGCCATGCCTCCAGGGCAGGGAGTCGGTCCGACGACGTCATGTAGGAGATCCGCCACTCCCGAGCCGTTTCGACCTTCCCCTGCCACCAGTAGTAGGCAGTGATGGGTGCATCGATGTGAACGCCCGCCGCCAACTTGCCCTCGACAGCGCCTCGGGCGAGCGACTTCGCCAGCTGCTCGTCGTCACTGGTCGTCTGCGCGATCACGATCTCGTGGTTCATGCGGCTGCCTTTCCGGCTCGGGTATGGCGACCCTATCCAGACGTCCGAAAGAGGCCGACGGGTGGTAAGGCTTCACTCAACTGCTGCCCCTGCTCGACGAGTAGCCGGCCATCGCGGGCTGGGGTGGGCAGGCTGCGCCGCTGTCCGGCTGCTCTGCCGAGAAGTCGCGGGCACGACCACCCCATCAACGGGTGTCCAGCAACGCACGGTACGTCCCGTGATCGCACGGCGGGGCGATCTCTACAGCACCGGCTTCATCCCCTCGGCCCGAGAATCCCTGCAGCGGGAAACCAGCAATGCCAGAGGTGGCAGGCTGTCCATGTGGCAGATGACTACCTTGGTCAGGATGTGTTGCTCGGCGGGCTTGCGCCGTCTCGTGTCGCGTACGTCATCAGGTTTGGGGATGACGATGGCTTCCGGCAGGCTGTGCGGTCGGCCAGTATGCGTTGGGGCGGTGAAGGTGAGCCCATCATCCAGCTGGCGCCCTCGGGTATCAGTCCCGGAGACCGAGATGTGGTCACCAGAGCGCGTGTCGAGGCCTTCGTACCGATTCGGCTTGGTCGCGATGAGGTAGAGCTGGTCGGCCGGGAACTGGGCCTCGCGGGTGTGGCGGTGAACCAGCTCACAGAGAACTCGATGTCACGACACAGTTACCCCCTCTCCGCGTTTACGCCCGGCGAAACAGCGCTGGTCGCCCAGCCGAGCGGTCCCCTATGGCAGGTGGCTGCAGCCGGTGACGTGGCGGCCCAGATGGTTGGCAGTTCACTCCTCCCAAACGTGCAGGCCCCGCTAGACGGTGTCATCGGGACCGTCCAGGGCCATTGGGGCACGCTTATCGCACGCACTGGCAGTCAGCTCGCTGCCTCTCAGACGGCCTTCAACGATCCGCTTGTGCTGTGGTTTGCTAACGAGTCGAACGCGCTGCCCGACTGTGTAGCGTTCTGGAACTTCCGAGCCTTGCGTCACCGTTCAGCCGGAGGCGGGGCTGCTTGGCTGCTGCCGGCCACGGAGGTTGGTGCCTGGACGGGCTTCGCTGAACAGCTGAGCTCCCGGCTCGCGATCGACGGATGGCGGAGCGTCGACGCGGTGCTCTGGAGTCTACAGGTGAGTCCGGAGAGGATGCACACGCTGGCTCAGGAGTGGTGCCTTACAGAAGGATCTTCGGATCTCTCACAGTTCGGCTGGCTTCCACCCGCATACGAGCAGGATGGAGACGACCAACGTGACCCAACGTATGCGGTCGTGGATCCCACACCTTTCCTGACGACCGTGTGGGACTGGGCTCCGACCGCTGATTTTGATGCACACCTGTTCAGGAGTCCTCGTGAAACACGCATCCGTTTCACAGCGCCAATACATCTCTACGACCGGGCAAGAGTACTACTCCGCATGACCAGTCCTTATTTCGACCGACTCCCCCGGGTGGGCGAGGTAGCAGAACTGATTCACCCCGAAAGCCGTTGGCAGGAGCACCGGCTACAGGTTCCGGTCCCCATCAGTGCCGGGGAGGTGAATCTAGCAATTACCTTGCCCACTCCGTATGAAGCACTATGCACGGTACTCGACAGGGCCACGGACCAGTGGGCCTTGTCGTCGAAGGGACGGCTAGCGGACTCCCTGCCGGACGAAGCCGGTGCTCTGGCCCTGGAGCCGGGTCTCTTCGCCGTGCTAACTGAGCTGATGACGCCCCGCTCAAAGGAGCTCGTCAAGGCGCTTAAGCGGGCAGTTCTCAGCGGAGCGGAATCTGTGGAGCTGGAAAGGTTGGCGTCGACATGGGGTGGCCGCACGCGAAGGCGCTACCGGCCGGTGAGTTCCCTGCCTGGGAGAGCAGAGGTGGCACGCACAGCCGCAGAACGTCTTGTCTCACACGGCTGGGCGCAGCGAGGGTTCCAGTGCTCATGCAGACGGTGCGGGTCGGATACGTTCGTCCCGCTCGACGAAGTAACGGCCCAGGCAATCTGCCCGGGCTGCGGCGTGCCTGCGGTCTACACGAGTGGCACGGATGGGCCAATCGTGCACTATCAGCTCAACACTTTTATCGACCAGGCAGTTGACCAGGGCATCTTCCCGCACCTGATGGCGATCGCCGTGCTGCAAGCAGAGGACCGCCACGCGTGTCTCCTGCCTGGGGTGGATGTGTGGCTTTATGACGAAAGCAACTCCAAAGAGGCAGACGTACTGGGTATTTTCCGAGGCGAGCTGCTTTCCGGCGAGGTCAAGACGAGCCCAGGGGACTTCACTGAGGACCAGATCAACCACGATGTAGATATCAGCACTCGTTTGGGTGCCACATATCACCTGATGGCAGCCGTACATCCGCTGTCGCCAGACAGCAGGGCGCTGGCTGAGCAAGCCTGCCACGTGCAGGGACTGAAGCTGATCACTCGCGACAACCTCCGGCTTCAAGAAGGCGCGGGAGTGAATACACAGGGCGAAGGCGGCGCTGCATAATTGTTTGATGACGCTGCGACCGCGCGATCTGCGGTGTCCGTCGTGGAGAGTCTCACCTCCCTCCCTAAGAGGGCATGCTCATCCCGGCCCGGCTGGCCCCCTCGCAGGTGGCCAAGATCAGATGGAGCTTCAGCAGGCCATCAAGGCGCTGAATCTCTGTAGCAGATTTTCCCGGCCGCCCCAAGCTGCACTCATTCGGCACCGTTGCACACCGGCCCGCTTATCACGGGCAGACGTCGACACCTGAGAGACGCAAGATGACTGCCGAATTCATGAACGTCAAAGAGACCGCCGACTACCTGAACATGTCTGTGACGTGGGTCTACCGCGAAGTACCGAAACAAGGGCTGTCGCCGTACAAGTTCGGGCGCGGTCGTAACGCCAAGGTGCAGTACAAGCTGTCAGAGGTGAAGTCCTGGGTGCTGCAGCAGCGAGTCGAATGACCGCCTGCCATGCCCTTCGGGCCCGGACCCCGGAGCGGGGTCCGGGCCCGAAGGGCATGATCGGTCCTCGACTCGTCGCACTCTCAGGCAGCGAGGTCGTGCAGCCCCCGGTCCAGGAGCCTGGCGGCTCGACCAATCGAGGCCGGCATCAGATGCCGGTAGATCCGGAAGGTGACCTCGATGCTCTTGTGCCCCATCCAGTCCGCGACATCAGTAATGGGGATGTTGTGCGCCAGGCAGTTTGACGCGAAGAAGTGCCGGTGCCCATAGATCGTCATGCCCCTGGGGATGTACAGGTTCTTGGCCGGCAGCTTCCGGTACCAGATGGCGTTGATCGTGCCATGATTCATGTGCTTCCCCTGGGTCCCCTGCAGGACGTAGCCGTCCTCGGTCGTGCCGTGCTTCTCGGCGAAGCGCTCGATCGACTCCCTGATGCTCCGGGGCAGCGGGACCTCGCGGAACTCACCCGGCTTGCGATGCTTGAGCTTTTCGAGCTTCTTCGTGCGGTAGTGGACCTGCTCCGTGACGCGGTAGACGTCGTCGGCCACGATGTTGTTCACGTTTAGTGCCAGTGCCTCGCCATTGCGCAGTCCGCAACCTGCCATCATGTCGACGAACATCGAGAAGCGATCGCTGGCGGCCGCCGCCTTTATCGCGATCACCTGCTCCTTGGTAGGAACGACCGCCCGCTCGGCCTCGTACTGCGGCGCGTCGACGCCCTCGAGCGGGTGCCCTTCGATCGCACCCTTCCGGTGGGCGTCGAGCAGTAGCGTCTTCAAGAGGACGAAGACCTTGAACTGCGTGGGGTCCGGTGTACCCAGGCGGTCCATGGTCGTCAGGAAGTTCTCCACCACCAGCGGAGTGAAGGTCTCCACGCGCCGTGATCCAAGCTCCGGAATCAGGTGGTTCCGCGCGAGGTGCTCATACTCGTACACCGTGCCGTAGGACAGCCGACGCTGCCGCCCCATGTAGTCACCGACGAAGTTCTCGAACCGCATCTGCCCGTAGTGGCGGATGAGCTCGGCTTTGGACGCAGGCGTCTTCGACTTCTGCGCGTACAGCGCGACGAGGCGGTCCTTAGCGTCGTCCTGGGTTCGGAAGCCGCTCTCCTCGCGTTGGTGGCCGCCGGCGTCGCGGTACCGGATGAAGTAGGGGTGCGGGCACTGGGTGGGGCGCTTGCAGTTGCACGCCTTGTCGAACGTGCCCATACCGCGAGCGAGCTGCTTGAAAGTGGATGGCAATGTACTGACCTCGGGCTCATGCTGACCTTTTGCTGACTCAGCGCCCGTGATTATGGATCTGGATGTCGGCCGCACCAAACGACACCGCCGGTCGGCGGGGGCGACTGGAGGAGGCCGGCGGCAGTGGGTCGAACGCTTCGACCCACGCGTGAGCAGGGATCCTTCTGGGAACGGGTCAGGATCATGACAGAGACCACCACGACCACGACCCGTCCTGCTCACCCGCTGCGCCAACTCCTCGCCGCCTCCGTCGGCAACGCCGTGGAGTGGTACGACTGGTACGCCTACACCTTCCTGGCCACCTACATCGCCGACCAGGTCTTTCCCGAGAGCGCGGACAACTCGCTGGTGCCGCTGCTGTCGACGTTCGCGGTGTTCGCCGTGGGCTTCTTCATGCGGCCCGTGGGCGGGCTGCTGATGGGCGCCATCGCCGACCGGAGCGGACGGCGCGCCGCGCTGACGGTCACCATCCTGCTGATGGGCGGCAGCAGCCTGCTGGTCGGCCTGACTCCGACCTACGCGGCGGCCGGGCTGCTGGCCCCGGTGGTGCTGGTGGTCGCGCGGCTGCTCCAGGGGCTCTCGGTGGGCGGCGAGTTCGCGGCCTCGACGACCTTCCTGGTGGAGTCGGCGGGGCCGGGGCGGCGCGGCCTGTTCTCCAGCTTCCAGTACGTCTCGACGACGGCCGGGCAGCTCGTCGCCTCCGGTGTCGCGACGGTGCTGGTGAACACGCTGAGCGAGGAGCGGATGAACGGCTGGGGCTGGCGCGTCCCCTTCGTCCTCGGGGCGGTGCTCAGCCTGGTCGGCTTCTGGATCCGGCAGGGCGCGCAGGAGACCCGCAGCGAGGAGCAGCGGCAGGCCCCGCGACCCGGCCTGTTCGAGGCGCTGCGCCGCCATCCGCGCGAGTCGCTGCTGATCTGCGGCATCACGGCGGGCGGCACCATCGCTTACTACACCTGGACGTCGTACCTGCCGACCTACGCCGAACTCAACACGGGCCTCGCCAAGTCGGACGCGCTGCTCGCGGGCACCATCTCGCTGGCCTTCTTCGCGCTGCTTCAGCCGGTGGGCGGCATGCTCTCCGACCGCTTCGGGCGCCGCCCCCTGCTGCTCTTCTTCGGCGTGGGTTTCGCCCTGCTGAGCGTGCCGCTGCTGCACTCCCTGCGGGACTCCTTCGCCGTCCTGTTGCTGGTGCAGTGCGCCGGGATGATCCTGCTGACCGGCTTCACCTCCATCAGCGCCGCGGTGAACGCCGAGATCTTCCCGCCCCGGGTGCGGGCGGCCGGTATCGGCTTCCCCTACTCGCTCACGGTCGCCCTGTTCGGCGGGACGGCGCCCTACGTGGGCACGCTCTTCAAGGACCTGGGCCATTCCGGCCTGTTCCCCTGGTACGTCGCCGTGCTGTGCCTGCTGTCCTCGCTGGTGTACCTGCGGCTGCCGGAGACGGCGCACAAGGAGCTGGAGCGCTGACGCCGCTGGGCGGCAGCGCCCCGGCCCACCTCAGCGCCGGCGCCCGCGCGGTCGCGGCACCTCCATGTCCTCCGGCCGCGGGCCCTGCCCGGCCACGACCCGCCGCCACGCCTCCCGGTACACGTCGGCCACCGGCCGGGCGGGGACGACGACGCCCAGGACGGGCGACTCGCCGTCGAGCAGGCCGTACAGCGGCAGCTTCCACCGCTCCAGCGGGAGGTGCGGGCCGGCGAGCCGGGTCCACCCGCCGGGCAGGAACAGCGAGCGTCCGGCCTTGGCCCGGCTGCCCTCCAGTACGAGGCCGGTGGCCGCGAGTTCGGCGCGGGCGGCCCGCAGCCTGGCGGTGCCGCCGCGCCGGGCGCCCCAACCGGTCCAGCGCGCGGTGTTGCGGTCCGTGGGGTCCGGCATGGCGAGCAGCATCAGGTAGAGGACGGCGGCGTCCTCGCCGATGTCGTGCCGTGCGGCCACCTCGGCGACCAGGCCGGGCACGGACCGGGCGGGGTCCTGCGGCCACCACAGGCCGTCCTGGTCGCGCTCGCCGGCCACCGGGTTCCCGGGGTCGGCGAGCAGTTCGGCGAACGGGCCGTCGTGGACCAGACGCAGCGCGGTCCGCTGCGCGTTCGGCCGCTGCCCGGCGAACAGCGCCGCCAGGTACGGGTCGTGACCGGCCGCGTCCAGCAGGACCGGACGGACGGCGGGGACGGGGTCGGACGCCGACCGCTCGGTGCCCAGCACGACCGCGCCGTAGCGGACGAAATCGTCACCGGTCTCGGTCGGTTCGCCCGCGGCCTGCCGGAACGCCTCCCAGTCGGTCTTGCCGTCCAAACCGATCAGCAGCCCGGGATGGGCCAGCCGGGCGCGCAGCGCGGTCAGTACGCCGGGCAGGACGGCACGGACCGGGTCGCCGGACGGGAGCCGGTGGGCGAGCCACGCGGCCATCGCCACCGCGCCCTTGAGGACGTGGCCGTCGAAGCCGGGCGTCCGCTCGGCGGACGTCAGGTAATAACGGCCGATGGTCCAGGTCAGGTCCTGGGTGAGGCGGGGCTCCGTGGCGAGGTCGACGAAGCCGCGCAGGGCGGCGGCCGGTGCCCAGCCCACGGGCTCCACGGTGCGGGCAGCGTCGTGCACCACCTCCTCGGGAACGGGGGTGCGCCGGCCCAGCCGCTCGTTCCAGACCCCGGCCGCGCGGGCGGCGTCGGGGCCGTGGGTCCACAGCCGGGACGGGTCGGCGGGCAGCAGCGCCGCCACGACGGCCTGCCGGGCGCCCGCGTCGAGGCCCCTCAGCTCCTCCTTGGCCACGCGGGCGTCGGCCGACCTCACCCCGATGGCCTTCAGCGTCGCGGAGGGCACGGCCTGCCGTACGTCGTCGATCAGGGGCAGGCCGGCGACCACCAGCCGGGCCATGGTCGGGGTGACGCCGGTGAGCCGGGCGAGCTCCTCGGCGGCGGCCGGGTACCAGGGTGCGGGACCGCGTTCCGCGAGCGTGGCGCGGAAGGCGGCGGCCCAGCCGGGCGCCCGGGCCGGCTCCGGCACGAACGGTTCCTGGGCGACCGCGGTGTACGGCGCGGGTGTCTCGAACCTGCCGGCCGGGTCGTGGTGGAGGGCCCCGTAGTGGCGGCCGGGGATCTCGTGCGCGCCGTGCTCCCGGACGAACTGGTACCAGCGGTCGGGGAAGACCAGGAACGCGCCGTCGGCCAGGTCGAGCACGGCGGCCCTGGTGTAGCCCTTCACGGCGTCCGGCCCGGTGAACAGGCCACCGTCCAGGCACAGGCGGACACGGCGCCAGTGGTCCGGGTCCAGTTCCGTGAGCTGCCGCGCGTCCAGTTCCGCGAGGAACGCCTCCAGTGCCTCCCGGTGTTCCGGCACGGTGGCCTCGGTGCCGGCCCGCAGGGCGACGACGGCCGGGAGGTGGGGCAGGGCCAGTGCGTTGAGGCGCTCGAGCGACGGCTGCCCGGGCAGGTCGGCATGGACCCGGCCCTCGGGTGCCGGTTCGGCCTCGCCCCGCGCGGACGGGCCGAGCAGGCCCGGCAGTCCGAAGAGGTGGTGGTCGAAGTCGTAGTACCGGCGGCGCTCGCCGTCGGTGAGGCCGACGCCGTTCAACGCGGATGCCAGCAGGAGGTCGCCGACGGCGGCCGGGTCCTCCCGCGGGGTGTCGCCCGCAACGGCGGCGTCGAGCCGTGCGCGCGCCTCGTCCAGGACGCGCTGCAACTCGGCGGCGTACCGCGTCACTCCGGCGATGCCCGCGCGCAGCGCCTCGTGGCCGACCCGCGGCAGCAGGCCGCGGACCAGGCCGGGCAGCGCGTCCCCGTCCTCGGACTCGTCCCCGGGTGTCTCCGCGACGGCCGCCGCGAGCAGTTCGGCAGCGGTGTCGTCGCCGATCCGACGCAGTGCGGCGGAGCCCTGCGGGTCGCGGGGCCGGAGCAGGTGCCAGTAGCGCAGGGGCGGCAGCAGGGCGGTGCCCGCGCTGAACGGGCCGGCCGTGTGGCCGCGCGTGACCTCGGCGAGGACCTTGCCGTCGCCGTCGAGCAGCCGGATGTCGGTGCCCGACCACCGCAGCACGGTCACCGGCCGGTCGGTGCCGGGGAAGACCAGCGCGTGCTCCGGGTCCTTGCCCACGCCGGGCGGTACGACGACCGACCGTCCGGCCAGGTCCTCGCCCCGCCGCGAACCGTCGGGCAGCGTGATCACCCGCCAGCCGAGCACTCCGCCCACCGGGGCGCCCACCGGGCCAGGCACCGCGGTGGGGGCGGGCAGCAGCCAGGCGGTGCCGAGGGTGCTGCCCTCCGGCGCGGCACGCAGCCCTTCGCCGAACCAGTCCGGCACGGCGGGCTCGCCCACCGCGCGGCCGTACGGGTCGTACGCGTGCCAGGCGCTGTTGGTCTCGTCGGACCAGTCCTCGATCCACACCCAGTACGAGGTGCCGTCGCCGATCACCGGCCGCCCGGACGGGACGTGGGTGTCGCCCCGCCGCAGGATGCCCTGGCCGGTGGTCCGGCCGCCCTCCGGGAGCGGGAGGGAGGCGGGTGGCAGGCCGTTGCCCCCTCCACTCCCGCCGCTCCCGTCCGCCTGGCATGCCTGGGAGTAGCGGACGGCGCCGTCCACCGCCGTCGGTGACGAGGGGTCGCCGTCGTGCCAGTAGCCGTGCGTGCTGGAGGTGGAGAACGAGTACCAGGTGACGAGCAGGCCGCCGTCCACGTAGCGGACATCGGGACGCCAGCGGTCGCCGTTGTCCGGGAGGCGCAGTTCGTGGCTGAGTACCGTGCCCTCCGCGTCGATCACCCGGGCGTGGTCGCCCTTGAGGACGATCAGCTGGGGCCACGCCTCACCCACCATCGTCTTGCGCGCCGCCTCCGGGGGCTCGGGCGAGCCGACCGCCTCGTCCCAGGCGGGCCAGCCCAGTTCGTCCAGGATGCCGGTGCGCAGGGTGCGCGCGAGGGCCGGGGCCATGCCGGGGGCCAGCGCTTCGCGTACGGCCTGCTCGGCGGTGGCCAGGACCTCGCCCGGCAGCCATCTCAGGGTCGTGAGGGGTTCCAGGTAGCCGGTGAATCCGCCCAGTTCGGCCGTGAGGTAACGGCGGCCGACCTCGGCCACCCACTCGGCCAGCATGGGGCGGCCGCCGGGCGACTCGGCGAGGGTGGTGACGGTGCGCCGATCCTTGTCCGCCCGCTCGTGGTCGGGACAGCCCGCCCGGAAGGCCGCGCGGAAACGGGGGTCGGCCGCCAGGGCGAGCAGGTCACGGCGCTCGTCGCGGGCCGCCCAGTTCTTCAGTCCGAGCCCCGGGCGGTCCTCGGGGTCCGCGACGGGTATCCGCAGGGCCAGGAGCTGGTCGAGGAGGTCGACGTCGCCGACCGGAGGCGGCAACATGGCTCCGGAGGACTGGAGTTCGGCGCGGAGCGGGTCGGCCATGCGGTCGACGAGCGGATACAGCTCCGCCGGGGCCAGGGACCGGTTGTCGGCGCCGCACAGTGCGAGGAACCTGCGCGCCCAGCCGGCCGTGCCGTCGGGGGAACGCTCCTCGGCGGGCCGTGCGGCGTCGCAGAGTCCGGCGGTGGCGCCGGACTTCTCCAGCAGCTCCAGCCACTGGGGCAGGTCCTCAGGCTCCCACTCGACGGGCAGCAGTCCCAGCAGGGTGCCGCGGACGGCGGGCTCCCGCCCGGCCAGTTCGAGAAGCGCGGCCCGGTGGGCCTTCCACCAGCCGGGCGGTGCCTTGACGGTGCCGGGCAGCGACAGCATCTCGCGCAGGTAGGCGATCTCCTCCGCCCGCGCGTTCTTGCCCGCGGCCGCCTTCGCGAGCCGGCGCAGGTCGGCCGCGCCCGGGCTGGACGGCGGCAGTCCGTGCGCCGCGAGCCGCGTGAACAGACCGCGCAGGTGCCGGAACGCGGTCGCGGCCGGCACCCGGGAGGACAGCCCCTTGGCGTATCCGGACAGGACCTTGGTCGGCACGGCGTCGGCCAGGGCGAACTCCAGGAACACCGCGTCCATGCGGGCCTCGTCGAACGGCAGCGCGTACGCAGTCTCGGCCTTGCGCGCGTTGACGAACATCTGGGCGGCGTACGACTGCTCCCCGGCGGCCAGGAACACCCGGCCGGCCTCCTCGTAGAAGGTCGGCAGGAAGTGCGGCACGGAACCGGCGAGGCGCTCGCCGATCGACTCGTACGTGGCGCGTGCTCTCTTGGCGCGGGAGCGCACCGTCCGCGCGACCCTGTTCATCTCCTCGACCAGGGACATGGCCAGATGGCCGTCCGAGGGATGCCGGACCAGGACCCATTCGGGGAAGCCCATGGCCCGGTGCTGCCCGACGCCGACCTCCACCGGTCCGCCCTCGGGCCTGAGTCCGAGGAACGGGGCGCCGGTGTCCCCGGAGGGGTCCTCGGCGATCAGCCGCACGACGGTCCGGCCGTCCAGGCCCGGATGCCGGTAGGCCCGCGTGAACACGGGCACCGCCCGGTCGCCGCCCCCGGTGGTGCCCGGCGGCAGGACGGCGCCGGCCCGGAGCAGTTCCGCCACCTCCTCCGCCGTCGTCCCGACCTCAGTGGTGCCGTCACTCATGCTCGCGTGCCTTTCTTGGAGGTGCGTACCGCCGTGCCGTTCACCGGGCGTCGTCCGTGGGCGCGGTGCGGCCGGCGTGCAGGGCGGCGGCCATGCGCATGCCTTCGGACCAGGCCACGGGGCCGATCTCGGCGAGTGGGAGGTACCGTCGGCCGTCCTCGACGCTCCAGGCCAGGCCGCCGGTCCAGGCCCTCTCCTCGGTGAAGGGGTCGCTCATGCCGACGGAGGCGGTGACGATCCGTCCGGCGTCCCGGATCCGGTCCACGACGCTGCTGCCGGAGATCCGGTAGCCGAGGGAGGTGGCGCGGGAGGAGAGGTGGAACCACGAGCGGTACTCGGCGCCGGCGAACTCGGTGACGTTGTGGGCCGTGGTACCGCTCCCACTGGGCCTGGTCCAGGTGCGGCGGTCGATCTGCTCGACGCCCTGGACCACGCCCGACTCGGCCGCGAACCGGCGCAGTTCCTCCAGCCGGGGCAGGAGGACGGGGTGGGGCATCGTCACCGTGCGCGGGGCCAGGCGGACGGTCGCGCCGTCCAGGCCGGCCAGCCGCAGTTCGCCCGACTCGGCCGCGTCGCGCAGGAAACCGGTCTCGTCGGGGTGGTCGCCGACGACAACGATGTCCCGCAGGGCCGCCCGCCACGCCTCGTCGGGCCAGACCCGCCCCAGCAGCCCCGTCGGTACCGGCAGCGAGGACACCATCCAGCGCTCGACCTGGGCGGCGCACTCGGCGGCGTGCCGGTCCAGCCATTCGGCGAACCGCTGGAGTTCGAGCACCTCGGGCCGGTCCCGTATCCCCTCCGGCAGGGACCTCTCCCGCTTCCCCTCCCGTCCGTCCGCGGACCGCGCCACCGCCGACCGGGCCACCACCCGGCCCTCCACCAGGGCGACTTCGTACTCGTCGCCCGCTGCCAGCCACCCCATGGATCCTTCGCCTCTCCGCTGCCGGGAACACGGCACAGCGCGTCCGGCGGCCCGGATCGGCGCGCCCCGCTGTGACGTTGGCGAAAGACTAGGGGCACCCACCGACAGTCCCCCGCGCGCACCGCTCCGTGCGAGCGGTCAAGGGAACCGTCCGCACGGGGCGGTGGATTTCGCGCCAGATTGAAGGACGACGTTTTCCGGCCGACTCCCACCCGAACGGACGTCCGTTCGCCTTGGCCGGTTTCGCGGACGGGGCTGCCCCGTGGGGCCGGTGTGCCGCCGTGGCCAGGATGACCGGGCCGACGACGCGCACAAGAGGGCGGAAGGCCGGATTCCCTACGGAGCCGGACCCGGTGCGGATGGGTGTGTTCTCCGCCTTGTCGGCCAGGACGGAGGCCGTTGTTCCGCCCCTGACGGGGCGCCGACAACGGCGGATTGACTCGGGTGCCGTTCGCACGTGCGTACGCTCCGTGTTCCACCCGCACGGATCAGGGCAGATGGCCTCGTGGCGCGGGGACGAGTGACTATCGGCTGTCCGAACCGGACGGGCCGAGACAAGGGGTGGGGGAGATGGTCCGTACGGTCGTGGTGCACGACGAGGCACTACTGCGGTCGGCGTTGGCGCAACTGCTCAGATCCGACGACACGCTGGAGGTCTCGGCGCTGTGTCCGGACAACGAGGCCCCGGACACCGAGGCGTTACCGGCGGACGTGTGTGTCGTGGACGGCGAGTGCCTCCAGGGACCGGACGACGCCCGGGCGGAGCGCCTGCGGGGCCGGTACGGGGACCGGCTCGTCGTCCTGACGACCGCCAAGCGGCCGGGGGTGCTGCGCCGGGCGTTCGAAGGGGGCGCGCTCGGGCTGGTGGACAAGAACGCCCCGGCGCACCGGCTGATCACGGCGGTGCACACCGTGGCCAAGGGCGAGCGCTTCCTGGACGAGACCCTCACCGTGGCCCTGCTGAAGGGCGCGGAGATGCCGCTGACCACCCGCGAACTGGGCGTGCTGTCCCTGGCCTCCCAGGGAGCGCCGATCGCCGAGATCGCCGCCCGGCTGCACCTGTCGCGGGGAACGGTCCGCAACTACATGGCGACGGCCATCCGGAAGGTGGGCGCCCGCAACCGGGTCGACGCGATACGCATCGTCCAGAGCGCCGGCTGGACGTGACGCGGCCGCGCCGTTGGCCGGCCGCGTCCCGCACGGACGTCCGCGGTCACGGCCGCCGCGACGGCTCTCCGTGCCAGTGGCCCGTCAGGTCGCGGTAGAGCGGAGACCGGTCCAGCACCTCCTCGTGGGTGCCGCAGACCGCGGCCACACCGTCCAGCACCAGTACCCGGTCGGCCCGGACGGCCGACGACAGACGGTGCGCCACCACCACCAGCGTGCCCGGCCGCCGGGCCAGGGCCTCCTCCGCGCGGGCCTCCGCGGCCGGGTCGAGGTGGCAGGTGGCCTCGTCGAGCAGCAGCAGGGGGGCGGGCGAGAGGTACGCGCGGGCCAGCGCGACGAGTTGCCGCTCCGCGTGGGTCAGTTCGGCGGGCCGCAACGGACCGTCGAGCCCGCCCAGGCGCTCGACCAGCGGCCGCAGCCCGAGTTCCCGGACGGCGGCGTCCAGGTCCGCCCGGTCCGCGTCCGGGCGGAGATAGGCGAGGTTGTCGCCGACGGTGCCGGTGAAGACGTACGCCTCCTGCGGGACCAGCGTGCGCAGGGCGGCGAGTTCGGCGACGGCGCGTCCGGTCACCGCCCGGCCGGCCACCCGGACCTCGCCGCCGCTCGGCGCGAGCGTTCCCGCGACGAGGCGGGTGAGGGTCGACTTGCCGATGCCGCTCGGTCCGACGACGGCGAGGTGTTCGCCCCGGACGACGCACAGGTCGAGCGAGTCGAGCACCGGCTCCGCGCGGACGCCGTAGGACAGGGTGACGGACCGCAGTTCCACCGCCGGGGCAGGCCGGGCGCCGGGCTCCTGCGGTCCGTCGGGTGCGGGTGCGCGGGCGGGGGCGGGGGACGCGGGTGCGGGCTCCGGCACCGGCGCGGGGCCGAGGATCCGGTCGAGGACGACGAGCAGCCGGGAGCCCGCCGCGCCCAGGGCGGTCATCAGCGTGTGCAGGGCCGGCAGCAGGGACTGCACGAGATAGGTGAACGCGCCGAGCAGCGCTCCCGCCGTCACGCCCCGCCCGCGCAGCCACGGCACCGCCACGAGCAGCGCGAGCACGGGCAGGTTACCGGCGACGCCGAGCGCCGTCGTGCGCACCGCCGCCCACCGGGCCAGGACACGGGCCGTCGCGGCGGCCTCGGCGACCAGTTCCACGCCGCGCCGCTCCGTCTCGGGCCCGGTCCCGCAGGCGGTGAGGTCCCGCAGGGCGGCACGTGAGCGGGTCGCGTGGTCGCCGAGCGCCTCGTCGGCGGCCAGGGCGCGGCGTTGGGCCGCCGCCATGGGCCGCAGGGTCGACAGGAACAGGGCGAGACCGACCGCCAGGGGCGGCAGGACCACCACGAGCAGCGCCGGATGCAGGGACAGCAGGCCGATCAGGGCTCCCGCGGCGGTGAAGACGAACGAGCGCAGGGTGATGACGAGACCGGCGAAGCTGTCCCGGGCGATCTCGACCTGGTTGGTCAGCCGGGAGACGGCCGCCCGGTCCGTTCCGCCGGGCCCGCCGAGGGCCGCCAGGGCCATGGACCGGTCGACCGCGCGCCGCACCAGACCGTCCCGCAGCGGCTCCGTCAACCCGGCGAGCTGCGCGAACACCCCTCGCACGACCGGAGCGCCGGACAGTACGGCGACCAGGGCGACCGCGAGCCACAGCAGCCCCCGGCGCGTGTCACCGGCGAGAAAGCCCTCGTCGACGGCGTGGGCGACCGCGAAGCCCACCAGGAACGCCTGCGCCGACTCCACCAGCGACCAGAGCCCGAGCCGGGCCAGCACGCCCTTGCGCCGGGCGAGGAAGCGGTGCGCCGGCGGGACGACGCGGCGCAGCGCCCCCGCCCCGTCGTCGGCCGGTGCGGGCGCGTGGCGGTCCCCCGCGGACGCGGACGTCACGGCCGTGCCTCCTCGGGCTCGGAGGCGGGGTCGAAGGCGGACTCGGAGGCGGAGTCGGATGCGGACTCGGAAGCGAGTTCGGACCCGGGCGTCGACGCGGGCTTCGACGCGGGTTCAGGCCCGGTCCGACGGCCGGACCCCGCGCGTGCC
The DNA here is from genome assembly GCF_055582785.1 of Streptomyces sp. NPDC107500. Classification (NCBI taxonomy): domain Bacteria; kingdom Bacillati; phylum Actinomycetota; class Actinomycetes; order Kitasatosporales; family Streptomycetaceae; genus Streptomyces; species Streptomyces sp. NPDC107500. The sequence continues at coordinate 208,039 of NZ_JBVJPF010000002.1, forward strand.
GCCGCGCCCCCGGTGCCCGCGGCGCCGAAGACGGCCCGGTAGTCCTCCGTCCGCCACAGGTCGTGGTGCGTCCCCACGGCCCGCACGCTCCCCTCCTCCAGCCACAGCACCAGATCCGCCCGGGCCGCCACCGAGGGGCGGTGCGCGATCACGAGCCTGGTCCCGGGCCGCACCGAGCGGCGCAGGGCGAGGTTCACCTCGTGTTCCGTGGCGGTGTCCAGACTGGACGTCGCGTCGTCCATCACCAGGAGCCGTCCGGCCTGTGCGAACGCCCGTGCCAGGCCGAGCCGCTGGTGCTCCCCGCCGGAGAGCGGCGCCCCCGGCAGCGGGGTGTCGTAGCCGTCCGGCAACCGGCGTACGAAGCCGTCGGCCCCCGCCGCCCGGGCCGCTCGCCGTACCTCCTCGGGGGAGGCCCGCCGCGCGCCGGAGGCGACCGCTTCGGCGACCGTGCCCTCCCCCAGTGCCGGGCGTTCGAAGGCGAACGCCACCTCGGTGCGCAGCGCCTCGCGCGTCAGCCGGTCGAGGCGGACACCGTCGAGCAGCACCTGGCCCTCGTCGGGGTCGATCAGCCGCCCCGCCACGGCCGCCAGGACGGACTTGCCCGCGCCGCTGCGGCCGACCACCGCGACCGTGGAGCCGCCCGGCACGCGCACGTGGTCGGCGCGCAGCACCTCCCTGCCGTCGCGCACCACGCGCACACCGCGCAGTTCGAGTTCGCCGGTGCCCGCCGGGGGCAGATGGCCCGTCCCGTGGGACAGCGCGGGCAGCCGTTCCAGCTCCAGGGTCCGTTTGCGTGCCTCGCGGCCCCGCACGACGGCGCCCAGCAGGGACGCCGCGCCGCCGACGCCGGCCGTGAGCTGTGCGTACCGGCCGGCGGCGAGCAGCTCCCCCACGCTCAGGTCCCCGGAGGCCAGGCGCAGTCCGCCGACCCCCGTGGCGACCAGGACCAGCAGCGGCACCAGGACGCCGCTCCGGCCCAGCGCCCGTCCGTGCAGGGCCCACATGTCCCGGCCCTGGGCGCCGAGTTCCGCCAACGGCGCCAGCACCCGGGCGCGTTCCCGGCCGGCGGTCCCCGCGGCGCCGATCGTCGCCGTGCCCTCCAGGGCCTCCAGCAACCCCGACGCGATCCTGGACTGGGTGCGCTGGTAGGCGGCGACCGAGGCGCCGGTGTCGCGGGCGAAGGTCCGCAGTACCAGGGCCAGGGCGGGCAGCCCGGCGCACACGCAGGCCGCCACCCACACGTCGACGAAGGCCAGCGCCACCAGGGCGCCCAGCGGGGTGACCAGCGAGGCCGCCAAGGCCGCCCGGGCCGCCGGGGCACCGCCCGCGTCGGCGGCGTTGAGGGTCAGGCGGGTGCCGACGTCCCCCGGCGGAAAGGGCCGGACGCGGTCCGGTACGGCGCCCAGCAGGCCGGTGAGGGCCCGGGAGCGGACGGATGCCGTCCATGCGGCGTTGCAGCCTCCGGTGAACAGCGCGGTCAGGCTGTCGAGGAGCAGTTCCCCCAGGAGGAGCCCGGCGCTCAGCGCGAGCCAGGGGCCGGCGTCGCCGCCGCCGTCGCGCAGCATCAGGTCGAGTGTGCGGCCGAGGACGACCGGCTGGGCCACCGCCGTCAGGGCGCCCGCGACCGAGCACAGCAGCACCAGTACCTCCGGCGCGCGCCCGGGACTCGCGGCGCCGGTCCCGTCCCGCGCCTCGGGCGCCCGCCGCGCCGGGGACCTGCTCGTTCGCACCAGCCAAGACCTTCCGTCCGTCCCACCGTGCCGGGACGCCGGTCGCGCGCCCCGTGGGGCCGTGGGGTGCGCGGACAGGCGTCGGCGCCCCGGGAGAGACCCGGGGCGCCAGGGCCGGGCGACACGGCTCACCATGTCGCCGCGGCGGTCAACTCCGGCGTCAGTTACAGGTCGTGACGCTCAGGCTGCTGTCGCCGCAGAGCAGCAGGCTGGCGCGGCTGCCTCCGGTCTCGACGTCGCCCATGGCCTCGTCCTTGGGGGTCTCCATCGACTGCAGGTCGAAAAGGTTCATGACTCTTCCCTTCGTACGGCAACAGGTGTGCTTTTTCACGACCCCGGGCGGGGCCGAGTCGGAGGGCCGCTGCTCGTGCGCAGCGGCGGCAGGAACGGCAGCCCGGCGGGCTCGTCGCCGAGGACGGAGGCGACGGCCAGCAGGCATCCGGCCGTTCCGGTGGAGAGGTCCATGGAGAGCCGCATCATCTGCTCACCGGGGAAGGCGAGCCGGTCGCGGTAGGACATGGCGTGCCAGGACAGCGCGTCGAGCTGGCGGCGCAGGGCCTCGGGGCCGGTGCCGGGTGCCGTGGCCGTGGTGCGGCCGAGGTGCAGCACCATTCCGGCGACGCCGCGGTAGAGGCCGGGCTGGGCGTAGAACATGGCCTGTGCGGCGGCCACGATCTCGCCTCTCGCCCGCTCGAACTCCTCGTCCTCGCGGTGCGCCAGGTAGTCGTCGAGGACCATGCCGATGCCCACGCTGCCCGCGCCCAGGTAGGGCATGGTGCGCCAGCCCTCGTCGACCTGGAGCGCGCCGCCCGCGCCGCGGACGCATTGGGCGAGGTCCTGGCGCAGCGCGTCGCGGGCGAGGTCGAGCAGGGCGCCGTCCCCGGTGCGTTCGTAAAGCCGCAGGAAGAGCAGGGCGCGTCCCGAGGCGCCGTACAGCAGCCCGGCGCGGGTCCGGCCGGACTTCTCCGCCGTGGTCCGCGTTCCGCCTGCCGCCAGGTCGGCGCAGCGCAGGGCGACCGTGCGCAGCGCGCTCTCCCCGGTGGTGGCGGCGAGCGAGTCCAGGGCCAGGCCCAGTCCGGCGGTGCCGCTGTGCAGGTCGGGGGCCAGGTCGTCGAGGGGCTGGTCGAGGAGGAGTTCGGCGAGGTCGAGCGCGCGGTCGCGGTGACCGAGGCGGTCGAGGGTCCAGGCGATTCCGGCGAGCCCGTCGTGGAAGCCGAGCGGCATGCCCGAGGGCGGTTGCTTGGTCCGCTCCAGCAGCCACTGCTCCCCGTCCTCGTCCCGGCCCGCCCCGCTCTCGGCCAGGGCGTACAGCACCCCCGCCGCTCCGTGGCCGAAGGCGAGGCCGCCGCCGGCGGTGGCGAACTGCGCGATGTCGCCGGGGTAGAGGCGGTCCGTGCGGGACGGCGTCGCGGAGGCGCGGACGGCCTCGGCCATCGAGTCCCGGCTGCGGGGCCAGTCGTCCGGGCGGACGGGCGCCACCGGCCCGGCCGGCCGTGGCACGGCGGGGACGCCGTCGGCGCCGGCCGTGATCTCGTCGACCGCCGCGTCCAGGAAGGCCCGGTCCACGGGGAACTGTTCGGCCACCACGTCGGCGAGGTGGGCCGCCTTGCGCCGGTCGAGCGCCAGCAGGCTGGTGAGCGGGAGGAACAGCGCGAGCCGCAGGCACGCCAGCGCGTACCGGTCCACGGCCACGCCCCGCCGGTCGGCGGGGGCCACGAACCCCGGGTTGGCCACGATCTGCCGGCCCGGTTCACCGACGTGGTGGGCGGCCTCGAAGTCCAGCAGGGCGATGCTGTCGTCCTCGCGGATCATGATGTTGAACAGGTGCAGGTCGTTGAAGACCACGCCGCGGGCGTGCACGTCGGCGACGGCACGCTCCACTCTCGCGTGGACGTCGAGGGCCCAGTCGGTGTACTCGGCCAGTCGGCGCTCGCCCGGCTCGGCCTCGATGAGCGGATGGCGGCGGGCGAAGAACGTGTTGAGCGGCTTGCCGTCGAGGTACTCCAGGACGAGGAAGTGGTGTTCCCCGATCGTGAGGTGGTCGCGCACCTCGGGCGTGCAGCCGAGGCCCGACAGCATCTCCAGCGCCCGGCGTTCGCGGTGCAGCCGGGTCACGGCGTCCGCCCCGTCGGCCGCGAGACCGGCGTGCGGACGGGCCTCCTTGAGGACGACCTGCTCGCCGGTGCGGCTGTCCCGGGCGAGGTAGACACCGCCGCCGTTGGAGAAGTGCAGCGCCGACTCGACGGTGTAGGGCAGCTCGGCCAGGGTCACCGCGGACCGGGCTTCGAGGTGCGGGCCCAGGAAGGCGAGCGGGGTGACCCAGTCCGGTACCCGGAAGACCGGGCCGCGCAGGTCGGGCACCAGGACGCCGTCGGGGCCGGTGACGGCGGGACGCAGCTCGCCGTCCGCGTCGTAGCAGTTGCGGCGGGTGAAGCCGCCGTAGCGGACGTGCACGGGGCCGTCGCCGATCCGGAGGTCGCTGAGGATGTGCGGTCCGGGTTCGCCGGCCAGCAGGCCGGACAGTTCTCCCACGAGCCGTTCGAAGTCCGCCTCGTCCGCCGGGTACACGGTGATGAACTTGCCGCTGCCGGCGCGGTCCGCGTACTTCGCGTTGCGCTGGTGCAGCAGGTAGCGGCTGGGCACGAACTTGAAGGCGGTGCCGCCGTCGACGCAGTGCCGCAGGACGCGCTCCAGCACGGACTCGGCGTTGTCGAGGCAGGCGGAGACGTGGATCTTCCAGCCCTGGTCGGGCAGGTCGGTCTCGACCGGGCGCAGGGCGAGCCAGTCCCCGCTCTCGTTGCGCTGCCACCCGGCCGGCACGGGGGCCAGGGCCGCGGCGTACCGGGCGTGCCGGGTGCCGCCGCGCAGGGCCGTGCGGTGCGGGGCGTCGTAGAAGGACGGATCCGCGTCGCAGTAGACGGCATAGCCCTTGTTCACGCCTTCTCCCTCCGCCGGTCGCTGACGGGGATGACGCTGTCACGCGGCGTACCGCTGCGGACAGTTACCGCTGTCATGACTCCGACGTGCGGAACGCACGGGTAACTTCGCGGGACGGTCGGCCGGGCGGAAGGTTTCCGCTGGACGGAAGGATCCTTGCCGGGGTGGGGACACGTCGCCATGGTGTGAGCCACACGACGTCGACGACGACGGGAGCGCCCATGCCGCACACGACCGCCTTCGCCAGGAACCAGTGGTACGTCGCCGCCTACCGCCACGAGGTGGGACGTGAGTTGCTGGGGCGCACGGTCCTCGGTGAGCCGCTGGTCCTCTTCCGCACACGGGGCGGCGCCCCGGTGGTCCTGCACGACCGCTGTGTGCACCGCCGCTTTCCGCTCTCCGAGGCGCCGACACGGCTGGACGGGGACAGGATCGTGTGCGGGTACCACGGCTTCACCTACGACCCGACCGGCACCTGCGTGTACGTGCCGGGCCAGAAACGCGTCCCGCGCACGGCCCGTGTCGCCTCCTATCCGGTGGCCGAGCGGGACTCCCTGGTGTGGGTGTGGATCGGCGACCCCGTCGCGGCCGACCCGGAGGCGATACCGCGCGCCCGGCACCTCGACTCCCCCGGCTGGGTCACGGTCCGCGGCATGGAGCCGATCGACGCCGACTACGGCCTGCTGGTCGACAACCTGCTCGACCTCTCGCACGAGACGTATCTGCACGGCGGCTACATCGGTACGCCCGAGGTCGCCGAGACGCCGATCACCACGGAGGTCGACGAGGGCGCCGGGATCGTCCGGGTGAGCCGGCACATGGACGACGCCGAGTGCCCGCCGTTCTACGCGAAGTCCACGGGTGTCCGGGGCCGCATCGACCGCTGGCAGGACATCGAGTACCACGCCCCCTGCCTGTACCTGCTGCACAGCAGGGTCGCCCCGACCGGTGTACCGCCCGCCCCCGACGGCGGCGACCCGGACGGCTTCCACACCGAGATCACCTACGCCATCACACCGTCCGCCGACGGGAAGGTGTACGACTTCTGGGCGGTCTCCCGGGACTGGGCGACGGATGACGCCGAGGTCACCGAGTTCCTGCGGAAGAACAACCACACGGTCGTCATGCAGGACGTGGACGCGCTCAACCTGCTCCAGCGCGCGCTCGGCACCGAGCGGGCCGGCTACCAGGAGCTGAGCATCAACATCGACACCGGCGGCCTGGCCGCCCGCCGCATCCTGGCCCGGCTGGCCGACGAGGGCGGGCGGCCGGCGGAGCGGGCGGCCCGGTGAGCGCCCGCCCCGGCGAGGTCTACCGCGTCGACTGGCTGCCCGGCACCGACGTCCTGCACGGCACCTGTCACTGCGGCGCCGAGCACACGGCCGGGGATCCGGTCGCGATGTGGGAGTGGATGCTCGCGCACCCGCGCGGGCACCAGCCCGTGGGCAGCGGCTCATGACCTCGCACGAGACCGGACTCGTCGTCGCGCGTCGGCAGCCGGCGGCGGAGGGCGTGCTCGCCCTGACCCTGCGCCACCCCCGGGGCGAGGAGCTGCCCCGCTGGCAGCCGGGCGCCCATGTCGACGTCGTCCTCGGCCCGGGCCTGGAGAGGCAGTACTCGCTGTGCGGCGACCCGGCCGACCGGGCGGTGTGGCGGATCGCGGTGCTGCGCGAGCCCGTCGGCCGGGGTGGATCGGCCTACGTGCACGAGGAGTTGAACGTGGGCGACCGGGTGCGGGTGCGCGGGCCGCGCAATCACTTCCGCCTGGAGGCCGCCCGCCGCTACCGCTTCGTCGCCGGAGGCATCGGCATCACCCCGATCCTGCCGATGCTGGCCGCCGCCGAGGAGGCGGGCGCCGAGTGGAGCCTGCTGTACGGCGGACGCACCCGGGCCGGCATGGCGTTCACCAGTGAGCTGGAGCGGTACGGCGAGCGGGTCACGCTCGTTCCCGAGGACGAGTCGGGGCGGCTGGACCTCGCCCCGGTGCTCGACGACGTGCCCGGGGACACCCTCGTCTACTGCTGCGGGCCCGGTCCGCTGCTGGACGCCGCCGGGGAGCGCTGCCCGGCGGGGAGGCTGCGCGTGGAGCGTTTCTCCCCCGCCCAGGCGCAGCCGGCGGGCCCGGAAACGCGGTTCGAGGTGGTGCTCGCCCGCAGTGGCCGCACGGTCGTCGTGGAGCCGGACGTGTCGGTGCTGGACGCGGTGCGCGGAGCCGGCGTCGAGGTGCTGTTCTCCTGCACGGAGGGCACCTGCGGCACCTGTGAGACCGAGGTCGTGTCGGGCGAGCCCGAGCACCGGGACTCGGTGCTCACCGAGGAGGAGCGGGCGGCCGGGGAGACGATGCTCATCTGCGTGTCCCGCTGTCGTGGCCGGCGGCTCGTGCTGGACCTGTGATCCGCAGGTCGGCGTCGATCCGGGCGACGGCCGCCAGGAGGTGCGGCAGCAGGTCGCGGCGCACCGACTCCAGGGAGTTGCGGCCGGCGTGCACCGCGATGTTCACCCCGGCCAGCACCTCGCCGTCCCGGTCGCGCACCGGTGCGGCGACCGACCTGAGGCCGTCCTCCAGCTCCTGGTCGACCAGTGCGTAGCCCTGGCGGCGCACCCGGCGCAGTTCGGCGCGCAGGGCGTCCACGGAGGAGAGGGTGCGGGCGGTGACCGGGCGCAGGTCGGCACGGGCCAGCCGGGTCTCGATCTCGGCGTCCGGCAGATCGGCGAGCATCACCCGGCCCACGGAGGTCAGGTGCGCCGGGAAGCGGGTGCCCACGGTGATCGACGCGGTCATGATGCGGCTGGTCGGGACCCGCGCGACGTACACGACGTCGTCGCCGTCCAGGACGCACAGCGAGGACGACTCCCGTACCTGCGCCACCAGTTGCTCCAGGTACGGCTCGGCGATCTGCGCCAGGGTGAAGCCCGCCAGATAGGAGTAGCCCAGCTCCAGCACGCGCGGGGTGAGGCGGAAGCGCCGGCCGTCGGTGTGGACGTAGCCGAGGTCGGCCAGGGTGAGCAGGAAGCGGCGGGCGGCGGCGCGGGTCAGGTCGCAGGCGCGGGCGACCTCGCTCAGGGTGCGGGCGGGATGGTCGGCGTCGAAGGCCCGGATGACCGCCAGGCCGCGTTCGAAGGACTTCACGAAGTGCGGGGCGCGGGGCGCGTCTTCGGACATCTGGCCTCCGGCGAAGGCCGCACGGCGAGCCGCGCGGCGGGACGGGCTGCACGAACGACCGTACGCGCTGCGCACGCTATGAGTGCGCCGCGCGCGGTGTCAACGAGCCGCGGTTGAATCCTCAACGGCCCATCGTGCCAAGCCCATTGACCCGGACTCCCCGGCGGCCCTACGTTCCCGCTGAGCACGTTCGTGCTGTCTGCGCACAACCTGTCGGAGTACCTGGTCCGGTCCCACAGGAGGAGCCATGCGTCGTCTGTTCGTCGGCCTCACGGCCGTGTCCGTCCTGACCGCCGCGACGGCGTGCGGCTCGTCCGACGACTCCGGGGAGCCGGGCGGGGCGGGCTCGTCCGGCTCCACCACCTCGGTCGAGGTCGGCCTCATCCCGATCGTCGATGTCGCGCCCCTGTACCTGGGGCAGAAGAAGGGCTTCTTCGAGGAGCGGGGGCTGAAGCTGTCGTTCGCCAGTGCGCAGGGCGGCGCGGCGATCGTGCCCGGCGTGGTCAGCGGCCAGTTCCAGTTCGGCTTCAGCAACATGACGTCCCTGATGATCGCCCAGTCCAACGGCGTACCCGTGAAGGCGGTGGCGAACGGCATCGCCTCCACCGGGGAAGTGGGCAAGGACTTCGAGGCGCTGACCGTCAAGGGCGACAGCCCGGTCAAGTCTCCGAAGGACCTGGAGGGCAGGAAGGTCGCCATCAATACGCTGAAGAACATCAACGAGACCGCGGTACGGGCCTCGGTGCGCGAGGCGGGCGGCGACCCGGACAAGGTGGAGCTGGTGGAGCTGGCCTTCGACCAGATGCCCGCCGCGCTCGACGCCGGCCGGATCGACGCGGCGATGGTGGTGGAACCGGCGCTGGCCACCGTCAAGAGCCAGGGCGGCCGGGAGATCGCCTCCCCCATGATCGACATCGCTCCGAAGCTCACGGTCGCCATGTACTTCACCTCCACGCGGTACGCGCAGGAGAACCCGGAGGTGGTGCGGAAGTTCCAGGAGGCCACCGCCGAGTCCCTCGCCTACGCCGACGCCCACCCGGACGAGGTGCGCGAGATCGTCACCACGTACACCAAGATCCCGGCGGACGTGCTGGCGAAGGTGACCCTGCCGAAGTGGCCGGCCGAGCCGAACCGCGCCGCCATCGAGGAACTGGCCCGGCTCGGCGAGGCGGACGGCCTCTTCGAGGAGTCGCCCGACCTGGACGAGCTGCTGCCGTGAGGGGTGGCAACGCCGTACTCGGTGCGGCCGGGCTCACGGCCTTCCTCGCGCTGGGCGAGGCGGTGCCGAGGCTCGGCCTGGTGAAGGAGGAGTACTTCCCGCCCACCACCCGGATCGCCGACGCGCTCGGCACCGAGGTCGCGGACGGCGCCTTCTGGACGGCGCTGTGCGACACCCTCACCGGCTGGGCGCTGGGCCTGGCGATCGCGGCCGTCGCCGGGATCGCCACCGGCGTGGTCCTCTCCGTGGTGCCGTACCTGCGCGAGGCCACGGCGTCCACGATCGAGTTCCTGCGCCCGATCCCGTCGGTCGCGCTGATCCCGCTGGCGGTACTGCTGTACGGCACCGGACTGCGGTCGGTGCTGCTGCTGGTCGTGTACGCGGCCTTCTGGCAGGTGCTGATCCAGGTCCTGTACGGCGTCCGGGACGTGGACCCGGTCGCCGAGGAGACGGCGCGGTCCTACGGTCTGGGCACCTGGGCGCGGATCCGGCACGTGCTGTGGCCGACCGCCCTGCCGTACGTGATGACCGGGGTGCGGCTGGCGGCGGCGGTCGCGCTGATCCTCGCCATCACCGCCGAACTCGTCATCGGCGCGCCGGGGCTCGGGGCCCGGATCGCCGTCGCGCAGACCTCTCAGGCGGTGCCCGAGATGTACGCGCTGATCGTCGTGGCCGGTCTGCTGGGGCTGCTGATCAACGTGGGGGCCCGGTCGGTGGAGCGGCGGGCGCTGGCCTGGCACCAGTCGGTGCGCGGGGAGGTGGCGGTGTGATGCGGGTGCTGTCGCGGCTGGTCCTCGCGCTCGCGCTGCCGCTGGCGCTCGTGGCCGTCTGGTGGGTGTCGTCGGCCGGCAGCCAGGACGTGTACTGGCCGCCGCTGCGCACCGTCCTGGAGTCCTTCCCCGAGGTGTGGACCGGCGAGCGCTGGCGCGGTGACGTGCTGCCCAGCGTCCTCAGGCTCGCGGCGGGCTACGCGCTCGCGGCCGTCACGGGCGTGGCGGTCGGCATCCTGGTCGGCTCCCACCGCCGGGTGCGGGCGGTGTGCGAGCCGGTGCTGGAGTTCCTGCGCGCGGTGCCGCCGCCGGTGCTGGTGCCGGTGATCATGCTGTTCGCGGGCATCGGCGACACCATGAAGATCGTCGTCATCGCGGCCGGCTGCGTCTGGCCGGTCCTGCTCAACACGGTGGAGGGCGTCCGGGCCGTCGACGCGGTGATGGCGGACACGGCTCGGTGCTACGGCGTCACCGGCGCCGCGCGGTTGCGGCACGTGGTGCTGCGCGCGGCCAGTCCGCAGATCTTCGCGGGTCTGCGGCAGGCGCTGTCGATCGGCATCATCCTGATGGTGATCAGCGAGATGTTCGCGGCGAGCAACGGGCTCGGCTTCACCATCGTGCAGTTCCAGCGGTCCTTCGCGATCCCCGGCATGTGGACCGGCATCCTGCTGCTCGGTCTGCTCGGCTTCGTGCTCTCGGTCCTCTTCCAGTTGGTCGAGCGGCGGGCGCTGGGCTGGTACCACGGCCTGCGCGCCGCCGCCCGGCGGTCCCCGTGACGTCTCCTCGAAAGGGCGGTCCATGCTCGACGTACGCGGCCTGAAGAAGGTGTACGAGGGGTCGGGGCGGCGCGTGGAGGCGGTGCGCGACCTGACCTTCAGCGTGGCGGCGGGGGAACTGGTCTGTCTGGTCGGCCCGTCGGGCTGCGGCAAGACGACGCTGCTGAGGTGTGTGGGCGGGCTGCTCGAACCGACGGCCGGGGAGGTGTTCCTGGCGGGCCGGAGGGTGGACGGCCCGCCGCCCGGCATGGCGTTCGTCTTCCAGGAGTACGGGCGCAGCCTCTTCCCGTGGATGCGGGTCGGCGAGAACGTCGAACTGCCGCTGCGGCAGAAGGACCTGGGCAGGGCCCGGCGCCGGGAACTGGTCGCGGACGCGCTGGCCTCGGTCGGCCTCGCGGACGCCGCCGGAGCCTACCCCTGGCAGCTCTCCGGCGGCATGCAGCAGCGGGTGGCCATCGCGCGGGCGCTGGCGTACGAGCCCGGGGTGCTGCTGATGGACGAGCCGTTCGCGGCGGTCGACGCGCAGACCCGTGCCGACCTGGAGGACCTGGTGCGGCGGCTGTGGCGGGAGCGCGGGATCACCGTCCTGTTCGTCACCCACGACATCGACGAGGCCGTCTACCTGGGCGAACGGGTGGTGGTGCTGTCCGCCTCCCCCACGGTCGTGCGCGAGCAGCTCGACGTCGACCTGCCGGCCGAGCGGGACCAGGTGCACACCCGGGTGTCGCCGCGCTTCGCCGAGCTGCGCACCCGTGTGTACGAGCAGATCCAGGCGGCGAAGCGGGGCACGCCCTCTCCCGTGAAGACCGACGCGCCGCCGTCTCACTGACCCGGGGCCGCCCACAGCCCCCGTACGTGCCCCAGGTGCCGTGTCATCACCGCGCGCACGGCCTCCTCGTCGCGGGCGAGCAGCGCGTCGAGGATCTCCAGGTGCTCCTCCGCCGACGCCTGGAGCCGCCCCTGTTCCACCAGCGCCGTCAGCCCGTAGAGCCGGGAGCGGCGGCGCAGGTCCCGTACGACCTCCACCAGGTGGGCGTTGCCCGCGAGTTCCAGCAGGCCCAGGTGGAAGCGGAGGTCGGCGTCGACGTACGCGATGAGGTCGCCGGCCAGCGCGGAGGTGACGATCTCCTCGGCGACGGGGCGCAGCGCCTGGAGGGCGACGGTGTCGGCGGTGGTGGCGAGCCCGGTCGTGGTGGGGATCTCGATCAGCGAGCGGATGTGGGTGTACTCGTCGAGCTGCCGTTCGGAGACGGCGGTGACCCGGAACCCCTTGTTGGGCACGGTGTCGACCAGGCCCTCCCTGACCAGGTCGAGCATCGCCTCGCGGACGGGGGTGGCGGAGACACCGAAGCGGGCGGCGAGGCCGGGCGCCGAGTAGACCTCGCCGGGGCGCAGTTCGCCCGCGATCAGGGCGGCGCGCAGCGCCTCGACGACCCGCTCGCGGTGGCTGGGCTTGCGGCCGCCGAGGACGGGCAGCGCGGGACCGGAGGCGCTCACAGCACGAATCCCGCCGGGAAGGGGTCCTCGGGGTCCAGCAGGTACTGGGCGGTTCCGGTGATCCAGGCGCGGCCGGTGAAGCTGGGCAGGACGGCCGGGTGTCCGGCGACCTCGGTGGTGCCGAGCAGCCGGCCGGTGAACCGGGTGCCGATGAAGGACTCGTTCACGAACTCGGTGTGCGGCGGGAGTTCGCCCCGGGCGTGCAGCTGTGCCATGCGGGCGCTGGTGCCGGTGCCGCAGGGCGAGCGGTCGAACCAGCCGGGGTGGATCACCATGGCGTGCCGGGAGTGGCGGGCGGTGGAGTCGGGTGCGGTCACCTGGACATGGTGGCAGCCGTGGATGGACGGGTCGTCGGGGTGTACGGGTTCGCCCTCGGCGTTGATCGCCGCCATCAGGGACAGACCGGCGGCGAGGATGTCGTCCTTGCGGGACCGGTCGAAGGGCAGCCCGAGCCGTTCCAGCGGCAGGATCGCGTAGAAGTTCCCGCCGTAGGCGAGGTCGTAGGACACCGTCCGGCCGTCGGGCAGGGTCGCCTCGCGGTCGAGGCCGACGGCGAAGGACGGCACGTTCCGCAGGGTCACGGCCCTGGCCGCGCCGCCCTCCACCGCGACCTCGGCGACGACGACCCCGGCGGGGGTGTCGAGGCGGATGGTGGTGACGGGTTCGACGACCTCGACCATGCCGGTCTCCACCAGGACGGTCGCCACGCCGATGGTGCCGTGGCCGCACATGGGGAGGTAGCCGGAGACCTCGATGTAGACCACGCCCCAGTCGCAGTCGTTCCGGGTGGGCGGCTGGAGGATCGCACCGCTCATGGCGGCGTGCCCGCGCGGCTCGTTCATCAGCAACCGCTTGACTTGGTCCCGGTGTTGGCGGAAGTACAGCCGCCGTTCGTTCATGGTCGCGCCGGGGATGGTGCCGATGCCGCCGGTGATCACCCGGGTGGGCATGCCCTCGGTGTGCGAGTCGACGGCGTGCAGGACGAGCTTGCTGCGCATGGTGCTCCCTTCCTCGCGGTCCCGCTACGCCAGTCCGGCCGCGAGGGCCTTCTCGGTGGCGGCGCGGACTGCGGCCTCCTGCGCGGGCAGCAGCGGCACGCGGGGTGGGCGGCAGGGGCCGCCGCGGCGTCCGGCGAGGTCCATGGAGACCTTGATGGCCTGGACGAACTCGACCTTGGAGTCCCAGCGCAGCAGGGGGTGCAGCTGCCGGTAGAGCGGTGCGGCCGTGGCCAGGTCGCCGGCGACGGCCGCGCGGTACAGCTCGACGCAGGCGGCGGGCAGCGCGTTGGGGAACCCTGCGATCCAGCCCTTCGCCCCGGCGGCCGCCAGCTCCAGCAGGACGTCGTCGGCGCCGGCCAGCAGGTCGAGGTCGGGGGCGAGTTCGGCGATGCGGTAGGCCCGGCGGACGTCGCCGGAGAACTCCTTCACCCCTTGGACGTGTCCCTCGCCGTGCAGTCGGGCCAGCAGTTCGGGCACCAGGTCGACCTTGGTGTCGATGGGGTTGTTGTAGGCGACCACCGGCAGCCCGGTCCGGGCGACCTCGGCGTAGTGCGCGAGGACGGAACGCTCGTCGGCCCGGTAGGCGTTGGGCGGCAGCAGCATCACCGCCCCGCAGCCCGCCTCGCCCGCCTGCTCGGCCCAGCGGCGGGCCTCGGCGGACCCGTAGGCGGCGACGCCGGGCATGACGCGCTGTCCGCCGACCGCGGCGACGGCGGTCTCGACGACCCGGGCGCGTTCCTCGGGGGTGAGTACCTGGTACTCGCCGAGGGAGCCGTTGGGGACCACGCCGTCGCAGCCGTTGGCGACGAGCCAGGCGCAGTGCTCGGCGTAGGCGTCGTGGTCGACGGAGAGGTCGTCGTGGAGCGGGAGCGCGGTGGCGACGAGGACGCCGCGCCAGGGACGGTGGTCGGTCATGAGGTTCCTCTCGCGGGATGCTGGGGGTCTTCTCTTCGCGGTTCGGGGTTCTCTTCTCGGGGTTCGGGGTCGTCTTCTCGCGGTTCGGGTTCGAGTTCGGGTTCGGGGCGGGCGAGGACGCCCAGCGGTACGGGGCGGGCGAAGACACGCCGTGAGGGCGCGGGTTCGCATCCGGCGAGGCCCGCGACGGCGGCGCCGCACATCCGGCCCTGGCACCAGCCCATCCCGGCCCGCGTCAGCAGCTTCACGGTGCGGACGTCGCCCGCGCCCAGCTCGTCGACGGCCTCGCGGACGGCACCGGCGGTGACCTCCTCGCAGCGGCAGACGAGGGTGTCGTCGGTGATCCGCCCGGCCCAGGCGGCGGGTGGGGTGAAGGCCGCGGCGAGGGCGTCCGCGGACCGCCGCAGCCGGGCGCGGGTCCTGGCGGCCGGTGCCCATCCGGCGGGGTCGGGCTCGGTGCCGCGCAGCCGGGCGGCGACCGATCGTCCGGCGATGTGTCCCTCGGCGAGCGCGAGCCCGGCGCCGCCGACACCGGTGGCCTCCCCCGCCGCCCACACGCCGGGGACGCTGGTGCGCTGTTCGGCGTCGACGGCCACCGTGGGTCCGTCCGGGCGGCAGCCGAGCCCGTCGGCGAGGTCGGTGTGCGGGAGCATGCCGTGGCCGACGGCCAGGGTGTCGCAGGGCAGGTACCGTCCGGTGCCGCGCCGCACGCGTCCGTCGGTGCCGAGGGCGGCGACGGTGACTCCGGTGAGGCGGTCGTCGCCGTGGGCGCGGACGACGGTGTGCCGGGTGCGGGGGCGGACGCGGTGGCGCAGCAGCCGGGCCGCGTATCCGGCGGCCTCGGGGAACTTGCCGGCCAGGTCGCGGGCGCACCGGGCGACGTGGCGCGGGTCGGCCGACTCCACCAGCGCCGCGACCCGCACCCCGGCCGCCGCGAGGCCGGTGGCCACGGGCAGCAGCAGCGGTCCGGTCCCGGCGACGACGGCGACCCCTCCGGGCACCACGAGGCCGCCCTTGAGCATGGCCTGGGCGCCGCCGGCCGTGACGACGCCGGGAAGTGTCCAGCCGGGGAAGGGCAGGACGTGTTCGTAGCCGCCGGTGGCGAGCAGCACCGCGTCGGCGTGCACGGTGGCCGGCTCCTCCTGCTCGGGGCCGAGCAGAGCGTGCACGGTGAAGGCACCGGACCCCGCCTCCACGTACCAGACGTGATGGTCCGGCAGGACGCGTACGCCGCTGGTGGCGAGTGCGTCCCGGAGCCGCTCCCAGGTGCGCCACTGGTGGTGCAGCGCCCGTGGCCGACGGGCGGCCAGTGCGGCGGCGGGCTGCCGGAAGTACTGCCCGCCCGGCCCGTCCGCGCCGTCCAGGACGGTGACCCGTACCCCTCGCGCGTCCGCCGCCAGCGCCGCCGCGAGCCCGGCCGGACCCGCACCGACGACCACGAGTTCAGTCCGCATGGCCCGTGCCCTCCTGGGTGCGGATCACGTCGCCGGGCCGCGCCGGCACCAGGCAGGCCCGCTGGTTGGGGCGGTCGTTGACGGTGACCAGGCAGTCGAAGCACACCCCGATACCGCAGAACACCCCGCGCGGGCGGCCCGACCCCAGCGTGGTGCGCCAGGAGGTGACGCCGGCCGCCCAGAGCACGGCGGCGACCGTCCGGCCGGGCAGCGCCTCGGTCGGCCTGCCGTCGACGGTGACCGTGAAGGGGGGCGCGGGCCGCGCCCGGACCAGCCGCAGCGGATTCACCGGACCTCCTCGGGAAAGCGGTCGGGGCGGAACGGGGCCAGGTCGAGGGCGGGCCGCGCGCCGCTCAGCAGCCCGGCGACCAGGTGCCCGGTGCCGGTGGACAGGCCGATGCCGGCGCCCTCGTGCCCGCACGCGTGGTAGAGGCCGGGCACCCTGGGGTCCGCGCCGACGGCCGGCAGGTGGTCGGGGAGGTACGGCCGGAAGCCGGCGTAGGCGCGCAGGGCCCGCACCCGTGCGAGGAAGGGGAAGAGCCGGGTCGCGCCGGAGGCCAGGGCCCGCAGCGCCGGGAGGGACACGGAGCGGTCGAAGCCGACCCGTTCCCGGCTGGCGCCGATGAGCACCGGACCGGCGGCGGTGCCCTCGACCACCGGTGAGGTCTGCAGGGCAGCCGAGTCGCTGGCCACGTCGGCGACGTAGTCCGCCGCGTACACCTTGTGCCGTACCCGGGGCGGCAGCGGTTCGGTGACGAGGACGTAGCCGCGCCGGGGCAGGACCGGCAGCCGTACGCCCGCCAGCGCGGCCACCTCGCCGCCCCAGGGCCCGGCCGCGTTCACGACCGCCGGGGCGTGCAGTGCGCCCCGGTCGGTGCGCACCCCGCGTACGGCGCCGTCCGGGGCGCGCAGGAAGCCGGTCACCGTGCGGCCGGTGTGCAGCCGGGCGCCGGAGGCCCGCAGCAGGTGGGCGGCGGCCAGGGCGGGCATGACCTGGGCGTCCTGCGGATAGTGCACGGCGCCCGCCAGGCCGGGGGCGAGGTGGGGTTCGAGGTCGGGCAGCCGGTCGGCGGGCACGGACACCGCCTCCACCCCGGCCGCCCGCTGCCCCGCGGCGAACGTCTCCAGACCGGTCAGCGCCTCGGGGGTGCCGGCGACGACGACTCCGCCCTTGGGCTCGTACTCGACCTCCCGGCCCAGTTCCCCGGCGAGCGCGGTCCACAGGCGGGCGGAGAGCAGGGCGAGGTCCAGCTCGGGGCCGGGCTCCTTGTCGGAGACCAGGAGGTTGCCCTCCCCCGCTCCGGTGGTGCCGCCGGCCACGTGGCCACGGTCCACCACGATCACGTCGAGCCCCTCGCGGGCGGCGTACAAGGCACAGGCCGCGCCCACCATCCCGGCTCCGACCACTACGACATCGCAGGTCAGCGACTCCGTCACGCCAGTACTATGTCACACACCACAGTGTCTGGGAACAGTGCCGCGGGCGGCCGTACCGCCGTTCACTCGGCTACGGGGACGACCCTCAGGTGGGAGGCGGCGGCGCGGCGGGCACGCTGCGGGCGATGCGAGGTGCGGCGCGGCTCGCGCAGGACGAGCGTCAGCCGGGTGTACCCCAACTCCTCCAGCGCCTGGGGCGTTTCGACCACGACCCGGCACTCGGTGGTGCCGCGGCGCGGGTCGGGGTGGTGCAGCGGCCGTACGGCACCGTCGTGTTCGACGGCCCGGGCGCCGACGGCGCGGACCCAGTGGGGCAGGCCCTGACGGTAGGCGGCCTCCATGATCGGGTCCTGGGCGATGTCGCGGCGCACCGCCTGGAGGCCCGGGTCGTGGCCGTACCGCTCCAGGGTGGCGGCGAAGTGCGCCAGCATGGGCAGGCACCAGCTCGACTCGTGCTCACCGAGCACCTCGGCGGCGTCCGGGTGGAACAGCACGAAGCGCAGGAAGTTGTCGTCCGGCATGGCCGTCGGGTGCGGTCCGGCGCCCCGGAAGAGTGTCCGGAAGGCGCCGTTGGCCAGCACCACGTCCCAGCGGTGGTCGACGACGAGAGAAGGGAAGGGCACGGCGTCCAGGAGGGCGGTGTAGTCCTGGAGATACGCCTGGGTCTCGGGGGTCGCGGGGCCGGGCGGCGGCGCCGGCCGCTGCCCTCCTGCCTGAAATGCCATCGGGAGGTCACCCCTCTTGCCTATGCGGCCTTCTCGCGGCGTCCCGATCCTGGTGCCCCGACGCGAGGCGTGTCAACTATCGTGGCATTTCGTGCCTGTTGACGGCTGAAATAGGCCACAGTTGTGGCGAGACCTGGATGTGAGTTCGAGCGGCAGGCTACTCTCCGGGAGTTCACGGCAACCGCTTGTGAGAAGCCTGTGAGGCCTGTGAGAGACATAGGGGAGCTGTCGGTGACGGGTGGCTTCGAGGATCCGGGCGCCATGCCGGCCACCGCGCCGGCCGCCGTAGTCGCCCGGGTCGCCGCGCTCGCGGACCGGCTCGGTGTGCCGCACGCCGAGGTCTTCGACGTCGGACGGCTGTCCGCGGCCTCCGGCGTCCCCGAGCCCGTGGTCGGCGCCCTGCTGGGCGGGCGGCCCGCGGGCGAGCCCGACGTGCAGACGCGTTTCCTGCAACGGCTCGACCTGCTGCGCCGCACCCGGCTGAAGCCGAACGGCCGCAAGTACACCCAGCAGGAGATCGCCGACGGCGCCGGCATGTCGCGGCAGCAGGCGGGCGCGCTCATCAACGGCGACCGGCGGCCGACCATGGAGCACTGCGACGCGCTCCAGCGCTTCTTCCGGGTGCACGCCGGATTCCTCACGGCCGAGGACCCCGAGGCGCTCGTGGGCGCCCTCCAGCACACCGAGCAGGAGTTGCTCCAGCAGCTCGCCGACCGGGAGCGGAGGGCGGCGGCCGTCGCCGACGACCCGCTGGAGCGGCTGTTGCAGGACCACGGGGTGCGCGGCATCGCCTGGCGCGCCGCCCAACTGCCCACCGACCAGCACCGCGACAAGGTCGCCGAGTGGCTGGACATGCTCCTGGAGAGCGTCAAGCGGCCCGAGTCGTGAGCCAGTCGTGAGCGTGGGGAGAACCGTGGGCATCGGCAAGGAGATGCGCCGCCTGTGCGGCGAACTGGTCGAGGAGCTGGCCCTCCCCGCACCCGCGCGGCCCACCGAGCTGTACGCGGCCCTGTGCGCGGCGATGAGCCGGCGGCGGGGCCGTCCCGTGGTCTTCCGGATGGCCGCCTTTCCCCCGGGGACGGCCAGCGGACTGTGGCTCGACATGACCGACCGGGACCTGGTCGTCGTCGAGGAACGCACCGCGCCGGAACACCAGTTGGTGATCCTCGGGCACGAGCTGTGGCACATGAAGGCCGGGCATCGCGGCCACCACGTCGAGGGCGCCACGGTGGCGGCCCGGCTACTGGGCGGGGACGGCGCGGACCGGGACGAGGAGGCGCTGCGGGCCACCGTGCGCGCGGTCGCCGCCCGCTCCCGCTTCGACCTCGCCGAGGAGAAGGAGGCGGAGGCCTTCGGTCTGCTGCTGGCCAGTAAGTGCCGGACGTGGCTGGCGGGTTCGGCGCTGCGCGGTCCGGTGCAGCGGGACCATCTGGCGGGGCGGATCGGCGCGTCGCTCGGCTACCTGGGCTGACGCCCCCCGGCGGGCGGGTGCGCGGGGCGCGGTCCGGCGGGATTGTCAGTGGTGGACGGCAAGCTGGAAGGGTGCCACCGCCGTGCGGGGGCACGTGACCGCCGACGTCGTTGTGGGGAGAGCCGGGCGATGACCACCGCCACCGTACTGACCGACCACGAGCGCGCCGCCGTGCAGGCCTATCTGCGCCTCCTGCACACGGTGCGGGCCGGCTTCGACACCGCGCCGGGACCGCCCGGCACGTCCCGCCCGCCGATCGTCCCGCCCTCGGTACTGGCCGAGGCGGACCGGGCCCTTCGGGCGGCGGGCCTCACGGGGAACGAGGAGGAGTTCTTCCGGCTGCTGCGAAGCCGGTGCCCCCGACCCTGACGCCCCCTCAGGCGAGCGGCACCGTGACCGCCGTCGCGACCAGACCGTCGCGGGCGTTCCAGCGGCCGTCGAAGTGGGTCACGCGCCGCCCGCCCACGCTCGGGCCGGGCACGAGGAGGGCGGCGCGCAGGGTGCCGCGGCACGGATCGACCGCGTCCACCGTCAGCTCGATGTCCGCCTCCGAGAAGTCCAGCCACAGCCCGGTGAGGGGGAACCACGCCTTGTAGACGGACTCCTTGGCGCTGAACAGCAGCCGGTCCCAGTGGATGCCGGGCCACCGCTCGGCCAGCAGCCGCAGCCGCTCCACCTCGGCGGGCAGCGCCACGCCCCGCAGGACGCCCTCCGGGAGGGGCCCGTCGGGTTCGGCGTCGATGCCGAGGGAGGCCAGGTCGGTGAGGCGGACCAGGGCGGCGGCGCAGTAGCCGTCGCAGTGGGTCATGCTCCCGGTCAGCCCGGCCGGCCAGCGCGGCGCACCGTGTTCCCCGGTCAGCACGGGCTGCGGGGGCACGCCGAGCTTCTCCATGGCCCGGCGCGCGCAGGACCGGACCACGGTGTACTCGCGGCGCCGCTTGGCGACCGCCCGTGCGATCCGCGGCTCCTCCTCCGGGTGGAGCGGGAGGTGCCCGGTGTCGTCGAGGCCGCGCGCCTCCACGACCACGACCGTGTCCGGCAGCAGTTCCTCGATCAGGGGAGCGGTCAAGAGGACGCCTCCTCGGACGCCGGCGACGGCAGGATGCGGCGCAGGCGCCCGGGCGGACCGGTCCGCCCCCGCCACTCGCGGGGATAGCCCACCGAGACCTCCTCGAAGCGGACGCCCTCGTGCCAGGTGGTCCGCGGGATGTGCAGGTGCCCGTAGACCATGGTGGCGACCCGGAACCTGCGGTGCCAGTCGGCGGTCCGGTCGGTGCCGCACCACATGGCGAACTCGGGGTACCACAGGACGTCGGTGGGGTGACGGTCCAGGGGGTAGTGGTTGACGAGCACCGTCGGCAGGTCCGCCGGGAGCGAGGCCAGTCTGCGCTCGGTGTGCGCGACCCGCGCGCGGCACCAGGCCTCGCGGCTCGGGTACGGGTCGGGGTGCAGCAGGAACTCGTCGTTGCAGACCACGCCGGTGCCGTGCGCGTACGCCAGCCCCTCGTCCGTGGTGGCGCACCCGTCGGGCAGGAACGAGTAGTCGTAGAGCAGGAAGAGCGGTGCGACGACCGCCGGGCCGCCCGCCCCCTCCCACACCGGGTAGGGGTCCTCGGGTGTGGTCACGCCCAGCTCGCGGCAGACCTCGACCAGGTGCTCGTAGCGCGCGACGCCGCGCAGGGTGACCGGGTCCTTGGGATGCGTCCACAGTTCGTGGTTGCCGGGGGCCCAGACGACCCGGCGGAAGCGGTCCGCGAGGGTGCCGAGGGCCCAGCGGACGTCGGCGACGGTCTCCGCCACGTCGCCGGCGACCAGGAGCCAGTCGTCGTCGGAGCCGGGCCGCATCTCCTCGACCAGCGCCCGGTTCTCCGCGTATCCGACGTGCAGGTCGCTGATGGCCCACAGCTGCCCCCGGCCGCCGGACGTCGGCGTCATCCCCCACCCCTTCGGCGTGCGCGTTTCCAGGCCACGAGATCACATCCCCCACCCCGTCACAAGAGCGGCCCGCCCCGGCCCGGGGCATCCGTGTGACGCTCGTTGCGCTCGGGGGCGCGGGTACCCCTATGATCGCCCCAACACCACCGCCACGACTCTCCCTTCACGCAGAGCGGCCCTGGTGTCCCTCCAAACCCCTGGCCGGGCACGGCCCGCTTCGCCCTGCCCGCGAACCCCGAGAGGCGGCTTGCATGGTTTCTCCCGTACGCGTCTGGCTCAACCGTACGTACGCGGAGAACGTCTTCTTCATGGATCAGCTGCGCAGAAATCCCGCCGACCGGGCCGTCGAGATCCATGCCACGCACGGCGACCCCGACTCCCCGGTGCTGGCCGCCGCGGACACCGCCGAGCTGGAGCCGGAGGGTCTGTCCCCGGCCGGTTACGTCGAGTACGCCCTGGACCAGTGCGCGCGACGCGGCATCGACGTGTTCGTGCCCCGGCTGCACCAGTCCGCGATCGTGGCCCACCGCGCCGAGTTCGAGGCGGCCGGTACGGCGCTGCTCGCGCCGCCCCCGGAGGCGGTGGCGGTCTTCCAGGACAAGGTGATCGCCTACGAGGCGGTGCGCGCGATCGGCGTGCCGGTGCCGCCGTGGTGGCGGGTCCGCACGGCCGACGAACTCGTCCTCGCGGTGGAGGAGCTGGAGGCGCACGGTCACCGGGCGTGCTTCAAGCCGGCCTCCGGCGCGGGCGGCGTGGGCTTCCGGATGGTCACCCGGGACTCCTTCTCCCTCGCGCACCTGACCGGGTTTCCGAGCCCGTCCGTTCCGCTGCCGCTGGTCGTCGAGGCGCTGCGGGCGGCCGAGGAGCCGGTCGACTGGCTGGTGATGCCGCGGCTCGAACAGCCGGAGGTGTCGGTGGACTGCCTCACCGGCCCCGACAACCGGGTGCGGCTGGCGGTGGGCCGGACCAAGAACGGCCGCCGCCGCGGGTTCACGCTCCACGAGCAGTGGCTGGCGCCGGCCCGGCGGATCGCGGAGGCCTTCGGGCTGCACCACCTGTCCAACGTGCAGTTCCGGATGTACGGGGACCGGCCGGTCCTGATGGACGTCAACACCCGGCCGGCCGGCGGGCTGCACCAGCTGGCGCTGTGCGGGGTCAACGTGCCGTGGGCGGCCGTCCGGCTGGCCCTGGGCGACGACCCGGGCGAGCTGGAGCCGCCGTTCCTGGGCCAGGACTACTCGGTGGTGTCCGGCCCGCGTCCCCTGCGGCCGGTGTCGCTGCCCCAGCAGCGCACGGACCCCGCCGCCGGTCCGGTCAGGACACCCGCCCCGGTGACCCCGGCCCCGCCGGCGGCGCGGTCCACCCGTCCACTTGACGTGCCGGCGCCGGACCCGGCCGCGGGGGCTCCGGCGTAGGCGGG
Organism: Streptomyces sp. NPDC107500; assembly: GCF_055582785.1. Lineage (NCBI taxonomy): Bacteria > Bacillati > Actinomycetota > Actinomycetes > Kitasatosporales > Streptomycetaceae > Streptomyces > Streptomyces sp. NPDC107500. Next base: position 230,486 of record NZ_JBVJPF010000002.1, read on the forward strand.
CTGCCTCGGGTACGCCGGCGCCGGGTGGACCTCGCCGGGGTCGATACGCCACTGGGTCTGTCCCGCCCCCGGCGGGCCTCGTACGCTCGAATCCGCGCCCCCTCCCCCTCCCCTCCGGAGGACGCCCGGCCATGACCGCCCTCCCCCGCTCCACCCCCACCGCGCCCGAACGGCTGCTCTCCGTGCTCGGCGCCTTCGATCACGAGCACCCGGCGCTGTCCCTGACGGAGATCAGCCGCCGGGCCGGGCTGAGTCTGACCACCGCGCACCGGCTGGTCCGCGCCCTGACCCGGTGGGGCGCGCTGGAGCGGGACGCGTCGGGCGTCTACCACGTGGGCCTGCGGCTGTGGGAGGTCGCCGCGCTCGCCCCGCGCGGCCTCGCGCTGCGGCAGGTCGCGCTGCCGTACCTGGAGGACCTGTACGAGGCGACGCACGAGAACGTGCAGCTGGCGGTGCGGGACGGCGGCGAGGTCGTCTACATCGAGTGGCTGGCCGGCCGTTCGTCGGTCGGCGTGCACATCCGCGTCGGCGCCCGGTGGCCGCTGCACGCCACCGGGGTCGGGCTCGCCCTGCTCGCGCACGGCGAACCGGAGTTCCAGGAGGCGTACCGGGCGGGACCGCTCGCCTCCTTCACGCCGTACACGATCACCGACCCGGGGCTGCTGCGCCGGGTGCTGGCGGAGGTGCGGCGCACCGGCGCGGCGGTGAGCGACCGTCAGGTCACCGACGACGCGCTGTCGGTGGCCGCTCCCCTGTACGGCCCGGACGGGAAGGTGACCGCGGCCGTCTCGGTCGTCGTACCGCACGCCGGTGCCCGGGTACCGACGCTCGTCCCGGCGGTGCGGGTGGCGGCGCGGGGGATCTCCCGGGCGCTGGGGTGGCGTCCGGAAGCCGCGGCGGGGGGCCGTGGCACGCAGGATCCCGCGCGCCCCTCGTGACCCGGACACGCCCCGCGCGGTTGCACGCATTCGCCAGGTTCGCGACGTTCACGAGCTGAACTCCCGGGCCCGGCACGGACTTTCTCGGCTTCACCTCTTGACGACGGCGGCGCCCGAGAGCACATTGGCCGCACTCTGAGAGCGCTCTCACGCTTCCGTCCCCGGGGGCGCGCTCGGGGCGTACCGCTTCCCACTCCCGCATCTGAGAGGCGACCCCCCATGAGAGAGACCTCCGGCAACCCGCCCAGACGCCGGCCGCTGCGCCGCGCACTGGTGGCCGTGGTCGGCGCCCTCGCCCTCGCGGCGACCGCGACCGCGGTGACGGGCCCGTCCGCGAACGCCACCGTCCCACCGCCCCCGTCCGGGTGGACCCAGGTCTTCGCCGACGACTTCGACGGCGCGGCCGGCTCCGGCGTGAACACCTCCAACTGGCAGTACGCGACCGGCACCTCGTATCCCGGCGGCCCCGCCAACTGGGGCACCGGCGAGATCGAGACGATGACGTCGTCCACCAGCAACGTCTCACTGGACGGCGGCGGCAACCTGCGCATCACCCCGCGCCGCGACGCCGCCGGCAACTGGACCTCGGGCCGCGTCGAGACCAGGCGGGCCGACTTCGAACCCCCGGCCGGCGGCAAGCTGCGGGTGGAGGCCCGTATCCAGGTCCCGAACGTCACCGGGGCCGCGGCCAAGGGCTACTGGCCCGCGTTCTGGATGCTGGGCGGCCCCTACCGCGGCAACTACTGGAACTGGCCCGCGGTCGGCGAGATCGACATCCTGGAGAACACCCAGGGCCTCAACACCGTCTGGTCCACGATGCACTGCGGCACCTCGCCGGGCGGCCCCTGCAACGAGACCAGCGGCATCGGCGGCAGCACCGCCTGTCCCGGCGCCACCTGCCAGGCGGCCTTCCACACCTACCGGGTGGAGTGGGACCGCTCGACGAGCGTGGAGGAGATCCGCTTCTACGTCGACGGCAACAACTTCCACACCGTCCGCGCCAACCAGGTCGACGCGACGACATGGGCGAACGCCACCAACCACGGCTACTTCATCATCCTCAACGTGGCGATGGGCGGCGGCTTCCCGGACGCCTTCGGCGGCGGCCCGGACGCCGGCACGCAGCCCGGCCACTCCATGCTCGTGGACTACGTCCAGGTGCTGTCGGCCGGCGGGGGCGGCACCACACCCCCGCCGTCCGGCGGTGGCCGCGACGCCTACAGCGCCGTCGAGGCCGAGTCGTACGACGCCCAGTCCGGCACCATGACCGAGGGCAGTTCGGACGCGGGCGGCGGCCGCAACCTCGGCGCCCTCGCCAACGGGGACTGGGTCCAGTACAAGGGCGTGAACTTCGGTTCGACACCGGCCACGCAGTTCAAGGCCCGGGTGGCGAGCGGCGCTCCGGCCGGTGTCAGCGGTCTCGTGGAGGTGCGCCTGGACAGCAGGACCAGTACGCCGGTCGGCAGCTTCGCCGTGGGCAACACGGGCGGCTGGCAGTCCTGGCGCACGGTTCCGGCGAACATCGGGTCGGTGACGGGCACCCACGACGTGTATCTGACGTTCACCAGCGGCCAGCCCGCCGACTTCGTGAACGTGAACTGGTTCAGCTTCGGCCGCTGAGCCGCGAGCGGCCCGGACCCGAGCCCCCCGCAGGAGGGCGAAGGGGCTCCACACACCGTGGGGCCCCTTCGTCGTGCGCCCGACGGCCGACCGGCCGCTCAGCGCAGCTCGGCGCGGAAGGCCGCCGGCGTCTGGTCGGTGTGCTGCTGGAAGAACTTGGAGAAGTTCGCCGCGTCCGGGAAGCCGACCGCCGCGCCGACCCGGCCGATCGGCATCTCGGTGTGGGCGAGGAGCCGCCTGGCCTCCAGGACCACCCGCTTGTCGATGAACCCCTTGGGCGTCTCGCCGGTGGCGGCGCGCACCGCGCGGACCAGGGTGCGGCGGGAGTAACCGAGCGCGTCGGCGTAGGCGCTGACGCTGTGATTGGTGGCGAAGCCCCGCTCGACCGCCTCGCGGAACAGGGTGAAGGTCGTGTCCCACGGCGGGTCCGACCGCCCCTCGCGGGCCGCCTGGGCGGAGCTGACGGCCAGATGGGCCAGGCGGAGCAGGAACGCGGAGAGCGTGTGGCGCAGCACCGCGGTGTGCAGGCTGAGCGGCAGGGTCGTCGCGTCCTCGTACTCGCGCCGCAGTTGGCCGAGGGCGGCGGTCAGACCGGCCAGCCGCGCCTCGTCGGGGCGGAGCAGCGGGGGCAGGTCGTAGCGGTAGAGGCCGGTGGCCTCGACGGTGGCGCGCGGCAGGAAACCGGGCTGCATGGTGAGCACGGTTCCGCGGTACTCGCTGTCCGGCGAGAAGCGGTGGACCTGTCCGGGCCGGATCCACAGCAGATCGCCGGCGGTGGCCTCGTACTCGGTGAAGTCGATCATGTGCCGGACCGGGCCGCCGGTGAAGAGCATGACGACGTGGAAGTCGATGCGGTGGACGCGGTGCAGCGGGGCGTGCGCGTGCCAGGTGCGGCCCGCGCCCATGGGACCGATCTGCATACCGACGCCGAGGAGGCTGAGATCGACCGGGAAGGGAAACGTTCTGATCCCGTCGCCGCCGCTGCCGTCGCCGCCGTCTTGGCTGTTTTCGTCCGCCATGTCCTTCTCGTGCCGTCCCGCCCGTGCGCCCCGGGGCCGGGGCATGTCCCAGTTTCACCACAGGCTGGCACAGGACGACCTTCCCTCTCAAAAGTCAGACTTTTAAGTTTGAACGCGTAAGGCCAGTTCTCTCGCTCCGATCGAGGATTTCTTGAAGATGAGCACGCAGACAGTGGACAGCGCGGACCGCTTCGCATGGACCGAACTCGACCGGCGTGCCGTCGACACCGCCCGCGTCCTGGCGGCCGATGCGGTGCAGAAGGTCGGGAACGGACACCCGGGCACGGCGATGGCCCTGGCCCCGGCGGCGTACACGATCTTTCAGAAGGTGATGCGGCATGACCCCGCCGATCCGGAGTGGACCGGCCGTGACCGCTTCGTCCTCTCCCCCGGCCACACGTCGCTGACCCTCTACACCCAGCTCTACCTCGCCGGGTACGAGGTGGAGCTGGACGACCTCAGGGCCTTCCGCACGCACGGCTCCAAGACGCCCGGCCACCCCGAGTACGGGCACACCGCGGGCGTGGAGACGACGACCGGACCGCTCGGCCAGGGCGTGGCCAACGCGGTCGGCATGGCGATGGCCGCCCGCTACGAGCGCGGCCTCTTCGACCCGGGGGCGCCCGCGGGCGAGTCCCCCTTCGACCACACCGTCTGGGCGATCGTCTCCGACGGCGACCTCCAGGAGGGCGTCTCCGCCGAGGCGTCCTCGCTCGCCGGGCACCAGCGGCTCGGCAACCTCGTCCTCCTCTACGACGACAACCACATCTCCATCGAGGGCGACACGGCGACCGCGTTCTCCGAGGACGTGCTGAAGCGGTACGAGGCCTACGGCTGGCACGTGCACCGCGTCGAGCCCGCCGAGAACGGCGACGTCGACGTGCGCGCGCTGTACGAGGCGCTCACCGCGGCGCGGGCCGAGACCGGGCGCCCGTCCATCATCGCCCTGCGCACGATCATCGCCTGGCCCGCCCCGAACGCCCGGAACACCGAGGCCTCCCACGGCTCCGCCCTCGGCGCGGACGAGGTCGCCGCCACCAAGCGCGTCCTCGGCTTCGACCCGGAGCGGTCCTTCGAGGTCGCGGACGAGGTCCTGGCCCACACCCGCGAGGCCCTGGACCGGGGCGCCGAGGCCCACGCCGCCTGGGACAAGCGGATCGCCGCGTGGCGCGGCGAGCAGCCGGAACGTGCCGAACTCTTCGACCGCGTGGTCGCCGGCCGGCTGCCCGACGGTTGGGAGGACACCCTGCCGGTCTTCGAGACCGGCAAGTCCGTCGCCACCCGCGCCGCGTCCGGCAAGGTCCTCCAGGCGCTCGGCCCGGTCCTGCCCGAGCTGTGGGGCGGCTCCGCCGACCTGGCCGGGTCGAACAACACGACGATCGACAAGACGTCGTCCTTCCTCCCCGAGGGCAACCCCCTCCCGGAGGCCGACCCGTACGGCCGCACGATCCACTTCGGCATCCGCGAGTTCTCGATGGCCGCGGAGATGAACGGCATCGCGCTGCACGGCAACACCCGCGTCTACGGCGGCACCTTCCTGGTCTTCTCCGACTACATGCGCAACGCGGTGCGCATGTCCGCGCTGATGCAGCTGCCGGTGACGTACGTGTGGACGCACGACTCCGTCGGCCTGGGCGAGGACGGCCCCACCCACCAGCCGGTCGAACACCTCGCCGCGCTGCGCGCCATCCCCGGCCTGAACGTCGTCCGCCCGGCCGACGCCAACGAGACCGCGACCGCCTGGGCCGAGATCCTCCGGCGGCACGCCACCCACCCGGCCCCGCACGGCCTCGCCCTGACCCGCCAGGGCGTGCCGGTGTACGCGCCCAACCCGGACGCGGCGCGCGGCGGCTACGTCCTCGCCGAGGCGTCCACCGGCACCCCGGACGTCGTCCTGATCGCCACCGGATCCGAGGTCCAGCTCGCCGTGGCCGCGCGGGAGGCGCTGGAGGCGGAGGGCACGCCCACCCGGGTGGTGTCCATGCCGTCCGTCGAGTGGTTCGAGGAGCAGCCGCGCGCGTACCGCGAGGGCGTGCTGCCGCCGTCCGTGCGGGCCCGGGTGGCCGTGGAGGCCGGGATCGGCCTGACCTGGCACCGGTACGTGGGGGACGCGGGCCGCATCGTCTCCCTGGAGCACTTCGGCGCCTCCGCCGACGCCAAGACCCTGTTCGCCGAGTTCGGCTTCACCGCCGACCACGTGGCCGCCGCCGCCAGGGAATCCCTGGCCGCCGCCCGCGGCTGAGCCGACCGGATCCACCGGTCCGACCGCAGAAAGAGAAGATGATCATTGTGACCGAAGCAACCGCGCCCGCGGGAGCACTCAAGCGCCTGGCCGACCAGGGCGTCTCCGTCTGGCTGGACGACCTGTCGCGGCGGCGGATCGAGTCCGGCAACCTCGCCGAGCTGATCAGGACGAAGAACGTCGTCGGCGTGACCACCAACCCCTCGATCTTCCAGGCCGCCATCGGCTCCGGCGAGGGCTACGAGGAGCAGCTGGCCGACCTGGCGACCCGGGGCGTCACCGTGGACGAGGCGGTCCGCATGATGACCACCGCCGACGTCCGCGCCGCCGCCGACGTACTGCGCGAGGTCTACGACGCGACCGGCGGCCGGGACGGCCGGGTCTCCATCGAGGTCGACCCGCGCCTGGCCCACGACACGCGGGCCACCATCGCCGAGGCCCGCCAGCTGGCCTGGCTGGTCGACCGCCCCAACGTGATGATCAAGATACCGGCGACCAGGGCCGGCCTCCCGGCGATCACCGAGGTCATCGGTGCCGGGATCAGCGTCAACGTCACGCTGATCTTCTCCCTGGAGCGCTACGGCGAGGTGATGGACGCCTACCTCTCCGGTCTGGAGAAGGCGCGGGCGGCCGGCCTCGACCTGGCGGGCATTCACTCCGTCGCCTCCTTCTTCGTCTCCCGCGTCGACAGCGAGATCGACAAGCGGCTGACGCTGCTGGGCACCGAGGAGGCCCTCGCCCTGCGGGGGAAGGCGGCGCTGGCCAACGCGCGACTGGCCTACGAGGCGTACGAGAACGTCTTCGCGGGGGACCGCTTCACCGCGCTGGCCGGGGCCCGCGCCAACGCCCAGCGTCCCCTGTGGGCGTCGACCGGGGTGAAGGACCCGGCATTCCGGGACACCCTGTACGTGGAGGAGCTGGTCGCTCCCGGCACCGTGAACACGATGCCGGAGGCCACCCTGGACGCCGCCGCCGATCACGGCGACGTCCGGGGCGACACGGTCACCGGCGGGTACGCCCAGGCCCGGGCGGATCTCGCGGCCGTGGAGCGGCTCGGTGTCTCGTACGACGAGGTGGTGGAGCAGTTGGAGCAGGAGGGCGTGGCCAAGTTCGAGAACGCCTGGCAGGACCTGCTCGATGCCGTGACGAAGTCCCTCGACAGCAAGGGAGTTGACGGGGAATGAGCGAGGAGCTTCCCGCTACGACGGTCCACGAGACCAAGGCGACGAAGGAAGCCAAGGAGGCCCGCACGGCCCGGGAGGCCGCGGGACCTCTGCACGCCGAGGAGGCCGAGGAGTCCAAGGCTGCCGGGGCGGCGAAGGCGGCCGGGCCGGCCAAGGCGGCGCGGAGCGCGAAGAAGACCGGGCCGGCCCGCCCCGCCAGGGGGGCGAAGGCGAAAGCGGCCGACGCGAAGGCCGTCACGCCCGAGACACCGCTCGACTGGAGCAACCCCCTGCGCGATCCGCAGGACCGCCGCCTCCCCCGCATCGCCGGCCCCTCCGGACTGGTCATCTTCGGCGTCACCGGCGACCTCTCGCGCCGCAAGCTGATGCCGGCCGTGTACGACCTGGCCAACCGCGGTCTGCTGCCGCCCGGCTTCTCGCTGGTCGGCTTCGCCCGCCGGGACTGGGAGGACCAGGACTTCGCCGAGGTCGTGCACGACGCGGTCAAGGAGCACGCCCGGACGCCGTTCCGCGAGGAGGTCTGGCAGCAGCTCTCCGAGGGCATGCGGTTCATCCCCGGCGACTTCGACGACGACGACGCGTTCGAACAGCTGCGCAAGGCGGTGGCCGAGCTGGACGCCTCCCGCGGCACCAGCGGCAACTACGCCTTCTACCTCTCGGTGCCGCCGAAGTTCTTCCCGAAGGTGGTCCAGCAGCTCAAGAAGCACGGCCTGGCCGACGCGCCCGAGGGCTCCTGGCGGCGCGCGGTGATCGAGAAGCCGTTCGGGCACGACCTGGACAGCGCCCGTGACCTGAACGCGCTGGTGCACGAGGTCTTCGACCCGGAGCAGGTCTTCCGCATCGACCACTACCTGGGCAAGGAGACCGTCCAGAACATCCTGGCGCTGCGCTTCGCCAACCAGATGTACGAGCCGATCTGGAACCGGTCCTACGTCGACCACGTGCAGATCACGATGGCCGAGGACATCGGCATCGGCGGCCGGGCCGGCTACTACGACGGCATCGGCGCCGCCCGCGATGTCATCCAGAACCACCTCCTCCAGCTGATGGCGCTCACCGCGATGGAGGAACCCGCCTCCTTCGACGCGGCGTCCCTGCTCACCGAGAAGCTGAAGGTGCTCAGGGCGGTGCGGCTGCCCGACGACCTCGGCGACCACACCGTGCGCGGCCAGTACGCGGGCGGCTGGCAGGGCGGCGCACAGGTGCCGGGCTACCTGGAGGAGGACGGCATCGACCCGGCCTCCACCACCGACACCTACGCGGCGATCAAGCTGGGCGTCGACAACCGCCGCTGGGCGGGCGTCCCGTTCTACCTGCGCACCGGCAAGCGCCTGGGCCGACGGGTCACGGAGATCGCGGTCGTCTTCCAGCGGGCCCCGCACTCCCCCTTCGACTCCACCGCGACGGAGGAGCTGGGCGAGAACGCGATCGTCATCCGCGTCCAGCCGGACGAGGGCATGACGGTGCGCTTCGGCTCCAAGGTGCCGGGCACGTCGATGGAGATCCGGGACGTCTCCATGGACTTCGCCTACGGCGAGTCGTTCACGGAGTCCAGCCCGGAGGCGTACGAACGGCTGATCCTGGACGTCCTTCTGGGCGACGCCAACCTGTTCCCGCGCCACCAGGAAGTGGAAGAGTCCTGGCGGATCCTCGACCCGATCGAGGAGTACTGGGACACCCACGGCAGGCCCGCACAGTACGACTCGGGCGGCTGGGGACCGCGGGAAGCCGACGAGATGCTCGCACGAGACGGACGGAGCTGGCGCAGGCCATGAGGATCGACCTGACCGACACCACGGCAAGCAAGGTCAACAAGGCGCTGGTGCAGGGCCGCCGGGCCATCGGCACCCCGGCCGTGGGCATGGTGCTCACGCTGGTCATCGTCACCGACGAGGAGAACGCCTACGACGCGATCAAGGCCGCCGAGGAGGCCTCGCACGAGCACCCCTCGCGCACCCTGGTCGTCATCAAGCGCCACCCCCGCAACCTGCGCGACCGCACCCGTTCGCACCTGGACGCCGAGGTCCGGGTCGGCTCCGAGGCCGGCACCGGTGAGACCGTCGTGCTGCGCATGTACGGGGAGGTGTCCGAGCACGCCGACTCGGTCGTGCTGCCGCTGCTGCTGCCGGACGCCCCGGTCGTCGTGTGGTGGCCGGTGGACGCCCCGGACGACCCCGCGGGCGACCCGCTGGGCGCGCTGGCGCAGCGCAGGATCACCGACCTGTACGCGGTCGAGCGGCCGATGGAGGTCCTCGCCCGCCGGGTCCGCTGCTACGCGCCCGGCGACACCGACCTCGCCTGGACCCGGCTGACCCTGTGGCGGTCCATGCTGGCCGCGGCGCTGGACCAGGCCCGCGTGCCGGTGACCTCCGCGGTCGTCGAGGCCGAGGCGGACAACCCGGCGGCCGAGCTGCTGGCCCGCTGGCTGGAGGCGCGCCTCGGCGTCACCGTCGACCGCGTGGTCACCGACGGCCCGGTGGTCACGGCCGTCCGGCTCGGCACCGCGAACGGCGAGATCGTCATCGACCGGCCGGAGGGCCCGCTCGCCACGATGACCCTCCCCGGTCAGCCCCCGCGCTCCCTCGCGCTGAAGGTGCGCCCCACCTCCGAACTCATCGCCGAGGAGCTACGGCGCCTCGACGCGGACGAGATGTACGCCATCGCCCTGCGCGGCGAGGCCGGCAAGGAGACCCCTGTCCATGTCTGACTCCCCGAAGCTCAACCGGCGCCCCGAGTGGACCGCGCTCGCGGACCACCGCACGGACGCCATGGCGCGACCGGACCTGCGCGAGCTCTTCGCCGCCGACCCGGGGCGCGCGGAGCGGTACGTCGTGCGCGTCGGCGACCTGCGCATCGACTACTCGAAGCACCTCGTCACCGACGAGACCCTGGCGCTGCTCCAGGACCTCGCCGCCGCCACCGGCGTGTTCGGGCTGCGGGACGCCATGTTCCGCGGCGAGCGGATCAACATCACCGAGGACCGGGCGGTCCTGCACACCGCGCTGCGCGCCCCGCGGGACGCGGTCGTCGAGGTCGACGGTGAGAACGTCGTGCCGAAGGTGCACGCCGTCCTCGACAAGATGGCCGCCTTCTCCGACAGGGTGCGTTCCGGTGAGTGGACCGGTCACAGCGGGCGGCGCATCCGCAACGTCGTCAACATCGGCATCGGCGGCTCCGACCTCGGTCCGGCGATGGCGTACGAGGCGCTGCGGGCCTTCACCGACCGCTCGCTGACCTTCCGGTTCGTGTCCAACGTGGACGGCGCGGACCTGCACGAGGCGGTGCGGGACCTGGACCCGGCCGAGACGCTGTTCATCGTGGCGTCCAAGACGTTCACCACGATCGAGACGATCACGAACGCGACCTCGGCGCGTTCCTGGCTGCTTGACGCGTTCGACGGTGACGACAAGGCGGTGGCGAAGCACTTCGTGGCGCTGTCGACGAACGCGGAGAAGGTCTCCGGCTTCGGGATCGACACGGCCAACATGTTCGAGTTCTGGGACTGGGTCGGCGGCCGGTACTCGTACGACTCGGCGATCGGCCTGTCCCTGATGATCGCCATCGGGCCGGACCGCTTCCGGGAGATGCTCGACGGCTTCCGCATCGTCGACGACCACTTCCGCAACGCCGAGGCCCCGGCCAACGCGCCGCTGCTCCTAGGCCTGCTGGGCGTCTGGTACGGCAACTTCCTCGACGCGCAGTCGCACGCGGTGCTGCCGTACTCGCACTACCTGTCGAAGTTCACCGCCTACCTCCAGCAGCTCGACATGGAGTCCAACGGCAAGTCCGTCGACCGCGAGGGCCGCGAGGTGGAGTGGCAGACCGGGCCGGTGGTCTGGGGCACGCCCGGCACCAACGGCCAGCACGCCTACTACCAGCTGATCCACCAGGGCACCAAGCTCATCCCGGCGGACTTCATCGGCTTCGCCCGGCCGGTCGGCGAGCTGAGCGAGCAGCTGAAGGCCCAGCACGACCTGCTGATGGCCAACTTCTTCGCCCAGACCCAGGCCCTCGCCTTCGGCAAGACCCCGGACGAGGTGCGCGCCGAGGGAGTACCGGAGGAGCTGGTCCCGCACAAGACGTTCCGCGGCAACCACCCCACCACCACCGTCCTGGCCACCGAGCTGACCCCGTCCGTCCTCGGCCAGCTGATCGCGCTCTACGAGCACAAGGTGTTCGTGCAGGGCGCCATCTGGAACATCGACTCCTTCGACCAGTGGGGCGTCGAACTCGGCAAGGTGCTCGCCAAGCGCGTCGAACCCGCCCTGACCGAGGGGGCGGACGTACCCGGCCTCGATCCGTCCACGGCCGCGCTGGTGGCCGCCTACCGCGAACTGAAGGAAGTGCACTGACATGCAGATCGGTCTTGTGGGTCTCGGCAAGATGGGCGGCAACATGCGCGAGCGTCTGCGCAACGCCGGCCACACCGTCGTCGGATACGACACCAATCCCGATCGGGCCGACGTGAACAGCCTGGTCGACATGGTCGAGCAGCTGGACCGGCCGCGCGCCGTCTGGGTGATGGTCCCGGCGGGCGCCGCCACCCAGCACGTCATCGACCAGCTGGGCACGCTGCTCCGGCACGGCGACACCGTCATCGACGGCGGCAACTCCCGCTGGACGGACGACGAGAAGCACGCCGAGGAGCTGGCCAAGCACGGCGTCAACTTCGTCGACGCCGGCGTCTCGGGCGGGGTGTGGGGCCTCCAGAACGGCTACGCCCTGATGGTCGGCGGCGAGAAGGAGCACGTCGACGACCTCAAGCCGATCTTCGACGCGCTCAAGCCGGACGGCCCGTACGGATTCGTGCACGCCGGCAAGGTCGGTGCCGGGCACTTCTCCAAGATGGTCCACAACGGCATCGAGTACGCCATGATGCAGGCCTACGCCGAGGGCTGGGAACTGCTGGAGAAGGTCGACTCCGTGGACAACGTCCGCGAGGTCTTCCGGTCCTGGCAGGACGGCACAGTGATCCGCTCCTGGCTCCTCGACCTGGCCGTCAACGCCCTCGACGAGGACCACCACCTGGAGAAGCTGCGCGGGTACGCGGAGGACTCCGGAGAGGGCCGCTGGACCGTCGAGGCCGCCATCGACAACGCGGTGCCGCTGCCGGCGATCACGGCCTCCCTCTTCGCGCGGTTCGCGTCCCGGCAGGACGACTCCCCGCAGATGAAGATGATCGCCGCGCTGCGCAACCAGTTCGGCGGCCACGCCGTGGAGGCGACGAAGAAGTAGCGCACCGCGCCGGCAACACGTTGACGCGACCGGCCGGTTCGGGTCAGAGTCCCCGCGATGGAGATCAACGACCTGACACCGGCCGAGGCGCGCGTCTGGCGGGCGTTCGCCACGGGCACGAAGGTGGACTTCCGCGCCGCGGACGACGAGGACCCCGCCGACGGCGCCTCCTGGGGGCCGGAACGGACCGTGCGGGCGGCGGTGCTGCGCGCCCTGCTGCTCGACGGCCCCCGGGAGGACGGCGAGGTGCCCGCGCTGAGCCTGGCCGGCGCCCGCGTCACCGGGCGTCTGAAGTTGCAGTACGCCGAGGTCGACCACCCCGTGCGGTTACGGCACTGCCACTTCGACGAGGCGCCCCGGCTCTACGCGGCGCGGCTGCGCGAGCTGAACCTGAGCGAGTCCGTGCTGCCCGGCCTGATCGGGCACGCCGCTCGGGTGGACGGCGTACTGCGGCTGACCCGCACCCGGTTCGACGGGATGGTGCGGCTCGGCGGGGCGGAGATCACCGGCAGCCTGTACCTGGAGAGCACCCGGATCCACGCCCCGGACGCCGACGGCCCGGTACTCCAGCTGAACCAGGCGGTGCTCGCGGCCGACCTGTGGGCGCCGGGCCTGCACGCGCGGGGCGAGGTGCGCCTCACCGGGGCCCGGGTGACCGGGACGGTCAACCTCACGGACGCGGTGCTCGACCGGCCGGACGGCACCGCCCTCCAGGCCGAGACGCTCACGGCCGAGGCCGACGTGCTGATGCGGCACGCGGACGTCCGCGGCCGGCTGGAGCTGCGCGGCGCGCGGATACCCGGCCGCCTCGACCTGTCGCACGCCCGGCTGGCCAACCCCGGGGGTACGGCGCTGCGCGCCAGCAGTTGCGTGATCGGTGAACTCTGGCTGCGCGAGGGCCCGGTGGTGCGGGGCACGCTCAACCTGCGCCGCGCCCAGGTGGACGTGCTGTTCGTCCAGCCGGACGTGGTGGCGGACTGGGTCCAGCTCAACGACCTCACCTACACGTCGCTCATCCCCCACGAGCCCGCCGAGCGGCGGCTGCCGATGCTGGAGATGGGCGACAGCTACCTCCCTTTCACCTACGAGCAGTTGACCGCCGCGTACCGCCGGATCGGCGACGACGACGCGGCCCGGCTGGTGCAGCTCGCCAAGCAGCGACGACGCCGCCGCACCCTGCCCTGGTACGGCCGTCTGTGGGGACACCTCCAGGACCTCACGGTCGGCTACGGCTTCCGGCCGCTGCGCGCGGGCGGCTGGCTGCTGTCGCTGCTGGCGGTCGGCTCCCTCGCGTACGGGCTGCACCACCCGCCGCCGCTGAAGCCGCAGGAGGCCCCCGACTTCAACCCGGTCTTCTACACGCTCGACCTGCTGCTCCCGGTGATCTCCTTCGGCCAGGAGAACGCCTTCTCGCCCGAGAGCTGGTACCAGACCCTGTCCTACGTCCTGATCATCACGGGCTGGATCCTGGCCACGACGGTGATCACCGGCCTGACCCGCACCGTCAGCCGCCAGTGAGCCCCCGCGCCGCGTGCTGGGCGGCCAGCCGCACCGGCGCGTTGGCCGCGCCGTAGCCGCGGTGGCCGCCGTCGCGCTGGACGAGTTCGAAGAAGACCCGGCCGACGGTGCGGGTGTAGCAGTGCCGGAACTCCCCGTACGCGTCGCGGTCGTAGAGGATGCCCAGCTCCCGGTACGTCTCCAGCTCGCCGTCGGCGAACTCGAAGCGGGCCGCGAGATCGTCGTAGTAGTTGGCGGGGATCGGCAGCAGCGTGCCGCCGGCGGCGCGGAAGGCGCGGGCGGCGGCGACCACGTCGCCGGTGGCCAGGGCGATGTGCTGGGCGTGCGCGGTGTCGTCGACGGGTGCCGCGCCGACCGTCAGGACGATCCGGACGGCGCCGTCGTCCGTGCTGACGGCGCGGCTGCGCAGCAGCCCGTAGGGGTCGGCGACGTCCACGCTCTCCTGCGGGCGCAGTCCGAGGACACCGTGGTGGAAGAGCGCCGCCTCGTCGAACTGGTGCCAGGGCTGGGTGAGGGAGAGGTGGTCGACCCGCCAGGCGGCGCCGGCCACGGCCACGGCCCCGGTGTCCTCGAAGTCCGTGCGCCAGTCGGGCAGTCCGGGACGCCCGGTGGCGCAGAAGAACAGCTCCGTGCCGTCGGGGGCGGCCACCGCCTCCAGCGGTGTATCGCCCGGCGCGCGACGGCGCGGCAGCACGGGGGCGAGCAGTGCCTCGGCGCGTCGGGCCGCGCCCCGCGGATCCGGCGACTCCAGGCCGACGGCGGCCAGCCGGGTGCCGTCGCGGCGTTCGGCAGGACCAGTGTTGACCAGGACCCGGGCCTCGCCGCGCTGCCAGAGGTCGACGGGTTTGCCCCGGTGCCGCGCGGTGCGGGCGAAGCCCAGCGCGCCGAGCACCGCCGAGACGGGCGCGGCGTCGGGCGTGACCAGCTCGGCGAAGGCGACCCCGGTGGGTGCGGCGGGCGCGGGCGGGGCCGCGAGCCCGACGCTCTCCTGGAGGGTGAGCAGGGAGCGCCGGGCGTCCACGGCGGTGGGCCCGGCCTCGGACTGCCGGAAGACGTCGTTGAAGACCTCCAGCGACAGGGGGCCGGTGTAGCCGGCGCGCAGCACGTGGCGCAGCAGTCCGGCGACGTCGAAGCCGCCCTGGCCGGGGAAGCAGCGGTAGTGGCGGCTCCACTGGAGGACGTCCATCGCGAGCAGCGGGGCGTCGGCGAGCTGGAGGAAGAAGATCTTGTCGCCGGGGATGTCCTCGATTCCTTCGAGGTCCTTGGGGTCACGCGCGCGGGAGAGGATGTGGAAGCTGTCCAGGCAGGTGCCGAGCGCGGGGTGGTCCGCGCGCCGGACGACGTGCCAGGCGTGGTCCCAGGTGCTGATGTGGCGGCCCCAGGCGAGCGCCTCGTAGGCGACGCGCACCCCGTGCTCCCCGGCCAGGTCGGCCAGGCGGCTGAGCTGTCCGGCGGCGAGGTCGTCGTCGTCCACGGCGTGCGGGGAGACGCTGGAGCAGACCAGGACGGTGTCCGTGCCGAGCCTGTTCATCAGCTCGAACTTGTGCCGGGCGCGGCGCAGCGCGCGGGCGAACTCCTCCTCGGGCAGCGCCTCGACGTCCCGCATGGGCTGGTAGAGGTCGATGGTCAGACCGAGGTCGGCGCAGCGGGCGCGGATCTCCTCGGGGGTCAGCGGGCTGGCCAGCAGGTCGTTCTCGAAGATCTCCACGCCGTCGAAGCCGGCCCGGGAGGCGGCCGTGAGCTTCTCGGTGAGGGATCCGCTGAGGGAGACGGTGGCGATGGACGTCCGCACGTCGGTACCTCTTCCTACTCGGGACCTACTTGGGGGCGGCCACGGCGCCGGCCAGGCCGGTGATGTCGGCGAGCATCCGCACGGCGTCGGGTTCCCGCCCGGTGAACAGCCGGAACGCGTCCACGGCCTGGAAGACGGCCATGCCGCCGCCGTCGAGGGTGGCGCACCCCAGCGCGCGGGCGGTGCGCAGCAGCTCGGTCTCCAGCGGGCGGTAGACGACCTCGGCGACCCACAGCCCGGGGTGCAGCAGTCCGGCGGGCAGCGGCAGCCCGGGGTGGGCGGCCATGCCGGTGGGGGTCGCGTGCACGATGCCGTCGGCGCCGGTCAGCAGGCCGGGCAGCGCGTCGGGGCCGGCGCAGGCGGCGCGCCCGTCGCCGAAGTGCCCGTTCAGCTGGGCGGCGAGGGCGGCGGCCCGCTCGGGCAGCGCGTCGACGACGGTCACGCGTCCGGCGCCCAGGGTGAGGGTGGCGTGGGCGACGGCCGCGCCCGCCCCGCCGGCGCCGAGCTGCACGATCCGCTCCAGCGGCGCGTCGGACAGCCCGCGGGCGAAGGACGCGGCGAAACCGGTGACGTCGGTGTTGTGGCCGGTCGCGCGGCCGGCGTCGTCGAAGACGACGGTGTTCACCGCGCCGAGCGCCTCGGCCTGCGGGGCGAGCGCGTCCAGGTGCTCGATGACGAGCTGCTTGCACGGGTGGGTGATGTTCAGCCCGTCGAAGCCCAGGTCCCGGGCCGCGCGCACCAGGTCGCCCACCGCCTCGGGCGGGACACCGAGGCGGTCGATGTCGATCAGCCGGTACAGGTAGCGCAGCCCCTGCCGGCCGGCCTCCCGCTCGTGCAGTGCCGGACTGAGCGACGGGCCGATGCCGGAACCGATCAGTCCGACGAGAAACGAGTCCTTGGCCACCGGGGACGACCTCCTGAGCGGCCCGGGCTGCTGCCCGAGCGAGCAATGTACGAACCAGTACGTTAGTCATAGCAGGAGGGCGGGGCGTGAGGGAAGTCGGAGGCTTCTACAATCACCGGCACGCCCCAGCACGAAGTACCGCCCCAGCCGCCCGCAGCCGAAGGAATCCGATGACCAGCGTCGACGAACCGGCACGAACCGGCACGCGCACCCGCGACGCCGCCCGCACCCGGGCCGAGATCCTCGACGTGGCGACGCGCGAGTTCGCCCGGGCCGGCTACGACGGGGCCCGGGTCGACGAGATCGCCGCCCGCACCCGCACCACCAAGCGGATGATCTACTACTACTTCGGCGGCAAGGAGCAGCTGTTCACGGCCGTGCTGGAGCGGGCGTACGGCGTGATCCGGGAGGCCGAGCAGCAGCTCGACGTCGACCACCTGGACCCGGTGGCGGCCATCCGGCGCCTCGCCGAAGTGACCTTCGACCACCATGAGCTGCACCCGGACTTCATCCGCCTGGTCAGCATCGAGAACATCCACGACGCCGAGCACATCGCGTCCTCGGAGATGCTGGCCAGCATCGGCTCCCCGGCGCTCGACGTGATCCGCCGGATCCTGGACGAGGGGCAGCGGTCCGGCCTCTTCACGGCCGACGTCGACGCCGTCGACCTGCACGCGATGATCAGCTCCTTCTGCTTCTTCCGGGTCGCCAACCGGCACACCTTCGGCGCCCTGTTCGGGCGCGACCTGGTCGCGCCGGACCAGCGCGAGCACTACCGGGCGATGCTGGGCGACATGGTGATCGCCTATCTGACCGCGGAGCGCGCGGCGGACTGAACGCGGGCGCCCCGGAGCGACCGGACCCCTTGACACGTGGGAAACCTGCGCGCAACATCCCTTCCCAACCGCGACTAACTACCCAGTGGGTTAATTAGCCGAGCGGCCGACGGCACCCCTGCGCCGTCCTCCCCTCCGCTCACTCCGCCTACGGTGGAGTCCCCCGAAGGAGCAAGCCGTGTCCGTCCCCGCCCCCGCGTCCCAGGGCGCCGCCCCGCCCGGCCAGCCGAAGAAGGCCGCCACCGCCGCCTGGATCGGCAGCGCGCTGGAGTACTACGACTTCTTCATCTACGGAAGCGCCGCCGCGCTGATCTTCCCCGAGGTCTTCTTCGACGAGTCCGACCCGGCCACCGCGACCCTGCTGTCGCTGGCCACCTTCGGCGTCGCGTACGCCGCCCGCCCGGTCGGCGCGCTCTTCCTGGGCCACATCGGCGACCGCATGGGCCGCAAGAAGATCATGGTCTTCACGCTGATCCTGATGGGCGTCTCGACGTTCCTCATCGGCTGTCTGCCCACGCGCGACCAGGTCGGCACCCTCGCCCCGGTCCTGCTGGTGCTGTGCCGGATCATGCAGGGCATATCGGCGGCGGGCGAGCAGGCCAGCGCCAACTCGATGACCCTGGAGCACGCGCCGGGGCACAAACGCGGCTTCTTCACCAGCTTCACCCTCAGCGGCACCCAGGGCGGGCAGCTCCTCGCCACCCTGGTCTTCCTGCCCGTCGCCGCGCTCCCCGAGGAACACCTGCTGTCCTGGGGCTGGCGGGTGCCCTTCTGGCTGAGCGTGGTGGTCGCGGTCGTCGGCTACGTCATCCGCCGCAAGCTCGACGAGACCCCGGCCTTCGAGCAGCAGGCGGCCACGGAGGGCGTCGTGAAGATGCCGCTCGCGGTGCTGGCCCGGGACCACTGGGTGGACGTCCTGCGGGTGGTCGCGGGCGCGCTCATCGCCTCGGTCAGTACCATCTTCACGGTCTGGGCGCTGGCGTACGCCACGAGCGACTCGGTCGGCATGTCCCGTACCGCGATGCTGTGGGTGGGCGCCCTGGCCAACGTCGTGGCGCTCGGCGCGATCCCGCTGTGGGCGACGCTGTCCGACCGGATCGGACGGCGTCCGGTGTACCTGATCGGCGCGGTCGGCAGCGCGGTGGCGATGTTCCTGTACCTGTGGGCGATCTCCACCGGCTCCTACCCGCTGACGTTCCTGCTGGGCATCATCGCCTTCGGCGTGGTCTACAGCGCCGCGAACGGCGTGTGGCCGGCCTTCTACGGCGAGATGTTCTCCACCCGGGTCCGCCTGTCGGGCGTGGCGATCGGCACCCAGATCGGCTTCGCGGTGGCCGGGTTCGCGGTGACCTTCGCGGCGCAGATCGCCGGTCCGGACGGCGACGACTGGTTCGCGGTGGCGCTGTTCACGGCCGCGCTGTGCGTCCCGCCGGTGATCGCCGCGCTCACGGCCCGCGAGACCCACAAGGTGCCGACGGAGCGTCTCGGCGAGCGGGCGGGCCGCGAGGCGGCCGAACCGGAGAGGGTCACGGCCTGACCGCCGTGGCCGGTGGATCATGAGTGGGGATCCCGAGTTCCGAAGGGGGGTACGCGGGGTATGCCGGACGGGTCTTCGACGAACGACCGAGGAGAACGATGGCGATACCACCCCTGCGGCAGGAGACCGACGCGGGCGCGGCCGGGCTGGACGCCGAGGCGCTTGACCGGCTCGACCTGCACTTCGCGCGGCAGGTGGACGAGGGACGGCTGCCCGGCTTCCTGGTGGCCGTCGCCCGCGGCGGACGCGTCGCGCATCTGACGGTGCACGGTATGCGGGACCTCGCGGCCGGTCTGCCGGTGACGGCCGGCACCCTGTGGCGGATCTACTCCATGACCAAGCCGGTCACGTCCGTCGCCGTGCTGACACTGGTGGAGGAGGGCCGGCTGTCCCTGGACGACCCGGTGGCCCGGTACCTGCCGGCCTTCGCCGAACCGCGGGTGTACGTCCGGGGGTCCGGTGCCGACACCGTCACCCGGCCCGCCGGCGGTCCGGTCCTCGTCCGGCACCTGATGACCCACACGGCAGGGCTGACCTTCGGCTTCTACCACTCCCACGCCGTGGACGGCCTGTACCGGGCGGCCGGTCTGGAGTCGTCGGTGCGGCCGGGCGCCGACCTGGCCGAGACCGTCGACCTGTACGCGAGCCTGCCGCTCCAGTTCGAGCCGGGCACCGAGTGGAACTACTCGGTGGCCAGCAACGTCCTGGGGCGGCTGGTCGAGGTGGTGTCCGGACAGCCACTCGACGCATTCTTCGCCGCCCGGATCTTCGGCCCGCTCGGCATGACGGACACCGGCTTCCACGTCACCGACGAGCAGGCGGAGCGGCTGGCCGAACTGTACGGCGAGACGGACGACGGCTCCATCGAGCCGGTGCCCGGCCTCCCGCTGCGGGGCCGGCCGCGGCTCCTGTCGGGCAGCGGCGGCCTGGTCTCCTCCGCGTACGACGTGCACCGCTTCGCCGAGATGCTGCGGCGCCGCGGCGCACTCGACGGCGTCCGGGTGCTCGCCCCCGAGACGGTGGACCTGATGACCCGCAACCACCTCCCCGGCGGCGCCGACCTGCGCGCCCTCGGCAGCCGTCCCGCGCACGACCGGCCCGGCAACGACGGCGTCGGCTTCGGTCTCGGCGTCTCCGTGGTGACCGACCCGAGCCGCACGCAGTCGCCCTCCGGCCAGGGCACCTACGGCTGGAGCGGGGTGGCCACGACCACCTTCTGGGTCGACCCGGGCCGTGACCTGACGGTGCAGTTCATGACCCAGGTGCGGCCCCGGTCCTCGCACACCGTGTATCCCGACCTGAAGCGGCTCGTGCACGAGGCCCTCACGGACTGACCCGGCCACCGGGCTCAGGACGTCAGGTGGGCCAGCGCGTCCAGGTGGGGCAGGTGGTGGTCGAGGCGCTCCCGCTTCGTCCGCAGATAGGTGATGTTGCTCTCGCACGGCGGGATCAGCAGCGGCACCTCTTCGGCGACCTGGATGCCGTGCCGCACCAACGCCTCGCGCTTGCGGGGGTTGTTGGACATCAGGCGCACCGACCGCACCCCGAGGTCGCCCAGGATGCGGGCGGCGACGCCGTAGTCCCGGGCGTCCACGGGCAGGCCCAGGGCGAGGTTCGCCTCCACCGTGTCCAGGCCCTCCGCCTGCAACGCCATCGCGCGGAGCTTGGCGAGCAGCCCGATGCCGCGTCCCTCGTGGCCGCGCAGGTAGACGACGACCCCGCTGCCCGCGGCCACCACCGAGCGCAGCGCGGAGGCCAGTTGGTCACCGCACTCGCAGTGCTGGGAGCCGAAGGCGTCGCCCGTGAGGCATTCCGAGTGCAGCCGGGTGAGCACACCCTCGGCGCCCAGGTCGCCGTACACGAGCGCCACTTGCTCGTCGCCGCGCTCGTGGTCGAAATAGCCGAAAGCCCGGAATTCCCCGTACACGGTGGGCAGTGGCGTCACCACGACGCGTTCCACGTCCGTGCGCTGCGATGCCTTCTTGCCGAGTACACCAATTTTTTCTGTCATGATTCTCGCGTTCCTCAACAGATCTCTCAGCGGATCTCTCAGCAGATCTCTCAACAGGTTGCCCAACAGACACGAAAGGCCGTGCGGGAATGGATGCTTCACTTGTGCCGGCGGACACCTCGGAGGACGTGCGCAGGCGGGGCGCCGAACTGCCCCGGCAGGTGGCGGTGTTGCCGGTGGGCAGCTTCGAGCAGCACGGCCCGTACCTGCCGCTGGCGACCGACACGCTCGTCGCCTGCGCCGTCGCCCGGGAGATCGCCGCCGCGTACCCGGTGCACCTGCTCCCGCCGGTGACCATCGGCTGCTCGCACGAGCACGCGGACTGGCCGGGAACCGTCAGCATCTCCTCGGTCACCCTCCACGCGGTGGTCGGGGACATAGCCTCCTCGCTGCGCCGCTCCGGTGTCGAGGCCCTGGTCGTGGTCAACGGGCACGGCGGCAACTACGTACTGGGCAACGTCGTCCAGGAATCCTCCGCGCGCGGCGAGCGGATGGCGCTGTTCCCGGCCGCGGAGGACTGGGAGGCGGCGCGGCAGCGGGCGCGGGTGGCCACCTCGCTGCTCTCCGACATGCACGCGGGGGAAATCGAGACCTCCATTCTTCTGCACGCGCACCCCGAATCGGTCCGGCCCGGTTACGAGACCGCCGACTTCGTCGCTGACGACCGACGTCATCTGCTCTCCCTCGGCATGTCCGCCTATACCGATTCCGGTGTCATCGGGCGCCCTTCGCTGGGTTCGGCGGAAAAGGGGAAGGAACTGCTGGCGAGCCTCGCGGATTCCTTCGGGACGTATTTCTCTTTCCTGACCGCCGATCCGACCGCCGATCCGGCAGCCGGGAAGAGGCCGGGGCGCCGGTAGGAGCCGTCGGGGCGCGCGAACCGGCGGACGACGAGGACGACGACACCGGGCAGGCTCGCCACGAAGCTGAGCACCCCGTACACCACGGCCACGCCCAGCCCGGTGCCCGCGCCGAGCCCGGCCGCGCCGAACGCCCAGGCGGTGACGCCCTCGCGAGGGCCCCAGCCGCCGACGTTCAGCGGCAGCCCCATGGCGAGCAGCGCCAGCACGGCCAGCGGGGTGAGTTCGGCGACGGTGGCGCCGCTGCCGGCCACCCGGGCGGCGAGCCCGAACATCACCAGGTGCCCGGCGAGTACGACGGCGGACGACACCGCGACGCCCGGCAGGTTCCGCCGGGACAGCAGCCCTTGGCGCGCCTCGCCGAGCGTCGCCCGCAGGACCCGCCCGCCGCGCGCCGGAGCCCGGTTCATGCGCAGGGCGACGATCACGGCCAGCGCGCCCAGCACGGCCAGGGTGACGAGCGGGGCGGCGCGCCGGGCCTCGCCCAGCACCGGGGAGGGCAGCGTGAGCAGCACGACGACGCCGACACCGATCAGCGCGAGCTGTCCGGCGACCCGTTCGAGGACGACGGCCCGCACGCCGCGCCCAAGGTCGCCGGCGCTCCGCCCGTGGTGCACCGCGCGGTGCACGTCGCCCAGGACGCCGCCGGGGAGGGCGGCGTTGAGGAACAGGGCGCGGTAGTAGTCCGCGACGGCCGGTCCGAGGGGCAGCCGGATGCGCAGTCCCCGGGCCACCAGGGCCCAGCGCCAGGCGCTGAACACGGTGGTGACCAGCCCGATGCCGAGCGCCGCGAGCACGGTCGGCGCGTCGATCCGGCGCAGCCCGTCCAGGAAGACGCCGGTTCCCATCCGCCACAGGAGGACGCCGAGGATGGCGGTGCCCGCCAGGGTCCCGAGGTGGGCGCGCAGGGAGCGGCTGGCGGGGGCGGGCGGCGGGGTGTCGCCGACGGCGTCCGCCGGGGGCGCGGTGCGACGCAGATCCGCCGGTACGGCCGGAGCGCTCACGAGGCCCCGCCCGTCGGCCGGCACAGCGCCAGCAGGTCGGTGTGGTGGACCACCACGCGCAGGGTGCCGTCCCCACAGGCGGCGAGGCGCTCGTCCAGGTACGCCTCGGCCCGTTCGCGCAGCTCGGGGCGCTGTTCCACGGCCGCGCCGACCCACCCCCGCAGCCACTGCGCGGTGAGTGCGGCCTCGTCGGGGCCCAGCCGCCAGGGGCTGGGGTGCGCCCGCACCGTGGCACCGTGCGCGGCGAAGGCGTCCCGCGCCGCGGTGACCGCGTCCGGGCCAAGCAGGCCGGTGCGCCCCTGGTGGTCGTTGAACGCCTCGGCGATCTCGGCGTCCAGGGGGTGCGCGGGGGTGAGGTCGACGCGTCCGGCGACGGACAGGGTCAGCAGGGCCGCGCAGCCGGCCGCGGCACAGGCGGCGGCGAGGGTGCCGACCTCCTCGGCGGTCAGGACGTCGAGGAGCGCGGACGCCGTCACCAGGTGGGCGCCGGACAGCGCGTCCGGGGTGAGGCGGGCGAGGTCCCCGCGCAGCGTCTCGACGGTGACGCGGCTGCCGTCGGCGGCCGAGCGCGGGGCGCCGGCGGCGGCGAAGTGCAGCAGGTAGGGGTCGCGGTCGTGCAGCACCCAGTGCTGGGCGCCGTCGAGCCGCGGGGCGAGCCAGCGTCCCATCGAGCCGGTGCCGCAGCCCAGGTCGTGCACGACCAGTCCGCCGGTCCGCCCCGGCGGTCCCGCGAGGTGGGTCCGGAGCGGGTCGAGCAGGTCGTACGCGCGCGCGGCGGCGTCGGCGGGCTCGCGCAGCCGCAGCCATTCGGGCGCGTAGCGCGGCGGGTCGTCGGGCGCGGGGGCCTCGCGCAGGCGCAGGGTGGCGCGTTCGGCCGGGGCGAGGGCGGCGGTGGGAGCGGACTCGGTGGGCCGGGCCGTGGACCCGCCGGTCGGGCCCGCGCCGGGGATGACGCCGGTCGTGGACTCGCTCACGCCGTCCCCCCGGGTTCGCCGGGCAGCCGGTGCAGTACGCCGGCCAGGCTCTGGGCCGTGCTCGCCCAGCCGTTCAGCGCGGCGCGGCGGCCCCGGGCGGCGCTCTTCAGCCGGCGTCGCACGTCCGCCTCGCCGAACCAGCCGCGCAGCTCGGCGGCGAGCGCGGCCGGGTCCTCCGGCGGGACGAGGATGCCGGGCACCCCTCCGTCGGGCGCGCGCCCGACCGCCTCCGGGAGGCCGCCGACGTCCGTGGCGAGCACGGGGATACCGCGCGCGAGGGCCTCGGTCACCGCCATGCCGTACGTCTCGGCGTACGAGGTGAGGACCATCAGGTCGGCGGTGGCGTAGGTGGCGTCCAGTTCGGCGCCCGCCCTGGGGCCGGCGAGCACCAGCCGGTCCGTCAAGCCGTGCCGCGCGACGAGGTCCCTCAACTGTTCGACGTACTCGGGGTCGTGGCCGAGGCCGCCGACGCACACGCAGGTCCACGGCAGGTCGGACACCGCCGCCAGGGCCTCGACCAGCCGGTGCTGGCCCTTGCGCGGGGTGACGGCGGCGACGCACACCAGCCGGGAGACGCCGTCGGTGCCGGGCGCGAGGGGCGCGATGTCGGCGCCGGGCGCGGCGACGTGGACGCGGCCCGGGTCGAGGCCGTGGTGGGAGACGAGCCGCCGCACCGCCCAGTCGCTGGTGGCGACGACGGCCGGCACGGCCCGCAGCACCGCGCGCTCGCGGGCGTCCAGTTCGGCCGCGACGGCGGGGTCGAGGCCGGTCTCGTCGCCGAGCGGAAGGTGGACGAGGATGGCCATGCGCAGCCGCTCGGCCTCCGGGACGACGATCTCCGGCACCCCGCAGGCGACCAGGCCGTCCAGGAGGACGACCGCGCCGTCCGGCAACCGGCGCAGGACGCGCGCGAGTTCCGCGCGGGCGGTGTCGTCCGGCCGGGGCCAGTCACCGTCGACGGGCAGCCCCCGTACCCGCCAGCCGAAACCGGGCAGGTCGAGCCGCACCCGCCGGTCGTAGGCGTTGCCGCCGCTCGGCGCGGCCGGATCGTCGATCCCGCCCGGTACGACGAAGTGCACGGAGCGCAGGGACATGGGGATGATCCCGTCGTTCCTCCCGGACGCGGCCCGCGCGGCGATGTGGGAGGGGATCTGGGTGGGGACGTAGGTGAGGCGGGTGCGCCCCGCCGCCTCGACGGAGGTGTCGGTCACAGCGCACGCTCGTAACTCGCCCAGGCGACGTGCGACTCGTGCAGGGTCACGGTGAGACCGGCCAGGCCCTTGGCCCCCTCGCCGAGGGCGCCCTTGTGGACGCGTTCGGCGAGCCGGTCGGCGACGACCTTGGCCAGGAACTCGGTGGAGGTGTTGACGCCGGCGAAGTCGGGTTCGTTGTCGAGGTTGCGGTAGTTCAGCTCGCTGACGACGGCGCCCAGTTCGCGGGTGGCCAGTCCGATGTCGACGACGATGTTGTCCTCGTCCAGCTGCTCGCGCCGGAAGGTGGCGTCCACCAGGAACGTCGCTCCGTGCAGGCGCTGTGCGGGCCCGAAGACGTCGCCGCGGAAGCTGT
The DNA here is from genome assembly GCF_055582785.1 of Streptomyces sp. NPDC107500. Classification (NCBI taxonomy): domain Bacteria; kingdom Bacillati; phylum Actinomycetota; class Actinomycetes; order Kitasatosporales; family Streptomycetaceae; genus Streptomyces; species Streptomyces sp. NPDC107500. Next base: position 255,726 of record NZ_JBVJPF010000002.1, read on the forward strand.
GGGCGATCATGATGTGATCGCGGACGGTGATGCTGAACAACGGACGACCCTCCAGGTGTGGCACGTCTGATCCCCCGCCGATCGCTGCGCGGGGTGCCGTCTATTACGGCTGGAGGTCTTCCCTTGTTCAGCGGCCCGTACGTCTTTTCTCAAGGTCAGGCGAGGTCGGGCGGGGCCGGGCCGAAGGTCAGGCGCCGACGCCCTCCTGGTCGTACCGGATGCGGTGGCACAGGGCGGGGATCTCGCCGGAGGCCAGCCGGGGCAGTACGTCGGGGAGTTCGGCGAACGCGGACTCGCCGGTGACGAGGGCGTCCAGTGCCGGGTCGGCGAGCAGGTCGAGGGCGAGGGCGAGCCGGTCGGCGTAGGTGCGGGTGGCGCCGCGGGCCGGGGAGACGGTGCCGACCTGGCTGCTGCGCAGGGTCAGGCGCCGGGAGTGGAAGGCCTCGCCGAGCGGGAGGGCGACGCGCCGGTCGCCGTACCAGCTCAGTTCGAGGACGGTGCCCTCGGGGCGCAGCAGCTCCAGTGACCGGGCGAGCCCGGCTTCGGTGGCGCTGGCGTGTACGACCAGGTCGCGGTCGCCGAGCGCGTCGGCCGGGGACGCGAAGCCCACGCCGAGCGCCTCGGCGACCTTCGCGCGGGCCGGGTCGGCGTCGACCAGTTCGACCCGGACGCCGGGGAAGCGGGCCAGCAGGGCCGCCACCGAGCAGCCGACCATGCCGCCACCGACGACCGCGACGCGGTCGCCGACCAGGGGCGCCGCGTCCCAGAGGGCGTTGACGGCGGTCTCCACGGTGCCGGCGAGCACGGCCCGCTCGGCGGGGACCGCCGGCGGCACGGGCGTGACGGCGGCGGCGGGGACGACGTAGCGCGTCTGGTGCGGGTAGAGGCAGAAGACGGTACGCCCGACGAGCGCGTCCGGTCCCTCCTCGACCACGCCGACGTTGAGGTAGCCGTACTTCACCGGTCCGGGGAAGTCGCCCTCCTGGAACGGCGCGCGCATCGCCGCGTACTGGTTCTCCGGCACCCGGCCGGCGAAGACGAGGGTCTCGGTGCCCCGGCTCACACCGCTGTGGAGGGTGCGCACCAGCACCTCGTCCGCACCGGGTTCCGGCAGCTCCACCTCGCGAATCGTGCCCCGGCCGGGCGCGTCGAGCCAGAACGCGCGTGCCCTGCGTGTCATCGGATGTCCTCCTGAACGATCGGGAAGCCGCCCACGTACCGAGGGATGCACAGCCGCGCACAAGGTAGCGGCGTTGATCGACTCTGTCACACGGCCGGAGGGTGTTCGGTGGCCCTGAACAACACGTACGACGCATATGACGCGAGGCCTGTTCAGCAGGAGACCGCGGTGGGGGCGGGCGCGCAGATCCTGCTGCTGGCGCTGCTCGGCACGGCGATCGGGATGGGCACGGCGGGCTGGCTGACCGGCCTCGCCTTCGCGTTCGCGACCTGGGCGGTGCTGGCACGGGCCCTGCACCGGTCCCGGCCGGCGTCGTTCGGCCCGGCCAACCGGGTCACCCTCGGCCGGGCCACGCTGGTCGGCGGGGTGACGGCGCTGGTCGCGGACTCCTTCCGCAGCGCGCCGCCCGTCTCCCTCCTCGTCGGCCTCACCGCCGTGGCTCTGATCCTGGACGGCGTGGACGGGAAGGTGGCGCGCCGCACCGGTACATCCTCGCAGCTGGGGGCCCGCTTCGACATGGAGGTCGACGCGTTCCTCATCCTGGTCCTCAGCGTGTACGTCGCGATGGACCTGGGCCCGTGGGTGCTGCTGATCGGCGCCATGCGCTACGTGTTCGTCGCCGCGGCCCGGGTGTGGCCGTGGCTGACCGCCCCGCTGCCCCCGAGCACGGCCCGCAAGACGGTGGCCGCGCTCCAGGGCGTACTCCTCCTGGTGGCGGGCGCGGACCTGCTGCCGCGCCCGGTGAACGCGGGGGTGGTGGCGCTGGCCCTGGGCCTCCTGGTCTGGTCGTTCGGCCGGGACGTGCTGTGGCTGTGGCGCAGTACGCGGGCGGTACGGACGCCTGTGCGGCGCGCGGTACCGGAGCTGGCGGCGCGCTGAGGGCCCGGTGCCCGCTCCACGCCCGAACGCGGGACTCAGCCCCGAGCCCCGTCGGCGCAGGACCACATCGCCCGTCGCCACGACACGGACGCCCGTGCGGCGGACGGTTGGAGAATTCGCGGCGCGGTGAGAGCCGGGTCCGAGCGTGTGTCGTACCCGTCCACGCCGCCCCCGGCCCCAGGACTCAGTCCCGCCGGGGCAACAACACCACCGCGGCCAGCGGTACGGCGGCCAGCACCAGCCACGGGACCGTGGCCGACAACCCCGTGTCCAGCCCCGAGTCCAGCAGAAGGCTGGTCGCGGAGCTGCCCGCGAGGACGATGAGGCCGGACACCGAGGACAGTGCCCCCGTGTACAGCCCGAGCCGCCCGTCCTCGGCGAGGTCCGGCACCCAGGCGCGGGCGACGGGCGCGACCAGCATCTGCCCGAGGGTGAGCAGGACGACGAACCCGGCGGCGGGCGCCAGACCGCCCACCCCCGTCCACCCGGCGGGCCGGGCGAGCGCGACGGCGGCGAACCCGGCCGCGATCAGCCCGAGCCCCGCCACCATCGACCGGCGCGGCGCCAGCCGCTCCCCCGCCCACCGGGTCACCGGCAACTGCGCGCCCACCACGAGCAGCGAGGAGAGCGCGAACAGCCAGGCCAGCGGCGCCTGCGAACCGACGGCCCGCTCCACCTCGGCGGGCAGGGCGAGGTAGAGCTGGTTGTAGGCGAGCAGATAGGCGCCGTACGCGCAGCACAGCGCGAGGAAGCGGCGGTTGCGCAGGAGCAGCCGCGCGCCGCCGCCGAACCGGACGCGTGCCCGCCCGGGAATGTGCTGCGGCAGCAGCCACGCGTGCCCGGCGAGGACGAGCACGAAGACGCCGGCCCCGGCGAGACATGCCGTACGGAAGTCGACCGCGAGCAGCAGGGCACCCAGCAGCGGCCCGACGAACGCCCCCGCCTGCCCGGCGACGGTGAACAGCGCGAGCACCCGCGTCCGGTCCCCGTTCCCCTCCGCCTCCCACACCACGGCCTGGCGGGCGACCTCGGACTCGACGGCGGGCGAGAACAGCGCGGCGGCGAACCCGATGAGCAGCACCGCGCCGACCACGGCCCAGGTCCGCTCGGCGAACCCGAGCCACGCGAACCCGGCGATCCGCAGCACGCACCCGGCGAGCACCACGGGCCGGATGCCGTACCGGTCGGCGAGCGCCCCGCCGACCACGAACAGCCCCTGCTGGCTGAAGGTCCGCAGCCCGAGCACGAACCCGACCAGCCACCCCGCCATGCCGACGGACCGCCCCAGGTGCTCGGCGAGGAAGGGCAGGACGGCGAAGAACCCGATGTTGAAGGCGAGCTGGGTGAGGACGAGCAGCCGCAGCAGCGGGGAGAGCGGGGTACCCCGGCCGGTGGCCGCCCGGGGTGCCCGGCGGCTGGAGAGGGAGATCATCGGAGTACGGCCGGTTCCTTCCTCCCGGCGGGCCGCTCACCCGCGACGGCCGCCGAACGAGTAGGGCGGGGCCGGCGCAGCCCTCCGGCCGCGGTGACGGCCAGCGCGCCGAGCAGGGCGAGGACGGCGGCGGGGGCGAGGACGGCCCAGGGGGCGCGCTCGGCGTAGGGCTGGTTCTCGGCGAGGAGGAGTCCCCACTCGGGCGACGGCGGCTGGGCGCCGAGCCCGAGGAAGCCGAGCGAGGCCAGGGCGAGGGCGACGCCGGGCAGCCGGAGCAGGGCGTGGCGCAGGACCGGGGGCAGCACGGCGGGCAGCAGTTCGCGCCGCAGCAGGTACCCGCGCCCCGCGCCCAGCCCTCTGGTGGCGGTGATGTGCAGGGTGGCGCGCTCCTGCCGCAGCAGCGCGGCGGTGTGCGTGGCGAGCGGCGCCCAGGCGACGGCGCCGACGGCGAGGGCGGGCGTGGCCGCTCCGCTGCCCGCGACGGCGGTGACGAGGAGGGCCACGAGCACGGGCGGCACGGCGTTCACGGTGTCGACGAGCGGCGCGGACACGCGGGGTACGAGCCCGAGGAGGACGCCCGCGAGCAGGGCGGCGGCGGTGATGGCGGAGGCGAGGAGCAGCGTGTCCAGTGCCCCGTGACCGACGCGGGCGAGCAGGTCGCGGCCGAGGGCGTCGGTGCCGAAGGGATGGTCGAGGGAGGGGGCCCGCAGCCGCTGCCCGGTGTCGAGGGCCAGCGGGTCCCGGGCCAGCCCGAGCCCGACCACGGCGGCCAGGACGGCGGCGTAGAGGAGGGGCGGCAGTGCCCGGGCCGGCGGGGCGGGCCGGTGCAGGGAGGACAGGGCGCCGTCGCGCAGGGCGGGCCCGGTGAGCAGGCGGGCCGCGAGCCGCGTGGCACCGGTGGCGAGCGCGGCGAGGAGCACGAGGGCGAGGGTGCCGGCCTGGAGGACGGGGAGGTCCTGGGCGAGGGCGGCCTGGAGCGTGGTGCGTCCGAGCCCCGGGATGTCGAAGACCTGCTCGACGGCGACGGCACCGCCGGTCAGTCCGACGACGAACAGCCCGAGGTTGGGCAGCAGCGCGGGCACGCACCGCCGTACGGCCTGGCGGGCGATCGACCGTCCGGGCAGTCCGCGGGCGGCGGCGGCCAGCGCCCACGGTTCGCCGAACGCGCCGGGCAGCAGGTCGTCGAGCAGCCGCCCGAGCACGGCCCCGGCGGGCAGCCCGAGGGCGAGCGCGGGCAGTACGGTCCACTGGAATCCGTACCACCCCAGCGCGGGCAGCCACCCCAGCTGCACCCCGACGACGGTGGCGAGCACGGACGCGACGAGGAACTCGGGCAGCGAGGCGAGGACCGCGGACGCGGCCCCGCCGACGCGCCGCCCGCCGAGCCGCCGCCGGGCGCCCAGCCGGAGCGTACGGGCGCAGACGAGCCCGGCGGTGACGGCGGCGACCAGCAACGCGACGCCCATGAGCAGGAGCGAGGCACCAAGCGCCTGGAGCACACCGGGCAGCACGTCCCCGCCGGAGATCCACGACTCCCCCGCGTCACCGCGCACCAGCCCCCCGAGCCAGCCGCCGAGTACGTGCAGCGGCCCGCCGTCGAGCCCGATCTGGTGCCGGATGTCGGCGAGCACCTCGGGCGTCGGCTCGCGCTCGGCGGACCGCGCCTTGAGGACGGTGTACGCGGGGTCGGTGCGGGTGAGCCACGGCAACAGCCCGATCCCGCAGACGAGCCCGCCCGCGAGCACGACCCGCCACACCAGGGTGGCCACCCGCCGCCGCACGGTTCAGCGCCGGGTGCCGGTGCCGACGAGGGTGCGCTCGTACGGGTCGAGGATGACGCCCTGCACGTGGCCGGCGACGCCGGTGATGATCCGCTGGTGGACGAGCGGGACGACGGCGTCGCTGCCGAGGATGCGCGCCTCGGCGGCCATGGCGGCGTCCTGCCGCTTGGCGGTGTCGGCGATCTTCTCGGCGTCGGCGACGGCGCGGTCGACGCCCTTGTCGCAGAGCTGGGCGATGTTGTAACCGCCGTCGCAGGTGTAGTCGCTCGCGAGGACGGCGACGGGGTCGCCGGTGTCGAGCAGGGTGTTGCGGGCGAGCACGAAGGCGTCGAACTTGCCGTCGAGGGCGTCGCCTTCGAGCCGCGAGTACTCCCGCACGGTGAGCTCGACCTTGAACCCGGCCTTCTCCAGCTGCTGCTTGACGACCTGGGCGACCTCGGGCAGCTCGGGCCGGTTGTCGTAGGTGGCGAGCTTGATGGTCTCGCCGCCCGGCTTCTTGGCGTCCGCCCTCCCGACGGGCGCCGTCCGCTTCCCCTCGGCCCAGGTCACGGCGGGCCCGTAGACGCCGGCACCGGGGTCGCCGTACCCCTCGTAGACGTCCTTGGCGAACACGGAGGTGTCGAGCCCGGCCCTGGCGGCGGCCCGCAGGCCCGCGTCCTTGAAGGTGCCGGACGAGGCGTTGAGCAGCAGGCTGGTGGAGCGGGTGGTGGCGGTGTCGCGCCGCGTCTTCTCGTCGAGACTCGCCGCCTGGGCGACGGGAACGGCCTCGGCGATGTCCAGCTCCCCCGTCCGCAGGGCGTTGGCGCGGGCGGTGCCGTCGGCGATGAAGCGGGCGTCGATGCCGGAGGCCTGGGCGCGTCCGCCCCAGTAGTCGTCGAACCGGTCGAGGGAGGCGGAGGTGGCGCCGTTGACCTTGGTCAGCTCGAAGGGCCCGGTGGCGTTGCCGACGGGGTCGACGCGGCCGTCCTTCGCGTACGCCTTCTTGGACAGGATGGCGAGGCTGGGGCTGGAGAGCCGCAGCGGCAGTACGGGATCGGGCTCGTCGGTGGTGATCCGCACGACGCGCTCACCGCTCCCCTTGGCGGTGAGGGAGACACCGGCGAGGGCGGCCGGGGCGGGCTCGGCGTCGGTGGCCTCGGCGAGGGAGTCGGCGACGGCGGCGGGCGTGACGGCGGTCCCGTCCTGGAAGGTCGCGTCCCGAAGGCTGAATTCCCACGCCTTGTCCCCGTCCCTGCGCCAGGACTCGGCGAGCGCGGGGGCGGCCGAGCCGTTGGCGTCGAGCGAGGTGAGCCCTTCGGTCACGCCGAGCCGGCTGAGGAGCGTGGCGTCGGCGCCGTACGGCGAGAGGTTCTCGGCGGGCGGAAAAGCGAGCGCGACACGGAGCCGGGACCCGTCTCCGCCCTTGCCACCACCGTCGGTCCCGGGGTCAGCGGTGCCACTCCCGGAGGCGAAGCAGCTCGATATGAGCGGGAGGAGCAGGAGCGGGGCGAGCAGCCGGGGGCGGCGGTGGGAGGGCATGGTCCTCGGATCGATCTGGGAGCGGGAGAGGGCGGGGGCGGGCGGCGGTGCGCGCAGGACAGGAGCCTACATGGAAACGATTTTCACCCTTGACTCACCCCAGGGGAACGTCGAAGTGCACGATCCCCTGCCCACCGCCCGCATCCTCCCGCTCGTCGTGCACGACCTTGGCGAGCGACCGCCAGAAGGGCTCGGCGCCGGTCACGGCGGGGTCGGTGTGCAGGTAGACGGCGCGATATCCCCCGTCGGCGACGGCGAACGCCATCAACTCATCGACAAGTCGACGCGCGAGCCCACGCCGCCGATGCTCGGGCCGCACGTAGACGCGCCGCAGCTGCGCGGTCACCCCGGAGGGGTAGCGCTCGGCGACGTGCGCGGGATTCGGCGGGTGCGCGGGGCCACGGGAGTCGAGGGCACCGGTGGCGACGACCTCACCGCCCGCGTCGACGGCGACGAGAAGCGTGTGCCGGGCGGGGTCCACGTAGGCCCCGGCGAGGTCGATGATGTCGCCGTGCCAGCGGGGGACGTAGCCGGTACCGAAGTCGCGGTAGACGGTGTCGAGCATGACGGCTCGGGCGGGGGCCAGGTCGGCGCGGGTCGCTGTCCTGATGCTGTAGTCATCCATACGCACTTGCACATGGTACGCATCAGCGGAATCCCGCCTTTTCAGCGCCCTCGTCAGTGCGCCGCTTCGGCACGCATGAGGCGCCCGTTGACGCCATCGACGAACGCGTACAGGGCGCCGTCCGTGACAATGCTCTCGCCTTGTCCCTTGCGCCACGGGTCCACACCGATGACCGTGACGAGCGCGTTGCCGAGACCGACGACGACCCACCAGTCGCGCGTGCCCACCCGCACATGCCACGTGGACGCGACCCACTTTCCGGTGTCGGTTCGCACCTCGGCGGAGACCAGTTTCCAGCTCGCCGGGTCGAAGTGCGTCAGCTCGTCGACCGGTGCGCCCCGCTGCCGGAGACGCTCGGTGACATGCCCGCCGTGCGCCTTCAGTTCCACTGGCTCGCGCAAGATGTGGCGGACACGGGTGAACAGGGAATCCGGTCCCGACGCGCTGTGGAAACGGGCGGTCTCGAATCGAGGCGACACTATGAACTCCTGTACGGACTGTGGAGGGGAGCGGGCGGAATCACCCGCGTTGAGCGGACGGGCGCGGTCAGCGATGGCGCCAGAGCTGGTAGAGCCGAAAGACCTCCATCTGCCAGTCCGTCTCGAGGGACTCGTCAGGTACGCGATCTCGGCCATGACTGCGGAGGACGTGCCGGTAGAGCCCGTGCGGCGACAGGTCCGCACCGGTCACCAGGGCGGCGAGCAGCGGTTCCTCCGCCCGTGTCTGCTGGTCGACCATCACCAGAAGCTCACCCTGATCGTCGGGGTGAAGGTAGGGCAGCGCCCCGCCCAGCCGTAGGCGCAGATCTCCCCATGTGAGCGTTGTGCCGGCGCGCGCCGCGTCCTGGAGGAGGGTTCGCACCTGAGCGGCGAGGGGTACGAGAGCGCCCTGCTCCAGCCGGGGCACCGGACGGCGTCCCTCGGATACGGCCGCTGCCGTCCTGAGGGTGGGGGAGCCGTCGACGCGGCGGTCTGTGGGATGCGCGCGGTGGAGGCGCTGCCTGTGGTCTCTCCAGACGTCGGCCGCGCCCGCCGCGTCGGTCCAGTGAGGCCAGCCCAGGCCCAGGAGCACTTGGCGGAAGAAGGGAGGCGGGGTGTCGTTCGGTTGTGCCTGCTTGGAGAAGGTGATCAGGCTGGACAGCAGCGGTCGACGCGCTTTGGCGTGCGGTGCGTCGAGGGCCGTGAGCAGCCGTAGCTGACGCGTCTCGCTGACTTCCCGCGGGAGAGTCCCGGTCTGCTTGAGCAGTTCGTACCAGGTGATGGTGGTGCGCTCGCGGGCGGTACTGACCAGGACGCGGCCCAGTTCGGCGATGAGACGGTCGTCCGGAGCGGGAGCGACGTCCGTCGGTCCTGGGGTGCGCCCGGCCGGTAGCTCCTGCGCGTCCGGCTCGGCTGCCCGCGTTGTGGATGCGGACTTCTGCTCTGGGCCTGATGTCGTGGCCGCGCTCACGGGGCCCTTCTCCATGGGCACGGACGGTTTGAGCAGTTCCCATTCCGCCGCCTTCGTGACCGGCAGGCGAACCAGCCCCTCGGCCCGAAGACGCCAGCGGGAGGCGGGACCGGTGTCCCGAGGGCCTTCGAGCACTACGGCTTGCTGCGTCAGTACGTACACGTGCTGGGACACCAGGATCTGCGTCGACGCCGGGAGGGACACCCGAGCGCGGAACAATGCCGATCCGAGTGGCTGCGCGTCCACGTCGTAGACACGGCGACCGTTGGCCTCCGACAGCAGCGTGGCACCCGTGAAGGCGACACGCCCCGGCATGAGCGGGAGGACGGGACCGGTGAGCGGACCGGCCTGCGGCTCCGGCGATCCGTCCGACGGGGGTTCCGGTTCGGGGACGACGGTCGGTCGGTCGACCGGGCTCCGCGAAGGCTCGGCCTCTTTCGGCTGCAGCCCGTACGGAGTCTCCGTGAGCCAGGGAGTCAGGATCCCTGCGGGGGCCAGGCGGCACTTGTCGAGCGTTGTCCACGTGACCTCGTGGCCGGGAGGATGCGTTCCGACGTCGACGACGCGCGTGCCGTTCTCGGTCCGGCACCGGAAGCGCAGGGCGTATCCGGTGACCTCGAGTTCGAACGGGGCGAGCCGGCTCTCCGGCCCGTACAGGCGGATGGTGGACGGCTTTCCGGCCGGCGCGGCAAGCCGCTCCCCATCGGCCTGCCACTCCGTGAACGACCGTCGGGCCATCTGCACGTGGATGAGGCGGCGCTTCCTCTTGGACCCGAAGCGGACCTCGATCGCGTCGCTGCGAGCGCCCTTCTGCTTGACGTACTGAACGCTGACGTTCGGCTGACCCTGCTTGCGGAGCCACTTGTCGATGGCTCCGCCGATGTACAGGTGGTCGGCGCTGCTGTCACCGAGTGCGGTGCGGCTGCACCGGACGGGCGGGCGGTGGGCGAAGTGCGACTTCTTGTCGTCGCAGGCTCGCAGTGTGAGGAGCTTGCCGCACCCCCCGAGTAGGGTGCCGCAGGTGAAGGCGTTGGAGCTGTGCTCCCGTCGTAGTTGGGCCGCGGCCTGCCTCTCGTACGGGAGGAAGAGGGGGCGATGACCGTCGGGTCCGCCCAGCACGGCCGTCTGGACCTTACGGGTGTCTTCTTCACGTCCCACTGAGACCATCGCCGGCCGTCTCCTTGCTGTATGTGCAATGCGCTCGTCCCTCGTGAAAGTCGGGCGGCACGTGGTCTTCGACATCGCAGGGCCGGTCCAGGTTGTGCACGAGTCCGTCACATTCGAGGCCGCACCGCCTCACGGCCCGCCCCCCCGCTCAGCACCCGGGTACATGCAAGGTTCATGCCCTGCCCGTCGGGCCCCGACCGTAGGCTGGCGCTGGAGAAAGAGGGGGAGACGATGACTGACGACCGCAAGGGAATCGTTCCGGTGTGGACGCTGGCGACCGGTGATGTCCGGGTGCCCGCATTGGCCGGAGACGGGCCCATGACGGCTGAGCGCCTGGCCGAACTGCGCGGGGCACTGGCCGCCCTGGCAGACGAGCCGATCGCCACGCTGGAGGTACATCCGCTGCCCGACGAACTCGATCGCGGCCGGGGCGTCTCACTCGATGCCGCGAGCCCCTTGGCGCAGCACCTGTCGCAGCTCATCTCGCAATCAGCACGGAGTTCCTCGTCGGCAACGGCGACAGCTGCCGGCGAGGGCCTCTACCGCATGGTGATTCCGGCGAAGCTCGCCGCCCAGGTCGGTCAGGGCTGTCTTCGCCCGATGGTGGCGAAGGGCACGTCCAGTGCCATCCGAAGCGCGCTAGTGGACTCTTCGGGAAAGATCGCGGGCGCCGCGCGGTTCGTACCGGTCGGTCAAGCGGCAACGGCAGGCGCGGTCGGTGGAGCCGGGGCGACGGCGGGCGTGGCGGTCGGCGGCACCGCGATGCTCACCGTGGCCGCGCCGCTCGTCCTCATGGCCGTGGCGGTGGGGGTGAGCGCGCATGCCGACGGCAAGCGTCAGCAGGCCATCGAGCACATCACGGAGATGCTGGAACAACTGCAGGAGCAGGAACTCGAACAAGAGCACAGCACGCTCGACGGCTGCCGGGACGCCATCGACAAGGCCACCGCCATCCTGCTGGACCAGGGCAGGCCCGGAGTCTCGCTGGGTCTGGACTCGGCAGTGCACGCCATCAACTCTGCGCTGGGCGCGGTCGATCGCCGCCTTGCCAAGTGGCAGAGCGCACTCGACAAGCTGCCCGAGGGCCAAGCCGTCGATCTCGGCACGCTGACCAAGTCGTTCCCCGGCATCGACGACGATGGCGGCATCTTCCGCGCCCACCTGGAACTCGCCACCCTCGCCATCGCGTTGAAGCGGAGAGTCGTCGTCCTGCAGGCCGTCGAGCACGCGCAGAGCGACCCCAACAACCTGTTCGAAAGCTTCACCCGCGTCCTCAAGCGCGACCAGCAGCGTCTCGACGCACTGGAGTCGAGCCTTGCCGGCGTTCTGGTCCGCCTGTCGGCACTGGAACTGACCCGCCCGCAGGGACGGCGGCCCGTCTTCACGAACGTGGAAGTCGATCGCCTGATGCGCGCGGCCCACCGGATCCGTCAGCTGGGCGACGGCGTCGCGGTCGACAGCCGCGCGACCGACGTGGCGATTGAAATCGCCCGCGACGAGGAGGGTTCGGTAACCGTGTTCCCCGCGCTGACCGTGTCTGCGTGAACGCACTCGCACACCCCGTTTGCACGGTGGGTTCCGTCACTGTCGGTCGGTGACGTGGAACTCCATCCACTCGACTCCCGGGACGGTGAAGCGTGAGCCGGTGTTCACCGCAGCGATTCCTTCGAATTCACCGTCCGTGTCCGGAGCCCCAAGAGCCCAAGGTGTCGCGATCCGCCACGCGCTCTCAAGGACAGCGAGGAGCGCGGCATCCGGGCCGACCGATTCGAGCGGTGAGACCAGACGGAGTTCGGCAAGCTCGGGGTATTTCCAGTACCGCTCGTAGGTGTCGAGCCTCAGGGGCCTGTCCAGCCGAGCGGCAAGTCGACCGGCCACGCGCTCGGCCCCACGGCGGTCGTTGACGCGTGCGTAGCAACGCCACCGGATCGTCTCGAACACTCGGCTACTCGCCACGACTCACCCCTTGACCGTCCACGTCACCGAGTTCGACGTAATCCCCCGCACCTCCGCACTCCGCACCGCCGCCGTCCTGTCCACCACCCTGGCCGTCACCGTGTGGGCCCGGCGGCCCGACGGGACTCCGAGGGCCGCCGGTACGACCGACGTCCTGCCGCGGGCCTGCCTCGCCTCGCGGCCGTCGACGTACCAGCGGAGTTGCGGGCGGGCGAGGGTGCCGGCGGGCAGGGTGGCCAGGGAGACGGAGAGGCGGGCGAAGCGGGAGGTGCGGGTCGCGGGGTCGGCCAGGGGGGTGAGGGCGTTCGCCGAGCGGTAGAAGCCGGCGATCATCGCCTCGCGGCCGGGGAGGTTGAACTGGTCGGTGTTCAGGGACCGCATGATGGAGTTGGCGGTGGGGCGGTAGACGCCGTACTCGTAGTAGTCGCCGCCCTCGAAGGTGTCGACCACGCCGCCGCTCGGGTCGGTCTCCCCCAGCCAGTCGGCCCACTTGGTGCCCTGCGTGGCCATCCGGTCGGCGGTGAGCTTCGAGACGTTGGCCGCCGCCGGTTCGTCGCCCGGGTAGGCGCCGTAGCCGTCGTACTGGTACTCGTCGGCGAGGAGACCGATGGAGTGGGCCATCTCGTGGGCCGCTATCAGGGTGGACTGGGCGTTGTCGGAGGAGAGGGTCGAGACGCCGTCGTAGCCGTAGTCGCCCGCGAGTCCGGAGTAGCCGGCGCCGCCGTACTTGGTCGAGTTGGAGACCACGATCACCAGGTCGGTCGCCGGGGCCTTGTCGGCGTACGACTTGGTCTTGTCGAGGTCTACGCAGATCAGTCGTTCGATCTCGTCGCAGAAGAAGTACGAGCCGAGTGCGGTGTTCCGCGTGACGTCCTGTGTCGGGTCGCCCGTGACGCCGGAGTCCTGGGAGACGGCCTGCACCGCCCAGACGTTGAAGAGGCCCTCGTAACTCTTGTACGGCTCGATGTCCGTCACCGCGTCCCACTTCGCGCGGGCGTCCTGGAGGAAGTCCTCCTGCTGGGCGGCGGTGTAGCCGTCGCCGATGATCGTCACGTCCAGGCGGTCGGCGGTCGGACCCGTCTCGGCGATCGGGACCACCTCGCCGTCCATTGCCTCCGTTCGCTGCCGGGAGGCCGAGGGCGACTGGGTGTGCGGGCTGGCCGCCGGGACGTTCGTGCGGGCGCCCTCGCCCCTGGGGTCGGGGAAGTACTCGACGCCGACCCTGCCGCTCTCCCCCGTCGCCGTCGGGGCTTCGGCAGCGGCCGCGACCGTGCCGGTGGCGGGGAGTAGGACGGACAGGGCGAGGGCGGTCGCCGCCGCGGTTCCACGAATGCGTATGTGCACGGTGACAGGTCCCCACGACGACGGTGACGTAAGCGGTTGACGTAAGCAGAGATGTAAATGTGCTTACGCGTCGGAGTTAAATTAGAGGGCTGTTCCCTTTGCCGCAAGGGGTGTTGGGGATGCGGCGAGGTGTCAGCCGGATACCCGCAGCGCCTTCAGCAGCATCGGCAGCGACGCGTGCAACTCCCTCTCCCAGTAGGCCCATCCATGGGTTCCCGGACCGTAGAAGTTCGTCGTCACGTGCCTCGCGCCCACCCGCTTCAGCTCCACCGCCAGTGCGTGGTTCTGGCGGTTGAAGTCGGCCTCCAGGGCGCTCGTGCTGCCGGGCGGGTCGAGCGGGCCCGTGGTGCCGTCGCCGCAGGACAGGTAGACCGGGATCGACTTGAGGTGCCGGGCGAGGTGGAAGGGGTCGTGGGACTGCCAGATACGGCGCTGTGCCACGGGGTCGCCCCAGACGCGCAGCGGGTCGTCTCCCTGGCCGGCGAAGAAGCCCATGATGCGGTCGGTCGACTCGTCGTTGAGCAGGGGGTGCGCGGACGCCGAGTAGGCCGCGGTCGCCCTGAACATGCCGGGGTGCCGGGCCGCGTACGACAGGGCTCCCTGGCCGCCCATCGACAGTCCCGCCACCACGCGGTTGCCGCCGGCGCCCCAGTCGCTTTCCAGGAGGCGGCGCAGTTCCACCGTGTGGAAGGTCTCCCAGGCCGGGTCGCCGCCCTTGCCGTGGTTCCACCAGTCGCTGTACCAGCCGTTCCAGCCCGCCTCGGGCATGACGACCAGCACGTCGCGGAGGCTGTCCGTCTGCGCCACGTCGGTCATCGCGGTCCACGACGTGTAGTCGCCGCAGCAGCCGTGCAGGAGCCAGAGGGTGGGCCAGTGCTGGCGGTGGTTGCGGTCGGAGGGCTTCCAGCCGTCGGGGGTGAGGAGGCGGACCTTGACGGTGCGGCCGCCCAGGGCCGTCGAGCGGACGGACAGGTCGACCTGCCGGTCCGCGACCTGGGTGACGGCCACCACCTCCGCGCCGGGGCGGGAGGCGGCCGACGTCCCTGCGGCCCGCGCGGCGGGGGCCGTCGGGGCCAGTGTCGCGAGCAGCACGATCAGGAGCAGCACCGGGGCGAGGAACGCTCTGGCGCGCGGGCGGGGCGGGACGGTGGGCACGTTCGCGATCACGGCGGCTCCCTGGGGGTGGGTGGCTCTTCGTCGCGCTGTGGTGCGGGTCCTCGGATGCCTCACGGATGGCACACACATGTCCTACGGACGTCAGTGGCCGTGCTTGCGGGTCGGCTGGATCAACAACGCGTCTCCGACCGGGCGTTCGCCGGTCGCGTCGGACGGGGTGTTGATGACGGTGTCGTCCGTCACCATGGTCGTGGAGCCGCCGCCGTCCAGGTTGACGGCGTCGCGCAGGCCGAGCGACCTGGCGACCGCGGCGCTCTCGGGGATGCTCAGTCCGAGGGACCGGGTAGCGCGTCCGTCGGCGGTGACGAGTACGGTGCGGCCCGCTGCGTCCACGCCCGCCAGGGTGCGCGGATTGCGCTTGTGCACCCAGCCGTAGTACCAGCTCGGATCGTCGGGGTGCACCATGCCGTCGGCGGCGGGGGTGATGTGGACACGGCCGTCGCGGACCAGTTCCGGGCCGGCGTTCACGATGTCGGTGCGGGATGAGGGCCGGTACGCGTGGCCGCGGGCGTCCAGCAGTGTCGTGTTCACGCGCAGGCGGTCGCCGACGTGGGCCACGGCCGTCAGGTCCGCCGCGTGTCGGCCCGTCGCCTGGAGCGAGGTGCCGCCCGGCGGGAGGGTGCCGCCACGGGGGGAGCGTACTTCCACCACCCGGTCGTGCGCGTCCAGTACGGCCTCCACCCCCTCGCCCCCGGGTGTCCGGCCTCCCTGGAACTCGGGCGTGAAGGCGACCAGGTCGTTCGGGGTGGTGCAGGTGACGTCGTGCAGCGGCAGCGACGTGGGGAGGTCGCCCGGCGAGCCGCCGCAGTTCCTGATCAGGCCCGGCACGCGGTTGACGCCGCCCAGGCGCAGGGACGTCCCGCCCGCGGTGACCGTGCCCCGCCACGTGAAGCGGGTGACCCGGGTGCCCCGGGCGTCGTCGTGGAGCACCAGGCTCGGGCGGCCCGCCACCGGTTCGCTCAGCAGGCGCCCCTCGTAGACGCCGACACCGGCCGGGTCGCCCGGCGCGCCCGCCTTGGGGTCCAGGACGAAGAAGCCCGCGTTGACCGCGGCGGTCGCGTCGGCCGCCGCCGACAGCCGGCTGGTCGTCTCGCGGGCCTCCAGGTCGGGGCCGTACGACGCGTCGAGGCTGCCGCGGAAGGTGCGCGGGTCGACGGTCAGTACGTCCACGCGCCACGGGCCCCGGTCGGTGGCCTCGCCGTCCCAGCCCGTGTACACGGCGGATCCCGTGTATCCCGCCGCTGTCAGGCGGGCGCGTTCGGCCGTCGCGTCGGACTGCGCGTCGTACGCGCCGATGCGGACCCGCCAGCCGAGGGTGCCGCCGGTGTAGTCGGCCGTGCGCGGTGTCCGTACCTGCTCGACGCGGGCCTCGAAGCCCTTCTGGCGGAGATCGGCGGCGAGTTCGTCCGCGCTCGCCCGGTCCTTGAGGGCCGTCGGCGGCGCGTCCGGGTCGGGGGAGGTGTCGCCGCCCGGGATGGAGACCTCCACCGTCCAGTGGAGTGCCGGGTCCTCGGCGTTCCCGCGCACGATGCGGGTGAGGGTGACGCCCGGCTGGAGGGTCGTCGTGGTGCGAGTCTCGGGGAGGTCGCCGGGGCCCAGGGGGAGGGCCGCGCGGCTCGACGGATGGGGGTGCGGGGTCGCCGACGTGGGCGGGTCCGCCTGCGCCGGGAGTGCCCCCAGCACGGCGATGATGCCCAGTGCGGCGCCCGTGGCGCTCAGTCTCAGGTTCGTCCGGCTCTTCATCCGACCCGCCTCGTGCCGACCACGGACACCAACCGACGCATGCTGCGCACAAGTATCGACCCGTTACGGCTCGCGTCAAGAAGCGGTCTGCGAAGATGATGTTCCGACAGTCGGTCGCCACGCTCCTCCCGCCGGTGGCCCGCGAGTTGAGGACGGTGTCAGGCCGCATGACCTCCCTGAGCGGTGGCGAGAACGCCGCCCACCCGTACCGGGTCGACACGAGCAAGCCCCATCCCGCCCGGATGTACGACTACTTCCTCGGCGGCAAGGACAACTACGAGGTCGACCAGCGGGCCGCCGAGGAGTTCATGAAGGCGGCGCCCGAGGTGCGTGAGGGGGTCCTCGCCAACCGGCGCTTCATGCACCGCGCGGTCCGGCACGTGGTGGCCGAGGGCGGCGTCCGTCAGATACTCGACGTGGGCACGGGTCTGCCCACCGAGCCCAACGTCCACCAGATCGCGCGGGCCGTCGCCCCGGAGACCCGGGTCGCCTACGTCGACAACGACCCCATCGTCAGTACGCATTCGGCGGCGCTGTCGGACGACCCGGACACCGCCGTCGTCCTGGCCGACCTCCGCGACCCCCGCGCGATCCTCGACCACCCGGAGGTCCGCGAGGTCATCGACCTCGACCGGCCGGTGGCGCTGCTGCTGGTGGCGGTCCTGCACTTCGTCTCCGACGCGGAGGACCCGGCGGGCATCGTCGCCACCCTGCGCGACGCGCTGCCCGACGGGTCCTACCTCGTGCTGTCGCACGCGACGGGCGACGTCCACGAGGACCGCCGCGCGGACGCGGCGGCCGTCTACAAGAACGCCACCGCGTCCATGAACCTGCGCCGCCACGCCGACGTCCTCGACCTGTTCGGCGACTTCACGCTGGTCGAACCGGGGCTCGTCCGGGTCACCGACTGGCGCCCCGAGGAGACGCCCCGTCCTGACGCGCCGCCGATCGGCATCTACGGCGGAGTGGCGAGGAAGGGTGCCTGACGGACGGGCAGGCCGACCGGGGCCCTCGGCCGCCGCCCCGTGAGCCGTTCCGTCCGCTGCCCCGTCAACCATCCCGTCCGCTACCCCTTCTGCTCCACCCGCACCCAGTCCACCTCCGCCTGCACTCCCCCGGCCGCGATCCGGTCCACGCTGGACTGCGGCAGCCCCCAGTACGGGCTGGTGACCTTGTTCCAGCCGGCCGGGTAGGCGCCGCCCAGCGCCAGGTTCAGGATCACGTACTGGTCGTGGTCGAAGACCCACTCCCCCCGCGTCGACTCCAGCTTGTTCCGGGTCGTCTCCTGGACCACCCGGTCGTCGACGGAGAACTTCATACCGGTCGGCGTCCACTCCACCGCGTAGGTGTGCCACTGGTCGGCCCGGCCGCCGCCCGGGTACACCTGACGAGCCCCGATGTTGCCGTCCGCGGAGTAGCCGGGGCCGTGCAGGGCGCTGCTGGTCCAGTCTCCGTAGCCGATGTTCTCCATGATGTCGGTCTCGCCGGAGGCCGGCCAGGACACCGAGGGGTCGTCCACGTTGCTGCCCAGCATCCAGAAGGCCGGCCAGAAGCCGTCGCCGACCGGCAGCTTCATGCGGGCGCTGACCTTCCCGTAGGTGAAGTCGAATCTGGTGTTGGTGTCGATGCGTCCCGAGGTGAAGTCGTAGGTGCCGCCGCCTGCCTTGGTGCAGCCCTTGCAGTGCTTGGCGCGCAGGACGAGGGCGCCGTTCTCCAGGCGGATGTTGTCGGCGGAGTCGACGTACGCCTGGGACTCGCCGTTGACGGAGCCCATCTCCGTGCCGGTGCGCACGACCCGCCACTTGGCCCGGTCGAGGGAGCCGGACGTGAAGTCGTCGAAGAACGTGGTGCGGTACGTGCCGGACTGCTCGCCCGGCAGCGCCGGGTACGCCGCCGAAGCGCTGCCTCCCGTGCCCCAGACCTCGAACTCGTAGAGGCTGTAGCCGAACTGGGCGGTCGACGGGGCCGGGTTGTAGAAGGAGCGACGTTCCTTGCCGAGCATGCGGACGTAGCGGCCGGTGGCGGGCTGCGGCAGGCGGACGCTGTCGTGGCGGCCGGTGGCCTCGCCGGGGGACTTCACGTCGGCGCGGCGGGCGGCGACCTCACTCGCGGAGGGGCGGTACACGGTGCGCCAGGTGCGGTTGTCGTCCGAGACCTGGAGTTCGTAGTCGACCGCGTACGCCGCCTCCCAGTACAGGTCCACGGTGTCGACGACCGAGGTGGCGCCGAGGTCGACGGAGACCCAGCGGTCGGCGTTCCAGTCGCTGGACCAGCGGCTCACGTCGGCCTTCAGGTCGGCCGGGCGGCCGCCGTCGGTGACGAACGCCGGTGAGTTGCCCGCGTGCTGGTAGAAGTTCGCGTACGCCGGGTGGTTCAGGGCGAGGTTGGTCCGGGTGGTGGACGCGGGGGCCGGTTCGCCGCCGTAGACCTTGAAGGAGTAGAGGGAGTAGCCGTAGGGGGTGGCCCGTTCGACGCCGCGCATGCGGACGTAGCGGGCGGTGACCTCCTGCGGGTAGGTGTGGGCGGTGACCGGCCCGCCCGTACCCGCGGTCTCCGTGTAGAAGGGGGTCCAGTCGGTGCCGTTCCTCGACGCCTCCAGCACGTATCTCTTGCCGTAGGCCGCCTCCCAGTCCAGGGTCACGCGGTCGACGCGGATCGTGGCGCCGAGGTCGACGCGGATCCAGGCGGCGTCGGTGAAGTCGCTGGACCAGCGGGTGGCACCGTCGCCGTCGAACGCCAGGCCGGGTGCGGTGCCCGCGTTCTCGCTGGCCGAGGCGGTCACCGCGGCGGGGTTCGCGGTGTACGCGGATGCCGCGCGGTCGGTGTCCCAGGCCGCCGCGGCGGCGGACGGCTCGGCGGCCGCGGGGGTGGTGAGGACCGGGCCCGCCGCCAGCAGGGTCAGGGCGGTGAGGGCGGTCAGGAGGGTGCGGGGGGTACGGGATGGCATGGGGGTCTCCTCCGGACGAGTTACTGCCATTGATGAATGCCATGTACCTGTCATGCATGTGCTCGGCCGTACGGGCGGGCCGTGGTGGGCGCGGACTCCCGCATCCGCGCCCACCACGGGGTCAGGCCGCCTTGCGCTCGCTCTTCCGCGCCCGGCGGATGATGTCCGCGTAGTGCCGCCCGCTGCCCTTGACCGTGCGGACCTGGGTCGCGTAGTCGACGTGGACCAGGCCGAAGCGCTTGTCGTAGCCGTACGCCCACTCGAAGTTGTCCAGGAGCGACCAGGCGAAGTAGCCCGCCAGCGGGGCACCCCTGCGGGCGGCCGAGGCGCAGGCCGCGAGGTGGGCGGTCAGGTACTCCTGCCGCTCCGGGTCGTCGATCGTGCCGTCGGGGCGGACCACGTCGGGGAAGGACGACCCGTTCTCGGTGACGTAGAGCCTGCGCGGGCCGTACTCGTTCGTCAGGCGCAGCAGCAGGTCCTCGATGCCGCCGGCGTCGATCTCCCAGTCCATGCCGGTGCGCGGGACTCCGACCCGGCGGACGGTGCGGACGTGGGGGGCCGGTCCGGTGGGGTCGTCGGCGACGGTCTGGGGGAAGTAGTAGTTCAGGCCCAGCCAGTCCAGCGGTGCGCCGATGAGGTCCATGTCGCCGGGCTGCTCGGGGAGTTCGACGCCGTAGACCTCGCGCATGTCCTCCGGGAAGCCGCGGCCGTGGACCGGGTCGAGCCACCAGCGGTTGGTGTGGCCGTCCATCCGGCGGGCGGCGGCCAGGTCCTCGTCGCGGTCGGTGGCGGCGTGGATGGTGGAGAGGTTGTTGACGATGCCCACCTGCGCGCCCGGGGCCGCGTCGCGGATCGCGCGCATGGCCATGCCGTGGCCGAGGAGCAGGTGGTACGAGGCGCGCACGGCCGCCGTCAGGTCGGTCCAGCCGGGGGCCATCTTGCCCTCCAGGTGGCCGATCCAGGCCGAGCACAGCGGCTCGTTGAGGGTGGCCCAGTGCTGGACGCGGTCGCCGAGGCGTTCGGCGACGACGGAGGCGTACGACGCGAAGTGCTCGGCGGTCTTGCGCTCGGGCCAGCCGCCCCGGTCCTGGAGCGCCTGCGGCAGGTCCCAGTGGTAGAGGGTGACGGAGGGTGTGATGCCGGCCGCCAGCAGGTCGTCGATCAGCCGGTCGTAGAAGGCCAGGCCCTTCGCGTTGACCGGGCCGTCGCCGCCCGGCAGGACGCGCGGCCACGCGATCGAGAGGCGGTAGGCGTTGGTGCCGAGGCGCCGCATCAGCTCGATGTCCTCGTGCGTGCGGTGGTAGTGGTCGCAGGCGACGTCGCCGTGGTCGTTGTTGTCGATCTTCCCGGGGGTGTGCGAGAAGGTGTCCCAGATCGACGGCGAACGTCCGTCCTCCGCCACGGCTCCCTCGATCTGGTACGCCGATGTGGCCGTGCCCCACAGGAAGTCGTGCGGGAGTGCGGCGAAGTCGATGGTCACGTGGGTCCTCTCGGGTTCGGGAAGGTTGGTCGCGGTCACTTGACGGCACCCGCCGTCAGCCCCGCGACGAGATAGCGCTGGAGGAGCAGGAAGCCCGCCACCACGGGGACGCTGACCACCAGGGAGGCGGCCATGATCTGGTTCCAGTACACGTCGTTCTGAGTGGAGTAGCCCTGGAGACCGACCGCGAGGGTGCGGGTGGCGTCGTTGGTCATCACGGAGGCGAAGAGGACCTCGCCCCACGCGGTCATGAAGGCGTAGACGGCGACCGCGACGATGCCGGGGATCGCGGCCGGCACGACGACCTTGAACAGCGCGCGCAGCGGCCCGCAGCCGTCCACCAGGGCCGCCTCGTCCAGGTCGCGCGGCACCGAGTCGAAGTAGCCGATCAGCATCCAGATGGAGAAGGGCAGGGAGAAGGTCAGGTACGTGAGGATGAGGCCGCCGCGGGAGCCGAACAGGGCTATGCCGGTGGCGTTGCCGATGTTCACGTAGATCAGGAACAGGGGCAGCAGGAACAGGATGCCGGGGAACATCTGCGTGGACAGCACCGTCACCGAGAAGACGCGCTTGCCGCGGAACTCGTAGCGGCTGACCGCGTAGGCGGCGAAGACGGCGATCACCACGGAGCAGACGGTCGCCGCGCCCGCCACGATCAGCGAGTTGACGAAGTACTTCGCCAGCGGGACCGTCGACCAGATGTCGATGTAGGGGCGGATCGTCAGCTCGCTGGGCAGCCAGCGGAACTCGCTCGACACGTCCTGGAGCGGCTTCAGCGAGCTGGACACCATGACGTACACCGGCAGCAGGACGAAGCCGGTGAGCAGGGTGAGGAAGACGCGGCGGGTCCAGAGGAAGGAGCGCGGCGCCGCCATCGTGGACCTAGACATCGGCCGTCTTCCTCTCGCGGGAAGCCCGGGCGGCCCGGGGGGTCCTGGCGGACCGGGAGGTCAGGAACAGGTACACGCCCGTCACCAGCAGCAGGAAGAGCAGCAGCAGCACCGACATCGCGGAGCCTGCGCCGAAGTTCCAGGTGACGAACGACGACTGGTAGATGTGGATGGAGATCAGGTCGGCGGCCTCCGGCGCGGCCTTGCCGAACAGGACGAACGGCGTGTTGAAGTCGTTGAAGGTCCACAGGAACAGCACGAGGACCAGGACCTGGTTGACCGGGCGCAGCGACGGCAGGGTGATGCGGCGGATCTGCTGCCAGACGCCGGCCCCGTCCAGGGCGGCGGCCTCGTACAGCTCCTTGGGGATGTTCTGGAGGCCGGCCATGACGATGAGGAAGGCGAACGGCCAGCCCTTCCAGACCGACACCACGAGCAGCGCGACGAAGCTGTTGTCGCCGATCAGCCAGAAGGAGGGCTTGTCGGTGAGGCCGAGCTGGTCGTGCAGGACGTGGTTCACCAGCCCGTTGTCGTGCTGGAACATGAACGCCCAGGTGATGACGGCCGCGTAGACCGGCAGCGCGTACGGCACCAGGAAGATCGCCCGGAGCAGGCCGCGGCCGCGGAAGGTGTCCTGCATGCAGATCGCCGCGGCGGTGCCGATCAGCCAGCACAGCCCGACGGACAGCACGGTGAAGGCGCAGGTGACGAGGAACGAGTGGAGCAGGGCCTCGCCGACGGGCGCGTCGAAGTCGACCGACAGGCTGTAGTTGTCGAGGCCGGTCCACGGCGCGACGGTCCAGTCGCGGATGTAGAACTGGGTGAGCTCCTTGAAGCTCATCACGATGCCGATGACCATCGGCACCAGGTGGACGAGGAGTTCGAGGAGCAGGGCCGGCAGGAGCAGCAGGTAGGGCAGGCCGATGCGGCGGATCCGCCCGGGACGGCGGCGGGGTCCGCGCGCCGTCCCGGGGGAGCTCTTGCCGACCGTCCGCTCGCCGGGCCGCGCCGAGGCGGTCGTGGTGGTCATGGCGAGATCCGTGTCGTCGTGTCGGAGTCGGTGCGGGTCCGTGGGGGTCGGGGCGCGCTCACTTCGTCGGCATCTGCTGCTGGGCCTTGGCGAGCTTCTCCTTGACCGACTCGGCGGTGACCTCACGGCCGGCCGCGGCGTCCGCGAACAGCTCCTTCACGGCCGTGCCGACGGCGGTCTCGAACTGCGACTCGTCGGGCACCTGGGGCAGCGCGGCGGCGCTGGTGGCGAGGGTCTCCCGCAGCACGGCGGTGGCCTGGGTGTTGAAGGCCGGGTCGGTCTGTGCGGCCTTGACCGGCGGGATGGAGCCGTACGCCTCGTTGAGGATCTTCTGCTCGGCGTCGCTGGTCATGAACTTCACGAACTTGGTGGCGCCGTCGACGTTGTCGGTGTTCTTGAAGACGGCCATGTTGATGCCGGCGACCATGGAGTTGGTGGCCTTGCCGGTGCCGGGGGTGCCGGACGCGACGGGGGCGGGGGCGACGCCCCACTCGTCCTCCTCCATGCCCATGGTCTTGAAGGTGGCGGAGGCGGTCTGCCAGAGCACCATCGCCGTCTTGCCCTTGGCGAAGTCGCTGAGGGACTGGTTCTGCGCGTACTCGGCGTTGCCGGGGGCGATGACCTTGTCCTGGGCCATCAGGTCGACGTACTGCTTGACGGCCGCGACGGCGCCGTCGGAGGTGAAGTCGGGCTTGCCGTCGGCGGTGAAGAAGTCGGCGCCGTGCTGCTTGCCGAGGACGAAGACCTGGTGGATGTTGTTCGACAGGTTGGAGCCCTCGGCGCCGAGGGCCCACTTGCCGTCCTTCGAGATCTTCTTGCCGGTCTCGACCAGCTCGTCCCAGGTGGCCGGGGGCTTGGCGACGCCCGCGTCGGCGAACATCTTCTTGTTGTAGTAGAGCGCGTAGGCCATCGAGTACAGCGGGACGGCCGCCGGGTCCTGGCCCTCGACGCCGGTGGAGCCGAGCGCGGACTCCACGAACCGGTCCTTGCCGCCGATCTTGTCGAAGTTCTTCGCGTCCCAGGGCAGCAGCGCGCCGGTGGCCTGGAGGGAGGCGCTCCAGGTGTTGCCGATGTTGAGGATGTCCGGGCCCTGGCCCGAGGTGGTGGCGGTGAGGATCCGGTTGAGCAGGTCGGACCAGGGCACGACCTCCAGCTTCACCTTGATGCCGGTCTCCTTCTCGAACTTGTCCAGTTCGGGCTGGAGGACCTTCTTGTCGACCTCGACGCTGGCGCCCTGGTTGGAGGCCCAGTAGGTGAGTTCCTTCGGCGAGTCGTTGGATCCGCCGCCCGAGGAGGAACCCCCTCCGCAGGCCGAGGCGGCGAGAGCGAGAGACATGGTGACGGCGCCTACGGCCGCGGCTCGGATACTGCGCATGGCTCCTGGGGTCCCTTCCGGGAGTCGGTCGAGAAGTCCGAGGACGGCCCCGGTGTACTTCCCGAAGCCCCTCATGGCTTAATTTAGGACGTGAGTTAAACCCCGAGAGAAAGACTCGTCAAGGTGTCGCGCGCGGTCGAAGTGCGGGCGGAGGCGCTCAAGGAAGGGGCCGGATGGCCAGGCACAGCGGGCGAACGGTCCGTGACCTGCGGCGCGAGAGCCGCACCGCCGTTCTGCAACGGTTGTATTTCGACGGGCCGATGAGCCGGCTCGCGCTGGGTTCGGCGGCCGGACTGAGTTCGGGTTCCGTCAGCAACGTCGTCGCCGAACTGATCGCCGACGGTCTGGTCGAGGAGGCGGGCAGCCTCGGCGCGGACGGCGGCCGGCCGCGCACCCTCGTCCGGATCGCGGCAGACCGGGGCCGCCTGATCGGGGTCGACGTCGGCGAGACCCGGGTGCGCGTCGAGCTGTTCGACCTGTCGATGTCCGAACTGGCCAGAGCGGAGCGGGCGTTGCCCGGCCACGGGTCGCGCACGTACGACGTTCGGGTGGTCGCCGGGCACATCCTGGACGGCATCGCGGAGGTCCTCGGCGCCCCCGCCGCGGTCCAGGGTGAGCTGCTGGGCGTCGGCGTCGGGGTCCCCGGCATCGTGGAGCACACCACCGACGGCGCGCTGGTGCACGGGCAGACCATCGGGTGGGACGCGGTGCCGCTGGAGGCCCTGCTGCGGGACTCCGGGCGGCTGCCGGGGCACGTGCCGCTGTTCATCGACAACGGCGCCAAGACGCTGGGGCAGGCCGAGATGTGGTTCGGCGGCGGGCGGGGGGCGCACAACGCCGTGGTCGTGCTCTTCGGTTCCGGTGTCGGCGCCTGCGTCGTCACGGACGACGTGGAACGCGGCCGCGCGGTGGAGTGGGGGCACCTGACGGTGCGGGTGCGGGGGCGCCGGTGCCGGTGCGGGGCACGGGGGTGTCTGGAGGCCTACGCGGGCGCGGAGGCGCTGCTGGCGCGGTGGCGGGAGGCGGGCGGGCAGCCGCCGCCCGGCGCCGACGAGGAGGCCGCGCTGACCGCCCTGCTGTCCGCCGCCCGCCCCGGGGACGGGGGCGCGCCTGACCCCGTGGCGGCCCGGGTGCTGGCCGAGACCGCCGAGTACCTGGGCGCGGGCCTCTCCGACCTGATCAACCTCTTCCAGCCCGAGCGGGTCGTCGTGGGCGGCTGGGCCGGCCTCCAACTGGGCGCGCTCTTCCTGGAGTCGGTACGGGCCCACGCGCTCGCCCACGCGCTCCGGCACCCCGCCGGGCGGGTGGGCATCGCCCTCGGCCGCCTCGGCCCCGACGCCGTGACGGTCGGCGCCGCGACCCTGCCCCTCGCGGCCTTCTTCGCGCGCGGCGGCCGACAGCCACCGGTGACCGCCCCCGGGCCGGTACCGGCGTGGCGGGCGGCCCTCGGGGGACGGTTGGCGGGGCAGCGGGGTGGCGGTGAGGGCTCGGGCCGGGTGGACCGCGCCCCCGCGTGACGGCGCGGGGGCGCGCACGGCCGCTCGGGACGGTGGGGTGACGCCTACGCCGAGTCCCGCACCACCAGTTCCGGATCGAAGATCACCGACGTCGGCGCGGTGCGCTCGCCCCTGATGTGCTCGTCGAGGAGGCGGGCCATCGTGGCCGCCATCTCCTCCACCGGCTGGCGGACGGTGGTCAGCCGGGGCCGGCAGGTGACGGCCACGCTGGAGTCGTCGAAGCCGATGACCGCGACGTCGCGCGGGACCCGGCGGCCGTGGTCGCGCAGCACCTGCACGGCGCCCTGCGCCATCAGGTCGTTGGCGGTGAACAGGCCGTCCAGGTCCGGGTGTTCGGCCAGCAGCGAGGCCGCCGCCGCCATGCCGCTGTCGACGGTGAAGCCGCCCTCGGCCACCGGGACGTACGGGTGCCCGTGCCGGGCGAGGGCGTCGCGGAAGCCGGCCAGCCGCTCCTGGCTCGCCGCGACGGCCAGCGGCCCCGTGACGGTGGCGATCCTCCGGCAGCCCCGCTCCAGCAGGTGCTCGGCGGCCAGCCGCCCGCCGTCGCGGTGGGCGAGGTCGACGTAGCTGAGCGGCACCGGACGCCCCGGCCGGGCGAACAGCACCGCCGGCAGCCCGGCACCGGCGAGCAGGGCGGGCAGCGGGTCGTCGGGGTGGGTGGACACGACCAGGGCGCCGTCCGCGCCGCCCTGCCTGAGGTACGCCACCACCTCCTGTCGCGCCTCGGGCGTCTCGGCGAACATCAGCACCGGGTGCATCGAGCGCGGCCGCAGGTGCCCGACCACACCGCCGACGACACGGCCGAAGAACGGGTCGGCGAACACCCGGGTCGCGAACGCGTTCTGCTCGGTGTCCGAGGCGTCGCCCGCGCCGGAGACCACCAGGGCCACGGTCGTGGTGCGCCGGGTGACCAGCTGCCTGGCGGCCTGGTTGGGGGCGTACCCGGTCCGTTCGATGGCCCGGCGGACCAGGTCCTGGATGGCGGGGTCCACGTTGCGAACGCCGTTGACCACCCGTGAGACGGTGGCCCGGGAGACGCCGGCCTCGCGGGCCACGTCCTCCAGGGTCGGGGCCTGTCTGCTCATGCCCGCACCTTAACCGGCGAGGTCGGGCGCGTGGTAGAGCGCTCTCCCTCACTCCCGTCCGGCGCCCGGGCCCCTCACCTCCAGGTCCTCGGCCAGCGGCACCTCGCCGGCCGACCGGCCCGCCAGCACCCGCCAGCGGCCCTCCTCCGTACGCCAGGCACGCTCCTCGACGCACCAGTGGCGCAGCGCCCTCGCCGGGACGCGCACCGTCGCCGTGACCGTCTCCCCCGGCCGGGCGCGGACGGCCGTGTACCCGGCGAACCAGCGCACGGGGCGCTCGACGGCGGATCCTGGCCGGGCGAGGTACACCTGGACGACCTCCCGGCCGGCCCGCGCGCCGGTGTTGCGCACCCGCACCCGCACGGTCAGGTCGTCCCCCGCCCGGGCCTCGCTCGGAACGGTCAGCTCCTCGTAGGCCCAGGCGGTGTAGCCCAGTCCGTGCCCGAACCAGTAGGCGGGCGTGCGTGCGTGGCGCAGCCAGCCGCGGTGGCCGATGTGCAGGCCCTCGTCGTAGTGGAGGCGGCCGTCGGTCGGCCGGGTGCGGGTGACCGGGGCGTCGGCGAGGACGGCCGGCCAGGTGGTGGGCAGCCGTCCGCCCGGTTCCGTGTGCCCGAAGAGCACGTCGGCCAGTCCGCCGCCGCCCTCCTGGCCGGGGAACCAGGCGAGCAGCACCGCGCCCACGTCGTCGCGCCAGGGGAGTTCCACCGGGCCGCCGCCGTTGACGACCGCCACGGTGCGCGGATTGCCGGCCGCGACGGCGCGGACCAGCGCGTCCTGGGTGGAGCCGAGGGTGAGGGCCGTACGGTCGTAGCCCTCGCACTCGCCGTGCTCGGTGGTGCCCACCACCACGATCGCCGCGTCCGCCGCGGCGGCCGCGCGGGCCGCGTCGGCGAGTGACGCGGCGACGTCCGGGGCGGGCGGCGCCGCGCTGACGACCGTCGCCCGGCCGGTGCCGGGGGCCAGCTCGCGGCGGGCCACGAGCAGGGCGTCCTGGCCGACGGCGAGGTCGGCCTCGGCGTACTGGGCGGGCGGGTTGACGTGGACCACCGCCGGATCGTCGGTCGGCGGCGGGAAGTCGCCGGCCAGCAGGGGCCGTCCGTCCAGGACGAGGCTCATCCGGCCGAAGCCGGCCACGCCCAGCGTCCAGCGGCCCGCGGTACGGGGGCGCAGCCGGGCGGCGACCTCGACGGTGTGCGCGCCCGGTACCAGCCTGGGCTCCAGCAGGCGCCCTCCGCGCCGTCGTTCGGCGTACAGCTCGCGGCCGTCGGCGTCCAGCATCCGCAGCAGCACGCCGGGCAGCCCGGAGCGCGGGTCGGTGCACACGTCGTGGTCCAGCGGGGGCGCGGGACCGTCCGGACGGGGGCCCGGGACGTGGACGACGCGGGCACGGCCGCGCAGCGCGTCCCGGATGCCGTCGAGGACGGACACCTCCTCCCGTGGAAAGACACCGGCGCTGCCGCCGCCCTGCGTACGGGTCCGCGCGGCGTGCGCACCGATCACGGCGACCGTGCGCAGCCCTCCGGGGTCCAGCGGCAGGACGCCCCGGTTGGCGAGCAGCACGCTCCCGGCGGCGACGGCCCGGCGGGCCAGGGGCCTGCCCTCCGGGGCGACGGTCGGCCGGGACGCGGGCGGGCGCGTCTCACCGGCTCGCGGTCCACCACGGCCGGGCGCCTCTCGCGATCCGTCACCGCCGGGCACCTCTCGCGGTCCGCCTCCCCCAGGCGCCTCACGCGGTCCGTCGCCGCCAGGCACCGCTCGCCGTCCGCCTCCCCCAGGCGCCTCTCGCGATCCGTCACCGCCGGGCACCTCTCGCGATCCGCCTCCCCCAGGCGCCCCACGCGGTCCGTCGCCGCCAGGCACCGCTCGCGATCCGCCTCCCCCACACGCCTCTCGCGGTCCCCCGCCTCCGGGCGCCTCTCCTTCCCCCAACGCCCCCACCCACGCCGCGAGCCGCAGCAGGCGCCGCACCTTGTCGTCCACCGCGGCCTCGGGCACGACGCCGTCGGCGACCGCGCGGGCCAGCGCCTCGCCCCAGGGGCTGTCGGGGCCGGGCATGGCGAGGTCCAGCCCGCCGCGGGCGGTGTCCACCGTGGTGCGCACCGCGCCCCAGTCGGAGACGACGACGCCGTCGAAGCCCCACTCGCCCTTCAGCGGGCCGGTGAGCAGATCACTCGCCGTCATCGTGGTGCCGTCGACCGCGTTGTACCCCGCCATGACGAGCCGGACCCCGGCGGCCACCGCCGCCTCGAACGGCGCGAGGTAGACCTCCCGCAGCGCCCGCTCGCCCACCCGTACGTCGACGGTGAGACGGTCGGTCTCGGAGTCGTTGGCCACGTAGTGCTTGGCGGTGGCGGCCACCCCGTGGGCCTGGACACCGCGCACGAGCGCGGCCCCGATGCGGCCGGTCAGCTCGGGGTCCTCGGAGAAGCACTCGAAGTGCCGGCCGCCCAGGGGGCTGCGGTGCAGGTTGAGGGTCGGGGCGAGCAGGACGTCCACGCCCTTGCGCCGGGCCTCGGCGGCGAGGAGGCCGCCGAGGCTCTCGACCAGGGGTTCGTCCCAGGTGGCGGCGAGCGCCGAGGCCGAGGGCAGCAGGACGGAGGTGTCGCGTTCGTCCCATGCCTCGCCCCGTACGCCCGCCGGGCCGTCGGACATCACCAACTCCCGCAGGCCCAGGGCCGGTTCCGCTCTGGTGCGCCAGGTCGTGGCACCGTCGAGCAGCAGCGCGCGGGCGCGCGGTGTCAGCTTGCCGAGCAGCCGGTCGATCTCTTCGTCGCTCGTCCCCACCGGGTCTCCCCTCCCCTGTCGTGCGCGGTCGTCCGGTGTCAGCTGTAGACGCCGAACTCGTAGAGCGAGTAGCCGTAACCGGTGCCGCGCGCGGTGCCGTTGACGCGCACATAGCGGCCGGTGCCGGTCACGTCGAGGGTGTCGACGCCGCCGTTGCCGTCGGTCACCGTGCGCACGGTCTGCCAGTTCTGTCCGTCGTCGGAGGTCTGGACGGTGTAGGCCCTGGCGTAGGACGCCTCCCAGTACAGCTGGACGTGCCGGAAGGTGGTGCGCGTCCCGAGGTCCACCTGGACCCACTGCGGGTCGCTCCAGTCACTCGCCCAGCGGGTGTTCGGGTTCCCGTCCACGGCGTTGGCCGCGGGGCAGGGGCAGTCGCCGTAGCTCGGCTGGAAGGAGGAGGCGGTGGCCGGCTTCCCGAGGGCGACGTTGGTGCCGTCCACGGCGGGCGGCACGACCCGCGCCGAGAGGGTCTCCACCCCGACGTTGCCCTTGCCGTCGGTGGCCTTGACGTACAGCTTCCAGACGCCGGGCCGGTCGGGTGCGGTGACCCTCAGGCGTCCGCCGCCGAGGTCGGTCGCGGGGAGCGTGGTGAGCTGCTTGCCCTGGTCGATGTAGTTGCTGTTGGCCAGCACCTCGTACGCGATCGGGTCGCCGTCGGGGTCGGTGGCGCGGGTGGTGAGGACGAGGTCCTTGCCCGCCTGCACCTTGCCCGCGTCGCCCTCGACGCCGAAGGCGGAGACGACGGGCGGGGTGTTGTCGCCGGAGGTGTCGCCGCCGTAGGCCCGCTTGACCGCGTAGTACGACAGCCGCTTCTGGCCGGCAGGGAGGAGGTTGAACCAGATGCCGCCGAAGTCGTACTCCGTGCCGTAGTGGAACAGGGTCGCGCCCAGGGCGACGCCCCGGTGCCCGGTGACGCAGTTCCAGGCGTCGGTGTATCCCTGGGCCTTGGCCTGGTCGGTGGGTTCCTTCGGTACGCCGTTGGCGTCGTCCGGCACCTCCCACTCGCCGGCCGGACCGCCCTCGGTGACGATGTAGGGCTTGGTGTAGCCGCCCTGCTCCCACGCGCCCCGGACACCGCAGACCGCGTCGTAGGAGTTGACGGCGTACAGGTCCAGGTCGGGGGCGTTCTTCTTGTAGTACGGCCAGGCGCCGACCCAGGCGTCGGTGGAGGTGACCGGGTGGTTCGGGTCGACGGCGTGGATCTTCTTCGTCACGTCGTTGACGAAGGTGGTGTAGGCGTCGCGCTGGCGCTCCAGTTCGTCGCCGCTGTAGCAGTTCTGGAGTCCGAGCACCGACTCGTTGCCGACGTTCCACATCAGGACGCCCGGGTGGTCCTTGTACTCCTGGACCCAGCGCGGGAACTCGGCCAGCATCTGGTCCTTGTACGCGGTGTCGGTCAGGTAGTTCACGCAGCCGCCGCTGCCGGGCCCGCCGCCGGGCTGGAGCCAGAAGCCGGCGATGACCTTGACGCCGTGCGCGGCGGCGGAGTCGAGGAGGGGTTTGCTGCTCGCGTCGGTGCCCCAGGTGCGGATGGTGTTGACGCCCATGGACTTGAGGTCGGGCATGTACCGGTCGGCGTCGTTCGGTGAGGGGCCCCAGGTGAGGCCCTTGACCTGGTAAGGGCTGCCGTCCACGGTCAGCTGCCAGTTGCCCTGGCCGCCGGTGACCTTCACGACGCTGCCGGCGGCGTGCGCCTGCTGGGCGGGCACGGCGGTGAGGGCGCAGGCGGTGAGCAGCGCGGCGGTCAGCGGGACGGTGAGTCTGCGGGCCGGGGCGGGGCCCGGGGTGGGGGTGCGGGGTCGGCTCATGGTGGTGTGTCTCCGGTCTGCGGGTGGGGCGGCCCGGCCGCCCGCGGGGCAGTGGACGGCCGGGCCGCCGGTCTCGGTGGGGGGCCGGGGTCAGGGGAGTTCGTAGTTCGCGTCGAGTGCCGCCCCCGCCTCGGGGTGCGTCTCGTCGTAGCCGCGCGCGTTGCACTGGAGGCCGCCGACGACGCAGTGGTCGACGAGGGCCTTGAGGGTGGGTTCGTCCCAGGCGTTGAAGAAGTCGTAGTGGAACGAGTAGCTCGCGCCACTGGCGAGCCGGACCCGGGACAGGTCGCCGTTGACCGGGAACGCCATCTTGAACTCGATCATCGGCAGGGCGACCGGGTGAGTGGCCGGGCAGATGTTGTTGTTGGTCCCGGGGTTGACCACCGGATACGCCATGTGGCTCTTGTGGTCGGGCGTGTCCAGGTTTCTGCCGTCCCAGCAACTGGGCGCCTGGAAGCGGATGTTGACCTGGACGTCCTGGCGGTCCGGGCAGTTGGCCGGGAAGTCGACGTTGAAGAAGCTGTCGCCGCACTCCCAGCCCTCGACGAAGCCCCGGTGGTTCCGGAACTCCTGGCCGCTCTGCATCGGGCTGCCGACGACGTAGCGCAGGCCCTTCGGGAAGGGCCGGACGCTGGTGTAGTCGGTGACGCCGGCCTTGTAGTAGATGACCTGCGGGCCGATCGGCAGCACCGGCCGGTCGCCGTCGTACATGGTCGGCATCCAGTACCCCGACCGGTCGCCGGGCGCGAGGCAGGTCGTGGAACCCGCCTCCAGCGAGGCCGTCGTGCTGTTCGCGTTGGTCGTGGTGTTGCCCATGAACGTGTGGTCGTGCGACTTGCCGGGCTGCTGCGGATAGACGATCGGGTCGTCCGGTGCCGTGTGGCTGACCGCGCAGTTGGCCTGGAACTCGTGGAAGTAGCGGTGCGGCGGCTCCTTCGTGGACGGGGTGACGCCGGTGACCGGCGGGTTGGCGGGGATGTAGCCGTCGCCGTCCGGGTCCTCGGGCGAGAAGGCGGTCGAGGCGGCCATGGTGTGCCCGGAGTGCGCGGACTGCGCGGTCGCCGGGGGCGGGGTCGCGGCACCGGCGTTCACCGCGAGGGTGCCGACGCCGATCGACGTCAGCAGCAGCGCGCTTGCGACGAGGGTGCCGGACAGGACTTTCGATCTCCGTGGCATGGAGACCTCCTGGGAGTGTCGGGGAAAATCTCGGAGAGCGCTCTCCCACGGCGGAGTGTTGAGGGACGCGGCAGGAGGTGTCAAGGGATTCGACAGGAAGGCCAGGTGCGGGCCAACGCGACTGCTGTCCCTACTTGTTGAACACAGCACACGAGAAACGGTCACAACTCTTGACGCGCCGTGCGGGCGGATGAAACATGCACACCCAGAGAGCGCTCCCCCACCCCCACTTCGTTCATTTTCCGAACAAGGAGAGCCGCCCCCATGCCCTCTTCCCCCACGCCCTCCCCCACGCCTTCTTTCACGTCCGAGCCGTCCGGAGTACGACGGCGCAGCGTCCTGACGGCGGCCGCCGCGGCCCCGGTGATCGCCGGGCTGGCCGGTGCCGTGCCCGCGGCCGCCGCCACCGGCACCGGCACCGGCACCGGCAGCGCCGCCCCCGGCGACGGCCCCCGCGCACTGCCCGGCGGCGGCGACCTCGGGCCGAACGTCATCGTCTTCGACCCGTCCACGGCCAACATCCAGGGGCGTCTGGACGAGATCTTCCGGCAGCAGGAGTCGGCGCAGTTCGGCACCGGCCGCTATGCCCTGCTCTTCAAGCCGGGCACGTACAACGGGCTCAACGCCCAGATCGGCTTCTACACCTCCATCGCCGGGCTCGGCCTCTCCCCCGACGACACCACGATCAACGGCGACGTCACGGTCGACGCCGGCTGGTTCAACGGCAACGCCACGCAGAACTTCTGGCGTTCGGCGGAGAACCTCGCCCTCGTCCCGGTCAACGGCACCAACCGCTGGGCGGTGTCGCAGGCGGCGCCCTTCCGGCGCATGCACGTGCGCGGCGGCCTCAACCTCGCCCCCGACGGCTACGGCTGGGCGAGCGGCGGCTACATCGCCGACAGCCGGATCGACGGCAGCGTCGGGCCGTACTCCCAGCAGCAGTGGTACACCCGGGACAGCTCGGTCGGCGGGTGGCTCAACGCCGTGTGGAACATGGTGTTCTCCGGCGTGGAGGGCGCGCCCGCGCAGAGCTTCCCCGACCCGCCGTACACCACGCTGGAGACGACGCCCGTCTCCCGGGAGAAGCCGTTCCTGTACCTCGACGGCGACGCGTACCGCGTCTTCCTGCCGGAGAAGCGCACCAACGCACGTGGTGTGTCCTGGGGCAACGGCACCCCGCGCGGCACCTCGCTCCCGCTCACGCAGTTCTACGTCGCCAAGCCCGGCGTCTCGGCGGCCACGCTGAACCAGGCGCTGGAGGAGGGCCTGCACCTGCTGCTGACGCCGGGGATCTACCACCTGGACGGCACCGTCGAGGTGAAGCGCGCGGGCACGGTCGTGCTGGGCCTCGGCTACGCCACGCTCATCCCCGACAACGGCGTCACCGCGATGAAGGTCGCCGACGTGGACGGGGTCCGGCTCGCCGGGTTCCTCGTCGACGCGGGGCCGGTCAACTCCTCGACGCTGCTGGAGGTCGGGCCGGCCGGCGCGTCCGCGGACCACTCCGCCAACCCGACCACCGTGCAGGACGTGTTCATCCGGATCGGCGGCGCGGGCCCGGGCAAGGCGACCACCAGCATGGTGATCAACAGCCGGCACACGATCGTCGACCACACCTGGGTGTGGCGCGCCGACCACGGCGAGGGCGTCGGCTGGGAGACCAACCGCGCCGACTACGGCGTGGTCGTCAACGGCGACGACGTCCTGGCCACCGGGCTGTTCGTCGAGCACTTCAACAAGTACGACGTGCAGTGGAACG
This sequence comes from Streptomyces sp. NPDC107500, assembly GCF_055582785.1. Taxonomy (NCBI): domain Bacteria; kingdom Bacillati; phylum Actinomycetota; class Actinomycetes; order Kitasatosporales; family Streptomycetaceae; genus Streptomyces; species Streptomyces sp. NPDC107500. Next base: position 289,827 of record NZ_JBVJPF010000002.1, read on the forward strand.
GCCAGCGGGGCCGCACGATCTTCTTCCAGAACGAGAAGGCGTACGACGCCCCCGACCAGGCCGCCGTCCAGAACGGCTCGATCAAGGGGTACGCCGCCTACAAGGTCGGCGACCAGGTCACCGAGCACGAGGGCTGGGGCCTGGGCAGCTACTGCTACTACAACGTGAACCCGTCCATCGTGCAGCACCACGGCTTCGCCGCGCCGAACCGGTCCGGGGTGCGCTTCCACGGGCTGCTCGTGGTGTCGCTGGGCGGCAACGGGCAGTACGAGTGCGTCATCAACGACACGGGTTCGCCCACGTCGGGGACGTCGACCGTGCCGTCGACGGTGGTGCAGTACCCCTGAGCGTGCCGTCCGGGAGAGCCGCCCCCGCCCGGTACGGGCGGGGGCGGCCCGGCGACGCTACCGCGCCGGTGCCGCGGCCGGTGCCGGCGCGTAGCCGGTGGGCCGGGCCGTGAAGGTGCCGCGGCCCTGGGTGCGGCTGCGCAGCCGGGTCGCGTAGCCGAACAGCTCGGCCAGCGGCACGGTGGCCGTGACCACGGTCGTACCGCCCCGCGGCTCGGAGCCGGTGACCCGGCCCCGGCGCGCGGCGAGGTCGCCGAGTACGGCTCCGACGGCGTCCTCGGGCACGGTGACCGCGACCTCCACGACCGGCTCGAGCAGGACCATCTCCGAGGCGCGCAGGGCGTCGCGGAGACCGAACCGGCCGGCGGTGCGGAAGGCCGTGTCCGAGGAGTCCTTCACGTGGGTCCGGCCGTCGGTGAGCGTGACCCTGAGGCCGGTCACCGGGTGCCCGCCGACCGGGCCCTCGGCGAGGGCGTCCCGGCAGCCGGCCTCGACGGCCCGCACGAACTCCTGCGGCACGCCGCCGCCGGTCACCGTCGAACGGAACACGAACCCGCCCTCCTCCCAGGGCTCGACGTCGAGCACGACGTGCGCGAACTGGCCCGCTCCGCCGTCCTGTTTGACGTGCCGGTGGACGAATCCGGTCACCCCCTCGCCGACCGTCTCGCGGTACGCCACGCCGGGACGGCCGACCGCGACCGCCAGGCCGTGCTCGCTCCTGACCCGCTCCACCGCGACCTCCAGGTGGAGTTCGCCCATGCCCGACAGGACGGTCTGCCCGGTCTCCGGGTCGGTCCGCACGGCCAGCGAGGGGTCTTCCTCGGTCAGCCGGGCGAGCGCGGCGGCCAGCTTGTCGGTGTCGGTGGAGCGCCGGGCCTCCACGGCGACGTGCACGACCGGTTCGGCCACGCCCGGAGGTTCCAGGACCAGCGGGTCGCCCGGCGCGCACAGCGTCGAGCCGGCCCGGGCTGCCTTCAGCCCGACCACGGCGACGATGTCCCCGGCGACCGCCCGCTCCAGGGGGTCGTGCCGGTCGGCCCGCACCCGCAGGATGCGGCCGATGCGCTCGGTGCGGCGCGTGCCCGCGTCCCACACGGTGTCTCCCTTCTCGATGGTGCCCGAGTACACCCTCAGGTACGTCAGCCGTCCCGTCGGGGTGGCGCTCACCTTGAACGCCAGCGCGGTCATCGGCGCCGCCGGGTCGGCGGGCCGTTCCTCGTCCGCGCCGTCGTGGGTGCCGCGGACCGGTGGCACGTCCAGCGGTGACGGCAGGTAGGCCACGACGGCGTCGAGCAGCGGTTCGACTCCGCGGTCGCGGTAGGCCGAGCCGCACAGCACGACCACGCCGTCGCCGTCGCGCGTGAGGTCGCGCAGCGCACCGGCGAGGGTGTCCGCGGTGAGCGTCTCCCGGTCGCAGAACTCCTCCAGCGCGGCCGGATGGCGTTCGGCCACCGCCTCCTCCAGCAGCCGCCGCCTGCGTACCGCCTCCTCGCGCAGGGCGTCGGGCACCGGGCCCTCCTCGGCCGTCTCCGCGCCGTCGGACCACACGAGCGCGCGCATGCGCAGCAGGTCGACGACGCCGGTGAAGCCGTCCTCGGAGCCGATGGGCAGCTGCACCACCAGGGGTACGGGGTGCAGTCGCGCCCGGATCGAGGCGACGGCCGTGTCGAGGTCGGCGCCCGCCCGGTCCATCTTGTTGACGAACGCGATCCTCGGCACGCCGTGCCGGTCGGCCTGCCGCCACACGGACTCGCTCTGCGGCTCGACCCCGGCGACCGCGTCGAACACCGCGACGGCGCCGTCCAGGACGCGCAGCGACCGCTCGACCTCGTCGGCGAAGTCGACGTGCCCCGGGGTGTCGATCAGGTTGATCCGGTGACCGTCCCAGGCGCAGCTGACGGCCGCGGCGAAGATGGTGATGCCGCGATCGCGCTCCTGCGGGTCGAAGTCGGTGACGGTCGTGCCGTCGTGCACCTCGCCGCGCTTGTAGGTGGTGCCGGTGGTGTAGAGGATCCGTTCGGTGACGGTGGTCTTGCCGGCGTCGACGTGGGCGAGGATGCCGAGGTTGCGGATGGTGGCGAGGGGGTTGGTACGGGTACGCACGGCCGGTGGCCTTTCGCTGGTCTGCGAGCAGGGCGGCGCGATTCCCGGAACGGGCGGCACGTCGGAATGGGGTCACGGCCCCTCAGGGCAGGCGTGACGGGACGTCAGAGACCGGTCGCGGGCGTCCGGTGCCGGCCGCGCGGCGGACACCGGAGGACCCAAGACACCAGGATCACCTCGTACCGGGACGGGGGAACGACGGCAGCGGTGCGGATACGCACGGCCCTGCTCCCCTCACTCGGTCTCGGTGTCGTGGTGAGTGTAGGGAGATCGTCGGGGTCCGCGCACCGCGTTTTTCCGGCGCGCGGAGCCGGGGAGGGCGGAGAACGCGAAATGCCGGCCGGGATCTCTCCCGACCGGCATCCCACTGCTGCCTGATCTTGTGTCCGAGGGGGGACTTGAACCCCCACGCCCGATAAAGGGCACTAGCACCTCAAGCTAGCGCGTCTGCCATTCCGCCACCCGGACCAGGTGTCTGTCGCGGCGCGGGGGCGTCCCCGCGGCGACATGGACAACCATACCAAGGTTTCGCAGCGCCTTTCACCTGCGTTTCCTTCCCCTGAGCGGCGGTCCGCGGCCGGCGGGGCCGGGGCGCCTAGGGTCGCACCATGAGTGACTGGATGGTTACCCGGAGCCCGCTTCCGCGTCGCCGGGCGCGGGCGCTGTCGCCGCTCAGGGAGCATCTGCGGGACACGTTCTGGTTCGCGCCCACCGCGGCGATGGTGGGCGTCTTCGTGGTGTGGCTGGTGGCCGAGCAGCTCGATGCCGCTCTGGTCCGTTCGCTTCAGGACGACGGGGACTTCGACACGCTCGCCGAGCTGCTGCGGTTCGCGGACGACGCGAAGACGGTGGTGTCGGCGGTCGGCTCGGCGATGATGACGTTCATCGGGGTGGTGTTCAGCATCTCGCTGGTCGCGGTGCAGATGGCGAGCGGGCAGTTCACGCCGCGCGTGGTGCGGCTGTTCGTCCGCAGCCGGATCACCAAGGCGACCTTCGCGGTGTTCCTGGCCACCTTCGTCCTGACGCTGCTGGTCCTGACCAGTTACGACAGCACGCCTGACCCCCGTGTCGCCACGTCCGTGCCGCTGGTGCAGTCGGTGCTCACCCTCCTCATGGTCGCGCTGAGCCTGCTGCTCTTCGTGCTGTACGTGAACGGCACGCTGCGGCTGATGCGGATCGGCCATGTGATCGCCCGGATCGCGGCGGAGTCCTTCCGGGCGGCGGCGCTGATGCCGGCGACCGCGGAGGACGGGGAAACGGACGGGCCGGGCCCGGTCACGGCGTGGGTCGCGCACGAGGGGCGGGCCGGGGTGCTGCGGGACGTCGACATCGCGCGGCTGGTGCGGGTGGCGCGCGGGCACGGGGTGGTGCTGCGGCTGGTCCCGCGAATCGGTGACTTCCTGGTGCCGGGCACGCCCGTGCTGGCGGTGCACGGCGGGGCCGCGCCGCCGCGCCGGGCCCTGCGGTACACGCTGTCGGTGGGGGTGGAGCGCACCTTCCACCAGGATCCGGCGTTCGGGCTGCGCCAGCTGTCCGACATCGGGCTGCGTGCCCTGTCCCCGGCGGTGAACGATCCGACCACGGCCGTGCAGGCCCTGGACCGGGTCGTGCAGATCCTGGCCGCCCTGTCCCGCGTGCCGCTGGACGCCGTGGTGCACCGGGACCGGCGCGGTGCGGCCCGGCTGGTGCGGTCCGTGCCCGGGTGGACGGAGCTGGTGGACCTGGGCTTCGCCGAGGTCCGCGGCTGCGCGGTGGGGGCGCCGCAGGTCTCGCGCCGTCTGCTGGCCGGGCTCGACGACCTGCTGCTGCTCGCGCCGCCGGAACGGCACGAACCCCTGCTGCGCCACCGCGAGCTGCTGCGGCAGGCCGTCGAGCGTGGCACGCCCGCCCCGGCGGACCGGGCCTTCGCGCTGCTGCCGGACCGCCAGGGCATCGGCTGAGCCGCTACGGCATCAGGTGGTGGTCGGGGAAGTTGCCGGGCAGCCGCTCCCCCGCCGGGCCGCGGGTGACGGCCCGCACCAGCAGCTCGCCGCCCACGAAGGCGCCGCGCCAGGACGCCCCGTGGCCGCCGAACAGCTCGTCGCGGTCCCCGCGGGAGCGTGCCACACCGTGGCCGACCTTGAAGGCGCGGATGTGCGGCGCCAGCCTGTCGTACGTCGCCGGGTCGTCCGTCGACAGGGTGGCCACCAGCGCGCCGTTGGAGGCGTTCATCGCGGCGAGCAGCTCGGCCTCGGTGTCGACCAGGACGATGGTGTCGACCGGCCCGAACGGTTCCGCGTGGTGCAGCGGCGAGGACCGGGGCGGGTTGAGGAGGGTGACCGGATGGACGTAGGCGGAGGTGTCCTGGCCGGGGAGGAACCGCGCGTCGGCGGCGCTGCCGCGGTGCAGGGGCACGGCGCCCCGGTCGACGGCCTCGGCGACCTGGTCGTGCAGTTCCTTGGCCTTGGCCGCGCTGATGACCGGCCCGAGATCGAGCGCCGGGAAGGGGTCGTCCGGTGCCTCGACGGCGAGCGGGTGACCGACGCGCAGGGTGCGGACCGCCGGGAGGTACGCGGCGAGGAACGCGTCGAACAGCTGCCGCTGGACGACGAAGCGCGGGTAGGCGGTGCAGCGCTGCTTGCCGTAGTCGAAGAGGCGCGGGACGACGGCGGCCAGGCTGTCCCAGTCGGTGAAGTTCCAGATGCCCCAGGTGTTGAGGCCCTCCTGTTCGAGGATGTGCCGCTTGCCGAGGTCGGCGACGGCGGTGGCGACGGCGGCGCCGGTGTCGCGGCCGCCGACGAAGGAGACGCAGCCGATCTCGGGTGACCGCACCAGCGCCCGGGACAGTTCGCCCCCGCTGCCGCTGACGAGGGTGACGGGAACGCCCTCACGGGCTGCGAGCGCGCAGGCCAGGGTGAGGCACGCGACGCCGCCGTCGGTCGGGGTCTTGGCGATGACCGCGTTGCCCGCGAGGGCCTGGACGAGCAGGGCGTGGACGAGCACGCTCATCGGGTAGTTCCAGCTCGCGATGTTGGACACCGGTCCGTCCAGCGGGGCCCGGCCCTCGGTCATCGCGTCGATGCCGTCGACGTACCAGCGCACTCCGTCGACGGCCCGGTCGACGTCGGCCCGCGCGAGCCGCCAGGGCTTGCCGATCTCCCAGACGAGCAGCAGCGCGAGCAGGTCCCGGTGCTGGGCGAGGGCGTCGAGGGTGGCGGCGACGCGGGCGCGGCGTTCGGGCAGCGGGACGTGGCGCCAGGCGCGGTGCTGGTCGAGGGCGGCGCGTACGGCGCGGTGGGCGGCCGCGCCGTCCAGCCGGGGCGGGCCGGTGACGGGGGTGCCGTCGACCGGGCTGGTGGCGGGCAGGACGCGGCCGTCGGCCCGCCAGCCGGCGTCCCAGAGGTTGAGGACGCGGTCGTCGCGGAACGCCTCGGGGGCGACGGTGCGGCAGCGCTGCCAGGCGTCGGCCCAGGCGGTGCCGGACTTGAGGGTGAGGCCGTGGGCTCCCTCGGCGGCGGCCGTCATGCGCGGGCTCCGTCGCGTGCGGCGCCGCCGAGTACGGAGAGGACGTGCCGTGCCGTCTCGGTCGGGGTACTGCCGACCAGGACGCCGGCCGCCTCCAGTGCCGCCTGCTTCGCCCGGGCCGTGCCCGAGGAGCCGGACACGATCGCGCCGGCGTGGCCCATGGTCCGGCCCTCGGGTGCGGTGAAGCCCGCGATGTAGCCGATGACGGGCTTGGTGACGTGGTCGCGGATGTAGTCCGCGGCGCGTTCCTCGGCGTCGCCGCCGATCTCGCCGATGAGGACGACGAGTTCGGTGTCGGGGTCGTCCTGGAAGGCGGCGAGGCAGTCGATGTGGCTGGTGCCGACGACGGGGTCGCCGCCGATGCCGACGCAGGTGGAGAAGCCGATCTCGCGCAGTTCGTACATGAGCTGGTAGGTGAGTGTGCCGGACTTGGAGACCAGGCCGACGGGTCCCGGCTTGGTGATGTCGGGCGGGATGATGCCCGCGTTGGACTGGCCGGGGCTGATCAGGCCGGGGCAGTTGGGGCCGACGACCCGGGTGCCGCGCGTCCTGGCGTGGGCGGTGAACGCGACGGAGTCGTGGACGGGGATGCCCTCGGTGATGACGACGGCGAGCCCGATGCCGGCGTCGGCGGCCTCGGTCACGGCGGCCTTGGCGAAGGCGGGCGGCACGAAGACGACGGTGGCGTCCGCGCCGGTGTGTTCGATGCCCTCGCGCACCGATCCGAAGACGGGGACGGCGCGTTCGTCGAAGTCGACGGTGCGGCCGGCCTTGCGCGGGTTGACGCCGCCGACCACGTCGGTGCCGGCGGCCAGCATCCGGCGGGTGTGCTTCATGCCTTCGGCGCCGGTCATGCCCTGGACGAGGACCTTGCTCTCCTTGGTGAGGTAGATCGCCATGTCGATCTGTCTCCTTATCCGGCGGTGGACGCGGCGGTGGCGTGCCGGGCGGCACGGCGGGCGGCGCCGTCCATGGTGGTGGCCTGTTCGACCAGGGGATGGGCGCGTGCGTCGAGCAGGGCACGGCCCCGGGCGGCGTTGTTGCCGTCGAGGCGGACGACGAGCGGCTTGGTCGGCCGGACCTCGTCCAGGGCGCGGACGATGCCGTCGGCGACGGCGTCGCAGGCGGTGATGCCGCCGAAGACGTTGACGAGGACGGACTTCACGGCGGGGTCGGAGAGGACGACGGACAGCCCGTCGGCCATGACCCGGGCGGAGGCGCCGCCGCCGATGTCGAGGAAGTTGGCGGGCCGGGCGCCGCAGCCCGCGACCACGTCGAGCGTCGACATGACCAGTCCGGCGCCGTTGCCGATGACGCCGACCTCGCCGTCGAGCCTGACGTAGTTGAGGCCCTTGGCGGCGGCCCGTGTCTCCAGCGGGTCGGCGGCCGGGTCCGGTCCGCTTCCCCAACGGGTCTGCCGGAAGCGGGCGTTGTCGTCGAGGGTGACCTTGCCGTCCAGCGCCACCATCCGCCCCTCGACGGTCCTGACCAGCGGGTTGACCTCGACCAGCAGGGCGTCCTCGCGGACCAGTACCTGCCAGAGCCGGACGAGCACGTCGACGCTCTGCGGTGGCAGGCCGGCGGCGTCCGCGATGCGTACCGCCGTCGCCGTGGTGACGCCCGCCGCCGGGTCGACGGGGACGCGCGCGACGGCCTCGGGCCGCTCGGCGGCGATCTCCTCGATCTCCGTGCCGCCCTCGGCGGACGCGATGGCGAGGAACCGGCCGGCCGCGCGGTCGAGGACGTAGGAGACGTAGAACTCCCTCTCCATGTCGACGGGTTCGGCGAGCATGACCTCGCCGACGGTGTGGCCCTTGATGTCCATGCCGAGGATGTCCCGGGCGGCCTGCTCGGCCGCGGCCGGGTCGGCGGCGAGCCGTACGCCGCCCGCCTTGCCGCGTCCGCCGGTCTTCACCTGCGCCTTGACGACGGCGCGGCCGCCGAGCGCGCGGGCGATCTCGCGGGCCCGTGCGGGCGAGTCGGTGACCTCGGCCCTCGGCACCACGATGCCGTGTTCTGCGAAGAGTTCCCTTGCCTGGTGTTCGTACAGGTCCATTCCGGCTCCTGACTGAAAGTGCCGCACGCCCCCTGGACACCACCCACCGGATGCGGGATAACAAGCTTCATACAGTATTCGTCGACTGTATGCAATCTACCGCGAGAGCGCCCCAACCCCCCGTGAAGGGACAGGACTTCGCCATGCCCGACGACACCCAGGACCTCATCTCCGGCGGTCACCTCGTCGCCAAGGCACTCAAGGCCGAGGGGGTCGACCGCATCTACACCCTGTGCGGCGGCCACATCATCGACATCTACGACGGCTGCGTCGACGAGGGCATCGAGGTGGTCGACGTACGCCACGAGCAGGTCGCCGCGCACGCCGCCGACGGCTACGCCCGCATCACCGGAAAGCCCGGCTGCGCGGTGGTCACCGCGGGACCGGGGACCACCGACGCCGTCACCGGTGTCGCCAACGCCTTCCGCGCCGAGTCGCCGATGCTGCTGATCGGCGGTCAGGGGGCGCACACCCAGCACAAGATGGGGTCCCTCCAGGACCTGCCGCACGTCGACATGATGACGCCGATCACCAAGTTCGCGGCGACCGTGCCGGACACGGCACGGGCCGCCGACATGGTGTCGATGGCGTTCCGCGAGTGCTACCACGGCGCGCCGGGCCCCTCCTTCCTGGAGATCCCGCGCGACGTGCTGGACGCCAAGGTGGCGGCGGACAGGGCGCGGGTCCCGAAGGCCGGGGCGTACCGCGCCTCGACGCGTTCGGCGGGCGACCCGGAGGCGGTGGAGCGCCTCGCCGACCTGCTGGTGCACGCGGAGAAGCCCGCCATCCTGCTCGGCAGCCAGGTGTGGACGACCCGGGCGACCGAGGCCGCCGTCGACCTGGTCCGCACGCTGAACGTCCCGGCGTACATGAACGGCGCCGGCCGCGGCACCCTGCCGCCCGGGGACCCGCACCACTTCCAGCTCTCGCGCCGGTACGCCTTCTCCAACGCCGACGTCATCATCATCGTCGGCACGCCCTTCGACTTCCGCATGGGCTACGGCAAGCGGCTGTCGCCGGACGCGACCGTCGTCCAGATCGACCTCGACTACCGCACCGTCGGCAAGAACCGCGACATCGACCTCGGGATCGTGGGCGACGCCGGGCTGGTGCTCCGGTCGGTGGCCGAGGCCGCGTCGGGGCGGCTCAACGGGGGCGCGGCCAAGCGCAAGGAGTGGCTCGACGAGCTGCGCGCGGCGGAGCGGACCGCGCTGGACAAGAGGCTGCCGCAGCTCAGGTCGGACGCCTCCCCCATCCACCCCTACCGGCTGGTCAGCGAGATCAACGACTTCCTCACCGAGGACTCGGTGTACATCGGCGACGGCGGCGACATCGTCACCTTCTCCGGGCAGGTCGTGCAGCCCAAGTCGCCGGGCCACTGGATGGACCCCGGGCCGCTCGGCACGCTCGGCGTCGGGGTGCCCTTCGTGCTCGCCGCCAAGCAGGCGCGGCCCGACAAGGAGGTGGTCGCCCTCTTCGGCGACGGCGCCTTCTCGCTCACCGGCTGGGACTTCGAGACCCTGGTCCGCTACGACCTGCCCTTCGTCGGCATCGTCGGCAACAACTCCTCGATGAACCAGATCCGCTACGGCCAGGCCGCCAAGTACGGCAAGGAGCGCGAGCGGGTCGGCAACACCCTCGGCGACGTGCCCTACGACGAGTTCGCCCGGATGCTGGGCGGCCACGGCGAGGAGGTCCGCGACCCCGCCGAGATCGGCCCGGCCCTCAGGCGCGCCCGGGAGTCCGGCAAGCCGTCCCTGGTCAACGTCTGGGTGGACCCGGACGCGTACGCCCCCGGAACCATGAACCAGACGATGTACAAGTGAGGTGAAGGCCCATGACAGCCAAGGCTCTTGAGGGCATCCGCGTCCTGGACATGACGCATGTGCAGTCCGGGCCCTCGGCGACCCAGCTGCTCGCCTGGCTCGGCGCGGACGTCGTCAAGCTGGAGGCGCCGAGCGGCGACATCACGCGCAAGCAGCTGCGCGACCTGCCGGACGTCGACTCCCTGTACTTCACGATGCTCAACTGCAACAAGCGGAGCATCACCCTCAACACCAAGACCGAACGCGGCAAGGACATCCTCACCGAGCTGATCCGGCGCTCGGACGTCATGGTCGAGAACTTCGGGCCGGGCGCGGTGGACCGGATGGGGTTCACCTGGGACCGCATCAAGGAGATCAACCCACGGATCGTCTACGCCTCCATCAAGGGGTTCGGCGACGGCCCCTACACCGCCTTCAAGGCGTACGAGGTGGTCGCGCAGGCCATGGGCGGATCGATGTCCACCACCGGTTTCGAGGACGGGCCGCCGCTGGCGACGGGCGCCCAGATCGGGGACTCGGGCACGGGTGTGCACGCCGTGGCGGGCATCCTCGCCGCGCTGTACCAGCGGGAGCACACCGGGCGCGGGCAGCGGGTGAACGTGGCCATGCAGCACGCGGTGCTCAACCTCTGCCGGGTGAAGCTGCGCGACCAGCAGCGCCTGGCCCATGGTCCCCTCGCCGAATATCCCAACGAGGACTTCGGCGACGAGGTTCCCCGGTCCGGCAACGCGTCCGGCGGCGGACAGCCGGGCTGGGCGGTCAAGTGCGCGCCGGGCGGCCCGAACGACTACGTGTACGTCATCGTCCAGCCGGTCGGCTGGCAGCCGCTCAGCGAGCTGATCGGCCGGCCCGAGCTGGCCGGCGACCCCGAGTGGGCCACGCCGCAGGCACGGCTGCCGAAGCTGGGCAAGATGTTCCAGCTGATCGAGGAGTGGTCGTCCACGCTGCCCAAGTGGGAGGTGCTGGAGCGGCTGAACGCCCACAACATCCCGTGCGGGCCGATCCTGTCCACCAGGGAGATCATCGAGGACGCCTCGCTGGCCGCCAACGAGATGGTCGTCACCGTGCCGCACCCCGAGCGGGGCGAGTTCGTGACCGTCGGGAGTCCGCTCAAGCTCTCCGACTCGCCGGTGCGGGTGACCAGTTCGCCCCTGCTCGGCGAGCACAACGAAGAGGTGTACGTCGGCGAGCTGGGTCTCGGCGACGAGGAACTGCGCCTGCTCAAGTCGAACGGGGTGGTCTGACGTGATGGCCGAGGACCGGGTGGCGCGGGTGCGGGCACTGCTGGACTCCGTGCGGGCCGAGGGGCGCACCGCGCTCACCGCACCCGAGGGGAAGGTGCTGGCGGACGCCTACGGGATCGCCGTACCGGGCGAGGAGCTGGCCCGGGACGTCGAGGAGGCGGTGGCCTCGGCGGCGCGCTTCGGCGGGCCGGTCGTGATGAAGATCGTCTCGCCCGACATCCTGCACAAGACCGACGCCGGCGGTGTGGTCGTCGGGGTCGAGGGTGCGGCGGACGTGCGGGCCGCGTTCCGCCGGATCGTCGACAACGCGCGAGCGTACGACGCGTCGGCGCGCATCGAGGGCGTGCAGGTCCAGGAACTGCTGCCACAGGGGCAGGAGGTCATCGTCGGCGCGGTGACCGATCCGACGTTCGGGAAGGTGGTGGCGTTCGGGCTGGGCGGCGTGCTGGTCGAGGTCCTCAAGGACGTCACCTTCCGGCTGGCACCGGTGGACGCCGACGAGGCGCTGTCCATGCTGGACTCGATCCGGGCGGCCGAGGTGCTGCGCGGGGTGCGCGGGCGGGCCGGCGTCGACCGGTGGGCGGTGGCCGAGCAGATCCGCCGGGTCTCCGAACTCGTCGCCGACTTCCCGGACATCGCCGAGGTGGACCTCAACCCGGTGATCGCCACGCCCGAGGGCGCGGTCGCGGCCGACATCCGGGTCATCCTGGCCACCGACACGCCGAAGGAGCGCCGCCGGTACACGCGCGAGGAGATCCTCACCTCGATGCGGCGCCTGATGCAGCCCTCCTCCGTGGCCGTCATCGGCGCGTCGGCCGAGTCCGGCAAGATCGGCAACTCGGTGATGCGCAACCTCGTCGACGGCGGCTTCGCGGGCGAGATCCACCCGGTGAACCCGAAGGCCGATGACATCTTGGGCCGCAAGGCGTACAAGAGTGTCACCGACGTTCCCGGTGAGGTGGATGTGGCGGTCTTCGCGATCCCCGCGCGGTTCGTGGCGGCCGCCCTGGAAGAGGTGGGCCGCAAGCGGATCCCCAACGCCGTACTCATCCCCTCCGGCTTCGCGGAGACCGGCGAGCAGGCGCTCCAGGACGAGATCGTGGCGGTCGCCGAGCGGTACGGCGTACGGCTGCTCGGGCCGAACATCTACGGCTACTACTCGACCTGGCAGGACCTGTGCGCCACGTTCTGCACGCCGTACGACGTCAAGGGCGGGGTCGCGCTGACCTCGCAGTCGGGCGGGATCGGGATGGCGATCCTGGGCTTCGCGCGGACCACGAAGACCGGCGTGTCGGCGATCGTCGGTCTGGGCAACAAGTCGGACCTGGACGAGGACGACCTGCTGACCTGGTTCGGTGAGGACCCGCGCACCGAGTGCATCGCGATGCACCTGGAGGACCTCAAGGACGGCCGCGCGTTCGTCGAGGCCGCGCGGGCGACGGTGCCGAGAAAGCCGGTGGTCGTGCTCAAGGCGGGGCGGACGGCGGCGGGCGCGAAGGCCGCCGGGTCGCACACCGGGGCGCTGGCCGGGGACGACGCCGTGTACGACGACGTCCTCCGGCAGGCGGGCGTCATCCGGGCGCCCGGGCTGAACGAGATGCTGGAGTACGCGCGCGCGTTGCCGGTGCTGCCCGCGCCGGCGGGCGACAACGTGGTGATCATCACCGGCGCCGGGGGCAGCGGCGTGCTGCTCTCGGACGCGGTGACGGACAACGGCCTGTCGCTGATGGAGATACCTCCGGACCTCGACGAGGCGTTCCGCGCGTTCATCCCGCCGTTCGGCGCGGCGGGCAACCCGGTGGACATCACCGGGGGCGAGCCGCCGTCGACGTACGAGGCGACGATCCGGCTGGGTCTGGAGGATCCGCGCATCCACGCGCTGGTCCTCGGCTACTGGCACACCATCGTCACTCCCCCCATGGTGTTCGCCGAGCTGACCGCGCGGGTGGTGGGCGAGTTCCGCGCGCGGGGCATCGATAAGCCCGTGGTGGCCTCCCTGGCCGGCGACGTCGAGGTGGAGGAGGCGTGCCAGTACCTCTTCGAGCACGGCGTCGTGGCCTACCCGTACACGACGGAGAAGCCGGTCGCCGTCCTCGGGGCGAAGTACCGCTGGGCGCGGGCGGCGGGACTGCTGGGGGGCGGTACATGACGTAAGCCGGCGGTGGGCCGGCCGACGGGTGCGCGTCGGCCGGCCCCGGAACCCGCGCGCGCACGAAAGGCACGGGACAGGGGGCGCTGGCCAGTTCTTTCGACGCAAGGGGTGCGAACGACATGACAACCACAGACGTCACACGGGTCGCCGTCCACCGGGAGGTGACCGACCGGAACGGACGCGTCTACCGGGTGGGCGAGTCCGACATCGACATCATGGGGCGCAAGCGCAAGTGGATGGTGATCCTGCCCTGGATCGGCATGATGGGCATCTCCTCCGCCGAGTACGCGTTCGCGTCCGCGGAGGACACGCTCCACGAGGCTCACAACTGGTCCAGCGGCAGCATCTACTGGATGATGACCGTCTGGATCTTCTGCCAGGCCGCGGTCGCGTTTCCGGCCGGGCGCCTGCGGGAGAACGGCAAGCTGCCGGCCCGCTGGGCGATGATGCTGGGCTCGGGCGGCACGCTGCTGGGCTATCTGTCGCTGGCGTTCGCGCCGCACGTCGTGCTCGCCTTCATCGGCTTCGGCGTCTTCAGCGGCATGGGCGCGGGCATGGTCTACGCGACCTGCGTCAACATGGTCGGCAAGTGGTACCCGGAGCGCAGGGGCGGCAAGACCGGCTTCGTCAACGGCGGTTTCGCCTACGGCTCGGTGCCGTTCGTCTTCATCTTCCACGGCTACATGGACGGCTCCAACTTCCGCTGGGTGCTGGTCTCGGCGGGTGTCTTCCTGGCCGCGATGGTGGCCCTGGCCGGCTTCTACTTCCGGGACCCGCCGAAGAACTGGTGGCCGGCGTCGATCGACCCGCTGAACCCGCCGGACGACCCGCGGGCCCGGCGCTCGCTGGAGAAGAACCCCCCGGCCACCAAGCAGTTCTCCCCGCTGGAGGCCTGGCGGACCGGCCGGGTGGCGCTGATGTGGTTCTGTCTCGCCTGCACCTCGGGCGTGAACATCTTCGGCATCGCCTTCCAGGTCGACATCGGCGAGGAGGCCGGCTTCGCGGCCGGGATCGTGGCCACGGCGATGTCGCTCAAGGCGATCGTCAACGGCACCGGGCGCGGGGTCATCGGCTGGCTCTCCGACCTCTACGGCCGCAAGCAGTGCCTGCTGTACGTGTGCGCCATCCTGGGCCTCGCCCAGTTCGGCATCATCTGGGCCGCCGAGATCCAGAACCTGCCGCTGTTCCTGTTCTTCTCCGCCGTGTCCGGATTCGGCGGCGGCGCCATCTTCCCGATGTTCGCGGCGCTGACGGCGGACTACTTCGGCGAGAACAACAACGCCACCAACTACGGGATGGTCTACAGCTCCAAGCTCGTCTCGGGACTGGGCGCCGGCATGGGTGCCGTGGTCGTGGGCGCCTGGGGCTACAACGGGGCGTTCATGCTGGCGGGCTGCATCTCCATCTTCGCGGGATTCGTGGCGCTGTTCCTGCAACCGCCGGGACGGCCGAGTGACAAGCGCGTCGCGCCCAACCCACGGCCGCTCGGCGAGGAGTGACCGCACCACGCGGCTTCGCACGGCTTCACACGGTACGTACGGACGGGCGGCCCTCCCCGCGGTGTTGGGGAGGGCCGCCCGTCCGTGCGGCGCGTCAGCAGCGCTTGCGCAGGGCCGCCAGGTTGTCGTAGCTGATCTTGGCCTCCCGCAGCGACTGCGCCGGGTCGGTGGCGCTCGGGGAGTTGTCGTCCTCGATCATCGGGTTGTGGTAGTTCCGCTCCCCGACCCGGGAGAAGAACGTGCGGTAGTCGATGACACCCGTGCCGAAGGGCACCATGTCGTAGCCCATGCCGTTGGTCGTGCTGACCACGCCGTCCTTGGCGTGGAACAGCGGGTAGCGCTTGTTGTTGCGGGCGACCAGACCCGCCGGGTCGAAGACGTTCTTCCGGGTCGAGCCGTCGTGGGCGGTGTAGGAGTGGAACTTGTACTGGGCCACGTGGGCCCAGAAGATGTCCATCTCCAGCCAGACCACCTTCGGGTCGGTGACCTTGAGGAAGTACTCCAGCTTCCGGATGCCCGAACTGCGGGTCGGCCGGCCCTGGTCGTCCAGCGGGCCGCCGTCGAGCAGGAAGCCGTAGGCGCCGTCGTGGTTGTGGGTGTAGAGCTTGATGCCCTCGCGGCGGGCGATCTGGCCGAGGGCGTTCCACTTGTCGGCGGCCACGTCCCAGTCGGCGCGGTAGGAGCTGCCGGTGGGGTCGCCGCCGGTGCCCATGTGGTCCATGCCGAGGATGTTGGCGATCTCCAGGTGCTTCTTGAAGGTCTCCTTGTCCTCGGTGGTCAGCGGCCAGGAGGACGGGATGAAGCCGTGGTTGCCCTGGGCGCGCAGGCCGTAGTCGTCGAGCCAGGAGCGGAGCAGCTTCGCGCCCTGGACGGACTCCAGGCTCGCGCCGCCCGGGGCGTTGGCGTGCTGGTTGTATCCGGCGAACTCGACCTGCCGGTAGCCGTGGCGGGCGAGCTGCTTGAACACCTCGCGGAAGCCGGAGGGCAGGTCGGAGGCGAGGGGGTCGCGGGCGGTGGCGTCGCGGACGGTGTAGAGGATGATGCCGCGCCTGTCCGCCGGGACGAGGACCTGCCCGTGACCGTGGCCGTGGTCATGACCGTGTCCGTGGCCGTGGTCTCTGCCGCGGTCCTGCGCGAGGGCCGGGGAGGCCCCGAAGACGGGGGCCGCGACGGCGCCGGCGGCGACGGCGGTGCAGGTGGAGAGGAAGCGGCGGCGGCCCACGCCGAGGCTGCGGCGGAGGCTCTCGTCCGGGCCGTCGAGGGCCGGGTCCGTGCCGGCGTCGGTGCGGGAAGGGTCGGTGAACGGGCTCACGGTGCCTGCCTTCTGGGTCGTGGCCTGCCGCGATGCGGCTCGGGCGGGCCGTTGTCAGTGCCGTGTGTTTCACTCTCAGTAGTCGGATCTCGGGGCGCGGATGCGGGTGCGTCAGTCGAGTCCGGCCAGCCGGAGCAGGAGTTGTTTCACATCGGTGGCCGCTACGCGGTCTCCGACAGCGCGGGGGGTGGAGCAGATGAGGAGCGGACCGTCGTCGTCGCTCGCGGGGAGGCGGCCGTGGCTGCCTCGAATAGGTGAGGGATCCAGGGGCACCACCGCCATGCGGTAGCGCATGCCGAGCTTCTTGCGGGCCAGGGCGGAGGCCGCCTTGACCTTGACGTAGGGGTCGAGCGGGTCCATGAACAGCTCGACCGGGTCGTAGCCGGGTTTGCGGTGGATCTCGACGAGCTGCGCGAAGTCGGGCGCGCGGTCGTCGTCGAGCCAGTAGTAGTACGTGAACCAGGCGTCCGGCTCGGCTACGGCGACCAGCTCGCCGGAGCGGGGATGGTCGAGGTGCTGGGCCTTCTTGCCCTCGTCGTCGAGGAGTTGGGCGAGGCCGGGCAGCCCGTCCAGCGCGGCGCGGGTCGCGTCCAGGTCCTCGGGGCGGCGGACGTACACGTGGGCGATCTGGTGGTCGGCGACCGCGAAGGCGCGGGAGGCCATCGGGTCGAGGTACTCCATGCCGTCCTGGGTGTGCACCTCGAGGAGGCCGGCGCGGCGCAGGGCGCGGTTGATGTCCACGGGCCGGCTGACGGGGGTGATGCCGTACTCGGAGAGCGCGACGACGGTGCGTCCCTCGGCGCGGGCGTCCTCAAGGAGCGGGGCCAGCGCCGCGTCCAGGTCGGCGGCGGCCTTCAGGGAGCGGGGGTCGTCGGGGCCGAAGCGCTGGAGGTCGTAGTCCAGGTGAGGGAGGTAGCAGAGCGTCAGGTCGGGATGCCGGGTGGCCATGATGTGCCGGGTGGCGTCGATGATCCACTGGCTGGAGACCAGGTCCGCGCCCGGCCCCCAGAAGTGGAAGAGCGGGAAGGTTCCGAGCTTGTCGGTGAGTTCGTCGTGCAGGGCCGGGGGCCTGGTGTAGCAGTCGGGTTCCTTGCGGCCGTCGGCGTAGTAGACGGGACGGGGGGTGACGGTGAAGTCGGTGTCGGCGCCCATGGCGTACCACCAGCAGATGTTGGCCACGGTGTAGCCGGGGTGGGCGCGGCGGGCGGCGTCCCAGAGTTTGTCGCCGGCGACAAGTCCGTTGTGCTGGCGCCACAGCAGGACGTCGCCGAGTTCGCGGAAGTACCAGCCGTTGCCCACGATGCCGTGCTCGGAGGGGTGGGTGCCGGTGAGGAAGGTGGACTGGGCGGCGCAGGTGACGGCCGGCAGCACGGTGCCGAGCGGTGCCCGGGAGCCGGACTGGCCCAGCCGCTTGAGGTGGGGCATGTGGTCGAGGAGACGGGGGGTGAGGCCGACGACGTCCAGGACGAGGAGTGGAGTTGGGCGGGTCATGGCAGTTCCTTCAGGCCGAGGTCGGTCAGCAGGTCGCGGGCGAGGGTCAGCTCGGCGGCGATGCCGTCGGTGAGCTGCGCGCGGGCGCGGGGCCGCAGCTCGGGCGGGAGGGCCTGCCAGGTGTAGGTCTCGACCTCCAGGTGGCGGGTGAGGGGGCGCGGCCCGCCGACGAGCCGGGTCAGCGCGGCCTTGAGCACGGGGAGGGTCGAGGTGAGGGGCGCGGCGGGGGCCGCGTGCAGGGGGACGTGGAAGTGGGCGCGCCAGGGCGCCGTGTCGGGCAGCGGGCCGCCCTGGGCCAGGGCCTCGTCGAG
This sequence comes from Streptomyces sp. NPDC107500, assembly GCF_055582785.1. Classification (NCBI taxonomy): domain Bacteria; kingdom Bacillati; phylum Actinomycetota; class Actinomycetes; order Kitasatosporales; family Streptomycetaceae; genus Streptomyces; species Streptomyces sp. NPDC107500. Next base: position 307,672 of record NZ_JBVJPF010000002.1, read on the forward strand.
GTCGTCGGTGCCGAGCCGGCCGCCGGCCGTGGTGGTCCGGGTCTGGTGCAGGAAGCGCGGCTCGGCGAAGGCGGCCAGCGCCTCCCGGACCGCCGGGTCGCGGGGGTGCTCGGCGTGCAGGGCGGCGGACAGCTGGGACTTGACGACGGGGACGCGGGCGGCGGCGAGGGCGTCCAGAGCGGTGTCCGGATCTTCGAAGGAGGTGGCGAGGTGGCAGGTGTCGACGCAGACGCCGATCCGGTCGTGGCCGATCGCGGTCAGCGGGGCGATCGCGTCGTGGGTGGTCTCCACGACGCAGCCGGGTTCGGGTTCCAGGCCGATGCGGATGGAGCGTCCGGTCAGTTCCTGGAGTGCGTCGAGGCGTTCGGCGAGCGTGCCCAGCGCGGCTTGCGCCTTGTCGGCGCGGGTCTGGTCGTACGCGGTGCGCCAGGCGAGGGGCAGGGTGGAGATGGTGCCGTCCGTGACGTCGTCGGGCAGCAGTCCGGCGAGCAGGCGGGCCAGGTAGGTGGTGTGTTCCAGGCGCTCCGGGTCGGCCCAGTCCGGCTTGTAGACCCGGTACTTGACCTCTTCGGCGCCGAAGCCCTCGTAGGGGAAGCCGTTGAGGGTGACGACCTCCAGGCCCCGCCGGTCGAGTTCGGTGCGCAGGCCGCGCAGCGCGGCGGGGTCGGTGACCAGGGCATGCGCGGCGTCGCGGGCGAGCCACAGCCCAATGCCCAGGCGGTCGCGGCCCAGGCGGCGGCGGACCGGCTCGCAGTGGTCGCGGAGCTGGGCGAGGACGCCGTCGAGGGTCTCGGCGGGGTGGACGTTGGTGCAGTAGGCGAGGTGGACGGTGGAGCCGTCGGGGTGCCGGAAGCGCATGGCTCACTCCCCTCCGCGCAGGATGGAGTTGCCCTCGTGCGTGGCGTCGGCGGTGGCGACGTCCAGCTCCAGCCGCCCGCTGAGTCCGTAGAAGGCGACGGGATTGCGCCACAGGACCAGGTCCACGTCGTCCTCGGTGAAGCCCTCGGCGAGCATCAGGTCGCCGACCTTGCGGGTCTTGAGGGGGTCGCTCTTGCCCCAGTCGGCGGCGGAGTTCACCAGGACCCGCTCCGGGCCGTACTCGCGCAGCAGGGCCACCATCCGGGCCTCGTCCATCTTGGTGTCCGGATAGACGGAGAAGCCGAGCCAGGCGCCGCTGTCCTTCGCCTCCTTGACGGTGGTCTCGTTGAGGTGGTCGACCAGCACGTGGCCGGTGGGCAGCGCGGACTCGCGGACCGCGTCCAGGGTGCGGCGCAGGCCGGCCAGCTTGTCGCGGTGCGGGGTGTGCACGAGGGCGGGCAGGCCGTGGTCGGCGGCGAGCTGGAGCTGGGCGGCCAGGGCGGTGTCCTCGGCCGGGGTCATGGAGTCGTAGCCGATCTCGCCGACCGCCACCACGCGGTCCTTGACCAGGTAGCGGGGCAGTTCGTCGAGGACGGGGAGGCAGCGGGGGTCGTTCGCCTCCTTGGGGTTGAGGGCGATCGTGCAGTGGTGGGCGATGCCGTACTGGGCGGCGCGGAAGGGTTCCCAGCCGAGCAGGGCGTCGAAGTAGTCGCGGAAGGAGTCGGGAGAGGTGCGGGGCTGGCCCAGCCAGAAGGACGGTTCGACCACGGCGCGGACGCCGGCGGCGTGCATGGCCTCGTAGTCGTCGGTGGTGCGGGAGGTCATGTGGATGTGGGGGTCGAAGATGCGCATCAGGACTCCTTGCCGTGGGGGTCGGCGTTGCCGGGCGCGGGAGGCTGCTCGGTCCCGGTCAGGGCCAGGACGCGGTGCAGGTCTTCGGGGACGGCGCGGCCCGCGGCGGTGCGTTCGGCGGCGTAGTCGGCGAGCATGCGGGCGAGTTCGTCGTCGCCGCGGGCCCGGCCGGCGAGATCCGTCACGCGCTCGACGGCGACGCCGGTGAACAGGCACTTCAGTACGGCGTGCCGCCACTGGTGGGCGTCGAGGTGACGGGCGGCGTACGGGCCGAGGGCGGCGGCGACGAGCCGGGTGTCGTTGGTGCGCAGCGCGTCCTCGACCAGCGGGAGGGCGTCCGGGCCGGGCACCAGGTGGGGCAGCGCGTGCAGGACGGCGCGGCGTTCGTCCGCGGTGCCCTGGGAGTAGACCCGGCTCAGGGCCTCCGTGCCGGCGCGGGCGGCGTGCAGGACGAGGACCCGGGCGGCGTCGGCGTGGGCGGGACCGCAGCGCCGGCCCGCCTCGGCGAGGCGCAGCTCCCACACGGAGATGGGGCCGTGGGTGCCGGGGTGGGCGGCGGCCTCGTCCAGGGCCTGGTCCAGCCAGGCGCGGGCGGCTCCGCCCAGCTCGGCGGTGAGTGCGGCGCGCAGGTCGGCGGGCGGGACGTGGGCGGGGTTGGTGCCCTGGCGGTCCTGCCCGGCGGGGTCGCCATCCGTGCCCTGGGTGGGGGTGGCGTGGGTGGCGCGTGGCTGCGTCATGGGTGTGGCTCCCTTCAACGGGTGGCGGAGGGCTCGCCCGAGCGGTCGGTACGGGGTGACGCCGCCGCGGCCCGGCGGAGGAACGGGAGGGAGCGTTCGGCGAAGTGGGGACCGGCGTGGGAGTGGCGGGGCAGTTCGACGACGGTCAGGCCCTGGTAGCCGGTGGCGGCGAGGGCGTCGAGGACGGGCGGGAAGTCGATCTCGCCGTCGCCGAAGGGGAGGTGTTCGTGGACGCCGCGGCGCATGTCCTCGATCTGGACGTGGCGCAGCCAGGGGGCGGCGGCGCGTACGCAGTCGGCGGGAGGGAGGGGTTCGAGGCACTGGCAGTGGCCGATGTCCAGGGTGAGGCCGAGGTGCTCGGGGTCGCCGAGGGCGTGGCGCAGGGTGTGGAAGTCGGCGAGTTCGGCCAGGAGGTGGCCCGGTTCGGGCTCGACGGCGAGGGGGACGCCCGCGGTGGCGGCGGCCTCCAGGACCGGGGTGAGGGACTCGGCCAGCCGCTTCCACGCCGTGTCCTCGTCGGTGCCGGCCGGGGTGACGCCGCTGAAGCAGTGCACCGCGTGGGCCCCCAGGTCGGCGGCGACCCGGACGGCGCGGACCAGGAGGCCGGCGCGGCGGGCGCGGTCGTCGGGGTCCGGGTCGAGCAGGGAGGGGCCGTGCTTGCGGCGCGGGTCGAGGACGTAGCGGGCGCCCGTCTCCACCGTGACGCCCAGCCCGAGCGCGTCCAGCCGGCGGGCGACCCGGCGGGTGCGGTCCGCCAGGTCGTCGCCGAGGGGGTCGAGATGCATGTGGTCCAGCGTCAGGCCGACGCCGTCGTAGCCCAGGTCGGCGAGGAGGCCGAGGGCGTCGTCGAGCCGGAGGTCGGCGAGGCCGTTGGTGCCGTAGCCGAAGCGGAGGGGGGTCGACGGGGTGGTGTGCGGGGCGTGGCTCACGTGATGCTCACCTTCCTCATGGCGGCCCTCCTCGCGAACATCCGGCCGGCCGGGGCCAGGGCCGCGATCAGCAGGGACGTGGCGGGTGCCCCGGCGCGGGCGGCGAGGGCGGCCTGGAGGGGGACCGTGGCCCGGATGCCGCCGCCGACCGCGCGTTGGGTGAGCGGGGGTGAGGGGTTGAGCGTGGCATGGAAGTAGGGACGGGCCGCCGTGGCGGCGTACGCGGCGCCCAGGGCGGCGGTGAGGACGTCACCGGCCTCCGGGGCGCCCGCGGCCCGCTTGGAGCCCGACAGGCCGGGGGCGGCTGCTGCCCGCCGGCCTGCCGGGAGTCGGGTCCGGCGGTGGCCGGCCACCAGCCGGGTCAGCACCCCCGTCGTCGCCAGGGCCGCCGAGGGTGCCAGGACCGAACCGCCGGTGGTCTCCCGGCGGGAGACGGCCGTGACCGCGAGGGTGTGGCTGCCGAGCAGCGCGGCGGAGGGCAGCGCGGCGCGGGTCCCGCCGGAGGTGGCGGCCGCGCCCAGGAGCAGGTCCAATCCGCGGGCGGCGGCCATGGCCGCGGGCCCTGCGGGTGTGTGCTTCAGGACGAGGTCGTAGGCCCACACGGACCCCGCGAGCGGCGCGGCCACCGCGAGGGCGGGGCGCCCGGCCGCGGCGGCGAGTGCGAGACCGGCACCGGTGAGGCCGCAGGCCGCGGCGAGGGCGGCGGCCGGACGGATCCGGCCGGACGGTATCGGGCGGTGCGGACGCTCCGCGGCGTCCTCGGCCCGGTCCGCCCAGTCGTTCAGGGCCATGCCCGCTTCGTACAGGCACAGGGACGACCCGATGGCGAGCAGCGTACGGCGCCCGGGCCGCACCCCGGCCGCGGCGGCCCCGGCCAGGGCGTCGCCGGGGACGGTGAACAGGGCGGGCAGCCGCAGCAGTTCGGCCCAGGCACCGGCGCGGCCGGAGCGGGGGCGGGGCCCGCGGGCCGAGGCACCGGCTGCGGGCGGCGCCGCGAGGCCGGCGCCCTGGTCACCGGCGGGCGGCGGGGCGGCGTCGGCACCATGGCCGTCCGCCGGCACGCCGGGTACGGCGAGCACCCCGGACGAGGCGGACGAGGCCGACGACCCCGATGCGTCCCGCGCCCCGGCGCGGCTCATCGCCGCGCCCCGTCCTCGGCCGCGGCGCCCCCGTCGTCGCGCAACCGTCCGGCGAAGGCCCGCAGCTGCGCGTACTGCTCCGCAAGGGACGATGGGCCGTCGCCGACCGGGTCCTTGAAGTAGAAGCCCAGTTCGCCCAGGGGGCCGGAGAGACCCTTCTCCCGGGCGCGGGCGGCGAGCCGGGCCAGGTCGAGGACGAGCGGAGCGGCCAGCGCCGAGTCGCAGCCCTGCCAGGTGGTCTGGAGGACCATCCGGGCGCCGAGGAATCCGTCGAAGGCGATGTGGTCCCAGGCGGTCTTCCAGTCGCCGAGCGCGGGCACGTCGTCGATGTGGACCTCGCCCTCGGGCGCGGCTCCGAGCGTGTCGACGAGGACGCGTTCCTTGCCGGCGTTCTTGGCGGCGGCCGCCGCGGGGTCGGCGAGGGCCGCTCCGTCGCCGCCGCCGAGGAGGTTGGTGCCGGACCAGGCGCGCACGGCGAGGGCCCGCTGGAGGAACATCGGGCCGAGCACCGAGCGGAGCAGGGTCTGCCCGGTCTTGCCGTCGCGGCCGGCGTAGGGGAGCCCGGAGGACTCGGCGAGCGCGGCCAGCGCCGGGTGGTGCAGGCCGGTGGACGGAGTGAAGTTGACGTAGGGGCAGCCGGCGCGCAGGGCGGCCGCCGCGTACAGCGAGCTGGGCGGCAGGGTGTCGTCGGTGGGCGCGGGCTCGGTGGAGGCGACGTTCACGACGACGGCGCCCGCGAGGTCCTGGCGGCGCACGAAGTCGCGGATGTCGGACGCGAAGGCGTCGATCAGCGCTTCCTGGCTGGGCGCGGGGGCGCCCGGCAGCGGACCGCCGGGCCGGATCTCCCGGTCGGCGGCGACGAGTTCGGCGTGCACCGCGGAGGGCAGGCCGTGCGGCAGCACACCGCCGTCGGCGAGGTGCTCGGCGCGCTTGGGCAGCGGGCAGTCGAGGGTGTCGTGACCGCCGAAGACGAGCGACGACAACGATGGCAGACCGCACGACGTGAAGGGCGCGGTCTCGGTGACCATGCCGGTCGCCGGGTGGAGCCCGGCGGCGACGGCGGCGCAGCCCGCGATCGCGGTGGTGGCCACGGAGCCGCGTGCCCCGATGAGCCAGACGCCGAACCGCGGGGCCGTGGAGGGGGTGGGCAGGAACGGTTCGGCGGACATGGGCAGCCTCCTTGTCGTACGCGAACCGGATGTGAGCGCCGGAAGCGGGGGCCGGGCGCGGGGCCCGGCGGGACGGCGGGCGGAGGTCCGGCGTCCTCCGCCCGCCGCCGTCTGATCGCCCTTAGGAGGGCAGTTCCTTGAGCTGGATGTTGCGGAAGGAGACCTGGTCGTCGGCGCCGTGGTTCTGGAGGCCGACGTACCCGTCGGTCAGGCTCCGCTCGGGGTCCTTGTTGGTGAAGTCGTTGATCTTGACTCCGTTGAGGAACACCTGGAGGCGTTCGCCCTGGACCTTGATCTCGTAGGAGTTCCACTGGCCGGGCGGCCGCAGAACCTGGTCACGGGCCTTGATGTTCGCCGACTTGAAGGAGTAGACGGACCCGGTGGTGCGGTCCGGCGCGTCCGTGGCGTCGATCTGGATCTCGTAGCCCTTGTTCACCGCGGACCAGGGGTCGTCGGAGGCGGGGAAGCCCACGAAGATCCCTGAGTTGTCGTCGCCCTGCATCTTCCAGTCGAGCTTGAGGGAGTACGACTTCAGCTCCTTGGCCTGGTACCACAGCAGGCCCATGCCGCCGTCGGACTCCAGGGCGCCGTCCTTGACGTTGAACTTGCCGGGGCCGGCCTGCTTCCAGCCTTCCAGGGTCTGGCCGTTGAAGATGTCCCGGTAGTCCTTGCCCGGCTTGCAGTCCGCCTTGACCTGGCCGGTGGCGTACTGCATGCCGCCGAGCAGGTGGCCGCGGAAGGCCTCGTCCGCGTAGGACTCCTTGGTGTGGCCGAGGCCGGTGTAGAAGGCGCGACCGCCCTCGTACGGCTGGCACCAGGCGATCGGGTGGTCGCCCTTCATGTTGCCGCCCTGGTAGGTGGTCTCGTCCAGGGTGGCGAGGACCTTGGCCTGCTCGCGCGGGTTGGTGCGGTAGTTGTACAGCTCGTCGGTGTGCTCCCAGGCGTCGTCCAGGTGCGCGGTGGACGGGTGGTCGTGGTCCTCGACGCGGACGGTGGCCTTCTGGATGGCCGGGTGCGAGTCGAAGTAGGCGCCGACCAGGCCGCCGTAGAACTCCCAGTCGTACTCGGTGTCGGCGGCGGCGTGGATGCCCAGGTAGCCGCCGCCGTTCTTGACGTAGTTCTCGAACGCCGTCTGCTGGGCGGCGTTGAGGACGTCACCGGTGGTGGACAGGAAGGCCACCGCGTCGTACTTGGCGAGGTTGGCGGTGGTGAACTGCCCGGCCTCCTCGGTCGCGGTGACGGAGATGCCGGCGGGGGCGCCGATCTCCTTCAGCGCGGCGATGCCCGCCGGGATGGAGTCGTGGCGGAAGCCGGCCGTCTTGGAGAAGACGAGGACCTTCTTGCCGGCCTTGAAGGGCTCGGTGGAGAACTCGAAGTCGTCCACGTCGTACAGCGCGCCCTCGCCGCCCTTGAAGACCAGGTAGACGTCGGTGGTCTTCCCGGGCAGGGACCGCAGCGGTACGTCGACGTCCTGGAACGTCTCCCAGCTGCCGGTCGGCGGGATGTACGCGGAGCCGTGCAGCTTGCCGGTCGGCGAGCCGGTGCGCACCTCGATGTAGCCGCCGGCGCCGCCGGAGGAGGCCCGTACGGTCAGCTTCTTCTGGCCGTCGAACTTGTAGGGGCTGAAGGAGATCCAGTCGCCGTCCTCGATGTTGCCGACGGTCTTGCCTCCGTTGGCCCCGGTCTTGTCGATGACCGAGACGCCGGACTGGCCGCCGAAGTGCTCGGCCTGGCGGTGCGGCGGCTGGATGACGGTGCGGGCGGTGCCGGTCAGGGCCTCCTGGCCGTTGGCCCCGCCGTCGGTGTAGCTGGCACCGACGACGCCGTAGATGTTGGCGTTGGGGTCGTGACCGCCGTCGCCGGGCGGCGGCTTGAGGGTGCCCTCACAGCCCATCTCGCTGGTCAGCTCGTGGGCGTGGGAGTCGTGGCCGAGGCTGTAGGCGACCTTGACCTTGGAGCAGTCGACGGTCTCCTCGGGGTCGGTGACCTTCACCTTGAACGGGATGGGCTCGCCCATCGGGAGCAGGGTGCCGTTGCCCGGGGTCTCGATGGTCACCGTCGGCGCGGTGTTGCCGACCACGATCCGGACGCTGGCGTTGCCGGTGTTGCCCTCGGGGTCCTTGGCGGTGAAGGTCGCGGTGTAGGTGCCGACCTTCTTGTACTTGTGGGTGGGGGTCAGACCCTCGCCCTTGGTGCCGTCGCCGAAGTCCCAGCTGTAGGTGAGGTCCGGGGAGTCGGCGTCCTTGGCGCTCGCCGTGAACTGGACCTTGAGGCCGGCCGCACCGGACGTCTTGTCGGCGCTCACCTCGGCGATCGGGGAGAAGCCGTCCTCGGCGTTCTCGATCCGGTAGAGCGCGGAGTTCTCGTCGCCCTGGAACCAGGAGAGTCCGTAGTCGAGGACGTAGAGCGCGCCGTCGGGGCCGAACTCCATGTCCATGATCTGGGTGCCGGTCCACGGGAAGTCGTTGATCTTCGCGACCGTGCCGTCGGCGTTCTGCTCGATCCGCTTGATCCACTGGCGGCCGAACTCACCCGCGAAGAAGTCCCCGTCGTACTCCTCGGGGAACTTCACGCTGGACTCGAGGTCCGGGTCGTACCGGTAGACCGGGCCGCCCATCGGGGACTCGGAGCCGGTGCCGAACTCGGGCACGGAGGCACCGTCGTACGGGATCCAGGCGGCCTCGGCGGGCGGCAGGTCGGTGAGGCCGGTGTTGTGCCGGGAGGTGTTCTTGGGCGCGGCGCAGTCGAACTTGGCTCCGGATGTCCCGGTGCCGAAGTCGTAGTCGTTGTAGGCGTCGTTGTCGCCCGTGCAGTACGGCCAGCCGAAGTTGGCGGCCTTGGTGACCTTGGCGAACTCGACCTGTCCGGCCGGTCCGCGGTTCGGGTCGGCGGCGCCGGCGTCGGGGCCGTAGTCGCCGACGTAGACCGTTCCGGTCTTCTCGTCGACGTTCAGCCGGAACGGGTTGCGGAAGCCCATCGCGTAGATCTCGGGGCGGGTCTTCTCGGTGCCCGGGGCGAAGAGGTTGCCCTCCGGGACGGTGTACGAGCCGTCCTCGGCGACCTTGATCCGCAGGATCTTGCCGCGCAGGTCGTTGGTGTTGCCGGCGCTGCGGCGGGCGTCGAAGGCCGGGTTGCGGTCCGCCCGCTCGTCGATCGGCGTGAAGCCGTCCGAGGCGAAGGGGTTGGTGTCGTCGCCGGTGGACAGGTAGAGGTTGCCCTCGGCGTCGAAGTCGATGTCGCCGCCGACGTGGCAGCAGGTGCCGCGGGAGGCCGCGACGTCCAGGACCTTCTTCTCGCTGGCCTGGTCGAGGGTGCCGTCGGGCTTGAGGACGAAGCGGGAGAGGCGGTTGACGCCGTCGAACTTCGCGAAGTCCGCCGCGGTGCCGGTCTCGGGGGCGTCGCCCGCCGGGGTGTCGAGGGGCGGGGCGTAGTAGAGGTAGATCGCCCGGTTGTTCGCGAAGTCCGGGTCGATGCCGACGCCCTGGAGGCCCTCCTCGTCGTGGCTGTAGACGTCGAGTTTGCCGGCGACCTTGGTGACGCCGCCCTGGTCGGTCAGGCGGAGCGTGCCGTCGCGCGAGGTGTGCAGGACGCTGCGGTCCGGGAGCACGGCGAGCGACATCGGCTCGCCCATCTCGGGCTCGCCCTTGGCGAGGGGTACCTGCTGGAACTGTCCCTCGGCCGCCGGTTCGTCGTGCTCCGGGTGGCCGGGGTGGGCGCCGGCGACGGCCGCCGGGGCGCCAACGGCCAGCATCAGGCCGGTGAAGAGGGCGAGGGTGGTGCGGAGCCTGGGACGCCTCGTGGTCCTGGTGCTTTTGAGTCTGCTTCTGTGCACGAAGTCCCTCCGGGAACGGGTGGGCCGTACGGAACGGGTGCGATGACGTGCGATGCGGGCGCCGGGGTGCGCCGTCACCCCGGAGGCGTGGGTGTCCTGAACACTTCAGGGACGGTAACCGCGTTCGTCCGGGGCCAACACCCCTTGGGCCGGGACTTGTTTGAACTTTTTCCCAACTCAGGACAAAGCGGGATCCGGGCAGGCCGGACCGGGGACCGGTGCTTTCACCGGCCCCCTTCCCGGCCTGCTGCCGGAAGCGTGGGTCAGCTGTTGAACGCGGCGTCGAAGGACGCGCTGGGCGGCTCGAAGTCGAAGGCCTTGAGGCTGGTGAGGGCCTCGGGGGCGCCCTGGAGCCGGTCCATGCCGGCGTCCTCCCACTCGACGGAGACGGGCCCCTGGTAGTCGATGGAGCGGAGCATGCGGAAGACGTCCTCCCAGGGGACGTCGCCGTGGCCGGCCGAGACGAAGTCCCAGCCGCGCCGCGGGTCGCCCCAGGGCAGGTGGGAGCCGAGGCGGCCGTTGCGGCCGTCGAGGCGTTTGCGGGCCTCCTTGCAGTCGACGTGGTAGATGCGGTCGCGGAAGTCCCACAGGAAGCCGACCGGGTCGAGGTCCTGCCAGACGAAGTGCGAGGGGTCGAAGTTCAGCCCGAAGGCGGGCCGGTGGTCCACCGCCTCCAGAGCGCGCTGCGTGGTCCAGTAGTCGTAGGCGATCTCGCTGGGGTGCACCTCGTGCGCGAACCGCACGCCCTCCGCGTCGAAGACGTCGAGGATCGGGTTCCAGCGGTCGGCGAAGTCCTGGTAGCCGCGCTCGATCATGGACTCGGGGGCCGGCGGGAACATGGCGACCAGGTGCCAGATGGCCGAGCCGGTGAAGCCGATGACGGTGTCGACGCCGAGGCGGGCGGCGGCCCGCGCCGTGTCCTTGATCTCGGCGGCGGCGCGCTGCCGCACCCCCTCGGCGTCCCCGTCGCCCCAGATGCGGGCGGGCAGGATGGCCTCGTGGCGTTCGTCGATGATGGCGTCGCAGACCGCCTGGCCGACCAGGTGGTTGGAGATCGCCCAGCACTTGAGGCCGTACTTGTCGAGCAGCTGGTGCCGGGATTCGACGTAGGAGGGGTCCGCGAGGGCCTTGTCGACCTCGAAGTGGTCGCCCCAGCAGGCGAGTTCGAGGCCGTCGTAGCCGAAGTCGCGGGCGAGGCGGCAGACCTCCTCCAGGGGCAGGTCCGCCCACTGACCGGTGAAGAGAGTGAAGTTGCGCGGCATGTCGCTGCCAGCCTCCTCAGGGAGCGATCGGGGTGTAGACGGAGTTCTTGGCGGCGCTCTCCTCCACCGCCGCGAGCACCCGCTGCACCTGGAGCCCGTCCGCGAAGGAGGGTTCGGGGCGGCGGCCCTCGGCGACGGCGTGGACGAGGTCGCGCGCCTGGTGCACGAAGCTGTGCTCGTAGCCGAGTCCGTGGCCCGGCGGCCACCAGGCGTCCAGGTAGGGGTGCTCGGGCTCGGTGACGAGGATGCGGCGGAACCCGGCGTGCTCCCCGGGCTCCGTACCGTCGTGGTACGACAGCTCGTTGAGCCGTTCCAGGTCGAAGGCGAGCGAGCCGCGCTCGCCGTTGAGTTCGATGCGCAGGGAGTTCTTGCGGCCGGTGGCGTACCGGGTGGCCTCGAAGGAGACCAGGGCGCCGGAGGTGAGGCGGCCGGTGAACACGGCGGCGTCGTCGACGGTGACCTCGCCCGTGGCGCCGTCCGCCGAGCCCGCGCTCAGGCCCCGCGCGGCGCCGGCGGCCAGCGGGCGCTGCCGTACGAAGGTCTCGGTGAGGGCGGAGACGCCCGCGATCCTCTCCCCCGTCAGGTACTGGGCGAGGTCGACGATGTGGGCGCCGAGGTCGCCGAGCGCCCCCGATCCCGCGAGTTCCTTGCGCAGCCGCCAGGTGAGCGGGGCCTGGGGGTCCACCAGCCAGTCCTGGAGGTAGGTCACCCGAACGTGCCGCAGCCGTCCGACGCGGCCCTCGGCGACCATCCGCCGGGCCAGCGCGGTGGCGGGCACCCGGCGGTAGTTGAAGCCGACCATGGCCAGCTGGCCGCGCGTGCTCGCCTCCGCGGCGACGCGCGTCATCTCCTCGGCCTCCTCGACGGTGTTGGCCAGCGGCTTCTCGCACAGCACGTGCTTGCCGGCGGCCAGCGCGGCCAGCGCGATCTCGGCGTGGCTGTCGCCCGGGGTGCAGACGTCGACGAGGTCGATGTCGTCCCGTTCGACCAGGGCCCGCCAGTCCGTCTCGGTGCTCTGCCAGCCGTGCCGGTCGGCCGCCGTGCGGACGGCGTCGGCGTCCCGCCCGCAGATCGCGGCCAGCACCGGGTTCAGCGGCAGGTCGAAGACCCGGCCGGCGGTGCGCCAGCCCTGGGAGTGGGCGGCGCCCATGAAGGCGTAGCCGACCATGCCGACGCGCAGGGGCGGTCTGTTCGCGGATGCCCCCGTAGCCCCGTTTCCGGTCCCGGCGGCTGCTGCCCCGGCCCCCTCGGGCTGCTGCGGCTGTCCCATGCGGATGTCCTCCTCGTCGTGGTGGCGCGGTGGGGGGTGGGACCCGCCCCGGCGGGCTGGTCAGGCCGCTGCCGGGGCCGGGTCCTTGGGACCCGTCACTTGAAGCCCGTGGACATGTACTGGTCGACGTTCTCCTTGTCGACGACGGCCGAGTAGCAGGTGACCGTCGAGGGGATCTCGAACTCGGCGAGTCCGCTGACGCCCTTGCCCTGGCCGAGGGCGCGGGCCAGGTCGATCGCGGAGGCGGCCATGGTCGGCGGGTAGAGCACGGTCGCCTTCAGCACGCCGCTGTCGGCCTTGATGGCCTGGAAGGCGGAGAGCGCGCCGGCGCCGCCGACCATCAGGAAGTCGTCGCGTCCGGCCTGCTCGATGGCGCGCAGGGCACCCACGCCCTGGTCGTCGTCGTGGTTCCACAGGGCGTCGAAGTCCGACTGGGCCTGGAGCAGCTGGGCCATCTTGGACTGCCCGGACTCGACCGTGAACTCGGCGGCCTGGCGGGCCACCTTCTTGATGTTCGGGTAGTTCTTCAGGCCGTCGTCGAAGCCCTGGGTGCGCTGCTGGGTCAGTTCCAGGTTGTCGATGCCGGCCAGCTCGATGACCTTGGCGTTCGGCTTGTCCTTCAGCTTCTCGCCGATGTAGTGGGCGGCGTTGAGCCCCATGCCGTAGTTGTCGCCGCCGACCCAGCAGCGGTAGGCCTGGGGGGAGTTGAAGATGCGGTCGAGGTTGACGACCGGGATGCCGGCGCGCATCGCCTTGAGGCCGATCTGGGTGAGGGCCTTGCCGTCCGCGGGCAGGATGACCAGGACGTCGACCTTCTTGTTGATGAGGGTCTCGATCTGGCCGATCTGCTGGGCGGTGTCGTTGGAGCCCTCGGTGACCTCGAGGGTGACGTCCGAGTACTTCTTGGCGCGGTTCTGCGCCTGGTCGTTGACGGCGTTGAGCCAGCCGTGGTCGGCCTGCGGACCCGCGTAGCCGATGGTGACCTGCTTGCCGGGCTTGTCGTCGGCGGCCGGCTGCGTGTCCGCCGCCTTGTCGCCGCCGTCGTCCGGGTCGTTGCTCGTGCACCCGGTGAGGACGGCACCGGCGGACACGGCGGCGGCTCCGAAGAGCAGCCCTCTGCGACTCGTGAGCTTCGTCATGACGGTGAACCCTTTCCTCAATGCGTGCTTGCGGTACGGCGCTGGACCAGCACGGCGGCGACGATGATCGCGCCCTTGGCGATCTGCTGCACGTCGGTCTGCAGGTTGTTCAGGGCGAAGATGTTCGTGATGGTGGTGAAGATCAGGACGCCGAGCACGGAACCGACGATGGTCCCGCGCCCGCCGCTGAGCAGCGTGCCGCCGATGATCGCGGCGGCGATGGCGTCGAGTTCGTAGAGGTTGCCGTTGGTGTTCTGGCCGGAGCCGGCCAGGGCGATCAGCAGGAAGGCGGCGATGCCGCAGCACAGCCCGGAGAGCAGGTAGATGTAGAGGCGCTGGCGGCGGACGTCGATGCCGGCCAGCCGGGCGGCCTCCGGGTTGCCGCCGACGGCGACGGTGCGGCGGCCGAAGGTGGTCCGGTTGAGCACCAGCCAGCCGATGACGGTGACGGCCGCGAAGACCAGGACCAGCGGCGGGATGCCCAGCACGTAGGAGTCCCGCTCGGCGAGGTCGAGGACGCCCGGCACCGTGACGACCTGGGTGCGCCCGTCGGTGATCTGGAGCGCGAGGCCGCGTGCCGACGCCAGCATGGCGAGGGTGGCGATGAAGGGCACCATCGTGCCGTACGCGATGAGCACGCCGTTGACCAGGCCGCAGCCGACTCCGACGATGATCGCGGTGAAGAGGATGCCGGCGAAGCCGAAGTCCTGGGTGGCGACGGTGGTCGCCCACACCGAGGACAGGGCGACGATGGCGCCCACGGAGAGGTCGATGCCCCCGGACATGATCACGAAGGTCATGCCGACGGTGACGACGCCGATGACGGACGCCTGGGTGAGCACCAGCTGGAGGTTGCGGGTGTCGAGGAACGAGTCGGGCTGGGTGATGCCGCCGATGAGGACCAGGACGGCGAGCACGCCGAGCAGGCTGAGGGTGCGGACGTCGGCGCCGGCCGTCAGGTTCTTCCAGGCGGGCCGGGTGTCCACCGGTGCCGCCTTGCCGGTGCCGTCCCGCGGCGGGGACACGTGCTGCGTCATGACGCCGGGCTTCCTTCCATCACGAGGTCGAGTACGCGGTGTTCGTCGAGTTCGCGGGCGGGGGCCTCGTGCACGACGCTCCCCTCGCGCAGTACCAGCACCCGGTCGGCCAGGCCCAGTACCTCGGGGACCTCGCTGGAGACCAGCAGGACGGCGAGGCCCTCGTCGGCGAGGCGCCGGATGACGGCGTACAGCTCCGCGCGGGCGCCCACGTCGACGCCGCGGGTGGGTTCGTCGAGCAGCAGGACCCGGCAGCCGCGCAGCAGCCAGCGGGCGAGGACCGCCTTCTGCTGGTTGCCGCCGGAGAGGGTGCGCACCGGCGCGGTGGGGTTGTCGGGCCGCAGCGACAGTTCGCGGGTCGCGGCGCGGGCCGCCTTCAGTTCGGCGCCGCGATCGATCCAGCCACCGCGCGAGAAGCGGGACATGGCGGAGACCGACACGTTGCGGGTGACGGACTCCAGCATCAGCAGGGCCTGTGCCTTGCGCTCCTCGGGGGCGAGCCCGAGTCCGGCGCGGACCGCGGCGCGCACGCTGCCCGGCCGCAGCGGTCGTCCGTCGACGAGGACCTGTCCGGCGTTCGGCTTGCGGGCGCCGTAGACGGTCTCCAGGATCTCGGAGCGGCCGGAGCCGACGAGTCCGGCGAGGCCGACGATCTCGCCGGGCCGTACCTCCAGGTCGAGCGGGGCGAATTCGCCGTGCCGGGTCAGTCCGCGGACGCTCAGCACCGGCTCACCGGTGCCGGGGGCGGCGGGCCGCTCCGGGAAGACGTACTCGACGTTGCGTCCCGTCATCAGCGCCACCACCTCGCGGGTGGGCGTCTCCTTGGCGGGCAGCCCGCCGGCCACCGCCCGGCCGTCCTTGAGGACGGTGACCCGGTCGCCGATGCGGCGGATCTCCTCCAGGCGGTGCGAGATGTAGACGACGGCGACGCCGTCCGCGGTGAGGTCGGCGACGATGCGGAAGAGGTTGTCGACCTCGTCCGGGTCGAGCGCGGCGGACGGCTCGTCCATCACGATGAGCCGTACGTCGTGCGAGAGCGCCCGCGCCATGGACACGATCTGCTGCTGCGCCGCGGAGAGGTCCCCGACCAGCCGGCCCGGGTCGACCTCGGGGTGCCCGAGCCGCTTCAGCAGCTGGGCCGTCGAGGTCTTCGCCGCCTTTCCGCGCACGACGAAGCCGGCGCTGGTCGGCTCGTGGCCGAGGTGGACGTTCTCGGCCACCGACAGGTGTTCCACCAGGTCAAGTTCCTGGTAGATGGTGGCGATGCCGAGGCGCATGGCCGCGATGGGCGAGCGCAGGGTGACGTCCTCGCCGCGCCAGCGGATGGTGCCGGTGTCGGGCTGGTGGGCGCCGGCCAGCACCTTGATGAGGGTGGACTTCCCGGCGCCGTTCTGGCCGAGCAGGCAGTGCACCTCGCCGGCCTGGACGTCGAGGTCGACGCCGTCCAGGGCCCGGACTCCGGGGAACGACTTGGTGATGCCGGACATGCTGAGCAGCGGTGGTTCTGGTGCCATGTGAGGTCCCCTCGGCGGGCATGCGGGCCGGTGTCAGGGCAGAGCGGGGCAGAGCAGGGCAGGGCAGAGCGCTGTACTGGTGGAGCGTGGCTGAGGTACCGAACGGTGCCTACGCGGGTGAGAACAGGTGGTCGCTGATCAGGCGGGCCGCGCCGATGACTCCGGCGGTGGGACCCAACTCCCCCAGAACGATGGGGAGGTTGCCGGTCGCCAGCGGCAGCGACTGGCGGTAGACCTGGGTGCGGATCGCGGCGAGCAGGTTGTGGCCGAGGCCGGTCACCCCGCCGCCGATCACCACCAGGCCCGGGTTGAAGAAGCTGACCAGGCCCGCGATGACCTGGCCCGTGCTGCGGCCGCCCTCGCGGATCAGGTCGAGTGCGGTGGCGTCGCCCGCGGCGGCCGCGGCGGCGACGTCGGCGGCGCTGAGGACGCCGTTCGCCTCCAGCCGGTTCGCGAGTTCGGCCGAACCGCCCTGTTCGGCGGCCTCCATGGCGTCGCGGGCCAGCGCCGCGCCGCTGAAGTGGGCTTCCAGGCACCCCCGGTTGCCGCAGGCGCACTGGCGCCCGTCGGGCACGGCCTGGATGTGCCCGATGTCGCCCGCGCTGCCCGTGGTCCCCCGGTACACCTCACCGCCGACGACGATGCCGCAGCCGATGCCGGTACCGATCTTGACGACGAGGAAGTCGTGCACGGTGCGGGCGACGCCCGCGTGCTGCTCCCCCAGTGCCATCAGGTTGACGTCGTTGTCGACCATGACCGGGCAGCCGAGGTCCTGGCTGAGCGCCTCCCGCACGGGGAAGCCGTCCCAGCCCGGCATGATCGGCGGAGCCACCGGCACACCCTCGGGGAAGCGGACCGGCCCCGGGACGCCGATGCCGGCGCCGTCGAAGCCCTCCGCGAGTCCCGAGGCCCGCAGCTTGGCGGCCATGGACAGCACCTGCTCGAAGACCGCGACGGGTCCCTCGCGTACGTCCATGGGCTGGTTGATGTGGCCGAGGATCTCCAGCTCGGCGTTGGTGACGGCGACGTCGACCGAGGTCGCGCCGATGTCGACGCCGAGGAAGCGCAGTTCCGGGTTGAGCCGGACGTTGTGGCTGCGGCGCCCGCCGCGCGAGGCGGCGAGTCCGTCGGCCACGACCAGGCCCGTCTCCAGCAGCCGGTCCACCTCCACGGCCAGCTTGGACCGGGAGAGGTCGACCTGGTCGCCCAGCTGGGCACGGGAGTTGGGCCCGCCGTCGCGCAACAGCTGGAGCAGTCGCGCCTGGTGGGTGTTGGCGGGTCGTGCGGTCATGCGTCTCACGAGCCCCTCCCCGCCTCAATCGGCCTTGAGTGTGCCGGTTTCCGGCCACGTTCCGTGGCCTGCTTTCGGAGGGAACGTAGCAGTGGGCGCCGGGTGTGGGAAGAAGTCACGCACGAATTACTGCGAACTTTCTCCACTGAGTGGACAAAGGCGGGGGTGGCGTCGGTCGTACGCGGGCACGACGAAGCCGCCCGGCCTGTCCGCCGGGCGGCTCGCGTACAGGCTCTGACCTCAGGATTCTCCGCGCGCGTGGTACGAACGCCGGGTGTGCTCGGTGTGCTCGCGCATCAGCCGGGTCGCCGTCTGCTCGTCCCGGTCGGCGATGGCGGCGATCAGCCCGCGGTGCTCGATCCAGGACTGCCGGCCGCGCTGCCGGGCGATCGGCGTGTAGTACCAGCGGACCCGGCGGTCCACCTGTGCGGCCAGTTCACCGAGGACGGCGTTGCTCGCCAGGTCCATGATCTTCGCGTGGAAGCGGGCGTTGAGGACGACGGCGGCGTCCACGTCGTCGGCGGCGACGGCCCGCTCCCCCTCGTCGCACAGCTCCTCCAGCGCGGTCACGCCCGCTCGCCCGGCGTTGGCCGCGGCGAGCCGGGCCGCCTCGGCCTCCAGGAGTGTGCGCACCGTCAGGAGCTGGTCCGCCTCCTCCTCGGTCGGCTCGTGCACGAACGCCCCCTGCGCCGGGCGCAGATCGACCCAGCCCTCGGTGTTGAGCCGCTGGAGGGCCTCCCGCACCGGCTGCCTCGACACCCCCAGGTGGCCGGCGAGTTCGCTCTCGACGAGGTGCTGGCCGGGCCGGAGGGCGCGGGTGGTGATGAGTTCGAGCAGCGCCTCGTAGACGCGGTCGCGCAGCGGGCCGGGGCGTTCGAGCCTGGGCACCGCGCCCTGCGGCAGTCCTGCGGACAACATCGGTCCCCCTCGAAAGCCGGCACACAACCCCGTACGGGGAAGTATCGATTGTCTTTCGTCTACAGTCTACGGCGCACAGCGGACGGGGAGCCGGGGTGTAGGGCACGTCACATCGGGGGGCGGGCCGGGGTGTTCAGGGGCAGCGGACGACCTGTCCGGCGTAGGAGAGGTTGCCGCCGAAGCCGAAGAGCAGGACCGGGTCGCCGGTGGTGATCTCGCCGCGCTCGACCAGCTTGGAGAGGGCGAGGGGGATGCTCGCCGCGGAGGTGTTGCCGGACTCGACGACGTCCCGGGCGACCACGGCGTGGGGCGCGCCGATCTTCGCGGCGAGGGGTTCGATGATGCGCAGGTTGGCCTGGTGCAGGACGATCGCCGCGAGGTCGGCGGGTTCGAGGCCGGAGCGCTCGCAGGCCTGGCGGGCGATGGCGGGCAGCCGCGTGGTCGCCCAGCGGTAGACGCTCTGGCCCTCCTGGGCGAACCTCGGGGGCGTGCCCTCGATGCGGACCGCGTTGCCCATCTCGGGCACCGAGCCCCACAGCACGGGGCCGATACCGGGCTCCTCGCCCGGCGCGCAGGCCTCCACGACCGCGGCCCCCGCCCCGTCGCCGACCAGCACGCAGGTGGTGCGGTCGGTCCAGTCGGTCACCTCGGACATCTTGTCCGCGCCGATGACCAGCGCCCGGCTCGACGAACCGGCCCGGACCGCGTGGTCGGCGGTGGCCAGGGCGTGGGTGAAGCCCGCGCACACGACGTTGAGGTCCAGCGCCGCCGGGCCGGGCATGCCGAGGCGGGCCGCGACGCGGGCGGCGGTGTTCGGGGAGCGGTCGATCGCGGTGGAGGTGGCGACCACGACCATGTCCACGTCGGCGGGGGTCAGGCCGGCCGAGGCGAGCGCCTTGGCTGCGGCGTGGCCGGCCAGCTCGTCGACCGGCTCGTCCGGCCCGGCGATCCGTCGGGTGCGGATTCCCGCCCGGCTCCTGATCCACTCGTCACTGGTGTCGACCATGCCCGCCAGGTCCTCGTTGGTCAGGACCCGGGCGGGCTGGTAGTGGCCGACGGCGGTGATCCGGGAGCCTTGGTGCATGGGTGGAGTCCTCGCTGCCTCGGGTACGGGATCCACCAGTGTGATCAGTGACCGACGGGTACGACGGCAGGTGATACGACAGGAAACGGGCGCCCGGCTTGTCGGCTTCGGTCAGCATCCCTCCGCCGGCGGGACACCCGTTCCCGTCCTCCCCCGTCCGTCCACGTCGGCCTCGGCTACCCGGTGAAGAGCTGGGTCGCCTTGCGGACGAGTTCGTACAGCCCGTAGGCGAGCGGTGCGCCCACCCAGAGCCAGGTGAAGGCGATCAGCGGCCGCCGGTCGGGGACCTCAGGCGGACTCGGGCTGCTGTCGTGGGACATCGGCGGCCTCCTTCGGTGCCTCGGGCGTGGGCCGGTGGTGGCGGGGGTGGACGGGGCGGACGAGTTCGTTGGCGACGAAGCCGACCACCAGCAGCCCGATCATGATGACGAAGGAGGTGCCGTACAGGGCGGAGCCGTGGCGTCCGGCCTCCTCCTGCCGGTCGGCGATCCAGTTGACGATCAGCGGGCCGAGCACGCCGGCGGTGGACCAGGCGGTGAGCAGCCGGCCGTGGATGGCGCCGACCTGGTAGGTGCCGAAGAGGTCCTTGAGGTAGGCGGGGATGGTCGCGAAGCCTCCCCCGTAGAAGGAGAGCACGACGAGGGCGCACAGGACGAACAGCGGCTTGGAGGAGTCGCCGAACAGGGCGATCAGCGCGTACATCACCGCGCCGACACCCAGGTAGACGCGGTAGATGTTCTTGCGTCCGATCAGGTCGGAGGTCGAGGACCAGCCGATCCGGCCCGCCATGTTGGCCGCCGACAGCAGGGCGACGAAGCCCGCCGCGGCGGTCACCGACACCGGTGTGGAGGTGTCGGCGAAGAAGTCCGTGATCATCGGCGCGGCCTTCTCCAGGATGCCGATGCCGGCCGTCACGTTCATGCAGAGCACGACCCACAGCAGCCAGAACTGCGGGGTGCGCAGGGCGGCGCGGGCCGAGACCTGCACGCCCTCCAGGGCGACCGGGGTGCCGTCCGCCCGCTCTTTGGGACGGGGCACCCGCACCAGCAGCACGCCGAGCAGCATGAAGACGGCGTACGCCAGTCCGTGCACGAGGAAGGCGAGCGCGATGCCCGAGCTGTCGGTGCCGAAGGACTCCAGCATCTGCGCCGACCAGGGCGAGGCGATGAGGGCGCCGCCGCCGAAGCCCATGATGGCGATGCCGGTGGCCATGCCCGGCCGGTCCGGGAACCATTTGATCAGGGTCGAGACCGGCGAGATGTAGCCGATGCCGAGACCGATGCCGCCGACGAAGCCGTAGCCGAAGACGATCAGCCAGTACTGCTCCACGGCCGCGCCGAGCGCGGAGATCAGGAAGCCGGACGAGAAGCAGACCAGGGCGACGGTCATCGCCCAGCGCGGCCCGTGCCGTTCCACGAGCGTGCCGCCGAACGCGGCCGACAGGCCGAGCATGACGATGCCGAGCTGGAAGGGCAGCGCGCTCTGGGTGCCGCTGAGGCCGAGCGCGGATTCCAGGGGCGGTTTGAACACGGACCAGGCATAGGCCTGACCGATGGAGAGATGGATCGAGAGTGCTGCCGGGGGAACGAGCCAGCGGCTCCAGCCCGGGGGTGCGACGGGGGGACTCATGGGTCCCCAACCGTATGGACTGGGAAAGCGCTTGAGAAGACTGTTGAGCACACAACCACTAGTGCTGCACAAAGCCTTGCTGCGCCAACCTCCATACTGTAGACAATATTTCGTCGACATCTCGTTCGGCAGTTCCGCGGTATCCCTCGACCGAACGGAGCTTCCCGTCATGAAAGTCGCAGTCCTCGGCGCCGGGGCGATCGGCGCCTACGTCGGTGCCGCGCTCCACCGTGCGGGCGCCGACGTGCATCTCATCGCCCGTGGACCGCATCTGGCGGCCATGAGGCAGTACGGAGTACGAGTACGCAGCCCGCGCGGCGACTTCACCGCGCACCCCCGCGCCACCGACGACCCGGGCGAAGTCGGCCCGGCCGACTACGTGTTCCTGGGCCTGAAGGCCAACTCGTACGCGGCGTGCGGGCCGCTGATCGAGCCGCTGCTGCACGACACCACGGCGGTCGTGGCCGCCCAGAACGGCATTCCCTGGTGGTACTTCCACGGCCACGGCGGCCCCTACGACGGGCGCCGCCTGGAGAGCGTGGACCCGGCCGGCGCGGTCAGCGCGGTGCTCGCGCCCGAACGGGCCGTGGGCTGCGTGGTCTACGCGGCCACCGAACTCGAACAGCCGGGCGTCGTCCGGCACGTGGAAGGCACCCGCTTCTCCGTGGGCGAGCCCGCCCGCGGTGTCTCGGCACGGTGTCTGGCGTTCAGCGAGGCGATGCGCGCGGGCGGCCTCAAGTGCCCGGTCGAGCCCGACCTGCGGGGCGACATCTGGCTGAAGCTGCTGGGCAACATCTCCTTCAACCCGATCAGCGCCCTGGCCCGCGCCACCATGCGGCAGATGTGCCTGCACGGCGGCACCCGGCAGGTCATCGAGACCATGATGACCGAGACGCTGTCGGTGGCCGCCGCGCTCGGCTGCGAGGTCGGCGTCTCCATCGAACGCCGCCTCGCGGGCGCCGAGCGCGTCGGCGACCACCGCACCTCCACGCTCCAGGACCTGGAGCGCGGCAAGCCGCTCGAACTGGACGTGCTGCTCGCGGCCGTCGTCGAGCTGGCGGAGATCACCGGGGTCCCGGTGCCGACCCTGCGCACCGTGCACGCCCTGTCGGACCTGCTCGCGCTGAGGAGCGCCGCATGAGCCAACGCCAACGAAACCACCGGGACCGGAACCCGAAGACCTACACCCGACTCACCCACCCCCTCGTCCGGGACTCGCGTGACGCGCCCTTCCGCCGCGCCACCTGGGACGAGGCCCTGGACCGCACCGCGCGGGGCCTGACCGCGGCGCGCGGCGCCTTCGGGCTGTTCTCCTGCGCCCGGGCCACCAACGAGATGAACTACGTGGCGCAGAAGTTCGCCCGGGTGGTCATGGGCACCCACAACGTCGACTCCTGCAACCGCACCTGCCACGCGCCCAGCGTCGCGGGCCTGTCGGCCGCCTTCGGCTCGGGCGGCGGAACCTCGTCGTACGAGGAGGTCGAGCACACCGACCTGATCGTGATGTGGGGCTCCAACGCCCGTTTCGCGCACCCGATCTTCTTCCAGCACGTGCTGAAGGGCATCCGGGCCGGCGCCCGCATGTACGCCGTCGACCCGCGCCGCACCTCCACCGCCGAGTGGGCGGAGAGCTGGCTCGGGCCCAACGTGGGCACGGACATCCCGCTGGCGCACGCGATCGGCCGCGAGATCATCCACGCCGGGCTGGCCAACGAGGCGTTCATCGCACGGGCCACCACCGGCTACGCCGAGTACCGGGCGCTGGTCGAGCCCTGGACGCTCTCCCTCGCCGAGAAGGTGACGGGCGTACCGGCGGCCGCCATCCGCGATCTGGCGCACGCCTACGCCCGCGCCGAGCGCGCCCAGCTGTGCTGGACCCTCGGCATCACCGAGCACCACAACGGCACCGACAACGTCCGCGCGCTGATCAACCTCTCCCTGCTCACCGGCCACGTCGGCCGCTACGGCTCGGGCCTCCAGCCGCTGCGCGGCCAGAACAACGTGCAGGGCGGCGGGGACATGGGCGCCATCCCCAACCGGCTGCCCGGCTTCCAGGACGTGCTGGACCCGGAGGTCCGGCTGAAGTTCGAGTCGGCCTGGGACACGGTCATCCAGCCGCACCACGGCCTCACCCTGACGGAGATGTTCGAGGCGATGGAAGAGGGCTCGCTGCGGGCCGTCTACTGCATCGGCGAGAACCCGGCCCAGTCGGAGGCGGACAGCGAACAGGCGATCCGCCGGCTGCGGGCGCTGGACTTCCTCGTCGTCCAGGACATCTTCCTGACGAAGACCGCCGAACTGGCCGACGTGGTCCTGCCGGCGACGGCCGGCTGGGCGGAGACCGACGGCACCACCACGAACAGCGAGCGCCGCGTGCAGCGCGTCCGCCGCGCGGTGACCCCGCCCGGTGCGGCCCGGGAGGACATCGACATCCTCTGCGACCTCGCGACCCGCCTCGGCCACGACTGGAAGTACGCGGACGCCGAGTCGGTCTGGAACGAACTGCGTTCTCTGTCCCCGGACCACCACGGGATGACGTACGCGCGCCTTGAGGAGCACCAGGGCATCCAGTGGCCGTGCCCGAGCACCGAGGCACTGGAACCCACCTACCTGCACGGCAGGTTGTGGGAGCCGGACCCGGCCCTGCGCGGCCTGCCCGCGCCCTTCGGGATCGTGGCCCACGACCCGCCCGTGGACCTCACCGACGAGGAGTACCCGATCCGGCTCACCACCGGACGGCGCCTCGACTCCTACAACACCGGTGTGCAGACCAGCGGCTACGCCTCCCCGCTGCGCCGTGGCGAGTCCGTCGAGCTGTGCCCCGAGGACGCCGAGCGCTACGGGGTGGTGGTCGGCGAGGAGGTGCGGGTGACCTCGCGGCGCGGCTCGCTGCTCGCGCCCGTCTGGGTCGACACGGCACTGCGCCCCGGGCTGGCCTTCATGAGCTTCCACTTTCCCGACGAGGTGGACACCAACCAGCTGACCATCGAGGCCAACTGCCCCATCGCCGGGACGGCGGAGTTCAAGGCCTCGGCGATCCGGATCGAGAAGGTGAGCACCGGTGGACCTGCGCTTCGGTGACGGCAAGCCGACGGACGAGGAACGCGCGGCCGTGGACGCCCTGCTCGGCCCGCCCGAGTCGTCCTGGGAGGGCGCCGACCGCTCCGACGCCGACCTGAGGTGGGCCCGCGGCGGCCGCGAGGCCCGGGACCGCCGCGACCTGCTGCTGCCCGGACTGCACGCCCTCAACGACCGGATCGGCTGGATCAGCGAGGGCGCCCTGGACTACCTGTGCCGCCGCCTGACCGTGCCGCCGGCCGAGGCGTACGGCGTCGCCACGTTCTACGCCATGTTCTCGGTCCGCCCCCGCCCGGCGACGGTCCTCCACGTCTGCACCGACCTGGCGTGCACGACGGCGGGCGCGGGCGAGCTGTGCGCGGCGGTGGAGGCACGTCTGGGCCCGGAGAGCGGCGTCAAGGTCGAACGCTCCCCGTGCCTCGGCCTGTGCGAACGAGCACCCGCGGCCTTGGCGATACGCGCGGGCGCTCCAGCCCGTCCGGCGTTCGAGGACGAGACCGTCCAGGCCGACAGCGGCGGTCCGGGGGCGGCAGCCCCCGGGGTCGGGAACGGGAAGGGGCGGCGGGGGCGAGAGACCCGCCACGCCACCGCCGTCGTCGCCCCCGCGACCCCCGAGGCCACCGTCAACGCGGCCACCGCCCCCGAGACGGCGCCGCCAGAACCCGCCCCCGCGCTCGCGGTCCCCCAGGCCGGCTCACCCGGCCTCACCCTGCTCCAACGCATAGGCGCCACCGACCCCACCTCCCTGGACGCCTACCGCGCCGCCGGCGGCTACACCGCCCTGCGCCGCGCCTTCGCCCTCGGCCCCGCCGGCGTCATCCGCGAGGTCACCGACGCCGGCCTGGTCGGCCGCGGCGGCGCCGCCTTCCCCACCGGACGCAAGTGGCAGGCGACCGCCGCCCAGCCCGACCACCCGCACTACCTGGTCTGCAACGCCGACGAATCCGAACCGGGCACCTTCAAGGACCGCGTCCTGATGGAGGGCGACCCGTACGCCCTGGTCGAGGCGATGACGATCGCGGCGTACGCGACCGGCGCGCACCGCGGCTACCTCTACCTCCGCGGCGAGTACCCGCGCGCCCTCGCCCGCCTCACCCACGCCCTCGCGCAGGCCCGCGCCCGCGGCCTGCTCGGCGACGACGTCCTCGGCCAGGGATACGCCTTCGACATCGAGATCCGGCGGGGGGCGGGCGCGTACATCTGCGGTGAGGAGACCGCTCTGTTCAACTCCATCGAGGGCTACCGGGGCGAGCCGCGCTCCAAGCCCCCGTTCCCCGTGGAGAAGGGCCTGTTCGGCAAGCCGACGGTGGAGAACAACGTCGAGACCCTGGTCAACGTCCTGCCGATCCTGACCATGGGCGCCCAGGCGTACGCGGCGATCGGCACGCCGACGTCCACCGGGCCGAAGCTGTTCTGCGTGTCGGGCAGCGTGCGCAGGCCCGGTGTGTACGAACTCCCCTTCGGCGCGACCCTGGGCGAACTGCTCACCCTCGCGGGTGTCCGGGACAACCTGCGGGCGGTGCTGCTGGGCGGCGCGGCCGGCGGGTTCGTCCGCCCCGACGAACTCGGCATCCCGCTCACCTTCGAGGGCACCCGCGAGGCCGGCACGACGCTCGGATCCGGGGTCGTGATGGCCTTCGACGACACCGTTGCGCTCCCCCGGCTGCTGCTGCGCATCGCCGAGTTCTTCCGCGACGAGTCGTGCGGCCAGTGCGTGCCGTGCCGGGTCGGGACGGTGCGTCAGGAGGAGGCGCTGCACCGGATCGCGGACCGCACGGGCGCCGCCGCGGCCGGGGACGTCGCACTGCTGCGGGAGGTCGGGCGGGCGATGCGGGACTCCTCGATCTGCGGACTGGGACAGACCGCGTGGAACGCCGTGGAATCCGCCATCGACCGTCTGGGGGCGTACGAATGACCGCGATACCGCTCGGAGTGCCGCGCCGGCTGGTGGAGTTCACCCTCGACGGGCAGGAGGCCCGGGTCCCCGAGGGCTCGACGATCCTGGACGCCTGCCGGGCCGCCGGGAAGGACGTCCCGACCCTGTGCCAGGGCGACACCCTCACCCCGAAGAACGCCTGCCGGGTCTGCGTGGTGGAGGTCGAGGGCGCCCGGACGCTCGCCCCGGCCTGCTCGCGCCGCGCGGAGCAGGGCATGGTCGTGCGCACCGACACCGAGCGCGCCCGGCACAGCCGCAAGGTCGTGCTCGAACTGCTCGCGTCCTCGGTCGACCTGTCGACGACCCCGTCGGTCGCGCAGTGGATCAAGGAGTACGAGGCGAAGCCGGACCGTTTCGGTCCCGACGCGGCCCGCGTCGACGAGGAGCCGCGCGTCGACAACGACCTGTACGTGCGGGACTACGGCAAGTGCATCCTCTGCTACAAGTGCGTGGACGCCTGCGGCGACCAGTGGCAGAACAGCTTCGCCATCTCCGTCTCCGGCCGGGGTTTCGACGCCCGGATCGCGGTGGAGCACGACGGTCCGCTGACCGACTCCGCGTGCGTCTACTGCGGCAACTGCATCGAGGTGTGCCCCACGGGCGCCCTCTCCTTCAAGTCGGAGTTCGACATGCGGGCCGCCGGGACGTGGGACGAGGAGCGGCAGACCGCCACGACGACCGTGTGCGCGTACTGCGGAGTGGGCTGCAACCTCACGCTCCACGTGCAGGACAATGAGATCGTGAAGGTCACCTCACCGCACGACAACCCGGTGACCCACGGCAACCTCTGCATCAAGGGCCGCTTCGGCTACCAGCACGTACAGAACCGGGACTGACCGGCAAGGGGCACGGACATGGGACGAGTCACGGAACGACGCAAGGTGATCCGCGTACGGGACGGCGCGGTCACCACCCGCCCGGACACGCTCGTCGCCGAGGAACCGCTGGAGATCCGGCTGAACGGCAAGCCGCTGGCGATCACGATGCGCACCCCCGGCGACGACTTCGCGCTGGCGGCCGGCTTCCTGGTCAGCGAGGGCGTGCTCGCCGAGCGGGACGATCTCCAGAACATCGTGTACTGCGCCGGCGCCACGGTCGACGGCTCGAACACGTACAACGTGGTCGACGTGCGGACCTCCCCCGGCGTGTCGATCCCCGACATCACCCTGGAGCGGAACGTCTACACGACCTCGTCCTGCGGGCTGTGCGGCAAGGCGAGCCTGGACGCGGTGCGCACGACCGCCCGCTGGCCCATCGCCGACACTCCCCCGGTCCTGGTCACCCCGGAGCTGCTGGCGGACCTGCCGGACCGGCTGCGCGCCTCCCAGCGGGTCTTCGACCGGACCGGCGGACTGCACGCGGCGGCCCTGTTCACCGAGGACGGGGAGCTGGTCGACGTGCGGGAGGACGTCGGGCGGCACAACGCGGTCGACAAGCTGGTCGGCCGCGCCCTTCAGAACGGGGACCTGCCGCTGTCCCGCTCCGTGCTGCTGGTGTCGGGCCGGGCCTCCTTCGAGCTGGCGCAGAAGGCCGTGATGGCGGGCATCCCGGTGCTGGCCGCGGTGTCGGCACCGTCCTCGCTCGCGGTGGACCTGGCCGCCGAGACGGGGCTGACGCTGGTCGGGTTCCTGCGCGGCAGCTCCATGAACGTGTACGCGGGCGAGGACCGCGTCGCCCTGCGGGCCACGGCCGGCCAGGGCTGACCCCGCTCCCCGCGGCACGGCGGCGGGGCCCCGGCCGGCGGGGAGCGCCCCCTGCGCCGCGGGGCCCCGCCGTGGATGGCGTCGGTCACATCGCCTTTCCCCACGGCCTCACGCTCTGGTAGGAGTGGCTGGACCCGTACGTTCCCCCGCGAAAGCCGCGTTCCATGAGTGACTTCGTGCTCGACCTCTCCCTCGAGGAGGCCCGTAGGCGTGCCGAGGTGGTGGCGGCGCTCGGCCCCGACTGGGACCCGGTCGCCGCGCTGCGTTCGGAGCAGGAGGCGCACGCCCTGCTCTACTCCGGGCTGGACGCGGAGCAGGAGCGGACGTACGCGATGCTCGTGGCGGCCGGTGTGCTGCCGGAGGCGGACCGGGGCGATGCGTCTCCCCATTGATCCGCAGGCCGACCGGGCCCGCCGCGCCTGGGTCCCCTGCCCCGGCTGCGACGACGCCCGCGACTGCGGGACGTGCGCCGCGCGGCGGAACTGCCCGGCGCACTGGCGCTACCTCATTGCCAACGACGGCCCGCGCGTCCACCTCCAGTGCCCGGGCTGCACCCACACCTGGACCCTGGACACCCGCCCCGGACGGCGCGGCCGGTCCGGCTGACCCGGCACCCCGGCCCGCCCCGTCGCCGGACCGGTCAGCAGATCCGCGGCAGTTGCTCCCCGAGCGGCATGTCCACCACCCGGGTGCCACCGAGCCCGGTCCGGGCGACGACCATGCCGGGGTGGTCCGCGACCACCTCGCCGACCACCGCCGCCTCGGCGCCCAGCGGATGGGCCCGCATCGCGGCGAGGACCGCGTCGGCGTGGTCGCGCGGGACGAAGGCGACGAGCTTGCCCTCGTTGGCCACGTACATCGGGTCGAGGCCCAGCATGGCGCACGCCCCGGCGACGGGCGCCGGCACCGGGACCGCGCGCTCCTGGACGGCGATCCCGCATCCGGAGGCGGCGGCGATCTCGTTGAGCGAGGCCGCCAGGCCGCCGCGGGTCGGGTCGCGCAGCGCGTGCAGGTCGGGGCAGACCGCCAGCATCGCCTCGACCAGCCCGCCGAGCGCCGCGCAGTCGCTCTCCACGTCCGTCTCGAACCGCAGGTTCTCCCGCTCGCTCAGGATGGCCACGCCGTGCACGCCGATGGCGCCGCTGACCAGGACGACGTCGCCCGGCACGACCCGGCGCGGGTGCGGGTCGACACCGTCGGGGACCAGGCCGATGCCGGAGGTGTTCACGTAGACGCCGTCGCCGTGCCCGGCCTCCACGACCTTGGTGTCGCCCGTGACGACCCGGACCCCGGCCGCGCGGGCGGCGGCCCCGAGCGCCTCGGACACCTTGGCGACCGTGTCGATCGGGACGCCCTCCTCCAGGATCAGCCCGCAGGAGAGGTAGGCGGCACGGGCACCGCTCATGGCGAGGTCGTTGACCGTGCCGTTGACGGCGAGGTCGCCGATGCTGCCGCCGGGGAAGAACAGCGGCCGGACCACGAACGTGTCGGTGGAGAAGGCGAGCCGGGCCCCGCCCAGTTCGACCACGGCCGAGTCGGTCAGCGGCACCGGCGCGGGACCGGCGAGCGCCGGGACGACGACCTGCTCGATCAGCTCGGCGGAGAGGGCACCGCCCCCGCCGTGGCCCATCACCACGCGCGGCCCGTCCCGCAGGGGCGCCGGGCAGGTCCAGGAGAGCATGTCCGGTGCTGCGGTGGTGTCAGACAACGGCGCTGTCCTCCAGGCTCGTGGCGGCCGGACGGGCCGGCAGTTCCAGCCGCCGGTACAGGTAGTACGCCGCGCAGGCGCCCTCGCTGGAGACCATGGTGGCTCCGAGTGGCGTGCGCGGGGTGCAGGTGGTGCCGAAGACCTCGCACTCGTGCGGTTTGATCAGGCCCTGCAGGACCTCTCCGCTGCGGCACTCGGCGGGCTCGCGGGTGGCGATGTCGCCGACCTGGAAGCGGTGTTCGGCGTCGTGGTCCCGGTAGCGGGCGGAGAGCCGCCAGCCGCTGTCCGGGATGGTCCCGATGCCTCGCCAGGCACGGTCGGTGACCTCGAAGACGTCGTCCAGCATCGCCAGGGCGGCCGGGTTGCCCTCGGGCCGCACCGCGCGCGGGTAGGCGTTCTCGACGGTGTGCTCGCCCCGTTCGAGCTGACGCACCGTGCGGCGTACGCCCTCCAGGATGTCCAGCGGTTCGAAGCCGGTCACCACGATGGGCACCTTGAACCGTTCGGCGAGCGCCGGGTACTCCTCGGTGCCCATCACGCTGCACACGTGCCCGGCGGCCAGGAAGCCCTGCACCCGGCAGTCGGGCGACATCATGACCGCCTCGATCGCCGGCGGGACGCGCACGTGGGAGACGAGCAGGCTGAAGTTGCGGATGCCACGCCTGCGCGCCTGGTGGACCGTCATGGCGTTGGGCGGCGCGGTCGTCTCGAAGCCGATGCCGAAGAACACGACCTCGCGGCCGGGGTTCTCCTCGGCGATCCGCAGCGCGTCGAGCGGGGAGTAGACGACCCGGACGTCGCCGCCCGCGCCCCGGACCTGGAACAGGTCACGGCCGGTGCCCGGCACGCGGAGCATGTCGCCG
The DNA here is from genome assembly GCF_055582785.1 of Streptomyces sp. NPDC107500. Taxonomy (NCBI): domain Bacteria; kingdom Bacillati; phylum Actinomycetota; class Actinomycetes; order Kitasatosporales; family Streptomycetaceae; genus Streptomyces; species Streptomyces sp. NPDC107500. The sequence continues at coordinate 337,620 of NZ_JBVJPF010000002.1, forward strand.
AAGGAGCAGAAGATCACCCCGGGCCGGGAGGCGATCTCCAGGGCCTTGTCGATGACCTCCAGCGGGGTCACGCACACCGGACAGCCCGGCCCGTGAATCAACTCGATCTCGTCGGGCAGCAGTTGGTCGATGCCGTGCCGGATGATGGTGTGCGTCTGGCCGCCGCACACCTCCATCAGCGCCCACGGCCTGGTCACCGTGGCCCTGATGTCGTCGAGGAGGCGGGCCGCCAGCTCCGGGTCCTGGAACTCGTCGATGTACTTCACGGCCGTACCTCCTCGGCGAGGCCCTCGCCGTCCGCCGGGCCGGACTGCCCGGCCCGCGCCGCCAGTTCGGCCTGTTCCCACGGGTCGCCGAACTCCTCCTGGAGCATCCCGAGGTTCTCGAACAGCTCCAGCGTCCTGCGGGCCGACTCCTCGTCGAGCCGTTGGAGGGCGAAGCCGACATGGACGATGGTGTACTCGCCGACCTTCAGGTCGGGCAGGTACTCCAGGCACACCTCCTTGACCACGCCGCCGAAGTCGACGGTGGCCATCCTGGTGCCGTCCCTGTCCTCGACGCCCAGCACTCTGCCGGGTACCGCCAGGCACATGTCTGTCTCCTCACTGGTTGAGAGCCGCCGCGCGGGCGGCCACGACGAGCTGGCCGAGGGCCAGTCCACCGTCGCCCGGCGGGATGGCCCGATGGCGCAGCACGGTGAAGCCGTCGGCGCCGAGGCCGCGGGCGCAGGCGGAGGAGAGCACCGTGTTGGCGAACACTCCGCCGGTCAGGGCAACCGTCCGCAGGCCGGTCTCCTCGCGGGCCGCCGCGCACACCGTGCGCACCAGGCGGGCGACGGCGTGGTGGAACCGGGCCGCGACGACGGCCGCGGGGGTGCCCCGCCGTACGTCCTCCACCACGGCGGCCAGCAGGGGCGCGGGGTCGGCGCTCAGCGGGGTGCCGTCGTCCCGCTCGCGGCCGGCCGTCAGGTGGAAGGCGTGGCGCGGATCCTCGCCGGCCTGGTCCCCGGCGAGGACGGCCGCCGCCTCCAGCTCGATCGCGGCCTGTGCCTCGTAGCCGGCGTGGTGGCAGACGCCGGCCAGTGAGGAGACGGCGTCGAAGAGCCGGCCCATGCTGGAGGTCGGTACGCAGTTCAGCCCGGTCTTCAACTGCTGTCGCAGCAGTGTGAGTTCGGCGGGCGGGCAGGCCGCGGTGCACGGCAGGTCGGGGGCGGCGGCGAGGCCCGCCGCGTGCAGGTGCGCCAGCGCCATGCGGTAGGGACGTCGTACCGCCGCGTCGCCCCCGGGCAGCGGCACGTGGGCGAGGTGGGCGAAGCGGCGGAAGCCGTCGTACCCCGCGAGCAGGAACTCGCCGCCCCACACGGCGCCGTCGTCCCCGTGCCCGGTGCCGTCGAAGGCGACGCCGATCACCCGCTCCCCCTCGGGCACACCGTGCTCGGCGAGGACCGAGGCGATGTGCGCGTGGTGGTGCTGGACCCGGAGCACCGGGCGGCCCCCGGCGTGCCGTCGCGCCCAGGACGCCGACCGGTACGCCGGATGCGTGTCGGTGACCAGCAGCTCCGGGCGGACGCCGGTGACCGACTCCAGTTGCCGGGCCGCACGCCCGAGCGCGCGCTGGGTCGACAGGTCGTCCATGTCGCCGATGTGGGCGGAGAGCCAGGCCCGCTCGCCCTGGCCGAGGCAGAAGACGTTCTTGAGGTCGCCGCCCACGGCGAGTGACGGGACCACCGGGACGGGCAGCGTCACCGGCAGCGGGGCGTAGCCGCGGGAGCGGCGCAGGACCAGCGGCTCGCCGTCGCAGACGCGGACGACGGAGTCGTCGCACGGCACGTGGATCGCGCGGTCGTGGGTGAGCCAGGCGTCGGCCAGCCCGGCCAGCCGCTCCAGGGCCTCGTCCTCGTCGGTGACGATGGGTTCCCCGGAGAGGTTGCCGCTCGTCATCACCAGCAGCCGGGGCGCGTCGCCCGGGCCGTCCGGGCCGGTCGTCCCGAGCAGCAGATGGTGCACGGGCGTGTACGGCAGCATGACGCCGAGGTCGGGGCTGCCCGGCGCGACGCCGTCGGCGGGCATCGGGGCGCCCGGCACGGCGACGGCGTCCGTGCGCCGCCGCATCAGGACCACCGGGCGGACCGCGCCGGTGAGCAACTCCCTCTCCACCGGGCCGAGGTGCACGAGGTGTTCGATGTCCGCGACGTCCCGGGCCATCACCGCGAACGGCTTGGCGCCCCGGGCCTTGCGGCGGCGCAGCTCGGCGACCGCCTCCGCTCGGGTGGCGTCGCAGGCGAGGTGGTAGCCGCCGATGCCCTTCACCGCGAGGACGGCCCCCGCGGCGAGCAGCGCACGCGCCGCGGCGACGGGGTCGGCCCCGGACGCCGAGCCGTCCGGGGCGACGGCGTCCCGGCCGTCCGCCGTGACGAGCCGCAGCCGTGGTCCGCACGCGGGACAGGCCACGGGCTGCGCGTGGAAGCGGCGGTCGGCGGGATCCCGGTACTCGCGGTCGCAGTCGGCGCACAGGGGGAAGCCCGCCATCGTCGTCTGCGCACGGTCGTAGGGCAGGCCGGTGACGATGGTGAAGCGCGGCCCGCAGTGCGTGCAGGTGATGAAGGGGTGGCGGTGGCGCCGGTCGGCGGGGTCGGCGAGTTCGGCCAGGCAGTCGCGGCAGGTCGCGGTGTCGGGTGCCACGAGGGTGCGGACCCGGTCGCCGGTGCCGGAGGGGACGATGCTGAATCCGCGTTCCTCGGTGGCGGGGACCTCGGTCGTCTCCACCGAGTCGACCACCGCGAGGGGCGGTGCGCCGGGTGCGAGCCGGGCGCAGAAGAGGTCGACGTCCCCGGTCGGTCCCTCGACCTCCACCAGGACGCCGTCACCGGTGTTGGTCACGTGCCCGGCCAGCCGCAGGTCCGTGGCGAGCCCGTACACGAACGGGCGGAAGCCCACCCCCTGCACCACGCCGCGTACGACGACGCGGGTCCGCCGTGCCGGCGGGTCCCCCTTCGGTGGTGCGCCGGTGCCGGGGCCGGTGTTCACACCTGTGCCCGGTCCATCACCGGGGCGTGGACCGCGTCCCCGGCGGCGGCGGCGAGTGCCCGGTCGACGAGCACACCGGCGCCCTCGCCGGTGCGTACGGAGCTGAGTACGACGTCGACCCCCGGGTTGACCCGCTGCACGTGGGCGCGGAAGGCGGCCTCGTCGAACTCGGCCGGTCCGGCCAGGTCGGACTTGGTGACGATGACGAGCTGGGCGAGGCCGAACGCGGTGGGGTACTTGAGCGGCTTGTCCTCGCCCTCGGTGACGGAGGCGAGGACCACCCGCAGGGATTCGCCCAGGTCGTAGGAGGCGGGGCAGACGAGGTTGCCCACGTTCTCCACGAAGAGCAGGCCGGTGTCCTCGGGCAGCCAGTCGTGCAGGTGGCCGGCGAGCATGTCCGCCTCCAGGTGGCACAGCCCGTCGGTGAGCACCTGCTTGACCGGTACGCCGGCCCGGGCCAGCCGGTTGGCGTCGTTCTCGGTGGCGAGGTCCGCGGTGAGGGCCGCGACGGCGATGCCGCGCTCCCGGGCCAGCCGCAGCTCACGCTCCAGCAGGGCCGTCTTCCCGCTGCCCGGGCTGGAGAGGAGGTTGATCACCGTCGTGCCCCGGGCGGTGAGTTCGGTGCGCAGGATGCCCGCCGCCATCGTGTTCTTGGCGAGCACGGCCTGCCGGAGGTCGACTGTGCGGCACATCGTCAGTTCTCCTCGGGGTGCGTTGCGGGGGTGGTGGTGACGGGCGTCCCGTCCGCCCAGCCCACTTCGGTGATGGTCAGTTCGCGCCCCGACAGCAGTTCGGTGGCGGCCCCGTGGCAGTGGGCGCACACCAGGTCCGGGGGCATCCCCGTGTCCCAGGTCCGTGCGCAGGGGGTGCAGCCGGCCCGGCCGGGGACGGTCCGGGTGCGGAGTTCGCAGCCCTCCAGGACCGTGCCGGCACAGGCGAGTTCGAAGCAGAAGCCGAGCGCGTCGGGGACCACTCCGGCCAGTTCGCCGATGTCGACGCTCACCTGTCGCACCCCGTGGGCGCCGCGGGCGTGCGCGGCCTGTTCGACCTGGTCCACGACGGACATCGCGACGGACATCTCGTGCATCGCCACTCCGTCCTGGGCGGGGGATGACAGGCGCCGCTCATTGGTTGCGCCGCTCATTAGAGGAGGCTCGCCGGTGCCGGACCGACCGGCGCGCCGGGGCGGAACGGACGCGTAGCCCGTTCGGTGCAGGTGCTGCGAGGCGGTGTCACATCCTGCGGATGCGCAGGTACCGCCGGACGTCGGGCCAGAAGCTCGCGACGGCCACCGCCAGGGCGGTCGCGGTGAGGGAGGCGGCGGCACCGCCGACGAAACGCTTGTTCATGGGGTTCTCCGTTCTCGGTTCTCGGTGGCATCGTGCGGCGGCGGGTCAGACGACCGCGGTGTCGCGGATCAGTTCGCCGGTCATCCGCGCCGCCTCCGGCACGGCCGCGGCGACCCGCGGGCTGAGGCCGATGCCCTCCTCGACGGTCTGCGGTTCGCAGCCGACGACCAGGGTCCGGCGTGGCGGCCGCGCGCCGGTGCCCGCGCACAGGGTGTCCAGCAGGGCCAGTACGGCATCGGGCGACATCCGGTGGCCGTCCAGGGCGGGAGCGTCGGGTGCCCGGCGGGCGCCGGGGGCGGAGGCGTCGATCACGTACAGCGTGCCCGGCTCGCCGCCCCGCGCGGTCGCGTCGAGCAGGATGAGCGTGTCGTACCCGTCGAGGAGCCGGTAGGCGAGGTGGACGCCGCGGATGCCGATGTCGGTGACCTCGACGCCGTCGGGGAGGTCCTGGGCGGCCAGGACGCGGGCCGCCTCGACGCCGAAGCCGTCGTCGCCGAGGAAGATGTTGCCCACCCCGGCGACCAGGGTGCGGGCGCGGGCGGGTCCGGTGCCGGCGGTCATACGGCCTCCTCGGTGTCCGCGACGTCCACCTCGTCGGGCTGGAAGTAGAGGTAGCGGCCCTGTTCCCGGCGGATGTCGGCGCCGGGGTCGTCCTCGACGGTGACCGCGATGTGCACGCCCCCGTCGACGTCGTGGAGGACGGCCTCCACCAGGGCGCGCCGCCCGCTGAGGAAGAGGTCCTGGGCGTCGGAATGCCGCAGCCGGGGCCGCAGTACGACGCGGCTGCCGGCCCGCACGTGGTGGCCGTCGACGAGGACGTGGTCGGTGGCCGGGTCCACGGAGTCGTCGGCACCGGGGTCCCACCAGGGGGTGCCGGGCCGTACGCCGCCCGGCCCCGCGGAGCCGGGATCGGGCGGGGGTCCGCCGAACACCGGTACGGCGTCGGGCGGCAGAGGTGCGCCGGGGGTGGTGATCTCGCGCAGCCCGCGGACCGCTCCGTGCAGCCGTTCCAGCACCTCGGCGGGCATGGAGTCGGCGAGGTCGATCACCGCGGCGGCCCGGTCGTCGGTGCCGCGGGCCTCGCGCTTCTCCTCGTCGGTGAGGGCCGCGGTGCGCAGGGCGAGGATCTCGTCGATCTCCGTGGCGTCGTACAGCGCGCCGGGGCTCTCGGGGGCGATGGCCGGGTGGTCCTCCAGGATGATCGGCGAGGACAGCACCAGGTCGGCGGAGCCGGGTTCACCCGCGAGTACGGGCCAGGTGTGCAGGTTGCGGCACTGGGCGACGGCGCCCTTGGCCCACTCCGGCGGGTCCGTCGGCGACAGGAACCGTCCGGCGTCCAGGCTCAGCAGCGTGTGGGCGGCGACCAGGGACCGGGACAGGGCGGTGTCGCGGGTGGTGCCCTCCTCCGGCGTCCAGTCGCTGGTGTTCTCCAGGACCGCGCGGAGGCGCTGGGTGGTGTACGGGCCGTCCAGCTCGTGCGCCGACAGGCGCAGCCGGGCGCTGATCTCCTCGCGGCGGCGCAGCAGCCGGCCCACGACGCGTCCGGTGGCGTCCGTCACCGGCTCGGTCTCCTCCGCGGCCGGGCGGGTGACGGGGACGGTGACTCCGGTGCCCGCGAGGGCGTCCACGGCGACGGTGAGCCGGACCCGTTCCTCGTGCCCCTCGTCCCAGGGGACCAGGACCCGGTCGTCCAGGCGCAGTTCGGGTACGGTCTCGAAGCCGCCGTCCGGCAGGGCCCGCTGGACGGTGCGCCGCCCGGCGTGCAGGAACCGCACCTCGACGGCGAGGTTCGCGCCCTTGCGGGGTTCCATCAGCAGCTCGGTGTGCTGGAAGTCGTGCTCCTCGGCGGCCGAGGTCCAGGACGGGGGTACGAGGACGCCGAACTGCCAGCGCAGCCGGTTCTTGGCGGCCGAGGCGCGGTAGGGGTAGAGCACGTACCCCTCGAACAGCACGGCGTCGGCGACCTGGCGCGCGACGGCCAGCCGGGTCTCGGTCGCGGAGGTGAACGTGGTCGTGGTCACGGTGTCCTCTCCCCCGCCGCCCGCAGCAGGTGGTCGACGGTGGCCTCCCAGGAGGGCAGCGCCTGCCGGGACCGGTAGTCGAGCAGCGCGTCCATGGCGTCCCGGGGCAGGCGCAGCCAGCCGGAGCCGGGGAAGTGCTGCTCGACCATCTCCCGCCAGGTCTTCACCGGCATCCGGAACGCGGCCTCCTTGTCCCAGGGGACGGGTTCGACGTGGAAGCCGCGGGCCCCGGTGAAGGCGGTGCCGGAGAACAGCATCAGCAGGGGCACCTCGCCCTCCTCCAGGGCGTTGAAGTAGCGGGTGGAGGCGATGTCCATGTCGTAGGTGCAGGGCACCACCAGGTCGGTCTCGGTCTCGCCGGTGAACCCCTGGACCATCAGCGGCACTTGGGCGAACTGCACGGGGTTGAGGCTGCTGCCCCAGCGGGACCGCTCGCCGAAGAGGTCGGCCAGGGCCCGGGCCTCGGCGTCGCCGTAGCCGCGGCGGGCCGGCTCGATGCGGATCTGGCAGCGCAGCGCCAGCACGTGCACGCGGGTGCCGGGGGACGCGGTGACACGCAGCCGGAAAACGAGCGTGGGACCCGCGGCGTACGGGTCGGCGCGCACCCCGGTGCAGGCGAAGTCGAACGCGGTCACGCGCGGCTCCCTCGGTGGTCGCGGGCCCGCTCGCGGACGTGGGTGAAGAAGGCCTCCAGGTCGGCACGGGCCTCCGCGCCCCCGTCGAAGCCCTGCCACCGCAGCCGCATGCGGCCCACCAGCTCGTAGCAGATGTCGACCGGGACCAGGTGGCACTCGACGCGGTCCTGGTGCTTGCGCAGCAGCAGCGCCTCCACGTCGGGTTCGAGGAGGCCGGCCAGGGAGGAGGCGGCGAGCACCGGCTGCCAGGACTCCGGCTCCAGTTCGCTCTCGGTCGCGCCGGCCGGGCTGGGGTAGAGGGCGACCAGCCGGTCCAGCGCGGAGTTGCGGAAGAAGAAGGCGACGGAGACGGGGATGCGCAGGCGTTCCCACGCCTGCGCGTCGACCTGGTGCCCGGGGTCGCTCAGGTAGCGTCCGGGGACCGTGCGGAAGCGGCCGGTGGTCCCGCCGGAGCGGTCCAGCAACTGGGCGCAGGGGTCGCAGGCACAGGCCAGCGCCCGCTGCTCGGTGTCGACCAGATGCCGGTGCCGGGTGTCGGCCAGCGGCGCCGCGCACAGCTCGCACCGCTCCTCCCGGGGTGGGCGGGGCGCCGTGAACCGCCGCAGCCCGCGGGGCCCGGGGTGCGGCGCACCCGGTCCGACCGCGGGCGGGTCCGGCAGGGTGGCGGGTGGCGCCGCACGCTCGGCCGGAGCTGCCGGGTGGTGGCCTGCGGAGGTCCGCCCCGCGTGGGAGCCGCGCGGGGCCGGCCGCCCGGCGGCGGCACCGCCCTCGTCGGCCGAAGGACGGGCGCCGGTGCCCCGTTGGGCCGCGGCCGGGCTGCGGGCCGTCACCGCGGTGTCCGGGCCGGTGAGTGGGGGACGCCCCCGGCCGCCCGCGGCGGGGCCGCGCCGATCTGGAGCAGGACCGGTTCCCCTGCCGTGTCGTCCTCCAGGACGACCTTGGTGACCTCGGGGGCCAGGCAGGCGAGCGCGTCGCGGGCCGACTCCTCGACGGCGTCCCGGGAGCCGCCGCAGCCGCACCCGCCGGACGCGACCGGGAGCAGGCGCAGTTCGCCGGTGGCCGGGTCGAAGCCGGTGTTCTCCACGGGTTGCGGGAGGCCCTCCAGAGCGCGGGCGATGCGGGTGGCGGCGTCGTGCGGGTGCAGTCCGTGCAGGACCAGCAGGCTCGCGACGAGATCGTCGGCGAGCAGCGCTTCCAGGGCACCGGCGGCCGGTCTGCCCGGTTCGCGGCCGAGCAGTTCGACGGTGCGGGCGAGTCCGGCGCCGTAGAACTCCATGAGGACGCGCACCAGTTCGTCGGCGGCCTCGCACGCCGTGCGGTCGCCGGAGGCGGCGAGCCGGTCCAGGATCTCCTCGACCCGCCGGCCGGCCCGCTCCGCGTCGAGTGCGCCGCTCATCCGGCCAGACCGCTCAGTCCGGTGGGCACGTGCATCGACTTCACCGTCCGGCCCTCACCGGTGTACATGTGCACTCCGCACGGCAGACAGGGGTCGAAGCTGCGTACGGCGCGCATGATGTCGATGCCCTTGAAGTTCTCCGGGGAGTTCTCCTCGAAGATCGGCGTGTTCTGCACGGCGTCCTCGTACGGGCCGGGGGTGCCGAACGTGTCGCGGGTGGAGGCGTTCCAGGGGGTCGGCGGGTACGGGTGGTAGTTGGCGATCTTGCCGTCCCGGATGACCATGTGGTGCGAGAGCACGCCGCGCACCGCCTCGGTGAAGCCGACGCCGATGGACTCCTCGGGCACCTCGAACTTCTCCCAGGTCTGGGTGCGTCCGGCGCGGACCTCGGCGAGGCCCATCTCCGCGCAGTGCAGGGCGACGGCCGCCGCGTAGGCCTGGAAGTAGGTGCGGGCGCGGTTGCGCTCCAGCGCGTTGCTCCACTTCGGGATCTTCCACTCGAAGGTGGTCTCCGGCTTGGTGAGCGTGCGCGGCAGGTTGATGACGACGCTGTGGCCGGTGGCCTTGACGTAGCCGATGTCGACGAGGCCCGACAGCGCGGTGGACCAGAGGCGGGCGATGGGGCCGCCGCCGGTGTCCAGTGCCAGGTGGTCCTTGCCGTCGAACCAGCGCGGTGACATCACCCAGCTGTACTTGTCGTCGAAGTTCCGCTTCTGCGGCGCCGGGATGGTGTGCTGGTTCCACGGGTGGCGGGGGTCGACCGGGTTGCCGAGCGGGTCGTGGGTGACGAACTGCTCCTGGCCCTCCCAGTCCTCGTAGTACGAGGAGCCCAGCAGGATGCGGATGCCGAGGTTGATGTCGGTGAGGTCGTTGGTGACCAGCTTGCCGTCCACGACGACGCCCGGGGTGACGAACATGCGCCGTCCCCAGTCCGACATGTTGGCGTAGGTGAAGTCGCAGTACTCGGGGTCGTTGAGGGCGCCCCAGCAGCCGAGCAGGACGCGCCGGCGGCCGACCTCCTCGTAGCCGGGCAGGGCCTCGTAGAAGAAGTCGAAGAGGTCGTCGTGGAGGGGCACGACCCGCTTCATGAACTCCACGTAGCGCATGAGCCGGGACATGTAGTCGGTGAAGAGCTGGACCGAGCCGATGGTGCCGACGCCGCCCGGGTAGAGGGTGGAGGGGTGCACGTGGCGGCCCTCCATCAGGCAGAACATCTCGCGGGTGTACCGGCTGACCTGGAGCGCCTCGCGGTAGAACTCGCCCTCCAGCGGGTTGAGCGAGCGCATGATGTCGGCGATGGTGCGGTAGCCGTGCTCGGCGGCGTGCGGTGCCTCGGTGCGTTCGGCGAGTTCGAGGACACCGGGGTTGGTCTCGCGGACCATCTTCTCGCAGTAGTCGACCCCGACCAGGTTCTCCTGGAAGATGTTGTGGTCGAACATGTACTCCGCGGCCTCGCCGAGGTTGATGATCCACTCGCCGAGGTGCGGCGGCTTCACGCCGTACGCCATGTTCTGCGCGTACACCGAGCAGGTGGCGTGGTTGTCGCCGCAGATGCCGCAGATGCGGCTGGTGATGAAGTGCGCGTCGCGCGGGTCCTTGCCGCGCATGAAGACGCTGTAGCCGCGGAAGACCGACGAGGTGCTGTAGCACTCGGCGACCCGCTTCTGCTTGAAGTCGATCTTCGTGTGGATGCCGAGGCTGCCCACGATCCGGGTGATCGGGTCCCACGCCATCTCCACCAGACCGGTGCCGTCACCGGCCGTCGTCGAGGTCGCCATGGTGTCTGTGCTGCCCTTCGTTGGGTTGGGGTCTGCGGGAGAGGGTGCGGGGTCTCACCACGGCGGCCGGTAGCCGGTGGTGATCTCGCGGCCGGTGTGCCGCCACTTGGGCTCCTTGTCGACCGTCCGGGCCGTGATGGTGCGCAGCCTGCGGATCACGGCGCCGTACGCGCCGCTCGCGGTGCTGGAGAGCTTGCCGCCGGGCGGCTCGTCCATGAACGGCATGAACTTGTCGGGGAAGCCGGGCATGGTGCAGGCGATGCAGATGCCGCCCACGTTGGGGCAGCCGCCGATGCCGTTCATCCAGCCGCGCTTTGGCACGTTGCACTTCACGACGGGGCCCCAGCAGCCCAGCTTCACCAGGCACTTGGGCGAGTCGTAGGACTCGGCGAACTGGCCCTGCTCGTAGTAGCCGGCCCGGTCGCAGCCCTCGTGGACGGTGGCCCCGAACAGCCAGGTCGGGCGGAGCTTGTCGTCCAGTGGGATCATCGGCGCCGAACCCGCTGCCTGGTAGAGCAGGTAGGTGAGGGTCTCGGCGAAGTTGTCGGGCTGGATGGGGCAGCCGGGCACGCAGACGATCGGGATGCCGGCCTGCGACTTCCAGTCCCAGCCCAGGTAGTCGGGCAGGCCCATGGCGCCGGTCGGGTTCCCGGCCATCGCGTGGATGCCGCCGTACGTGGCGCAGGTGCCGATCGCGACCACGGCCAGCGCCTTCGGGGCGAGCCGGTCGATCCACTCGGACGTCGTGATGGGCTGGCCGGTCTCCGGGTTGTCGCCGAAGCCGCACCAGTACCCCTCCTGCTTGATCGACTCGTTCGGGATGGAGCCCTCGACCACGAGGACGAAGGGGTCGATCTCGCCGCGCTCGCCCTTGAAGAACCACTCGATGAACGTGTCCGAGCCGCCGACCGGTCCGCACTCGAAGTCGATGAGCGGCCAGTGCACGGCGATCTTCGGCAGGCCGGGCAGGGCACCGAGGGCGATCTCCTCGATGCTGGGCTGCATGGCGGCGGTCAGGGCGACCGAGTCACCGTCGCAGCTGAGGCCGGCGTTGATCCAGAGGATGTGGATCGGTTTCTCGTCCGTGCCGACCGCGGCGGAGTCCGGTTCCGCGCCCGTGGCCGGGGGTGCTGCGTTCATCACTGCCTCCCGGGGAGGAAAACGGCGAAGCCGACGGATCGGCCTTTTGTCCTGGCTAAGAGTCGGCCAGCTCCGCCGCCCGCGCACCCGTGGACCGCGGCCGGTCCGGCGCCGTCTCCTTGCGGACGAACGCCCGCCGCAGCGCGTGGTAAGGGGCTTCGGGGTCGAAGAAGATCTCGCGCATGCGGCCGAGTTCACGCTCACGGACCGCCGCCAGTGGTGCGACGGCCTCCCGGCGCTCGTGCTCGGCCTTCTTCGCGGCGAGGCGGGTCTGCGCCCCGGGCGCGGCCGACCAGCGTTCGGCCAGTCGGGTGACCTCGTCGGTGAAGCGGGCGGGAGCGCACTCGACCACCCGGTCGACCAGGCCGGTCTCCCGGGCCCGGCGGGCGCTGACCGGGAGGGCCTCGCGGGTCAGCCGTTCCGCCATGGTGGCGCCCACCCGGCGCGGCAGGCTGTACGTCCAGTACTCGGAGCCGGTCAGGCCCATGAGCCGGTAGTGCGGGTTGAGCACGGAGCCGGAGCGGCACCACACCTCGTCGGCGGCCAGCGCCAGCATGACCCCGCCGGCCGCGGCGTTGCCGCCGATGGCGCCGACGACGAGCCGGTCGGTCGTGGTCAGGACGGCCTCGACGAGGTCGTTCATCGCGTTGATGTTGGCCCAGGACTCGGCGGCCGGATCGGGGGCCGCCTCGATGGCACCGAGGTGGATGCCGTTGGAGAAGAAGTCGCGGGCGCCGCCCAGCACCAGGACGGAGGTCGGCCGGTCGCACGCCGCACGGTAGGCGTCGAGCAGGCGCCGGCAGTGGTCGGTGGACTGGGCGCCGCCGGGGAACGAGAAGGACAGCACGCCCACCGCCCCCTCCTCCCGGTACCGGATGTCCGACCAGCCGTCGCCGTCCGCCGAGGGCAGCACGGGCGCCGGGGCCTCCCGCACTCCGGCGGGCAGCCCGGTCGGCACTGCGGCCGCCAGGGCGAGCACGGCGGGCAGCTTGCAGGCACGCGGGGCGCCGGCGCCGGTGCGGGCCCGCAGCTCGGGAAGCCACACCGCGCCGTCCACCGTGGCCCGGCAGACCGCGCCCGCCCGGGTGGCGAGCAGGTCGCCGGGGCGTCCGCGCAGCCGCGGCTCGGCGTGGCCGCCGTGCAGGAACCACTCCCGGCCGAGCAACTCGTCCAGGACGCCGGGCTGGGAGTCGGCGGCGCGCAGTTTGCGCAGGACGGTCGCGGTCGGATCGGCGGCCCAGTCGATGCGGCGCGTCCCCTGGCGCATCGGGGGCCGGGTCCGGGCACCGGCCACGCTCGGCAGCGCGCCCTGGTCGACCGGGGTGTACGTGCCGGACGCGAACCGGTCGACCGCGGTCAGTACGGCGTCCAGGGCGGCGTCGGCCAGCTCGTTGCGGTACAGGTCGCTCTTGCCGACCCATGGTGCCGGGCAGCTCGCCGTCGCCCACACGGGGCCCGCGTCCATCTCCTCCTCGGCCTGGAGGACGGTCACGCCCCATGCGGCGGCGCCCTCGTGGACGGCCCAGTCCAGGGAGGACGGTCCGCGGTCGCCGACGGGCCCGGGGTGCACGATCAGGCAGGTTCTCGCCGTCCAGACCGCACGGGGCACGACGGTCCTGAGCATGGGGGCCACGATCAGGTCGGGGGCGTGCCGGTCGGCGGCCGCGCTCACGTCGTCCCCGCGGGGTGTCACCTCGGCGTGCACGTCGTGCCCGCGGTCCCGCAGCTCGGCGTGCACGCGCTGGGTGAGGCTGTTGTAGGCGCTGGCGATGAGCAGGATGCGCATGGCGACCCTTCCGAGGGTGCGTCGGGCGTCGGTGCTGTGGGCGTCCGGCTGCCTGTGATGGTCGGACAGGCGGGCCCTCGAACGTGGACACCGGCCCCGCACCTCACCCGCACGGGTGACACTTCCCGCCACATGGCAGGACTCCGACCGAGGGAGACAAAAGTGCCACCAATCAGAGCAAGTGGGACACTGGAGTTGTTCTGGGCACGGACCGACGTGCCCTCCCGCGAGCGCACAGGCAGGTCGGCAATGTCCGAGGAACGGAAGTCGTCGCAACCGTCGAACGGCCACGGAACCAGTCGCCACCAGGGCCGCGAGCAGCACGGCTGGTCGCCGGACGTCGACGAGACGCGGCAGCAGGAGGACAATCCGAGCGCCCGCCGGTCCTTCCACGCCGAGAAGCACGCGCCGGGGCGCGGAGCGGGCCGGAAGGCCTCGAAGGAGGAGCGCACGCCGGTCCCCGGCGACGTCGCTCCGGACAACGCCCGGCGGGGCGAGAAGCGCGGCGCCGAACCGGAGGAGGGCATGCGGGACACCGGTGTCCGGGGCCGCTCCGGACGCCCGAGCGGCACCAAGGACGACGCCGCCTTCACCGGCGTCGACCCGGACGAGCCCAGGGGCAGGCGCCGGCCCGGCTGATCCCCGCTGCCGCGGCCGACACGCGCGTGATCATGTAGGACGCGCTCGGAACGTACTGCTGTATTGATGTCCGGACGACCGGCTCCCCCCAGCCGTCCGAAGGGCAGACCGTTCCATGCCGTCATCACGTTCCCGCACGCGTGTGCGCACCCCCTGGTTCGCCCTCGCGGCGCTCTCCGCCCTGGCCGTGTCCCCCCTGCCGGCCCACGCCCGGTCCGACAACCGGGCGCCGGAGTTCGAGGAGCGGGTCCTCTTCCAGGCGGCCGCCGACCCGGGCGGCTACGCCTGCTTCCGCATCCCGGCGATCGTGCGGACGACGGACGGCACGCTGCTCGCCTTCGCCGAGGGCCGCGTCCTGAACTGCGGGGACGCCGCCGACATCGACATCGTCCTCAAGCGCTCCACCGACGGCGGACGCACCTGGGGCCCGCTCCAGGTCGTCAACGACGGCGGCGGCGACACCCACGGCAACCCGGCGCCGGTCGTCGACCGCGCCACCGGCCGCGTCCTGCTGACCGAGACCTACAACGCCGGCCGCACCGACGCCGCCAACTGCGCGATCCCCTGCGCCCGCACGCCCCACCTCCAGTACAGCGACGACGACGGGCGCACCTGGTCCGCGCCCCGCGACCTGAGCCCCGCGATCCTGCCGTCCGGCTGGAACTCCTGGTACGCCACCGGCCCCGTGCACGGCGTCCAGCTCACCGGCGGCGGCCACCCCGGGCGGCTCGTCGTCGGCGTCAACGCCGAGACCTGGGACGGCGACCGCGTCACCGCCAACCACGCGGCCCTCGTGGTCAGCGACGACGGCGGCGAGCACTGGAAGGTCGGCGCCACCGACACCTGGCCCGTCGCCGCCGACGGCACCTTCCGGCAGAAGCCCTCCGAACTGACCCTCGCCGAACGCGCGGACGGAGCGCTCCTGGTCAGCGGGCGGGAGGAGCGGGGCACCGACCTCGGCCACCGCACCCAGGCCGTCAGCCGGGACGGCGGCGACAGCTTCGAGGCCCCCTTCCGCACCCTGCCCGGCCTGTACACCCCGCAGGTGCAGGGGGCCCTGCTCCGCCTGGGCGACCGGATGCTGCTCTCCGCCCCCGCCGATCCCGACCGCCGCCGGACGATGTCGGTCCGCTCCTCCTACGACTCCGGCGCGACCTGGGACAGCGTGGACCGCGGCACCGTCGTCACCCGGGACTGGTCCGGCTACTCCGACATGGTGGCCGTCGACGACACGACGGTGGGCCTCATGTACGAGGCCGGGGCGGTCGACGCCCGCGACGAGATCCGCTTCGCCCGCTTCACCGAGGACTGGCTCCTGCCGCGCCGGGCCGCCGATCCCACCACCTCCGACCTCGCCCCCGGCGCGGCGCCCGCCGCGGTGCTCGGCGGTGCCGGGACGACCCCGGGCGCGGTGGGCGGCGCGCTCGCCTTCGACGGCGCCGACGACGCCGTACGGCTGCCGTTCGACGAGCGGCTGCCGCTGGGGGCCGGTGACTTCACGGCGTCGCTGCGGTTCCGGTACTCGGCGGCCGACGGGGAGCAGCCGCTGCTGTGGATGGGCGGCGTCGGGACCTCGCAGCCGCAGGTGTGGCTGCGGGCCGAGCCCGGCGACGGGCGGGTCCAGGGGCTGATCACCGCGCGCGACGGCGCGGCGGCCCCGCGCTCGGCGTGGGTGCGCACCGACGGCGCGCTCAACGACGGGCGGTGGCACCACCTGGCGCTGCGCCGAGGCGGGGGCCGGCTCGCGCTGTTCGTGGACGGCGCGGCGGTCGGCGAGACGGCGGACGTGCCCGGGTCGGTCGGCCGCGACTCGCCGTTCGGCGTGCACGTCGGCGAGCGCGTGGACGGCCGGGCCCGCCTCACCGGCGCGGTCGACGACGTGCACGTGTGGAACCGGGCGCTGACCGACGAGGAGATCGCCGCCGCGGACCCGACCGAGGGCATCGGGAACACCGTCGTGCACCTGCCCATGGACACCGTGGACGGCGTGGCGGCGGGCGGCTGAAAGTCCCCCCGGGGGCGGGGGCTCAGCGGTGGCCGGAGCCCACCGGTGCGGGCACCGACGCGGCGGTGCCGTCGCCGGGCGCGGGCGCCTCCGGGTCGTGTGCGCGGCGCTTGGCGATGACCGCGCACACCATGAGCTGCATCTGGTGGAAGAGCATCAGCGGCAGCACGGCCAGCGAGGCGTGGGCGCCGAACAGGACGCTCGCCATGGGCAGTCCGGCGGCGAGCGACTTCTTCGACCCCGCGAACTGGATCGCGATCCGGTCCTCCCGGCCGAAGCCCAGCCCCTTCGCCCCGTACCAGGTCAGCAGCAGCATCACGGCGAGCAGTACCGCCTGAACGGCCAGCAGCCCGGCCAGCCGGACGGGGCTCACCTGATGCCAGATGCCCTGGACCATGCCCTCGCTGAACGCGGTGTAGACGACGAGGAGGATCGAGCCTCGGTCGACGAGCTGGAGGCCCTTCTTGTGCCGGGCGACGAAACCCCCGATCCAGCGGCGCAGCACCTGCCCGGCGGCGAACGGCACCAGCAGTTGCAGCACGATCTCCAGCAGCGAGTCGGCGGAGAACCCGCCCCCGCCGCTGCCGAGCAGGGCGGCGGCCAGCAGCGGCGTGACGACGATGCCCACCAGCGAGGAGAAGGACCCGGCGCAGATCGCGGCGGGCACGTTGCCGCGGGCGATGGAGGTGAAGGCGATCGAGGACTGGATGGTGGAGGGGACCAGGGTGAGGAAGAGCAGGCCCTGGTAGAGGGGGTCGGTCAGGAAGACGGGCACCAGTCCGCGCGACGCCAGCCCGAGCAGCGGGAAGACGACGAAGGTGCAGGCCAGCACGGTGACGTGGAGCCGCCAGTGACGTACCCCGTCCATCGCCTCACGGGTGGAGAGCCGGGCGCCGTAGAGGAAGAAGAGGAACGCGATCGCCGCGGTGGAGGCACCGGAGGCGACGTCCGCGCCCGTGCCGCGGGCCGGCAGCAGGGCCGCGAGGCCCACCGTCCCGAGCAGCAGCAGGATGTACGGGTCGATCGGCATCCAACGGGGCCATCGCAGGCGTTTCACGGTGCTCCACTTGCTTGTTCACGGTCGTTCGAGGACTCGCGTGCGAAGGCTCGCGGGTCCCCGCTCCATCCTGCTCGCCCGCGCTGCGATCGGGAATCCGGTATACCGCTCTGACTGTCATCACGGAACGCGATAGCCTGGTGGCGTGTACGACCCCTCCCACCTGCGTACGTTCCTGTCGGTCGCCCAGACGCTGAGTTTCACGCAGGCCGCCCGGCGGCTCGGGCTGCGCCAGTCCACCGTGAGCCAGCACGTGCGGCGGCTGGAGGACGCCACCGGGCGTCAGCTGTTCAGCCGCGACACGCACTCGGTGGAGCTGACGGAGGACGGGGAGGCGATGCTCGGGTTCGCCCGCCGGATCCTGGAGGTGCACGAGCAGGCCACCGCCTTCTTCACCGGCACCCGGCTGCGCGGGCGGCTCCGGTTCGGGGCCTCGGAGGACTTCGTGCTGACCCGGCTGCCGGAGATCCTGGAGGGCTTCCGGCACGACCACCCCGAGGTCGACCTGGAGCTGACGGTGGAGCTGTCGGGCACGCTGCACCGGCAGTTGGCCGACGGGGAGCTGGACCTGGTGCTGGCCAAGCGGCGGCCGGAGGACCCGCGGGGCGAGCCGGTCTGGAGCGACCGGCTGGTGTGGATCGGCGCGGAGCGGCTGCGTCTCGACCCCGACCGCCCGGTGCCGCTGATCGTCTATCCGCCGCCGGGCATCACCCGTGCGCTCGCCCTGGAGGCCCTCCAGCGGCAGGGCCGGGAGTGGCACGTCGCGTGCACCAGCGGGAGCCTCAACGGCCTGATCGCGGCCGCCCGCGCGGGCCTGGGCGTGATGGCGCACTCGCGCGGACTCGTCCCGCCCGGCCTGGTACGCGTCCCGGACCGGGCCGGACTGCCCGAGCTGGGCCGCGTCGACTTCGTGCTGGTGCACGGGCGGCGCCGGCCCTCCGCGCAGGGCGCGGCGGACGCGCTGGCGGCGGCGGTCCTCGCGGGCGGCGACCGGCTGCACCGGCCTCAGCGGGCGGGGCTCGGATAGGTGAGCTGCTTGACCCGGCGCAGGAAGGGCGACGCCTCCACGTGCTGGACGCCCTCCAGCCGGCCGAGCGGGCCGCTGAGGTAGGCGTAGAGGTCGGCGGTGCTGCGGACGACCGCCGTGGCGATGATGTTGGAGGGGCCGGCCGTGGCGGCGGCGTGGGCGATCTCGTCGTGCGCGGCGAGGGCCTGGCCGACCCGGTGGAGGGCGGCCGGGCTGGTGGTGATCCACAGGACGGCGGCGGTGGGGTAGCCGAGGATCTCGGAGTGGTACTCCACGTCGACGTAGACGGCCCCGGAGGTGAACAGCGCGGCCATGCGCCGCTTGACGGCGGACTCGGAACGACCGGTCGCCCGCCGCAACTCCGGGTGGGTGGCGCGCCCGTCGCGTTCCAGGACGGCCAGCAGCGGCTCGTCCTCGGGTTCGATGCGGGCCGGTTCCCGCGCCGCCGGGCCGTGCCGGGGGCGCAGGGCGGCGACCTCGTCGTCACTGAGCACGGCGAACTTGCGCAGCCAGCCGCTGGGTCCGCCGTAGAAGCGGTGCAGCATCTGGTGGGCGTGGATCTCCAGGACGCGCGGGGTGCGCGGCAGCTTGCCGAGCAGCAGGTCGTCCCGGTCCCCCGCGCTGCGCGGACGGGTACCGAAGATGATCTCCGTACCGCCCGCCGCCAGCCCGATCCAGCTGGTGTCGGGCCGCTTGGCGAGGGCGTCGGCGATGGCCGGGGCGCTGTCGGGGACGCAGCGCAGACGCAGCGTCCAGTGGTCCTGGCCGAGCCGCTGGGCGTCCCGCACGGCGACCACTCGCAGCCCGCCCTCGGCGCAGAGCCTGCGGTAGCGGCGGGCGACGGTCTGGTCGGAGACGCCGAGGACCGCCCCGATGCGGCTGAAGGAGGCGCGGCCGTTGACCTCCAGCGCGTCGAGGACGCGCAGGTCCAGCTCGTCGAAGGTGTCGGATTCCATCCGCATGGCCGCTGCTCCCATCGGATTTCGTCGGCCGGACGCCCAGGACCGGCGCGATCGGCCGGACGCGCCTCATCGTACGGAGGCACGGGAAGTCGTCGCACACAGGGAGAAGACGGAATGCGTACATGGGGGCCGCTCACGGCGGTGTGCCTCGGGACGTTCATGCTGCTGCTGGACGTGACGATCGCGGTCGTCGCGCTGCCGGACATGGCCCGGGGGCTGCACGCGTCGCTCAGCGATCTGCAATGGGTGATGGACGGCTACGCGCTGGCACTGGCGGCGCTGCTGCTCGGCATGGGGGCCGCCGCCGACGTACTGGGGCGGCGCCGGGTGCACGTGGCGGGCGTGGTGCTGTTCGCGGCGGCGTCGCTGCTGTGCGGGCTGGCCACCGGGCCGGGGATGCTGGTCGCCGCGCGCGGGCTCCAGGGCGTGGGCGCGGCGGCGATGTTCGCCACCACGCTGCCGCTGCTCGGCTCGGTGTACCAGGGGCGCCGGCGGTCGATGGCGCTCGGCGTGTGGGGCGCGGTCAGCGGTGCCGCGGCGGCCGTGGGGCCGGTGCTCGGCGGGCTGCTCACGGACGGTCCGGGCTGGCGGTGGATCTTCTGGGTGAACCTGCCGGTGAGCGTGGCGGCGGTCTGGCTGACGCTGCGCGTGGTGCCCGAGTCGCGCGGTGCGCGCGGGCGCCGCGTGGACTGGGCGGGTACGGCCACGTTCGCGGCGTTCGCGGGTGCGGTGACCTACGGGGCGGTGCGGGCCGGGTCGCACGGCTGGACGGAGGCGGGCACCCTCGTCTCCTTCGCCCTCGCGGCGGCGGCGCTGGGCGGCTTCGTCGCGGTCGAGCGCCGGGTCGCCGATCCGCTGCTCGACCCGCGGCTGTTCCTGCGGCCCGCGTTCTCGGGCGTGATGCTGGGCGCGCTGGCCTTCAACGCGGCGGCGTTCGGCGTGATGGCGTACACCTCCATCTGGCTTCAGACGCTGCTCGGGATGAGCCCGGTGCGGGGCGGGCTGGTGTTCGTGTGGCTGTCGCTGGCGTCGTTCGTGGTGGCCGCGGCGGGCGGGCGGCTGCTGCACGGGGTGCCCGCGCGCCTCACCATCGGGGGCGGGCTGCTGCTGATCGCGGCGGGGCAGTTCGCGATGGCGTTCCTGGACGCCTCGTCCGGCGCGTCCGCCCTGGTGCCGGGGCTGCTGCTGGTGGGCGTCGGTACGGGCCTGGTGTCGCCGGGGATCGCGGGCGCGGCGCTGGCGGCGGTGCCGTCGGAGCGGGCCGGGATGGCGGGCGGCGCCGTCAACACCTTCCGGCAGCTCGGGTACGCGCTCGGCATCGCCGTGTTCGGCACGGTGCTGACCTCGCGGATGACGGACACGCTGCCGTCCGACGCGGCGCACGGTCTGGCGGGCGGCGCGGCGAGCGCCCTGGAGGGCGTGTTCGGCGAGCACGCGCTGCGCGCCGCGTTCGCCTCCGGGCTGAACGCCGCGGCGCTGACCGCGGGCACGGTCGCGGCCGTCGCCGGGGTGCTGGTGCTCGTGCTGGTGCGGGCCGGCCGCGAGAGCCGCGAGACGCGCGTGACGGCCGCCGCGGAGCCGGCCGCGGGGAAGGAGCCGGCGACACCGTACCGGCGGTAAGTGGGTCGTACAGATTCGGTGGAGATTACGCCACCGAAACTTACTCAACCGTCAGGAAACTGTCCGACCCTTCCCCATGTGAGCGCATTTTCTCTCGCTGACCAGCGCGAACATGAGCCCTGCTCGAATTTGGCACCCCTCCCGTCCCCGCTTCGGGTGGGGTAGCTTTCACCGCGCTGTTCGGGGCTTCATTCCAGAGCGGGGAGCGGGGTTTGCGTGAGTTCACCAGTCCTCCCTTGACGTCGGCACCGCCGGTGGGCGGTCTGGCCGACGTCGTGTTCGAGCATGCCCAGGAGGATCCGGAGTACATCGTCCTGGGGCGCAAGGACGCGGCCGGGCAGTGGCGGGACGTCAGCGCGGGTGCGTTCCGCGACGAGGTGCTGGCGCTCGCCAAGGGGCTGCTCGCCCAGGGCATCCGCTTCGGCGACCGGGTCGCCATCATGTCCCGCACCCGCTACGAGTGGACCCTGTTCGACTTCGCCCTGTGGACGATCGGCGCCCAGGTGGTGCCGGTCTACCCGACCTCCTCGGCCGACCAGTGCATGTGGATGCTGTACGACGCCGAGGTGACGGCCGCGGTCGTGGAGCACGAGGACCACGCGATGACGATCGCCACCGTCATCGACCGGCTGCCGCACCTGCGCGGCCTGTGGCAGCTCGACTCGGGCGCCGTCCAGGAGCTGTACGACGCGGGGGCGCACCTCGACGACGAGGTGGTCCACCGGCACCGCAAGGCGGTCACGCCCGACTCGGTCGCCACCATCATCTACACCTCCGGCACCACCGGACGGCCCAAGGGCTGTGTCATCTCGCACGGCAACTTCATGTGGGAGGCGGACACCGTCATCGAGCGGTGGGAGCCGGTGTTCCACTCCAAGAAGGGCGACGAGGCGGCGACCCTGCTGTTCCTGCCGCTCGCCCACGTCTTCGGCCGGATGGTGGAGGTCGCGGCGGTCCGCGGCAAGGTCCGTTTCGGCCACCAGCCGCAGCTGAACGCCGCGGCGCTGCTGCCCGACCTGGCGGCTTTCAGACCCACGTTCATCCTGGCCGTGCCGTACATCTTCGAGAAGGTGTTCAACGCGGCCCGGCGCAAGGCCGAGAAGGAGGGCAAGGGCGGTCCCTTCGAGAAGGCCGTCGACGTGGCCGTCAAGTACGCCGACGCGGTGGAGGCGAAGGCCTGGGGCACCGGGCCGGGGCCGTCCGCGGGACTGCGGATGCAGCACCAGCTCTTCGACAAGCTCGTCTACGCCAAGGTGCGGGCGGCGATGGGCGGACGCATCCGCAACGCCATGTCGGGCGGCTCGGCGATGGACCGGCGGCTGGGCCTGTTCTTCGCGGGCGCGGGCGTGCAGATCTACGAGGGCTACGGCCTGACCGAGTCCACGGCGGCGGCCACCGCCAACCCGCCCGAGCGCACCCGCTACGGCACCGTCGGCCGCCCCGTCCCCGGCGTCACCGTGCACATCGCGGACGACGGCGAGATCTGGCTGAACGGCGAGAACGTCTTCCAGCACTACCTCAACAACCCGAAGGCCACCGACGAGACCCTGCACGACGGATGGCTGGCCACCGGCGACCTGGGCGCCCTGGACGAGGACGGCTACCTCACCATCACCGGCCGCAAGAAGGAGATCCTGGTGACCTCCGGCGGCAAGAGCGTCTCCCCGGGGCTGCTGGAGGAGCGCGTGCGGGACCACCCGCTGATCAACCAGTGCATCGTCGTCGGCAACGACCGGCCCTACGTCGCCGCCCTCATCACCCTGGACCAGGAGGCGGTCGAGCACTGGCTGGCGATGCGGAACAAGCCGCAGATGCCCCCGGCCGACCTGGTGCACGACTCCGACCTGGAGACGGAGGTGCGGCGCGCGGTCGTCGCGGCCAACACGCTCGTGTCGCAGGCCGAGTCGATCCGCACCTTCCGCATCCTCGCCCAGCCGTTCACCGAGGAGCACGGCCTGCTGACGCCTTCGCTGAAACTGAAGCGCAAGGCCATCGAGAAGGCCTACGGTGCCGAGGTCGCGGCCCTTTACACGGCGTGAGTTCCACGGTCAGGAATGCGCGAGGGCTCGTGATCGTTGACGATATGAGTACCACCTGACCACAACCGAAGGATCAAGAGCTCGTGAGCAGCAAGGTCCCCCCGATCATCCTGAACAACGGCGTCGAGATGCCCCAGCTGGGCTTCGGCGTCTGGCAGGTGCCGGACGACGAGGCGGAGACGGCCGTGGTCCAGGCGCTGGAGGCCGGGTACCGCAGCATCGACACCGCCGCGATCTACGGCAATGAAGAGGGCACCGGCAGGGCACTCGCCGCCTCCGGCGTGGCCCGCGAGGATCTCTTCGTCACCACCAAGCTCTGGAACAGCGAGCAGGGGTACGACTCCACCCTCCGCGCCTTCGACGCCTCACTGGCGAAGCTGGGCCTGGAGTACCTGGACCTCTACCTGATCCACTGGCCGGTGCCGGCCAAGGACCGGTATGTCGACACGTACAAGGCGTTCGAGAAGCTGCTCGCCGACGGGCGGGTGCGGGCCATCGGCGTCTCCAACTTCCTGCCGGAGCACCTGGAGCGGCTGACCGGCGAGACGTCCGTCGTTCCGGCCGTCAACCAGATCGAGCTGCACCCGCACCTCCAGCAGCACGCCTCCCGCGAGGCCCACGCGGAGCAGGGCATCGCCACCGAGGCGTGGTCCCCGCTCGGCTCCGGCAAGGGGATCCTGGAGATCCCGGCGATCGTGGCCATCGCGCAGAAGCACAACCGCACGCCGGCCCAGGTCGTGCTGCGCTGGCACCTCCAGCTCGGCAACGTGGTGATCCCGAAGTCCGTGACGCCGTCGCGGATCAAGGAGAACATCGACGTGTTCGGCTTCACCCTGGACACCGAGGACCTGGCGGCGATCAGCGCGCTGAACGAGGACCGTCGTCTGGGGTCGGACCCGGCGGAGGTCAACTCCTGAGCACCGCCTGAGCATCATGCGCGAGGGGAGGGGTCCGGCCGGACCCCTCCCCTCCCGTCACCGCCCTCCCCCACCTCTCGGCTTCGCTCGAGCCGGGGGGAACCCCCGTCGCCTCCGGTGATGAGCGCGACCGGCGCTCTCGACGTCAAGGGCCCGGCTCGGCGGCCTTTCAGACCGGCCGTACCGCCGTGTACACGGTGTGCGCCACCAGCACGAACACGTCCTGCCGCCGGTGCACGCTCCCCTCGTCCCCGGGGTCGAGCAGCCGGTCCAGGGTGTCCCGGTCCACGGCGTCCAGACCGTCGCCGACCCGCTCGCGGAGCCTGGAGAGGGAGGACGCCGCGTAGTCGCGGGCCGCGTCGGAGAGGGGCGCGGGCAGGTCGAGGAGGAAGCTGCGGGTGCCGGTGTGCTTCAGGCCGGCGGCGGTCAGCAGCGCGGGCCAGTCCTCCGTCTCGGGCACGGAGCCGGGCAGGCCGGCGCGCATCTCGGCGAAGAAGTCCTCCTCCACGGCGTGGATCCTGGCCTGGAGCCCGGGACGCCCGAATCCGATGTCGCGGGGCAGGAACCGGGCGGGCAGTCCGCCCTCCAGGATCGCCAGCGTGCCGCCGGGCGTGAGATACCCGCCGAGGGCGGCGAGGGCGGCGCGCTGGTCGCCGAGGTGGTGCAGGCTCTGACTCGCCCACATCAGGTCGGCCGGGTACTCCAGCTCGCTCAGCGCACCGGGCAGGTCGCCGGTGAGGGTGCCGAAGCGGTCGGCGACACCGAGCCGGGCGGCCCGGTCCCGGGCCCGTTCCAGCAGCGGACCGGCACCGTCGGCGGCGACGACGCGGGCGCCGGGGAAGACGTCGGCGAACAGGCAGGAGACGACGCCCGGTCCGCTGCCGACGTCGACGACCAGACCGGGATCGGTCACGTCCCGCGCCAGCCAGCTCATGGCCTGCCGGTACAGCGGCGTGTACAGCTCGGCCTGCGCCTCCAGCAGCGGGGCCATCTCGGCCCAGTCCAGGTCGGTGTGGTCGTGTCCGGTTCCGTGGCCGTGGCCGTGCCCGTGCCCGGAACCGTGCTCGTCGTGGTGGTGGTCGTGCGCCATGCTGGTCAGCCTCCCGTTCGCGGTGACCTCAGGGTGCGACGACTCGGCCGGTCCGTGCAAACAACTTTGCCGGTCCCGCAAAAAACGGGGAGGCCGCCGGGGTCCGGCCCGCAAGGACCGGACCCCGGTGACTCACCCCTGGGAGAAGCCGCTCACGACAGCGGCGGGTAGGCGTTCTTCATCAGCTCCTGGAACTGCGCGGAGAACCAGTGCCCGGAGACCGGGGCGTTCGCCAGCGCGCCCGAGGGGCTGTTGCCGTTGCGCGCGTTGCCCTCGTAGGTGGGGTCGCACATCCGGTCGAAGCCCTTGCCCTCGTCGTTCGGGATCTCCTTGCTCGCACCGTCGGACTCGCCCGGGGGCTTCATCCAGACGTACGCGTCGATCCCCGCGGCGGGACTGGCCTTCGGACGTTCGCCGAGGCCGGCTCCGGACTGGTTGCACCAGTTCCCGAGGTGGATGCGCCGGTCGTAGCGTCCGCCGTTCACGTAGGTGTCCACGTTGGTCGTGGCACCCGGACCGGTGGGCCGGGCGGTGCCGCCCCAGCCGTTGCGCGAGGTGTCGATCAGCATGCCGAGGTTCTGGTCGAAGCCGATCGAGACCAGCTTCGCGCGCATGGCCTGGGCGTAGGACAGCTCGTCGGTGTAGCGGTTCCAGTCGACCCACTTGGACTGGCGCACGGAGGTTCCGTTCACCGAGTCCTCGATCTTGAAGTTCTCCTCCTTCAGGGCGCTGTAGTTGGCGGTGTTCACGATGAAGCCGTGCACGTCGCCGACGGTCGCGCCCTCGGTGGTGGCGGCGGTCTTGAACATGTCGGCGGAGGCGCCGAAGTTGTCGTCCCAGCCGAGCCAGCCGTGGTGGCCGGCGTCGATGTAGTTGTAGACGTTGCCGATGTCGCCGAGCTTGTTCAGGGCGTAGCCGACGCCCTTCTGGTAGTTGCCGTTGGCCTTCATCACGTCGCAGTTCGGCGTGGCGGTCGGCCGGCCGCTGACATTGGTGACCAGGTTGGGCAGCGAGTCGATCTCGACCGTGGTGACGATCCTGAGACCCGCGTACTTCGGGTCGGCGAGGATCTCGGCGATCGGGTCGATGTACTGCGTCTTGTACTTGTCGATCTCCGTCGGGCCCAGTTCGCCGTTGGAGGCGAGGGCGGCGCAGTCGCGGCCGGGCAGGTTGTAGATGACGAGCTGGACGGCGAGTTCGCCGGAGCCCTTCTGCGTCAGCGCCTCGTCGAGGTGATCGCGCAGGCCCATGCCGCCGTTCACACCGTTGATGGCGGCGATCCGGTCGAGCCACACACCGGTGGGCTGGTTCGCGATCCGGGAGCCGCCCGGTTCGGCGGCCGCCTTCGCGGACCACTCGGGGTTCACGTAGACCTTGGCGCCGTCATAGGGGTTGTTCACCCGGTCGGACGGTCCGGTCGGGTCGGTCGGGTCCGGCGGGTCGGTCGGGCCGCCGTCGACGTTGCAGGTCACGCCGTTGAGGGTGAAGGTGGCCGGGACCGCGTTGGTGCCGCTGTAGGTGGCCTGGAAGCCGAAGCTCGCCGAACCGCCCGTGGCGAGGGTGCCGTTGTACGACTCGTTGGCCGCGGTGACGGCGGCACCGCTCTGGCTGACCTTCGCGTTCCAGCCGCCTGTGACCTTCTGGCTGCCGGCGTAGGTCCATCCCAGCGACCAGTTCGAGGTGGCGGCACCGTTGTTGGTGACGGTCACGGCGGCGGTGAAGCCGCTTCCCCAGTCGTTCTGCACCTTGTAGTCGACGGTACAGGCGGCGGCCGCGGCTCCGGCGCTCGCGGAGTGGGCGGCCAGCGCCGTGCCGGAGGCGCCGGCGACCAGCGTCAGGGCAGCGAGCATCGCGGTTCTGGTACGGGTCATGAGTGCGGGTTCCTTCTTTCGTGGGGGTGCGGGTGCTGTCGTCCGGGGCCGCGCGTCCATCGGCGCGGCCCGCTGCCGATCGGCATGGGGGTGCCGTCGTGATCGAAGGTCAGGAACAGCCCGCGGGCACGGTGCGGGAGCCCGGGGTGGGTGCGGGCCGGCGGACCGGCCGGGAACGCGCGGGAGGACAGGCCGCGGCTGCGGCTAAAAGTCCTGAACGCGGAAGGTGGAGCGGGGGGTGTCGCATGAGCGACTCCTTGCAGTTCGGGCACGCCGTGACGGTCGCGCCGACTGATGGAACCGCTCCCACTGGTTCAGCGAAGGTAGCGCCAAGTGACGGCAAAGAACAGAGGAGTTACCGACTTTCTCTCCGTCCGCCCTGTCGAATCTTTTCGACTCTTCACGCATCTTGACCGCCGATGCCCCCCTCTCCACTATGGGAGCGCTCCCACTGGTTCAAGGCTTGTTGCTCCTCCCCCACCCCCTCCCCGAGCCGCAAGGAGGAACCAGCACCATGCACCCCCGACACAGACGCAGACGCCGCACCGCGCGGCGGCTGTGGACCGCCGCGCTGGCGGCCCTCGCACTGCCCCTCACGATGCTGAGCGCCGGTTCGACTCCCGCCCAGGCGGCCGCACTTCAGTGCAGCGTGGACTACAGGACGAACGACTGGGGCTCGGGATTCACCGCGGAGCTGACACTCACCAACCGCGGCACCGACGCCATCGACGGCTGGACGCTGACGTACACCTACGCGGGCGACCAGAAGCTGAGCAACGGCTGGAACGGCACCTGGTCCCAGTCGGGCCGGAACGTCACGGTCAGGAACGCCTCGTACAACGGGCGGGTCGCCGCCGGGGCCGCCGTCACCACCGGGGGGCAGTTCACGTACAGCGGCACCAACGCGGCCCCCACGGGCTTCGCGGTCAACGGCACCTCGTGCGTCGGCGCGCACCAGCCGCCGATCACGGTGCTGACCAGCCCGCAGGCGGGCGCGGTGTACTCGCAGGGCGAGGCGGTGCCGCTCGCGGCCACGGCCGCCGCGGCCGACGGCGCCGGCGTCAGCAAGGTGGAGTTCTACGACGACACCACCCTGCTCGGCACCGACACCAGCGCGCCCTACACACACTCGGCCTCCGGCTTGACCGTGGGCAGTCATTCCCTGGTGGCGAAGGCGTACGACAGCACGGGCGCCTCCGGCAGTTCGACGCCGGTCGGCATCACCGTCGCCTCGGGACCGATCGTGGTCGCCTCACCCGGCCAACTCGGCGTCCAGCAGGGCGAGTCGGGGACGTACGAGGTCAAGCTGTCGAAGCAGCCGACCGCCGGTGTCACCGTCACGACGACCCGCGCGAGCGGCAACACGGGGCTCTCGCTCACCGGCGGGGCGACCCTCACCTTCACCCCGTCGAACTGGAACACCGCCCAGCGGGTGACCGTCTCCGCGGACGCGTCGGGCACCGGCTCGGCGGTCTTCGAGTCGACGGCTCCCGGCCACGGCAAGGCCGCGGTCACCGTGACCCAGCTGGCCGCGGCGAAGGACTACGACGCCCGCTTCCTGGAGCTGTACGGGAAGATCACCGACCCCGCGAACGGCTACTTCTCCCCCGAGGGCATCCCGTACCACTCGGTCGAGACACTGATCGTCGAGGCCCCCGACCACGGGCACGAGACGACCTCGGAGGCGTACAGCTACCTGCTGTGGCTCCAGGCCATGTACGGCAAGGTGACCGGCGACTGGTCGAGGTTCAACAACGCCTGGGAGATCATGGAGACGTACATGATCCCCACCCACGCCGACCAGCCGACCAACTCGGCCTACAACGCCTCGAAGCCGGCGACCTACGCACCCGAACTGGACACGCCGAACGAGTATCCGGCACCCCTGGACGGCGCGGTCTCCGTCGGTCCCGACCCGATCGCCGCCGAGCTGAAGTCGGCGTACGGCACCGGGGACGTCTACGGCATGCACTGGCTCCAGGACGTCGACAACACCTACGGCTACGGCAACTCGCCGGGCAAGTGCGAGGCGGGTCCGGCGGACACCGGCCCCTCGTACATCAACACCTTCCAGCGCGGCGCGCAGGAGTCGGTGTGGGAGACGGTGCCGCAGCCGACCTGCGACGCCTTCAAGTACGGCGGCCGCAACGGCTACCTGGACCTGTTCACCGGCGACGCGTCCTACGCGAAGCAGTGGAAGTTCACCAACGCCCCGGACGCCGACGCACGGGCCGTGCAGGCCGCGTACTGGGCGGACGTCTGGGCCGAGGAGCAGGGCAAGGGCGACGAGATCGCCGGGACCCTCGACAAGGCCGCGAAGATGGGCGACTACCTGCGCTACGCCATGTTCGACAAGTACTTCAAGAAGGTCGGCAACTGCGTCGGGCCGTCGAGCTGCCCGGCCGGCACCGGCAAGGACTCCTCGCACTACCTGCTGTCCTGGTACTACGCCTGGGGCGGCGCGGTGGACACCTCGGCGGGCTGGGCCTGGCGCATCGGTTCCAGCCACACCCACGGCGGCTACCAGAACCCGCTGGCCGCGTACGCGCTGAGCACCTACGCCGACCTCAAGCCCAAGTCGGCCACCGGCGCCTCCGACTGGGCCAAGTCCCTCGACCGGCAGGTGGAGTTCTACCGCTGGCTTCAGTCCGACGAGGGGGCCATCGCGGGCGGCGCGACCAACAGCTGGGCGGGCCGGTACGCGACACCGCCGGCCGGTACGCCGACCTTCTACGGCATGTACTACGACGAGAAGCCGGTCTACCACGACCCGCCGTCCAACCAGTGGTTCGGCTTCCAGGCGTGGTCCATGGAGCGGGTCGCCGAGTACTACCAGCAGAGCGGCGACGCGGCGGCGAAGGAGGTCCTGGACAAGTGGGTCGACTGGGCGCTGTCGGAGACGACGGTCAACCCGGACGGCACCTTCCGGATCCCCTCGACGATGCAGTGGTCGGGGCAGCCCGACACCTGGAACGCGTCCTCCCCGGGTGACAACGGCGACCTGCACGTCACCGTCTCCGACTACACCAACGACGTCGGTGTGGCGGCGGCCTACGCCAAGACCCTGACGTACTACGCCGACCGCTCGGGCGACACGGAGGCGGCCGCGACCGCCAAGGCGCTGCTCGACGGCATGTGGGAGAACAACCAGGACGCGCTCGGCATCGCCGTCCCGGAGACCCGCGCCGACTACAACCGCTTCGACGACCCGGTGCACGTCCCGAACGGCTGGACCGGGACCATGCCGAACGGCGACACGATCGACGCGTCGTCGACGTTCTCCTCGATCCGCTCCTTCTACCAGGACGACCCGGCCTGGTCGAAGATCGAGGACTATCTCGCGGGCGGTGCCGCGCCCACCTTCACATACCACCGGTTCTGGGCGCAGGCGGACATCGCCCTCGCCATGGGTTCGTACGCGGAGCTACTGGAATAGCCCCCGCGGGGCGCTCCGCGGGTTGGGCGGTTGTTCGGCTGCGGGTCCGTTGTGGGTGATCGCGCCCGCGCGGCGGTAGCCGCATGTCGACACAGACCCGCGCCCCTTTGGGGCGCCTCAAGGCTCCGTGTGCTGGTCCTGTCACCGGACGACGGGACCGAACCGCCGGGCGGCCCTCGTTCATGGCGAGGGCCGCCCGTGCTCGTATGCGTTCTGCTCCTGACGGAAGGACGGTTCCCCACCGTGCGAAGAACCAGGACCCTCACCGTTCTGCTGGCGCTCGCGGCCGGTCTCCTGGCGGGCAGCCCGCCCACCGCACTGGCCGCCGGCACACCGGAGGCGGCCGTCACCGCCGACACCTACACCTGGAGGAACGCCCGTGTCGACGGCGGCGGATTCGTCCCCGGCATCGTCTTCAACCGCACCGAGAAGGACCTGGCCTACGCCCGCACCGACATCGGCGGCGCCTACCGCTGGCAGGAGTCGTCCCACACCTGGACGCCGCTCCTCGACCACGTCGGCTGGGACGACTGGGGGCACACGGGCGTGGCCAGTATCGCCTCCGACTCCGTCGACCCCGACCGGGTGTACGCGGCGGTCGGCACCTACACCAACGACTGGGACCCGGGCGACGGCGCGGTGCTCCGCTCCGCCGACCGGGGCGCGACCTGGGCGAAGACGGACCTGCCGTTCAAGCTGGGCGGCAACATGCCGGGCCGGGGCATGGGCGAGCGCCTGGCCGTCGACCCGCACGACAACGACGTGCTCTACCTGGGCGCGCCCAGCGGCCACGGCCTGTGGCGGTCCACCGACGCCGGCGTGACCTGGTCGGAGGTGACGGCCTTCCCGAACCCCGGGAACTACGCGCAGGACCCCGCCGACACGTCCGGCTACGCCTCCGACAACCAGGGCGTCACCTGGGTGACCTTCGACGAGTCGACGGGGTCGGCGGGAGCGGCGACGAAGACCGTCTACGTCGGCGTCGCCGACAAGGAGAACGCCGTCTACCGCTCCACGGACGCGGGCGCGACCTGGGAGCGGGTCGCCGGCCAGCCCACCGGGTACCTGGCCCACAAGGGCGTCCTGGACGCGGAGAACGGACACCTGTACCTGGCCTACAGCGACACGGGCGGGCCGTACGACGGCGGCAAGGGGCGGCTGTACCGGTACGCCACGGCGACGGGCACCTGGACGGACATCAGCCCGGTCGCGGAGGCGGACACCTACTTCGGGTTCAGCGGCCTGACCGTCGACCGGCAGAACCCGGGGACGGTCATGGCGACGGCGTACAGCTCCTGGTGGCCGGACACGCAGATCTTCCGCTCGACGGACAGCGGCGCGACCTGGACGCAGGCGTGGGAGTACACGTCGTACCCGACCCGCGAGAACCGCTACACCATGGACGTCTCCTCCTCCCCGTGGCTCACCTGGGGCGCGAACCCGGCCCCGCCCGAGCAGACCCCGAAGCTGGGCTGGATGACGGAGGCGCTGGAGATCGACCCGTTCGACCCGGACCGGATGATGTACGGCACGGGCGCCACGGTCTACGGCACCGAGAACCTCACGAACTGGGACGACGAGGGCGGCACCTTCGCCATCGAGCCCATGGTGCGCGGCCTGGAGGAGACGGCGGTCAACGACCTGGCCGCACCCCCGTCCGGCGCCCCGCTGCTCAGCGCGCTGGGCGACGTCGGCGGCTTCCGGCACACCAGCCTGACCGAGGTCCCGTCGATGATGTACACCTCCCCGAACTTCACCTCCACCACGAGCCTCGACTTCGCCGAGAAGAACCCGGACACGGTCGTCCGGGCCGGCAACCTGGACTCCGGCCCGCACATCGCGTTCTCCACGGACAACGGCGCCAACTGGTTCGGCGGCAGCGACCCGGCGGGGGTGAGCGGCGGCGGCACGGTCGCGGCGGGCGCGGACGGCGGGCGCTTCGTGTGGAGCCCCGAGGGCGCCGGCGTGCACCACACGACGGGCTTCGGCACGTCCTGGCAGGCGTCGAGCGGCATCCCGGCCGGGGCGGTCGTCGAGTCCGACCGCGTCGACCCGCAGACCTTCTACGGCTTCAAGTCCGGGACGTTCTACGTCAGCACGGACGGCGGCGCGACCTTCACCGCCTCGCCGGCGGCCGGCCTGCCCTCCGGTGACAGCGTCCGCTTCAAGGCGCTGCCCGGCGCCGAGGGCGACGTCTGGCTGGCCGGCGGGGCGGCGGACGGCCCGTACGGCCTGTGGCACTCGACGGACGGCGGCACCACCTTCACCAAGCTGGCCGGCGTCGACGCGGCCGACACCATCGGCTTCGGCAAGGCGGCCCCGGGCGCGACCTACCAGACCCTCTACTCCAGTGCGGAGATCGGCGGCGTCCGCGGCATCTTCCGCTCCACCGACGCGGGAGCTAGCTGGACCAGGGTCAACGACGACGCGCACCAGTGGGGCTGGACGGGCGCCGCCATCACCGGGGACCCGCGGGTGTACGGCCGGGTGTACGTGGCGACCAACGGCCGGGGGATCGTGTACGGCGACACGGCGGGCGACGGCGGCACCGACCCGGGCCCCGACCCGGGACCCACCGGCGCCTGCGAGGTGACGTACACGGTCACGAACCAGTGGCCCGGCGGCTTCCAGGCGGACGTCCGGCTCACCAACACCGGCACGGCGGCCTGGAACGGCTGGTCCCTCGACTGGACGTTCGCGGGCGGCCAGGGGGTGTCCCGGATGTGGAACGCCGAGCACACTCGGTCGGCCACCACGGTGACGGCGAGCAACGTCGGCTGGAACGCCCGCGTCGCCCCCGGCGCCTCGGTGAGCTTCGGCTTCACGGGCAGCTGGACGGGGACGAACGCGAAGCCGTCCGGTTTCCGGCTCGGTGAGCACAGCTGCACGCTGGAGTGACCCCGGGCCGGGGCGCGTACCGTACGGCGCGCGCCCCGGCCCGGTCAGGCCGATGGGTCGGACCCGGTCGGGGTGCCACCGTCATCCAGGCTTTCCCGGGCCTCTGCTCTGAGCTGGGCGATGATCTCGCTCCGGGACTCGTCGATCCCGGCCGCCAGGCCGCTCACCTGTGTCACGAGGTCCGAGGTGATCTCGGTGATGTCGTGGGGTTCCAGCGGCGAACCGTGGAGTTCCGAGACCGCCTCGCGCAGATCCCGGAGGGCCGCGAGCATCTCGCGGACGTCACTCGCCTCCTTCACATTCGTCAGCAGTGTGCTGGTACGCCGGTGCAGCGCCTTCGCACACGCCTCCTCGTCCAGGGGGCGGGTGAGTTCGGCCACCGCCTCCTCCACCACACCGCTGACAAACGTCTGGAGGTCACGGTCGTCGGCTTCCTCCAGGAAGTCGCGCACCTGTCCGAACACCGTGCGCAGTCCCTCCGCCAGCGTCCGGAGTGCGGTTGCCCCGTCCGCGTCGACGAAACGGCTCCTGCGGACGGCAGCGGCCAGTTCCCCGACCAGTTGCGGCACGGGGCCCCGTCCTCCGAGACCACGGAGGACGTGGGCCAGCGCCCGCAGATCTTCGGCGACCGTCTCCAGTGCCGCCAGTTGATCGGGTACCTGGTCCTCTCCCTGCCCGACGGGCTCGGTCGCCGTCCTGCGTATCGTGCGCGCAACGGCCTCGACGAACGTCCTGGCGGCGAGGGTCAACCGGCGCAGTTGCAGATACCGCTCGAAGCGCGTGAGCAGGGTCCCGAACAGTTCGAGGTAGTCGATCACCACTCTGAACAGTTCGTCCACGGCCTCGGACGAGGCGGCGTCGGCCACCTGGGCCAGCAGGGCGTCGCACAGGTCCGTCACGGCGAGGACCAGCACCGCGTCCCCGTTGAGGCTGTCCAGCGCGTGCAGAATGTCGTAGGCCGCGTCGACCAGACGCGTGGGCCGCCCCGGTGGGTCCACGGCGGCGACCATGTCACGCCACAGAACGCTCCCCTCGTGCGTACGCAACAGGTGCCGGAGCTTGTCGAGGGTGGCGAGGAGGAGATCCCGGGCTTCGACCGCGTGCGGGAAAGCGTGCAGCGCGTTCGCCATGGTGCCGGCCACGGTGCTTCCACCGGGCAGCACGAGGAGCGGGGCGGACGGCCGGTGGTAGGGGTTGCGGGCGATCCACACACTGCCGCGCCCGTCGCTGTACAGCTCCGGTGTCTGCGGGTCCCGGTTCCTCACGAGCGTCTCGGTCACGAAGTCGTACAGCTCGGATATCGAGACGTAACCGTCACGGTCCCGGTCGGCCAGACCGTTCCTGATGCCGTCCAACAGGACCGAGGTGAAGACCGAGCGCGGCCGCAACCCGGGCAGGGCACCGGAACCCTCCTCGTACGAGTACTGGAACGACGTGGAAGAGGTGAGGATGATGCGGCCCCGGCCCGACAGATGCACGGGCAGGTCCACCTTGCTCCTCGCGCCGCGCGACACGAGGCCGCGGCGGAACGCCCCGCTGAAGCAGCAGTCGAGGATGACCACCTGGGTCCGTGCGTCGCACTCGTCCAACTGCACCAGGATCGCCCGCGGGTTGAGTCCCGTCTGGGCCAGGCGGTCGGCCTCGGAGTCCTTCGCGGCGAGGTAGTAGCGGTTCTGCACGTCCTTCACCCCGTGGCAGGAGAAGTAGACGAGCACGAGGTCGTCCGGTTCCGACTCGGCGAGAAAGGACTTGAGGGCACGCTCGATCTCGTCCGCGAGACCGTTGAACATCTTGGTGACGTCGAACTGGCCCAGTCCCGGATCTCCGAGCACCTCGGCGAGGGCCTCGGCGTCGCCCGCCGGTGCGACCAGTTTCGTGAACTCCGGGTCCTCGTACGTGTCCGTGGCTATCAGAAGGGCCCTGCGCCGTCCGCGCCCGCGGTTGTCAGGACGCCGGGTCACCGTGGGTTCCGGGTGTCTCGTCGTCGCCCGCCCCGGAGGCGGCATTGTTCCTGAGCCACTCCGCGATCAGGGCCTGCTCCTCCTCCTTGGGGTGCCCCGTCACCGTCAGGCTTCCCGACGGCCCCGTCAGCTCGACCGAGCGGTGCTGTGCCCTGCCCACCCAGCCTGCTGCCAGGCGTACCACCTCGGAGAGGACCGGTGACGCGACGAGGGCCGCGACGAGGGACAGCGTGAGCGGATCCCCTTTGGTGCCCTGCGGGGCCCGCTGCCCGGTCCGGGGACGGACGAGTTGGGCGCCGAGATCACTCAGTCCGCTCCTGAACGGCTCAGCCGCTTCATGCCAGTCGTCCGGTTCCAGCGTGTCGTCGTACAGGCGCAAAGTGACGGGTACGCGTTCCGTGCTCATCAGTCCCCCACATGCCGTCGCGTTACGCGGTCAGTATGGTCCCGGCGAGATTCTCGCAGGTGCTGTTTCACCATTCACCTCCGTACCGCACCACTGGTGGACCCGCCGGGACGGGCGCCGCGTTCCGACGACTCAGTGACTCAGGGCGTGTACACCGCCGGCCTCGGCGCCGTCGGCATGCCGTCGCCGAGGAAGAAGCTCGGGTGCGGCGGCTGGTTGTACGCGGTGTTCTGCCAGGCCAGGGCCGTGCGGTACTGGGTGTCGTGGAGGAGGGTCGTGATGCGGGTGCCGGTGTCGTACGGCGTGGAGTAGACGCGCAGGGCCGTGTTGTCCGACGTGCGCCAGACGACCTCCTCGCGCCAGTCGCCGAGAAGGTCGCCCGCGAGGACCGGGGTGGCCTTGGTGCCGTTGTTGGACGCGACGCCGGACCCGGTGAGCAGGCGGTTGTCGCCGGAGGGGCCGTACTTGTCGACGCGGGTGCCGTCGAGGAGTTCGCGGACCGGGTCGCCGTCCCACCAGGACAGGAAGTTGGTGCTGGAGGGCTTGCGGCTGTTCACGACCGTGCCCCTGGGGTCGCGGATGCCGCTCTCGGCGGAGGACCAGGACTCGGCGCCCGGGCTGCCGGACCAGACGTCCCCGGCGACGCCCCGGCCGTTGTCGCCGCTCGCGCCGGTGGACCAGATGATCCGACCGGTGCGCGCGTCCGCCATCCAGGACGAGGGCTTCGAGGCGTCCTCGTCCACCTTGAACTCCTCCAGGCCCGCGCGGGACGGGTCGAGGTCGCCGACGTGCATGGCGTCGCCGTGGCCGTTGCCCGTGGTCCACAGGGCGTTGCCGTTGTCGTCGACGGCCATCGCGCCGTAGACGATCTCGTCCTTGCCGTCGCCGTCGACGTCCGCGACGGAGAGCTGGTGGTTGCCCTGGCCGTCGTAGCCCTTGCCGGTGTTGGTGGAGGAGTTGGTGTCGAAGGTCCAGCGGCGGGTGAACCGCCCGTCGCGCCAGTCCCAGGCGGCGATCACGGAGCGCGTGTAGTAGCCGCGCGCCATGATCAGGGAGGGCCGGGAGCCGTCCAGGTACGCGGTGCCCGCCAGGAAGCGGTCGACGCGGTTGCCGTAGGAGTCGCCCCAGGAGGAGACGCTGCCCCGGGCGGGGACGTAGTCGACGGTGCCCATGGCCCTGCCGGTCCCGCCGTCGAACATCGTCAGGTACTCGGAGCCGGACAGGACGTAGCCGGAGGAGTTGCGGTGGTCGGCCGAGGAGCTGCCGACGACCGCGCCGGTGCCGTCCCGGGTGCCGTCGGCGGTCTTCATCGCCACCTCGGCCCTGCCGTCGCCGTCGTAGTCGTACACCTGGAACTGGGTGTAGTGGGCGCCCGAGCGGATGTTGCGCCCGAGGTCGACGCGCCACAGCCGGGTGCCGTCCAGCCGCAGGCCGTCGACGATCGTGTTGCCCGTGTACCCGGACTGGGAGTTGTCCTTGGCGTTGGTC
The DNA here is from genome assembly GCF_055582785.1 of Streptomyces sp. NPDC107500. NCBI lineage: Bacteria > Bacillati > Actinomycetota > Actinomycetes > Kitasatosporales > Streptomycetaceae > Streptomyces > Streptomyces sp. NPDC107500. The sequence continues at coordinate 374,167 of NZ_JBVJPF010000002.1, forward strand.
GGCTGCCACTTGAGGACGAGGTCGAGCGCGCCGTCGCCGTCGAGGTCGCCGACGGAGGCGTCGTTCGCCTCGTAGGTGTAGGAGACGCTGTCGGGTGTCGTGCCGCCGGCGGGCGGGCTGATCGGCACGTCCTTGTAGCCGGCCCGGAACTGGACGGCGTGGACGGAGTCGCCCTGCTCGGTGCCGTTGACGACGGCGCGGACGGTGTAGTCGGCGTGGGACGGGGCCCCGGCGTGGAAGAAGGTGGTGGAGCCGGTGAGGGGGGCTGCGTTGACCTTCGTGCCGGCCCGGTAGACGTTGAACGCGACGTTGTCCGGGTCGGTGCCCAGCCAGCGCCAGCCGACCAGGTTGCCGTCGCCGGTGTGGACGCTGACCACGCCCCGGTCGAGGGCCTCGACCTGACGTGCCGTGGCGGCGTGTGCGGTGCCGGGGGTGAGCGCGGTCAGGCCCGCGCCGACCAGCCCGGCGGCGGCGAGGGCGGCGGCCAGGGCGAGCGGGCGTCTGCGGTACGTGCGGGGGTGCCTCACGGGGCGGACCTCCTGGAGGACGGATGGGTTCCGCCTCTCAGTCGCCGCCCGGGAGGGCCGGGTTGCCGCCCCCGGCCTACGACTTCACGAACGCCCGGAGGGTGAAGACCGGGTCGGGCCGGGGCCGGTCCTGGTCCGGCAGGGCGGTGAGCCGGGCGGCGAAGTGCTCCGCGCCCGGCTCGCCGGGCGGCAGCGTGACGAACCAGCCGCGCCGCAGGTCGGCGACGGTACGGCGAGGACTGCGGCCCTGGCCGTGGCCGGTGAAGCGGGCCTCCCCCGCCGGGACCAGGCCGTGCGCACGGGCGTGCGCCTCGACGAGGGCGGCGGCGTCGTGCGCGGTGCTGGGCGGGCGGGCCGCGAGCACGGCGTCGATGTCACTGCCCACGTTGTGCGAGGCGCCCTTGTCGACGGTGGTCACGTACACCCCGCCGGGCCGCAGGACGCGGGCGCACTCGCCGACGATCGCCCGCACGTCCCCGGCGCCCTCGGCCAGGTGCAGCAGCCACACGCTGGTGACGGCGTCGAACCCGCCGTCGCGGAAGGGCAGCCGGCGGCTGTCGGCGAGCACGACGGCACCGGGCAGCCGGGCCGCGGCCCGCCGGGCCATGGCGGGGGCGAGGTCCGCGCCGGTCACCCGCGGGGCGCCCGGCGCGGCCGCCAGCCGACGGGTGACGATGCCGGTTCCGCAGGCGACGTCGAGCAGGCTGCGCGCCCTGCGCGGCACGAGGCTCAGTACCGCCCGTGCGGCGGCCTCGGCCCGGGGTTCGCCGCCGCGGGCCGCGTCGTACCGCTCCGCTTCCTTGTCGTAGTCGAGCACACCGTCAGTGTGCCCCGTGACCGGCGGCCAGATCCTGCACTCTGCGGGCCAGCTCGACGTCCTTCGCGGTGACGGCGCCGCCCGCGCTGTGCGTGTGCACCGCGAGGGACACGGTGTTGTAGCCGAGGGTGAGGTCGGAGTGGTGGTCGAGTTCCTCCTGCACCTGGGCGACGTGCACGACCATGGCGGCCGCCGCGAAGTGCGAGCCGAGCCGGTAGGCACGGGTGAGGCGGCCGTCCTCCAGCGACCACCCCGGCAGCTCGGTCAGCCGCTCTTCGATCTCCTGCCGCGACAGCGGTTCGACGGGCATGCGCCACGCTCCTGTCCTGGGGGCCCGGGTACCGGGGGTGCCCCTTCAGCCTGCCACAGCACGGCCGTCGGAGCCCTGGTCAGGAGGGCGGGCCGGTCCCGTCGCGGCCCGCCGTCGACTACCGTTCGGCCCATGACCGCACCCACGTCCGGCACCGTCCCCGCCACCCAGGGCGTGGGTCCGCTGCTGAGGGCCTGGCGGGAGCGGCGGCGGGTCAGCCAGCTGGAGCTGGCCCTGCGCGCCGACTCCTCCGCCCGGCACATCAGCTTCGTCGAGACGGGCCGCTCCCGGCCGAGCGAGGAGATGGTGCTGCGCCTCGCCGAGCACCTGGACGTCCCCGTGCGCGAGCGCAACGCCCTGCTGCTCGCCGCCGGTTACGCCCCGCACTACCCGGAGACCCCGCTGGACGACCCGGCGCTGGGCGCCCTGCGCGAGGGCATGGAGCGCCTGATCCGGGGCTACGAGCCGTATCCGGCGCTGGTCGTCGACGGGACGTACCAGGTGCTTGCGGCCAACCGGGGCGTGGCGATGCTCATGGACGGCGTCGCCGAGCATCTGCTCGCCCCGCCGCTGAACGCGATGCGGCTGACCCTGCACCCGGACGGACTGGCACCGCGCATCCGCAACCTGCGCCAGTGGCGGGGGCACCTGCTGGAGCAGATGGAGCGTCAGATCGCCCTCCAGCGCTCGGAGCCGCTGCGCGCGCTGTACGACGAGGTGGCGGCCTATCCGGTGCCGGAGACCGCGCCGGAGATCGCGCCGGACGGGGAACCGGAGGAGGCGGTGCCGTACTTCGCGCTGCCGATGCGGATCGAGCACGAGGGCCGGACGCTGTCGTTCATCTCGTCCATCTCCACCTTCAACACCCCGATGGACGTGACGGTGGCCGAGCTGGCCATCGAGACGCTGCTGCCGGCCGACCCGGCGACGGTTAAGTACCTGCACACACTGCTGTCCTGACAAGGTTGATCGCGAACACCCCTGTGAGAGCGGCGGGGGTACATGACAGACTGCGGTGTGACTTGGGCGCGTTGGGGAGGCGTGGCGTGAGTGAGCGACGGGCCGCACCCACCGTGGGCCAGGTGGTCCTCGGCAGGCGGTTGCAGGAACTGCGGGAGACAGCGGGCCTCAGACGCGAGGAGGCCGCCAAGGTGCTCCGCGTGGCCCCGGCCACGGTGCGGCGCATGGAGACGGCCGAGGTCTCGCTGAAGATACCGTATGTCCAGATCCTCCTGACGACGTACGGGGTCGCCTCCGACGAGGTCGTCGCGTTCGTCACCCTCGCCGAGGAGGCCAACCAGCCGGGCTGGTGGCAGCGGTACCACGACGTGCTGCCGGACTGGTTCAGCATGTACGTGAGCCTGGAGGGCGCCGCGCGGATCGTGCGCTCCTACGAGCCGCACTTCGTCCCGGGCCTGCTCCAGACCGAGGACTACGCGCGCTCGGTCCTGGAGGCCGGGACGATCGGCAACGCGGGCGGTGACGCCGTCGAGCGGCACGTGTCCCTGCGCATGGAGCGGCAGCGGCTGCTGGACCGGCCCGACCCGCCGCACCTGTGGGTGGTGATGGACGAGACGGTGCTGCGCCGCCCGGTCAGCGTGCACGGCCGGGTGATGCGCGAACAGCTGGACAAGCTGCTGGAGTTCGCGTCCCGCGACCGGGTGACGCTCCAGGTCGCCGAGTTCGAGGACGGGCCGCACCCGGGGACGTACGCGCCGTTCACCCTGTTCCGGTTCGCGGAGCCGGAGCTGCCCGACATGGTCTTCACCGAGTACCTGACCGGCGCCCTGTACCTGGACTCCCGGCCCGAGGTCTCGGCGCACCTGGAGGTGCTGGACCACATGACGGCGCGTGCCGCGTCGACCCAGCGCACCGAGAAGGTCCTGCGCGAGTACCGCGAGAACTACTGACCCGGCGACCCCGCCACCGAGGTCGGGGGTCCGGGGCTCTCGGGAGACGTCACGGCCCGACCGGATTCGACGGCGGCACCGCCCCCCATCGACACCAGCCGGCCGCACCCGGCGCGCGAGCCATGACCCGGACGCCGGACACCGGGCGCCCGCGCTGACCCGTACGGGCCCCGCGAACGGGTGCGCTCCCGTGCCCGCCCCTAGGTTCGAGAACCAGGGCGAGCAAGGGAGCGCACGTGACCGACACGCGGACACCGCCCACCGAGCCGGGCGCGGCGCTGCTGCGCGCGGGACGGTTCTTCCGGCCGGGGACCGCCGCACCCGACCTGCACAGCATCGGGCTGGTCGGCGGCCGGGAGGCGGACGCCTTCTACCGGGACCGCTGGAGCCACGACCGGGTCGTCACCTCCACGCACGGCGTGAACTGCACGGGCTCGTGCCGCTGGAACGTGTTCGTCAAGGACGGCATCATCACGTGGGAGACGCAGGCCACGGACTATCCGTCGGTCGGCCCGGACCGCCCCGAGTACGAGCCGCGCGGCTGTCCGCGGGGGGCGGCGTTCTCCTGGTACACGTACTCGCCGACGCGGGTGCGCTACCCGTACGTGCGCGGGGTGCTCCTGGAGATGTACCGGGAGGCGAAGGCGCGGCTGACCGACCCGGTGCTCGCCTGGGCGGACATCCAGGGCGACCCGGAGCGCCGGCGGCGCTACCAGCGGGCGCGGGGCAAGGGCGGGCTGGTCCGGGCGGACTGGGACGAGGCGGTCGAGATGATCGCCGCCGCCCACGTCCACACCATCCGCACCCAGGGCCCCGACCGCATCGCGGGCTTCTCCCCCATCCCCGCGATGTCGATGGTGTCGCACGCGGCGGGCGCCCGCTTCCACTCCCTCATCGGCGCGCCGATGCTGTCGTTCTACGACTGGTACGCGGACCTGCCCGTGGCGTCCCCGCAGGTGTTCGGCGACCAGACGGACGTGCCGGAGTCGGGCGACTGGTGGGACGCGGCGTACCTGATCATGTGGGGTTCGAACGTGCCGGTGACCCGGACGCCGGACGCCCACTGGATGGCGGAGGCCCGCTACCGGGGCCAGAAGGTCGTGGTGGTGTCGCCGGACTACGCCGACAACACCAAGTTCGCCGACCAGTGGCTGCACCCGCACCCGGGCACGGATGCCGCCCTGGCGCTGGCCATGGGGCACGTGGTGCTCAAGGAGTTCTTCGTCGACCGCGCCACGCCGTTCTTCGACGACTACGTGCGGCGCTTCACCGACCTGCCGTTCCTGGTGACGCTGACCGAGCGGGACGGGGCGTACGTCCCGGCGAAGTTCCTGCGCGCCGCCGACCTGGGGCAGGGCGGCGAGGACGCGCGCTGGAAGACGGTCGTGCTGGACGAGGGGATGGGCCGCGCGGTCGTCCCGAACGGCTCGCTGGGCTTCCGCTGGAACGAGGCCGACCAGGGCCGCTGGAACCTCGACCTGGGGGACGTGCGGCCCCGGCTGACCCTGCACGGCCACGAGATGGCCTCGGGTGTCGAGGTGCTGCTCCCCCGCTTCGACACCGAGGGCGGCGCGCACGGGCAGGGACGCGGTGACGTGCTGCGGCGGGGTGTCCCGGCGACGCGGCTCGGTGGGGCGACCGGGCCACTGGTGACGACCGTGTTCGACCTGCTGCTGGCCCAGTACGGAGTGGCGCGGCCGGAGGTGCCGGGCGACTGGCCGGCGTCGTACGAGGACGCGGCCGCGCCCGGCACCCCGGCCTGGCAGGAGACGCACACCTCGGTCCCGGCGGCGGCCTGTGTGCGCATCGCGCGGGAGTTCGCGCGGACCGCGGAGCGGTCCAAGGGCCGCTGCATGATCCTGATGGGCGCGGGCACCAACCACTGGTTCCACTCGGAGACGATCTACCGGACCTTCCTGGCCCTGCTCCAGCTCACCGGCTGCCAGGGCCGCAACGGCGGCGGCTGGGCGCACTACGTCGGGCAGGAGAAGTGCCGTCCGGTGACCGGCTGGGCGACGCTGGCCGCCGCGTCGGACTGGTCGCGCCCGCCGAGGCAGATGATCGGCACCGGGTACTGGTACCTCAACACCGACCAGTGGCGCTACGACCGGTTCCGCGCCGACGTGCTGGCCTCGCCGCTCGGCGAGGGGCGGCTCTCCGGCATGACGGGCGCGGACTGCCTCGCCCTGTCGGCGCGCACGGGGTGGATGCCCTCCTACCCGACCTTCGACCGCAACCCGCTGGAGCTGGGCGAGAGCTTCGGCGACCCGGTCGCGAACGCGGTGGCCGAACTGCGGGCGGGCACCCTGAAGTTCGCGTGCGAGGATCCGGACGCGCCGGAGAACTGGCCGCGGATCGTGACCCTGTGGCGGGCCAACCTGCTCGGCTCCTCGGGCAAGGGCGCCGAGTACTTCACCAAGCACCTGCTGGGCACCCAGTCCTCACTGCGCGCCGAGGAGGCCGCGCCCGGCGAGCGCCCGCGGGACGTCGTCTGGCACGAGGCGGCGCCCGAGGGCAAGCTCGACCTGCTGCTGTCGCTGGACTTCCGGCACACCTCGTCGACGCTCCTCTCGGACGTGGTGCTGCCCGCCGCGACCTGGTACGAGAAGCACGACCTGTCCAGCACGGACATGCACCCCTACGTGCACGCCTTCTCCCCGGCCGTGAGTCCGCCGTGGCAGGCGCGCACCGACTTCGACACGTTCAAGGCGATCGCGGAGAAGCTGAGCGAGCTGGCCGCCGGGCACCTCGGGGTGCGCAAGGACCTGGTGGCGGCGCCGCTCCAGCACGACACGCCCGGCGAGATCGCCCAGCCGGGCGGGGTGGTACGGGACTGGCGGCGCGGGGAGTGCGCTCCGGAGCCCGGCAAGACCATGCCGAACCTGGTCGTGGTGGAGCGCGACTACACGGCGATCGGCGCGAAGTTCGCGGCCCTCGGCCCGCTGGTGGAGACCAAGGGCCTGCCCGCCAAGGGCATCACCCTGAAGCCGGACGAGGAGGTGGAGCGGCTGCGGCGGATGAACGGCGCGGTGCGCGGCGGCCCGGCCGACGGGCGCCCGGCGCTGGACACGGCGGTCAAGGCCGCGAACACCGTCCTGGCCCTGTCCGGCACCACCAACGGGCGGCTGGCCACCCAGGGCTTCCACACCCTGGAGGCGAAGACCGGGCAGGAGATGGCGCACCTGGCCGCCGAACACGAGGGCAAGCGGATCACGTACGCGGACACGCAGGCGGCGCCCGTGCCGGTGATCACCTCGCCGGAGTGGTCGGGCAGCGAGGCCGGCGGGCGCCGGTACACGGCGTTCACCCTCAACACCGAGCACCTCAAGCCCTGGCACACCCTCACCGGGCGGCAGCACTTCTTCCTCGACCACGACTGGATGCACGAGCTGGGCGAGGCGCTGCCGGTGTACCGGCCGCCGCTGGACATGAGCCGGCTGTTCGGGGAGCCGCAGCTCGGTCCGGACGGCCACCGCGAAGTGACGGTCCGCTACCTGACCCCGCACAACAAGTGGTCCATCCACTCCGAGTACCAGGACAACCTGTTCATGCTGGCGCTGTCCCGGGGCGGCCAGTGCGTCTGGATGTCGCCGCAGGACGCGGACGCCATCGGGGTCGCGGACGACGACTGGATCGAGGCGGTCAACCGCAACGGCGTGGTGGTGGCCCGGGCGATCGTCTCGCACCGCATGCCGCCCGGCACGGTGTACATGCACCACGCGCAGGAGCGCACGGTGAACACACCGCTCACGGAGACCACCGGCAAGCGCGGGGGCGTCCACAACTCGCTCACCCGGCTGCTCCTCAAGCCGACCCATCTCATCGGCGGCTACGCCCAGTTGTCCTGGGCGTTCAACTACCTCGGCCCGACGGGCAACCAGCGCGACGAGGTGACGGTCATCCGCCGCCGCAGCCAGGAGGTCGAGTACTGATGCGCCCGATGGCCCAGATCGCGATGGTCATGAACCTCGACAAGTGCATCGGCTGCCACACCTGCTCGGTCACCTGCAAGCAGGCGTGGACCAACCGGCGGGGCATGGAGTACGTCTGGTTCAACAACGTCGAGACCCGCCCCGGCCAGGGCTACCCGCGCCGCTACGAGGACCAGGAGCGCTGGCGCGGCGGCTGGGAACTGAACCGGCGCGGCGCGCTGAAGCTGAAGGCGGGCGGCCGGATCAGGAAGCTCGCCGGGATCTTCTCCAACCCGAAACTGCCGGAGATCAAGGACTACTACGAGCCCTGGACGTACGACTACAAGAACCTCACCGACGCCCCGCTCGGCGACGACTACCCGGTCGCCCGGCCGGTCTCGCAGCTCGACGGCAAGCCGATGAAGATCGGCTGGTCCTCGAACTGGGACGACGACCTGGGGGGCGCGCCCGCCTACGGCGACCTGGACCCGATGGTGGAGCGGACCCGCCAACAGGCTTCGGACAAGGTGCGGTTCGCGTACGAAGAGACGTTCATGTTCTACCTTCCTCGCATCTGCGAGCACTGCCTCAACCCGTCGTGCGTGGCGTCCTGCCCGTCCGGGGCGATGTACAAGCGCTCGGAGGACGGCATCGTCCTGGTCGACCAGGACCGCTGCCGGGGCTGGCGGATGTGTGTGACCGGCTGCCCGTACAAGAAGGTGTACTTCAACCACCGCACCGGCAAGGCGGAGAAGTGCACCTTCTGCTACCCCCGCATCGAGATCGGCCAGCCGACGGTCTGCTCGGAGACCTGCGTGGGGCGGCTGCGGTACCTGGGAGTGGTCCTGTACGACGCCGACAAGGTGACCGAGGCCGCCGAGACACCGAACGAACGCGAGCTGTACGAGGCGCAGTTGGGGCTCTTCCTCGACCCGGAGGACCCGGCGGTGCGGCGGGCGGCCGAGGAGGCGGGGATCCCGTTCGACTGGATCGAGGCGGCCCGGCGCTCCCCCGTGCACGCGCTGGTCAGCAGGTACCGGGTGGCGCTCCCGCTGCATCCGGAGTACCGCACGATGCCGATGGTCTGGTACATCCCGCCGCTGTCGCCGGTGGTGGACGCGCTGACGGAGACCGGGCACGACGGCGAGGACGCGGACAACCTGTTCGGCGCGATCGACACCCTGCGCATCCCGCTGGAGTACCTGGCGGAGCTGTTCACCGCGGGGGACGTGGGCCCGGTGCGGGCGTCGCTGGAGAAGCTGGCGGCGATGCGCTCCCACATGCGGTCGGTCAACCTCGGCGAGGACCCCGACCCCGCGGTCTGCGCGGGCGTCGGCATGCGCCCCGAGGAGATCCAGGACATGTACCGGCTGCTGGCGCTCGCCAAGTACGAGGAGCGGTACGTGATCCCGACCGCGGCCGTCGGGGACGCGCACCGGCTGGAGGCGTCGGCGCTGCCGGACACGTGCAGCCTCGACACCGACGGCGGGCCCGGCATGGGCGGTGACGGACCGTTCGGCCAGGACTCGGGACGCAGGATGCTGCCGCTGGTGCCGGTGGAGAACTTCCACATCCTGCGCCGGCGGCAGACCGCGGACGACGAGAGGGAGGCCTGATCCCATGCCCGGGTTCGAGGTGCTGTACCAGGCGGCGGCGCTCTGCCTGACCTATCCCGACGACGACTTCCGCGACCGGCTGCCGCTGCTGCGCGAGGCGGCCCCGCAGCTGCGGGCCTTCACCGACCACGCGGCCGTGACGCCCCAGGGCGAACTCCAGGCGCACTACGTACAGGTCTTCGACTTCAAGAACCGGCACAGCCTGTACCTGAGCTGGTGGACCGACGGGGACACCCGCAACCGCGGGATGTCCCTGGTCCGCTTCAAGGAGCTGTACCGCGCCCACGGCCTGGAGTTCACCGGCGAGGAACTGCCCGACTTCCTGCCGGCGGTGCTGGAGTTCGTCTCCCGCACCGGTGACATCGGCATGCTCACCGAGCACCGCGGCGCCCTGGACGAGCTGCGCTCCCGGCTGACCGCCTTCGGCACGCCCTACGCCTGCGTGCTGGACGCCGTGTGCGCCACCCTGCCGCCCGCATCCACCGGAGCCCGCCGATGAACGTCTTCCTCTGGGGCGTCCTGCCCTACGCCGCCTTCGCCCTGCTGATCGCGGGCCTGGTCTGGCGCCACCGCTACGACCGGTTCGGCTGGACGACCCGCTCCTCGCAGGTCTACGAGTCGAAGCTGCTCAACATCGCCTCGCCGGTCTTCCACTACGGCATCCTCTTCGTGCTCGTCGGCCACCTGATCGGGCTGTTCGTCCCCGCGTCCTGGACCGGGGCGGTCGGCGTCAGCGAGCACGCGTACCACCTGTTCTCCCTGTACGGCGGCACCCTGGCCGGGGTCCTCACGGTCGCCGGGATCGGGATGCTGGTCTACCGGCGCCGCACCAAGGCCCCGGTGTTCCGCGCCACCACCGCCAACGACAAGTTCATGTACGTCTTCCTGCTCGGCGCCATCGTCCTCGGCATGATCGCCAAGCTCTCCGACACCTCCGGCGACGGCTACGACTACCGCAGCACCATCGCGCCCTGGGCCCGCAGCCTGTTCACCCTCAGCCCGAAGGTGGAGCTGATGGAGGGCGTGCCGGTGCTGTACCACGTGCACGCGGTCATCGGCATGATCCTGATCGCCCTGGTCCCCTACACGCGCCTCGTGCACATGTTCAGCGCGCCCCTCCAGTACCTGACCCGCCCGTACGTGGTGTACCGGTCGCGCGACCCCAGACAGCTGGGGCCGCGCCCGGACCGGCGGGGGTGGGAGCGTACGGGCTCCTAGCCGCTAGGCCAGCTTGGCGGTGAGGGTGATGGTGGTGCCGGTCAGGGCCTGGCTGACCGGGCAGTTCTTCTTGGCGTCCTCGGCGGCGGCGGTGAACGCGTCGGCGTCGAGGCCCGGGACGGTGCCCTCCACGGTGAGGTGGATGCCCTTGATGCCCTCGCCGGGCTGGAAGGTGACGTCGGCGGAGGTGGTGAGCTTGGTGGGCGGGGTGCCGGCGCCGGCCAGGCCGTGCGACAGCGCCATGGAGAAGCAGCTGGAGTGGGCGGCGGCGATCAGCTCCTCGGGGCTGGTCTTGCCGTTCGCCTGCTCGGCGCGCGACGGCCACGACACCGGCTGCTCGCCGATGCCGGACGAGTCGAAGGTGACGACACCGCTGCCCTCGAGCAGGTTGCCTTCCCAGACGGTGTGTGCGGAGCGCGTGGTTGCCACGGCGGGTCCTCTCGAATTCGCTTGCTGTACTGGGGCAGTGGAAGCCCGTGCCCGGGTTCCCGACCCCATCCGATCACACTCCGGCCCGGCCCGGCTTGCGCGCCGCCATCACCGCGTAGACCAGCACGCCCGCGAAGAGGAACAGCACACCCTGGTACACCGCCGCGTAGCCGGCGCCCGCGACGAGCCACAGCGAGAAGGCGGCGGCGACCGTCGCGATCACGCCGTCCCGGACCAGACGGGCCCGGTCGACCTTCTCGCCCTGGCCGGAGACCAGGTGGAAGATCTGGGCGGCGGCGGCCAGCAGGTAGGGCACGGTCGCGGTGAAGGTGGTGACGAGGACGAGGACCTCGAAGACCTTCGCCGAACCGGACGTGTAGTTGTAGACGGTGAGCAGGGAGGCGAGGACGACGGTGACGGCGACGCCGGTCGTCGGCACGCCCCGCCGCCTGCGCGCGAACGCGGCCGGGAAGAGGCCGTCCTTCGCGGCGGCGTACGGGGTCTGGGCGCTGAGCAGGGTCCAGCCGTTGAGGCAGCCGGTCATCGAGACCAGGGCGGCCAGCGCGACGGCCCAGCCGCCCCACGCGCCGCCGAACATGGTGTTCACGGCGTCGGAGAAGGGCGCGGTCGAGTTGACCAGGCGGTCGTGGGGGACGGTGCCGAAGACCGAGAGCGTGCCCAGCAGGTAGACGAGGGCGGCGCCCGCGGTGCCGATGACCGTGGCGCGGCCGACGGTGCGGCGCGGGTCCTTCACCTCGCCGGCGCTGACGGCGGCGGACTCCACGCCCAGGTAGGAGAAGAGCAGGATCGCGGCGGCGGCGGAGACCGCGCCGACGCCGCTGGAGCCACTGGCGTTGAACGGACCGAGGTTGTCCGGGTCGAAGAAGAACAGCCCGCCCACCGCGACGAGCAGCAGCGGCGCGAACTTCAGCACGGTGGCGACGAGCTGCACGGCGCCCACGTACCGGGTGCCCGCGAAGTTGGCGAGCGCGGGCAGCCACTGGATGACGAGCGCGGCGAGACAGGCGGTCCAGCGGTGGTCGTTGACCGGGATCAGGACGTCGAGGTAGCCGACGGCGGCGACGGCCAGCGCCGCGTTGGACACCCAGGTGGTGATCCAGTACGCCCAGGCGGCGAGGAAGCCTGCGAAGTCTCCGAAGGCGCCGCGGGCGTAGACGTAGGGGCCGCCGGTGCGCGGGTCGCGGGCGGCGAGGCGGCCGAAGACCAGGGCGAGCGCGATGGCGCCGACGGTCAGGACGCCGAAGGCGAGCAGGCTGACGGTGCCGAAGGGCGCGACGGAGGCGGGGAGCAGGAAGATGCCGCCGCCGATGATGTTGCCCATGACCAGGGCGGTGGCCACGGGAAGCCCGAAGCGGCGGGTGTGCCGGCCGTCGCCGGACGTGGGGTCGGGGGCCGCGGGGGTCTCCTGCGGTTCCGGAGCCGGTGGGGGGACGGTCCCGGTGACGTGCATGGGGTGGTGCGCCTCTCATGGAACTGTGGCCCGGGATCGCCGGGACGGCGCCCATGGTCGGGCACGGCCCGTCGCACCTCAAAATCAGGCGCTTTTCTCCTGCACGAACCCGTCCGCGACGGGAAAAGGTGCGTTCTCGACGACGTTCGGCCGTGGATCCTCCACTGGCACCTGGGGGCCGTTGGACTCCCGCAGCCAGCGGCGCAGCACCCGGTGGACGTGTTCGGCGCCGACGATCTCCGTGCCCTCCTCGGCCGGGTCGGACAGCACGGCCGGTGACAGCAGGAAGGCGTGCGACTGGGCGCCGCCGAGCCCGCCGTGGGAGCCGATCTGCTCCTCGAACGCGAGGACCTCGCCGTCGGCCGGGTCGTGGAAGGAGTTGACCATGATGTCGGCGGTGTGCGGGAAGGAGTGCGTGCGGCGTACGGCGTCGGCGGCGCCGGGACCGAAGGGGGCGAGCGGGCCGGGGTCCTCGTCGAGGCGGTCCAGGGGTATCTCGGCGCCGTGCGCGCCGAGCACCAGGCCGCCGTGGAGCTCGCTGCGCACCAGCAGGAAGCCGATGCCGGGGTGGTTGGCGAGGGTCGGCAGCAGCGCGGGGTGGCGGGCGTCGATCTCCTCCCTGGTCATCCGGTGCGGCACGTCCGGGAACGAGACCAGGCCGAGGTTGCCGGAGGCCAGCACGATCGGCTCGGAGCGGCGGCCGGTCGGGGTGTCGGCGGGCCGCTGCTGCGCGGCGCCCTCCTCGACGGGGCGGTGCAGGGCGGCGCGGACGGTGTTGCGGGCCTCGGCGCCGCTGCGGGTGCGCTGGGCGCGGCGCGGCACGGGCAGCCCGCAGCCGGCCCGGACCAGGTCGCCGAGGGTCAGTCCGTATCGGGCGCGGAAGGTCTCGCCGGGGCTCTGGCCGTGGTCGGACAGGAGCACGATCCGGTAGGAGCGGGGGGCCTGGTCGGCGACCTTCTCGATCAGCGCGAGGGACCGGTCGAGCCGCCGGAGGACGTTGACGGCGTCCCGGCCGTGCGGCCCGGAGTGGTGCGCCACCTCGTCGTACGCCACGAGGTCGGCGTAGACGGCGGTGCGGCCGGCGAGCATGTCGCCCATCACCGCGGCGACGACCACGTCGCGTTCGACGACGGTGGCGAAGGCGCGGACGAAGGGGTAGAGGCCGCCGCGGGAGACGCGCGGGCGGACCTTGTGGGCGCGGGCGCGGGTGGACTGGCCGATCTCCCGGCCCACCTCGGCGACGAAGGACATCGCGGTGCGGACGGCGTTGGCCGGGTCGGAGAAGTAGGCGAAGTAGCCGGACCTGGACCGGGTCTCGCGGCTGCGGCGGCGGGTGGCTATGGACAGCACCAGGGCCTGTTCGTCGGCGCCGCCGCCGAACAGGTTGCCGCGGCTCGCGCCGTCCAGGCTGAGCAGCCCGCCGTCGCCGGTGCGCCGGACGGCGCGGTGCTGGAGTTCGGCGGCGCTGGTCGGCCGGTTGCAGACCATGACCTCGCCGGTGTCCTTCTCGAACCAGCGGAAGGCGGGTACGTCGTGGTTGCTGCCGTGCAGGATGCCGAGCTGGCTGGCGCCGGTCTGGCTGGACCAGTCGGTGCGCCACGGGGCCAGGCGGTGGCTCGCGGACGCGCCGTGGCGGCCGAGCCAGCGGGCGACGGTGGGCATGGCGCCGCTGTCGACGGCGTCGAGCAGGACGTCGTGTCCCACGCCGTCCAGTTGCAGGAAGACGATGCCCGGGCCGGCCGGGCAGGGCGGGCCCGATCTGCGGCGGCGGTCGGCGAGGCGGTAGAGCCGGCGCCGGTAGGCGTCGTCGCCGCGCACGGTCAGGGCACCGCCGGTGGCGGAGGCGACGGCGGACATGACGGCGGCGACCACGACCGCGGTCTCGGGGGCGACGCCGCCGCGGCCGGCCGGGTTCACGTCGATCGCGAGGAGCAGCAGCCCGCCGTTGAGGAAGAAGACCAGCAGCCCGAGGACGAGCGCCGGCACCAGGAGCAGCAAGCGGACCATGAGCGGCCACACCACGGCGGAGAGCAGACCGAAGGCGCCCGCGCCGACCGCGGCGGTCATCGCGATGTCGGTGGCGCTGTCCCCGTCGGGCGACTGGAGCCGGAAGTCCGGCAGGATGCCCGCGAGCACGAGCATGGTGAGGGTGGACACGGCCCACACCGCGACAATCCGCCCGATCTGACTGGCGACCCGGCGCCAACGGCCTCCACCCACGCTCCGCACACCTCACGTCCCGGCCCGCCGTCCGGGCCCTCCCCACCCTGCCACAACGCTCAGGGGGACCCGTTTGTCCCCCTGAGGCCGGTTCACACCCCGAAGGGGTGGTCAGCGGCCGTCGTATCCCGCCGTGGGCATCGACAGCCTGCGGTGCACGCACGCCTTCATCCGGGCGTCGTAGGCCGGTTCCGCGTGGCCGACGGTCTCGACGCGGGCGCCGCGCCGCGCGCACTCCGCGGTGAAGTCGTCGACGGAGGCCAGCGCGCTCTCCAGCACCCGGCGGCTGGGGGCCACGAACAGGTCGCGGCCCGGGCGGACCCCGTCCCACAGGGCGTCGTGGTCCGGTCGCAGCCCGCGCACCAGCAGTTCCCTGGCGACGACGTAGCCGTGTTCCGCCGCCCAGCGGGCGCACATGGCGTGCTGGCTGCGGGAGTCGACCAGGAACGGATCGTCGTCCAGCAGTTCCAGCGGCGTCAGACTCGCGATCGCCGTCACCCGCACCGGCCCCATGGTGTCCCCCCTCACCTCCCGTCACCTCCCGTTTTCGCCGCCGACCCTACTCCTGGACGTAGGCTTCGGGGAGTCGCGCGAAGGAGGCAAAGAGGTGCCGGTGGAGCTCACGTGGTGGGGTCACGCCACCTGCACGGTCGAGGACTCGGACATCCGCGTGCTCACCGATCCCCTGTTCGCCCGCCGCCTCGCCCACTTGCGCCGCAGGCGGGGCGCGGTGCCGCCGCCGGACGCCTGGCGCGCGGACGTGGCGCTGGTGTCCCATCTGCACGCCGACCACCTGCACGTGCCGTCGCTCGCGCGGCTCGCGCCGGGCACGCGCCTGCTCGTGCCCCGGGGCGCGCGACGGGCGGTGCCGGGGCTGCGGCGGCTCGGTCACCTGGACGTGGCGGAGGTGGCGCCCGGCGACGTGGCGCACGTCGGGGACCTGCGGATACGGGCGGTGCCCGCACGGCACGACGGGCGGCGGCTGCCGGTCGGACGGCACCGCTCCCCCGCGCTCGGCTACGTCGTCGAGGGCGAGGCGCGGACGTACTTCGCCGGGGACACCGGCCTGTTCGACGGCATGGAGAAGGAGGTCGGGCCGGTCGACGCGGCGCTGTTGCCGGTGGGCGGCTGGGGCCCGTACCTGGGAGCGGAGCACCTGGACGCGGGGCGGGCTGCGGAGGCGCTGACCCGGCTGGCGCCGCGCACGGCGGTGCCGGTGCACTACGGCACGTACTGGCCGATCGGGATGGACGCCGTGCGCCCCCACGAGTTCCACACGCCGGGCGACGAGTTCGTGCGCCTGTCGGCGCTGCGCGCGCCGGGGGTCGCCGTGCACCGGCTGGGGCACGGCGAGAGCGTGCGGGTGGAGGTCGCGCGGTGAACTGGCTGGACGCCGCCACGACGAGCATTCCGACGGAGCCGACGCAGCAGGCGTTCGGGTATCCGTCGCTGTTCCTGCTGGTGCTCATCGGGGCGTTGGTGCCGGTGGTGCCGACGGGCGCGCTGGTGAGTTCGGCGGCCGTGGTGGCGATGCACCAGACGCTGCCGTTCTCCATGCTGATGGTGTTCGCGACGGCGTCGCTGGCCGCGTTCTGCGGGGACATGGCGCTGTACTGGCTGGGCCGGCGCGGGGTCGGCTCGAAGAACGGCTCGCGCTGGCTGGAGGCGATCCGGTCCCGGGCCCCGGAGGACCGGCTGGAGCAGGCGCAGGACAAGCTCGCCGAGCACGACGTCGCGGTGCTGGTGCTCTCCCGGCTGGTGCCGGCCGGGCGCATACCGGTGATGCTGGCCTGTCTGCTGGCCGAGTGGCCGCTGCGCCGCTTCGCCCACGGCAACCTGCCGGCCTGCCTGGCGTGGGCGGTGACGTACCAGTTGATCGGGGTCCTGAGCGGCGCGCTGTTCAGCAAGCCCTGGGAGGGCGTGGCCGCGGCGATCGCCCTCACCGTCCTGGTCAGCGTGGCACCGGGAGTGTGGCGACGGTTCCGGGGGCCGGCGAAGGCGTAGCGGTCGGGCCGGGCGTCTCGGGCGCCGTCCGTACGGCGCGTGGGGGCTACTCCAGTACGCGTGAAGCTCCCACCGGCAGGTCCCACAGGTCCTCCCGGGGCAGACCCGCGGCCTGCCAGGCGGCGCGGGTCCGGGTGAGGGGTTCCAGCACCGGTTCCGCGGAGAGGACGAACGTTCCCCAGTGCATCGGCGCCATGCGGCGGGCGCCGACGTCCTGGGCGGCCCGGACCGCCTCCTCCGGGTCGCAGTGCACGTCGCTGAGCCACCAGCGGGGGTCGTAGGCGCCGATGGGGAGCAGCGCGAGGTCGATGCCGGGGTAGCGGCGGCCGATCCGGGTGAACCAGTGGCCGTACCCCGTGTCCCCGGCGAAGTACACGCGCCGGCCGTCGGGCGCGGTGAGCACCCAGCCGCCCCACAGGCTGCGGCAGGTGTCGACGAGGCTGCGCTTGGACCAGTGGTGCGCGGGGACGAAGTCGAAGCGCACTCCCCCGCCCTTGCCAAGGGTGCCTTCGGCGCCGCCCCTTGGACGCAGTTCGGTCGCCTCCCACCAGTCCAGCTCGGTGACGCGGGTGAAGCGGCGGCGGCGGAACCAGCGGCCCAGTCCGGCGGGCACCAGGACGGGGGTGTCGCGCGGGAGCCTGCGCAGGGTGGGGGCGTCCAGGTGGTCGTAGTGGTT
Source organism: Streptomyces sp. NPDC107500 (assembly GCF_055582785.1). Classification (NCBI taxonomy): domain Bacteria; kingdom Bacillati; phylum Actinomycetota; class Actinomycetes; order Kitasatosporales; family Streptomycetaceae; genus Streptomyces; species Streptomyces sp. NPDC107500. The sequence continues at coordinate 391,276 of NZ_JBVJPF010000002.1, forward strand.
GTGGCTGATGACGACGGCGTCGACGCGGGGCAGGTCGCTCCAGGCGACGCCGACGGGGGTGATCCGGGCGGGGGTGCCGAGGATCCGGCGGGACCAGACCGGGTCGGTGAGCACGGTGAGGCCGCCGATCCGCACCACCCAGCTGGCGTGTCCCGCCCAGGTGACGGCGACGGTGTCCGCGTCCACGCGGGGCAGCGGGCCGGGGGCGCAGGGCAGGCGGGGGATGTCGGCGAGGCCCTCGCGGCCGGGTCTCACCGCGCCCTCGCGGGCGAATCTGGCGAGGGCCCTCAGGCCGGGCAGCGGCGCGGTCAGCCGGTCGTGGAAGGTGCGCGGCCACACGCGGTGTTCGGCGGGCGGCCGGGGATCGGCGAGCGGCGGGTACGAGGGGGCGTGGGCGGAGGTGACCGGCGGCGCGGTGGTGTCCTCGCGGGACGCGGGGGTGCTCGTGGTCGACCGGGGCTGCTGCGTCATCGAGGAGGCTCCCATCGCTGGGCGTCGCGCAGTTCGCCGAGGACCGACCCGAGAGCGGTCAACGCGCGTCGCACGTGTGGCAGTTCCAACGGGTCCGGGGAGGTGAGGCATTCCGCGCGCTGTCCGGCGGTGCCGGTGCCGAGCAGCGGGCCGGTGGCGAGCCGCACGCGAAGGGCCGCGAGGTCGTCGCCGAAGCGGTGTCCGCCGGGGGCGGGCATGCCGAGCCGGGTGGAGAGGAAGTCCTCCAGTTCCTGGGCGTCGCCGACGCCCTGCGCTCCCAGGGCGTCGCGCAGCGGGCCGAGGTCGGCGTACAGGTGACGCCCGGCCTGCGGGGGCCGGGCCGTGGCGCCCGCGGCGACGACGGCCGCGTGCACGGCGGCGGCCACGCGCGCGTGCAGGCGTACGGCGGCCGAACGGCGGGCGGTGACCGGCTCGGGTTCGTCGAGCGCGTACCCGGCCGCGGCGGCGACGGGCGCGGCCACGCCCGCGCCGAGGGCGGTGAGCACGTCGAGCACGCGCGCGTGCAGACCGTCGCCGGCCGCGGACGCCGGGAAGCGGGCGACGGCGGCCGGCCAGCCGGGCGGCAGCAGTCCCCCGGCGAGGTCCGTGACGACGGTGACCCGCTCGGGCAGCATCTCCGCGGGGCTGAGCAGCACGGTGGCGTGCGGGTCGTGCAGGGTGTCCCGCCAGGTCTCGTCGCTGACCAGGTGCAGCCCCTCCCCGGCGGCGGCCTCGACGGTCTCGTGCAGCAGTTCCGGCCGCGCGACGGTGCCGGTGGGGTCGTCGGCGACGGCCAGCACCAGCAGGCGGGGGTCGCCGCCCTCGGCGCGCACCCGGCGGACGGTCTCCAGGAGGGCGTACGGGTCGGGGACGCCACCGCTCTCGGCCGGCGTCGGGACGTGGAAGACGGGGCTGCCGAGCAGCCGGGCGTCCGGCGCCCACCAGGCGGCGCAGGGGCGGGGCACCAGGACGTGGCCGCCGAGCGCGGCGGTCAGCGCCAGCAGCAGGGTGTGCGCACCGGGGGCGGCGGCCACCTGGCCGGGCTCGGTGGGCAGGCCGCGCCGGTGCCAGTAGCCGCTCGCGGCGGCCGTGAGGGCGGGGGCGCCGCCGACCGGTTCCCCCCGGGCGCGGTCCGCGGCGGCGGCGAGTACGGCGGACAGTTCGGGCAGCACCGGCAGCCCGTCGTCGGGCAGGTGGGGGCCGTACCGGACGGGGCCGTGGCCCACGGCGTCGTGGCCTTCGGGGTCCGTGCGCCGCATGCGTACCTCCGCGCGGGTCCGTACTGCCGCTCACCGTCGTTGATCCCAGTACCCATCCGGCACGCGAGCCATGACTCCGGCTCAGCGCTCCCCGTCCTCCCCGCGCAGCCGGAGCCGCAGCCGGTGGGCGGCCGCCGCGCACGCGCCCGCGATCAGGACGCCGCCCGCGGCCAGGGCGGGCACCGAGTCGCTGAAGGTGCCGCCGGCCCCGGCCCGGACCCCGTGTTCCGCCTTCCCGCCGCCGCAGGACCTCCCGGCCTCGGCGGGCTCGCCGTACCGGGCGGTGGTCCCGGGGCACGGCGGCTCGGTGGCGCAGGGCGTGCCGTGGGTGGGCTTGTCGCCGTGCGGGGCGGTGGACGGGGGGCACGCGGGCTTGGCGGTGCCGTTCTCCCCCGCCGTGGCGCCCGGCACGTTCATGGTGGCGCTCCACGGGTCGCCCTCCCCGCCCGCCTCGTCCGGGCAGGAGCCGTCGACGGTCCAGTCCTCCTCGGCGCCCTCCGCGTCCGCCTCGCTCCCGAAGTCCTCGGCGGCGGCTATCCGGGCGGTCCCCCGGTAGGCCGGACCGGCGCCCGTGCCTTGCTCCTCCTCCACCTTGCGCAGCTCGACGGTGCCCTCGTCGAAGGCCAGGGAGGTGGCGTCGAGGGTCGCCGGCGCGGAGCCCGCGGTCGGGGCGCACGAGACCGACACGGTGACGGTGCCGCCCGGGGTGACGTCGGCGGGGCTGACCTCGGCGGCGGTCCGGCCCGCCGCCGGTGCGAGGTCCTCGGCGGCCGGCGGGGGTACGGGTTCCTCGGCCACCGGCGGCGGCACGGGCTCACCGGCGCCGGAAGGCGGCGGGGGGACGGCGGGATCGGCCGCGCTCGGCCCCGCGAGGGCGCCGAGGGCGGCACTGGCCAGGACGGCCACGGACAGGGCGCGGGCGGTGCGGCGCATGGTGCGGGCTCCTTCGAGCTGCGGTGGCGGGGGCACGGCGCTCGCGCCCCTCGGCCATCACAGCCCGCCCGCACCGGGTGCGCGCGCCACCCTGCGCCGTTCGCGCGAACGCGGCCCCCGGGCGGGTGAGCCCGAGGTTTCGGAGCCCGCGGACGCGGTTGCGGACCGGGTCGGCGCGAAGGCTTCCTCAGGTCCCGGGATCCCGCAGCACCTGCTCCCGCACCCGGTCGCAGCAGCGGCTGATCAGGCGGGAGACGTGCATCTGGGAGATGCCGAGCTGCTCGGCGATCCGGCTCTGGGTCATGTCGTCGAAGAAGCGCATGTACAGGATGGCGCGCTCCCGGTCGGGGAGGGCGGCCAGGCGGTCCTTGACGGCCTCGCGGTCCACGACGGTGTCGAGGGCGGGGTCGGGCCCGCCGAGGGCGTCGCCGAGCGAGAACCCGTCCTCGCTGCCCGGCAGCTCGGCGTCCAGGGACAGGGCGGTGAAGCTCTCCAGCGCCTCCAGGCCGACCCGGACGTCCTCCTCGCCGAGGTCGGTGTGCTCGGCGATCTCGGCGACCGTGGGGCTGCGGCCCGGGATGGTCTGGGAGAGCTCCTGGCGGGCGAAGCGCACGCGGTTGCGCAGTTCCTGGACCCGGCGCGGCACGTGCAGCGTCCACATGTGGTCGCGGAAGTGCCGCTTGATCTCGCCGGTGATGGTCGGCACGGCGTAGCTCTCGAAGGCGTTGCCGCGCTCGGGGTCGTACCGGTCGACGGCCTTGACCAGGCCGAGGGCGGCGACCTGGCGCAGGTCGTCGTAGCTCTCGCCGCGGCTGCGGAAGCGTCCCGCGAGGCGTTCGGCCATGGGCAGCCAGGCCTCCACGATCCGGTCGCGGACCACGTCGCGCTCCGGGCCGTCGGGGAGGGTGGTCAGCCGGCGGAACGCGTCCGCGGTGTCGGGGGCGTCGTCGTGCGGGTGCTTCACGCTGGCGTGGATCGGCATGTGCGTCGCAACTCCTTCGGAGTGCGGGGCCGGTCGTCGGTTCGGGGCGGGCCCCGGGCACGGCCCTCGTGGGGCGGCCGGAGTCCGTTGACCTCCGGCGCGCCGGACGGACGCCACCGGTTCGACGACACGACCCTGGGGGTCGGGCGGTCACCCGTGGGAGGGCGTCCGGCCCCGGACGGCCACGTCCGGGGCGGCGTCGCGCCGCTCCCACGGACGTGCCTCCTGTCCGAAGCACTGACTTTGCCCCTGCCCCCTGAAGCCCGTCGCAAACCCCCGGGCGGGTCAGCCGGTGCGCGGCCGGCTGAAGCGGACCATGTTCCCGGCCGGGTCGCGGAAGGCGCAGTCCCGGACGCCGTAGGGCTGGTCGACCGGTTCCTGGAGGACCTCGGCGCCGGCGGCCCGGATGTGTTCGAAGGTGGCGTCGACGTCGTCGGTGGTGAAGTTCAGGCCGCGCAGCAATCCCTTCGCCAGCAGTTCGGCCATGGCCTCCCGGTCGGTGACCGAGGCGCCCGGGTCGGCGAGCGGCGGTTCGAGGACGATGCCGACGTCGGGCTGGGCCGGGGAGCCGACGGTCACCCAGCGCATCCCCTCGAAGGCGACGTCGTCCCGGACCTCCATCCCGAGCACGTCCCGGTAGAAGGCGATCGCCGTGTCGTGGTCGTCGACGGCGATGAAGCACTGCGCGAGGTTGATGTCCATGCGTGTCACGCTACGGGCGGGCGCGCGGGCCGGGCTTCTCCGTTCCTGACCGGTCGGGTGTGGACCTTGGCGACGCAGGCGGGGATCGCGGCGCCGTCGGCGTGGTCGCGTTCCCGGTAGGCGCTCGGGCTCTCGCCGACCAGCTCGGTGAAGCGCGAGCTGAAGGATCCCAGCGACGTACAGCCGACTGCGAAGCAGACCTCGGTGACGGACAGGTCGCCGCGCCGCAGCAGGGCCTTGGCGCGCTCGATGCGGCGCGTCATCAGGTAGCTGTAGGGGGTCTCCCCGTAGGCGGCGCGGAAGCTGCGGGAGAAGTGGCCCGCCGACATGAGGGCGACCCGCGCCAGCGCCGGCACGTCGAGCGGCTCGGCGTACTCGCGGTCCATCAGGTCGCGTGCCCGGCGCAGCCGGGCCAGGTCCTCCAGGCTCGTCACGCCTTTACGATCCCACAGCGCCGGCCGCCACCGGTACCGGCGCCGTGGGCCGCCCCGGTCAGGCGCCGACGTAGGCCGCGAGGTGCTCGCCGGTGAGGGTGGTGCGGTCGGCGACGAGGTCGGCGGGGGTGCCCTCGAAGACGATCCGGCCGCCGTCGTGGCCGGCGCCGGGGCCGAGGTCGATGATCCAGTCGGCGTGCGCCATGACGGCCTGGTGGTGCTCGATGACGATGACCGACTTGCCGGCGTCCACGAGGCGGTCCAGCAGGCCGAGCAGTTGCTCGACGTCGGCGAGGTGCAGGCCGGTGGTGGGCTCGTCGAGCACGTAGACGCCGCCCTTGTCCCCCATGTGGGTGGCCAGCTTGAGCCGCTGCCGCTCGCCGCCGGAGAGCGTGGTGAGGGGCTGGCCGAGGGTGAGGTAGCCGAGTCCGACGTCGGCGAGCCGGTCGAGGATCTTGTGCGCGGCGGGGGTGCGTGCCTCGCCGGAGCCGAAGAACTCCTCGGCCTGGGCCACGGACATGGCGAGCACCTCGCTGATGTCCCGGCCGCCGAAACGGTACTCCAGCACCGCGGGCTGGAACCGCTTGCCCTCGCAGTCCTCGCAGGGGGCGGCGACCCCGGCCATCATGGCGAGGTCGGTGTAGATGACTCCGGCGCCGTTGCAGGTGGGGCAGGCGCCCTCGGAGTTGGCGCTGAACAGGGCCGGCTTCACGCCGTTGGCCTTGGCGAAGGCCTTGCGGATCGGTTCGAGCAGTCCGGTGTACGTGGCCGGGTTGCTGCGCCTGGAGCCCTTGATGGGGCTCTGGTCGACCGAGACGACGTCGGCGCCGGCCGGGACCGAGCCGTGGATCAGCGAGCTCTTGCCGGAGCCCGCCACGCCGGTGACCACGCAGAGCACGCCGAGCGGGACGTCGACGTCGACGCCCTGGAGGTTGTGCGTCGTGGCGCCGCGGATCTCCAGTGCGCCGGCGGGCTTGCGGACCGTGTCCTTGAGGACGGCCCGGTCGTCCAGGTGGCGTCCGGTGACGGTGTCGCCGGCCCGCAGCTCCTCGACGGTGCCCTCGAAGCAGACGGTGCCGCCCGCGGTGCCGGCGCCTGGGCCGAGGTCCACCACGTGGTCGGCGATGGCGATCGCCTCCGGCTTGTGCTCGACGACGAGGACGGTGTTGCCCTTGTCCCGCAGGCGCAGCAGCAGGTCGTTCATCCGCTGGATGTCGTGCGGGTGCAGTCCGATGGTGGGCTCGTCGAAGACGTACGTGGTGTCGGTGAGCGAGGAGCCGAGGTGGCGGATCATCTTGACGCGCTGCGCCTCGCCGCCCGACAGGGTGCCGGCCGGCCGGTCGAGGGAGAGGTAGCCGAGGCCGATCTCGACGAACGAGTCGAGGGCGTCCCGCAGGGCGCCGAGCAGCGGCGCCACGGACGGTTCGTCGAGGTCGCGCACCCACTCGGCCAGGTCCCGGATCTCCATCGCGCAGGCGTCGGCGATGCTGATCTTCCCGATCTTCGAGGAGCGGGCGCCCTCGCTGAGCCGCGTGCCGTCGCAGTCGGGGCAGACGGTGAAGGTGACGGCCCGCTCCACGAAGGCCCGGATGTGCGGCTGCATCGCCTCCTTGTCCTTGGACAGGAAGGACTTCTGGATCTTCGGGATCAGGCCCTCGTAGGTGAGGTTGACGCCGTTGACCTTGACCTTGACCGGTTCGCCGTAGAGGAAGTCCCGCAGCTGCTGCTCGGTGTACTCGCGGATCGGCTTGTCGGGGTCGACGAAGCCGGACTGGGCGTAGACCTGGACGGTCCACTGGCTGTCCGACTTCCAGCCCGGGATGGTGAAGGCGCCCTCGGCGAGCGACTTGGAGTCGTCGTAGAGCTGGGTGAGGTCGATGTCGGAGACGCTGCCGCGGCCCTCGCAGCGGGTGCACATGCCGCCGGTGCGCTCGTACGTCGCCTTGACCGCCTTCTTGTTGCCGCGCTCGACGGTGATCGCGCCGCTCGCCCGGACCGAGGCGGTGTTGAAGGAGTACGCGCTGGGCGGGCCGATGTGCGGCTCGCCGAGGCGGCTGAAGAGGATCCGCAGCATCGCGTTGACGTCGGTGGCGGTGCCGACGGTGGAGCGGGGATCGGCGCCCATCCGCTGCTGGTCCACGATGATCGCGGTGGTCAGGCCTTCGAGGATGTCGACCTCGGGGCGCGCCAGCGTCGGCATGAAGCCCTGCACGAAGGCGCTGTAGGTCTCGTTGATCAGCCGCTGCGACTCGGCGGCGATGGTGTTGAACACCAGCGAACTCTTGCCCGAACCGGAGACTCCCGTGAAGACCGTCAGGCGGCGCTTGGGGATCTCGATGCTGACGTCCTTGAGGTTGTTCTCGCGGGCGCCGTGCACGCGGATGAGGTCGTGGCTGTCGGCGACGTGCGGCACGGCTGCCCGGCTGCCCGCCCTCTTGGCGCTGCTCATCGTGTCTCCATCTGTCGGGGGCTCCATGTGAAGGCTGGCGCCCGCGGTCCTCACACGCTAGAGGGGCCGGCGGGACCCGCGCTTCTCGATTACTGATCCGGTGCCGGCCGGCCGAATCGGAGCGGAACCGTCCGGGTGAATCCGTGTCGGCCCCCGGTGTCCGGGTACGCGGTCGGCACCCTGAAGATCTGGAGGGAGACATGCAGCGAGGCAGCGACCGGATGAGCGCCCACCGCGACGACGAGATGAAGCACGAACTGCAGGGTCTGCTCAGGTCCGGGCACCCCACCCGGACCGAGGAGTGGCACGACCCGGAGCCGGTGGCGGAGGACGATCCGGACGTCACGCACGGGCCGGTGACACCGGGCCGCGGGCCGACGTACCTGGAGGCCCTGCGGCTCGAACTGGCCCGCAACCTGACCCGGGGCAGCTTCCCCGCCGGACCGCGGGAACTGACCCGCACCCTGCGCCACGGCAACGCGCCCGACGCCCTCGTCGAGGAGCTGGACCGGCTGCCGGACAAGGCGCGCTACGGCAACGTCCAGGAGCTGGCGGTGGCGCTCACCGAAGCCGGCCCTTCGGGGGCGCAGGGCGCCTAGGCGTCAGGAAAGGAATCCGAATCCCATGCGCATCGCATTTCTCACCGCGCCCGAGGGCGTGGAGCAGGTCGAACTGACCGAGCCGTGGCAGGCGGCGAAGGACGCGGGGCACGAGCCGGTGCTGGTGTCCACGCAGACCGGCGAGGTCCAGGGCTTCGACCATCTCGACAAGGCGGACACGTTCCCGGTGGACGAGGTGGTGGGTGACACCTCGGCCGACTCGTTCGGCGGGCTGGTCCTGCCCGGCGGGGTGGCCAACCCCGACTTCCTGCGGACCGACGAGAAGGCCGTGGCGTTCGTCCGGGCCTTCTTCGAGCAGGGCAGGCCGGTGGCGGCGATCTGCCACGCGCCGTGGACCCTGATCGAGGCCGACGTGGTGCGGGGCCGGGTGCTGACCTCGTGGCCCAGTCTCCGGACCGACCTGGTCAACGCGGGCGCCACCTGGGTCGACGAGCAGGTGAAGGTCTGCGACCACGGCGACAGCGTCCTCGTCACCAGTCGCAAGCCGGACGACCTCCAGGCGTTCTGCGCGGCCTTCCTCGCCGAGTTCGCCGAGGCGGGCGGCTGACCGGCGCGGACGGCGGCCGGGCCGCAGCCCCGGAGACCTAGGCTCCCGGGGTGGCGGCCTGGCCGCAGCCGCGTTCCCGGGCGCCCTCGCGGGTGCGGCCGGGGGCGACCGGGCGCCGCGGGTTGCGGCGCAGCCACTCGCCCTCCAGCCGCGCCATGCGGTCGTTGTGGGCCCGCAGCGCGTCGTTCGACCCGTAGAGCAGGGTGTCGTGGCGGGTCCGGTGGATGGTCTCCAGCTCCTTCATGAGCTGCTGGTCGTCCAGGCGGCCCGGGTCCACTCCGGTCATGGTGTCCCCCATGTCGTGTTCGTTCATGCGGTCCGGGTACCCGCCCCCGCGGCAGTACCACCCCCCAGCGCCACCCGGGAGAGCGCCATGGACCTCGCGTTTCTGCATCCCCTCTACGAGCACCAGGGGCCCTGGGCCTCCGTGTACGTCGATCTGTCCCGGCACACGGAGGACACCGCGCACGAGCGTGAGCTGACGGCGGCCGCGGTGGCCCGGGAGCTGGCGGAGCAGGGCGCCGACGACGCCACCTGCCAGGCGGTGCGGGAGGCCGTGGACGAGCTGCGGCACGCCTCGGACCCGCACGGCCGGGCGCTGTTCGCGTGCGCCGGACGGGTGGTCCTCGACCCCCGGCTGGCCCGGCCCCCGTACGGCGGGACCACCGCCGACTGGGCGCCGCTGCCGCACGTCGCGCCGCTGCTCGACCTGGCGGGCGAGGACCCGGTGTGCGTGGTGGCGTACATCGACCGCAAGGGCGCCGACTTCGAGCTGCGCGGCGCGCTGGGCAGCTCGGACGCGGGCGGGGTGACCGGCCGGCAGTGGCCGCTGCACCGCACGAGCAGCGCCGACTGGTCGGAGCGCCACTTCCAGCTTCGGGTGGAGAACACCTGGGAGCACAACGCGGCGGAGATCGCGGACGCGCTCGCGGTGTGCCAGGAGGAGACCGGCGCCGACCTGCTCATCCTGGTCGGCGACGACCGGGAGCGGCGTTCCGTGCACGAGCGGTTGCCCAAGCGGCTCCAGGAGCGGATCGCCGAGGCATCGCGCGGCGCCGGGAGCAGGCTCCTCGACGACGAGGTGGAGGGGCTGCGCGAGGATCACGTGCGCTCGCGGGCGCGGGAGGAGCTGGACCGGTTCCTGGCCGCCCGGGCACCCGACGACGAGGGCCGGGCGGGCGCCGCCGAGGGGGTGCCCGCGCTGGTGGAGGCGGCCCGGGAGCACCGCATCGACGAGCTGCTGGTCATCCCGGACGCCCCCGACACCCACCGCGAGGTGTGGATCGGCGAGGACGCCGACCAGGTCGCGGTGCGCCGTACCGAGCTGAAGACGCTGGGCGAGCAGAACTCCTGGTCGGCACGGGCGGACGACGCGCTGCTGCGGTCGGCGGTGATGACGGGCGCACCTGCGGTGTCGGTGACGCCGGCGCTGCCGTCGGAGGCCGCGGACAAGGCGCCGGTGGGCGGCCTGGGGGCGCTGCTGCGCTGGAAGTGACCGGTCGGCCCCCCCGCCCCGGTCTCCTACCGGGCCCGCTCCACCCGCCGCTCGTCCCAGACCGGCTCCGGCGTCTCACGGACGTGTCCGTCGCTGCCGAAGACCAGGTAGCGGTCGAAGGAGCGGGCGAACCAGCGGTCGTGGGTGACGGCGAGGACCGTGCCCTCGAAGCCCTCCAGGCCCTCCTGGAGGGCTTCGGCCGATTCCAGGTCGAGGTTGTCGGTCGGCTCGTCGAGCAGCAGGGCGGTGACGCCCTGGAGTTCCAGCAGGAGGATCTGGAAGCGGGCCTGCTGACCGCCGGAGAGCCGGTCGAAGGTCTGCTCCGCCTGGTGGGTCAGCTCGTAGCGACGCAGCCTCGACATGGCGGCGCCCCGGTCCTGGGCGTGCTCGGACCACAGGATGTCCAGGAGGGTGCGGCCGAGCAGCTCCGGGTGGGCGTGGGTCTGCGCGAAGTGTCCGGGCAGCACACGCGCCCCCAGCTTCCAGTTCCCGGTGTGCGTCACGTCGTCCCCGGCCAGCAGGCGCAGGAAGTGCGACTTGCCGGAGCCGTTGGAGCCGAGGACGGCGACCCGTTCGCCGTAGAAGACCTCCAGGTCGAAGGGTTGCATCAGGCCGGTGAGTTCCAGCCGCTCGCACGTGACGGCGCGGACTCCGGTGCGACCGCCCTTCAGGCGCATCCTGATGTCCTGCTCGCGCGGCGGCTCGGGCGGCGGCCCGGCCTCCTCGAACTTGCGCAGCCTGGTCTGCGCGGCGGCGTACCGGGACGCCATCTCGTGGCTGACGGCAGCCGCCTGACGCAGGGTCAGGACCAGCTTCTTGAGCTGCGCGTGCTTCTCGTCCCAGCGGCGGCGCAGTTCCTCGAAGCGGGCGAAGCGCTCGCGGCGGGCCTCGTGGAAGGTGGCGAAGCCGCCGCCGTGCACCCATGCGTCGGCGCCGGCGGGTCCGGGCTCCAAGGAGACGATCTTCTCGGCCGCGCGGGCGAGGAGTTCCCGGTCGTGGGAGACGAAGAGCACGGTCTTGCGGGTCTCGGCGAGCCGCTCCTCCAGCCAGCGCTTGCCGGGCACGTCGAGGTAGTTGTCCGGCTCGTCGAGGAGCAGCACCTCGTCGGTGCCGCGCAGCAGCGCCTCCAGGACCAGCCGCTTCTGCTCACCGCCGGAGAGGGTGCTCACCCGACGCCACTGGGCCTTCTCGTACGGCATCCCCAGCGCGGCCGTGGTGCAGATGTCCCACAGGGTCTCGGCCTCGTAGCCCTGGGCCTCGGCCCAGTCGGCGAGCGCCTGCGCGTAGCGCATCTGGGCGGCCTCGTCGTCCACGGTCATCAGCGCGTGCTCGGCAGTGTCCACGGCGCGCGCGGCCTCGCGGATCCGGGGCGGGGACACGGACACGAGCAGGTCCCGTACGGTCGTCTCGTCCCGGACGGAGCCCACGAACTGGCGCATCACCCCGAGGCCGCCGCCGACGGTGACGGTCCCGCCGTGCGGTTTCAGCTCCCCGGAGAGCAGCCGGAGCAGGGTGGTCTTGCCCGCTCCGTTGGGTCCGACGAGGGCCCCGACGGCCCCCTCCCCCACCCGGAAGGAGGCGTCGCCGAGCAGCGCCCTCCCGTCGGGGAGGTAGTACTCCAGGTGCGCGGCTTCGAGATGACCCATGGCACCGGATTCTGCGGGGCGGCCCCCGCCCCGGGCAAACCGATTACGCGGGGCCGGTGCCGTGCGGGGCGACGTGGCGAGCGCCACCGGCAGGAAACGCGGCGCACCGGGTAGGCGGGTGGCATGAGCCCCGACGTAGATCTCACCGCCCTGAAGCCCGGCCCGCACCCCCTCCGCAACGGTTTCCTGCGGCTGGACCAGCGTGCGTTCGAGGCCGTCGCCGCCCGCACCTGGCCGGGCGCCGACCCGCTGCTTCCCCGGCTGAGCCGCTCCGCCAACCACGGCGTGCTGTGGTTCGGGGTGGCCGCCGCCCTGGCCGCGTCCCGCACCCCGCGGGCCCGCCGCGCCGCCGCCCGTGGCCTGGCCTCGCTGAGCCTCGCCTCCCTGACGATCAACACCCTCGGCAAGCGCTCGGTGCGCCGGGCCCGGCCGCTGTTGGACGCGGTGCCGCGGGTGCGGCAGTTGAAGCGGCAGCCGATCACGACGTCGTTCCCGTCGGGGCACGCCGCGTCGGCGGCCGCGTTCGCGACCGGGGTGGCGCTGGAGTCGCCGGCGTGGGGTGCGGCGGTGGCACCGGTGGCCGCCGCGGTGGCCCTCTCCCGCGTCTACACCGGCGTCCACTTCCCGAGCGACGTGGTGGCGGGCGCCGCGCTCGGGGCGGGCGCCGCGTTCGCCGTACGGGGCCTGGTGCCGACGCGCGCCCAGCACATCCCGCCGGCCCGGCCGCTCGCCGAGGTGCCGGCGCTGCCCGGGGGCGAGGGGCTGGTGATGGTGGCCAACGTCGCCTCGGGCACCTCGGACCGGGTGCGGGCGCTGTGCGACGCGCTGCCCGACGCAGAGGTGGTGGAGTGCGAGCCGGAGGACATCCCGGCGGAGCTGGAGAAGGCGGCGGACCACGCCCGGGTGCTCGGCGTGTGCGGCGGTGACGGCACGGTGAACGCGGCGGCCGAGGTCGCCCTGCGGCACGGCCTGCCGCTGGCGGTGCTGCCCGGCGGCACGCTCAACCACTTCGCCTACGACCTGGGCGTGGAGGACGTACGTGACCTGTGCGGGGCGCTGGAGCGGGGCGAGGGGGTGCGGGTGGACGTGGGCCGGTTCGTCTCGGGCCGGCGGCAGGGCGTCTTCCTCAACACCTTCAGCCTCGGCGTCTACCCGGAGCTGGTGCGGGAGCGTGAGCACTGGTCGCCGAGGATCGGCGGCTGGCCGGCCGGGGTACTGGCGGCGGTGCGGGTGCTGCGCGCGGACCGGCATCCGCTGGAGGCGGAGGTGCGCGGCCGCCGGCGCCCGCTGTGGATGCTGTTCGCGGGCAACGGCACGTACCACCGCAGGGGCCTCGCCTCGGGCCGCCGGCTCGACCTGGCGGACGGGCAGCTGGACGTGCGGGTGGTACACGGTGGCCGGCGGCCGGCCCTGCGGCTGCTGTCCGCGGCGCTCGCGGGTCCGCTGACCCGCTCCCCCGCCCATGCGGCGGTGCAGGTGCCCCGGCTGCGGCTGTCGGGTGTGGCGCCGGGCACGCTGATGGCGTTCGACGGCGAGCTGACGGAGACCGAGGGCGACCTGACGCTGGAGAAGCTGCCGGAGGCGCTCACGGTGTACCGGCCGCTGCCCGGCGAGGGCGGGCTGCTTTCCTGACAGAGCTTTCCTGATGCACTGTCAGTCCACGATGTAAAACACGGGTCTCACCATTCGACCGACGGGCGTAGCGTGATCACACCGTCGGAGAGGGGATCCACCATGCCGAAGCAGCGGGAGACCGCCGTCTACACGCACGGGCACCACGAGTCCGTGCTCCGCTCGCACACCTGGCGCACCGCCGCCAACTCCGCCGCCTACCTGCTGGGCTCCCTGCGGCCCCACATGAAGGTCCTGGACATCGGCTGCGGGCCCGGCACCATCACCGCGGACCTCGCGGCGCTGGTCCCGGACGGGCACGTCACCGGCGTGGACCGGGCACCGGAGATCGTCGACCGGGCCCGGGCCACGGCGGCGGAACGCGGCCTCGGCAACACCGACTTCGCGGTGGGGGACGTGCACGCCCTGGACTACCCGGACGACTCGTTCTGCGTGGTCCACGCCCACCAGGTGCTCCAGCACGTGGGCGACCCGGTGGGGGCGCTGCGCGAGATGCGGCGGGTGGCACGGCCCGGCGGGATCGTCGCCGTCCGCGACTCGGACTACGGGGCCATGACGTGGTACCCCGCGTCCCCGGGCATGGACGACTGGCTGGACCTGTACCGGCGGGTCGCCCGCGCCAACGGCGGCGAACCGGACGCCGGGCGCCGGCTGAAGGCGTGGGCACTGGAGGCGGGGTTCACGGACGTCACGGCGACCTCCGCGACCTGGACCTTCGCCACCGCCGAGGAGCGGGAGTGGTGGAGCGGCCTGTGGGCGGACCGGACCCTGGCGTCCGCGTACGCCGGCCGGGCGACCGAGGGCGGCCACGCGACCGCCGAGGAGCTGCGGGCGGTCTCGGCCGCCTGGCGCGACTGGGGCGAGCGGCCGGAAGGCTGGTTCAGCGTGCTGCACGGAGAGATCCTGTGCCGCAAGCGGTGACGGAGAAGTGAGGCCGCGGCCCCGGGGGACTCACTCCCGGGGCAGCAGCGGTCCCAGCGGCCCGAGGTCCAGGTTCAGATCCTCCGGCCGCAGTCCGTAGCGGTCGCGCAGCTCGGTCATGCGGTCGTCGAGAAGCATCAGGGTGAGTCCGATCCGCTCCTCCTGCTCCTCGCTGAGATCCCCCTCGTCGACCCGGCGCAGCGCCTGGCGCTCCATGAGCTGGCGCAGCAGCTCGACGACGGTCAGCACCAGTTTCACCAGGTCGCGCTCGACCGTGTCGGGGTCGAGGTCCAGGCGTTTGCGGGGTTCGGGTTGTTCAGTCACGTCAGTCCCCGAACGGCGATGGAACGTTGCTGTTGACCGAACTGATCAGCGCGTTCAGATCGATGCGGACCAGGTCGACGTCCGCGATGCGCAGCGTGACGTCACCGGTGATGACGACACCGCCGGCCAGCAGCCGGTCGAGCAGGTCCACGAGAGCGATCTCCCGGCGTTCCACGACGGTCATGTGCCCTCCCCCCGCTGCTCCTCGGAGCCGGCCCCGTCGCCCGCGAAGGAGTAGGCCGCCCAGGGGCCGGTGAGTTCCACACGGATCCCCGGTGCGTCGTCCTTCGTCCGGTCGATGGTCTCCACGAACTCCTCGGAGGCGTCACGCCGCACCAGGTAGGCGGCGTTGAGGACGTTCCGTCCGGCGGCACCGGACAGACGGGGGTTCTGCGGCGCGTGCAGCCGCGCGTCGTCGGCCAGGGCGGACAGCGTCGAGTGGAGGCCCGTCGCGAACCGCTCGGCCCTCGACCACAGGTCCTCGTTCGCCCGCGACTGCTGACGCCGCTGCCGCAGGTAGTCCCGGCCCGAGGCGGGCTTGGGAGCGGGCGGGGCCTGCGCGGCCGCCTGCTCGGGCTCCGCCTCGACGTACACCTTCACGCCCCACTCCACCCGTCCGTCCAGCCGGGCGAGCGTGTTCCGGAAGGCCTCCTCGCGCTGCTCCAGCATCATCCGTACGCCGCTGTCGTCCCGGAAGACGGTGGCCAGCCGGAGCGGCAGCGGTGTGGTGACCGCGGTGAGCGCGTCGATCACCTGCTGGTGGGAGCGGGCCGTGGCGGCCAGCCAGTCGAGGTCCTCCAGGTGCCCCCGCAGGGCCTCCTCGCTGAAGTCTGCCTCGGGCACATGGCTGACGACGGCGACGAGGCCGCCGTGGACCAGCAGCCGGGGCGGGTCGCCCGCCACCCCCGTGAGCTGGGCCTGGAGGGCCGCGCCGAAGGGGCGGCAGACGGCGTAGACGTACCGCAGTCCGTTCACGTCTCCTCCTTCGGTACGCGGCCCGGGTCCAGCTCACGCAGGCGTTCGCGCAGTGCGGCGTTCTCCCGGGCGAGTTCGTCGCGCCGGGCGCGCGAGGAGAGCGCGGGGTCGCTCTCCCACCAGTCGATGCCCATCTCCTTGGCCTTGTCGACGGAGGCGACCACGAGCCGCAACTTGATCGTCAGCAGCTCGATGTCGAGCAGGTTGATCTTGATGTCGCCCGCGATCACGATGCCCTTGTCGAGCACCCGTTCCAGGATGTCGGCGAGGTTGGCACTCTGTCCCTGGCCGTAGGGCTCGGGCAGTCGGCTGGGTGTGGTCATCGACGGCTCCCGCCGCCGGCGTCCTCGTACTCCTCACGGGACGCGTTCTCGTCCTCCCCGGCTTCCTTGTCCTCCTCGTACTCGCCCTCGGGCTCCTCCTCGTACTCCGCCTCGGGCTCTTCCTCGTACTCGCCCTCCGGTTCCTCCTCGTACTCGCCCTCCGGCTCCTCCTCGTACTCGCCCTCGGGCTCTTCCTCGTACTCCTCCTCGGCCTCGGGCGCTTCCTCCTCGCCCTCGTACTCCTCCTCGCCCTCGGGCTCCCGCCCCTCTTCCTGCTCCTGCTCCTCCTCCGCCACGGCGTCCTCGTGGCTGCGGACGACCTCGCCGTCGCGGATCTCGCCGCGCCAGCCGTCGTCGGCCTCGCCCTTGAGGGTGATGTGCCGGACGTAGTTCTTCAGGTCCAGGCGGGCCCGGCGGCCCTGGGCGCGCCAGATGTTGCCGGTCTTCTCGAAGAGGCCCTTGGGGTAGTACTCGATGACCAGGATCACCCGGGTCAGGTTGTCGGCCAGCTCGTGGAAGGTGACGACACCCTTCGTGGTGCCCTTGGCACCCTCCGAGGACCAGGAGATCCGGTCGTCCGGCACCTGCTCGGTGGTCTTCGCCTTCCAGCTGCGGTTGGACCAGAAGACCTTCATCTGCCAGTCGGACGACGTGTCGTCGGCGCGGCTCGCGCTCTTGACGCCCTTGGCGAAGGTGCTGAAGTCCTGGTATTGCGTCCACTGGTCGTAGGCGGTGCGCACCGGCACGCCGACGTCGACGTACTCGAGGATGACCGTCGGCTTCTGGCCGCCGCCGCCCTTCTTGCGGCCCTTGCCCCCGGTGAGGTTCTTGAAGGCACCGACCACGTTGTCCTTCACCTTGCCCGCGCCGACCTCGAACGCGGCCCGCATCGGCCCCTTGCCCTCGGCGAGCTTGCGTCCGCCGTCGAGGGCGAGCTTGGCGAATCCGGGGCTGTTGCCCTCGGCTATGTCGTTGAGCTTGCCCGTGGTCTGGCCGAGCTTGGTGCCGACGCCCGTCAGCAGCCGCGTGACCTGTGCGGCGAGGTATTCCTGCACCTCCGCCTTGAGGCGGTCCGCCGCCTCGCTCTGCGCCACGTCGGCCAGGGGGTTCTTCTTCGCGGCCTTGCCTGCCGTGGAGGCCGCGGATCCCAGGGTGTCGGTCATCACTCACCACCGCCCTTCGTCCGCCGGGTCGCTCCGCGGGCGGCGCTCCGGGCACCGGCCGTCTTCTTGCCGGCCGCCTTCTTGGCGGGCTGGGCCCGCTTCGCCGCGGTCTTCTTGGCGGGTGCCTTGGCGGCCGCCTTCTTCGCCGGCGCCTTCTTCGCGGGCGCCTTCCTGGCCGTCTTGCGCGCGGCGGGCGCCGCCTCGCGCCGGTCGTCGCGCTCGTCCTGCTCCTCGTGCTCGTCGGCGGGCTCGTCGTGCTCGTCGTCGGCGCGCTCGTCGGACTCCGCGTACTCCTCCGAGTCCTCCGAGACCCCGGAGTCGCGGGAGCCGACGCCCGGCACCTGGGACGTCACGCCGGAGAGCTGGTCGCGGACCTCGGCGGTACGCCCGTGCAGGCGATTGGCCAGCGCGTCTATCTGCCGCTCGACCATGGCGCCCGAGGCCGCCTTGCCCACGCCCCGCAGGTCCGTGCGCAGCTGGTCCCCGATCTCCTTGAACTGGGGGTTGTTCTGAAGCTGCGTACTGACCAGCTCGGCGATGCCCTTCGGGGTCAGGTTCATCTTCTTGCCGGCCACCATGGTGCCCACGGCGACGGCGAGTTTCAGTTTCTTCGTGCGGCCCAGCAGATATCCGGCGCCTACCGCGAGGCCCAGTCCCACTCGATTCATGGTGCCGTCCCGTTGCCCAATCCCGCGCTCGTGCGCGAAGCGATCTCCAACCGGTCCAGGAGCTCGTCCTCCTGTTGGTCGAACTCCTCCTCCGTGATCTCTCCGGCCTCCAGCTGCTCTTCCAGGCGGGCCAGTTCGGCCCGGATCGTGGCGGGGTCGTAGTAGATGCGCTCCGCCTCGTTCATGACCTGTCTGATGGCCCAGGCGCTGCCGCGCACCGGGGCGAACGGCAGCAGCAGGACCTCCGAGATCAGTCCCACGTCCTCACTCCGTTCCGACATCCATCCCGCCGGCCGCGGTGCCCGCGGGCTCGGCCGGGCCGGGCTCCACGAAGCTGTACGGCGGCAGCGGGCCGTTCACCCGCACCTCCAGGTGCGGCATGTCCCTGCGGGCGCGCTCCACGGCGGCCAGGAACTCCTCGGCGGATTCCCGCTTCACCAGGAACGACACGTTGGCCAGCCAGCCGGTGGACTCGGGGCCCACACTCACCGCGTCGGCGCCCGGCTCCAGGGCGCGCTCCAGCACGGTGGCGTCCTCGGCCTCCTTGCCCTTGACGGCGGCCGCGACCATCTCACCGAGCTGGATCTTGTCCTCGTAACTCCCGCCTCCCGACTGCCGGTTGGCGTCCGCGAGGGCCCGGATCTCCGGGTTCTGGGCCATCACGTGGTGGAGCACGGCCTCCTCGTTGTGGGTGGCCTTGATGTTGTACTCGACCCGGCCGTCCAGCGCCCGCAGGCGTTCCTCGTAGTGCTCGGCGCGCTCCGCGAGCACCCCGGTCACCGCGCTGTCGTCCGGGGCGACGCTGCCGAAACGCATGGGCAGCACGCAGCCTTCGGCGCCGACCTCGCTCAGCACGGTCTGGTGGGCGAGCAGCTCCCTGCGCTTGGGCCGCAGCCCCTCGGGCGCGTCGCTGACGACGGCCGCCAGCCCGCCCTGCTTCAGGATCCGTATCCCGCGCGGCGGATCGCCGACTCCGGCGGTGTCCTCGGGGAGCGCGGGATGCGCGGCGGCGGTGATGCCGTAGACGTACGTACTCACTCCTGCTCCTCCTTCCGGCGCGAGGCGGCGGTCTTGCGGGCACGCGGACGCGACGTGGTCTCGCGCTCGGAGCCGCCCTCTTCACGGGCCTGCTTGAAGGCGTCGGAGATCGTCTCCGCCGCGCCGGACAGGGCTCCCTTCGACTTGCCCTTGGCGCCGGACTCGGTCATCTTGCCGACCAGGTCGGGCAGGCCGGGGTCCTTGCGCGGCCCGGACTCCAGGTCCAGACGGTTGCACGCCTCGGCGAAGCGCAGGTACGTGTCCACGCTCGCGACGACGACACGGACGTCGATCTTCAGTATCTCGATGCCGACCAGGGAGACGCGCACGAATGCGTCGATGACGAGCCCCCTGTCCAGGACAAGCTCGAGCACGTCGTAGAGGCCGCTGCTGCCGCCTCCACCACCGGATTGCTGTGCCGGTACAACAGTCATGCCTGCCGTTCCTCCATCTCGGTTTCGGTGTGCGATTCCACTCGGTCCGGTCCCGCCTAGCGGCCTCCGGAACGTCGCGCGTCGGACCGACCGCGCTCGTAACGCCTCACACGGCGGTAGCCCGTGAGCTGCCCCTCGGAATCAAGCTCCACCTGGTAGCTCGCCATCAGGCTCATCGTGTCGGGCACCCGCTCGAGTTCGAGCACCTCGACCTCCAGCGCCCAGCCCTCCTCCGTCTGCTCGAAGGACGACACCGACTCGGCGTTCATGCCGGTGAGCTCCGCGAGCTGTGCGCGCGCCTCGCGCAGCACCTCCATCGGCCGGGGCTTGCGTGACTCCTGTGGCTGCCGTGACTCCTGTGACTGCCGGGGCTTGCGTGTCCTACGTGAACTCTGTTGTGAGTCTTGTGATTCGGATGTGTTGTTCGTGTTCGTCATGGCCACCTCCCCCTCCGTGTGGCCGCAAGGATGTTCGCCAAACCTCCACGGGCGCGTGCATGTGCCACGCGCCGACGTGGCGCGCTCGTCTCCCCCGGCGGCGGCTCAGCCGCGCAGCGCGTTCAGCCGTCGCCGGGCGGGGCCCAGCGCCCGGGCGCGGTTCATGATCCCGGCCCAGGGCCGGGTGCGGGCCTGCTCGACGGCGTCCGCGATCGTCCAGCGGCGGGCGTGCAGGGCGGGGTCGTCCAGTTCGCCCCAGGAGATCGGTGTGGCCACGGGTGCGCCGGGCAGGGCACGGACGGTGAAGGGCGCCACGGCGGTCTGGGCGTAGGCGTTGCGCTGGATGTCGAGGTAGAGCCGGTCCCCGCGGTCCTTCTTGCGGGCTGCGGTGGTGAGCCGGTCCGGATGGGCCGCGGCCAGGACCTCGGCCGCATCCCGTGCGAACTCCCTTACCTCGTCGACATTCTGACGTCCCGTCAGGGGAACGACGACGTGCAGTCCCCGGGATCCGGTGGTCATGAGCGCGGAGGGCAGCCTCAGTTCGTCGAGCAGCTCGCCCACCAGCCGGGCGGCCTCCCGGACCGCCTCGAAGTCGTCGCCGGACGGATCGAGGTCGAAGACCATCCGGTCCGGCCGGTCGACCTGCCCGGTCCGGGAGAGCCAGCGGTGCAGGGTGAGGGCGGCCTGGTCGGCGAGGTAGACGAGGGTGGCCGAGTCGTCGCAGACCGTGTGGCGGACGGTGCCGCCTTCCTTGCCGACCTCGACGCGGCCGATCCAGTCCGGGTAGTGCTCCGGTGTGTTCTTCTGCATGAACCGGGGCCCGTCGACGCCGCCGGGGTGCCGCTCCAGCATGAGCGGGCGCCCTCGCAGGTGCGGCAGCATGAAGGGAGCGACGGCGCGGTGGTAGTCGACGAGATCGCCCTTGGTGTACTCGGGCGCGCCGCCCTCGCCAGCGGGGAACAGCACCTTGTCCGGCCGGTGCACCTCCACCGTGCGACGGCCCGCCCGCACCGTCCGCGTGCCGTCGCCCCCGCTCACGGCACGATCGCCTGCTCCACCAGCATCCGTCCGGCCGCGGCGATGGACTCGGCGTCGATCCCCGCCGCGTGCAGTTCCTCGGCGGGGGTCGCGGAGCCCGGCATCGTCCCGACGGCGAGGCGCACCAGCCGCGGCACGGGCCGGCCGTCGCAGAACGCGTCCAGGACCGCGTCGCCGATGCCGCCCTCCCGGCGGTGGTCCTCGACGGTGACCAGGCAGCCGGTCTCCTCCGCGGCCCGGCGCAGGGTGGCCAGGTCGACGGGCTTGACGGAGTACAGGTCGATCACCCGGACCGGGATGCCGTCCCCGGCGAGGGCGTCGGCCGCGGTCAGCGCCTCGTGCAGGGTGACGCCGGCCGCCACGAGGGTGAGCCGGTCGCCGGCGGAGGAGCGCAGCACCTTGCTGCCGCCGACCGGGAACTCCTCGTCGGGGCCGTAGACGACCTTGCTCTCGCCGCGCGAGGTGCGCAGGTAGCGGACACTCTCCAGGCCCGCCATCTCGGCGACCAGGCGCGCGGTCTGGTTGGCGTCGCACGGGTACAGCACGGTCGAACCGTGGACGGCCCGCATCATCGCCAGGTCCTCCAGACCCATCTGGCTGGGCCCGTCCTGGCCGATGGCGACACCGGCGTGGGAGCCGACGAGGTTGATGCCGGCGCCGCTGACGGAGGCCATGCGCAGGAAGTCGAAGGCGCGGGTCAGGAACGCGGCGAAGGTGGTGGCGAACGGCACCCAGCCGCGTGCCGCCATCCCGACGGCCGCGGCGACCATCTGCTGCTCGGCGATGTAGCACTCGAAGTAGCGCTCGGGATGGTCCTCGGCGAAGAACTCGGCGCGCGTGGAGTCGCCCACCTCTCCGTCGAGCGCGACGACGTCGCCGCGGGCGGTGCCGAGCGCGGCCAGCGCCTCGCCGAAGGCGTTGCGGGTGGCGACCTCCTCGCCCACGTCCCAGTGGGGCAGCTCGGTCTGCCCGGTGCCGGCCGAGTGCAGCGACCGCGCGTCCTCGGGCTCGTGCACCGCGACCCGCAGGTCCCGCGGGCCGCCGAGTTCGGCGACGGCCTCCTCGGCGTCGGGCAGCGGCTTGCCGTGGTGGCCCTCGCGGTCCTCGACCGCCTTGACGCCCTTGCCCTTGAGGGTGCGGGCGATGACGGCGGTGGGCTGGCCCCTGGTGGACAGGGCTTCGCCGTAGGCGCGGTCGATCGCGTCCACGTCGTGGCCGTCGACCTCGATCGTGTGCCAGTCGAAGGCGCGGAAGCGGCGCGCGTACGCGTCGAGGTCGTGGCCGTGCCGGGTGGGGCCGCGCTGGCCGAGCCGGTTGACGTCGACGATCACGACGAGGTTGTCGAGGTGTTCGTGCCCGGCGTGCTCGGCGGCCTCCCACACCGATCCCTCGGCCATCTCGCTGTCGCCGCACAGCACCCACACGCGGTAGTCGTTGTGGTCGAGGCGCTTGCCCGCCAGGGCGATGCCGACGCCGACGGGCAGGCCCTGCCCGAGCGAACCGGTGGCCGTCTCGACCCACGGCAGCCGCTGCGGCGTGGGGTGGCCCTCCAGGCGGCTGCCCACCTTGCGGAAGGTGAGCAGTTCCTCGTCGTCGATGGCGCCCGCCGCCTTGTACGCGGAGTACAGCAGGGGCGAGGCGTGTCCCTTGGAGAGCACGAAGCGGTCGTTGCCGGGGTGGGCGGGGCGTGCGAAGTCGTAGCGGAGGTGGTTGGCGAGCAGTACGGCCATCAGGTCGGCGGCGGACATCGACGACGTCGGGTGCCCGGAGCCGGCCGCGTCCGCCGCCCGTACGCTGTCGACGCGCAGTTGCTGTCCGAGGTCGACGAGTTCACCGGTGTTCATGAGTCTCCTTCCGTGCGGCGGCCGTCGGTGCGTTTGACCGGGCCGGGGGCGATGTCGGGTCCGGGGGGCGGCTGGTTCGCGGGGGGTTCGGGGCCGGGGTCGGCGGGCGGACCCGCGGCACGGGTCGGTCCGGACGGGGCGGCGGCCCGGCCTCCGCCGGACGACCGGGACGTCTTGCGCGTCTTGCCGGAACCCCGGGCGGGGCCCGTACCGCCGCCTTCTCCGGCCCGACGCGGCTTACCGGCGGCGCGGGGCGGGTGCGGCTGGTTCTTGGCGGGCTCACCACCGGGCTGGTTCTTCGCGGGCTCGCCGCCGGGCTGGTTCTTGGCGGACTCACCGCCCGGCTGGTTCTTCGCGGGCTCGCCGCCCGGCCGGCGCTTCGCGGGCTCGGGGCGGGATTCCTTCCGGGTCGTTCCGGTCGTCCCGGTCGTTCCGGTCGTCGCCGTCCGCTCGGCGTCCCGTTCCGGGCGCCCGGCCACCCGGGCCACCTCCGGTGACGACGACTCCAGCGGTACCGACCAGGAGCGGACGAGGCCCAGCTGCACCGCCTGACGGGGCAGTACCGCGTCCAGCAGCCAGTCCGCGGCCACCCGGACGCGGTTGCCCGGCATCGCCGCGAGGTGGTAGCCGCGGGTGACCGCGCCCGCCGCGGGGCCGGACATCGGCACGCCGAGGGGGTTGGCGGCGGCCTTGGCCCCGCCGAGGTCCACGACGAAACCCAGGTCACGGTGGCGGTAGGGCCGTCGCTCGCCGATGCCGAGCGACGCGGCGACGTTTTCCGCGCAGACCTTGCCGTGCCGCCAGGCGTGCTGCGCGGTCATCGGCGTGAACTGGCCGGGTTGCGTCAGGTCGGGCACCGCGGCCGCGTCTCCGCAGGCGAACAACTCGGGGCGGCCCGGCACCTGGAGGTGCGGGTCGACCAGCAGCCGGCCGCGTTCCACGGGCAGCCCCAGGGACTCGACCAGCGGGTCCGGCCGCACGCCGACGCACCACACGAGCGTGCGCGTGTCGACGCTCGTACCGTCGGTCAGCACCACGCCGTCGTGCGTGGCCTCCTTCACCGAGGTCCCCATCCGCACGTCGACGCCCCGCTGCCTCAGTACCCGGTCGGCGGTGCGGGAGAGCCGTTCGTCCATCTCGGGCAGCACCCGGGGCGCCACGTCCAGCAGCATCCAGCGGGGCCGCATACCGGTGCGCATGGGGTGCTTGCGGACCTGTGCGTCGGTGTACATCGCGCCGTGCGCGGCGACCTCGGTGCCGGTGTACCCGGCGCCGACCACGACGAAGGTGCACCGCGCGGCGCACTCCTCGCGGTCGTCGGCCGCGGCGGCCAGCTCCACCTGGCGTGTCACGTGGTCGCGCAGGTACAGCGCCTCCGGCAGCCCCCGGAAGCCGTGCGCGTGCTCGGCGACGCCCGGGACGGGCAGCAGCTTGTTGACGCTGCCCGCGGCGAGGACCAGCCGGTCGAAGGGCAGGGTGCCCTCGCCGCCCTCGGGCCCGGTGTAGTGCACGGTGTGCTCGTCGAGGTCGATGCCGTCGGCCTCGCCCAGCACCAGCCGGACGTGCGGCAGCGAGCCCGAGAGGGACACGGTGACGCGGCGCGGCTCCAGGATTCCGGCGGCGACCTGCGGCAGCAGCGGCAGGTAGAGGAAGTAGTCGGTCGGGTTGAGCAGGGTGATGTCGGCCTGGTGCCGGGTGAGCCGGGACAGGGTGCGGGCCGTCCGGTACCCGGCGAAACCGGCACCGACGATCACGATGCGGGGTCGGCTCACGGTTCGCCTCCGGGCTGTCGCGTACCTCGTGAGCCTTCCGCGTCCCCTTGGCCAGGGCACCCAAACGTCGCGAGCGGGCCGGAGTCCGGCACCGTCCCGGCGTACGGCGGCTCAGCCGCGCTCGCGCGGGCCCTCGGCGTCGGCGCCGTCCTGGCGCGGCGCGGCCGGTCCCGTGCCGCCCGCTGTGGGTGTGCCCGCCGGGGCGGTGGGCGCGACCGGCGGCATCGGCGGCACCTCGGGCGCGACCGGCGGCACGGGCGGCGCGTCACCGCCGGCGCCGCGGCCGGATCCCGGACCCGACGGGTGGGGCCGGGCCGCACCGCGCAGCAGGTACGCGGCGACGCCCAGGAGGGCGGCCGTGATCAGCGCGGCGGCCCAGTCGGGCAGTACCACGGCGAGCGCCAGACCCACGGCGAGCGCGAGGGCCGCGCCCGCGTACAGGGCGGAGGCACCGGACGCGGCGTACAGCGTGGCCTTGCGGCGCTGCTTGCGGGTCTGTTCGCGCAGCTCGTCGCGCACGGTCTCGCGTGCCACCTGTGCCAGTTCGTCGACCAGATGCTTGTCCAGGTGTTCCAAGTGATCCATGCGGTCCATGCCTTGCGGGTACCCGGCCGCGGAACTTCCATGGCCGGGGCGCGAGTCGGGTCCGGCCGCCGCCAACTAGGCTCGTCCCCATGGACATTCTGGGAGCCACACTGCGCGTCTACGTCGACGACCTGGACAAGGCGATCCCCTTCTACGAGGGTCTGGCCGGCGGCCGGGCCATGCGTTCCGAGCGCGGCGGGGTCGAGGTCGCCGCGGTCGGCTGCTTCCTGCTGATGAGCGGGCCCGAGTCCCAGCTCGAGGTGTTGCGCAAGGTGGCGGCGACGATCGCGGTGACGGATGTCGAGGAGACACAGCGGATCCTCACCTCGCTGGGGGGCGACGTCATCGCCGGCCCGGTCCCGACACCCGGTGGCCGCAACCTGATCGCCCGGCATCCGGACGGCGCGATCTACGAGTACGTGGACCGGCGGGCGTAGCCGGACCGGACGGGCTCACCTCGCGTCCGGCCGCATCCGGAAGTCGTGGCGGGCCGGGAGCGGTTCGTCGCCGAGCCGCGCCCACAGCGCTCCGATGCTCTCGTCGCCCTCCCGCAGGTCGGCGACCTCGAAGCCCTCGTCGAAGACGGCCCGCGCCTCCTCGTGCCGGCCCTCGGCGGCCAGCAACTCCCCCTCGGCCAGCCGGAACCGGCCGCGGGCCCGGGTCGCGGGGTCCAGCCGCTCCCACACGGCACGGGCGTCGGCGGTGCGTCCGACCGCGAGCAGCGCGCCGATGGCCTCCCGGCCGAGGGCGGCGGCGACGGCCGTCCACCGAACGCCCCGGTCCGGTGCTTCCGCGTCCGACGCTCGCTCGGGGTCCGGCCGGTGCTCGCACAGGTCGTCGAAGGCCTCCGCGTACTGGTCGGCGGCCCGCTCGGGGTGACCGTCCGCCTGGTCGGCGGCGGCGAGGCAGCGCAGCAACGGCCAGCGGTCGGCGGCGTTCTTGAGGCCCCGCTCCCAGCTGCGGACCGCCTGGGCCCGGTCGTCGCCGTGCCACTGGGCGACCCCCAGGTGGTACTCGGCGAGTGGGGTGGCGGCGGTGGTCTCCAGCATGTCCCGCCAGGGCCGGGCGACCAGGGTGGAGCCGGGCGGCTCGTGGCGTCCGGACTCGGGGAGGGTCCCGGTGCGCAGCAGGTGCAGCCAGGGTTCCTGCTCCTCGCCGAGGGTCTCCTCGCCGAACGGGGTGCCGGGCAGCTTCCATCCCGCGCGCAGCGCTTCCAGCGCGCCCCAGCCCGAGCCGGTGGCCAGCCGCTCGCCGGGCTCGGTGTCGGCGTGCGCCCGCCAGGCCTCGTACGCGGCGTCGACGCCGGCCCGCGGCAGGGCGCTCTCCAGCCGCTCCTCCGCGCCGCGCAGCACGGTGTGCCAGTCGCCGTCGGGCGTGGCTTCGAGCGGCCCGTACGCCTCCAGCCAGGACACCTCGCTCTCCGCGTCCAGCCTGACGTGCTCCAGCTGGGTGCGGGCGAGGCCGGCCTGGATCTCGCAGTAGCCGCCGGTGCCGGGCTCGGTGAGCCACTCCTGCCAGCGGCGCCCGCCGGGTCCGGTGCCCCACACGAACAGCTTCCGGCCGCGCAGTACGTCGGTGGAGGTCTGCGCCAGCCCGTGGCCGTGCTCGTCGAGCGCGGCGATCCAGCGGCGCCGGCCGTCCGGCACGTCGTAGAAGTAGTCGGCGGCGTAGGTGCTGTTCAGGGGGTACGTCCGGTCGGTGCCGTCGTACTCCGGGACGGGCACGCGGCGCAGCCGCCGCTCGTAGCCGAAGTGGTACGCCTCGTCGGCGGGGGCGAGCACCCGGCGGTCCTCGGGCACGGCGATGTTGGACCACCAGTAGGTGGGCACCGGGCGTTCGTGCGGGTTGCGGACGCGGACGCCCACGTACAGGAAGTCCGAGCCCTCCGGGAGCCACAGGTCGACCTGGAAGGGCAGGTCGCGCAGCCGCTCCCACTCCCACAGGCGCAGCATCTCGCCGCCGTCCGGGGCGGGCACGCGGGCGGCGTGCACGGGGGAGCAGGAGAGCGTGGTGTGTCCGGTGGCGCCGATGTTCCACTCGATGCCGCCGGAGAACCAGGCGCCGTTGAGGGCGAAGTTGGCGGGCTGGAGGACGGGGTTGACGTAGAGGAGTTCGCGGTCGGCCGGCTTGTGGCGCAGGGAGGCGATCCGGCCGCCGAGCGCGGGCAGCACGGTGGCGCGCAGCCGGTCGTTCTCGATGACCAGCGCGTCCAGTTCCCGCGGCTCGCGGGCGCGTCCGTAGCCGTCGCGGACCATGACGGGCAGCAGGCTGCGCAGCGGCTCGTAGTCGACCTGCCGGGCCATGTCGCGGGGCAGGCCGGCCCGGTCCCGGTCGTCGATGCGGTGCGCCTCGTCCAGGGGGCGCAGCGGCGGCAGCGGGTTGTCCGGGCCCTGCGGTGCGGCGGGCAGGGTCAGTACCTCACGTCGGATCGTCGTCACGGTTCCCCATGGAAGCCGCTCCCCGCCGCGGTGAACAGGGGCGGAGCCGGTCACCGTCACGCGACGTGACTCACGTTTAATTCCGTGGGCCGCGGTGCGGGCGGGGGCTTAGGGTCGGGCGGTCGGCGTACGTACGAAGGAGCGGCACGTGAGCGAGCGGCACACCTACCGGGTGATCGTCCGGGGTACCTGGGAGGGCCTGACCGAGGAGGCGCGGGCCCGGCTGCTCGCCGAGGCCGGTGACCACGGGATGGCGAGCATGCGGTTCACCGAGGAGGGGTCGCTGTCGTACGAGCCGTCGCCGCTGAAGCACTTCTCGATGCGGTACGTGGTGGTCTCGGACCCGGCGGACGGCGACGAGATGGCGGCCGCCGTCGCCGAGGACCGGGCCGAGGACACGCTGCGCGGTCTCGGCTACGGGTTCGGTGAGCTGCGCTCCACGGTGACGGACCTGGACACCATGAAGATCAACCGGAAGTCGCGGTCTCGGCGGTGATCGCCCAGCGCTGATGGTCGCGCCAGGCCCCGTCCACGTGCAGCATCCTCGGTGAGAAACCCTCCAGGTGGAAGCCGCAGGAGCGGGCCAGTGCGATGGAGGCGGCGTTGCCCGGCTGCACGTTGATCTCCAGCCGGTGCAGCCGCATCGGCCCGAACGCGTGCCGCACCACGAGGCCCAGCCCCTCGCGCATCAGTCCCCGGCCGGCCGCGTGCGCGAAGGCGCCGTAGCCGAGGGCGCCGCTGAGGAAGCCGCCTTCGACGATGTTGTTGATGTTGACGAACCCGGCGATGGCCCCGCCGTCGCCGGAACCGCCCGCCCGGTCCTTCTCGCAGATCAGGAACCCGGCCTTGGTGGGGTCCTCGATCAGGCGGGACGCGTAGGCGTCGTACGCCTGGGGGCTGTCCGGCGGGAAGAGCCAGGGATGGTGCAGGTCCTTGCTCTCCCGGGCCCGGGCGGTGAACTCGGCGGCGTCCGCGTAGGTGAAGTGGCGTATGCCCACGCGAGGGCCCTCGGCGAGGTGGCGGGACGGGGTGTGCGGCATGGGGTCAGCCTAGAGGGACCGACGCCATCAAAGATTTCTTTGATGGCGCCAACGTTCGTTGTGCTGTCGGCGAACCATTGTTAGGTTGCCGTCCCATGGCGAACGATCACCCCGGCCCCGCGGGCGGCATCGGCGGACGTCTGCGCCGCCGCAGAAGGGCCCTCCACCTGACCCTCAAGGATGTGGCGGACCGGTCCGGAGTCACCGAGGGCCACCTGTCCCAGGTCGAACGGGACCAGGCCAACGCCAGCGTGCGCACCCTCCAGCGGCTGTGCGAGGTACTCAAACTCAACGTCGGCGACCTCTTCGCCGCGGGCGGCACCGCGGCCAACCCGGTACTGCGCTTCCGCGACGCCCACGGCATGTCGTTCGGCGAGGGTGCCACGAAGATCAAGCTGACCCCGTCGTCCTTCGACCACCTCGAGGTGCTCCTCGGCCACTTCGCCCCGGGCGGGTCCACCGGCGTGGAGCCCTACACGCACGGCAGCTCCGAGGAGATCCTCCTGGTCCTCTCCGGCGAGGTGGAAGTGCAGATCCGCGACCAGCTCCACCGGCTGTCGGCCCTGGACTCCGTTCACTACCGCAGCAGCGACCCGCACCGCGTCGCCGAGACCACGGGCGTGGACGAGGCCCGGGTCCTGTGGGCCATGGCGCCACCCACCTACTGAGCCTCCGCACCGTCGCACCACGCACCGACCCAGCACCTCACCCCCGGGACTCGCCCATGACTCCGTACCGCAACGGTCAGATCTCGCACTGGATGACGGCGGCCCGCGCCGCCGCGGACCTGGACCCCGGGGCCCACCGCACGACGGCGGACCTGCCCGGCCGGGAGCAGGACCTCGTCATCGTGGGCGGTGGTCTCACCGGGCTGTGGGCCGCCTACCACGCGATCGCGGAACGCCCAGAGGCGCGGATCACCGTCGTCGAGGCCAAGGAGGTCGGCTACGGCGCCTCCGGGCGCAACGGCGGCTGGCTCTCCCCCCTTATCCCCGGCAACCGGGCCGTCTACGCCAAGGCCGCCCGCAGGCGGGGACGCGACGGAGCCGCGGCCGTCGTCTCCTTCCAGGAGGAGATGCACCGGTGCGTCGACGACACCCTGCGCATCCTCGAACAGGAGGGCATCGAGGCCGACCAGCACCGGGGAGGGCACCTGCGGGTGGCCACCACGCCCGCGGCGATGAAGCGCCTGGAGACGACCTACGCCGCTGACCTGTCCCACGGATACCCCGCGCGGGACCTGGAGCTGCTCGACGCGGAGGCCGTCAGGAAGCGGATCGCCGTCCAGCCGGCCCTGGGTGGCCTGCTCACCCGCAGCACCGTCCGGATCGACCCGGCCAAGCTCGTCCACGGCCTCGCGACCGTCGTACGGGCCAAGGGCGTGCGGATCTGCGAGGACACCCGTGCGACCCGCATCGCCCCCGGCGTCGTCACCACATCGCGCGGCACCGTGCGTGCCGGAACCGTCCTGGCCTGCGTCGAGGCCTACTCCGGACAGATCGACAGCGACGCCCGCGGCCTGGGCGCGCGCGACGTCATCCCGGTCAACTCCTCCATGGTCGTCACCAACCGACTGCCCGAGGACGTCTGGCAGCGCATCGGCTGGGACGGCCGCGAGTGCCTCGGCGACGCGGCGCACACCTTCGTCTACGCACAGCGCACCGCCGACGACCGCATCGCCATCGGCGGCCGCGGCACGCCGTACGCCTTCAACTCCGGCACCCCCGGCGAGGGACGGGTGGACGCCCGCACCGTACGGACGCTCAGCGACCGGCTCCGCCTGTTCTTCCCGGACACGCCGTTCTCCGTCGAGCACGCCTGGCGCGGTTCCATCGGCGTCACGCGCGACTGGTGCGCCGGCATCACCTTCGACCGGGCCACGAGGATCGGCGTCGCACGCGGCTACGCCGGGCACGGTGTGACGGCCACCCGGCTGGCCGCCCGGACCCTGCTCGACCGGGCCGGGCACCGCGACACCGCGCTGACCCGGCTGCCGTGGAACGACCACTACTCCGGGCGCTGGGAACCCGAGCCGCTGCGCTGGGCCGGCGTCCACGGCATGTACCGGCTCTTCGGCGTGGCCGACCGCTGGGAGGAGAGCCGGCACTCCCGGAGCACCTCGCTCATCGCCCGTTTCGGATCCCGACTGGCAGGACTGAGCGAATGAAACACACGGTGCGCTGACCGGCGTCAGCGCAGCGCGGGCCGCTCCAGGGTCAGGGTGCCCGCGTCCGCGTCGAGTTCCGCCGTCACGCCGAAGGGGACGGTCAGCGCCCCCTCGCAGTGCCCGAACCCGAAGTGCTCGACGACCGGGACGCCGAGGCCGCCGAGCCGGTCGGCCAGCAGGGGCCGCAGCCGCTCGTAGGGCTCGCACTCCTGCCAGGAGCCCAGCAGCACCCCGGCGACCCCGTCCAGCCAGCCCGCGCGGAGCAGCTGGGTGAGGTAGCGGTCGATGCGGTACGTCTCCTCGCCCACGTCCTCCAGGCACAGCAGCCCGCCGCGCGCGGAGGGCCGGGCGTGCGGGCTGCCCAGTTCGGCGGCGAGCAGGGCGAGGCAGCCGCCGAGGGTGACGCCCCGCGCCCGGCCGGGGACCATCGGGGAGCCGCCGGACGCGATCACCCGGACGGTGTCGGGGGCGAACAGGCTGGCTCTCAGGTGCTCCTGCGCCCGCGCGTTCTTGATGAAGTCGACCCCCGCGGCCATCGGACCGTGCAGGGTGACCAGCCCGAGGCGGGTCGCGAACGCCTCGTGCAGGGCAGTGATGTCGCTGAAGCCGACGAACACCTTCGGCCCGGCCGCGCGCATCGCCTCCCAGTCGAGCAGGTCGGCCATGCGCTGGACGCCGTACCCGCCGCGGGCGCACAGCACGGCGTCCACGGAAGGGTCGCACCAGGCGGCCTGGAGGTCGGCGGCCCGGTCGGTGTCGGTGCCCGCGAGGTAGTCGAAGGTGCCGTGCCGGTCCAGGACGTGCGGGGCCACGACCGGGTCGAGGTCCCAGCCGCGCAGGACGTCCAGGCCGGCCTGGAGCCGCTCCTCGGGCACCGGCCCGCTGGGCGCGACGACGGCCACCCGGGCGCCGGGGGCGAGCCGGTCAGGCCGGGTCAGTTCCACCGCGGCGCCGCTCACCGGGTCAGCTCCAGGGCGGGGATGCCCTGCGGGTCCAGCCCGAAGACCTGCGCGTAGAGGGAGAGTTCGGCCTCCAGGGCGCGCACCATGGTCTCCGCCCGGCGGAAGCCGTGCCCCTCGCCCTCGAAGGTGAGGTAGGCGTGCGGCACTCCGCGGCCGGCCATGCGGGCGAGGAACCGCTCGCACTGCACGGGCGGGCAGATCACGTCGTCGAGGCCCTGGAGGAGCAGGAACGGGGCGGTGACCCGGTCGGCGTGCTCGGCGGGCGACCGTTCGGCGTACCGGCCGGGGACCTCGGCGTACGGGCCGATCAGGCTCTCCAGGTACTGGGACTCGAAGTCGTGGGTCTCCCCCGTGCCCCAGCCGGTCAGGTCGAGGATCGGGTAGATGACCGTGCCGCAGGCGTAGACGTCGGTGGTGGCCAGTGAGGCCGCGGAGGTCCAGCCCCCCGCACTGCCGCCGCGCACCGCGAGCCGCCGCCGGTCGGCGGTGCCCTCCTCGGCGAGGGCCAGGGCGACGGCCGCGCAGTCCTCGACGTCGACCACGCCCCACTGCTCGCGCAGCCGGTTGCGATACTCCCGGCCGTGCCCGCTGGAGCCGCCGTAGTTGACCTCGGCGACGCCGATGCCGCGGGAGGTGAAGTAGGCGATCTCCAGGTCGAGGACGAGCGGGGAGCGGGTGGTGGGACCGCCGTGCGCCCAGATGACGTACGGCGGCAGGGTGCCCTCCGGAGCGCGGCAGCCGGGGTGGTGCGGCGGGTAGAGGTGCGCGTGGATGTCGCGGCCGTCCGGACCCGTGAAGGTGCGGATCTTTGGCCGGGGGTAGTACGCCGGGTCCACGACATCTTCGTGGAGCGAGCCGATCGCACGGGCGCGGCCGGTGCGGGTGTCCAGCTCGACGACCTCGTAGCCGCTGTGCGGGCTCGCGCCGACGCCCGCGACCCTCCCCCACCCTCCGGGCGGGGGGACCCCCATCTCGCTTCGCTCGCCCTGCGCGGCCAGGGTGGGCGCGAACTCGGTCCAGGGGCCGGCCGCGTCGACGACCTCGCCGGTCTCCGGGGCGAGTATCCCGAGAACGGCCGCGCCCCGGCCGTGCAGGACGGCGATCAGTCCGCTGTCCAGGGGCGCGAACCAGCGCTGGCCGAACTTCCACAGCGGCCCGCCGAACTCCTCGTCGCGGGCGCACAGCGGCGATCCGTCGCGGTAGAGGTTCCACCAGCCGGTGCGGTCGGAGGCGTACAGCAGGGCGCCGTCCGGGGCCCAGTCCACCTGGGTGACCGACTCCTCGGGGCCGCCGGCGGCGGTCCGTGCGTCCCGGAAGGTGCCGTCGGGGCCGATGTCGGCGACGATCAGCTCGGTGCCGTCCCAGGGCATGCGCGGGTGGTCCCAGGCGAGCCAGGCCGCGCGCCGCCCGTCGGGCGAGACGCGGGGGCCGGTGACGAAGCGGTGCCGTGCGCCGGTGAGTTCGCGGAGCCGGTCCCGGTCGTCGGCGGCCGAACCGTCCAGCGGCACCGCGACCGGGAGGCGGCGCACGTCGGTGGGCCCGTCGCCGGTGAACTCCTCCAGGACGCACCACACCTCGCCGCGCTCGGGGCGCACCTGCGGCTCGACCCAGCGCAGGCCGCCGCCGACCGGGGAGACCGGAGTCAGCGGACGCGGCTCGGCACCTCCCGGCCGATAGGCGTACAGCCGCTGGTCGGCGAAGTCCACGAAGACCACCAGCGGACCGGCGTCGGTGGTGACCGCGGCCCACGGCCGGCCGCCGTACTCGATGACGCGGCTGCGCACGTTCCACGGCGGGGGCAGCACCGGCTCCTCGGTGCCGTCGGGGTGCCGCCGCACCAGCGCGCGCCGCCCGCCCTCGGTGGGCCGGGGCGCGGTCCACCACACCTCGTCGCCGACGAAGCCCACGTCGTCGGGGCGCCCGTCGTGCGCGGCGGCGAGCGCCGCGTCGATGGGCGAGGGCCATGCCCCGTACGCAAGAGTCCGCACTGACTCCCCCACTCTCCTTCTCCTTGAGCCGCTCGGTCGGAACGGCGCTAGGCCGCGCGCAGGAACCGGTCCAGGACCCGGACGCCGAAGTGCAGCGCCTCGACGGGGACGCGTTCGTCCACGCCGTGGAAGAGGGCCTGGTAGTCGAAGCCCTCGGGCAGCTTCAGCGGCGCGAAGCCGTAGCCGGTGATGCCGAGCCGCGAGAACTGCTTGGCGTCCGTGCCGCCGGACATGCAGTACGGCACCACGTGCCCCTCCGGCGCGAACTCCTCGACGGCGGCGCGCATCCGGGCGTACGTCGGCGAGTCCACCGGCGCCTGGAGGGCGACCTCGCGGTGCGCGAACTCCCAGTCCACGTGCGGCCCGGTGAGCCGGTCGAGGGTGGCGCGGAACTCCTCCTCGCCGCCGGGCAGGAACCGCCCGTCGACGTGCGCGACGGCCTCGCCCGGGATGACGTTCAGTTTGTACCCGGCGTCCAGCATGGTCGGGTTGCTGCTGTTGCGGACGGTGGCCTCGACGAGCTTGGCGGCGGGCCCGAGCTTGTCCAGCAGCGCGTCGACGTCGCTCAGGTCGTCCTCGATGCCGTAGACGGCGGCGATCTCGGTCAGGGCGGCGCGCACGGTGGGGGTCAGCCGAAGCGGCCACTCGTGGTCGCCGATGCGGGTGATGGCGGCGGCGAGCCGGGTGACCGCGTTCTCCCTGTTCACCTTGGAGCCGTGCCCGGCGCGCCCGCGGGCCGTGAGCTTGAGCCAGCCGGTCCCCCGCTCACCGGCGGCGATGGGATAGAACTGCCGCCCCGCCCCGTCGTGGAACGTGAACGCCCCGGACTCGCTGACGCCCTCGGTGCAGCCCTCGAACAGCGGGGCGTGCCGGTCGGCGAGGAAGCCGGAGCCGTCCTCGGCGCTGGCCTCCTCGTCCGCGGTGAAGGCGAGCACGATGTCGCGCCGCGGCCGCACCCCCGCGCGGGCCCAGCCGCGCACGACGGCGAGGATCATCGCGTCCATGTTCTTCATGTCGACCGCGCCGCGCCCCCAGACGACTCCGTCGCGGATCTCGCCGGAGAAGGGGTGCACGCTCCAGTCGGCGGCCTCGGCGGGCACCACGTCCAGGTGACCGTGGACGAGCAGCGCGTCGGCCGACGGGTCGGTGCCCTCGATGCGGGCCACGACGTTGGTGCGGCCCTTGGTGCGCTCCAGCAGCGTGGGCTCGATCCCGGCCTCGGCGAGGCGCGCGGCGGCGTACTCGGCGGCCGGCCGCTCCTGGCAGTCGCCGCCGCCCCGGTTGGTGGTGTCGATCCGGATCAGCTCGGAGGTGAACCGGACGACCTCGTCCAGCGCCTCCGCGTCCGTCCCCGTGTGCTCAGCCATACTGCTCCTCCACCGCCGCCGAGACGATCGTGGTGACCGCCTTGAAGGTCCTGATCGTCTCGAACATGGTGTCGTGGGTGTACGCCACCTTCCGCTCCCCGACCTGCGCCACACCCGGCACCACGGTCGCGGCCGCCGCCAGGTGCTCGGCGTCGAACTCCAGGGCGACGGTGAACGGCCCGCCGCGCACCGGCTCGTAGCGCACCGCGAGCGAGGTCGCCTCCTTGGCGGCCGCGCGGATGTCGGCGGCGGTCCTGGCGGGCGTACGGCACACGGCCGCGTACCGCGACACATGGTCCTTGACCGCGACCTTCCGCGCCTCGGGCGCGTAGCCCAGCGCGTCCTCGCAGGCCAGGTCGTCCCCGGTGACCAGCACGACCGGCACCCCGTACTCGGCGACGACGTGCGCGTTGAGCAGACCCTCACTGGCCCGTACGTCGTTCAGCCAGACGCCGGTGATCTGGTTGGCGAGGTAGGTGTGCGCGAGGACGCCCTCCATGCCGGCGCCCGTGTGGTACCCGATGAACGCGATGCCGTCCACGTCCCCGTGCTGGACGCCCTCGACCATGGACAGCGTCTTGTGCCGCCCGGTGAGCATCTGGGTCCGCTCGTCGAGCCGCTCCAGAAGCAGGTTGCGCATGCTCCAGTGCGCCTCGTTGACCAGCACCTCGTCGGCGCCGCCGTCGAGGAACCCGAGCACGGCCGCGTTCACGTCGGAGGTGAACATCGACCGGCACCGCTCCCACTGCGGCGTCCCCGGCAGCACGTCGGCCGGCCAGGTGACGCCGGTGGCGCCTTCCATGTCGGCGCTGATGAGGATCTTCATGCGGAGGACGCTACATGCCGCCGAATACGCTGGCCAGGGGCCACACGACAGCCACTGGTCCATACCACTCGGGCGGCCGCTTCCGGCCGTCTCGCGGCCGGACGGCGGTATCGGGAACAGCGGGACCGACCCTCGCGGTTGGATCCGGCGGAGAGACCGGGGCACCGCGCACCCGGAACGAGACGTACGTACGCAGGAGGACTGCTTCATGACCGACCGGCCCCTGACGCTCATGGCCGTGCACGCCCACCCCGACGACGAGGCCACCGGAACGGGCGGGATCCTCGCGCGGTACGCGGCCGAGGGAATCCGCACGGTTCTGGTGACCTGTACCGACGGCGGTTGCGGTGACGGACCGGGAGGTGTCAAGCCCGGCGACGCCGGGCACGATCCGGCGGCCGTCGCCCGGATGCGCCGCCAGGAACTCGAGGCCAGCTGCGCGGCCCTCAAGATCAGCGATCTGGAGACGCTGGACTACGCCGACTCGGGGATGGTGGGCTGGCCGAGCAACGACGCCCCCGGCTCCTTCTGGCGCACGCCGGTGGAGGAGGGCGCCGCCCGGCTCGCGGAGCTCATGCGGCACTACCGGCCCGACGTGGTCGTCACCTACGACGAGAACGGCTTCTACGGCCACCCCGACCACATCCAGGCGCACCGCATCACCATGGCGGCGCTGGAGATGACCGGGCAGGCTCCGAAGGTGTACTGGACGACGATGCCCCACTCGACGATGCGGCGCTTCGGCGAGCTGATGAGCGAGCACCAGGAGGGCGCACCGGAGCCGGACCCCGCCGAGGCCGCCGCGATGGCCGAGATCGGCCTGCCCGACGACGAGGTCACCACGTGGGTGGACACGACCGCGTTCAGTGACCAGAAGTTCGACGCGCTGGCCGCGCACGCCAGTCAGGGCGAGAACATCTTCTTCCTCAGGATGGGCAAGGAGACGTTCGGCGAGCTGATGGGCACGGAGACCTTCGTACGCGTCCGGGACACCACCGGCGCGTCCCTCCCGGAGAAGGACCTCTTCGCCGGACTGCGCTGACCCGCCTCCGGGCCACGGCCCGACCCGCTACACCGCCCGGGCTCCCGCCACCACCCACGTGGAAGGCAGCTCGACGCGGGCTCCGTCCGGCGTGTACTCCGTGGTGATCAGGGGGAGTTCGCCGGACGCCAGGACGGCGAGGCCCGCGGTGCGAAGGTGCTCCGGTACCGCCTCGTCGGGGATCGCGCCGGGGGTGAGGCCGTGGCGGAGGACGGGGGCGAGCTTGGCGGGCGGGCCGTCGGGGCCCTGGGCCAGCTCCGCGAGGACGGTGCGGGCCGCCTGCGCGGGCTCCACCAGGAAGGCGCGGCCGCGGGCGCCGAGGAGGGCGGCCAGGGCGTCGGCGAGGGGCTGCCGGTCGTCGGGCTCGCACTGGTGCAGGACGCCGCGCACGTAGAGGTTGGCGTCGCCCAGCTCCGCGTGCAGCGTCTCCGCCTCGGCCTTGTCGGCGGCGTCCAGCTGCCGGTACGCCGCCCGGCCCTCGGGGTCGGCGCGGCGGGCGTGGTCG
The DNA here is from genome assembly GCF_055582785.1 of Streptomyces sp. NPDC107500. Lineage (NCBI taxonomy): Bacteria > Bacillati > Actinomycetota > Actinomycetes > Kitasatosporales > Streptomycetaceae > Streptomyces > Streptomyces sp. NPDC107500. Next base: position 428,303 of record NZ_JBVJPF010000002.1, read on the forward strand.
AGGGCGGCGGCGGAGAGGTCGGCGCCGACGACGTGCCCGAAGCGTTCGGCGAAGTAGCGGGTCTGGGTGCCGTTGCCGCAGCCGAGGTCGATCAGCGGCAGGGCGGGGTCGGTCAGGTGGGGCTCGAAGTACGCGAGGTGGCGGCCTGCCGTGAGCACCGGCTCCGCGTCCCAGAACACCGCCCCCTGGCTCCCGGGTGCCTCGGTCCAGAAGCTCTCCCAGGCTGCCCGGTACCGACTCGTCACGCTCATGCCCGTCTCCCCAGGTGCGACGACGTACGGCCCGTCGAGAGCGACGGGTTCGTACGGTGTATCGCGCTCCGCGCACGGCCACAAGCGTCCGGCGGATTCCTTCACCGGACGTGCGAACTCCGTCGATCAGCGCCGGGGCAGGGTGAGTTCGAACCAGACGGTCTTGCCGGTCCTCGTGCGGCTCGCGCCCCACTCGCGGGCGAGGGTGCTGACGACGCGCAGGCCCCGTCCCGTCTCGTCGTCCGGCCCCGCGGTCCTCAGCGCCGGCAGTTCGTGGTCGTCGTCGTCCACCTCGCACAGCAGCGTGTCCGCCCGCACCAGGCGCAGTTCGACGGGGCGGGCGTGGGAGTGCCGTACGGCGTTGGTGACGAGTTCGCTGACCATCAGGCCGGCGGCGTCGGCCTGCCTCGGCAGGCCCCAGTCGTGGAGCTGCTCCCGGACCGCGGCGCGGGCCCGCCCGACCTCGGAGGGGTCGCGGGCGAGGCGCCACTCGGCGACCGCGTCGGGCTCGATGCCGTTGAGCCTCGCCATCAGCAGGGCGACGTCGTCCTTGCGGCCGCCGCGGGCGCCCAGTGCGCGGATGATGGTGTCGCAGGCGTCGTCCATGGACGCGGCGGGGTGGGCGGCGGACTCGCACAGGGTGGCGAGGCCGACGCCGATGTCCTCGCCCCGCATCTCCACCAGCCCGTCGGTGCACATCACCAGCCGGTCGCCGGGCGCCACCGGCACCCGTACCGACTCGAAGGGCACTCCTCCGACGCCGATCGGCGCCCCGGTGGGCAGCTCGATCAGCTCGCTGGCGCCGTCCTCGGCGCGGACCAGGACCGGCGGGATGTGCCCGGCGTTGGCGAGGTGGAGTTCCCCGGCGATGGGGTCGTAGACGGCGTACAGGCAGGTCGCGAGGTGGGTGTCGCCGAGCCGCTGGGCGAGGTCGTCGAGGTTGCGCAGCAGTTGGGCGGGCGGCAGGTCGAGGCCGGCCATGGTCTGGACGGCGGTGCGCAACTGGCCCATCATCGCAGCCGAGTTGAGACCGTGGCCCATCACGTCGCCGACGACGAGGGCGGTACGCGCGCCGGGCAGCTTGACCGAGTCGAACCAGTCGCCGCCGACGCGGCCGAGGAGGGTGCCGGGCAGGTAGCGGGTGGCGATGTCGCAGCCGGCCATGCGCTCGGGGATGTGCGGCAGCATGCTGTCCTGGAGCGTCTCGGCGACGTTCTCCTGGTACGTGTACATGCGCGCGTTGTCGAGCACGAGCCCCGCGCGGGCGGCCAGTTCGGCGCCGGTGACCCGGTCCATGTCGTTGAAGACGGCCCGCTCCGGGTGCCGGAGCAGGATCATGAAGCCGAGGACGACCTGGCGTGCCTTCAGCGGCACCAGCAGCATCGAGCGGCCCGTGATGAGCGGCCGGATGTCCCGCTTCTCGAACTGCGAGGCGATGGCGTGGCCCATCTCCTCCGTGATGCGCGGCACCAGGACCGGTTCGCCGCTGGTCATGCACTGGAAGAAGGGGGTGTGCGCCGGGAACGGCATGGCCTCGCCGACCGGTACGACGTCGTCCCAGCGGCCGGGTTCGTCGGTGTGCTCCAGGGCGACCCGGTGCCACATCGTCGTCGTGTCCGGCACGCCGTCGGGGAAGCCCTCGCCGGCGACGACCTGTTCGCGCAGGTAGGTGCCGGCGACGTCGGTGAAGCGCGGGACGACCGCCCTGCTGACCTCGACGATGGTCCGCGAGAGGTCGAGCGAGGTGCCGATCGCGCCGCTGACCTCGTTGAGGAACTCCAGGCGTTCGCGTACGGCGGCGTACTCCAGGTCCTCCGCCTCGTCGCGCAGGTCGTCCGGCACCGGTTCGCCGGCGGCCAGCGCCCGGGCGGCGCGCTCGCGGCGCGCCCTGCGTTCCGCCCGCCGGGGCACGCCCCAGTCGGGGGTGACCGGCACCCGGTCGTTCTGGCTGAACTCCAGCACGGGGTAGCCCAGTTCGAGGACCTGCGCGACGATGCGGGCGCTTTCGCCGACGCTCATGCTGGGCAGGATCTCGGGGAGGCGGCGGGCGAGTTCCTCGGCGCCGGGGAAGTCGGTGTGCAGCGCGAAAGCGGGCGCGATCCGCTCCACCGTGGCCGCCGGGGCGTCACCGTCGCCGTAGTCCCGCCGCAGCCCGTCCGCGTCGGCGGCGAGCACCAGCAGTCGCTCCGGGCCCGGCCCCACCAGGGGGTACGCCCACCAGAGGACGTCGACACGCCGGTCGGCGGGCACGGTCAGCCGGGCGCGGCCCGCCGCCGGGTAGGACAGCCGTCCGTCGAGGGAGGACTCCAGGCCGGGTCCGAGACCGTCGTAGTCGGCGTACGCGTCGTACGCCGGGCCGTCCTCGGTGCCGGCCCCGGGAAGTACGCCGGAGACGGGCAGCAGGTCGGGTGCGGGCCGCCCGATCGCCTCCTCCTTGGGCAGGCGGAACAGCCGCCGTGCGCCGCGGCTCCAGTGGGAGACCAGTCCGTCGCGGTCCACCACGACGACGGCCAGCGGGACACGGCCGGTCACGGGATCGGGCGGCACGGCGCCGCGTCCGGCCGGGCGGCCGGGATGTGTGTCCCGCTCGGTGCCATGGTCCATGGCGTCAGGCCCTCTCTGCCCACGGCTCCGCAAGATCTGTGTCGCCGTCACCACCGTACGGCGGTGCCCGGTGACCATGTGCGGCAACGGGGGAATTGGTGGCGCGCAGACGCACCGGCGCGCGCGCCCGCGCGCCGGTGGGCGTCTCAGTCCTCGTGTCCGAGTTGCAGGTCGCGCTCCGTGCGGCCGCCGCCGGCCACCTGGAGGACGGTGGCGACGGGCGGGTATCCGGCGGCGATGACGGTGTACTCGCCGGACGACAGGTCGACGAACCGGAAGGTGCCGTCGGGGCCCGTGGTCAGGGTGTCGACGACGTTGCCCGCCGCGTCGAGAAGTGTCACGCGCGCGTCCTCCACCGCCCGTCCGCCACTGGCCCGCACGGTGCCGCGCAGCACGGCGCCGCCGGCCAGCTCGACGTCCTGGCGGGTCTCGCGGGCGGCCTGGACGCTGACGGGCAGCGCGGCCGGGCGGAAGGCGGGGGCGCTGGCGGCGAGGGTGTACTCGCCGGCCACCAGCTCGGTGATGACGTAGCCGCCCTCGCGTCCGCTGCGGGTGGTGGCGACGACCTCGCCGTGGACGTTGGTGAGGGTGACGATCGCCTCGCGCACCGGGGTGCCGTCGGCGGTGAACACCGCGCCGGCCAGGCGCCCGGCGCCGCCGAGGACCACGTCCAGTTCGACCGGGCGTTCACCGACGGTCACGGACACCGCCTGCGGCTGGTGGCCGCCGGCCGCGGCGATCAGGACGTACGCCCCGGAGCCGGGCGTGGCGAGGGCGTAGCGTCCGTCGTCGCCGCTGGCGCCCCGGCCGATCTGCTGTCCGCCGACGTCGATGAGGGTGAGCGCCGCGCGGGGCACGACGGTGCCGTCGGGGTGCTGCACGGTGCCGCAGACGGCGATCCCGGCGGCGTGCTGCGACCGGGCCTGTGGGACCTGGACGGTGGGCTGCGCGGTCTCCGGGTCGGTGACGGGGGCGTTGTGGGACACCAGTGGTTTCTCCTTGAGGAAGAGGGCGATGAGCAGTCCGAGGACGAGCACCGGCACCAGGTAGAGGAAGATCCGCGGCATGGCGTCTGCATAGGCCTCGATGTAGGCGTCGCGCAGTGCCGGGGGCAGGGAGTGGACGAGCTGGGGGGTGATGGCCTCGGCGTCGGGCAGCCCGGCGCCCGCCTCGGCGGGGATCCGGTCGGCCAGGGCGTCGGTCAGCCGGTCGGCGAAGAGGGTGCCGAAGATGGCGGCGCCGACGCTGCCGCCGATCTGCCGGAAGTAGTTGTTGGCGCTGGTGGCGGTGCCGAGGTCGGCGGGGCGTACGGAGTTCTGCACGGCGAGGACCAGCACGGGCATCACCATGCCGATGCCGGCGCCGAGGACGGCCATCCAGAGGCTGTAGTGCAGCCGGGGGGTGTCGGCGTCGAGGCGGGAGAGCAGCCACATGCCGACGACGGACAGGGCGCTGCCGAGGATCGGGTGGGAGCGGTAGTGCCCGGTGCGGCTGATGAGCTGTCCGGAGACGATCGAGGCGACGACGATGCCGCCCATCATGGGCAGCATCAGCAGGCCGGACTCGGTGGCGCTGGCGCCGTCGACCATCTGCAGGAAGGTCGGCAGGTAGCTGGCGGCGCCGAACAGGGCGACGCCGATGACGAGGCCGACCAGGGCGGTGACGTTGAAGACGGAGTCCCGGAACAGCCGCAGCGGGATGAGCGGTTCGGGCGCGAAGCGCTCGGCGACCAGGAAGAGGAGGGTGGACCCGGCCGCTCCGGCGGCGAGGCCGAGGATGACCTCCGAGCCCCACGCGTACTCGGTGCCGCCCCAGCTGGTGAGCAGGACCAGGCAGGTGGAGGCGGCGGCGAGGAGCAGGGCGCCGAGGATGTCGAGGCGCGGCTTGACCCGTGGCCTGGGCAGCTTCAGGACGACGGCGACGACGGCCATGGTGACCAGGCCGAAGGGCACGTTGATGTAGAAGCACCAGCGCCAGGAGAGGTGGTCGGTGAAGTAGCCGCCGAGCAGCGGGCCGGCGACCGAGGCGAGTCCGAAGGCGGCGCCGATCAGGCCCATGAACCGGCCGCGCTCGCGGGGCGGGACGATGTCCGCGATGATCGCCTGCACGCCGATCATCAGGCCGCCCGCGCCGACGCCCTGGACCGCGCGGAAGGCGATCAGCTGGTCCATGGTCTGGGCGCGGCCGGCCAGTGCGGAGCCGATGACGAAGACCAGGATGGCGAACTGGAAGACGCCCTTGCGGCCGAAGAGGTCGCCGAGCTTGCCGTAGATCGGCAGGCCGACGGTGGAGGTGAGCAGGTAGGCGGTGATCGCCCAGGACATCTTGTCCAGGCCGTGCAGCTCGCCGACGATCTTCGGCAGCGCCGTGGCGACGATCATCTGCTCCAGCGCGGCGAGCAGCAGCGCGAGCATGAGTCCGACGAAGACCAGACGCACCCGGCGCGGGCTCAGCGCCGCGTCCGGCTCCGGATCGGGCGTGGGTGGCAGCGGTGGCGCCTGGGGTGCGGTGACCGGCTCGTCCTGCACCAGAGTGATCCCGCCCACGTCCCGCTCCCCTCGTCACACCTGCTCAGAATTGCCGCCTGAGGCGACAACTGCGAACAAGTGCGACGAGTTACGGAAACGCGGCCGGTTCGACCGGAGATCACTCGAACCGGTGAGGCGGCCAACGACCGCCCCCGGCTTGCCGTTTGGCCGCTTCCGGGCGGCCGGCCGGGACTACTGCTTCTCGACCTCGGCGGCGAGCCTGGTGAGCATCGCGTCGTAGATCCGGGCGAGGCCCTTGGGCGCGAAGGTCTTCTCGAAGAAGCCGCCGACGCCGCCGGCGCCCTGCCAGGTGGTGACGACCACGACCCGGGACTTGCCCTCGCCCGCGGGGGTGACCCGCCAGGTGGTGACCATGGAGGAGTTGCGGTCCTTCTCGACCAGCTCGCCGTCGGTCGGCTCGGTGACCTCCAGCAGGCAGTCGCGGACGCGCTTGCTGGTGGCCTGGAGCTTCCAGTGCACGAGGGTGCCCTCGCCGTCGCCGCCCTCCCGGACCTCGTACTCGCTGAAGTGCTCGGGGAGCAGCTTCTCGCGGGTGCCGCTGTAGTCGGCGAGGGTGTCGAACACCGTCTCCGCGTCCGCCGCGACGATCCGCTCCGTCTCCGCCTCGACCTGCGCCATCGGGTCCCTCCAGGGCCTGGTTCTCGGGGTCGGGGCAAGCCAATCACCCCGCCGCCCGGCCACCAAATCGGGGGGCGTGAAGCAGTCCCGCGCGACTGGTCCGCACGATCAAGGGAACAAGTGTTCTATTGTGTGGCCAGTGCTACCGAGGAGGCGTCCATGCGCTGGGAGAACCTCACCGACTCCGACCACGCCCGAGCGGCCGACCCCGCGCTGTTCGGCGCGGACGCGGTGACCACCCGCACCTTCGACACGCCCGAGTTCCGCGGCGTCACCTTCCACGAGGTCCGGGCCCGCTCGATCCTCAACCGCGTGCCGGGGGCCTCGCGCATGCCGTTCGAGTGGACCGTGAACCCCTACCGGGGTTGCACGCACGCGTGCGTCTACTGCTTCGCGAGGAAGACGCACAGCTACCTGGACCTCGACACCGGACTCGGCTTCGACTCGCAGATCGTCGTCAAGGTGAACGCGCCAGAGCTGCTCCGCCGGCAGCTGGCCTCGCGCCGCTGGCAGGGCGAGCACGTCGCGATGGGCACGAACGTCGACTGCTACCAGCGCGCCGAGGGCCGCTACCGGCTGATGCCCGGCATCATCGAGGCGCTCACCGAGCGGGCGAACCCCTTCTCCATCCTGACCAAGGGCACCCTGATCCTGCGCGACCTGGACCTGCTGACGCGCGCCGCCCGGGTGACGGACGTGGGGATCTCGGTCTCGGTCGGCTTCACCGACGCGGAGCTGTGGCGCACCGTGGAGCCCGGCACGCCCGCCCCGGAACGCCGGCTGGAAGTCGTGCGGACCCTCGGCGAGCACGGCATCGGCTGCGGTGTCCTGATGGCGCCGGTGATTCCCTTCCTCGGCGACGAACCGGCCCAACTGCGCGCGACCGTGCGGGCGATCGCCGCCGCCGGGGCCACCTCGGTGACGCCCCTGGTGCTGCATCTGCGGCCGGGCGCCCGGGAGTGGTTCATGGCCTGGCTCGCCCGGCACCACCCGCACCTGGTGCGCCGGTACGAGCGGCTGTACGCGGAGGGCGCCTACGCCCCGAAGTGGTACCAGCGCCGGATCACGCGCCAGGTGCACGATCTGGCCCGCGAGTACGGCATCGGACCCACGCGCGAGGGGATGCCGCGGCGGGTCGCGGAGCCCGAGCCCGCGCGGCCCGCCGGGGCCACCGAGACCGCCGCCACCGAGCCGACCCAGCTTTCGCTCATCTAGGTTCATTCAAGGCCATCAGAGGGCATTAGAGGGCATCTTCCGGCCCAATTGGGTCACGTATGAGCAGATTATGTTCCTCCAGGAGCGCTCCCCGGGACGATCCGGCGAGGACCGCGACTCGCGCGGACCGCAGCCCCGCCGTCTCCGGAGGACGCCATGAGACAACGCGCAGCCGTGCTGTGCGGCGCCGCAGTCATCGCCGCGGGAAGTGTCACGGCCGTCCCCGCCGAGGCGAACGCGCCGCGCTCCGCCGGGACCCCGGCCGCCGCCTCCGCCGGGAAGCTCCAGTGGAAGAAGTGCGCCACGGAGGACTACCCGACGCTCCAGTGCGCGTCCCTCGAGGTGCCGCTCGACCACACGCGCCCGCGCGGGAGGCAGATCACGCTCGCGCTGTCCCGCGTCCCGCACACCGCGGCGACATACCAGGGCCCCCTGCTGGTCAACCCCGGCGGCCCGGGCGGCAGCGGGCTGACGCTCGCCGGGTTCGTGGCCTCCTCGCTGCCGGAGAAGGTGGCCGCACAGTACGACGTCATCGGCTTCGACCCGCGCGGAGTGGGGAAGAGCAGCCCCGCCCTGAACTGCCGGCCCGGCCACTTCGACCCCGTGCGCCCCGACTCGCTGCCCGACACGCCCGACGTCGAGCGGGCCAACCTCGCCCGCGCGGAGGCGTTCGCCGAGGCGTGCGGCGACAAGTACGCGGACGTGCTGCCGTACATCGACACCGTCAGTGCCGCCCGGGACGTGGACGCGATCCGCGCGGCGCTCGGCGCGGAGCGGGTCAACTACTTCGGCTACTCCTACGGCACCTATCTGGGCGCCGTCTACGCCAAGCTCTACCCCGCGCGCGTGCGGCGCCTGGTCCTGGACTCCGTCGTCGGCCCTGACGACGTCTGGTACGACGCGAACCTCAACCAGGACCTCGCCTTCAACGACCGCCACCGGGCGTTCCTGGCGTGGATCGCCGAGCACGACGCCGCGTACAAGATGGGCACCGACCCGGAGCGGATCGAGCAGCGGTGGTACGCCATGCGGACGGCGCTGGCGAAGAAGCCCGCGGGCGGGCGGGTCGGCGCGTCGGAGCTGGAGGACACCTTCATCCCGGGCGGCTACTACAACGGCTACTGGCCCTATCTGGCCGAGGCCTTCGCCGCCTACGCGAAGTCCGGGGACACGGACCCGCTGGTCGAGGTGTACGAGAACTTCGGGGCCCTGGACGCCGCGGGCGAGAACGGCTACAGCGTCTACACCGCGGTGCAGTGCCGCGACGCGGCCTGGCCGCGCGACTGGGACGAGTGGCGCGACGACAACTGGGGCCTGTACGAGAAGGCGCCGTTCATGGTCTGGAACAACGCCTGGTACAACGCGCCGTGCGCGTCCTGGCCCACGAGCGCGGGGCAGCCGGTGGACGTCGCCAACAGCCAGCTGCCGCCCGCGCTGCTGTTCCAGGCGACCGGCGACGCGGCCACCCCGTACGAGGGCGCGGTCACCGCGCACCGCGTGCTGCGCGGCTCCGCCCTCGTCGTCGAGGAGGGCGGCGGCAACCACGGCATCACGCTGAGCGGGAACTCCTGCCTGGACGAGCGCCTGGCCGCATATCTGACCGACGGCACCGTGCCGCGCGGCACGGGCGGGGCGCGCGCGGGTGAGCCGGACGCCGTCTGCGCGGCGCTGCCCCAGCCCGAGCCGCTGAAGTCCAAGGCGGCTTCGACGTCCGCCCGCGGCTCGACGCTGCACAGGCTGCTCGGCTTCCGCCACTAGCCGTCCGCGCCCCCGGCGGGCGGCGGCCCGCCGGGGGCGTTGTCAGTGCCATGGTCCACGATGGGCGCATGAGTGAGCTGACCAGGATCCCCGCACCCGACGGCGTCGCGCCCGCCACCCAGTACACCCATGTCGTCCTCGGCACCGGGCGGTTCGTGGCCGTCTCGGGTCAGCTCGCCCTGGACGAGGACGGCGGGGTCGTCGGCGTGGGCGACCCCGGGGCCCAGGCCCGCCAGGTCTTCGAGAACCTGCGCCGGTGCCTGTCGGCGGCCGGCGCCGGTTTCGACGACGTGGTGAAACTGACGTACTTCGTCACGGACATGGCCCACATGGACGCGATCCGTGCCGCGCGCGCCGCGCACATACCCGGCGACCGGCTGCCGGCCGCCTCGGCGGTGCAGGTGGCCGCGCTGGTCCGGCCGGAGTTCCTGATGGAGATCGAGGCGTTCGCGGTGGTGACCCCGTGAGCGGGCCGCTGGTGCGGGAGATGACGGTCGCCGACTGCGACCGGGTGGCCCTGATCCGCGTCCGGGGCTGGCAGACCGCCTACCGGGGCCTGGTCCCGCAGGTGTACCTGGACGGCATGGATGCCGCGGGGGACGCCGAGCGGCGCCGCGTCCTGTTCGCCGGCGCCCCGGCCGGCGTGGTGAACCTGGTCGCCGAGGACGAAAGCGGCGAAGTCGTGGGCTGGGCCTGCCACGGCCCCTACCGGGACGGGCAACGGCCGACCGGGGACGCCGAGTTGTACGCGATCTACGTCGACCCGGAGCGGCTCGGCGCGGGCATCGGGCAGGCCCTGATCCGGGAGTCGGTGCGCCGGTGCGCGGCGGCCGGGCACCCGCGGATGCTCCTGTGGGTGCTCAAGGACAACGCCCGCGCCCGGCGCTTCTACGAACGGGCGGGCTTCGGCGCCGACGGCGCCGAGGAGCCCTTCCGGGTGGAGGGGGTCGAGGTGCCCGAGGTGCGGTACGCCGCCGACCTGGACGGCTGACCGCTCACCGCTGACCCGGGATGCGCGCCAGCGCCCGCACCGCCGCCTGGGCCAGCGCCGGGTGGGCGAGGGCGTCGTTCAGCACGGGGCCGGCCCGGTCGTCGCCGAGGGCGCCCAGGCCCTCGACGCAGGCGAGCGCGACCCGCCGGTGGGGGTCGTGCGGGCGCAGCCGGCGGCGCAGCGTGGTGATCAGGGCGGGGACGGCCTCGGGGGCCCGCAGCTCGACCAGCAGCCGCACCGGGTGCAGGGCGTAGGCGACCCGCAGTTCGTTGGTGGCGAGGGCGGCGGCCGCGCGGGCGGTGCGGGGGTCGCCGAGACGGGCCAGGGCATGGGCGGCGGCGGCGCAGCGCGGCGGGTCCCGGTGGTTGAGCAGCAGCACGAGGGACTCGAAGGCCCGCCGGTCGCCCGCCGTCCCGAGCCGGAAGGCGGCCAGTTCCCGCGCCCAGAGCGGCTGTCCGGGCTCGGTGAGCACCGCGGCCAGCTCGTCGTGGTCCCCGGTGGCCACGAGCCGGTCGGCGGCCGTCGGGGCGCCCGGCACCCCCGATGTCGCCGCCTCGGCCCGTAAGCGCTCCGTGAGCACTCGCAACTCTTCGTCCATGACACCGAGGTTAGGCGGGTCGCCCCACGTGTGGGACGTACATCACGAACACAGGGGGCTGGCGCGCTCGTTACCCGCGAGTTAATCTCAGACGAGCGGGTCACCCACTCGCAGCAACTCCTCACGGTGGTCTGGTGACGCGGCCACCGGGAGAACAGTCGGTTCGGTACCACGGGTACCGCAGGACGACTCGGCCCCGGGACAGGGCCGGTCGGAGAGAGCCGCCGGGCGGGCGTGTGCACGCCCCCGCGACGGCACCGGGCGTGTGCGATCCCAGCCCGGCAACACCCGCACTCCGCACTCCTTCCTCTTTCACGCATCCGGCGCGCCCCTCGGCGCGTCCGGGCGTGTTCCGTCGTCACCCTCATTCCTGGAGTCCCGCGATGGCCACTCCCCTGTCCAACACCCCTCTGTCCCCGCTCCGGACCATCGCCGTCATCGGCCTGGGCACCATGGGCACCGGCATCACCGAGGTCCTGGCCCGGGCCGGCCGCGCCGTCGTCGGCGTCGACGTCAGCGAGGCGCAGGCCGCCAAGGCGCTCGCCGCGCTGGAGTCGTCCACCGCCCGCGCCGTGGAGCGCGGACGCCTCACCGAGCAGGAGCGCACCGACGCCCTCGCCCGCGTCCGCACCACCACCGACCTGCGCGCGGCGGCCGACGCCGACCTGGTGATCGAGGTGGTCCCGGAGTCGTACGAGGTCAAGCAGCAGGTCTTCAGGGAACTGGACGGGATCGTGCGTCCGGAGGCGATCCTGGCGACCGGCACCAACGCCCTGTCGGTGACGCGGCTGGCCGCCGAGTCCTCCCGTCCGGAGCGGGTGCTCGGCCTGCACTTCTTCAACCCGGCCCCGGCGATGAAGCTGGTCGAGGTCGTCTCCTCGGTGCTGACCGCGCCGGCCGCCGTCGCGGCGGTCACCGACCTCGCCCTGGACCTCGGCAAGGAGCCGGTGGCGGTCGGCGACCGGCCCGGGTTCGTCGCCGACGGCCTGCTGTTCGGCTACCTCAACCAGGCCGCGGCCATGTACGAGGCGAACTACGCGTCGCGGGAGGACATCGACGCCGCGATGCGTCTCGGCTGCGGTCTGCCGATGGGGCCGCTGGCGCTGCTGGACCTGGTCGGCGTGGACACCGCGCGCACGGTCCTGGAGGCCATGTACGCCGCCTCCCACGACCGGCTGCACGCACCCGCCCCGATCCTCAGGCAGCTCAGCGAGGCGGGCCTGACGGGCCGCAAGGCGGGGCGCGGTTTCTACACCTACGAGGCGCCCGGCAGCGCCGTCGTGGTGCCGGACGCCCTGACCCCGCGCGCGGACGCCGCCCCCGTGGCCGGCCGCCCGGTGCGCGCGGTGGGCGTCGCCGGGTCGGGCACGATGGCGTCCGGCATCGCGGAGGTCTTCGCCAAGGCCGGGTACGAGGTCGTGCTCGCCGCCCGCAGCGCGGAGAAGGCGCAGACCGCGAGGGCGCGGGTCGGCAAGTCGCTGGCCCGCTCGGTCGACAAGGGGCGGATGAGCGCCGAGGACGCCGCGCGGACGCTGGAGCGGATCACGCCGACGGGGTCCTACGACGACTTCGCCGACGTCGACCTGGCGGTGGAGGCGGTCGCCGAGGACCTGGAGGTGAAGCGGCAGCTGTTCGCCACGCTGGACAAGGTCTGCAAGCCGGGCGCGGTGCTGGCCACCACCACCTCCTCGCTGCCCGTCGTCGCCTGCGCCCGCGCCACCTCGCGCCCGCAGGACGTGATCGGCATGCACTTCTTCAACCCGGCGCCGGCCATGAAGCTGGTCGAGGTGGTCCGCACGGTGCTCACGGCGGACGACACGCACGCCACCGTCCGGGAGGTCTGCGCGAAGATCCGCAAGCACGCCGTGGACTGCGGCGACCGGGCCGGGTTCATCGTGAACGCGCTGCTGTTCCCGTACTTGAACAACGCGGTCAAGATGGTGCAGGAGCACTACGCGACGCTCGACGACATCGACGCCGCGATGAAGCTGGGCGGCGGCTACCCGATGGGGCCCTTCGAGCTGCTTGACGTGGTCGGCCTGGACGTCTCGCTGGCCATCGAGAAGGTCCTGCACCGCGAGTTCCGCGATCCGGGCCTGGCCCCGGCGCCGTTGCTGGAGCACTTGGTGGCAGCGGGCTGCCTCGGCCGCAAGACGGGCCGCGGCTTCCGCGAACATGCCCGCCGCTGAGCGTCCGGGCGACTGGTTCCGGTCACCGGAGGACTGGGGCGGACTGCTCGATCCGGCCGGGTCTCCCCCGCCCCCCGCGGGCGGGGAGATCCCCGGTCACGCGCATGATTGCGCACACATGCAGTACGTTCGGGTCATGCCCCAGCCCGCCAGGTCCTCACGTACACCAGCCACGCCCGACGCGCCGGAGAGCGCGGCCGGCAGCCGCGCCGCCGCCCAGCGGCTCAAAATGCGCCGGGAACTGGCGGCGGCGGCCATGGAGCTGTTCGCGGCCAAGGGGTACGAGGCGACCACCGTCGACGAGATCGCGGCGCAGGCCGGGGTCGCCCGACGCACCTTCTTCCGCCACTTCCGCTCCAAGGAAGAGGCGATCTTCCCGGACCACGACGACACCCTGGTGCGCGCCGAGGCGGTCCTCAACGCGGCGCCGGCGCACGAGCATCCGCTCGACACGGTGTGCCGCGGCATCAAGGAGGTCATGAAGATGTACGCGGCGCGGCCGGAGATCTCGGTCGCCCGCTACAAGCTGACGCGCGAGGTGCCCACCCTGCGTGAGGCGGAGATCGCGTCGGTGGCCCGCTACGAGCGTCTGTTCACCCGCTACCTGCTCGGCCACTTCGACGAGCACGCGCACGACGACGACGCCAACGACGACCCGCTGCTGGCGGAGGTGGCCGCGTCCGCCGTGGTCACCGCGCACAACCACGTGCTCCGGCGCTGGCTGCGGGCGGGCGGGCAGGGAGACGTCGAGACGCAGCTCGACCACGCCTTCGCGATCGTCCGCAAGACGTTCGGGACGGGCATCGGCGCGGGGCGCGGTACGGCGTCCGGCGAGCGTCCGGAGGGTGCCTCGGCCTCGGTGCACGGCGACGTGCTGGTGACGGTGGCGCGCACCGACGCGCCGCTGCACGAGGTCATGCGGACCATCGAACAGGCCCTCAAGGAGCACTGAGCCCACCTTTCCCACTGTGACGACGGCCACCCTTCGGGTGGCCGTTTTTGCATGTCAACACCCCTTTTCCCACCTCTCGGGAACACCGTTCGATCGATCATCGCTCATCTGTCGCGTAAAGATTTCATCTGAGAGCAAGTTCTGGCACCGAGTGCCTTGCGGGGTGACACGCGGTGCCATACGTTGAAGGTGTCCGGGCTGTCCCCGCGAGCCATCGCCCGCGTGCCCGGCGCCTGCGTCACAGGCACCCTCCGCGCCACAAAGCGCCGCCGCAGCACCACACCCGCCGAACCGACGGCACCCCTCACCCAACCCTCAGCAGCACCGACGTAACCCTCAGCGCCCCTCCCTCAGGGCGCTCGACGCCGGAGGCAACACCGTGACCATGAAGGACATCCTGGCCGCGATCCAGTCGGCCGACTCCACGCCGGACGACTTCGCCGCCCTGCCGCTCCCCGAGTCGTACCGCGCGATCACCGTGCACAAGGACGAGACCGAGATGTTCGCGGGCCTCGAAACCCGCGACAAGGACCCGCGCAAGTCGATCCACCTCGACGAGGTGCCGCTGCCGGAGCTGGGCCCGGGTGAGGCCCTGGTGGCCGTCATGGCCTCCTCGGTCAACTACAACTCGGTGTGGACGTCGATCTTCGAGCCGCTGTCCACCTTCGGCTTCCTGGAGCGCTACGGCCGCACCAGCGACCTGGCCAAGCGCCACGACCTGCCGTACCACATCATCGGCTCCGACCTCGCGGGCGTCGTGCTGCGCACCGGCCCCGGCGTCAACTCCTGGCACCCCGGCGACGAGGTCGTCGCGCACTGCCTCTCGGTCGAGCTGGAGTCCTCCGACGGCCACAACGACACGATGCTCGACCCCGAGCAGCGCATCTGGGGCTTCGAGACCAACTTCGGCGGCCTCGCGGAGATCGCGCTGGTCAAGTCCAACCAGCTGATGCCCAAGCCGGACCACCTCAGCTGGGAGGAGGCCGCCGCCCCCGGCCTGGTCAACTCCACCGCCTACCGCCAGCTGGTCTCCCGCAACGGCGCCGGCATGAAGCAGGGCGACAACGTGCTCATCTGGGGCGCCAGCGGCGGCCTCGGCTCCTACGCCACCCAGTTCGCGCTGGCCGGCGGCGCCAACCCGGTCTGCGTCGTCTCCAGCGAGCAGAAGGCGGACATCTGCCGCTCGATGGGCGCCGAGGCGATCATCGACCGCAACGCCGAGGGGTACAAGTTCTGGAAGGACGAGCGCACCCAGGACCCCAAGGAGTGGAAGCGCTTCGGCAAGCGCATCCGCGAGTTCACCGGCGGCGAGGACATCGACATCGTCTTCGAGCACCCCGGCCGCGAGACCTTCGGCGCGAGCGTCTTCGTCACCCGCAAGGGCGGCACCATCACCACCTGCGCCTCGACCTCGGGCTACATGCACGAGTACGACAACCGCTACCTGTGGATGTCCCTCAAGCGCATCATCGGCTCCCACTTCGCCAACTACCGCGAGGCCTGGGAGGCCAACCGCCTCATCGCCAAGGGCAAGATCCACCCGACCCTCTCCAAGGTGTACGCCCTGGAGGAGACCGGCCAGGCCGCCCACGACGTCCACCGCAACGCCCACCAGGGCAAGGTCGGCGTGCTCTGCCTCGCCCCCGAGGAGGGCCTGGGCGTGCGCGACCACGAGAAGCGGGCCCAGCACGTCGACGCCATCAACCGCTTCCGGAACATCTGAGGAGCGCCGCATGACCGATCGTCAGAAGGACCGGCCGTGGCTGATGCGCACCTACGCCGGTCACTCCACGGCCGAGGCGTCCAACGAGCTGTACCGGCGCAACCTCGCCAAGGGCCAGACGGGTCTGTCGGTCGCGTTCGACCTGCCGACCCAGACCGGCTACGACTCCGACCACATCCTCGCCCGCGGCGAGGTGGGCCGGGTCGGCGTGCCCGTGGCGCACGTCGGTGACATGCGCCGGCTGTTCCAGGACATACCCCTGGACCAGATGAACACCTCGATGACCATCAACGCCACGGCCATGTGGCTGCTGGCGCTCTACCAGGTCGTCGCCGAGGAGCAGGGGGTGGACATCACCCAGCTCCAGGGCACCACCCAGAACGACATCGTCAAGGAGTACCTCTCCCGGGGCACGCACGTCTTCCCGCCGGGGCCCTCGCTCCGCCTGACGACGGACATGATCGCCTACACGGTCTCCCACATCCCCAAGTGGAACCCGATCAACATCTGCAGCTACCACCTCCAGGAGGCGGGCGCCACGCCGGTGCAGGAGATCGCGTACGCGATGTCCACCGCGATCGCCGTCCTGGACGCCGTGCGCGACAGCGGCCAGGTGCCGCAGGAGCGCATGGGGGACGTCGTCGGCCGCATCTCGTTCTTCGTGAACGCGGGCGTCCGCTTCGTCGAGGAGATGTGCAAGATGCGCGCCTTCGGCCGCATCTGGGACCGCGTCACCCGCGAGCGGTACGGCATCGAGAACCCCAAGCACCGCCGCTTCCGCTACGGCGTCCAGGTCAACTCGCTCGGCCTGACCGAGGCGCAGCCGGAGAACAACGTCCAGCGGATCGTCCTGGAGATGCTGGCGGTCACCCTCTCCAAGGACGCACGCGCGCGTGCCGTGCAGCTGCCGGCCTGGAACGAGGCGCTGGGCCTGCCCCGGCCGTGGGACCAGCAGTGGTCGCTGCGCATCCAGCAGGTGCTGGCGTACGAGAGCGACCTGCTGGAGTACGGCGACCTCTTCGAGGGCTCGACGGTGGTCGAGGCGAAGGTGGACGAGCTGGTCGAGGAGTCGCTCGCGGAGATGGAGCGCATCGAGGAGATGGGCGGCGCCATGGCCGCCGTCGAGTCCGGCTACCTCAAGTCCCAGCTGGTCTCCTCGCACGCCGAGCGCCGGGCCCGGATCGAGTCGGGCGAGGAGAAGATCATCGGCGTCAACGCCTTCGAGGGCACCGAGCCGAACCCGCTCACCGCCGACCTGGACACCGCGATCCAGACCGTCGACCCGGCGGTCGAGGCACGGGTCGTCGCCTCGCTCCTGAACTGGCGGGACACCCGCTACCAGCCGCCCTTCAACCACCCGCGCCCCTGCAAGGCGCTGGAGAAGCTGAAGGAGGCCGCCAAGGGCACCGACAACCTGATGGAGGCCACCCTGGAGTGCGCCCGCGCCGGCGTCACGACCGGCGAGTGGGCCGGGGCGCTGCGCGAGGTCTTCGGCGAGTTCCGGGCACCGACCGGGGTCTCCTCGGCTCCGGTCGCCGTCACCGCCGAGGAAGGTTCGGCGATGGCCGGTGTGCGCCGCAAGGTGGAACTGACGGCCAAGGACCTCGGAGTGGGCAAACTGCGCTTCCTGGTCGGCAAGCCGGGCCTCGACGGCCACTCCAACGGCGCCGAGCAGATCGCGGTGCGGGCCCGCGACGCCGGGTTCGAAGTGGTCTACCAGGGCATCAGGCTGACCCCGGAGCAGATCGTGGACGCCGCCCTGGCCGAGGACGTGCACGCGGTGGGCCTGTCCATCCTGTCCGGGTCGCACGCCCAGCTCGTCCCCGACGTGCTGGACCGCCTCCGTGTGGCCGGTGCCACGGATATACCGGTGATCGCCGGTGGCATCATCCCCAACGGTGATGCCGAAGCGCTGCGCGCCGCCGGAGTGGCCGCGGTCTTCACCCCGAAGGACTTCGACATCACCGGAATCATCGGCCGGATCGTCGACGAGATCCGGTACGCGAACAAGCTCGACCCCCTGGAGGTCCCCGCATGACGACCGTCAACCGCCTTCGCCCCCGCCGTTCGTGTCTGGCGGTACCCGGAAGCAACCCCCGCTTCCTGGAGAAGGCCCAGGGTCTCCCCGCCGACCAGGTCTTCCTCGACCTGGAGGACGCCTGCGCGCCGCTCGCCAAGCCCGAGGCGCGGCACACCATCGTCAAGTTCCTCAACGAGGGCGACTGGACCGGCAAGACCCGCGTCGTGCGCGTCAACGACTGGACGACCGAGTGGACGTACCGCGACGTCGTGACGGTGGTGGAGGGCGCGGGCCCGAACCTGGACTGCATCATGCTGCCGAAGGTGCAGGACGCCCAGCAGGTGGTCGCCCTCGACCTGCTGCTCACGCAGATCGAGAAGACGATGGGCTTCGAGGTCGGCCGCATCGGCATCGAGGCGCAGATCGAGAACGCGCAGGGCCTGAACAACGTCAACGAGATCGCGCAGGCCTCTCCGCGCGTCGAGACCATCATCTTCGGCCCGGCCGACTTCATGGCGTCCATCAACATGAAGTCGCTCGTGGTGGGCGAGCAGCCGCCCGGCTACCCGGCGGACGCCTACCACTACATCCTGATGAAGATCCTGATGGCCGCCCGCGCCAACAACCTCCAGGCGATCGACGGCCCCTACCTCCAGATCCGCAACGTCGACGGCTACCGCGAGGTCGCGCAGCGCGCCGCCGCCCTCGGCTTCGACGGCAAGTGGGTGCTGCACCCGGGCCAGGTCGAGGCGTCCAACGAGATCTTCTCGCCCTCCCAGGAGGACTACGACCACGCCGAGCTGATCCTTGACGCTTACGACTACTACACCTCCGAGGCGGGCGGCAAGAAGGGCTCCGCGATGCTCGGCGACGAGATGATCGACGAGGCCAGCCGCAAGATGGCCCTGGTCGTCTCCGGCAAGGGACGGGCCGCCGGCATGAAGCGCACCAGCAAGTTCGAGATCCCGGAGGCGTGACGGCGATGCAGTTCGGACGGACCTACGAGGAGTTCGAGGTCGGGGCGGTCTACAAGCACTGGCCGGGCAAGACGGTCACCGAGTACGACGACCACCTGTTCTGTCTCCTCACCATGAACCACCACCCCCTGCACATGGACACGAACTACGCCGAGAAGACGACGGACTTCGGCAAGAACGTGGTGGTGGGCAACTACATCTACTCGCTCCTGCTCGGCATGTCCGTCCCGGACGTCTCCGGCAAGGCGATCGCCAACCTGGAGATCGAGTCGCTGCGGCACGTGGCGCCGACCTTCCACGGCGACACGATCTACGGCGAGACGACCGTGCTCGACAAGTGGCCGTCCAAGTCGAAGAACGACCGGGGCATCGTCCACGTCGAGACCAAGGGCTACAAGCAGGACGGCACGCTCGTGTGCGTGTTCCGCCGCAAGGTGATGGTGCCGACCGAGACGTACATCAAGGAGCGCGGCGGCGAGCAGCCGGGCCGCCCCGACCTGAAGGAACAGGGGAAGTAGATGAGCCGCCTCGCCCAGACCCACGGCCTGACGGACGTGCAGACGGAGATCCTCTCCACCGTCCGGGACTTCGTGGACAAGGAGATCATCCCGGTCGCGACGGAGCTGGAGCACCGGGACGAGTACCCGCAGGACATCGTCGACGGGCTCAAGGAACTCGGCCTGTTCGGGCTGATGATCCCGGAGGAGTACGGGGGCCTGGGCGAGTCGCTCCTCACCTACGCGCTGTGCGTGGAGGAGATCGCCCGGGGCTGGATGTCGGTGTCCGGCATCATCAACACGCACTTCATCGTGGCGTACATGCTCAAGCAGCACGGCACGCAGGAGCAGAAGGACCACTTCCTGCCGCGGATGGCGGCGGGCGACATCCGCGGCGCCTTCTCGATGTCCGAGCCGGCGCTCGGTTCCGACGTGTCGGCCATCTCCTCGAAGGCGGTGCGGGACGGCGAGGAGTACGTCCTGAACGGCCAGAAGATGTGGCTCACGAACGGCGGTACGTCGTCTCTGGTGGCCGTTCTCGTGAAAAGTGACGAGGGTCACCCCGAGGGGACCGCCGCCCACAAGTCGATGACGACCTTCCTGGTGGAGAAGGAGCCCGGATTCGGTGAGGTCCGCCCCGGCCTGACCATCCCCGGCAAGATCGACAAGATGGGCTACAAGGGCGTCGACACCACCGAGCTCATCATGGACGGCCTGCGCATTCCGGCCGATCGGGTGCTCGGCGGCGTCACCGGGCGAGGTTTTTACCAAATGATGGACGGCGTCGAGGTCGGCCGCGTCAATGTGGCGGCCCGTGGTTGCGGCGTCGCCCAGCGTGCCTTCGAACTCGGTGTCCAGTACGCCCAGCAGCGCCACACTTTCGGCAAGCAGATCGCCCAGCACCAGGCCATTCAGTTCAAGCTGGCCGAGATGGCTACCAAGGTGGAGGCGGCGCATGCGATGATGGTGAACGCTGCACGCAAAAAGGACTCGGGCGAACGAAACGACCTGGAAGCGGGTATGGCCAAGTACCTCGCATCCGAGTACTGCAAAGAGGTCGTGGAGGACGCCTTCCGGATCCACGGCGGGTACGGCTTCTCCAAGGAGTACGAGATCGAGCGCCTCTACCGCGAGGCCCCGATGCTCCTGATCGGTGAAGGCACCGCCGAGATCCAGAAAATGATCATCGGTCGCCGACTGCTCGAAGAGTATCGATTCCAGGGTTAGATGTCCGGATACGGGGTGTTTTCTTGGAGAACAAGGTCACACCCCGTAGGCAGTGTTCGGCCGCCGACTCGGCTTCCTGGCTTACCCAGTTGCGGCTGAGAGCCGCTACGATCGCCGGAAAGCCGCCGTCCCCCGTCAGTGTGCGGCATCATCCGCTACGAAGGTCATCCATGCCCCACAGCCAAACCTCTGCACCTCGCGACAGCCTCGCCGGCGTACGCCTCGCGCGCGGAGCATCGCCGTGGCTTCTGCCGACCGTCGCCACCGCAGCCGTCAGCCTCCTGCGTGCCCGCCGTTCCGGCGCGGCCAAGGCCGTCGCCGTCCCCGCCACCGCGCTCGCGGCCGGGATGCTGTGGTTCTTCCGCGACCCCGAGCGCGAGATCACCCAGGGCCGGGTCATCTCGCCCGCCGACGGTGTGGTGCAGAGCATCATGCCGTGGAAGGACGGCCGTACCCGCGTCGCGATCTTCATGAGCCCGCTCAACGTCCACGTGAACCGCGCCCCGCTGTCGGGCACGGTCACGTCGGTCGAGCACGTGCCGGGCGGCTTCGTTCCCGCTTTCAACAAGGAGAGCGAGAACAACGAGCGCGTCGTGTGGCACTTCGACACCGAGCTGGGCGACATCGAGATGATCCAGATCGCCGGCGCGGTGGCCCGCCGCATCGTCCCCTACGTGCCGCAGGGCACCAAGGTCGAGCAGGGCGACCGGGTCGGTCTGATCCGCTTCGGCTCGCGCGTCGACCTGTACCTGCCCGAGGGTGTGGAGGTCGATGTCGAAGTGGGTCAGAAGACGGTGGCTGGGGTGACTCGAATTGACCGTGATTGATCCACAGACGCAGGCCGGATGGGTGCCCGAGGCCGACGAGATGGACGAAGAGGAGGAGATGCCTCTCTCGCTCCGTCTGTCGATAGCGGACACCCTCACCCTCGGCAACGCCACGTGCGGGTTCATGGCGGTGTACTTCACCACCACCGGGATCCTCATCCCGCACCTCATGGGCAGCGACGAGTCGGGCATGGCCCGGCACAGCGCGGCCACCGCGGTCATCCTGATGCTGTGCGCGGCGATCTTCGACCTGTGCGACGGGCTCGTGGCCCGCAAGCTGCGGTCGTCGCCCATGGGCGCGGAGCTGGACAACCTCTCCGACCTGATCAGCTTCGGGCTGGCGCCGGCGTACTTCGTCCTCGTCTACGGCATGGTCGCGGACGACGCGTACCAGCGAGTGGCGGCGGTGGGGGCGATCGTGGTGCTGCTGGCGGTGGTGCTGCGGCTCGCGCGGTTCTCCTGCGTCACCGTCAAGGACGGCACCTTCCAGGGCATGCCGTCCCCGTTCGGGGCGCTGACGGTCGTGTCGATCGTCCTGCTGGAGCTGCCGTTCGTGGCGACACTGCTGGCGATCATCGGCACGGCGTGGCTGATGGTGAGCCGGGTCGAGTACCCGAAGCCGCGGGGGCGCCTCGCGGTGGCCATGCTCTCGTGGATCGTGCTCTCCATGGGTCTGCTGGCCGCGTGGGCCTTCGACGCGCCCAGCGGGCAGCTGCTGCTCCAGACGGGGTGCGCGTTGCAGCTGGTGATGGGGGCGGTGATCCCGCTGTTCGCGACGGCTCGGCGGGTGAACAACTTCCGTGACAACCGGCGGGAGGCGCGGGCGGCTCAGCCGTAGCGGCTGCGCTGGCTTGAGTGGGCCCCGGACCGGGTTGGTCCGGGGCCCTATCCGTTTCTGCGTGCCCGGCGCCGGTGCGGGCCTCCCTGGGCGCTCCGCCCCCAGACCCCCGGGCCTGTGCCCACCCACCACCCGACTCGGTGGGATGAGACGCGAGCCACCTCCAGCCCGTCCGGCGTTTGAGGACGAGGCCGTTCAGGCCGAAAGGGGGGTCTGGGGGCGAAGCCCCCAGGGCGGGAGCGGACTCAGCTCAGGAAGTCCCTGGCGATGCCCTCCGCCACCCGCTCCAGGATCGGCCCGGCATCGGCAATGCACTTCTCCACGTCCGGTTCCACGGCCGTCAGCGGGTACGCCCGGCGAATGCCGGCCCGTCCCAGCGCATCCGCCGGCAGCGCCAGCCGCCCGCACACCGCGACGACCTCCTTGCCCGCGGCCCGCGCCGCCGCCGCGACGCCCGCCGGGGCCTTGCCGTGCAGGGTCTGCTCGTCCAGCGAGCCCTCGCCCGTGATGACGAGGCCCGCCCGCTCCAGCGCCGGGGCGAAGCCCAGCACGTCCAGCATCACCTCGATGCCGGGCCGGAACCGCGCCCCCAGCAGCAGCGCACCGTATCCGATGCCGCCCGCCGCACCGGCCCCCGGCGACGCCGCGTACTCGGCGGCCCGCGCGCCCACGCCCTCCACCTGGGACAGCACCTTCGCGAAGTGCGCGAGGGCGGCGTCCAGGGCCGCCACGTCCTGCGGCGAGGCGCCCTTCTGCGGGCCGTAGACCGCCGGGGCACCCTTCGGCCCGGTCAGCGGATTGTCGACGTCACTCGCGAGCACCAGCTCGACGCCGGAGAGGCGCGGGTCGAGGCCCGACAGGTCGGCCGAGGCCAGAGACGCGAGGCCGCCCCCGCCCGGCGCGACCGGCTCGCCGTCCGCGTCCAGGAACCGCGCGCCCAGCGCGGCGAGCATCCCGGCACCGCCATCCGTGGTGGCACTGCCGCCGACGCCGAACACGATCGTCCGGGCCCCCGCGTCCAGTGCGGCCCGCAGCAGCTCGCCCGAGCCGTACGTGGAGGCGGTCAGCGGTGCGAGGACGCCCTCGGGCAGCCGCTGCAAGCCGCTGGCCTCGGCCATCTCCACGACCGCGGTGCCCTCGCGCAGCGCGAACGCCGCCGTCACCTCGTCACCGAGGGGCCCGGCGACCCGCACCTCACGGCGCTCGAACCCGGCCGCGACCGCCGCGGCCACGGTGCCGTCGCCGCCGTCGGCCACCGGCAGCGCCTCGACCCGGACGTCCGGCACGACACGGCGCAGCCCGGCCGTCACCCGCTCGGCGACCTCCACGGCCGTCAGCGACCCCTTGAACTTGTCCGCGGCGACGAGTACCCGACGGGCCCCGTCCACAGCAGCGTCAGCCACCTTGATCTCCCCTTGCTCTCCGAGCCTTGCGCACGTCAAGGCAGTCGCGCCGCTGCGACCATAACCGGAGGACACCCGCGTCGTCATGCCCTGCCCGCACCCTGGAACGACCTCGGCGGAGACGGGCCCGGCGCTCGCTACGCTTTCGGGATGACCACTCCTGACTACGCCACGTACATCGCCGGTCTCCCCCGTGTCCTCGCCGGTGCCGCCGCGCTCTTCCGGGACGCCGATGGACGGGTGCTGCTCGTCGAGCCGAACTACCGCGAGGGATGGGCGCTGCCCGGCGGGACCATCGAGTCCGACGACGGCGAGACCCCGCGGCAGGGCGCCTGGCGGGAGACCCTGGAGGAGATCGGTCTCGACGTCCGGCTCGGCCGGCTGCTCGCGGTGGACTGGGTCGGCGGGACGGGCCGCCCGCCGATCGTGGCGTACCTGTACGACGGCGGGGTGCTCTCCGAGGACGACCTGAAGGCGATCAGGCTCCAGGAGGAGGAACTGCTGTCGTGGCGGCTGGTGCCGCGCGGTGAACTGGGCACCCACCTGCTCGGGACACTGCACGGCCGGGTGCTGGCCGCGCTGGACGTACTGACGGACGGAGCGGGCCCGGCGGAGCTGGAGAACGGCGTCCGGGTCGGCCGATAACCGTTGGCCGGGCCGACCGCGGCCGCCCTACCCTCGACCGCATGACCAGCAAGCCGCTCGTCGCCATCCTCAGCGGGGCCGGCGTCTCGACCGACTCCGGCATCCCGGACTACCGCGGCCCCAACGGGCTGTGGCGGCGCGACCCGGAGGCCGAGAAGCTCGTCACGTACGAGTACTACATGGGCGATCCGGAGATCCGCCGCCGCTCCTGGCTGATGCGGCGGGCGAACCGGACGCTGGGGGCCGAGCCGAACGCGGCGCACCGGGCGGTGGCCGAGCTGGAGCGTTCGGGGGTCCCGGTCCGCGTGATCACGCAGAACGTGGACGGCCTGCACCAGCGCGCCGGGCTCTCCGCCCGCAAGGTCCTCGAACTGCACGGCACCGCGCTGAGCTACCTGTGCACCGGCTGCCGGGTCCGCGGACCGATGGCGGACGCGCTCGCCCGGGTCGACGCCGGTGAGGACGACCCGCCGTGCCTGGAGTGCGGCGGGATCCTCAAGTCGGCGACCGTGATGTTCGGCGAGCGCCTCGACCCGGTGGTGATGGGTGAGGCGCTCGCCATCAGCAAGGCGTGCCAGGTGTTCGTCGCCGTCGGCACCAGCCTCCAGGTGCAGCCCGCCGCCGGGCTGGCCGGCGTGGCCGCCGACCACGGCGCCCGGCTGGTCATCGTCAACGCGGAACCGACGCCGTACGACGACATGGCCGCCGAGGTGGTCCGGGAACCGATCGGCACGGCCCTGCCCGAGCTGCTGCGCGGGCTGGGCTGAGCGCCCGGCGGGTCGGGACGCCGGGCGCGACACGTCAGGACAGGGCGTCGGCGAGGCGGTCGACCTGGTCGGGGTCCGGGGCCCAGCAGTAGAGCACGACCTCGTCCGCGCCGATGTCGTGGAAGGCGCCGACGGCCGCGCGGATCTCCCGCGCGGTGGTGAGCAGGCCCCTGGTCATGTGGTCGGCGCGGCCGGTGAAGGCGTAGTAGTCGCGGAGGTTGTGGAGGGCACGGTCCACCGTGCTCCGGGGGCCGAGCGCCACGCCGGCCTGGGCGACCAGGCGCGGCCGGCCGGGACGGTCGTACTTCCGCCAGACCGCCTCGACGTCGCGGAACAGGCCCGCCATGTGCGCGGGCGGCAGCGCGGCGCCGAGGAAGCCGTCGCCGAAGCGGCCGACCCGGTCGAGAGCGGCCGGGGCGAAGCCGCCGAACAGGATCTCGGGCCCGCCGGGCGTCGCGGGGCGCGGTCCGATCGGGCCGACGTCCTGGCCGTAGGGCTCGCCGTTCCAGATCCGGCGCAGGACGGTCAGCTGTTCGTCGAGGCGGCGGCCCCGGCGGTGGAGGTCGATGCCGGCGGCGAGGCAGTCGTCGGCGCGGCCGCCGACGCCGATGCCGAGCGTGAAGCGGCCGCCCGACAGCCGGTCGAGGGTCGCGGTCTGCTTGGCGAGCAGTGCGGTGTTGTGGACCGGGGCGATCAGCACCTCGGTCTGGACGCGGATGCGGGATGTGGCGCCCGCGAGGGTCGCGAGGGTGACGAGAGGCTCGGGGTTGTCGAAGACGAGCCGGTCGAGCAGGCCGAGTGTGCTGAACGGGCCGGCGTCCGCGCGCCGTGCCCAGGTCAGCAGCAGGGCGGGGTCGTCGATGGGAAGGCCGAGGCCGATCTTCATGGGAGCTGTCCTCCGGAGGGCATGCCGAATGGTGGCGCCGCCCCTCCGTGGCCTCGCGCGCTGTGCGCGGGTCTGCTCCCGTTCTGCGGCATGCTTCTGGAGAGCGTGATTCTCAGAGTTCGGCGACCTTAGCTTCGCCCTTGCGACGCGGGCAACGCCTTTTCGGAAGCGCGTGCTCCCGCCCGGAATCACCGCTCGGATCACCGCCTAGAACAGCGGCGCCGGTCCCGCCGTGCCCCGTTCGAAGTCGAGCAGGCGGCGCTTGCGGTCCAGGCCGCCGCCGTAGCCGGTGAGGCTGCCGCTCGCGCCGATGACGCGGTGGCAGGGGACGATGATGCCGATCGGGTTGCGGCCGTTGGCCAGGCCCACGGCCCGGGACGCGGCCGGGTTGCCGAGGGCGTCGGCGAGTTCGCCGTAGGTGCGGGTCTCGCCGTACGGGATGGAGCGGAGTCGGTCCCAGACCGTGCGCTGGAACGGGGTGCCGTTCAGGCGCAGGTCGAGGGTGAAGTCGGTCAGTCTGCCCTCGAAGTACGCGGTCAGTTCCTCCTGCGCCCGCGCGAACGGTGCGTCGTCGGGTGTTCCGAAGGTCTCCTCCGGCGGGCGGTGGCGCTGGTCGGTCATGTAGAGGCCGCACAGGACGCCGTCCTCGGCGACGAGGGTGAGGGGGCCGTACGGGCTGTCGATCACGGTGTGCTGCTTCACGGTGTGCTGTTTCACGGGTGCGGTTCCCACGGGTCGTCCTTACACGGGCAGGAAGTTGATCGGGTGGCTGTCGGTCGCCCACAGGTACTGGACGGCGTACGCCCGCCAGGGCCGCCAGGCCGCCGCGCGGGCGGTGAGCGCGGCCGGGGTGGAGGGCAGGCCCAGTTCGCCCGCGGCGCGGCGGATGCCGAGGTCGGTGGGGAGGAAGGCGTCGGGGTCGCCGAGGGCGCGCATGGCGATGACGTCGGCGGTCCAGGGGCCGAAGCCGGGCAGCGCCAGGAGCCGGGCGCGGGTCTCGGACCAGTCGCACTCGACGCCCAGGTTGACCGAGCCGTCGGCCAGGTGGGCGACCAGGGTGGTGAAGGTCGTGCGGCGGGTGCCCGGCATCGCCAGGGTCTGCGGGTCCACCGCCGCCAGTGCGGCCGTGGACGGGAAGAGGTGGGTCAGGCCGCCCTCCGGGTCGTCGACCGGGTCGCCGTGCGCCGTGACCAGGCGGGCGGCGTGGGTGCGGGCGGCGGCGGTGGAGACCTGCTGGCCGAGGACCGCCCGGACCGCGAACTCCGCCTCGTCCACCGTGCGCGGCACGCGCCGTCCGGGCGCCTTGTCGACGAGCGGCGCGAGCAGCGGGTCGGCGCGCAGTTGGCCGTCGATCGCCGTCGGGTCCGCGTCCAGGTCGAGCAGCCGCCGGCACCGGCTGATGGCGACGGTCAGGTCGCGCGGGTCGCCGAGGGTGAGGCGGCAGCCGATGTGGTCGGGGCCCGGGGTGAGGGCCACGATGCCGTGACCGTAAGGAAGGCGCAGGGTGCGGCGGTAGGCGCCGTCCCGCCACTCCTCCACCCCGGGTACGGCGGTGGCGGCGAGGTGGCCGAAGAGGTTGTCGGGGTTGAGGGGGGTGCGGAAGGGGAGGCGGAGGGAGAGGGTGCCGGGGGTGCTGCCGGCGACGCGGTGCTTCGGGGCGCGGGTGCGCAGTTCGCTCGGGGCGAGCGCGAAGACCTCGCGGACGGTGTCGTTGAAGGTGCGCACGGACGCGAAGCCGGCCGCGAAGGCGACGTCCGCCATGGGCAGCGGGGTGGTCTCGATCAGCACCCGGGCGGTCTGGGCGCGCTGCGCGCGGGCGAGCGCGAGCGGTCCGGCGCCCAGTTCGGCCAGCAGCTGGCGTTCAATCTGCCGGGTGCTGTAGCCGAGGCGCGCGGCGAGGCCGGGCACGCCCTCGCGGTCCACGACGCCGTCGGCGATCAGGCGCATGGCGCGGGCGGTGAGGTCGGCCCGCTGGTTCCACTCCGGGGAGCCGGGGCTGGTGTCCGGACGGCAGCGCTTGCACGCCCGGAACCCCGCCTGCTGGCAGGCCGCCGCGCTCGGGTAGAAGGTCATGTTCCGGGGCTTGGGCGGCACCACCGGACAGCTGGGCCGGCAGTAGATGCGGGTGGTCAGGACGGCCGTGAAGAACCAGCCGTCGAACCGCGCGTCCTTGGACCGGACGGCGCGGACGCAGCGTTCGGTGTCGGTGTGCATTCCCGTCTGCATGGGTCCAGGATGGTCCACCGGCCGGGCGGACGCTGGCGAGAATCCGACATGGACCTCGCGCTTCCTGGGCCTGCCCGGATCACCGTGCGGAGGGGGCGCCCGGGCTGCTCCGGGCTCCCCCTCCGTTCCCGGTTACTCGGTGGCCGTGGGCCGCCGCGAGACCGCCGTCGCCTTCTTCACGTCCGTCAGTGGGCGCAGCCGGTAGGTGTAGCCGTAGTCCCGGTCGGCGAACAGCTTGAACTCGTCGTGCGTGTGCGCGCCCCAGCTGTTGTCACCGCCGACGCCCATCTGGCGGTGGTTGAGGCGCAGGACCACCTCGTCCCGCGGCGTCAGCTGGTAGTCGTGGCGGACACCCGCCGACAGGTCCTCCGGCGTGAAGTACGAGGCGTTGGCCTCCAGCAGCGGTTCGCCGGAGGCGAGCAGGCCGACGCCGTGGCCGTCGGTGAGGGCGATCCAGCGGACGTCGGTCTTGTTGCCGTTCTCCTGCGGGCGGATGTAGGGGGTCCACTGCTCGGCGACGGTGCCGGAGTAGAGGCCGACGTCGGTGCCGGTGTTGCGGTCCCAGTGGTTCTCCTCGGG
Organism: Streptomyces sp. NPDC107500; assembly: GCF_055582785.1. Taxonomy (NCBI): domain Bacteria; kingdom Bacillati; phylum Actinomycetota; class Actinomycetes; order Kitasatosporales; family Streptomycetaceae; genus Streptomyces; species Streptomyces sp. NPDC107500. Next base: position 456,643 of record NZ_JBVJPF010000002.1, read on the forward strand.
ACCGCGCCCGTAGTAGTGCAGGCGGTCCAGGCGGCCCGGGAGGAAGAGCAGGGTGCCGATCTCGGGGATGTAGGGCAGGGTCGCGGCGCCCGGGTGCAGGGTGTTGTCGACCTTGATCTCGCCGTTGCCGAACACCGTGTAGGTGGTGCTGTACGTCGACTCCACCGTGGTGGGCAGTGTGCCGCTGACCTTGATCTCGACGGCGCGGTCACCGAGCGGGCGCACGGCGACGTCCGTGACCGCGCGGCGGGCGCCGGCGTCGCGCCAGGTCTGGTTGCGGGTGTGCTGGCCGTTGCCCTTGTCGTTGTCGGTGGGCGCCCGCCAGAAGTTGGGCGCGGGTCCCGAGGTGATGAGCCGGGTGCCCTTGGCTTCGTAGGAGGTGATGGTGCCGGTGCGCTTGTCGACGGTGACGGCGAAGTCCTTGCCGCGCACCCGCACGTCCTTGTCGCGGTCGTCGTGGCGCAGGGCGGGGACGCTCGCGAGCCGTACGGGGGCCGCCGCGGGGGCTTCGGGGCCGACGGGGAGCTGCTGGCGGGCCACCTCGAAGCCCGCCTTCGCCCACGGCGTGGGGTCCTTGGTGGTGAAGGACAGCTCCAGGAAGTACTCGGTGCCGTCGTCCGCGCCGTCCGGGAGGCGGACGGGGACGGTGATGTCCTTGGCGGCGCCGGGCGCCACGTCGAGCTGGTCCCGGGTCAGCGTTCCGCGCCGCACCACCCGGCCGTCGGCGACCAGCTCCCACCGGCCGTCGAACTCGCGCAGGCCGGTGAAGAGGTACTCGTTGGTGAGGGTCACCGCGCCGGGGTCGCCGCCGGGCCGGCGGGTGGCGTGGATCGCCTGGTAGACGCGCTTGACCTCGGCGGACTTGCCGGTGTGGCCGCGGTCGGCGGTGACGATGCCGTCGGCCACGAAGGCGCCGTCGTTGGGGTTGTCGCCCCAGTCGCCGCCGTACGCGAGGAACGTCTTCTCCCGGGGCCGCTTCCGCTCGGTCCGCACCGTGGCGGCGTCGAACCAGAACCGCACGCCGTCGTCCTCGGGACCGCGGTCGTCCCGGGCGAGTTCACCGGCGGAGAGTGCCCGGGCGTAGACGCGGGCGCGGCGGATCCTGCCGCTGAACTCGCGGGTCTGCGCGTCGGCGTCGGTGGCCAGGGCGAGGGGCGCGGTGTTGCCGCTGGGGCGGCGGTCGGTGGTGCGGGTGGCCCGGACCACGCCGTCGACGTAGAGGGTCAGCGTCCCGGCGTCCGCGTCGAAGACGCCGGCGAGGTGGTGCTCCTTGCCGGTCCAGTCGTCGGGCACGTCCCAGTTGGCGGTGATCCACTGGCCTTCGGAGTGGATGAAGAACTCCAGCTTCCGGTCGTTCTGCTTGAGCGCGTACTGGGTGTCGCCCTTGGCGACGAGCGGCTGGTGGTAGCCGGTCACGTGCGGGGTGACCCAGGCCTCCAGGGTCAGGGAGTCGCGGAGGTCGAGGCTGTCGTGGCGCTCGAAGACGGTGATGCCGGACAGGCCCTCGTCCCGGTCGAGTCCGCCGCGGGTGGCCAGGATCTCGCCGCGCAGGGCGGCGGGCCCGGACTCGGTGAGCAGGGTGCGGGCGGGGACCGGGGTGTACAGGGACTGGTCGACGAAGTCCCAGATCCAGCCGCCCTGGAGGACGTCGTGGGCGCGTACGACGTCCCAGTACTTCTTGAGGTTGCCGGTGGAGTTCCCCATCGAGTGGGCGTACTCGATCATGACGTACGGCCGGGTGTCGGAGGTGTCCCGGGCGCGCTGTTCGACGCGCTGCGGGGTGTCGTACATCTCGGAGCGGATGTCGCTGATGCCGGGGCGGTCGTCGCCCTCGTACTGGATGACGCGGGTGGGGTCGTAGGAGCGGATCCAGTCGTACATGGCGGTGAAGGTGCTGCCGCCGCCCGCCTCGTTGCCCAGCGACCAGATGACGACCGAGGCGTGGTTCTTGTCGCGGTGGACCATGTTCTGGGCGCGGGCCACGCACGCCTCGGTCCAGTCGGGGTGGTCGCCGGGGTACTCGTCGCGGATGCCGTGGGTCTCCAGGTTGGTCTCGTCGACGAGGTACAGGCCGTACTCGTCGGCCAGTTCCAGCCAGTACGGGTTGTTGGGGTAGTGCGAGGTGCGGACGGAGTTCATGTTCAGCCGCTTGATGATCTTCGCGTCCTCGACCATGTCCTCGCGGGTGAGCGCCGTGCCGCGGGACGGGTGCATCTCGTGCCGGTTGGTGCCGCGGAAGGAGACGGGGCGGCCGTTGATCCGCATCAGCCCGTCCTTGAGCGCGAACTCGCGCAGGCCGACCCGGTGGGAGAGGGTCTCGACCACCTTGCCCGCCGGGTCCCGCAGCCGCAGCACGGCCGTGTAGAGGTACGGGTGCTCGGCCGACCAGAGCCGGGGCTCCGGCACCGCCTTGGCGGCCCGTACGGTGACGTCCTCGCCGGCGCCGGCCGTGCCGAGGTCGGCGGACTGCTGGAGGGGCCGGGACCAGACGGCGTGGCCGCGCGCGTCGTAGAGCTGGGTCTCGACGGTGTAGCGGCCGGTTTCGCCGTCGCCGTACGCCCGCACGCTCGCGGTGACGGCCAGCTCGGCGGCGGTGTAGGTGTCGTTCAGCGGGGTGTCGAGCTTGAAGTCGCGCAGGTGCACGGCCGGGGTGGAGTAGAGGTAGACCGAGCGGAAGATGCCGCTCAGCCGGATCATGTCCTGGTCCTCCAGCCAGTCGCCGTCGGCGTAGCGGTAGACCTCCACCGCGATCTGGTTGGTGCCGGGCCTCAGGTGGTCGGTGATGTCGTACTCGGAGGGGGTGTAGGAGTCCTCGTCGTAACCGACCAGTTCGCCGTTGATCCACACGTAGTGGGCGGACTTGACGCCCTCGAAGTGGAGGAAGGTGCGGCGGCCCGTCCAGTCGCGGGGGACGGTGAAGGTGCGCCGGTACTGGCCGACCGGGTTGTAGCGGGTCGGCGCGGCGGGCGGCTGGGGGTCCTCGCCGAGGCCGTTGGGGCCCCAGTACGGGTAGGTGATGTTGAGGTAGATCGGGAAGTCGTGGCCGTGCAGCTGCCAGACGGACGGGACGGGGATCGTCTCCCAGTCGCCGTCGTCGGTGTCGGTGCGGTGGAAGTCGGTGTCCCGGTCCTCGGGGCGGTCGGCGTAGGCGAACTTCCAGGTGCCGTCCAGGCTGAGCCGGTGGGGCGAGCGGGTGCGGTCGGCGGCGAGGGCCTGCTCGACGTCCTTGTACGGCATGAGCGTGGTGTGCGGGGGCTCGGTCCCGAGCCGGAAGACGCCGAAGTCGTTCCACTCCGGGGGCGCGGCGGGCTGCGGCCTCCGCCCGGCCGCGTGCGCCGCTCCGGGCGGCGCGGACAGGGCGAGGGCGCCGAGGACGGCGGCACCGCCCTCCATGAGACGGCGGCGGCTGACGACGGGGCGGGGCAGGCGGGCCGGGGATCCGGTGGGTGACACGGGCGAGTGCGGCATGACCGTGGCCTTCCGTGGGTTTCGGGGGCGGCTCAACACACGGTGCTGTGGGAGCAGTTGACGCTGAGATGGTTCACAACTGCCGGTGACGCGGCGACTACTGAGTCAAGGTCACCCTAGGACCCGAACACAACCGAATCAATTATCCCGTCGGACTCTGTTGGTTCCTGAGCGGGAGGCCGCCCGCCGCCCGCCCCGCTCGGGTCTCAGGGGCGCGTGAGGGTGTCCCACTCGACGGTGCGGTCGCACCAGCGGTCCAGGAGGACGCGGTCGTGGCCGACGGCCAGCAGCCCGGCGCCGGTGGCGGCCCGGTAGTCCTCCACGACCCGCACCAGGGCGGCCGTGGTCGAGGCGTCGAGCATCGCCGTCATCTCGTCGCACACCAGCCAGCGCGGGCGCAGTACCAGGGCGCGGGCCAGGCAGGCGCGCTGCAACTGGCCGTCGCTGACCTCGTGCGGGCGTCTGGTCAGCAGGTCGGTGGTCAGTCCGACGGTGGCGGCCAGTTCGGCGACCCGGACGGCGGCGTCCGCGCGGCGGCCGGTGGCGCGCATGGGTTCGGCGATCAGGTCGGCGAGGGTCAGCCGGGGGTCCGCGGAGAGCCGGGCCTGCTGGAAGACGACGCCGAAGGCGGTGCGTCGCTCGCTCGGGGCGCGGTGGCGCCAGCGCCGTACGGGCGTGCCGTCGACGACCAGGGTGCCGGCCTCGGGCTGGTGCAGCAGGGCGGCGACCCGGGCGAGGGTGGACTTGCCGCAGCCGCTGGGGCCGAGCAGCCCGACGGCCTCTCCCGGCGCGACGGAGAGGGTGACGTCCCGGAAGACGGGCGCGTTGCGGGCGTATCCGGCGGTCACGGTGCGCAGTTCAAGCACGGTCGGCGGCCTCCGGGAGCGCGGCGTGGGGGTGGTGGCAGGCGACCGTGCCGGTGAGCGGCGGCAGGACGGCGCAGGCGTCGGTCGCCCGGTCGCAGCGGGCGGCGAAGGCGCAGCCGCCGGGGAGGGCGCCCAGCTCGGGCGGCAGGCCGGGGATCGGGGTGAAGGCGCGGTCGGGCAGCGCGTCGAGCAGACCCCGGCCGTAGGGGTGGCGGGGGCCGGGGGCGCCGAAGAATTCGGCGGCGTCGGTGAGTTCGACGATCCGGCCCGCGTACATCACGGCGATCCGGTCGGCGACGCGTTCGGCGGCGGCCAGGTCGTGGGTGATCATCAGCAGGGCACGGCCCTCGCCGTCCGCCGTGTTGTCGACATGTCGTCTCAACTCGTCGACGGTGCGGTCGACCAGCTCCCGGTCGAGTCCGGTGGTGGGCTCGTCGGCCAGCAGCAGCGGGGCGTCACCGACCAGCGCGAGGGCGGTGGCGGCGCGCTGGGCGAGGCCGCCGGAGAGTTCGTGCGGGTGGTGGTCGAGGTGGTCCACGGGGAACGCGGCGCGCTCCGCGGCGGCCTCGGCGGCCTTGCGCAGGGCCGCGCGGCCACGGACGCCGGTGAGTTCGGCGACCGTCTCCTCCAGTTGGGAGCGGATGGTGCGCACGGGGGTGAGGTGGGCGGCCGGGCTCTGCGGGACGAGGCCGACCAGCCGGCCCCGTACGGTACGGGCGAAGGTGCGCTCGTCGGTGGCGAGCAGGTCCAGGTCGCCGAGCAGGGCGGCGCCGGCGGTCTGCGCGTTGCCGGGCAGCAGGCCCAGCAGGGCGGAGGCGAGGACGGACTTGCCGCAGCCGCTCTCGCCGATCAGGGCCAGGCACTCGCCGGCCGCCACGTCGAAGTGCGCGTCGGTCACGGCGGCGACGCGGCGCCCGCCGGGCATCAGGAAGCGCACCGACAGACCGCGTACGGACAGCACGGGGGCTCGCTCGGTCACAGCATCAGCTCCGATCGGCGGCGGGGGTTGATCCGCTCCCGCCAGGCGCCCGCGAGTCCGGCGACGGCGAGGGTGGGGACGATGATGAACAGTCCCGGGAAGAGGGTCGGCCACCACTGCCCGGCGAGCAGCGAACCCCGCGCCTCCTGGATCAGGTTGCCGAGGCTGGCGGTGTGCGTGGGCAGCCCGAGCCCGAGGAAGGACAGCGCCGACTCGTGCCACATGGCGTGCGGCACCATCAGTACGGCGGCGAGCGCGGCCTGGGGAAGCACGCCGGGCAGCAGATGCCGTACGGCCACCCGCCACCGGGAGGCGCCGCCGGAGACGGCCGCGTCGACGTAGGGGCGCGAGCGCAGGGACAGCACCTCGGCGCGGACGATGCGGGCGGTGGACAGCCAGTGGGTGAGGGCGACGGAGGCCACCACCGGCCAGACGCCCGGCCGGAACATCGCCACGATGAAGATGCCCAGCAGCAGGTGGGGCACGGAGGAGACGGTGTCGACGACCCGCATCACGCCCCGGTCGACCCAGCCGCCCAGCGCCCCGGCGGTGGCGCCCACGGCGGTGCCGACGACCGTCGCCGTCAGCGCCGCCGCCACCCCGACCAGCAGGGAGACGCGCAGTCCGTACACGCAGCGCAGCAGCAGGTCGCGGCCGACGTCGTCGGTGCCGAAGGGGTGCTGCCGGCTCGGTGGCCGCAGCTTCGCCGCGAGGTCGACGGCCTGCTGGTCGAGCTGGACCAGCGGCGGCACGAGCAGCACGGCGAGCACGGTCAGGGCGAGCAGCGCTGCGGAGGTGCGCAGGCGCAGGGTGCGGGTGGAGCGGCGGGCGGTGCCGACGGAGCGCCAGGCGGGGCCGGGGGCCGGGGTGGGCGCGGGCACGGTGGGCGGCGGCGCGGCGGGGTCACATGTCACTGAGCTTCACCCTCGGGTCGAACAGTCCGTAGAGCAGGTCGGCGAGCAGGTTGCCGGCGAGTACGGCGGCGGTGGCGAGGGTGGTCAGGGCGGCCAGCAGCGGGAAGTCGACGGCGGTGGCCGCCTCGACGGTGGCCGCGGCGATCCCCGGCCAGCTGAAGACGCTCTCCACCAGCAGGGCGCCGGTGATGAGTTCGGGAACGCGCGAGCCGATCAGGGTGAGCACCGGCAGCAGCCCCGAGCGCAGGGCGTGTCCGAGCAGGACGGTGCGCTCCCCCAGGCCGCGGGCGCGCGCGCCGCGCACGGGGTCCTCCGCGAGGGCGTCGCCGACGCCCTGGCGCACGTACAGCGTGAACCACGGCAGTTGGGAGACGGCGAGCACGCCCGCGGGCAGCGCGACATGGCTCGCGACCTGGCCGGGGGTGACCCGCTCGCTCGCGGTGTCGGTCAGGCCGCCGGCCGGCAGGACGTCCCACTGGAGCGCGAACAGCCACACGGCGAGCAGCGCGATCCAGAAGACCGGTGCCGCCTCCAGGGTGTACGCGAGTGAGGTGACCGCCCGGTCGAGCATCGAACCGGGGCGGCGGGCGGCCAGTACGCCGAGGACCGTGCCGGCCAGGACGGCGGCGGCGAAGGCGACGGCGCACAGCAGGGCGGACCAGACGAGGCGTTCGCCGATGACCTCCGTCACCGGCTGGCGCATCACCCCGGAGTGGCCGAGGTCGCCGGTGAGCGCGGAGGTCAGCCAGTTCCACCAGCGGACGACGAACGACTGGTCGACACCGAGGTTCTCCCGCAGCCGGTCCAGGGTCTCCTGGTCGGCGCCGAGCGCGGCGGTGCCGGCGTACGCCTTGACGGGGTCGAAGGGGGAGGCGGCGGCGATCGCGAACACGCCGAAGGTGACGACGAGGACGACGGGGACGGCGAACAGCGCCCGCCGCCCCGCCAGCCGTGCCATCGCTCCCCAGGGCACGCGCCGGGGAGACCGGGTCACTTCTTGGGCTGCCAGTCCTCGATGTTCCACCAGGGTCCGCTGGCGAAGCCGTGCTCGTGCGGCTCCAGCTGGGTGGTCAGGCCGTCCCAGCGGTCGGCGAGGACGTAGAGGTGGTCGATGTGGGTGAGGAAGGTGTAGCCCGGGTTCTCGACGAGCGCCTTCTGGAGCTTGTCGTAGGCGGCGGCGCGCGTCTTCGGGTCCTGGGTGCGGCGGCCGGCGTCGAGGGCCTGGTCCACGGCCGGTTCGTCGTAGTGGGCCATGTTGTTGAAGCCGTCGCCGGCGAGCGAGGAGTGCAGCAGGGTGTAGAGGCCGAAGTCGGGGTCGCCGACGCTGCCGAAGCCCGCGAGGACGGCGTCGCGTCCCATGCGCGGCTCGATGACCTCCCAGGTGGCGCCCTCCACCTTCACCTCGATACCGGCCTTCTTGGCGTCGGAGGCGTAGGCGAGCGCGTGGTCCTGGCGGACCTTGTCGCCGGAGGGGTAGTACAGGGTGAACGAGGCGCGCTGTCCGTCCTTGGCGCGGATGCCGCCGGAGCCCGCCTTCCAGCCGGCCGCGTCCAGGACGCGCTCGGCCTTGGCGAGGTCGTGCGGGCGCTCGATGCCGCGCTCGTACCAGGGGTCGTCCACGGGCAGCGGCCCGTACGCCGGCCGGCCCGCGCCGTCGAGGATCTTGTCGACCATGGCCCGGCGGTCCACGGCGGCGTCCAGGGCGCGCCGGATCGCGCGGTCGCCGGTGACCTTGCCGGAGGTGGGCAGGGTGACGGCCCGGAAGTCGTAGGACCTCGCCTCGTAGGTGCGCCTGCCCTCGTCCTTCTTGAAGGTGGCCGCGAGGTTGGGCGGCAGGACGGCGCCGTCGAGGTCGCCGGAGCGCAGCCGGGTGGCGCGCACGTTGTCGTCGGCGATGACCGCCATGGTGAACGACTTCACGGTGGGCCTGTCGCCCCAGTAGTGCGGGTTGGCCTTGAAGGCGAGCTTCTCGCCCTTGCTCCAGTTGGTGAGCACGTACGGCCCGGTGCCGACGGGCTTGGTGTTGAAGTCACCGGTGTTGGGGTCCTGCCCGCCCGCCACGTGTTCGGGGACGACGGGCAGCACCGTGCGGTCGGCGAAGGCGGCGTAGGGGTACTTGAGCGTGAAGACGACGGTGTCGTCACCGGTCGCGCGGACGTCCTTGACGGCGTCGAGTTCGCTGCGTGCGGTGTTGTTCGTCTTCTCGTCGAGGACGGTGCGGTACGTGTAGACCACGTCCTGGGCCTTGAGCGGTTCGCCGTCGCTGAACTTCACGCCCTCGCGAAGGGTGTACGTGTAGGTCCGGCCGCTGTCGGTGATCTTCGGCAGGGCGGCTGCGAGGGCCGGCTTCAGCTTCAGGTCGGTGTCGCGGGCGAGCAGCCCGTCGAAGATCTTGGAGTTGCCGTCCTTGCCGTAGCCGAGCAGCGGGCTGAGGGTGTCCGGTTCGGATCCCACCCCGATGACCACGGACTCGGCCGCGTTGGCGTCGTCGCCCGTTCCGCCACCGCCGGGCGCGGAGCAGGCGGTGACGCCGACGGCGACCGCCGCCGCGACGGCGGCACTTCGTATCCGACGGGTTGTCATGTCTCCCCCACGCTTGTTGTCGATGCGTCGTTATTGCACATCAGTGGCATTAAAGCGTCAAGCCAGGTGGGGGTGTGCGGGGCGGGACGGGGCGGCGGCGGAGCGGGGCGGCGGGGCATCCGGCCGGTCCCCGCGACGGAAACCGGGATGCTCGCGCGGGAAGCGGTCGGGTAGCGTGCCGGTCATGTCGAGCCCCGAGTCGGACAGGGTGGGGGCCTTCGGTCACGCCGTCGGTCCCCTGAACCACTAGTCCGCCAGTCCCCAGTTCACAGCCCCGCAGTCGTCCACTTCCGTCGTCGAACCGCCTTCCGCGGTCCGACGGGTGGACTTCCGACGGGTGCGTCCTCGGGTCGGGGCCGGCCGCGGTGACGAGACGACTCCACGTTCCTCTCCTCACCCCGGAGCCACTCGATGCCCCTCCCCCTGTACCTGCTCGCCGTGGCCGTCTTCGCCATGGGCACCTCGGAGTTCATGCCGGCCGGCCTGCTGCCGGACATCGCCGCCGACCTCGACGTGAGCGTCGGCACCGCGTCCACCCTCACCTCGGCCTTCGCGGTCGGCATGGTCGTCGGGGCGCCGCTCATGGCAGCCCTCGCCCGCAACCTGCCCGCACGGGCGAGCCTGCTCGGCTGCGTGCTGGTCTTCCTGGCGTCCCACGTCGCGGGCGCCGTCACGTCGAGCTTCGCCGTCCTCTTCGCGACGAGGGTCGTCGCGGCGCTCGCGAACGCCGGGTTCCTCGCCGTGGCCCTGACGACCGCCGCCGCACTGGTCCCGCCGGACCGCAAGGGCCGTGCACTCGCCGTCCTGCTGTCGGGCACCACGGTGGCCACGATCGCCGGTGTCCCCGGCGGATCGCTGCTGGGCACGCTGCTCGACTGGCGGGCCACGTTCTGGGCGGTCGCCGCCCTCTGTCTGCCCGCGGCCGTCGGCATCCTCACCGGCGTCCCGGCCGGCCCCGGGACGCGGGACTCTTCAGCCGGCCCGCCCCTCCGCCAGGAAATCGCCCAACTCAGGAACGCCCGGCTGCTGGTGGTCATGCTGCTCGGCGCACTGGTGAACGCGGCGACCTTCGCGAGCCTCACCTTCCTCGCACCGCTCGTGACCGACACCGCGGGGCTGGGCGAACTGTGGGTCACCGTGGCCCTGGTCCTGTTCGGAGCCGGCTCCCTCACCGGGGTCACCGTCGCCGGCCGCCTGTCCGACCACCGTCCCGGCGCGGTCGTCGCCGCCTGCGGCCCGCCGCTGCTCCTCGGCTGGCCGGCCATGGCCGTCCTCGCGGACCGGCCCACCGCGCTGCTTCTCCTGGTCTTCACGCAGGGCGCCCTGTCCTTCGCGGTGGGCAGCACGCTGATCGCGCGGGTCCTCTACGCGGCCGCGGGCGCCCCCACCATGGCCGGTTCGTACGCGACCGCGGCCCTCAACACCGGCGCCGCCACGGGTCCGGTCATCGCCGCGACGACCCTCCACACCCCGGCCGGCGCGGCCGGTCCGCTGTGGGTGAGCGGGGGGCTGGTGGCGTTGGCGTTGGCGGTTGGGGCGCCGCTCCGCGCGGTAGCCGGAAACGGGCCGGGTGCCGGGATGCAGGAGTGAGGCGGCTGGCTCATCGCTTCATGACGGGTCCCCGGCGGCCACAAGATGTCCGGTAGCCGACTTGCCCGTCCCCGGCCGGCGACCTGACTTGGGGCTCCGCGAATGCTCCATCCGGCCGTTGGAGATGGAAACGGGAAACAGCACCTATCGCCTTGTCCGTCAGGGAGCGGTGGCCGCAGTCTTACGTGCGGCGGCGCATCTGCTTTCGACGGACGGGCTCGGGAGGATTCCGTGCCACAGCCGTCGAACGGTTTCGGTGAGGAGCTGAGGAAGCGGCGACTGGCAGCCGGGCTGAGCCTGACGTCGCTGTCCGGGGCCGTGCACTACAGCAAGGCGCAGCTGAGCAAGGTCGAGCGAGGTATCAAGGCCCCCAGCCGGGACCTCGCCCGGCTGTGCGACGCCGCTCTCGGAGCCGACGGAGGACTGATCGCCCTGGTCATCGGAACCACCGGCGACACACCGAGCGAACCAGCGACCGGGCGATTCAACCAGGAGGACTGGATCATGCGACTGTCGCCCGACAGCAGGAGTGGCTTCCAGCCCGTTGGCCGACGAGAGGTGATGAGCGCAGGTGTCGCCTCACTGATGACATGGCGGTCGGACGGCCCGGGAGCCGTCTCTACGGCCGCGGGGGCTGCGATGCTGGAGACCTCGCGTTCGCTGTTCACGCACTATCGGCGGCTCGGGCAAACCGTAGAACCCGGACTGCTCCTGCCCGTCCTGATCGCCCAGACGCACACTCTGAGGGAACTGTCCGCGCAGAGCGACGTCACCACCCGCGGCCAACTGCTCGCTCTCGGCTCTCGCTATGCGGAGTACATCGGCTGGCTGGTGCAGGAGACCGGAGACGAACGTGCGGCACTTTGGTGGACACAGCGCGCGGTCGAACTCGCGGCGGCGGGCGGAGACCAGGCCCTCGCAGGCTACGCGTTGGTTCGTAGAGCTCTGGTCACGCTGTACCGGGACGATGCCCAGCAGACGGTGGCGCTGGCTCGCCGTGCGCAGAGCGGTGCACTGCCCCCGCGGATCCGGGGGCTGGCCGCACAGCGCGAAGCGCAGGGCCACGCTCTCGCGGGCGACCACAGCGCCTGTCTGAGCGCCCTCGATCGCGCCCGCGTCTTCCTCAACCGCTCGGACGGCTGCTCGGACGAGCCGGTGATCGGCACCATGCATCTTCCCGACCCGGTCGGCATGGTCACCGGCTGGTGCCTCGTCGACCTGGGTCGGCCGCGCGAAGCGGGCGCAGAGCTGGACCGGCAACTCGCTCTGGTCGGTGACAACGCGGTACGTACACACGTGCGGTACGGAGTCCGCCGCGCCCTCGCCTACGCGTCAGCCGGCGAGATCGACCATGCGTGCGCCCTGGTGGCACCACTGCTCGACAGTGTGGAGGCGGTGCGCTCGGCGACCGTGACAACGGATCTCCGGCGCCTGGCCAGAGTTCTGGCTCGGCATTCGGATCATCCAGAGGTTCGCCGTCTGGGACCGCGGATGGGCACGTTGACTCGCTTGTCCACTTCCTGAAGGAGACATCACCGTGATCGAGGTCTTCATCAACTACCGCACCGGCGACGGAGAAAAGACTGCCGCGCTAATAGACCAGGAGTTGTCCCGTCGCTTCGGCGGGAACCGAATATTCCGGGCATCGAAATCCATCGCACCGGGTGACATGTATCCCGAAAGGTTGCTGTCGGCACTTCGACGCAGTTCACTCCTACTGGCTATCGTAGGCCCGGACTGGAAGAACTTCCGGAGTCGGCTGCACGACCCGGGTGATTGGGTACGCAAGGAGATCGAGGAGGCGTTCTCCTATGGGCTCCCGGTCATTCCGATTCTGGACGGCCGCAAGACGGACCGACTCAGCAAAGTCGATCTACCACCCGAACTGGCACGGCTGGCCGACCTCCAGTCCGTTCCGTTCGACACACATGACACAGAGAGGGGCCTCAGGCGCATTGGTGACCTCGTGGCCGAGATGATCCCCGGGCTGACGGACCTGAGCCAGTCGGCCGATGAGAACGCGACCGCGGCGAGCACCGTGACCAACTCGATCGGCGACGTGGCCGGAACAGCGGTACAGAGCCGCGACTTCACCGGAGACGTCGGCACCGTGGTGAAGGGGTCTCACGGGCCTGTTCATACGGGAAACGGCCACATCTACCAGAATTCGCGCCACGTGTCGGGCGACCGTCACTTCTCCGGTAACGGGATGACGTACTTCGAAGGCGACAACCATGGCAACGTTCAGCACCGCTTCGAGGAGAAGCCGGACAGCCATGAGGACAACGGCCGGTGAATCAGAGCAGCCATACGAGCGTGCAGAACCCGCAGGGTTTTCTGCATACAGGGCTCGGCGACATGTATGTAAACATCGGCACCCAGTTGCAGGAAGTGAGCAGAAACCAGTTCAGGCGTATCGCCGAGGACCAACTCATCCGGCTGCGTCGCGTGCTGGTCGCTCCGGCGGGCATGGGCGAGGCACGTGCCGTGCTCGCGGCGACCGGCACCGTCATCCTGCAGGGGGAACCAGGCAGCGGCCGAACCGCCGCTGCGAAGGTGCTCCTTCGTGAACACCACTCCGACACCGGCGTCCTGCAAGAGCTTCTACCGGGGGAGGAGGACGAATTGTCGCTCCACAACCCGGCCCTGGTCGGGGATCGCGACCAGTTGCTGTTGGATCTCTCCGGCGCCGACGACCGCCAGTGGTCCATGGCCCGGGTCGATCTCCCAGCCCTCCGCAGAACCGTCCAGGAACGGCACGCCCACCTCGCCATCGTCATGCCCCACGGCGCCGAACTCGATCCTGACCTCCATTACTGCCGGGTCGAGCTGACGCGCCCTCCCGGCCTGGAGGTCCTCAGACGCCATCTGCATGTTCAGGGTATGCCGCACGAGCAGTACGCCCAGCCCGATGCCACTGTCCGGGCGTTCCTGTCCGAGAAACGGCCGATGCGGGAGATCGCCGATTTCGCCGATCTGGTAGGCCGGGCCAAGCAGAGCGCTCGGCCGGACCAAGATTTCGCTCAGTGGTGCGCCGCGGCGAAGAAGGCCAGAAACGATCGGACGAAGGAGGTCGCCGCCCTCGTCCGCAAACTGGACGAAGCTCCTCAGAGGGCGCTGTTGATCGCTGTCTCAATGCTCCACGGGGCGCACGCCGATGTCATCCACCGTGCGGCCGCTCTTCTCCTGCGCATCGTCGACTTTCCGCCGGAGCCTGAGCAGTTGCTCCAGCACAAGGATCTTGCCGAGCGATTCAGGGAGATCTCATGCGAGTCGGCAGCCGGCGGACTCGTCCGGTTCAAGGAACTGGACTACGAGGCCGCCGTCCGCGCGCACTTCTGGGACCACATGCCTGATCTGCGACCGTACCTCGGCACCTGGGTGGCAGACCTGGCAGAGTTGAACGCCCCGCACGTCGACACCACCGTCCGGACTGTGCTGGTGACACGACTGGCCGAACAGTATCTACGCACGGGAAACGGGTCGGGCCTCGCCAATCTCGCCGAGCGGTGGAGCTCTTCGTCTGCGGGTCGGGCACGGTTGGAAGCCGCTGTCCACGCCCTCACCTGCGGCCTCAACGATCCTGCCCATGCCCGGGACTTTCGCCGGCGCATCTACGACTGGTGTGCCAACCGGCGCCTCCCGGGAGAGTTCGCACAGGTACTCGTCCGAGTCTGTGCCGAGGTCCTCGCGGTGGGTCATCCGGACCAGGCCCTGCTCAGGCTGTACTACCTCGCCCGACGCGAACGCGGGTCCACCCGTGCTCTGCAAGCGTTGTGCGACCTGGTGGCACGCAGCCATCGGCTGCGCCGAAGACTGCTCGACCGCCTCGCGGGATCCGAACTGTCCCCTCCCGACCTGGACATCTTCCTGCGGACATGCGATCCGCTGCCCCTCACCGTCTCCTCCGATGCGCCACGCGCGCTGCTGGACGAACGCGGTGTGCAACGTTCCCTGACCACCTGCTGGCACGCGGCACTGACGGCGTGCCCGCCCTCACGGTGGCAACCGAACGCCGAACTCTGGCTCCACCGGGCAGCAGACTCCGTAGGACGCCATCGTGAGCTCTTGCTCGATGTCCTCATCGGCGCAGCGGAGCGATGCGGTGAAGCACGGGGGGAGGCATACGCCGCGCTGTACGCATGCAGCCGCTCGGCCGAACGCGGGGCCAGGGGAAACGTCGCGCACTCATTGGCAGTCACCGAACAACTCCTGTGCAAGATCACCGCGGCCCAGAGCATCACCCACACCATGGCGGCGCCGGCGTCGGTCAGGAGAACGCAACCGTGACCACTACACAAAAGACGGCAACGGTATTCCTCACTGTCCTGTGCGGTCTGCTGCTCGCCATCGCCGGGCTGACGCAAGCGTGGCCCATGTGGGTATGGGCGACGCTGGCCTTACTTCTCGTGGCGGTCCCGGCGGCGACGGTCCGGGCGGCCGTGCTGCGCCGCGGCTCGATACCGGCGACCTTCGAGGAACAACTGACGGCTCCGCCCGTGGAGCGTACTGAACACCGCATCAGCCACGTGGCGATGCCCAGTTCCTGGGACGACTACCGCTTCGTCCTCTCGGCGACCGTACGGTGGTGCCTCACCGAGTCACCTGGGAGCACCCCGGTCCTCAACCCTGCGGGACTGGCGGTGCAGGAGGTCCTCAACCGCGCCCGCACCATCACCGAAAGGCGCAAACCCGGCGATGCCTCACTCGTCCAGCACGAACTCAGCGGCGCTCTGAGCCGTATGTGTGCGGAGCCGACGGGACAGCTCCAGGCCATGGCGGAAGACATCACCCTCACGCTGCCCCAACAAGACCAGGAACGTCTGGACAGACTGGCCCGGGTACGCAAGGACGAGGCTGTCTGGGAGCACCAGCGAAGGTACGAACAGAGCAAACGCCAGTACCTTGGCGAGGACGTGCTCAAGGACACGGGCAGTGCCGTGGTCTGGTGGCTCTCCAGGAACGAGGAGCACATAGAGAGGACAGTGGGGGACCTGCCCCTCATCGCGCAGCTCACCTCCGCAGCCAATGACACGGACATACCCGAACGTCTGCAGACGCTGCTGTCCCAACAACTCCCCGAGGCCGACCTTCCGGAGCAGGTGTATCCGGACAGCGAGTTCACCCCACCGCAGCAGACGGCGGCAGATCACCTCCTGAGCTTCTTCAACGCCATTGGCTTCTCGGAGGGCGACAACCGGCTGACGTTCGTGGCCAAACAGATCTCCGACATCATCAAGCAGCAGAATCGGCACGAGACGGCGGAGGACCTGTTGCGTCGATTCGATCCGCCAGTGCCCTTCTCCCCCGACACCGACAACGAACGACAGCCCTCTGCGGACGCCCACGACAAGACATCCGGCTCTCCGCTCACCTAGGAGGAGAAATGGACAGCGAATTGACGGTCCTCGCCGCTTCGGGTGCGACCACGCTCGTCTCGCTGATGGTTACCGATTCCTGGGCCCATGCCCGCGAGCTTGTACGACGAGTGCTGGCTCGTACAGGTTCGGACTCGGCCGCGCTCTCCGACTTGGACGAGACACGAAGCCTGCTTCTCACCGCCCCCGACGGAGCGGCGGAGGAAGAGGCTGCGGCAGCTGCACGCGCACAGTGGCAGGTTCTCCTGCAGCGGTTGCTCGAAGCCGCGGCTCTCACCGAGGGCGACCTCCGAGTCCTGCTCAGCTTATTGCAACAGCTGGCCTCCGCCCCGGAGTCGGTCCAGGGCACTGTGCACAACAGCATCAATGGCGGCGTCCAACACGGTCCTGTCGTCCAGTCAGGTCGCATCACCGGTCTCACCTTCCACGTTCAGGGCCCTCCGGGAGACTCACCAGGCTGAAGCACTCGGTCGCGGTCAGCCGACCCGCGCCGTGAACGCCTCGTACTCCCGGTCGTCGAAGAGGACGAAGCGGGCCTCCGTCACCGAGGTCCTGGTGGCGCGGACCGTTTCGACGGCGATGCGGGCCGCGTCGTCCATCGGCCAGCGGTAGACGCCCGTGGAGATGGCCGGGAAGGCGACCGTGCGGGCGCCCAGTTCGTCGGCGACGTGGAGGGACTCGCGGTAGCAGGAGGCGAGGAGGTCGGCGCGGTCCTCGGTGGTGCTGTACACCGGGCCGACCGTGTGGATGACCCAGCTCGCGTCCAGGTCGCCCGCGGTGGTGGCGACCGCGCGGCCGGTGGGAAGGCCCTTGCCGAGGTGGCCGGCGCGGAGGCTTCGGCACTCCGCGAGGATCGCGGGGCCGCCACGCCGGTGGATGGCGCCGTCGACGCCGCCTCCGCCGAGCAGGGAGGAGTTGGCCGCGTTGACGATCGCGTCGGCGCGTTCGCGGGTGATGTCGCCCTGGACGAGCGTGATGGTGGTCATGGGCCCTTTCCGATCGTCGGCGGTTCCCGCGTGGCCGGGTCGCGCGCGGCCCGCGCCACCCGGCTGCCTTGGTGGTCGGGTCTCGCGCGGCCCGCGCCAACCGGCCTACTTCATGGTCAGGTCTGGCGCAGCCTGCGCCACACGGCCCTGGCCGCGTTGTGCCCCGACATGCCGTGCACACCCGGGCCGGGCGGGGTGGCCGACGAGCAGATGAAGACGGCCGGGTGCGGGGTGGTGTACGGGGACAGGGAGAGCTTGGGGCGGAGCAGGAGCTGGAGGCCGGAGACCGCGCCGGAGGCGATGTCGCCGCCGACGTAGTTGGCGTTGCGGGCGGCCAGTTCGGGTGGGCCGGCGGTGGCGCGGGCGAGGACGCGGTCGCGGAAGCCGGGTGCGAAGCGCTCCAGTTGGCGTTCTATCGCGTCGGTCAGGTCGCCGGTCCAGCCGTTGGGGACGTGGCCGTACGCCCAGAAGACGTGCTTGCCTGCCGGAGCGCGGGTGGGGTCGGCGACGCTGGGCTGCACGGTGATGAGGAACGGCGCGTCGGGCGCGCGGCCCGCGCGGGAGGCCGCGTTCAGCGCGGCGCCGATCTCCGCGCTGTCGGCGCCGATCTGCACGGTACCGGCGCGGCGCGGTGCCTCGGCGGTCCACGGCACGGGCCCGTCCAGCGCGTAGTCGATCTTGAAGACGCCTGGGCCGTACCGGTAGCCGGCGTAGTGGTTGCCGAGGCCGGCGATGCGGGCGAGCGCGGTGGGCGAGGTGTCGAAGACGTAGGCGCGGGCGGGCGGCAGGTCGTCGAGGCGCTTGACCACGTAGTCGGTGTGGACGGTGCCGCCGAGGTCCTCCAGGTGGCCGGCCAGGGCGTCGGAGATGGCCTGGGAGCCGCCGCGGGCCACGGGCCAGCCGCGGGCGTGCGCGGCGAGGGCGAAGACCAGGCCGATGGCACCGGTGGCGAAGCCGCCGAGCGGGGCCATCACGTGCGCGACGAGGCCCGCGAAGAGGGTCTTGGCCTTCTCGTCGCGGAAGCGGCGCATCAGCCACGTCGACGGGGGCAGCCCGACCAGGCCGAACCGGGCGAGGGTGACCGGGTCGCGGGGCAGCGCGGTCAGCGGCAGGGACATGAAGTCCCGGGCCAGGGTGTCCCACCGGGGCAGGAAGCGCTCGACGAGCCTGCGGTACGTGCCCGCGTCGCGCGCCCCGAAGGAGGCGGCGGTCTCGCCGACCGACCGCGACAGCACGGCGGCGGAGCCGTCCAGGAAGGGGTGCGCCATGGGCAGCGCGGGGTGCAGCCACTCCAGTCCGTACCGCTCCAGGGGGAGGTCGCGGAAGGCGGGCGAATTGATGCCGAGCGGGTGCGCGGCGGAGCACGGGTCGTGCCGGAAGCCCGGCAGCGTCAGCTCCTCGGTGCGCGCCCCGCCGCCCACCGCGCCCTGGGCCTCGAAGACGGCGACCGAGAAGCCCCGGCGGGCCAGCTCCACGGCAGCGGTCAGCCCGTTCGGCCCCGCACCCACTACGACCGCATCGAGCATCGACGGCACCTTCGGACCCCTTCGTCAGCCGATGGCAACTCCGGATCAGGATATGCCCGGGGTCCGACAGGCGGCGGTCGCGGGTGGGGCCCCGGGGGGGGACGAGGGTGAGGGGCGGGGGCGAGCCCCCTGGTCTCCGGTGGGCCGGGGACAGGCGGCCCCCCGGGACCGGGATCAGGCTTCGCCGGACAGCAGCCCCACCACCCGGCGGGCCGTGGCCGCGTCACGGGCCGCGGTGAACGGCAGGTCATTGCCACCGGTGATGCGGAAGGGTACGCCCGTACGGGTCAGGTGGACGCCGCCCGCCTCCTCGACCAGGAGCAGTCCGGCGGCGTGGTCCCAGGCGGCCTCCCACGAGAAGGCGGTGGCGTCGGACTCGCCGCGGGCGACGGCGAGGTACTCCAGGCCGGCCGAGCCGCAGGCCCGCGGGGCGACGCCCGGGGTGCGCAGGCCGAGCAGGTCGCGCTTCTGCTCGTCCGTCGTGTAGTCCGGGTGGGAGGTGGCGACGCGCAGGTCGCGGCCGGGCTCGGGCACGCCCGCGTACAGCCGCTCACCGTCCAGGTACGCGCCCCGGCCCCGTACGGCGGTGGCGAGCCGGTCGTCGGCCGCGGCGTAGGTCCAGGAGGCGTGCACGACCCCGTGCCGGGCGAGCGCGACCAGGGTGCAGAAGCCCCGCTCGCCGCGGACGAACTGCCGGGTTCCGTCGACCGGGTCGACGATCCACACCGGTGCGTCGCCCTGTATCGCCTCGTAGGAGGCGGGGTTGGCGTGCACCGCCTCCTCGCCGACGACGACCGAGCCGGGCAGCAGGTCGGCGAGGGCGTCGGTGAGGTACAGCTCGGCCTTGCGGTCGGCGTCCGTCACCAGGTCGTGCGGGCCGGCCTTCTGGTCGACCTCGTCCGCCGCGAGCCGCCGCCAGCGCGGCATGATCTCCTGGGCGGCCGCCTTGCGGACGGCCTCCTCCACGTCGTCGGCGTGCCGGGCGAGAAACTCGTCGATGGTTTCGTTGTTCTCGATCATGACTCCATGAGAGCACGCCCCACTGACAATCCCCGCCCGGGTGATGTACTCCGGGTGGAATCGACACGAACATGAGGTGCGGGGGTCACCGGCCGACCGCGTACCCCTGCATGCCGCGCGGGTTCGCCGCCGCCGACAGCACGCCCGTCTCCGGGTCCCGGGCGACGGCGCACAGGCGGCCCTCCGACCAGGCGTCGCCCACCGTCACGTCGTGCCCGCGGCGTCGCAGCTCCGCCACCACCCCGGCCGGCATCCGGGACTCGACGGTGACGCTGCCGGCCCGCATGCCGCGCGGGAAGAAGGAACCGGGGAAACCGTCGTTGTGCCAGTTCGGGGCGTCGATCGCGCCCTGGAGGTCGAGGCCGCCGCGGATCCGCCCGCGCAGGGCGACCGCCAGGAAGAAGTGCAGCTGCCACTGGTCCTGCTGGTCGCCGCCGGGCGTGCCGAAGGCCATCACGGGGACGCCGTCGCGCAGGGCGATGGAGGGCGTGAGCGTGGTGCGGGGGCGCCGGCCGGGGGTGAGCGAGTTGGGCAGGCCCTCCTCCAGCCAGGTCATCTGCAACCGGGTGCCGAGCGGGAAGCCCAGTTCGGGCACGACCGGGTTGGACTGGAGCCAGCCGCCGCTGGGCGTGGCCGAGACCATGTTGCCCCAGCGGTCCACGATGTCGAGGTGGCAGGTGTCGCCGCGGGTGCCTCCGTCGGCGGCGACGTCCGGTTCGCCCGGCACCGGGGAGGCCGGGCTCTTGGCGACCGTCGGCTCGCCGACCCCCAGGGCGTCGAAGCCCTCGGCCTCGTCGGCCGCCAGCAAAGCGTGGGCGCTCAGCCGTGGGGTGCGGCCGCCCGGACCGCCGGGCCGCAGTTCGAAGGACGCCTTGTCGCCGACGAGACCGCGCCGCTCGGCGTTGTACCCGGCCGAGAGCAGGTCGTCGAGCGGCACCCGCTCCGCGCCGTCGGCGTCGCCGTACCAGGCCTCCCGGTCCGCCATGGCCAGCTTGCAGCCCTCGACCAGCAGGTGGACGTAGTCGGCGGAGCCGTACGCGGGCAGTTCGGGCGGGAGCAGCGCCAGCTGCTGGAGGAGGACGGGACCCTGGCTCCACGGGCCGGCCTTGCACAGGGTCCAGCCGTTCCAGTCGTAGGTGGCGGGAGCCTCGTAGTGCGCGGACCAGCCGGCCAGGTCGGCGGCGGTCAGCGTGCCGGTGTGGCGTTCGCCGCTGGTGTCCGTGGTGGGCCGGCCGGCCTGCCGTACGAGGGCCTCGGCGATGAACCCGGAGCGCCAGACCTCCCGCGCGGCGTCGATCTCCGCCTCCCGGTCACCCGTGCCGGCCGCTTCGGCGAGCAGCCGCTTCCAGGTGGCGGCGAGGGCGGGATTGCGGAACAGCTCGCCGGGACGGGGCGAGCGGCCGTCCGGCAGGTAGACCTCGGCCGAGGTCGTCCACTCCGTCTCGAACAGGTTCCGTACGGTCTCGACGGTCTCCGCGACGCGCTCCACGGGCGCGTGCCCGTGCTCGGCGTAGCCGATGGCGTACTTCAGCACGTCGGCCAGCGTTCTGGTGCCGTGGTCGCGCAGCAGGAGCAGCCAGGCGTCGAAGGCTCCGGGCACGGCGGCGGCCAGGGGGCCGGTGCCGGGTACGAGGTCCAGACCGAGCCCCTTGTAGTGCGCGACCGTAGCCCCGGCGGGCGCGACGCCCTGCCCGCACAGCACCCGCACCTCGCCGCCCGCGGGCGCGAGCAGGATCGGCACCTCCCCGGCGGGCCCGTTGAGGTGCGGCTCGACGACGTGCAGCACGAAGGCACCGGCCACGGCGGCGTCGTAGGCGTTGCCCCCGTCCTCCAGAACGGCCATGGCCGACTGCGAGGCCAGCCAGTGGGTGGAGGACACCATGCCGAAGGTGCCCTGGAGGGTGGGTCGGGTGGTGAACACGGGGCCTCTCTCACATCGTTGTCCGCGTGACGCTCTCCTCGTCCCGCTCCGTCGGCAGGCTATCGATCGTTCTTCGGCGGCGGCGAGGCCGAGTCCCTTCCGAGGTCCGGAGGTGAACCGGGTTGACCCTGACGCGGGGTCAACCCTCCATCCTTCCCGCAGGAGCTTCTCGCGGCCGCCTGGAACGGCTCCGCGAAGGACTCAGGACGAAGGAGGCAGATGACCATGACGGCCCCATCGATGGCCGGTCCGGCGATCCGTGTGCGAGGGCTGGGGAAGTCGTACGGGAAGCTCGACGTGCTGCGCGGCGTCGACTTCGACGTGGCGCGGGGCAGCATCTTCGCCCTGCTCGGCTCCAACGGGGCGGGCAAGACCACGACCGTGCGCATCCTCGCCACGCTTCTGAAGAGCGAAGCGGGGACGGCGAGCGTCAACGGGTTCGACGTCGCCACGCAGTCGGCGGACGTGCGGGAGTCCATCAGTCTCACCGGTCAGTTCGCGGCCGTCGACGGGATCCTCAGCGGCCGGGAGAACCTCGTCCTGGTCGCCAGGCTGCGCCACCTCGAGGATCCGGGCGCGGTGGCGGACGACCTGCTGAGGCGCTTCTCGCTGACCGAGGCCGGGGCGCGCAGGGTGTCGACGTACTCGGGTGGGATGCGCCGCCGCCTGGACATCGCGATGAGTCTCATCGGGGACTCGCCGGTGATCTTCCTGGACGAGCCGACGGCCGGACTGGACCCCGAGGCGCGCATCGAGGTGTGGGACGCGGTGCGGGAACTCGCCCGCAACGGAACGACGGTGCTGCTCACCACGCAGTATCTGGAGGAGGCCGAACAGCTGGCCGACCGGATCGCCATCCTCCGCGAGGGCCGGATCATCGTGAACGGCACCCTCGCCGAGCTGAAGCGGCTCTTCCCGCCCGCGAAGGTCGAGTACGTCGAGAAGCAGCCGACCCTCGAGGAGGTCTTCCTCGCGGTGGTCGGCGGAGCGACGAGCCGCGCCACCGGCACGACACCCGAGGGGCAACGATGACCGCGCACTTCCTCAGTGACACCGCCGCGCTCACGGGGCGGACCCTGCGGCACGTCACACGCAGCATGGACACGATCATCACGACCGTCGTCACGCCGGTCGCCATGATGCTGATGTTCGTCTACGTGTTCGGCGGCGCCATTGAGACCGGGTCGGTCGCGTACGTGAACTACATGCTGCCCGGCATCCTGCTCATGACCGTCGCGTCGGGCATCTCGTACACGGCGTACCGGTTGTTCACCGACGTGCAGGGCGGGATCTTCGAGCGGTTCCAGTCCATGCCGATCGCGCGGTCGGGTGTGCTGTGGGCGCATGTCGTCACCTCGCTGGTGGCCAACCTGATCGCGCTCGTGCTCGTCGTGGGCGTCGCCGTGCTCATCGGCTTCCGTTCAGGGGCGGGAGTGTCGGCGTGGCTCGCGGTCGCCGGCCTCCTGCTCCTGTTCACCCTGGCGCTGACCTGGCTCGCCGTGATCCCCGGACTCTCCGCGTCGTCGGTCGAGGGAGCGGGCGCGTTCGCCTACCCGCTCATCTTCCTGCCGTTCGTCAGCTCGGCGTTCGTGCCGACCGGCACGATGCCCGGCCCGGTGCGCTGGTTCGCCGAGCACCAGCCGGCGACGTCGATCGTCGACACGATCCGTGCCCTGTTCGCCGGGCAGCCGGTCGGCGACGACATCTGGATCGCGCTCGCGTGGTGTGCGGGCATCCTCGTCGTGGCGTACGTCTTCGCGATGCTCGCCTACCGCCGGAAGATCGCCTGAGGCAGGCTGAGACCCATGCTCACCATCAGTCAGCTGGCCGCGTACGCCGGGGTGACGGTACGGGCGGTACGCCACTACCACAAGATCGGACTCTTGCCCGAGCCAGAGCGCGACCGGTCCGGGTACCGCATCTACGACGCCGTCGCGGTCGTGCGACTGATCCGGATCCGCACCCTGGCCGACGCGGGCGTGCCGCTGGCCAGGGTGGAGGAACTCCTCGACGCCGGTCCCGAGGAATTCGCCGCAGGCGTGCGGGAGATCGACAAGGATCTGCGCGCCGAGATCCGGCGGCTGCGGGGCACCCGGGGCCGGCTCGCCCGGCTCGCCGCCGGGGAGCAACTGGCGCTGCCGCAGTGCGTCGTGGGGTACCTCGACCGGCTGCGTGGTCTCGGCGTCGGTGAGCGGTACGTCGAGCTGGAGCGGGACGCCTGGATCATGATCGCCGCGCAGGTGCCGCACCTGATCGGCTCGGTGATCGCCAAGAAGCACGAGGAGCTGGACGACCCCGACATGGTGAGGCTCTACTCCTTCTTCACCGGGGAGCCCGACTGGCGGGCCGACGATCCGCGGATCGTCGAGATCGCCGACGTCCTGGAGCGGCTGATGATTCGCGCCGTGGAGGCCGGCGAGGTGGGGGAGGACGGCTTCGACGATCAGTTCGTCGCCCTGATGGACTCGGCCATGGTGGCGTCCGCGCCGGGTGCCGAACTGGTGCTGGCGATTCTGCAGGAGCGTGGCTGGAGGGGCTGGACCCGCATAGAGCGCGTGCCTGCCGAGCGGCTCGGCACCTCACCCGAGACCTTGGACGGTCACAATTTCCTCACATGAACACCATCTTATGTTCACTCTGGATAGGCTCCGGGGGCTCCATTCGCACCACTGAGGGGGGATTCCTCATGCGCACCCGCCGCATCCTGACCGCTGCCGCCGCCACCGCGGCCGTCACCGCGTTGGGCCTGGCCGCAGCCGTCCCGGCGCAGGCCGCCGAGTACTCCTCGGCCCTGAAGATCAAGGGTGTCCAGTACGACGCCCCGGGCCGGGACTCCAACAAGTGCTCCGGTGGCAACACCAAGAACGAGTACCTGACGATCAAGAACTACTCGAAGACGACGACCGTGAACCTGAAGGGCTACAAGGTGAAGGACGCCGTCGGCAACACGTTCACCTTCAGGAACAGTCACACGCTTCAGCCCGGGGACCTCGTCAGCCTGCGCGGCGGACGCGGCACCGACTCGGACGCCGGCAACGTCGTCTACCGCCAGAACTGCAACTTCATATGGAACAACGACAAGGACACGATCTACTTCTACAAGCCCACCGGTGCCCGGGCCGACGTCCACGCCTACACGAAGAAGGCCAACGACAGGGACGGCAACGGCTACATCACGTACCACGGCTGACCTGTCGCCACCTCGGTGAGAGCCGAGTGGCGGGAATCGGGGCTCTTGCCCGAAGGGCCATGTGCCGCTGCACTCGTGGCACCGTCGCCAGGCGTGGCCACCGGTTCCCGAGACCGCTCGGTTCTTCACCGAAACTCCGCACGCGTCCGCCCGCGCACCGCCGCCTGGCGACGCGCGGGCGGGCGTGCGGTGCGGGGTGTCAGGCCCAGCAGCCGTTCACCGTGGCGGCGAGGCCGTCCATGGCGTCCTTGATGTCGCTCGGGTTGGCCGACGAGTTGTTCTCGATGAAGGAGAAGATCCGCCACTCGCCGTCATCGGTGCGCGTGACACCGCTCAGGGCGATGGCGCCGGTGAGTGTGCCGGTCTTCGCCTGCACCTTGCCGACGGCGCACTTGGAGTTGGCGTCGTCGAAGCGTCCCCACTCCGGGCCGAGGCTGGCACCGGCCTCGCCGGCGACCGGCAGACCCTCCAGGATCGAGCCCAGGGCCGGGGACTCGGTGATCGCGTCGAGGAGCTGTGCGAGGGTCGCGGCGGGGATGCGGTCGGCGCGAGAGAGGCCGCTGCCGTCGTACATCTCGAAGTTGTCGAGCGAGACCCCGTACGAGCTGAGCACCTGGCGGACGAGTTCGGCGCCGCTCTCGAAGGTGGCCGGCTTCCCCAGCTCCACCGCGGACATCCGCAGCAGGGTCTCGGCGATGTTGTTGTCGCTCGTCTTGAGCATCTTCTTGACGATGTCCGACAGCGGTGCCGACTTGTGCTGCGCCACCGGTACGTCGGACTGCTGTGCCTTCGCGCGGCCGACCTCGCCGTCGACGGTGACGCCCAGCGCGGCGAGCTTCTCGGCGAAGACCTTGCCGGCGTCGATCGCCGTGTCGTCGACCGCGGCGCCGTCGACGACGAGCGAGCGTACCGGCGCGACCTCGGTCGGGTAGTAGCCCTCGTTCCAGCCCTTGGCGAGGCTGGGTTCGGCGAACAGGCTGTCGTCCACCCGGACCTTGACGCCGGTCAGGCCCGCGGCCTTGAGCCCGTCGACGGCGGTCCTGGCCATCTCGGCCACGTCGTCGCTGGTGAGGGTGCGGTCACCGCCGCCGACGAGGGTGAGGGTGCCGTCGCCGTACACGACCTTCGTGGTGAACTCGTGGTTCGCGCCCAGCAGTGTCAGTGCGGTGGTCGCCGTGGCGAGCTTGGCGTTGGAGGCCGGCATGAGGGTGGTGGAGCCGTTGTGGTCCCACAGGGCGGTGTCCGAGTCGGCGTCGAGGACCACGCCGCTGACGTTGGTGCCCAGGCGCTCGTCGGCGACCCGCTCGTTGAGGTTCTTGACCAACTGGGCGTCGTCGGCGTCGAGGCCGTCGACCGAGATGCCCTGCGGTGCCGCGGCGCTGTCGTCGGCGGCGAAGGCCGAGGTCCCCGCCAGCGTGGCGGAGGCCACGGGCACGGCCATCGCGAGCACGAGGGCCCGTCGCGCGCCGATCCGGCCGACTCTCGCCCGGCGGTGCCGGCGGCGTCCGCCGGGGGAGAAAGTGTTCGTGGGGGTTTCGTCTGGCGTACCAGTCATAAAGTGAATTCCAAGGATCGGGTACTTCGTTCTGTGGGGGTGGAACGGCGGGCACGCTACCAGCCGTCAAGTGGGCGGCCTGAGCTGGAAATCATCGACTGTGAGCGTCCTGAAAACTTCTCCGGGCAATTCCGCTGCCCTTTCGGGCAATGACGGCGGTTCAATTACTGTTGTCAGTGGTTCACGCCGGCCTCGCCGGACCCCAAGTCCGCCAGCGATTGTCGCTGTTGACCGACGCCCTCGGCGGCGCGGCGGCGGGCGTCCTCGTCCGTTCGGGCGTCGTAGCCGATCAGCTTGGGCAGGGCGGCGGTGAGCAGGCCCACCGCGGCCACGCAGGCGAGGCCGCCGCTCCAGATCGCCGGGCGCGCGCCGGTCCAGCCGGCCATCGCCCCGGCGCGGACCTGGCCGAGCTGCGGGCCGATGCTGTACGAGAGGACCTCGATGCCGGCGAGCCGCCCGCGCAGACGGTCGGGAACGGTCTGGTTCCAGATCGTCGAACGGCCCAGGCCGCTCAGCATGTCCCCCGCTCCCGCCAGCCCGAGGCACACCAGCACCAGCCAGACCTGCGAGGTCCAGCCGGCCGCCGCGACGGCCAGGCCCCACCCGGCGGCGCCGCACACCACCAGCAGCCCGTGCCGCCGGGTCCGGGACACCCAGCCGCTGGTCAGGCTGACCAGCAGCGAGCCCACCGCCCCCGCCGAGTACATCAGCCCGAGCGCCCAGTCGGCGTCGAGGTCGTCGGCGAGGAACGGGAAAATGGTGTTCGGGAAGGCGAAGAACATCGCCGCCAGGTCGATGGCGTACGTGCCGAGCAGCACCGGTCGCGACCACGCGTACCGCGCGCCTTCCGCGATGCCGCGCAGCGACGGCCTGGCCGCGTGCTCGGCGGGCGGCACGGGTGAGAGCCGACGGCACATCAGGACCGATCCGAGGAAGCAGACCACGGTGGTGGCGTACGCCGGGACGTTGCCCGCGTACGCCACCACGAGGCCGGCCAGCGCGGGGCCGGCGATCGCGCCGGCCTGCCAGCGCAGGGCGTTCAGGGCGGCGGCCGCCGCCAGCTGGCCGTGCGGGACGATCCGGGCCAGCAGCGAGTCCAGCGCGGGCCGCTGGAGTCCGGCCAGGGCCGCGACCCCGGCCGCCACCACGTACAGCGGCCACAGCATGGGCCGCGGCAGCAACGCGTTCACCAGCAGGACGACCGCCAGCAGGCCGAGTCCCGCCTCGGTCACCACGATGACCTTGCGCCGGTCGACCGCGTCGGCGAGGGCGCCGCCGTACAGCCCGAAGACGACCAGCGGTACGAGTTCGACGGCGCCCATGACGCCGACCGCGAGCGGGGATCCGGTCAGGTCCTTGATCTGGAGCGGCAGCGCGATCAGGGCCATGACGCTGCCGAGGTAGGTGACGAGCCCCTGTACCCACAGGAGGCGGAAGTCCCGGGAGGTGCGCCAGGGGGCGAGGTCGGGGAGCAGGGCGGTGAGCTTCGGACTCATGACGGCGTCGAGTGGTGGCGGCCGATGGGCAGCACGAGGGGCCGGCCGGAGACCGGGTCCTCGATGACGCGGCTCTCCATGCCGTACACGGTCCTGACCGTGTCCTCGGTCATCACCTCATCGGTGGTTCCGGCCGCGTGCAGCCGGCCGGAGGCCAGGGCGATGAGCCGGTCGGCGTAGCGCGCGGCCAGGTTGAGGTCGTGCAGGACCATGACGATCGTGGTGCCGCGGGTCCGGTTCAGGTCGGTCAGCAGGTCGAGCACCTCGATCTGGTGGCTGATGTCGAGGAACGTGGTGGGTTCGTCGAGCAGCAGCAGGTCGGTCTGCTGGGCGAGCGCCATCGCGATCCACACCCGTTGGCGCTGGCCGCCGGAGAGTTCGTCCACCGAGCGGTCCACCAGGTCCGTGGTGTGCGTGGCCTCCAGCGCGGCGGCGACCGCCGCGTCGTCCTTGGCCGTCCACCGCGCGAAGGCCCGCTGGTGCGGATGGCGGCCCCGGCCCACCAGGTCGAGGACGGTGATGCCCTCGGGGGTGACCGGCGACTGGGGCAACAGGCCGAGGGTGCGGGCGAGTTCCTTGGCGGGAGTGCGGTGGACCTCCCTGCCGTCCAGGACGACGCGTCCCGCACGGGGGACGAGCAGCCGGGACATGGAGCGCAGCAGGGTCGACTTGCCGCAGGCGTTGGCGCCGACGATCACCGTGACGCGCCCGGCCGCGAGGGTCAGGTCCAGGCCCTCGATGACGGCACGGTCGCCGTAGCCGAGCGTGAGGTCCTCGGTGGAGAGGGTGTGGGACGCGGTCACAGCGAGCCTCCGGCCCGGTTGGTGCGGACGATCAGGTAGACGAGGTAGGGGGCGCCGAGGACGCCGGTGACGACGCCCACGGGATAGCGGGTGTCGAAGGCGTACTGGCCGGTGAAGTCGGCGACCAGCACGAGCAGGGAGCCGACCAGCCCGGCGGGCACCAGCAGGGAACCGCCGGTGCCGACCAGCCGGGCGGCGATCGGACCGGAGAGGAAGGCGACGAAGGCGATCGGTCCGGCGGCCGCCGTCGCGAACGCGATCAGCCCCACGGCCGCCACGATCACCGTGACACGGGTGCGCTCCACCCGGACACCGAGCGCGGAGGCCGTGTCGTCGCCGAGGCTCAGCGCGCTCAGGTTGCGGGCCTGGGCGAGCAGCACCGGGCCGAGCACGAGCAGGGCGACGACCGTGGGCACGGTCTCCTCCCAGGTGGTGCCGTTGAGGCTGCCGGTGAGCCAGCGCATCGCCTCCTGGAGGTCCCACTCGGCGGCCTGCGACAGGACGTAGGAGGTGACGCTGTCCAGCAGCGCGGCGACACCGATGCCGATGAGGATGAGCCGGGTGCCGGCGACCCCGTCGCGGAACGCGAGCGTGTACACGAGCAGCGCCACCCCGAGCGCGGCGGCGATCGCGAGGACCGACACCTCGGTCCCGCTGAGGGAGAGGGTCACGATGGCGATGGCCGCCGCGGCGCTCGCGCCCGCGCTGATGCCGATGACGTCGGGGCTGGCCAGCGGGTTGCGGAGCATCGTCTGGAAGGTGACACCCGCCATGCCGAAGCTGAATCCGGCGGTCAGGGCGAGCACCGCGCGGGGCAGCCGCAGTCTGCCGACGGTGAAGGACGCGCCCGGCACCTCCTCCCCCATGACCACGCGCAGCACGTCGTGGGCCGGGTAGATGGTGTGCCCGGCCATGAGGGTGGTGGCGAACGCGGCGGCGACGAGCAGCAGCAGCGTCAGGACGAGCAGCCGTCGTCGGCAGGCGCCGCGGATCCGGGCGCGGGTGACGGTCCGCAGCGCGGACGGGACGCTCGCGGCAGGGGCGCTCACAGGGATCTGACCTTCTGTCGGCGGACGATGTGGATGAAGAAGGGGGCGCCGATGACCGCGGTCAGGATGCCGACGTCGATCTCGGCCGGCCGGGCCACGATCCGTCCCACCACGTCCGCGGCCGTGAGGAGCAGGGCACCGCCGAGCGCGGAGAACGGCAGCAGCCAGCGGTGATCGACGCCCGCCAGGAGCCGGCAGGTGTGGGGTACGACCAGGCCGACGAAGGCGATGGGCCCGGCGACGGCGGTGGACGCGCCGCACAGGACGACCGCGCCGAGCGCGGCGGTGGCCCGCACGAGCGCCACGCGTTCCCCGAGCCCGGCGGCCAGGTCGTCGCCCAGCGCCAGCGAGTTGAGCGCCCGCGCGGAGGCGAGGCAGAGCAGGAAACCGGCGGCGAGGAACGGCAGCACCGTGCCGAGCTGGGCGTAGGAGGCGCCTCCGAGGCCGCCGATCTGCCACAGCCGGAAGGTGTCGGAGATGTCGTTGCGCGGCAGTACGACGGCGGTGACCAGGGAGGCGAGCGCGGCCGAGATGGCGGCACCGGCGAGGGCCAGCTTCAGCGGGGTGGCCCCGCCGCGGCCCAGCGAGCCGACGGCGTAGACGAACCCGGCGGTCAGTGCCGCCCCGGACATCGCCACCCAGATGTACCCGGAGACCGTCGCGAGGCCGAAGTGGGCCATGGCGATCACCACGGCCAGCGAGGCGCCCATGTTGACGCCGAGGATGCCGGGGTCGGCGAGCGGGTTGCGGGTGACGCCCTGCATGACCGCGCCGGCCAGCGCGAGGGCGGCGCCCACGGTGACGGCGAGGAGGGTGCGCGGTACGCGTTTGGCGACCGCCGCCTCCTCCAGGGTGTGTTCCGCCCCGCCGAGCGCCGACCACACGTCGGTCCAGGCGACGTCGCGGGAGCCGAGGGCGAGGGAGGCGGTCATGACGGCGAGCAGCACCGCCGCGAGCACCAGGAGCCAGGTCACGCGGACGCGCGCCGGACGCCGCACCGGGACGGCGTCCGACGCGCGCGGGGTGTCGGTGACGGTCACGCGGCCTTGTCCGCGGCCGCGGCGAGCGCCTTCACGTAGTCGTCCAGGACGTACGGGATGGACAGCGGGGTCGGGTTCGCGGCGGTCGCGAGGGGGGTGGTGCCGGGCAGCAGGTAGACGGAGTCCTGCTTGACGGCGGTCAGTTTCGAGGTGAGCGGGTCGTTCTTGAGGGCCTTCAGCAGTTCGCCCTTGTCGTCGCCGTAGCCGGTGACGATGTCGACGTCGTTGAAGTCGTCGATGCGCTCGGCGCTCTTGCTGAGCACGAACTTCTTGGTGTCCTTGGACGGCTCGGAGATGCTGGCCGGGATCTTCATGCCGAGGTCGGTGAAGAACTGGGTGCGGGTGTCGTGGGTGGTGTAGAAGCCGACCTCACTGACGTCCTTGGAGGACACGTGGGTCATGAACATCGCCGACTTGCCCTTGATCTGGGGGTACTTGGCGACGGTCTTGCCGATCCGCCCCTCCAGGTCGGCGACCAGGTCGTCGCCCTCGTCGGCCATGCCGATGGCCTTGCTGTTGAGCCGGATGATGTCGCGCCACGGGGTGGCCCAGGCGGCCTCGGGGTAGGCGACGACGGGCGCGATCTGGCTGAGGGTCTCGTAGTCCTGCGCGGTCAGGCCGGAGTAGGAGGCCAGGATGACGTCGGGCTTGGTGTCGGCGACGGCCTCGAAGTCGATGCCGTCGGTCTCGTCGAACAGGACGGGCGTCTTGGCGCCGAGTTCCTCCAGGCGCTTCTCGGTCCAGGGCAGTACGCCGTCCGCGTCGTCGTCGCCGAAGTTGGCCTTGGCCATGCCGACCGGGACGACGCCGAGGGCGAGCGGCACCTCGTCGTTGGCCCAGTTGACGGTGGCGACGCGCTTCGGCTTGTCGGGGATGACGGTGGTGCCGAGCGCGTGCTTGATGCTCACGGGGAACCGGCCGGAGCCGTCGGTGCCGGCGGCGGCGCTGTCGTCCTTGGTGTCGTCCTGGCCGCCGCAGGCGGTGAGGCCGAACAGGAGGGCGGCCGCGAGGGCGAGCACGCGAAGGCGGGGTGTTCTCATCGACCCGGGTTTCACTCTCAATGGGAAGGTGGGCAGGAAGTTAGGTAAGGCTTACCTGCACAGATTAGAGAGCGGATGCGCGCGCATCAATCGAGCCTTTTCGACAGTCCTTGTAGCGATCGGGACACCCGGCGCGTTCCCAGACGCGTTCCGCCGACGCCCCCGCGGCGCCGTCAGCCCGCCCGGAACCTGCCCGGCGTGGTGCCGGTGGTCCGCCGGAAGGCGGCGCCGAAGGCACTGGCCGAGCGGTAGCCGACCGCGTCGGCCACCACGTCCACCTCGAAACCCTGGGAGAGCAGCTGCACGGCGTGCTGGGCCCTGACCGAGGCGACCCACCGGGCGAAGCTGGTGCCGGTCTCGGTCCGGAACGCCCGGGTCAGGGTGCGGGCGCTGCACCCGAGGGCGGTGGCCCAGCCGGTGAGCGTCCGCTGGTGGGCGGGGTCCGCGCGGACCGCGTCCACGATCGGCCGCAGCAGCTCGGACGTGGGCAGCTGCACCAGCAGGGCCCGCGGTGACGGCCGCAGGACGTCGAGGACCATGGCCTCGGTCACGGCCCGGGAGCGCGCGGACAGCTCGGGTTCCTCCAGCCGCTCCAGGAGGAGCCGGAGCAACGGGGTGATGTCCACGGACACCGGCACGTCGGGCAGCGCCGACTCGGTGCCGTGCCGGAAGAAGTGGGCGCGGTAGGAGGTGCCCGCGACCGCGGACGCGGAGTGCAGCTGTCCGGCGGGCATCCAGAGCCCCAGCGTCGGCGTGATGCACCACACCTGGGTGCCGACCACGGCGGTGGAGGCGCCGCGCTCGTTCCACAGCAGCTCGTGCCACGGGTGGGAGTGCTCGTTCCAGGCCGTGTCGGCGGCCACGAACTCCTCGTACCCCTTGATCACGAAGGAGACGTCGACCTCGCCGGCGGCGAGCGTCGGCAGTTCCCTGGTGACACGCATGCGGCCAGGCTAGCCGGGCTCCGGAGCGGCCCGGCACGCGGTGGGAACACACCGGTCGGCCGGGCTGTTGCCCCGGATGCGGAACGGAGGCGCGACGGTGCACGGTGAATACAAGATCCCCGGCGGCAAGCTGGTCGTGGTGGATGTCGAGGCCGAGGGCGGGGTGCTGCGGCACGTGCGGGTGGCCGGTGACTTCTTCCTCGAACCGGACGAGGCCCTGACGGCCGTGAACCGCGCGCTGGAGGGCGCACCGGCGGACACGGACGCGGCGGGGCTCGCCGCGCGCATCGAGGCGGCGCTGCCGGAGGGCACCGTGATGTACGGGCTGACCTCCGAGGGCGTGGCGGTCGCCGTGCGCCGGGCGCTCGCGCACGCCACGGACTGGACGGACTACGACTGGCAGCTGATCCACGAGGGGCCCGAGTCCCCGGCGCTGCACATGGCGCTGGACGAGGTGCTGACCGCCGAGGTCGCCGCGGGCCGGCGCCCGCCGACGCTGCGGGTGTGGGAGTGGGGCGCCCCGGCGGTGATCATCGGCAGTTTCCAGTCGCTGCGCAACGAGGTGGACGCCGAGGGCGCCGCACGCCACGGCATCGAGGTGGTGCGCCGGATCTCCGGCGGCGGCGCCATGTTCGTCGAGCCCGGCAACACCATCACGTACTCCCTCTCCGTGCCGGACGCGCTGGTGCAGGGGCTCTCCTTCCAGGACAGCTACGCCTACCTCGACGACTGGGTACTGGGGGCGCTGGGCGAGATGGGGATCCGCGCCTGGTACCAGCCGCTCAACGACATCGCCACCGACCAGGGCAAGATCGCCGGCGCCGCCCAGAAGCGCGTCGTCGGCCCTGGAGGCGGTCCGGGCGCCGTGCTGCACCACGTGACCATGTCCTACGACATCGACGCGGACAAGATGCTGGAGGTGCTGCGCATCGGGCGGGAGAAGATGTCCGACAAGGGCATCCGGAGCGCGAAGAAGCGGGTGGACCCGTTGCGCCGGCAGACCGGGCTGGCGCGCGAGGACGTGATCGGGCGGATGATCGCCTCCTTCGGCGCGCGGTACGGGCTGAGCCGGGGCAAGGTGACCGACGACGAGATGGCCCGGGCCCGGGAGCTGGCGGAGACGAAGTTCTCCTCCCCGGAGTGGACCGCGCGGGTGCCCTGACGGGCGGGGCCCCGGGACTACCGGGTGCCGCCCCGTGCCGTCACCATGCCCGACTCGTAGGCGAACACCACGAGTTGGGCCCGGTCCCGGGCGCCCAGCTTGGTCATCGCCCGGCTGATGTGGGTCTTGGCGGTGAGCGGGCTGATCACCATGTGCGCGGCGATCTCCTCGTTGCTCAGGCCGCGGGCGGCGAGCGCGGTGACCTCGCGTTCGCGGCGGGTGAGGCAGTCCAGGCCGGGGGCGGTGGAGCGGTCCGGGGGACGCGCGACGAACTCGCCGATGAGGGTGCGGGTGACCGACGGGGAGAGCAGTGCCTCGCCGCGCGCGACCACCTGGATGGCCTGGAGCAGGTCGGCCGGCTCCGTGTCCTTCAGCAGGAAGCCGCTCGCGCCCGCGCGCAGGGCCTCGAAGACGTACTCGTCCAGGCCGTAGTTGGTGAGGATGACCACCCGGACGGCGGCGAGCGCCGGGTCGGCGGCGATGCGGCGGGTCGCCTCGATGCCCGTCATCACCGGCATCTGCACGTCGACCAGGGCCACGTCGGGCACCTGCTCGCGCACCAGCGCCACACCCTGCGCGCCGTCGGCGGCCTCACCGACCACCTCGACGCCGTCCTCCGCGTCCAGGAGGGCGCGGAACCCGGCCCGCATCAGCGCCTGGTCGTCGACGAGCGCCACGCGCAGGACGTCACTCATACCGTCTCCCCCATCGGCAGCCTGGCACGCACCGCGAAGCCGCCCTCCGCGCGCGGCGCGGCGCGCAGGGTGCCGCCCAGCGCCGTGACCCGCTCGCGCATGCCGGTCAGCCCGGTGCCCGGTACCGGCGGCCGGGCCGGGTCGGCGGCTCCGTCGTCGTCCACGTCTATGGTCAACTCCCCGTCCCGACCGCCGTAGTCGACGCGTACCGTGATCTTCGCCGGTCCCGCGTGCCGGGCCGCGTTGGTGAGGGCCTCCTGGACGATGCGGTAGGCGGCCCGGTCCACCGCCCGCGGCAGCGGGCGCTCGTCGCCGGTGACCGTCAGCTCGACGGCCAGTCCGGCCGCGCGGGCCCGCTCCACGAGCAGCGCCGGGGTACCGGACGGCTCGTCGGCGCGCAGCACCTGGAGGGCCGAGCGCAGTTCGCGCATCGCCTCGCCGCTGGCCTCCTGGATGGCGAGCAGCGCGGGCGGCACCTCCTCGCCGCGCTTGCGGGCCAGATGGACGGC
Organism: Streptomyces sp. NPDC107500; assembly: GCF_055582785.1. Taxonomy (NCBI): domain Bacteria; kingdom Bacillati; phylum Actinomycetota; class Actinomycetes; order Kitasatosporales; family Streptomycetaceae; genus Streptomyces; species Streptomyces sp. NPDC107500. The sequence continues at coordinate 491,357 of NZ_JBVJPF010000002.1, forward strand.
GACGCCCGCCTGGAGCTTCACGATGGAGATGCTGTGGGTCAGCGAGTCGTGCAACTCCCTTGCGATACGGAGTCGTTCCTCACCGGCCCGGCGCAGGGCCGCCTCCTCGCGGGTGCGCTCGGCCTCCTGGGCGCGCTCCTCGGTCTGACGCAGATACGCCTGCCAGTTGCGGTCTGCCAGGCCCGTCACCACCGCGCACAGGAACCAGCCGGCGAGCAGCCCGGCCCGCTCGGCCACCTCCTGCGTGCCGGGCCCGGTCGCCACGTACCCCGCGAGGAACACCGTACTGGCGGCCGCCGCCAGGCCCCGGTGGCCGACCCGGGCGGCGGTGTGCACGGCGCCGAGGACGGGCAGCGCGGAGAGCGGCCCGGGGTGCGCGTGGACGACGTACGCCGTGCCGAGGAGCGTGGCCGCGGCCAACACCGCGCGCGGGGCGGCTCGGTGGAGGGCGAGGGACGCCGAGGCGAGGGCGATGAGCGTGAGGCCGACCGCGTCCGTGGCGTCGTCGAAGGCGGCGACGCCCATGCCGAGGGCGCCGACCACGGCCGCGAGGACCACGTCGGCGAGCACCCTGCGGTCGACCTGACGCCCACTCATACGCGCAGACTAGACCGGCCCGCCGACAGCCGCGTCGGCCCTGTGGACGGCACCCGGACTACTCCCGGCGAAGTAGTGCGCCCGGTGACCGCGACCCCCGGCGCAGTGCGGACCGTATCCGGCCGTACGACGACCGCGGGCGGTCCCGCGGCGCACGCTGCTGTGCATGCCCACACCCTTCCGTCACACCGAACCGCCGTCGCCGAAGACGGCCACCGGCCGCGTCGCCGAGGCCTACGCCCAGATGGCGCGGGACTTCGGCATCGCCGAACCCTCCACCTTCGTGGTCCTCGCCTCCGCCCCCGCCCTGCTCGCCCCCGCGTGGGCGCTGATGCGCGAGTCCCTGATCGCCGGTCCCGGCGACCGGACCGGCAAGGAGGTCGCGGCGTTCGGGGTGTCGTCGGCCAACAAGTGCCCGTTCTGCGTGGACGCGCACACCGTCCTGCTGCACGCCACCGGCGACCACGCGCTGGCCGAGCGGCTGGTCCGGGGCCTGGCACCGGAGGACGAGCGGTACGCGCGCGTACTGGACTGGGCGCGGCGCACCCGCGAGCCGGGGGCCGCGCGGGAGCCGTACCCGTTCCCGCCCGAGGAGGCACCCGGCTACCTGGGGACCGTACTGGCCTTCCAATTCATCAACCGTGTGGTGTCCGCGCTGGTGACCGAGAACCTGTTCCCGGCCGACGCGCAACGGCTGCGTCCGGTGCGCAGCCTGGCGGGCCGGTCGCTCTCGCGTGTCGTGCGCCGGGCCGTGGCACCCGGCGCCTCACTCCCCCTGCTGGACGATCCCGGGCCGGGTCCGAAGTGGGCGGCGGGCACGCCGGTCGGCCCGGCGTACGCGGCACTGCGCACCGCCGCGCTGTCCGGCGCGGGGCTCCTGGACACCGACGACCAGGCCCTCGTACGCCGGACCCTGGACGCATGGGGCGGGGCCCATCCGCCCCTCGCGCCCGACCCGTTCCCGGACCGGCGGACCCGGCCCGGGGCGCGGCTGGCGCTGCTGGCCGCGTGCGCGCCGTACCGGGTCACGGACGCGGACGTGGCGGCGTGGCGCCGGCCCGAGCACACCGACCACTGCCTGGTGCACCTCGTCGCGTACGGCGCCTTCGCCGCCGTGGACCGCGTGGAACGCGGACTGTCCGCGCCCGCCGCCCGTCCCGACGGCCGCCCGCCCGCCCCTTCCAGCACCCGCTCCACCGCCAAGGAGACCTCATGACCCTCGTGGCCAACTCCCGCCAGGCCGAGGCCTGGAACGGCCCCGTCGGCGCCCACTGGGCCACCCACCAGGCCCGCTACGACGCGATGCTGGCCGGGTTGAACGACGCCCTGTTCGGCGCGGCGGCCGTCGCGCCCGGCGACCGGGTCCTCGACGTCGGCTGCGGGGCGGGGGCGACGACCCGGGTCGCGGCGCGGCTCGCCGCCCCCGGGCACGCCGTCGGCGTCGACATCTCGGCGCCTCTGCTGGAGCGGGCCCGTGCGAGCACGGCGGCCGAGGGGGTCGCGAACGCGTCGTACATGTGCGCCGACGCGCAGGTGCACCCGTTCCCGGCGGACACCTACGACGTGGTCGTCAGCAGGGGCGGGGTGATGTTCTTCGAGGACCACGCCGCCGCTTTCCGCAATCTCGCGCGGGCGCTGCGTCCCGGCGGGCGGCTGGCGTTCGTCTGCCCGCAACCGCCGGGACCGCACTCGCCGGAGGCCCGGACGCTCGCGCTGTTCGCCCGGCTCGTCGACGAGGAGCCCGGGGCCGAAGCGGTCGCCGCGCGGACCGCGATGGCCTCGCTGTCCGACCCGGACCGCGTCCGGGAGGTCCTCGCCGGGTTCGAGGAGGTGACGGTGGAGCCGGTGACCGTCGAGGCCGTCTGGGGCCGCGACGTCCCGGACGCCGTCGAGTTCCTGCTGTCCCGCTACCCGGGCGGCGCGCTCCCCGCCGGCCGCCTGGCCGAACTGGAGGCGGCCCTCGGCCCGTACGCCACCGACAGCGGTGTCCGCATGCGGGCCGGGGTGTGGTTGGTGACCGCGGTCCGCCCCTGACGCGAGCGCCGCCCCCGGCGACCGGTCACCGCCGGGGGCGTCCGTGCCCCGCAGCGGACCCGCGCGGACGCGCCGCCGACACCGGGCCGCACGGCCGCGACCGGCAGGACACCGGGCACCGGCGCACAGCTCCGGCCCACCCCGCCACCGCACCGCGCCCGCCCCCCTCCGCACGCGCCCGCCCCGCGACCCGCACCAGCTCCGCACACGCCCGCCCCGCGGCACCCGCACCGGCCTCCGCCCCCGCGTCCCCGAGCACGCTCCATCTGCGTCACCGCCCGGCCACGCACCGAGTTCGGGCTTCCGCCCCACAGGGAGTCGTGTGAGACTGACGTCCCGTCCGCAGTGCGGACCTCCCTCCGCACCATCCCCCACGAGAAGTGCGCCGTGCGTTCTCTTCCCCTGCCGCTCGCCCTGACCGCGCGTCTGGCGCCCGTCGCCGTGCTCGCCACGGCGGGCTGGGCGCTGTCGTCCGGGCCGGACACCTCACCGGCCGCGACGGACAAGACGCCGCCCGACAACGCCGAGCGGTCCGCCTCCGCGCCGGCCACGGAAGCCGCGACCAAGACGTACGCCACCGCCCCCGCGCCGTGCGGGAGCCTGGCCACGAAGACGGTCGCCTCGCTGGTGCCGGGTGCCAAGGCGGCCGGCAAGGAGATCCCCTCGACCGACACGGACGTGCGCCGCACCTGTTCGTGGAACGCGCTCAAGGGATACGACTACCGCTGGCTCGACGTCTCCTTCGAGGTGATGGCGTCCGACGAGGCGGCGCAGAAGTCGTACAAGGAGCGGGTCGCCGACCGCAGCGGGGGCGGCGAGGTCCCGGGGCTCGGCGACGGCGCCTACTCGGTGGTGAACCTGACCACCGAGGACAAGCAGCAGACGCGCGAGGGCACCGTGCTGGTCCGCGCGGCCAACGCCCTGATGATGATCACGTACAACGGCAGTGACTTCGAGTCGAAGAAGGCGCCGTCCTCGGACACCATCAACAAGGGCGCCATCAAGGCGGCCAAGGAGGCCGTGGCGGCCCTGTCCAACGGGCAGGGCTGAACCGGAACGCGAGGTTCCGTGACATCCGTCACGCCGCTCACCGATCTCTTCGGGCACCTTAGTAGACGCCGTCTCCGCGACAAATAGGACTTTGTCCGGCTTGCCACGGGTGCGGTAAAGGCCGGCGGGAGTGGTGGTCCAGACCATGCGGGAGAGCCTGCCATTCGTCGCGCGGGGCGGCCTTCTGACGAGGCGGCAGACGCCACCGGTCACCGATGAAAGAGGGTCTGCACGCCCGACCGTCCGCCGCAAGTACCGCACCCGCCTACTAGGCGCAGTAGTAGAAGGACCCTTTGCCCCGGTGTCGGCCCGTCCCAAGAATGACCAACCTCAGGATGTCGCCACCGAGTGAGGTCACGCATGGGAAAGCATCGCCACCAGCAGCGCTACCGGCGGCCGGTCGTCGCGGCACTGGTCGCGGGGGCCATTGGCATACCCTCCGTCGCCCTGGCCTGTTCCGACTGGCCCGGCGACGAGGAGCGGCAGCCGCAGAGCACCGCCGCCTCGACCACGGCCAAGGACAAGTGGGGCGACGCGAACTGGTACCGGGAGTGGAGCAGCCAGCAGAGCGGTGAGCCCTCCGCGGCACCGTCGGCGAAGCCGTCCGCACCGAAGCACCGGGACTCCGAACCGTCACGCAAGCCGCACAAGGCGCACAAGCCGCGGACGACGGCCACCCCCGAGGCCCCCGCCGCCAAGCCGTCCGACGCCGGCTCCAAGCCGTCCACCGGCTCCTCCAGGCCCACGGCCGACGCCTCCGAGCCCGCCACCGCGAAGCCCACCCCCTCGGCCCCCGCGTCCCCGAGCACCCCGCCGGCCACCACCCCGGCCTCCGGCGACGTCGCCAGGGTCGTGGAACTCGTCAACGCCGAGCGGAGCAAGGCCGGCTGCTCCCCGGTGACGGTGAACGCCGCCCTGACCAAGGCCGCGCAGGCACACAGCGAGGACATGGCGGCCACCGGCACCATGTCGCACTCCGGCTCGAACGGATCGTCACCCGAGGACCGCATCACCAACGCCGGGTACAACTGGAGCAGCTACGGCGAGAACGTCGCGTACGGCTATGAAACGCCCGAAAAGGTGATGGCGGGCTGGATGTCCAGCCCCGGCCACAAGGAGAACATCCTCAACTGCGACTTCAAGGAGATCGGCGTCGGCCTCGCGCAGCCCGGCTCCTACTGGACCCAGGACTTCGGCACGGCCCGCTAGGGCCTGTCGGACAGGCCCTGGCGGACAACGACGGGCGGACGCGGCCGCAGGCGCTCAGGTACGCCTGCGGCCCGCCGTCAGCCCGACGTACACGACGAGCGACGCCCCCAGCCCCACCGCCCAGCCGTAGTCCGCGAGGGGCTTGAGGAAGGGGATCAGCCCGTCCTCGGGGAAGGGCCCCTTGCCCGGGGCCGAGTGGGAGCCGCCCACCGCGAGCACCCCGCCGACCACGAAGGCGGCGACGGCGCGCAGGTTCCAGCCGGAGGTGTACCAGTAGCGCCCGCCGGGTGTGTACAGCGCGGGCAGGTCCAGCACGGTACGGCGGATCAGCCAGTAGTCGGCGATGAGGATGCCGGCGACCGTGCCGAGCAGCCCGCCGACCAGGCCGAGCCAGGTGAAGATGTACAGCTCGGGCGTCTCGGTGAGCTTCCACGGCATGATCAGTACGCCGACGACACCCGTGACCAGGGCACCGGTGCGGAAGTTGATCAGCCGTGGCGCCAGGTTCGCCAGGTCGTACGCCGGTGAGACGACGTTCGCCGCGATGTTCACCGAGATGGTGGCCACGAGCACCGTCACCAGGGCGAAGAGCAGTCCGAAGACGTTGTCGGTCCGGGCGGCGAGCGCGACCGGGTCCCACACCGCGGCCCCGTACACCGCCTGCGAGCCGGAGGTGACGAACACGGACAGCAGGGCGAACAGCGTCATGGTCGTGGGCAGTCCGAGCGTCTGGCCCCAGACCTGGGCACGCTGACCCGCGCCGAAGCGGGTGAAGTCGGGAATGTTCAGACTCAGGGTGGACCAGAAGGCGATCATGCCCATGAGGGACGGGAAGAACACCGGCCAGAAGTCCGCGCCCCAGCCCAGGCGCGAGGGCTGGTCGAGGAGCGGCCCGAGGCCCCCGGCCTTGTTCGCGATCCAGACCAGCAGGACCAGCGCGCCGACGATGACGAACGGCGCGGCCCAGTTCTCGAACCGGCGCAGTGCCTCCATCCCCCGGTAGATGATGGCCAGTTCGAGGGCCCAGAACAGGACGAAGCACACCCAGAGCGTCCAGGGCTGGCCGCCGACCTCCGACGCCTCGGCCCAGCCGCCGAACAACTTGCCGAGCAGGACGAAGATCCCCTGGCCGCCGATCCAGGTCTGGATGCCGAACCAGGCGCACGCCACCCCGGCCCTGATCAGCGCGGGCAGGTTGGCGCCGCGCAGCCCGAACGAGGCACGCGCCAGCACCGGGAACGGGATTCCGTACTTGGGCCCGGCGTGCCCGGTCAGCAACATCGGCGCGAGCACGATGACGTTGGCGAGCGCGATGGTGAACACGGCCTGTTTCCAGTCCATGCCGAGCGCGACGAGACCGGAGGCGAGGAGCCAGGAGGGGATGTTGTGCGCCATCCCCACCCACAGGGCCGCGAAGTTGTACGTCGTCCAGCGGCGGCGGGCCAGCGGCACGGGCAGCAGGTCGTCGTTGACGAAGCGGTTGTCGGTGAGGACGGTGCCGGGCGGGAGCTCGACGCGTCCCGCCTGCTCGGGTATGGGGCGGTCGGACGGCGTGGGCGGGACGGTCGCGGTCATGGGCGTGACCCTTCGGCGGAGGGTTCCGGAACGGGTTCCGGTCAGCGGTGGAGTGCCGGGATGATCTCCGCGCCGTACGCGTCGATCGTCGCTTCCTGCGCGTCGTGCATGTCGTACACGGCGAACTGGTCGACGCCGAGGGCGCGCAGGGCCTGGAGCTTCTCGATGTGCTGCTCGGCCGGCCCGATCAGGCAGAACCGGTCGACGATCTCGTCCGGCACGAACTGCGTGTCCGGGTTGCCGCTGCGTCCGTGGTGGGCGTAGTCGTAGCCCTCGCGGGACTTGATGTAGTCGGTGAGTTCGTCGGGGACGGCGGCGGAGTGCTCGCCGTACTTGCTGACCAGGTCGGCGACGTGGTTGCCGACCATGCCGCCGAACCAGCGGCACTGCTCGCGGGCGTGGGCGAGCGTCCCGGGCGAGTCGTCGGCGGTCACGTAGGCGGGGGCGGCGACGCAGATCGTCACCTCGTCCGGGTCCCGCCCGGCGGCCGCGGCGGCGTCCTTGACGGCCTTGACCATGTACTCGGTGAGGTAGAGGTCGGCGAGCTGGAGGATGAAGCCGTCGGCCTCCTCCCCCGTCATCTTCAGGGCCTTCGGCCCGTACGCCGCCATCCACACCGGCACCTCGGCGCCCGGCCTGATCCACGGGAACCTGACCGCGGTGCCGCCGCCGAGGTCGGCCTCCTCGCCCCGGCCCAGGGCCCTGATGACCTTCATGGCCTCGCTGATGCGGGCGAGGGTGTTGGGCTTGCGGCCGGCCACGCGCATCGCGGAGTCGCCGCGGCCGATGCCGCAGACGGTGCGGTTGCCGAACATGTCGTTGAGGGTGGCGAAGGTGGAGGCGGTCACCTCCCAGGTGCGGGTGCCGGGGTTGGTGACCATCGGGCCGACCTTGAGGCGCGTGGTGTTGGCCAGGATCTGGCTGTAGATGACGAACGGCTCCTGCCAGAGCACGGCGGAGTCGAAGGTCCAGCCGTGGCTGAAGCCGTTGCGCTCGGCCCGCTGCATCAGGCTGACGACGCGGGAGGCCGGCGGGTCGGTCTGCAGGACGAGTCCGAAGTCCATGGGCTGGGCTCCTAGCTGAGGTACTGACAGGTGGAGCGCGGGACGTACGCGCCGTGGCCCTTGTGTCCGGTGTACTCCCGCTCGGTGACGACGAGTTCGCCGCGCGAGAGCACCGTCTCCACACGGCCGGTGACGCGCCTGCCCTCGTACGCCGAGTAGTCGACGTTCATGTGGTGGGTCTCGGCGGAGATGACCTGCTCGGCGTGCGGGTCGTAGATGACGATGTCGGCGTCGGCGCCGGGCGCGATGGTGCCCTTCTTCGGGTACAGGCCGAACATGCGGGCCGGGGTGGCGCAGGCGATCTCGATCCAGCGGCGGCGGCCGATGTGCCCGTCGACGACGGCCTGGTGGAGCAGGTCCATGCGGTTCTCGACGCCCGGCATCCCGTTGGGGATCTTGGAGAAGTCGCCGCGGCCCAGCTCCTTCTGGCCGCTGAAGCAGAAGGGGCAGTGGTCGGTCGACACCACCTGGAGGTCGTTGGTCCTCAGGCCCCGCCACAGCGCCGCCTGGTGCTCGCGCGGGCGCAGCGGGGTGCTGCACACGTACTTGGCGCCCTCGAAGTCGGGCTCCGCGAGGTTGTCGGTGGACAGGAACAGGTACTGCGGGCAGGTCTCGCCGAAGACGTTCAGGCCCTCGTCGCGGGCCCGGGTCAGTTCGGCGACCGCCTCGGTCGCGGAGACGTGCACGACGTAGAGGGGCGCGCCGGCGACCTGGGCGAGTCTGATCGCGCGGTGGGTGGCCTCGGCCTCCAGGAGGGCCTTGCGGACCTCGCCGTGGAAGCGCGGGTCGGTCTCGCCGCGGGCGAGGGCCTGTTCGACCAGGACGTCGATCGCGATGCCGTTCTCGGCGTGCATCATGATCAGCCCGCCGTTCTCGGCGGCGCGCTGCATGGCCCGCAGGATCTGGCCGTCGTCGGAGTAGAAGACGCCGGGGTAGGCCATGAACTGCTTGAAGGAGGTGACCCCCTCCTCGACCAGCAGGTCCATCTCCTTGAGCGTCTCCTGGTTCACGTCGGAGACGATCATGTGGAAGCCGTAGTCGATCGCGCAGTTGCCCTCGGCCTTCGCGTGCCAGGCGTCGAGGCCCTCGCGCAGGGAGTGGCCGACGCTCTGGATGGCGAAGTCGACGATGGTGGTCGTACCGCCCCAGGCGGCGGCCCTGGTGCCGGTCTCGAAGGTGTCGGCCGCGTAGGTGCCGCCGAAGGGCATCTCCATGTGGGTGTGCCCGTCGACACCGCCCGGGATGACGTACTTGCCGGTCGCGTCCATCACGCGCTCGGCCGTGAAGGATTCGGCGGCCGGGGTGCCGGTCGCGGCGAGGGCGGCGACCCGGCCGTCCTCGATCAGGACGTCGGCGCGGATCTCGTCGGACGCGGTGATGACGAGGCCGCCGCGGATGACGGTACGGCTGCTCATGCTGTTCCCTCCTGTCAGGGGCGGTCCGGGCCCGGTCGGTCAGGGCGCGGTCAGCGGGGAGTACGCGCCCGGCGCGCGGTCCCGGTAGAACTGCCAGCGGTCGCGGACCTCGCGCAGCTTGGCCAGGTCGAGGTCGCGCACGACGAGTTCGGTCTCCTTGTCGCTCGCGACCTCGCCGACGAACTGGGCCTCGGGGTCGACGAAGTAGGAGGTGCCGTAGAAGTCGTTGTCGCCGTACTCCTCGACGCCGACGCGGTTGATGGCCCCCACGAAGTACTCGTTGGCGACGGCCGCCGCCGGCTGCTCCAGCTGCCACAGGTAGCCGGAGAGGCCGCGCGAGGTGGCCGAGGGGTTGAAGACGACCTCGGCGCCGTTGAGGCCCAGCGCCCGCCAGCCCTCCGGGAAGTGCCGGTCGTAGCAGATGTACACGCCGACCTTGCCGACGGCGGTGTCGAAGACCGGCCAGCCGGAGTTGCCGGGGCGGAAGTAGAACTTCTCCCAGAAGCCCCGCACCTGCGGGATGTGGGTCTTGCGGTACTTGCCGAGGTAGGAGCCGTCGGCGTCGAGCACGGCGGCGGTGTTGTAGAGGACGCCGGGCTGCTCCTCCTCGTACATCGGCAGCACCAGGACGATGCCGTGTTCGCGGGCGAGCCGCTGGAAGCGTTCGACGATCGGGCCGTCGGGGACGCGCTCGGCGTAGGCGTAGAACTCGGGGTCCTGGACCTGGCAGAAGTACGGGCCGTAGAACAGCTCCTGGAAGCACAGCACTTGGGCCCCCTGCGCGGCGGCGTCGCGGACCGCCTGCTCGTGGACCTGGATCATCGATTCCTTGTCGCCCGTCCAGGCGGTCTGGAAGAGCGCGGCACGGATCACTCGGCTCATCTTCGGCCTCCACTCGCTCGGTGTGGCGCTGCGTGTGGGGCGAGCCTAGGGAGCGCCGACGGCCGGTTCGACTGGCACGGTGTCACGTCTGCGGGGGTCGGGCATTGCACGGTGTCACCCCTGTTGTGCGTCGTGGGCGAGGAGCGCGATGTGGACGGAGGCGGCCTGTTCGAAGTCGTCGAGGTCGACGCCGAGGAGTCCCTGTATCGCCTCCAGCCTGCGGTAGAGGGCGGGCCGGGAGACGTGGTGGAGCTGGGCGGTGCGGGACTTGTTGCGGCCGGTGGCGAGGTAGGTGCGCAACACGCCGAGCAGGTCCTCGTCGGGGCTGCGCAGCAGTCCGTTCAGTTCCCGCTCGGCGAAGGACTGGACGTGCGGGTCGTCGCGCAGCAGCCGGACCAGGCCGCGCAGGTGGACGTCGCGCAGGCGCACCACGGGCGGCAGGTCGAGGGCGGCCGGGGAGTCGGCCACGGCGTCGGCGACGTGCTGGGCCTCGCGCAGGCCGGCCGGTACGCCGGCCCAGTCGGTGCGGGCGTCGGCCGCCGCGACGACGGTGTGCGCGGCGTCCGGTTCCGACCGCAGCCGGGCCGCGAAGTGGGCGGTCAGCGCCTTGGCGTCCTGGTCGGGGGCGAGGCTGAGCAGGACGGCGACCCGGTCGTCGGCGAGCCCGGCGGCGATGCCGGACAGGCCCAGCAGCCGCAGCACCCGGTCGAGACGTGCGGTGTCGTGCTCGCGGACGACGAGCGGGACGAAGACCCGGCGGTTGACCGGCAGTCCGGCGGCGCGCGCCCGGGGCAGCAGCTGCCGCGCCGGTACGGCGCCGCTGACCAGGTCGGTGAGCAGACTCCGGGCGGACTGCTCCTCCCAGGAGTTCCAGGAGCCGCCGGGGCCGCCGGTGTGCGTGCCGTCGCCGCCGAGCATGCGGTGCAGGACGAGCGCCTCGGCGGCGCGCTCGGCCAGCAGCCGTCCCGCGGCCCGGTCGCCGCGGTAGCCGCACAGCACCAGCCGGCCCCACCGCTCCCCCCGGCAGGTCAGTTCGGCGCGGATCCAGCCGTCGGCGGTGCCGGCCCCGGCCTGGCGGGCGATGCGCTCCCAGTCCCGGAGCACGTCGTCGACCGCGGGCCGTTCCCCCGCCGTGGCGAGGACGCGGTGGGCGAGGTTGGTGACGACGACCGGGCAGCCTCCGTGCCGGGCGACCTCGTCGAGCAGGCGCTGCACCGGGGCGCCCGCGGTGATCAGGCCGGTCAGTTCGGTGCGGACGGCCTCGGAGAGGCTGACGGCGGCGAACTTGCGCCGCAGCAGCCGGGACTGCACCTCCTCGGTCAGCTCGGCGAAGGGGAACGGCCGGTGCAGGACGACCATGGGCAGCCCGCACCGCTCGGCCGCCCGCCGCATCACGTCCGGCGGGGCGGGGAAGGCGCGGCCGAGGCCGAGCACGACGGCGGCCGCCTCCGCCCGGTCCAGGGAGCGGATGTACTCGCCCTGCTTGTCCTCGTCACCGGCGAGCAGCACCCCGGTGGTGAGGACCATCTCGCCGCCGCTGAGCATCACGCCGACGTCGGCGGCCTCGGCCACGTGCACCCAGCGCACCGGCCGGTCGAGCCGGTGCGCGCCGGCCACCACCTCGGGCTGTCCGGCCAGCACCCGCTCCAGGCCCAGGACCTGACGGACCGACAGGGCGGGTTCCCAGGGCTGCTGCTCCGGGGTGACGGGTGTGTCCGGGGTGGAGGTCATGGCGGCGGTTCCTCTGCTCGGGACGCTGCTGTCAGATGCTCCGCAGGGCGCGTTCGAGGATCGCCGCGCCCTCCTCGGCCTCCGCGACGGTGAGGGTCATCGGCGGCGCGACGCGCAGGGCGCTGGTGTTGTGGCCGCCGCCCTTGCCGATGAGCAGCCCGCCCGCGCGGGCCTCCTCCAGCACCGTGGCCGCCGCCTCGGGCGCCGCCTCGTCGGTGCCGGGCCGGGCCAGCTCGATGCCCAGCATCAGCCCGCGCCCCCGGACCTCCCGTACGTGCGGCACCTGGGCGGCGACCGCCCGCAGCCGTTCGAGGAGCAGCCCGCCGACGCGCCGGGCGTTGCCCTGGAGGTCGTGCTCCAGCAGGTACGCGAGGTTGGCGAGGCCGGCCGCCATGGTGACCTGGGTGCCGCCGAAGGTGGAGATGCTGTTGGCGTCCAGGCAGTTCATGATCTCGGCGCGGGCGACGACACCGCCGACGGACATGCCGTTGCCGATGCCCTTGGCGAAGGTGACGATGTCCGGCGGGCCGCTCTGCGCGTGCGCCTGCCAGCCCCAGAAGTGGTCGCCGGTGCGGCCCCAGCCGGTCTGCACCTCGTCGGCGATCCAGAGGATGTCCCGCTCGTGCAGCACCTCGCGGAAGGCCGCGTACAGGCCGTCCGGCGGGGAGGTGAAGCCGCCGACGCCCTGGATCGGCTCGGCGATCAGAGCGGCGGGGGCGCGGGTGTGGCCGAGGAGGTCCGTGAGGTCGTCGACGCACGCGGCGACGAAGTCCCGGTCGTCCAGGTGCGCGTAGGGGCCGCGGGTGCGGACGCCGCCGTGGACGTAGAGCGTCTGGAGCGGGGACAGCGAGGTCGGGGACCAGCTGCGGTTGCCGGTGATGCCGACCGAGCTGAAGGAGCGGCCGTGGTAGCTGTTGCGCATGGCCAGGATGGTGTTGCTGCGCCGGTACGTGGTGGCGAGCAGCAGCGCGGTGTCGTTGGCCTCGGTGCCGGACGTGGTGAAGAAGACGCGGGCGTCCGGGATGCCGGACACGTGGGCGACGCGCTCGGCGAGTTCGACCATGGGCCGGTTGAGGTAGAGGGTGGAGGAGTGGATGATCCGTCCGGCCTGCTCGTTCACCGCCTTGGTCACCTCGGGCAGGGCGTGCGCGGTCATCGTGGTGAGGATGCCGCCGAAGAAGTCGAGGTACTTGTTGCCGGCGGCGTCCCAGACGTGCCGGCCCTCGCCGTGCGTGATCTCCAGCGGCTCCTCGTAGTACAGGGCGAGCCATTCGGGCAGGACGGCGCGGTGGCGGCCGAACAGGTCCTTGGTCACGGCCGCACCAGCCCTTCGTAGGCGTCGGGGCGGCGGTCGCGGTAGAAGGCCCACTGCTGCCGCACCTCGTCGATGAGGTCGAAGTCCAGGTCGCGGACGACGAGTTCCTCCTTGGTGTCGCTGGCGCGCTCGCCGACGAACTGCCCGCGCGGGTCGACGAAGTACGACGTCCCGTAGAAGTCGTTGTCCCCGTACTCCTCCTGGCCGACCCGGTTGATCGCGGCGACGAAGTACTCGTTGGCGACGGCCGCCGCGGGCTGTTCGAGCTGCCACAGGTGGGCGGAGAGTCCGCGATGGGTGGCGGAGGGGTTGTAGACGAGCTGGGCGCCGCCGAGGCCGAGTTGGCGCCAGCCCTCCGGGAAGTGCCGGTCGTAGCAGATGTAGACGCCGATCCTGCCGACGGCGGTGTCGAAGACGGGCCAGCCGAGGTTGCCGGGGCGGAAGTAGAACTTCTCCCAGAATCCCTTGACCTGCGGGATGTGATGCTTGCGGTACGTGCCGAGGACGGTGCCGTCGGCGTCGATCACGGCGGCGGTGTTGTAGTAGAAGCCGGACTGCTCGACCTCGAAGACGGGGACGACGATCACCATGCCGGTCTCGCGGGCCAGCTCCTGCATGCGGCGGGTGGTCGGGCCGTCGGGCACCGGCTCGGCCCAGCGGTAGTGCTCGGGGTCCTGGACCTGGCAGAAATAGGGGGCGTTGAAGACTTCCTGGAAGCCGATGACCTTGGCTCCCTGCCGGGCCGCCTCGCGGGCGTGCTCCTCGTGTTTCGCCACCATGGACTCGGTGTCGCCGGTCCAGGTGGCCTGGACGAGAGCGGCACGTACGACGTTGGCCATGAGCTGCTCCTTCGACGCGACGTCAGAGCCTCTACGCCCGTAGAGCGGGCCGTAGAGGGACGAACGTAAGCCTGGCCGGACGGGCTTGCCAAGACCATCGTCGCCAAGGCGCGGTGTCGATCGCTTTTCGCACTCCTGTGGGTGAGTGGTGGGGGCGGTGGGGTCACGGGGGCGGATTTCACGCGGTGAACCCGGCGACGCGCAGGGCGTGCACGAGGTCCCAGTGGCGTTCCCGGGAGACGTCGTGCGCCGCCTCCAGCAGCAGTGGCACGAGCGTCTCGGGGTCCGGTGCGGCGCTGCGGGCGGCGTCCTCGGGGGTGCGGGAGCGGACGCAGGCGTCGAGGAGCGCGCGGGCGTCCCGGTGCCGGCCCTCGGCGACCAGACCGGCGACGGCCGCGCCGATCTCGGCGGCGGGCCGTACGACGCCCTGCCGCAGCACCTGCTCGGCGTCGGCCGCGCGCCCGGCGAGGGCCAGCGCGTCGGCGGCGGCGACCAGTGCGCCGGCGGGCAGGGAGGCGGTCTCCCACAGCAGGGTGGTCCAGTCGGCGCCGAGCCCGGCCCGTTCGAGCCGGGCGGCGAGCAGCGGGAAGCGGGCGGCGGGCCCGAGGGCCGCCTCGGCCAGCAGCGCGTGCGCCTCCCCGCTCATCCCTGCGGCCCGCAGCCGCGCCACCCCCTCGACGACCGCGTCGACGGCGGCCCGATCCCCCTCCCCCGGCACGTCGGGGGCGCTCGGCACCGGCTGCTCCCCAGCCTCTTCCGCCCCCGCGAACCGCGCTCCGCGTGGCGTACGCCGCCCCGGCGCGACCGGAACCGGCACCTGCCCGGGCACGACGGGACTCACGTCCGCGTCGACGCCCCCGGCGAAACGGGCACCTCCACGGCGGCGTTTGCGCTGTTTGGGGGCCGGGTTCCGGGGCGGGGTGGTGGGTGTGGGTGCGGGCGGGGTGGTGGGTGCGGGTGCGCCAGGAAGGCGTGCGGGGCCCTCCGGCGGCGCGGAACCGTGGGCGTGGGCGCCGTCCCTCGACACCCGGGACGCGTTCGCGGGCGTCCGGGACACCCGATCGGGCGCGGACGTGCCGTAGGCGGAGGCGGGATCCTCGCGCGGCTCGGTGGGCGCGGAGCGCTGCGCGGACGTGCCGTAGGCGGCGGGCGCGAGGCGGTGCGCGGGGCCGACGCCCCCCATCCCCCCGGAGACACCCCCGGGCGCGGACGCGTCCGAGGCGGAGGCCGGGGTTTCGGGCCCTGCCGCGTGGGCGGAGGCGTCGGCTCCCGGAGGAATGGGCCTCGGGGTGCCGGTCGCCGGGGTCGTTGGGCCGGCGTCCGCCCGGATGCCCCCGCTCCCCCGCCGGACGGCATCCAGTGCCGTCAGCCGGGATCGGAGTTCGGTGCAGCGGGCCGTTGCCCGGGTGTGGTCGTCGTGGGCCCAGGCGAGGTCGAGCCGGAGGGAGGCGGCCGTCTCCGGGGTCGTGTCGGGGTGGGACAGCGTCCGGGTCAGCCGCATCTCGCGTTCCGCGGCGTACCGCTGCTCGCGGAGCATGACGTCGAGCCGGTCCCGCAGGGCGTCACGCGCGCCCGGCAGGGAGTCGTACGCGGTGAGCGCGGCGGCGTGCAGCGCGCGGGCGGGTTCCGTCCCGGCTTCCGCGGCAGCGGCACCGTACCGGCCGGCGAGGTCCTGGAGCAGCGCCTCCACCACGTCCCAGGGCGGGATCTCACGCCCGTCGAGACAGGCCCGCATGCCCTCGGGGTCACGCTGCCAGAACACCCCGCACCAGCCGGCGCCCTGGTCCAGACGCGTCAGCAGTCCGGTCAGGTACCGGGTGAAGTCCCCGACCCGACGCGGCAGTTGTTCCACGGCCATGGTTCGGCTCCCGCCCGACCGGAGGACTCCGGTCCGTCCGGTCACGTAGGGAACACCAGCCGTGTTACGGCGCCGCTACAGGGAGTTTTCGGGGAGGGACGTCACCGCACCCTCACACCCCGGCGAGCACACACAGCCCGGCCAGCTCGTCCATGGACAGCCCGAGCGCGCGGGCCAGCGCGGCCACCGTGAAGAACGCCGGGGTCGGCGCGCGGCCGGTCTCGATCTTGCGCAGCGTCTCGGCGGAGATGCCGGCCTCGGCGGCGACCTCCGTCATGCTCCGCTCGCCGCGGGCCTCCCGCAGCAGCCGGCCTAGCCGCTCGCCGCGCTCGTGCTCTTCGGGGGTCAGGGGGGTGCGCACCATACCGTCATTGTAATACCGGCTTCCCGTACCGGACCCAATTCAAATACCGGTATAGTAATTGGCATGGTGGAGCTCAAGACAGACACATCGATCGACGCGATGCACGCGGCCGGCCAGGTCGTCGCCCGCGCCCTGACCGCCGCCCGGAACGCGGCGGCCGTGGGCGTCTCCCTGCTGGAACTGGACGAGGTGGCGCACGGCGTACTGAAGGAGGCGGGGGCCGGCTCCCCGTTCCTCGGCTACCGGCCCTCCTTCGCGCCGACCCCCTTCCCGGCCGTCCTCTGCGCGTCGGTCAACGACGCGATCGTGCACGGCATCCCGGACGGCTACCGGCTGCGCGACGGCGACCTCGTCTCACTCGACTGCGGGGCCACGCTCGGCGGCTGGGCCGGCGACTCGGCGATCAGCTTCGTCGTCGGCACCCCGCGCCCGGCGGACGTCACCCTGGTCGAGACCGCGGAGCGGGCCCTCGCGGCGGGCATCGCGGCGGCCGTCGTGGGCAATCGCATCGGCGACATCTCGCACGCGATCGGCACGGTGTGCCGGGCGGGCGGCTACGGCATCATGGACGACTTCGGCGGCCACGGCATCGGCCGGCAGATGCACGAGGACCCGGGCGTGCCCAACGAGGGCCGGCCGGGACGCGGACTCCCACTGCGCCACGGCATGGTCATCGCCATCGAGCCGATGCTGATCGCCGGCGGCCGGGACGACTACCACGCGGCCGCCGACGGCTGGACCCTGCGCACCAACGACGGCTCACGCGCGGCGCACGTGGAGCACACCGTGGCGATCACGGACAGCGGCCCGCGCGTCCTGACCGCACGGGACGCCCTCCAGGTCCGGTAGGCCCCGGCCCGGGGTCCGCCCGCCTCCGCGGACATGCCCACCGGCACAGAACGTGTCATGTTGGGGCATGAGCGCGCGCCGACCGGGTTACCCGGCCCCGGTACGCCGATCAGCGAAGCAGCGGAGGGCCGGAAACGATGACCAGCGGCTTCATGGGCCCGGAGGGCGACCCGTTCGCGGAATTCCTGGCACGCTTCTTCGGCGGGCCGAAGCCCAGGCAGATCGACATCGGCAGGCTGCTCAGCCAGCCGGCCCGGGAGCTGGTGCGCGGCGCCGCCCAGTACGCGGCCGAGCACGGCAGCCGGGACCTGGACACGGAGCACCTGCTGCGGGCCGCGCTCGCCACCGAACCGACCCGGGGCCTGCTGAGCCGCGCCGGGGCCGACCCCGATTCGCTGGCGTCGCAGATCGACGAGCGGACCGGCCCGGCGCAGCACGCGCCGGGCGAGGCCCCGCCGCCGACGTCGCTCTCACTGACCCCGGCCGTCAAGCGGGCGCTGCTGGACGCGCACGAACTGGCCCGGACGACCGGCACCGGGTACATCGGCCCGGAGCACGTGCTCAGCGCCCTGGCCGCCAACCCGGACTCGGCCGCCGGGCACATCCTGAACGCGGCCCGGTTCGCACCCTCCGGCCTGCCCACGGAGTCGCCGGAGACCGGCAAGGCCGGCCCCGAGGGCGCGCGGGCCACGAACACGCCGACGCTGGACAAGTACGGCCGCGACCTCACCGACCTGGCCCAGCAGGGCCGGATCGACCCGGTGATCGGCCGCGAGGACGAGATCGAGCAGACCGTCGAGGTGCTCTCCCGCCGCGGCAAGAACAACCCGGTGCTGATCGGTGACGCGGGCGTCGGCAAGACCGCCGTCGTGGAGGGGCTGGCGCAGCGCATCACCGACGCCGACGTCCCCGACGTACTGCTCGGCCGCCGCGTGGTCGCCCTGGACCTGACCGGCGTGGTCGCGGGCACCCGCTACCGGGGCGACTTCGAGGAGCGGATGAACAACATCGTCGGCGAGATCCGCGCCCACTCCGACGAGCTGATCATCTTCATCGACGAGCTGCACACCGTGGTCGGCGCCGGCGGGGGCGGCGAGGGCGGTTCGATGGACGCCGGGAACATCCTCAAGCCGGCGCTGGCCCGGGGCGAGCTGCACGTCGTGGGCGCCACCACGCTGGAGGAGTACCGCAGGATCGAGAAGGACGCGGCGCTGGCCCGCCGCTTCCAGCCGATCCTGGTGCCCGAGCCCACCCCCGCGGACGCCATCGAGATCCTGCGCGGCCTGCGGGACCGCTACGAGGCCCACCACCAGGTCCGCTACACCGACGAGGCGCTGGTGGCGGCCGTGCAGATGTCCGACCGCTACCTCACCGACCGCCGGTTGCCGGACAAGGCGATCGACCTGATCGACCAGGCGGGCGCCCGCGTCCGGCTCCGGGCGCGCACCAAGGGCACGGACGTACGGGCCATGGAGCGCGAGGTCGACCAGCTGCTCCGGGACAAGGACCAGGCGGTCGCGGACGAGCAGTACGAGCAGGCCACCCAGTTGCGCGACCGGATCGGCGAGCTGAAGCAGCGGATCACCGAGGCCGACGGCGCCGGCGAGGCCGACGAGGGGCTGAACCTGGTCGTCGGCACCGAGTCCATCGCCGAGGTGGTGTCCCGGCAGACCGGCATCCCGGTCAGCAGCCTCACCCAGGAGGAGAAGGACCGCCTGCTGGGGCTGGAGTCCCACCTGCACGAACGCGTGGTCGGCCAGGAGGAGGCGGTGCGGGTCGTCTCCGACGCCGTGCTGCGCTCGCGCGCCGGGCTCTCCAGCCCCGACCGGCCGATCGGCAGCTTCCTCTTCCTCGGCCCGACCGGTGTCGGCAAGACGGAGCTGGCCCGGGCGCTGGCCGAGGCGCTCTTCGGCAGCGAGGACCGGATGGTCCGCCTCGACATGAGCGAGTACCAGGAGCGCCACACGGTCAGCCGCCTGGTCGGCGCCCCGCCCGGCTACGTGGGGCACGAGGAGGCCGGTCAGCTCACCGAGGTGGTGCGCCGGCACCCGTACTCGCTGCTCCTGCTGGACGAGGTGGAGAAGGCGCACCCCGACGTCTTCAACATCCTGCTCCAGGTCCTGGACGACGGCCGGCTGACCGACTCGCAGGGCAGGACCGTGGACTTCACCAACGCGGTCGTCGTGATGACCAGCAACCTGGGCTCCGACGTGATCACCCGGCGCGGTGCCGGCATCGGCTTCGGCGCCGGCGGCGCGGAGGCGGACGAGGAGGCGCGGCGCGAGCAGGTGCTGCGTCCGTTGCGCGAGCACTTCCGGCCGGAGTTCCTGAACCGCGTCGACGAGATCGTGGTCTTCCGGCAGCTCAGCGGGGAGCAGTTGCGGCAGATCACCAGCCTGCTGCTGGAGCAGACCCGCCGCATGGTCCGCGCGCAGGGCATCACCGTCGACTTCACCGACGCGGCGGTGGACTGGCTCGCCGAGCGGGGCTACCAGCCGGAGTACGGCGCCCGTCCGCTGCGCCGCACCATCCAGCGCGAGGTCGACAACGAGCTGTCCCGGCTGCTGCTCGACGGCCGGGTCGCGGAGGGCGGCCGGGTGACGGTCGACGTCGAGGACGGGCGGCTGGCGTTCCGGACGCCGCAGCGGCCCGTCCCCGACCTCTGATCCGCGCTACCGCTGCCGCGTGGGCCGCACCACCATCGCGGAGCCGCCGCCGCGCCGCTCCTTCTCGGCGGCGGCCAGCCACTTGCCGCCCGGCAGCCGCTGCACGCCGGTCGCGGCGCCGATCTCCGGGTTCTCCTTGAAGGAGTGCCCGAGCGCCTCGAGGCGTTCCCGCAACCCGCTGTCGTAGAGGCCGGGTTCCAGTTCGGTCTGGGCCGCGTTGCGCTGGCTGGCGCGCGGGGCGGCGATCGCGTCCACCAGGGGCAGCCCGCGGTCGATGAAGCCGGTGAGCGTCTGGAGCACGGTGGTGATGATGGTGGCCCCGCCGGGCGAGCCGACCGCCACGACCGGCTCGTGGTGCCGGTCCAGGACGATGGTCGGGGCGATCGAGGACCGCGGGCGCTTGCCGGGCCCGGGCAGGTTCGGGTCGTGGACGGCCGGGTTCGCCGGGGCGAAGGAGAAGTCCGTCAGCTCGTTGTTGAGCAGGAAGCCTCGGCCGGGCACGGTGATGCCGCTGCCGCCGGTCTGCTCGATGGTGAGCGTGTAGGCGACGACGTTCCCCCACTTGTCGGCCACGGTCAGGTGCGTGGTGTTCTCGCCCTCGTACGTGGTCGGCGCCGCCTTGCCGCCGGCCGCGCAGGCGGCGGGGTGCCGGGGGTCGCCGGGCGCGAGGGGGCTGGTGAGCGCCGCGTCGTCCTTGATCAGGCATTCCCGCGAGTCGGCGTACCGCTGCGAGAGCAGTTCCTTCGCCGGTACGTCCTCGAAGGCGGGGTCGCCGACCCAACGGCCGCGGTCGGCGAAGGAGATGCGGCTGGCCTCGATGAAGCGGTGCAGGTACTGGGCCTTGCTCGCCTCGGAGAGGTCGGTGCGCTCCAGGATGTTCAGCGCCTCGCCCACCGTGGTGCCGCCGGAGGAGGAGGGCGCGATGGAGTACACGTTCAGGCCCCGGTACGAGGTCCTGGTGGGCGCCTGGAACTTGGCCTCGTAGGCGGCGAGGTCCTTGGCGGACAGGTCGCCGGGACGGGCGTTCCAGCCGGAGTCCGGGTCGACGGGCGGCTCGTTGACGGTGTCGACGACGTCCTCGCCCAGCTCGCCGCGGTAGAGCGCGTCGACGCCCTCCCGGCCCAGCTCCTGGTAGGTGCGGGCCAGGTCCGGGTTCTTGAACGTGGAGCCGACGACGGGGAGTTGCCCGCCGGGCAGGAACAGCTCCGCGGTGTCCGGGAAGTAGCGGAACCGCTGCTCGTTGGCGGCGGTCTGGGAGCGGAAGGTGTCGTCGACGGTGAAGCCCTGCCGGGCCAGGCGCTCGGCGGGCCTGAGCACGGAGGCGAGCCCCCGGCTGCCCCACTTGTCGAGGGCCGCCTGCCAGGTGGCGGGCGTGCCGGGGGTGCCGACGGCGAGGCCGCTGCTGACGGCGTCGGCGAAGGCGATCGGCTTGCCGTCCTCCGTGAAGAGCTTCTCGTCGGCGGTCAGCGGCGCGGTCTCGCGGCCGTCGATGGTGCGCACCGTGCGGGACTTGGCGTCGTAGTAGACGAAGTACCCGCCGCCGCCGACCCCGGCGGAGTAGGGCTCGGTGACACCGAGCGCGGCCGCGGTGGCCACGGCGGCGTCGACGGCGTTGCCGCCCTTGCGCAGCACCTCGATGCCGGCGGCCGAGGCGTCCGGGTCGACGCTGGCGACCGCGCCCCCGTACCCGACGGCGACCGGGGTCTTCGGGGCGCCGGGGCTGCCGTGGGGCGTGGGCGGCGCCGCGGCCCCCACCGACACCACCACGGCGGCCGAGACCGCCAGGACCGTCAGATTCCGTGCGACAGGGCGACGCATCCGCACCTCCAGGGAAAGGCCGTTCGGGCAGCTTAGTTGATCGTCATGGCCGCGTCAGGAGCACGAGGGCCGCCGCCCGAGCGGGTGGCCCGGCGGCCCATCGAACACGGGTACGCCGACGCCCGCTAGCATGCGCGCCCATGACTGACGACGTACGCAACATCGTCCTGGGCGTGGTCGCGGCCGGCATCAGCGCCGCGCTGGGCTGGTTCACCCGCACCTACCTGTCCCGGCGCAGACTCCGCCGCAAGCAGGCGTTCTTCGGGCTGCCGGACAGCTCCGAGTCGCTGCTGGTCGTCAACCGGGACCCGGCCGCCTCGGAACCGGCGGTCCACCGCTTCGACGTCTTCGCGCTGCTGGAGCTGGCGGCGCTGATCAAGGACTGCGGCGCGCACATGCAGGTGGTCACGCAGGACATGGTCGGTCAGGGCTTCGGCGAGCGCACGGAGTTCTGTGTGGGCGGCCCCGGCTCGAACCGGCGCATGGTCGCCCACATGGCGGCCATGCTGCCCGGGGTGCGGGTCAACGTCGACCCCGAACCCGGTCCGGACCGCGGCGCCTTCCAGATCGGCGGCGAGCGCTACCGACTGGACGCGGGCATCACGGAGTACGTCCTGCTGGCCCGCCTCACCGCCGGGGACCGGCGGGAGGCCCGGCCCGCCTTCCTGTTCTGCGGACAGCGGGCGATCACCAACCAGGCGGCCACCCGCTACCTCGCCCGGCACCACGAGAAGCTGGCCCGCAAACACGGCACCAGCTCCTTCGTGCTGCTGCTGAAGGTGGTCAACTCTCAGGCGTACGGCCCGGACGTCGTCGAACTCGTGGGGGACGTCACCCGGGCGGCGACCAGCCCCCTGCCGACTCCGGCACCGACGTCCCGCAACTCCCATCGGGCTTAGGGGGTGTGTGCAGCTGACCTTCTCCTCGCCCGCGGACACCCCTGCGTGGTGTCCGCCGTGGAGCGCGAGCAGTGATCTCCGGCTGCACTCTGCGATTCCCCCTGGCCGTTCGTGTGCCCTGACCACAGCAACGTACCGAGACAAACAGCACACATGCGAACGACACGCACCATTCGGGCATTAGCCCCTGTAAAGGCGATTATCGGGCTGAGGGCTCATGCCTCGGCGACTTCGCCGTACAGCTGGGAGAGTTCGGGCACCCCGTCCGCCGCCCACTCGTGTCCGGACGCCACCACGTCGAACTCCCGGCCGGAGGCGAGCCGGACGACGGGCTGACCGTCGGACCGGATGGCCCAGAGGGCTCCGGGGACGGTCCGCACGATCACCGTGCCGAGGTACAGACCGGCGTCGTTGCCCAGCCAGGTCTGGATCTCCTCGTCGCCGCGCCAACGCGGCAGGATCTGGTCCAACTGCTCCAACGAGACCGCGGAGTCGTCGAGTCGGACCCCCTCCCGCAACGCCTGCGAACGCAGCAGATCACAGTCGGCGAGCAGCTCGCCGATGCCCTCGGCGTCATGCGCCCGGGGATCTTCGCGCCGCTTGCCCAGGAAGGGGAAGTTCATACCTCCACACTGTCATTCGTACCGCCCCGCGCACCACAGGGCGCGCAGGCCCGGCGCACTCACACGCCGAGGTCGACCACGACCGGCGCGTGGTCGGAGGCGCCCTTGCCCTTGCGCTCCTCGCGGTCGACGTAGGAGTCGGTGACGGCCTTGGCGAAGGGCTCGTTCCCGTAGACCAGGTCGATGCGCATGCCGCGGTTCTTGGGGAAGCAGAGCTGGCGGTAGTCCCAGTACGTGAACGGGACGTCGTACTTCAGCGGGCGCGGGACCACGTCGGACAGGCCGGCCCCGCGCAGGGAGGCGAGGGCGGCGCGCTCGGCGGGGGTGACGTGGGTGGCGCCCTCGAAGGCGGCGCGGTCGTAGACGTCCTCGTCGGTCGGCGCGACGTTGTAGTCGCCCATCACCGCGAATGGCCGGTCGCCGGCGGCGTCGCCCTCGACGGCGGCACGCAGCGCCTCGAACCACTGGAGCTTGTAGGCGTAGTGGGGGTGGTCGACCTCGCGGCCGTTGGGCACGTAGACCGACCAGACGCGGACCGGGCCGCAGGTGGCGGAGATCGCGCGGGGCTCCTGGACGCCCTCGTAGCCCGGGTCGCCGGGCAGGCCCTTGACCACGTCGGTGAGGCCGACCCGGGAGAGCACCGCCACCCCGTTCCACCGGCCGGTGGCGTGTACGGCGGCCTCGTAGCCCGCCTCGCGCAGCTCGTCGAAGGGGAACTGCGCCTCGGCGACCTTGGCCTCCTGGAGGCACAGCACGTCGGTGCCGCTGCTCTCCAGCCAGGCGAGGAGCCTCGGCAGGCGGGCGGTGATCGAGTTCACGTTCCAGGTCGCGATGCGCATGTCCCACAACCTACCCGGCGGCACTGACAACCCGGCCCCGGGCGGTGGGGGCCTCAGAGCCGCGCGGAGTCGCCCGGGGTCAGCCGCAGGTGCTCGGCGCCGCCCAGCTCGCCGATCTGCCGGTCGTAGATCGGGCGGGCGAGGTCGGTGAGGAGCGCGTCGTGGATGTCGTAGGCGCGCTGCGGCTTCACCTCACGGACGTACTCGATGACCTCGGCGACCTTGTTCCAGGGGGCCATGACGGGGAGCATCAGCGTCTCGACGGCCCGGTCGGGGACGGTGAGCGCGTCGCCGGGGTGGAAGACCTTGCCGCCGTCCAGGAGGAAGCCGACGTTGGTGATGCGCGGGATGTCCGGGTGGATCACGGCGTGCAGCTCGCCGTGGACCTGGACGTCGAATCCGGCGGCGGTGAACGTGTCGCCGTGGCCGACGGTGTGCACGCGGCCCGGGAACGCCGCCGAGATCTTCTCCGCGACGGACTTCAGCGTCCAGATCTCGGCGGCCGGGTTGTCCTCCATCGCGGCCCGCAGCCGCCGCTCGTCGAAGTGGTCCGGGTGCTCGTGGGTGACGAGAACGGCGTCCGCGCCGAGGGCGGCGTCCTCCTCGCTGAATCCGCCGGGGTCCAGGACGAGCGTCCGCCCCTCCTTTTCGAGGCGGACGCAGGCGTGCGACTTCTTGGTGAGCTTCATGACTCCATCCTGCGCCCTCACTCCGGGGGTGTCGTCTCCTCGCGGATGACCTGCTGCGCGACCCGGAAGGCGCTGTTCGCGGCCGGTACGCCGCAGTAGACGGCCGCCTGGAGCAGTACTTCCTTGATCTCGGCCGGGGTGAGGCCGTTGCGCAGGGCGGCCCTGAGGTGGGGCGCGAGCTGGTCCGTGTGCCCGCCGGCGACGAGGGCGGTGAGCGTGACGCAGCTGCGGGAGCGCCGGTCCAGGCCCGGCCGGTCCCAGATCTCGCCCCACGCGTAGCGGGTGAGGAATTCCTGGAAGTCCCCCGAGAACTCGTCGGCCTGCGCGAGGGCCTGGTCGACGTGCGCGTCGCCGAGCACCTCACGGCGGACCTTGAGCCCCGCGTCGTACGGGTCGGGCCGCCCCTGCCCCTGCCGCGGTACGGCGGCCGGGGCGATCTCGGCGATGGGCGCGGCCTGCGCCGGCGGCGCCAGGGCCGGCTGCGCGGGGGCCGGGGAGGCCGCCGGGGCGACGGGGGCCGGGACGGGGATCTGGCCGGTGGAGGCGGTGTCGTGCGGGGTCTGCCAGGCGGTGGTGAAGTGCCGCACCAGCAGGTCGGTGACGGCCGCGGGCTGCTCGACCGGGACCAGGTGGGAGGCGCCGGGCACGACGGCGAGGCGGGCGTCGGGGATGCCGGCGACCAGGGTGCGGGCCTCGGCGGGGCCGGTGACCTGGTCGTCGGAGCCGACGAGGACCAGGGTGGGGACGCCGACACGGCCCAGCTCGCCGCGGACGTCGAAGGCGGCGAGCGCCTCGCACGCGGCGATGTAGCAGCCGGGGTCGGTGGTCCGCACCATCTGCACGGCCCACTCGGTGATCGCGGGCTGGGCGGCGGCGTACCCGCCGGTGAACCAGCGCTCCGGCGAGCTGCGGGCGATGGGGTCGAGCCCGTTGGTGCGGACGATCACGCCGCGCTGGCGGAACTCGTCGGCGGTGCCGAAACGGGGCGAGGCGGCGATCAGCGCGAGGGAGGCGAGGCGCTCGGGATGGCGCAGGGCCAGCTCCATGCCGACCGCACCGCCGAACGCGCAGCCCGCGTAGCCGAACCGCTGCACGCCGAGTCCGTCGAGGGTGGCCAGCAGCCGCTGGGTCAGCTCGGTGACGGACCCGGCCGGGCGGGCGGGGGCGCCCCCGTGCCCCGGCAGATCGAACCGGAAGACCCGCCAGTGCTGCGACAGCTCGGGCACCTGGCGGTCCCACATGTGCCATGTCGTACCGAGGGACGGTCCCAGGATCAGTACGGGGAGGTGTTCCGGCCCGTCAAAGCGGTATTGCAGCGTTTCGGTCTTGGCTTCGGTCACCGGTTCACACCTTCATCTGTCACGATCTTTCACACACCCCCCGCGAGACCTCCCCATGCCTCCGCTGCTGGAAGCAGGTCTGCCACGTCCGTCGTCGTCACGCCGGTGTGCCCTGCCCGCGTGGCGAGCAGGTGACCGGCACCTCGTTGTCGGCGAGGTAGTGAGACAAGACGCCCGAGCATCGTACAGACGGAGCCTGCGAAGACCGTTTTCGTCCGTTGAGGAGTGGCACCGGGCGCCGTGTCCGACAGCGGATCCGGCGGCTCGTGCGCCGACCGGGGCGCGTGGTCAGGCGGTGGGGCGGGCGCCGGGGGTGTGGCCGAAGGTACGGCGGAAGACGTCGATGAAGGTGCTGGCCGACGACCAGCCGCAGTGGTGGGCGACGGTGGTGACGGGGGTGTCGTCGGCCAGGAGGATCAGGGCGTGGTGGAGCCTGATCTGGGTGCGCCACTGAGGGTAGGTGAGGCCGAGGTCGTCGCGGAGGCGGCGGGAGAGGGTGCGGGCGCTGGCGCCGATCCGGCGTCCGTGGTCGTCGAGGGAGCGGTTGTCGGCCGGGTCGGTGCGCAGGATGTCGTGCAGTGCGCGGAGCAGGGGGTCGGTGGGGGCCGGCAGGTGGAGGGGCTGTTCGGGAGAGAGGCTGAGCTGGTCGAGCATGACGGCGCGCAGGCGGTGGCGGGGCGGGGTGTCGTCGTCGGGGTCGCGGGTGTAGGTGACGATGAGTTCGCGCAGGAGGGGGCTGACGGCGAGGACGGCGGGTGTGTCCAGGCCGAGGGGGTTGTCGGCGGTGGGCAGGCCGACGAGGTGGAGGTCGAGTTCGCCGTGGGCCTGGTGCCGGTGGACTGTGCCGGCGGGGATCCAGAGCGCGCGCGTCGCGGGCGCGATCCATGAGCCGGCGTCGGTGGTCACCGCGATGGTGCCGCGGCCGGCGTAGGCGATCTGGTGGTCGTCGTGGCGGTGCGCGTCGATCTCGCCGCCGGAGGCCAGGTGCCGGGTCCGGGTCGGCGCGACAGCCGTGTGGCGGATTTCCTGCATCACCTGTCAATTTATCGGAAGCGCGACACGGGGTGCTGCTCCCAGCATGGGTGGGGTGCGAAACAAGACATCGATCCTGCTGCTGGCCGTGGGGCACGCCTGCGTCGACATCTACCAGGGCGCCGTGGCGGCGCTGATCCCGTTCTTCGTGGCCGAACGGGACTACACCTACGCGGTCGCCTCCGGCATCGTGCTGGCCGCGTCCCTGCTGTCGTCGGTGGCCCAGCCGCTGTTCGGGGTGCTCACCGATCGGTGGGCGATGCCGTGGCTGCTGCCGGTCGGCACCCTGCTGGGCGGGGTGGGCATCGCACTCAGCGGCCTGAGCGGCTCCTACGGGCTCACCCTGTTCTTCGTCGCCGTCTCCGGCGTCGGCGTGGCCGCCTACCACCCGGAATCCGCCCGCGTGGCCAGGAAGGCCGCCCAGGGGAGCCACAGCGCGATGAGCTGGTTCTCCCTCGGCGGCAACATCGGCTTCGCACTCGCCCCGCTCATGGTGTCGGCCGCCGTCGGACACGGCTCCCTGCACTGGACACCCGTCCTCGTCCTGCCCGCGCTCGCCGGCGCCGCCCTGTGCGTACCCGTCCTGCGGATGCTCGCCCGGCCCCGGACCGGCGCGGCCAGAACCCAAGTGCCCTCCGGCGCGGACGACGTGGCCTCGTTCGTGCGACTGTCCCTGGCGGTCGTCTTCCGCTCCGTCGTCTTCACCGGGCTGAGTACCTTCATCTCCCTCTATGCCCGGCAGCGCATGCACGGCAGCACCACCGCGGGCACCGCCGCCCTGTTCCTGCTGTTCCTGGGCGGCGCCGCCGGCTCGGTCCTGGGCGGGTTCCTGGCCAACCGCTACGACCGCGTCCGCGTCTGCCGCTGGTCCTACCTGCTCTCCATCGCCGCCGTCACCGGGGTGATCCACACCCCCGGGCCGGCCATGTTCCTCTTCGTGGCTCTCACCTCAGCCGGCCTGTACGTCCCGTTCTCGCTCCAGGTCACCCTCGGCCAGGACTACCTGCCCTCCCGCATCGGCACGGCGGGCGGCATCACCCTCGGCCTCACCGTCAGCATCGGCGGCCTCGTCAGCCCCTTGCTGGGCCACCTCGCCGACACCACCACCCTCCGGACCGCCCTCACTCCCCTGATCGCCATGCCGGCCCTGAGCTGGCTCCTCTTCCGCACCCTGCCCGAACCCACGAACCCCACCCGCGCGGCCGATGAACAGTGCCCCTGCCGCCGAGCCGAGAGGGCTGGTTGTCAGAAGGCGACATCATGAGGGATGGTTGCCTCAAGGCAACTGTTCCATCGAGGTGATGAGGTGAGGGATTCGCTCAGCGGGTCCTCGGTCTTTGGTATCCACCCAAGCACAAACCGGCGCAAGCACGGATTCGGACCTCTCGTGGGGCGGTGCCCCGTACCCGGTTCTGGTCGCTGACGCAGAGGGCAGGCTGACGCGCCGCAATGACGCCGCCGGCGCGCTCCTGCCCCGCGCGGTTCCCGGAACACCCCTGGTGGATGCGGCTCCCTCCTGGATCGCCGACGCTCATCGAGCACTGCGCTTCCCCGGCCCGCGTATCGTCCCCGAGACCGATGGGCCGTGGTCCGGTGCGATCGGGGGCCGCCGTTTCGAGGCGCACCCCAGTGTGCGGGACGACGGTTCGGTGGTGTGGTGGCTGGTCGACGACACCGATCACCAGTTGGCCCGGGAGGCCCTGCATACGGAGCGGAAGCGGACCGCGTTCCTCGCCGAGGCGTCCAGCGCCCTGCTCTCCTCGCTGAATCTGGGGCGCTGCATGGATGTGACCGCGCGGATGGCCGCCGAGAGCCTCGCCGATGCGGCGCTGGTCGTCGCGCCCGCCCGTGGGCGTCGGCTCCCGGTGGTGACCTGCCTGCGTGGCGGGGTTCCCAGCCTGGCGCAGGAGAAGGTGGATCCCGAGGGGGTGCCAGGTCTGGCGGAGGCGCTGCGGGGGTTTCCGCCGGTGCCCTCGCGGTGGATCGACCCCGCGGCGGCACCGCGGTGGATGGTGCCCGAGGGCTTCGGGCCGGTCGGCTCGATAGTGATCACCCCGCTGCCCGGGCACGGTGTCCCGGCCGGAGCGCTGGTGTTGCTGCGGAGGGCGGAGACCGTCGCGTTCAGCGAGGAGGAGGAAGTCTTCGCGCGGCTGTTCGCGGCCCGTTCCGGGGCGGCGATGTCGGCGGCCCGTCTCTACGCGGAGCAGAGCGCGATCACCGAGGTCCTGATGCGTGATCTTCTGCCGCCGGTGCTGCATCACGTCTCCGGGGTCGACTTCGCCGGCCGGTACCGCCCGGCGGGGGACCACGAACGCATCGGCGGAGACTTCTACGACGTGCACCCCGCCACCGCCGATGGTGACGCCTCCTTGGTCACGCTGGGGGATGTGTGCGGAAAGGGCCTGGAGGCCGCCGTACTGACGGGCAAGATCCGCAACACGCTGCACGCGCTGCTGCCGCTGGCGGACGACCACGAGCGGATGCTCGACGTGCTCAACACCACACTGCTCAACTCGCACACCACTCGGTTCGCGACCCTGGTCCTGGCCTCCGCCAAGCGCCGGGGCAGCGAGGTGGATCTCAGGCTGACCAGCGGCGGCCACCCCGCCCCTCTGATCGTCCGCGCGGACGGCACCGTCGAGGAAGCCGGGACCCGCGGCACCCTGATCGGCGCCGTGCCCACGATCTCCGCTCTCACCGCGGCCGTGTCCCTGGCCCCCGGCGAGTCCTGTGTCCTGTACACCGACGGCATCACCGAAGCCAGGGGCGGGCCGATGGGCGACGTGCTCTTCGGCGACGAGCGTCTCAAGCGCGCCCTGTCCGAGTGCGCGGGCATGCCCGCCGAGGGGATCGCGGAGCACGTGCACATGCTGGCCGCCCAGTGGCTTGGTCAAGGCCGTCACGACGACATGGCGGTCGTCGTGATCTCCGCTCCTCGAAACCACCACCTGAGTGCGGTGAACGGCCACACACGGGGCAGGTACACCGCATGAACGCCAGTGTCTCGCCCTCCCTCGTCGCCGGCACGGACATGCGGGAGCAGGCGGACCTGCTGTGGAACGCCGTGTCGGCGGGAGACGAGGCCGCGGCCACCGAGCTGGTGCTCCGTGCCCTCGACGAAGGGGCACGACCGGAGAGCGTGCTGCTGGATGTCATCGCGGCCGTGCAGGGCAAGGTGGGTGAGGAGTGGGCGGCCAACCGGATGAGCGTTGCCCAGGAGCACGCCGCGACCGCCATCAACGAGCGGGCGGTCAGCGCGGTGAGCGTGCACCCCGCCGCCCGCACCGCGGTCACCCGGGGCCGGATCACCGTCGCCTGCGTGGACGGCGAGTGGCACGCCCTGCCCGCCCGGCTCCTGGCCGAAGTACTGAAACTGCGCGGCTGGCAGGTCGACTACCTCGGTGCGCAGGTCCCGTCACCGCACCTCATCGACCACCTTCACAAGACCCGCGCCGACGCGGTCGCCCTGTCCAGCTCGATCGCCACGCGACTGCCCACGGCCCACGCGGCGGTCACCGCGTGCCAGGCCATCGGCGTGCCCGTCCTCGTCGGAGGCGCCGCGTTCGGACCCGACGGGCGGTACGCACGGCTGCTGGGCGCCGACGCGTGGGCCCCCGACGCCCGCACCGCCGCCGACCGCCTTGCCCAGGGGCCGCTGCCCCGGCCGCAGCCCGACCATCAGCAGATCGACGACCTGCCCCACCTGTCGGACCAGGAATACACCCTGGTCAGCCGGAACAGCAGGTCCCTGGTACGCGCCGTCTTCACCCAGCTGGAGACCACGTTTCCGGCCATGGCGTCCTACGACGATCTGCAACGTGAGCGGACCGCGGAGGACTTGGCGCACATCGTGGAGTTCCTCGCCACCGCCCTCTACCTCGGCGACGAAGCCCTCTTCACCGGGTTCATCACCTGGACCGCGCAGATCCTGGTGGCGCGGGGTGTGCCCGCGATGAGTCTGCCGCCGGCACTGGGGCTGCTGGCCCACGAACTCAAGGACTTTCCCCGAGCCTGCCGCATGCTCCGGGCTGCCACGCAGGTGCTCACGACCGCCCACTCCAACACCGCCGGGACCACCGCATGACCGCAATACCCCCTGATCACCTGCGCCTCGTCACGGTCGACACGCAGAACGAGATCCGCATCGAAGTGCACGGCGACCTCGACTACGACAATGCCGATCTCCTCCTGGAAGAGGCAACCGCCCAGCTCGCCGCCCGGCCCGGCCTCGAGGACCTCCATCTGCACTGCGCGGGACTCCGCATGGTCGACTCCATGGGCCTGTCCGTCCTGCTGATGATCGGCCGCCGCACCACTCAGGCAGGAGTGCGACTGCACCTGGACGATCGCCCTGCGCAACTGGACCGCCTCCTGGACCTCACCGGCACCCTCGACCACCTCACCGCCTCGGTCCTCGCCCGACCCCCACGATCCGTCGCGGGCGAAGACGACGGCCTCGCGGCCCGCCCCACCGGACCGGACGGCACCACCTGAGCCAGTGCCCGGCCGCCGGCCGGGCAGAAGCACACCACTGAGGGCCACCATGACCGCACCGGACGCAGCCGCCGACAGGACCTGCCATGAGGCAATACGGTCCGCCGGCGGCATCACCGAACTCCTCGACGTGCTGTGGGAGCACGCCAGGAATGCCACCGACGGGGGCACCACGCCCACGTCGACATCCCAACTGCGCCTGATGTACCTCGCCGACCGCGCGGACGGGATCCGGATGCGCACCGTCTGCCAACTGCTGGCCTCCGCACCGTCCACCGTGACCCGCATGTGCGACCGCCTGCAAGCCATCGGCTTCCTCGAACGCCTGCCCTGCCCCGGCAACGGCCGCGAGATCGTCCTGCGGCTGACCCCCGCGGGCACCCGGCACCTGCTGCGCATCCGCGAACAACGCGACCGTGTGCTCCACCGTGCCATCAGCAACATGCCCTCTGCCGAACGGCTTGCCCTCGCCGCGGGGCTCGCCGCGCTGCAAGCAGAGCTCGACACCGCTCACGGCGACGAGGACGCAACACCCTCGGCGCACTCCGCGGCTTGAGCGCCGTGACCCTTACGAGGGATCACCCGTTGGCGGGCGACGCGTCAACCGTGGGCGGTGGTGCGCAGTACGGCCCCGATCGTCTTTCCGGCAGCGGTGGTACGCACCCGCACCTCGTCACTGAGGAGCTGGATCAAGGGCCAGCCGAACCCGCCCGGAGCACCGGCCCGGTCGCGGGCGTGGGTATGCGGGACGACGGTTGACGCGTCGGTCACGCTGATGGTGATCGTGTCCTCGGCGAGGCGCGCGTCGAAGGCGATCAGGCCACCGCCGTGCCGACCGGCGTTGGTGACCAGCTCCGTGACCACGAGCAGGATGTCGTCGACGACCCTCGGAGGCGGGGCAGGATCGCACGTCAGAAGCAGTTCGCGGACGCGGTCACGCGCGGTGCCGGCGCTGAGCGGCGGCTCCAGCCAACCGGCTTTCGTCTCGGCTGTGGTCACGTGCCCTCACCCCCTCTCCACTCGGCCACTCCCCCAGGCGGCTGCCCGGGCCTCTGGGGTGTGCGGCGCTCATGGCCGACGGGCGGCGTCGCCGCGGGACCTGATCAGGGCCACGGCGGCTCCGATGTCGCTGGTGAGGTCGAAGGCACGGGCGACGTCGGTCAGCGTGAGAAGTCGCTCCACCACCGGGGGCAGCTGGGTGAGCACGAACGGGACGCCCACTCGGTCGTGTTCGGTCTTGGCGGCCAGCAGCGTGTGGAGGAAGGCGGAGTCGGCGAAGGTGACCTTGGCCAGATCCAGGATGGTGCCCGTCGGGCGGTCCACCGGGGGGACCAGCGTCAGGGCCAGGCTTTCGTCGCTTTCGGGGTCGAACTCCCCGATGGCCTGCACGATCCGCACCTCGTCGACCGTCGTGACGGTCACCTCAGCTTCGACTCCCATGGGGGGATTCTCCCAGGTCGCTGAAGAGGAGACGCAGTGAGGGGTATGAGGAGCTACTGGGGACGGGGTCGCACACGCGTCAGCGGTCGTCCGCTGTCCGTCAGTCCCGCCCGTACCAGTCGAGGCAGACGACCAGGGCGTCGTCGTCCAAGGGCGTGCTGCCGCGGTACGTGGCCAGCTCACGCAGCACGGCTCCGGGCACCTGCTGCGGCGGCAGCAGCCGGGCGGCGGTCAGTGACCGGGCGAGCGCTCGTTCCCCGTACTTCTCCGCCGAGGGGGAGACCGAGTCGTAGACGCCGTCGCTGCCGATCAGCAGACGGTCACCGGGAAGCACCTGGAAGTACTCGGAGGTGTAGTGGGTGTCCTCGAACATACCGAGAGGCAACTGCGCCTCCAGGGGCAGGGAGTCGACGTCCTTGTCCCGCATCCGCCAGATGCGGGGTGACCCGGCGTCCACGGCCTCGACCTCGCCGGTCGCGAGGTCGAAGCGCAGCAGAACGACCGACACGTGCGCGGAACCGCGGTACTGCGCGTACACCGCCTGGTCGGCGAGTGCCGCCTGGTCGGCCAGGCCCAGTCCGGCACGCCGGGCGTTGCGCATGGCGTTGACGGCGAGGTTGGTGAGGAGGGCAGCCTCGATGCCCTCGCCCATGCCGTTGGTGACGGTGAGCGTGAGATGGTCGGCCGACGCGGACCAGTCGAAGTTGTCCCCGAAGATCGCGTACGCGGGCTCCAGGTGGCCGCCGAGGGAGAACTCGGGGCGCGAGCAGGCACGGCCCGGCAGCAGCTGCCACTGCATCTCCGCCGCCAGGGTCAGGCGCGCGGCACGCCGAGCGAGCAGATAGAGGTCGGTGTCACGCTCCGCGACGAGGATCTCGTGGCCGAGAACGTCGCAGAGGTGCTGCATCTCCGGAATCAGCTCCGGGGAGTGGCGGTCCTCCGGCAGGGTGACGGACAGGACTCCCAGCCGGTCGCCGCGGATCGTGACCGGGAGGTGAACGGTCACCGCGTGTGCGTCGGGATCGGCGATAACGAAGGGTTCCTGCGACCCGAACGCCCTGCCCTGCGGGCTGTCGTGGATCATGACCGGCTCCGTGGTGAACGGCACCGTCTCGACCGCCTGGAGCGAGCGCATCCCGTAGTCGGCCATGCGCAGTTCGACGCGTCCGGCGCCGTACTGCTCCATGAGGGCCGCTGTCACGACGTCGAGCAGCGCGTTCGGCGTCGCCGCGCGCAGCGCTCGCTCCACGGAGGTGAGTCTGTCCACTTGTCCCGCTCCCTTACGTACCGCTTCCAGCGGTTGCGTCGCATTCTAGCGATGTGAATGCCTGGGCAGCGGGCGTACGGACCGGCGGTGAACGTGCCCCGTCGGCTTCGTCAGCCCCGGTGGGACCGGTTCGGCGGCAGCCGGTCCGCGAGGACGCGCTCCGCCGTGTTCACCGAGTCCACCAGGGGGTGCAGCGCCAGCGCCCGCAGCGCCGCGGAACGCGAGCCGCTGGTCGCCGCCTCGATCGCCGCGCGCTCCACCGCCTTCACGCTGAGCATCAGGCCGAGCTGGTCCGGCGCCACCGGGCCCGTGGCCAGGGGGGTCGCGCCGGTGGCGTCGACCAGGCAGGGCACCTCGACGACCGCGTCCGCGTCCAGCCCCGGGACGGCCGTGCGGTTGCGGACGTCGAGGATCAGCGTCGTCCGCTCGTTGCGGGCGATCGCGCGCATCAGCGCCAGCGCCACCCGGTCGTAGCCGCCGCCCTCGAGATCGGACGCGGCGCGCTGCCAGCCACCCGTGCTCTCCCGGCTCTCGGCCATGTACGTCTCCTCGCGTTCCTGGCGCGTGCGCTCCCACGCGGCGAAGGCGTGCTCGGGCCGGGCGGCCGCTTCCGCGTAGAAGGCGCCCTGCTGCTCGCGCAGGTACTCCCCGCGGGTCGCGGGGGCCTGCCGCAGCGCCGCGACCGCCTCACGGTTGAAGTAGTAGTAGTGCAGGTACTCGTTGGGCAGCGCGCCGAGCGTCCGCAGCCAGTCGGCGCCGAAGAGCCTGCCCTCCTCGAAGGACTCCAGCGCGGTGGTGTCCGCCAGCAGCTCCGGCAGCCGGTCGCGGCCGTCCACGGTGACCCGCCGCAGCCAGCCGAGGTGGTTGAGCCCCACGTAGTCGTAGCCCACGCGGTCCGGATCCGCGCCCAGCGCTCGTGCGGCCCGCCGGCACAGTCCGACCGGCGAGTCGCAGATGCCGATGACGCGGTCCCCGAGAACGCGCTGCATGGCCTCGGTGACCATGCCCGCCGGGTTGGTGAAGTTGATGACCCAGGCGTCCGGCGCGACGGCCGCGACCCGCTCGGCGATCCGCACCGCCTCCGGCACCGTGCGCAGCCCGTACAGCACACCGGCCGCGCCTACCGTCTCCTGCCCGAGGACCCCCTCGCCGAGGGCCGCACGCTCGTCCAGGGCACGGCCCTCCAGGCCACCGACGCGGATCGCGGAGAAGACGAAGTCCGCGCCGCGCAGCGCGTCGTCGAGGTCGGTGGTGGTCCGGACGGCGGGCGGAGCCGGCCGGTCTTTCCCGGCGAGCGCGGCCGCCTGCTCGGCGAGGACCGAGGAGATGGCGTCGAGCCTCGCCCGCTCGGTGTCGTACAGCACCAGTTCGGTGCACCGGCCGGTCGCGTCGCCCTCGTCCGTGACCAGGGCGCGGTGGACGAGCGGTACGCGGAACCCGCCGCCGCCGAGCAGAGTGAGCCTCATACGGTGATTACCTCCGTCCCGGCCTCGCGGAACGCCGCGAGGGTGGCCGGGTCCGACGTGTCGTTGGTGAACTCGCGACCGGCACGGCCTCCCGGGCGGTCAGGGCGGCCTCGGCCGGCAGCTCGTCCCGGACGGGCAGTACGCCCTCCTCGCCGAGGACGGCGTAGCAGCTTCTCGTGGCGTACCTCTCGCGGCATGCGCCGAATCTACTCCGCGTGATCGGCTGTCCGCGGCTGTGATCTGCCTCTTGCGCTCCGCGGGGCTGTCCTTCGTCATCCGGTCGAGGCGTTCGACGGCGAATCCGGTCGGCGGATGCCGAGGCGTCGGCGCTGGTCGGCCCCGAGTTCGTGATCACCGTAGCTGTTGTCGACGGGGTTGACGGTGACGCCTGGGGCGACGATGTCGTCGATGGCGTCCAGGACATCGGCGGACAGGGCGATGTCGGCGGTGGGCAGGAACGCTTCGAGTTGTTCCATGGTGCGCGGGCCGATGATCGCCGAGGTGACGCCGGGGTGGTTGACGACGAAGGCGACGGCGAGTTGGACCAGGGTGAGGCCGGCCTGCTCCGCCAGGAGCGCGAGCTGTTCGACGGCTTCGAGTTTGCGCTGGTTGGCGGGGGTGTCCATGTCGAACCGGGCCTGGGGGCGGGCAGCGGAGGCCGGGCCCCCGGTGGCGTTCTTGCGGTAGCGGCCCGACAGCCAGCCGCCGGACAGCGGGCTGTAGGTGAGGGTGCCCATGCCGTGGCGGCGCACGGTGGGCAGCACGTCCTCCTCGATGCCGCGGACCAGGATCGAGTACGGCGGCTGTTCGGTGACGAACCGCTCCAGGTTCCGTTCCCGCGAGGTCCACTGGGCCTCGACGATCTGGGAGCCGGAGTAGGACGAGGAACCGATGTAGCGGATCTTGCCCTGGTGGACGAGGTCGGACAGGGCGCCGAGGGTTTCGGCGACGTCCGTGTCGGGGCTGGGGCGGTGGACCTGGTAGAGGTCGATGTGGTCGGTGCCGAGGCGTCGGAGGGAGTTCTCGACCGCGCGGATGATCCAGCGCCGGGAGCCGCCCCGCTGGTTGGGGTCGTCGGGGTCCATGGGCATGAAGAACTTGGTCGCCAGGAACACGTCGTCACGACGGTCCTTCAACGCCTTGCCGACGATCTCTTCGGAGACGCCGGCGGAGTAGACGTCGGCGGTGTCGACGAAGTTGATGCCGGCGTCGAGGGCGCGGTGGATGATGCGGATCGAGTCGGCCTCGTCCTCGTTGCCCCAGGGTCCGAACATCATCGCGCCCAGGCAGAGCGGGCTGACCTTCACGCCGGTGCGGCCGAGCGGTCGGTACTGCATGGAGGCGTTCTCCTCGTGTGCGGGGTCAGTCGTTCCCGGCGGGGACGACCGTGCCGGTGGTCGTCCAGCTGGCGAGCAGGTCCAGTGCCTCTCGCTCCGGGGAGTCCGGTTCGGGGGTGTAGAAGTTGAGGCGCAGCCCCGGGTCGGAGGGCAGGTCCATCGCTTCGTAGGGCAGGGCGAGGTCGCCGACCAGCGGGTGGTGGAACTTCTTCACACCGAAGCGGTGGAACTTCACGTCGTGGCGGGCCCACCGGCGGGTGAAGTCCTCGCTGCGGGTCGTCAGCTCCCCGATCAGGTCGGTCAGGGCCCGATCGTGCGGTGCCCGCCCGGTTTCGGTGCGCAGGAAGGCGACCGCGTCGTCGGCGCTTCTGTCCCAGTCGACCCAGAAGTCCTGTGCCGCCGGGTCCAGGAACAGGAAGCGGGCGCTGTTGACCGGACCGCGCTGGGCGAACAGCGGCGAGTCGAACAGCGGCGCGTACAGGGCCCTGCCCAGTGCGTTGGCGGCCACGACGTCGAAGCGGGCGTTGCGCACGAAGGCCGGTACGCCGGTCATCGAGTCGAGCAGCCGCAGGATCGTGGGCCGCACCCGGGAGGTGGTCGCGGCGCGCCGCCGGCCGGCGGGGGTGGAGGCGCGGGCCAGGTCGTAGAGGTGGGTGCGTTCGGCCTCGTTGAGCTGGAGGGCGTGGGCGAGGGCTTCGAGGACGGAGTCGGAGGCGCCGGAGAGGTTGCCGCGCTCGAGGCGGACGTAGTAGTCGACGCTCATGCCGGCGAGCAGGGCGACCTCCTCGCGGCGCAGACCGGCGACGCGGCGGTTGCCGCCGTAGACCGGCAGGCCGGCCTGTTCGGGGGTGATCCGGGCCCGCCGGGTGCTGAGGAACTCGCGGACCTCGGCGGCGAGGTCCTTCTTGTCAGTGGCGGCCACGGTCGGACTCCGCGCTGGTGTGCCACGGCCGTGCCGGGCGGCCTTGCCGGTGGCAGCGGGCGGGCTCGGCGGGGCGACGGGGCACGGGGGTCTCCTTCGGGTCGGCGTGGATCTGTGCCGTTCCTCCACCGTAGGCCGGTGGATACGGGCCTGCGAGGTACTGCCAGTACCTGGAAGAGCAGTGACTCCCACCCGGGCAGCCGCCCGAGGTCTCCTGGAGAGGACCGAGGCCCCGATCCGCCGGAACAGACGGCCCGACCTCGGGCTTCCGGCGACATGAAGGAGCACCTTGCGCGCAGCACTCGGCTACGAAGCCGGCGCCGGCCGCGTCGGGGACACGGCCGACCCGGCTGCGGGAACGGGCGCGGCCCTCGTCCGCACCACCACCGTCCTGCGTGGGTGCGAGGTCGTCGGCGGCCACCGGGGCACGGGCGTGCGCCGGGTGTCCCGGGATGCCGGTGCGGCCGTGGGCGGGCAGTCTGTGATCAGGGTGGTGGGCACCTTCGCCTGCGCGGGCCGGGGCAGGGCCTGGCCCTGGCTCCGCCGGCCTCCAGCGGCGTCAACGGCGTCGCCCCGAGGACGCGGGAGCCGGCGCCGGGCTGGTCGACACCGTGCACCGGATCGGCAGCGCCCTGGCCCTGGGCCTCCTGACCGCCGTGGCCGACATCGCGGCGCGCTCCGGTGCGGCCTTGACCTCACGCACCGTCCTGACCCTGATCGTGCCCGCACGGGCCACCCGAAACGAAAGGACTCTGTGATGCAGACCCTCACCCTCAACAACGGCGTCCAGATGCCCGCGCTCGGACTCGGGGTGTTCCAGACCCCGCCCGAGGAGACGAAGGCCGCCGTCCGGGACGCCCTCGATCTCGGTTACCGGCACATCGACACCGCAGCCGCGTACGGCAACGAACGCGAGGTCGGCCAGGCCCTGCGCGAATCCGGTGTGCCCCGCGACGACGTCTTCGTCGAGACGAAGATCTGGATCAGCGACTACGGCTACGAGCAGACCCTGCACGGCTTCGACAAGAGCGCCGCCAAACTCGGCCTCGACCGCATCGACCTGCTCATCCTGCACCAGGCCCTCCCCTCGGACTTCGACAGGACGGTGGCCGCCTACCGCGCCTTGGAGAAGCTCCTGGCCGACGGGAAGGTCCGCGCCATCGGCGTCAGCAACTTCATGGTCGACCACCTCAGGACGCTGTTGGACGCCACCACCGTCGTCCCGGCCGTCAACCAGCTGGAGGTCCACCCCTACTTCCAGCAGCGCGACGTCCTCGACTTCGACGACGCGCACCACATCCTCAACCAGGCGTGGTCCCCGATCGGCGGGATCACCTTCTACCCCGGCTACGGCGCGGACCGTACCAGCGTCCTCGAGGATCCGGTCGTCACCCGGATCGCCGAGACCCACGGCAAGAGCCCGGCCCAGGTACTGCTGCGCTGGGGCATCCAGCAGGGCCGCTCGGTCATCCCGAAGTCGACCAGGCGCCACCGCATCGCCGAGAACATCGACGTCTTCGACTTCACCCTGACCCCGGACGAGGTGAAGGCCCTCGACGGCCTGGAGACCGGCCGCCGCGGCGGACCCGACCCGCAGGCCGTCACCCTCGCGGACTTCGGCCGCGCCATCCCCGAAGCCTGACCCCATCCCTATACGGAAGGTGACCACCATGACCGGCTGGAACGACGCCGACCTGGATCGGATCGGCGCGGCGGAGGAACTCGACCTGGATTCCGAACGCGGCGACGGCACCCTGCGCGCCCCCGGGGGAGACACCGACACGGCCGACCATGAGTTCGAGCAGATCTTCCCGCTCGGTGACACGAACGACGCCTACGCCGAGAACTTCGTCGGGCAGAGCTATCTGGCCCCTCTGACCGGCGGGAGCGTCCCGGTCAGCAACGTGTCCTTCGAGCCGGGCTGTCGCAACAACTGGCACATCCATCACGGCGGCGCGGGCGGGGGCGACCAGATCCTGCTGTGTACGGCCGGCAGCGGCTGGTACCAGGCCGAGGGCCAGGACGCGGTCAGCATGACCCCGGGCACCGCGATCCGCGTCCCGGCGGGCACCAAGCACTGGCACGGCGCGAGGCCGATTCGTGGTTCTCCCACGTCGCCTTCATCACGCCTGGAGAAGACGTCGGCAACGAATGGCTGGAGCCGGTCACCGACGAGGTGTACGGCCGGCTGCCGAGGAACGGAGAGAACGCGTGAGCACCCTGAACGAGACCTACACCCTGTCCAACGGCGTCGAGATCCCCAAGCTGGGCCTCGGCACGTGGTTCATCGACGACGACAAGGCAGCCGAGGCCGTGCGCGCGGCGGTCGGGACCGGCTACCGCAACATCGACACCGCGCAGGCGTACGGCAACGAACGCGGAGTCGGAGAAGGCATCCGTACCGCCGGCGTGGCGCGCGAAGACCTCTTCGTGTCGACGAAGCTGGCCGCGGAGATCAAGGACTACGACGCGGCGGTCGCCGCGATCGACGAGTCGCTGGCGAAGCTGGACATCGGCTACCTGGACCTGATGCTCATCCACTCCCCCCAGCCGTGGGACGACTTCCGCGGCGGCGACTACGCCGAGGGCAACCGCCAGGCGTGGCGCGCGCTGGAGGACGCCCACAAGGCGGGCAGGATCCGCGCCATCGGTGTGTCGAACTTCCTCCAGTCCGACCTGGAGAACATCCTCGCCCACGGGACCGTGGCACCGCACGTGGACCAGGTGCTGCTGCACGCCGGGAACACCCCGGCCGAGCTGCTGGCCTTCTGCGAGGAGCGCGGCATCCTCGTGCAGGCGTACTCGCCGATCGCCCACGGCACGCTCCTCGACAGCCGCCGGATCAAGGCGATCGCCGAGACATACCGGGTGAGCGTCCCCCAGCTGTGCATCCGCTACACCCTGCAACTGGGCACCCAGCCGCTGCCGAAGACCGCGAACCCCGAGCACATGCGCTCCAACGCCGACGTCGACTTCGAGATCTCCGAGGAAGACATGGCCACCCTGCGCACCCTCGACGAGCGCGACTACGGCGAGCACGCCGCCTTCCCCGTCTACAGCGGCAAGTAGGGCCGTACCCGGGCCCGGCCGCCACGCACCACGCCGCGGCCGGCCCGCCCGCGCGCCTTGCCGCCGCCGCCACAGAGGCGGCCCGGTCCTCAGGCCCGGGCCGGGCGAAGTGCTGTGACCGCGGGTGCCGGAGGTCGCGCGGACCTGCACTCAGCTTGTTCCTCGGCCTGAGCCCAGCCGGGTGCGCAGGACCGCCACGCCGTCCCCCTCCAGGTCCTCGCACGCCGCCGCGCGGCCCGCCATCCCCATCACCAGCGACAGCGTCGGCCCCCGAAGGAGATCCCCGGAGCCGGTGGCGAACGGACCGTCCGTGGCCTCGACCCGCAGGCCGGCGATGGCACCGCGGCTCGAAACGGTGAAGTCGCGGGCGGCGAAGAAGCGGGCCACGGCGGTCGTCGTGGCCACCGGTGGCGTCCGCACCAGACCCAGCGGCCGACGAATGTCCTCGCCGTGCACGACGATTTCGCCGAGCCAGGCCGCCGTGTGTCCCGTGGGCCCGGCGGGCCCGGCGACGGTCTCGCGAAACCGTCGCAAGGTCCCCTCAGGTGTGGCACCACGGTGCTCGGCGAGTCGTCGGTCGTTGTGCAGGTCGGCGTCGAACCGCACGGCCAGCATGCTCAGCAGCCAACGCCACCGTCCCACGCGGGCGCCCGCGGTCAGGTGGGCCACGACCTCCTCCACGGTCCAGCGTTCGCACAGCGACGCGGCCGCCCACTGCGCCGCACCGAGCCCGGCCAGGTCTTGGGCGAGCGCGGAGCGCTCGACGTGGATCGCCCGCTCCAGGTCTCGCCGGGTCTCCAGAATGTGCGGTTCGGTCATGGTGCGGGCCTCCAGGTGCCGGGTGTCGCGCATCGGACTTCTGCCGGCGTCAGAACTCATCGGTCACCAGCCCGAGTGGGCCGCCACCCGGCCTCCTGACGGGCGCGGAGCCCGCATTCGTCTGGACCTATTTTGTCTAGACCTATTGCCCCGCCCGTAATCCGCGGGCTACCTTTCCCGCTGCTCGGAGTCCTTCAAGAATCCGTCAAGTCCCTTGATGGGCAAGGGTGGAAGGAGCAAGTCCGCATGCAGGACCGAAGTCTCTCCCGACGAACCGTACTCGCCGCCGCGACCGTGGTCGCCGCGGGCGCGACGGCCGTCTCGGGTGTGGCAGCCACCCCGGCGGTCGCCCACTCGCGCGACCGCCGCCTCAAGAAGATCATCTCCAGGATGAGCGTCGAGGCGAAGATCGGGCAGCTGTTCGTGCCGTACTTCTACGGCACGTCGGCGACTTCCCCCAGCCCGCTCGACCAGGACCGCAACCTCAAGGAACTCGGCGTCCGCACCGTGGCCGAGCTCATCGCCAAGTACCACGTCGGCGGGGTCATCTACTTCTACGGCTGGACGAACAACATCCAGGACCCCCGCCAGATCGCGGACCTCAGCAACGGTGTGCAGCGGGCCTCGCTCGCGCTGCCCACCCCCATCCCCTCCCTGATCTCCATCGACCAGGAGCACGGCGTCAACGTCCGCATCGGCAGCGGCGCCACCCAGCTGCCGGGAGCGATGGCGCTCGGCGCGGGCCGTTCGCTCTCCGACGCGCGCACCGCCGGCTGGATATCGGGCACCGAACTCGCCGCCCTCGGCATCCGTCAGAACTTCGCGCCGGTCGCCGACGTCAACGTCAATCCGGCCAATCCCATCATCAACGTCCGCTCCTTCGGTGCCGACGCCCACGAGGTCGGCCGCATGGTGGACGCCCAGGTGACGGGATATCAGCGGGCCGGTGTCGTGGCCTGCGCCAAGCACTTCCCGGGCCACGGGGACACCGGCGAGGACAGCCACACCGGACTGCCCGTGATCACCCACACCCGCGAGGAGTGGGAGCGCATCGACGCCCCGCCCTTCCGGGCCGCGATCGCCGCCGGCGTCGACTCGATCATGACCGCGCACCTCCAGGTCCCGGCGCTCGACCCCAGCAACGAGCCCGCCACCCTGTCGCCCGCCATCCTCCAGGGCGTGCTGCGCGACGAACTCGGCTTCGACGGTGTGATCGTCACCGACGCCCTCAACATGCAGGGGGTACGCACCAAGTACGGCGACGACCGCGTGCCGGTCCTCGCCCTCAAGGCCGG
The DNA here is from genome assembly GCF_055582785.1 of Streptomyces sp. NPDC107500. Lineage (NCBI taxonomy): Bacteria > Bacillati > Actinomycetota > Actinomycetes > Kitasatosporales > Streptomycetaceae > Streptomyces > Streptomyces sp. NPDC107500. Next base: position 534,154 of record NZ_JBVJPF010000002.1, read on the forward strand.
TGCCGACCAACTGCTCTTCCCGCCGAACATCGACGTCGCCTACAACGGTGTCCTGGCCGCCGTCCGGGCAGGGGAGATCACCGAGGACCGCCTCGACGAATCGGTCCTGCGCGTCCTGCGGATCAAGGACAAGGCCGGCCTGCTCAGCGGCAGCCCCTACGTGTCGCAGAGGGAGGTCGACCGGGTCGTCGGCGCCCGGGGTCACCAGCGCGCAGCCGCCCGTATCGCCGAGCGCACCACCACCCTGCTGGTCAACGAGGACGACACGCTCCCGCTGCGCCGCGGGCAGCGCAAGCTGCTCGTGGTCGGCGCCAGCCCGGCCTTCCCGACCGACGCCAACCGCACCACGGTGCCCGAGCTGGCCAAGGCGTTCGACGAACTGGGCTACGCCACCACCCACCTGGCCACCGGCCGGACGCCCGACGCCGCGAAGATCGACGAGGCCGTGGCCGCCGCGCGCGGACGGGACGCGGTGGTGGTCACCACCGACAACGTCGGTGCCACCAGCGCCCAGCGCACCCTGGTGTCCCGGCTGCTCGCGACCGGCGTCCCCGTCGTCCACCTCGCGGTGCGCAACCCCTACGACATCGCCCACGTCGGCGACGTCCCGGCGTCACTGGTCTCCTACTGCTGGACCGAGGTCGAACTGCGCGCCGCGGCCCGGGTGATCGCCGGCCGGGTCGAGCCCCGGGGCAAGCTGCCCGTGCCCATCCAGCGCGCCGACGATCCGGCCAGGGTCCTCTTCCGCATGGGACACGGCCTGTCGTACGACGACTGAGGTCGGCACAGCCGCACGGATCCCGGCTCCGGTGCTTCCGCTTCAGGGGGCATCGGGCCGGCCGTCGCGGCCCGCGCCCGGTTAGGCCGCATGGTGGGGGGAGCAGGGGCGGGGTCAGCCCGCCGCGCCGTCGAGGAGCCGGCTGTAGCGGAGCCGCAGGGCGCGCTCCGTGCTGGCCGTCACCGTGATGAGGCCGACCACGGTGTTGCCCCAGGCCGACAGGTCGACGGGCGCGGTGAAGGTCCCGCCGACGTGCCGGGCGATTTCCTCCGGCCGGGTGAGCTGTTCGGCGAGCTGCGTGAGGACGAGGAACAGGCCGGCGAGGAGCACGACCGCCGAGAGGAAGCCGACGGCGCGGCTCACCACGGGGTGCTCGCGGTCGAAGTGGGCGCGGCGCCCTTCGGCCGAGTCACGGTCGGGGACGAGTTGGTACTCGGTCCCGCCGTCGGTGACGTAATGGCAGCGCTTGAGCCCGAACTCGCTCCTCCTCACCTCCACGACGCCGCCCGGGACGGGGAAGGCGGCGGGGAGCTTCGACTCGGCGTGCTGCCTGCCGTCGAGGTACAGCTGGGCGCTGACCCTGCCGGAGTCGTCGCTCTTCCAGTGCCTGACGTCGACCGCGTACACGCTCCGGCCGCCGTCGTCGTTCGGCAGCCGGAGGTAGAACAGGGCGCGGAACGGCAACTGCCACCAGCGGAAACGCTTCAGCGCCCGCCCGTCCCCCGGCCCGACCCGCCGCACGGCCCGCCGACGGCGCGCGTCCTCGAACATGCCTGCCACTCCTTCCGCTCGCTCGGCTCGCGCTGCTCGCCGGTCGTCCCGGCGCATGAAGGAGTCTGCTGGCGCGGCGCGGGCCGCACATCGCCCCGGCGGCCCAGAACGTCCTGGACCACGGGCGAGGCGGGGATTCGACTTTGGTCTAGGACCCCTCAGCCCTCCGGCCGAGTCACCGGCCGCACGGCTTCGCGATAATGGCCGGGTGAACATGGACGTCGCGCCACGGCTCGGATGGTGGCAGCAGACCTGGCGGCTGACGGCGGCCGCGGCCCTGGGCCTGCTGGCCTGGTTCACCACCGGTGTGGCGGTGTCGAAGGGGCCGGCGGGCGAAGTGGGCTCCTGGTTCCTCATCGGTGATCCGCTGGTGGCCGGCGCCTGCCTGACGGCGCTCCTGTGGCGGCGGCGGTTCCCGCTCGCCGTCGCACTGGCGGTGTCGGTCGCCTCGACCACGTCGGCGCTGGCCACCGGCGCGGCGCTGGTGGCACTGGGCTCGATCTCCACCCGTCGTCGTCCGGTGGAGATCGGGGCCGTGGTGGTGGCCTACGTGACCGCGACCCAGTTCGCCGTCCAGCTCTATCCGGTCGAGACCCCGCCCGGCACGTTCTGGTTCCAACTCGTGTCGCCCGCCCTGACCGCGGGCATCGCGGTGGCCATGGGCATGGCCGTCGGGGCCCGGCGCGTCGAGGTGCGGTCGCTGCGGGAGCGGGCGGAGAGCGCGGAGCGGGAGCAGTCCGCGCGGGCGGCGCAGGCGCGGGCCCAGGAACGCAACCGGATCGCCCGCGAGATGCACGACGTCCTCGCCCACCGGATCTCCCTGGTCGCCATGCAGGCCGGCGTGCTGGACCACCGCCGGGACCTCAAGGCCGAGGAGAACCGCGTACTGGTCCGCGGCATCGCCGAGGGTTCCCACCTCGCCCTGGAGGAGCTACGGGACGTCCTCGGCGTGCTCCGGGCCGACCCCGGTCTCCCGGAACCGCCGCAGCCCTCGCTGGACGGCGTCCCCGACCTGGTGGCCGACGCCCGCGCGTCCGGACTGGACGTCATGCTCACCGGCACCGTGACGGGGACGCCGCCCGACCTCGTCGGCCGCACCGGCTACCGCGTCGTCCAGGAGGGGCTGACCAACGCCGCCAAACACGCCCCGGACGCGCGCATCCGCATCACCCTGGAAGGAGCGGCGGGCGACAGCCTCCGGGTGAGCGTCCGCAATTCCCCGTCGACCACGACGGCCACGAAGCCACCGGCGTCGGGATTCGGCCTGCTCGGCCTCGGCGAGCGTGTCGACCTCGCCGGTGGAGAGCTGCGCCACCACCCCACACGGGACGACGGCTACCTCCTCACCGCACAACTGCCCTGGCCGGACCCCACGCACGAAAGGAGAGCATGAGTGGACAGCGAGCGGGAGCCGGTGCGGGTCGTCATCGTCGACGACGAACAACTGGTGCGCATGGCACTGCGGCTCGTCATCGAGGGCGAACCGGACCTGACCGTCGTCGCGGAGGCGGCCGACGGCGACACTGCGATCGCCGCGGTGGACGAACACCGGCCGGACGTCGTGCTGATGGACGTGCGGATGCCCGGCCGTGACGGTCTCAGCGCGACCCGGGAGCTGCTCACCCGGCCGGCGCCGCCGAGGGTGCTGATCCTGACCACCTTCGACTCCGACGATCTGGTGCTCGGCGCCCTGCGCACCGGAGCGCTCGGGTTCGTCCTCAAGGACACCCAGCCGCCGCAGCTCCTCGACGCGGTGCGGGCGGTCGCGGACGGCAATCCCGTACTGTCTCCGGCCGCCACGGCGCGGGTGATCGCCGCGGCCACCGGTCCGCACTCCTCGCACGCCCGCGACTCGTCGCGCGACGCCGCGCGGAAGCAGCTGGCCGCGTTGACCGAACGGGAACTCGACACCGCCCGGGCCATCGCCGACGGGCTGGGCAACCCGGAGATCGCCCGGCGGCTGCACATCAGCGTGGCGACGGTCAAGGCGCACACGGGCAGCCTGTTCGCCAAGCTGGCCGTCGAGAACCGGGTGCAGATCGCCCTCCTGGTGCGTGACGCCGAGGGGTGACCCCTGGCGGGAGCGGCCCCTTGGCGGCCGGTCAGAGGTCGTCGGACGCGCCCAGTCCGGTGAGGGCACCCACCGGGTCGAGGTCGGGGGTGCCCCGCGGCCACCAGTCCTCCCGGCCGGGCTCCGACTCGTAGGCGTACCAGAGTCCTGACCGGCCGAGCCGGAGCTGGACGTGGCCGCCGGGGTGGGTGAGGCGGTTGCGCCAGGGCCGGAACGCGGGGAGGTCGGCGGCGAGCAGCAGGGGGCGGGCGCGGTCGAAGCGGCCGGCCGGCGGGTCCCAGGCCTCCTCCAGTACGTCCAGGCCGTCGGCGCCGCCCTGGCGCCAGGCCGCCACGGCTCGCGCCAGGTCGGCCTGGTCCCGGCCGGCCGCGCCGGCCAGGGAGGCGTAGAGCGCCCGGGTGCCGGCGGTGAGACCGGAACCGGGGCGGGCCGCGGCGAGGCGGGCGGCGTCCTGCCAGAGCGTCAGCCCGCCCACCGGGTCGCGGCCGGTACTGAGCAGGGCGTGGGCGCGAGCGGCGGCGTCGGTGGCCAGCTGGTCCAGCGCGAAGGGGTCGGGTCCGCCGGGTGCCGCGGGGTAGGCGGGGGGCTGCTCGGGATGCGGGGGTGCGGGGAGCGGGGCGGGGAGGGGCGGGAGCGGCCGCGTGTCCAGTGCCGCACTGGCCCGTACGCCGGGCAGTGGCGCCGGTCCGCGGTCCTGGGCGGCACGCGCGGCACGGGCCGCGTTCAGCCGGGACAGGGCGTCGAGCAGCGCGCGTTCGCCCCGGCCGCGGAGCAGGAGCAGGACGAAGGGGTCGGCGTCGAGCAGCCGCGCCGTCTGGTAGCAGAGCGCGGCGGCGTGTTTGCAGGGGTGCCCCGAGTCGGGGCAACTGCAATGGGGCGCGAGGTCGCCGGGGCCGGGGAGCAGCGGCACCCCGCAGTCCGCCAGGGAGTGGGGCAGCTCCCCGTCGAGGAGCGCGGCGATGTGTCCGGGCCGCTCGGCGGCGGCGTCCAGGAACCGCTGCCAGTCGTCGTCGCCCAGCGTCCGCAGCCGCACCTGCACCCGGTACGGCCGCGGCCGGCTGCCCTGTACGTAGGCGAGGACCAGGCCGGGCGTCACGGTGATGGCGTCGACGTGACCCCGCTCGGCATAGCCGCGCCCGCGGGCCAGCCGGGCCGCGTCCAGGGCGCCTTCTTCCAGCGCGCTCACCCACGCGTTCCCCCACCAGGTCGCGGCGAGGCCCTCGTCCGGCGCGCGGGGCGGGAGCGCGGGGAAGGTGCGGCGGAGGTCGCCGTCGCGGTCGGGGGCGGCCATCGAGCGGAGGTTGCCGCGGGCCTTCGCGGAGGGGACGGGCGGGGCGGAGCGGGCCTCGCGGGGAGTGGCGTCGCCGTGCGGGGGCGAGGAGGTGGTCGTGGGGCGGGGCTGCCGGTCGGGCGGCGAGTCCTCGGCGGGGTGCGGTGTCCGTACCGCGCGGGCGGGCGTCCGGGGCTGTTCGCCGGCCGGGCCGCCCGGCGTGCGCGGCCCTTCGGGTGCCGCCGGGGGCGGGGCGTCCTCGTCCTCCCTGTCCGTCTCCGGCGGCAGTCGGAAGGCGTCCGCGGCGAAGTCCCGTACGGCACGGGCGCGGGCCCGGACGTCGGCGGCGCGCGGGTCGCCCGCGGTGGGCCGGGGGTACCGGGGCGGGGCCGGGCGTCGCCGGGTGCTCGACGTTTCCTTGCTCTCGGCGTCCGCGCGCGCCTGCCGCCGCGCCGCGCGCAGGGCCTCTCGTGCCACGTCGGCCGGGCGGGTGTCGCCTGCGTCCGGGGTGGTGAGGGCGGGGGGTGATGAGGCATCAGGACGGTTCGAGGCGGCGGAGGGTGACGAGCCGTCAGGACTGTGGGGTGCGGCGGGGTGGGGCGCCGCCGCATCGGGCTCTGAGCCGGGGCCGGGGACGGGCCCGGCGTCGGGGCCCGAGTCCGGGTCGTCCGTGCGGTCGGACGGGGCTCGGGGAGCCGTCTCCTCGGGCTGCTCGGCGTCGGCGTCGTGGGCCGGCGTGTGCCGGGCGGTCCGGGTGCCGCGCAGCGCCGCGCGTGCGATGTCACCGGGGCGCGCAGGGCGGTCCCCGTCCCCGTCGCGGCCCTGGTCCCGGTCATGCTGCCGCGCGGGCTCGCGGAGCGAGGTGTCGGGCTCCGGGTGGGCGCCGGTCCCGGACGCGGTGTCCGTGGGGGTGTCCGGTGTCGTCTCGCCGCGCAGTCGCGCCTCGCGCAGGGCGCGGCGGGCCTCGTCGGCCGGGCGGGCGGTCATGACGTCCTCCGCAGGGACACCAGGTCGGACAGCTCACGGGCCGTCAGCTCGGTGAGGGCCGACTCGCCGGAGCCGAGGATCGCGTCGGCCAGGGCGCGCTTGGACTGGAGCATCTCGGCGATCCGGTCCTCGACCGTGCCCTCGGTGATGAGGCGGTGCACCTGGACCGGCTGGGTCTGGCCGATGCGGTAGGCGCGGTCGGTGGCCTGCTCCTCGACGGCCGGGTTCCACCACCGGTCGAAGTGCACGACGTGGCCCGCGCGGGTGAGGTTCAGGCCGGTGCCGGCGGCCTTGAGGGACAGGACGAGTACCGGCGTCTCCCCGCTCTGGAAGCGGTCCACCATGCGTTCGCGCTCGGGCACCGGTGTGCCGCCGTGGAGGAGGTCGACGGGGATCGCGCGAGCGGCCAGGTGGGAGGTGATGAGGCGGGCCATGCCGACGTACTGCGTGAAGACGAGCGCCGATCCGTCCTCCGCGAGCAGTGTGTCCAGCAGCTCGTCCAGCAGGGCGAGTTTCCCCGAGCGGGCGGCCATGCGGTCGGCGCCGCCCACGCCTGTGGCGCCCGGCGGGTGCTCCTCCTTGAGGAAGAGCGCGGGGTGGTCGCAGATCTGCTTGAGGGAGGTCAGGAGCTTGAGGACGAGACCACGGCGGCCGATGCCCTCGGCCTCCTCGATGGCGAGCATCGACTCGCGCACCACCGCCTCGTACAGCGCGGCCTGTTCGCGGGTGAGGGGGACGGGGTGGTCGGTCTCGGTCTTCGGCGGCAGCTCGGGGACGATGCCGGGGTCGGACTTCTTGCGGCGGAGCAGGAAGGGGCGGATCAGGCGGGCGAGGCGGGCCACCGCCTCGTCGTCCTCGCCGTTCTCCACCGCGCGGGCGTGGCGCGCGCGGAAGGACTTCAGGGGGCCGAGGAGTCCGGGGGTGGTCCAGTCGAGCAGGGCCCACAGCTCGGAGAGGTTGTTCTCCACCGGTGTGCCGGTCAGCGCCACCCGCGCGGGGGACGGGATGGTGCGCAGGGCCTTCGCCGTCGCCGAGTACGGGTTCTTGACGTGCTGGGCCTCGTCCGCGACGACCATGCCCCAGGGCCGCTCGGCGAGGGCCGGGGCGGCGGACCGCATCGTGCCGTACGTGGTGAGCACGAAGCCACCGGCCAGGTCGTCCAGGGTGCGGTCGGCGCCGTGGAAGCGGCGGACGGGGACGCCGGGCGCGAAGCGGGTGATCTCCCGCTGCCAGTTGCCCAGCAGTGAGGCCGGGCAGACCACCAGGGTCGGCTCGGTCCGGGCCCTCTTGAGGTGCAGGGCGATGACGGTGACGGTCTTGCCGAGGCCCATGTCGTCGGCGAGGCAGCCGCCGAGGCCGAGGGAGGTCATGAGGTCGAGCCAGGCGAGTCCGCGCAGCTGGTAGTCGCGGAGGGTGGCGTGCAGGCCGGGCGGCGGTTCGGCGGGGTGTACGCCCGCGGTGAGCCGGTCGCGCAGGGCGGCCAGCGCGCCGACCGGCACCACGTCGACGGTCTCGCCGTCGGCCTCGGCGCTGCCGGTGAGGGCGACGGACAGGGCGTCGACCGGGTCGAGCAGGCCCAGGTCGCGCCGGCGGGCCCGGCGGACGAGCGCCGGGTCGACCAGCACCCACCGGTCACGGAGCCGGACGACCGGGCGGTGGGCCTCCGCGAGGGTGTCCATCTCGGCCTCGGTGAGCGGGTCGCCCCCGATGGCCAGCTGCCAGCGGAACTGGAGGAGGTCCTCGCTCTCGAAGAATCCCGTGCCGTCCGTCGCCGAGCCCGGCGCGGTCCTGACGACCGCGGTCGCGGTGAGGTCCTGCGCGAGGTCTCGGGGCCAGTGCACGGCCACCCCGGCGGCGGCGAGCCGGCCCGCCGCCACGCCCAGCAGGTCGGTGACCTCCTCCTCGGAGAGCCCGAGGACGTCGGGCACGTCCTGCTCGGTGAGGCGGTCGAGGGGCGGCCAGACCCGCGCCGCGCGGCGCACTCCGAGGGCGGCGTCGACACGCGCGCGGGGGCCGAACGCGGCGTCGGCCTCCCCCGACCACAGATCGGCGGCGTCGGCGACCAGGGTGGGGTCGGCGAGGCTGTGCACCTGGACGATCGCGGCCCCCGCGCTGCGCACCCCGCCGGTGCCGCCGTCCCCCTCGGCGGCGACGTCCCTGTCGAAGAGGTCGTACGCCGACAGGTCCAGGCGGAGCGAGATCCGCACGCCCGCGTCCATTCCCGCGGCGACCTCGGCGGCCCAGTCGTGGGCGCCGGGCAGGCGCTGGGCCGCGCGTGCGGCGAAGGGGCGGCCCGAGGCGTGGGGTGCGGCCGGGGTGCGGGGCAGGGTGTCGGCGACGGCGTCGAGGAAGGCGCGGACCAGTGCCTCCGGCTCCGGCAGCCGGATCGGGCCCGGACCGTCCAGCGGCACCGCGTGGCCCTCCGGGGGCAGGGCGGCGGCCACGGCGCGCAGGTGCGCGATGTCGTCGGAGTCCAGCGGTCCGGCGCGCCAGGCGTCGTGACCGGTGGTGGTGAGGCCGGGCAGCAGCCTGCCGCGCGCGGTGAGCCGCAGGGCGTGCAGGGCCGCCGCTCCCCAGCAGGCGGTCGCCGGGTGGGCGGCCGGGTCGTGCCGGGCCCGCACCAGGAGCGGCAGGGCCTCGCCGAGCGGCAACGACAGCGCGGGGGTCGTGGCACGCCGCACGCCGGTGCCGTGCCGGCGGACGACCGTGAGTTCCGTGCGCTCCGTGGGTCCGGCCGGGTCGCCGTCCGGTGCCGAGGCGTACCCGGAGAGGGTGTCGTCCGCGCCCGCCTCCGGGTCCCAGAAGGCGATCCGGGCGTCGCGGGGAAGGGGGGCGGGCAGGAAGACGGCGGCCAGCCGGAGCGGGACGGACGGTGCGGGGCGCCGCGGCCCGCTCGTCTCCAGCGACTCCCCCGCTCGCCCGGAGACGGTCGCGTCCGCCACGGCCATGTCGCCCATACGTCCTGTCACCTCCCGCCCGTGGTCCCGATCAGCTGTCTTCGACTCTACGGGCGGGGTCTGACAATCGGCCCCGGCGGACCGCCGGGCCCGTGCGTCCCTAGGGGACGGTGCGCGAGACGACGTAGACCATCGGATAGTCCGGGTCGTCCAGGTCCACGACGACGTCCTGGGTCGGTGCCGGGTTCCGCTGCTCGTTGACCACGCCCCACCAGGTGCTGGAGGCGCGGAAGTTCCAGCCGGTGACCCGCTGGGCCCGGTCGCTGATGGCGATCTTGTCCTTCTCCAGCGCGTCCCGGTCCATGCCCAGCCCGGCCAGGAAGGCGTCCAGACCGGCGTTGGTGGTCTGGAACTGGACGTAGAGGCGGCTGGTCTTCCAGTTGTTCGTCTCGTAGTACGCGATCTTCTCGGAGGGCACCGGGACCGGCAGCTCGTAGATGCGGCGCTGGAGCTTGGACGGCCAGCCCCGGGTCATACCGGTCGCCGCGTACTTCGCCTCCTTCTGCCGCCCGCTGTCGCGGCTCTGGTTGGCGGAGATCACGAGGTAGCCGGCGGGGACGCCGATGAGCAGCACGATGGTGAGCAGCGTCAGCGCGCGGCGCCGGATCATGTGCCGACGGTCCTCGGCCGGCGGCCCGTGTTCCTCGGGCGTTCCGGCCTGGTGGGGCAGGGTCTCGGTCACAGCGACTCCCCGGGGGTGCGGCGGGCCTCGGCGTACCGCTCGTAGCGCTCGTACCGCTCCACGCGGCGCCGCTTGGCGCGGCGGAACCGGCGGGCCACCAGCCGGGCCAGGTCGGCGGCGCCCACCATGCCGGCCTCGGGGCCCAGCTGGGCGCGGACGATGCGGGCCTCGGGGCGGTAGCCGCGGCCGGTGAGCTGGCGTTTGAAGGCGTCGCGCGCGGGACCGATGAGCAGGTCGTCCGCGGCGCTGACCCCGCCGCCGATCACGAAGCAGGACGGGTCGAGGGCGGCGGCGAGGTTGGCGATGCCGACGCCGAGCCACTGCCCGATGTCCTGGAGCAGCTCGACGCACATGGCGTCGCCGTCGCGGGCCAGCTCGGTGATCATCGGGCCGGTGATGTCGCCGATGCTGCCCTTGACGTGCTCGATGATCCCGTACGCCACCGGCGAGTCGGCCGCGGCCAGCTCGCGGGCCTCCCTGACCAGGGCGTTTCCGGAGCTGTACTGCTCCCAGCAGCCGCGGTTGCCGCACGGGCAGCGGTGGCCGCCGGGCACCACCTGCATGTGCCCGAATTCACCGGCGACCCCGTACTTGCCCCGCTTGACCTGGCCGTCCTCCAGGATGGCGCCGCCGATGCCGGTGCCGAGGGTGATCATGACGAGGTGGTCCTCGCCGCGGCCGGCGCCGAAGCGCCACTCGGCCCAGGCGGCGGTGTTGGCGTCGTTGTCCACCAGGACGGGGACCGCGAGGCGGCCGGCGATGCGGTCGCGCAGCGGCTCGTTGCGCCAGGACAGGTGGGGGGCGAACAGCACGCGGTTGCGGTCGGCGTCGACCCAGCCGGCCGCGCCGATGCCGACGGCGTGCACGTCGTGCCGGTCGGAGAGGTCCAGGACCAGCTCGACGATGGTGTCCTCGACCACCTTCGGGCTCTTCGACTTGTCCGGGGTCTCCGTGCGCAGGCGCTCCAGGATGTTGCCGTCGGCGTCGACGACGCCCGCCATGACCTTCGTGCCGCCGATGTCGATGCCGACCGTGGGCACGCGGGGTGCCGTCAGGTGCGAGCGGCGTTCCCTCGTGCCCACGGTGCGCAGGACCGGGGCGCGGCGGGAACCGATGGGGGCGGTGAAGTCGCGGTAGGTGCTCATCGGGTGCGATTGTGCCGCACGCTCACGCTGGGTGCCGAATGGGACAGGGGGTGGGGTCGCCGGTTCGTTGCCGTCCGCGGGTGCGTTGTGGCTGGTCGCGCAGTTCCCCGCGCCCCTAAGAGGGGCGTTGCAGTTCGTGGCGTAGATCGTCCAACTCGTTGCCGCCCGCCATCTGGCGCGTCAGCTCGTCCAGGGTGATGTCCTCGCGCTCGTGGTTGCCGACCATCGTGCCGCGCTTCAGGAGGACGAAGCGGTCCCCCACCAGGTACGCGTGGTGCGGGTTGTGGGTGATGAGGACGACACCCAGGCCCTGGTCGCGGGCGGCCGCCACGTACTTCAGGACGACGCCGGACTGCTTCACGCCGAGGGCGGCGGTCGGCTCGTCCAGGACGAGTACCTTCGCGCCGAAGTACACCGCGCGTGCGATCGCCACGCACTGGCGTTCGCCGCCGGAGAGGGTGCCGATGGGCTGGTCGACGTCGCGCAGGTCGATGCCCATGCGCAGGAGCTCCGCGTGGGTGGTGCGGCGCATGTGGTCGACGTCCATGCGCTTGAACGGGGCGACGCCCTTGCGTGGCTCGGAGCCGAGGAAGAAGTTGCGCCAGACCGGCATCAGCGGGACGACGGCGAGGTCCTGGTAGACGGTGGCGATGCCGCGGTCCAGGGCCTCGCGCGGCGAGGCGAGGCGGGTCTCCTCGCCGTCGAGGGCGAGGGTGCCGCCGTCGTGCTGGTGCAACCCGGAGATGATCTTGATGAGGGTCGACTTGCCCGCCCCGTTGTCGCCCAGGACGCAGGTGATCTCACCCGCGCGCACCTGGAGGGACACGCCTTCGAGGGCGCGTACGTTGCCGTAGTTCTTGCTGACGCCGGACAGCTCGACGAGCGCCTGGGGTGCCGGGGTCTGCGTCATTTGGTGGCCTCCGCGCGCTTGCGGACCCAGGCGTTGAGCAGGGTCGCGAGGAGCAGCATCGCTCCGAGGAAGAACTTGAACCAGTCGGGGTTCCACTCGGCGAAGACGATGCCCTTGCTGGTCATGCCGAAGATGAACGCGCCGACCGCCGAGCCGACGGCGCTGCCGTAGCCGCCGGTGATCAGGCAGCCGCCGATGACGGCCGCGATGATGTAGATCAGCTCGTTGCCGACGCCCTCGCCGGACTGGACGACGTCGTAGGAGAAGAGCAGGTGCTGGCCCGAGATCCAGGCGCCGAAGCCGACGCCCATGTAGAGGCCGATCTTGGTCCTGGTGACGGGGACGCCCACCGCGCGGGCGGCGTCCTTGTTGCCGCCGACGGCGAAGATCCAGTTGCCGGCGCGGGTGCGCAGCAGGATCCAGCTGGCGACGGCGACCAGGGCGAGCCACCACAGGATGGTCACCTTGAAGCCGACGCCGCCGATGGTGATCGTGGACGCGAAGACGTCGCGGGCGGAGGGGAAGCCCTCCATGTCGGCGATCGACTTGGTGGAGACGGTGCCGTCGATCAGCTTGGTGAAGCCCAGGTTCAGGCCGGTCAGCATCAGGAAGGTGCCCAGCGTGATGATGAAGCTGGGCAGTTTCGTGCGGGTCAGCATGAAGCCGTTGAACGCGCCGATCGCCAGGGTGACCAGCAGGGACACGCCGACGCCGACCCAGACGTTGGCGGTCATCTGGTAGCTGAACATCGACGACACCAGCGCCGACGAGGTGACCATGACGCCGGCCGAGAGGTCGAACTCGCCGCCGATCATCAGCAGCGCCACCGGGACGGCCATGATGCCGATCGTGGAGGCGGCGTAGAGCACCGTGCTGAGGCTGGCGGCCCGCAGGAAGCTGTCGGCGAAGAAGGCGAAGAACACGAAGACGGCGATGGCGCCGACGACCGAGCCCAGTTCGGGGCGGCCCAGGAGTTTCCGCAGCGGAGAGGTCTGAAGAATCCTTTCGTCGGCGGTGGCCGCGTCCGTGCCCGCGCTCATCGGGTGCCCCGCTTGGTGTACTCGGCGAGCGCGGCGGCGTCGTCCTTGGTGATGATCTGCGGTCCGGTGAGCACCGGCCGGCCGCCGCCCAGGACGTCGGCGTTGTACTTGTACAGCCACAGCAGGTCGACGGCCTCGTAGCCCTGGAGGTAGGGCTGCTGGTCGACCGCGAAGCCGAGGGTGCCGTCGGAGAGTCCGCCGGCCACCTTGGCGTTGAGGTCGAAGGTGTCGATCTCCGCCTTGCTGCCGGCGCCCTGCTTGGCCTTCACCGCGGTGTCGGCGTAGGGGGCGCCGAGGGTGACCACGGCGTCGACGGCCTTGTCGGTCTGGAGCTTGGCCTCGATGGCGGACTGCACGTCCGGCATGCTGGTGCCGTTGACGTAGAGCCGCTGGACCTTGCCGTCGAAGGTCTTCTCGACGCCGTCGCAGCGCTGCTCGTGGCCGACGTTGCCCTGCTCGTGGAGCACGCAGAGGGCCTGCTCGCGGCCTCGCTCGTTCAGCTCCTCGCCGACCGCCTCGCCGGCGATCGTCTCGTCCTGGCCGATGTGGGTGAGGGCGCCGAACGCCTTCGACTCCTCGGAGCCGGAGTTCACGGTGATCACCGGGATGCCCGCCTTGCGGGCGCGGTCGAGGGCGGACTTCATGGCGTCGGGCTTGGCCAGCGTGACGATGATCCCGTCGACCTTCTTGTCGATGGCGGCGTTCACCAGCTGCGCCTGCTGCTGGGCCTCGTCGTCGTGGGAGTACAGGAAGTTGATGTTGTCCTTCACCGCGGCCTGCTCCGCGCCGCTCTGGACGATGTCCCAGAAGGTGTCGCCGTCGCCCGAGTGGGTGATCATCGCGAAGGTCCAGCGGGGCGTGTTCACCGCCGCCTGCCCCTGGGCCGACGCGGCCTTGCGGGCGTCCTCGGCCCGCTTGCCGCCAGTGCTGCTGCACCCGGCCAGGGACACCGACAGTGCTCCTGCCAGCGCGATGCCTACCCAGGTCCGAAACCGTGCCACGAGGCCGTGCCCTTCTTGCTGTGCCGTGCTGTGGGTGCCGGGCGCCCGAGGCTCCGGCCGGGGCCGGGAAGCCCCAAACGCCCCATTGTCCGACACACAAGCGGAGCGTCTTCCTCCGGGGATCGGGCGACGGTCACATTGTCCGGACATTGCGACGAACCCGCGCGGCGAGCGGCGGCCGGAGGGACCGGCTCAGGGCCGTACGAGGAGCTGGAACTCGAAGGAGTAGCGGGAGGGGCGGTAGGTGTGCGTGCCGAACTCCACCGCGCGTCCCGTGTCGTCGAACGTGGTGCGTTCCATCGTGAGCAGGGGCGCTCCCTCGTCCTCGCCGAGCCGTTCGGCCTCGTCGGCGGTGGCGGCGCGGGCGCCGATGGACTGCCGGGCGCTGTGCAGGGTGATCCCGGCGGCGCGCATCAGGCGGTACAGGCCGGTGGCCTCCAGCTGGCCCGTGTCGAGGTCGAGGAGGCCGGAGGGCAGGTAGTTGCACAGGTACGCCATCGGCTCCCCGTGGGTCAGCCGCAGCCGCTCGACGCGGTGCACGTCGGTCCCCTCGGCCACGCCGAGTACGGCGGCGGCCTCCGCGGTCGCCGGGACGACCGTGTTGACCAGGACTTTCGTGGCGGGGCGCTGGCCCGCGGCCTCCAGGTCGTCGTACAGGCTGCTGAGTTCCAGCGGGCGCCTGACCTTGCTGTGCACGACCTGGGTGCCGACGCCCCGGCGGCGCACCAGCAGGCCCTTGTCGACGAGCGACTGGATCGCCTGGCGGACGGTGGGCCGGGACAGACCGAGCCGGGCGGCCAGCTCGATCTCGTTGCCCAGCAGGCTGCCCGGGGTCAGCGCGCCGTGCTCGATCGCCGCCTCCAACTGCTGCGACAGCTGGAAGTACAGCGGCACGGGGCTGCTGCGATCCACGCTGAGCTCCAGCGACACGGTGGGGTCCACTTCTGGTTTCGGCACGGGCCGAGCGTAGCTCCGTGCGCAGGTGACGGGAAGTTGTGTAGTTCGATTGTCCGGACATACGCATTGACAGGGTGCGGGCTGTGAGCCCACTTTGATTCCATGCGCATCGGGGTCATCGGGACGGGCCGCATCGGCACCGTTCACGCCAACACGCTCAGCCGCCACCGGGACGTGGGATCCCTGATCCTCACGGACGCCGACCTCACGCGGGCCCAGGATCTGGCGCACCGGCTGGGGGAGACGGCGGCACCGGGAGTGGACGAGATCTTCCGGTGGGGCGTGGACGCCGTGGTGATCACCACGGCGACACCGGCCCACGCCGAACTGATCGGTCGGGCAGCACGCTCGGGGCTGCCGGTGTTCTGCGAGAAGCCCATCGCGCTGGACCTGACCGGCACGTTACAGGCGATCGCCGAGGTGGAGGCGGCCGGGACGGTGCTCCAGATGGGGTTCCAGCGGCGCTTCGACGCCGGGTACAAGGGGGCCCGGGAGGCGGTACGGGCCGGGCGGCTCGGCCGGCTGCACACCGTCCGGGCGGTGACCAGCGACCAGGCCCCGCCGCCGGCCGAGTACCTGCCGCAGTCCGGCGGGCTCTACCGGGACACGCTCATCCACGACTTCGACGTCCTTCGCTGGGTGACCGGGCGGGAGGTCACCGACGTGTACGCCGCCGGGTCGGACGCCGGGCCGCCGATGTTCCGCGCGGCGGACGACGTGGACACCGGCGCCGCGCTGCTCACGCTGGACGACGGGACGCTGGCCACGGTGACGGCGACGCGGCTGAACGGGGCGGGGTACGACGTCCGCATGGAGCTGGCCGGGGAGCTGGACCAGATCGTCGTCGGTCTGGACGACCGTACGCCGATCGCGTCCACCGAGCCGACCGGCCCCCCGGCCGCGGACAAGCCGTGGACGGGCTTCGTGGAACGGTTCGGGCCCGCCTACGAGGCCGAGCTGGCCACGTTCGTGGAGGTCGTGCGCGGTGAGCGGGCCAACCCGTGCGACGGCCGCGAGGCCCTCCAGGCCCTGCGGGTGGCCGAGGCCTGCGACATCTCCCGCCGCGAGCGCAGACCCGTACGGCTGGCCGAGGTCCCCGGGGGCGCGGCCTTCCTCGCGGGATGAGCGGACGCGTCCCGGCCCCCGCTCCCCCGGCCCCCTAGGGCCTGTCTGACAATTCCCGTCTGCCCCGCCCTCCGGGCGACGACGGGAATTGTCAGACAGGCCCTAGCGGCCGTCCTCCTGGTATCCCTCCAGCAGGCCCGCGTCGTGTGCCAGGAGTGCGATCTGGACCCGGTTGTCGAGGTCCAGCTTGGCCAGGACGCGGGAGACGTGGGTCTTGACGGTGGCGACGCTCATGAACAGCTCCGCCGCGATGGCGGCGTTGGCCAGTCCCCGGCCGACCGCGACGGCGACCTCACGTTCGCGGTCGTTGAGGGTGTCGAGGCGGGCACGCGCGCGGGTGCGGCGCGTGTCGGCGGCGCCCGCGGCCGCCTGGTCCATCAGCCGGCGGGTCACGGCGGGCGACAGGACGGGATCACCGGCCGCGACCCTGCGCACGGCGTCCAGGATCTCCGCGGGCGGCGTGTCCTTGAGGACGAACCCGGCGGCGCCCGCGCGCAGCGCCCGCAGCACCTGCTCGTCGGCGTGGAAGGTGGTGAGCACGATGATCTGCGGGGCCTCCGCGCGGCCGCGCAGCCGCTCGGTCGCCGTCAGGCCGTCGACAACCGGCATCCGGATGTCCATGAGGACGACGTCGGGACGGGTGCGGTCGACGAGCGCCTCGACCTCGTCGCCGTCGGCGGCCTCGCCGACGATCTCGACGTCGTCGGCGCCGCCCAGCATCAAGGACAGCCCGGCCCGCACCAGCGGGTCGTCATCGACGATGAGCAGTCTGATCGCAGTCATGGGCCATACGTAATCACGGTTGCCGACGGGCGAGTTCGCCCTGTGGACAGAGCCCGTCCGGTCGCCGGTGCCGGGCTCATCCCCACGGCAGCCACGCCCGCACCTCGAAGCCTCCGTCGGGCGTGGCGCCGTGCGCCAGGGTGCCGCCCGCGAGCGTGGCCCGCTCGGTCAGTCCGATCAGCCCCTGTCCGGATCCGGGTACGTGAGGCACCTCGCCGTCGGTCGGGGCGTTGCGCACCGACATCGCCAGTCCGTCGCCCGGGGCTCCGCCGACCGAGACCGTGACCCCGGTGCCGGGGGCGTGCTTGCGGGCGTTTGTCAAGGCCTCCTGGGCGATGCGGTAGGCGGTGCGGCCGACGGAGGCGGGGACCTCGGCGGGGTCGGCGACGCCACCCGCGAGGGTGACCTTCATGCCGGCCTCCCGGGACTCGGCGACCAGCGCGTCGAGTGCCGCGAGCGTCGGCTGGGGGCGGCCCCCGGCGTCGTCGGACTCCGCCGAGCGGAGCACGCCGATGATCTCCCGCAGGTCCTGGAGCGCCTCGTGCGCGCTCTCCCGGATGACGCCGGCCGCGCGCACCACCTCCTCCCGGGGCGCGTCGGGGCGGAACTCCAGGGCACCCGCGTGCACGCTGAGCAGCGTCAGCCGGTGCGCGAGGACGTCGTGCATCTCGCGGGCGATGGCCTCCCGCGCGAGCCGCTGGGCCTGCTCCGCCCGCAGCCGCGCCTCGGTCTCGGCGCGTCGGGCGCGGTCGCGGAGGATGAGCATGAGCTGCCGTTTGGATCGGGCGAGCATGCCCCAGCCGACCACCGCGGCGGTGAGCAGGACACCGATGACGAGGATGCCGAAGTAGGGCAGTTCGGGGTCGGGGCGCAGCCAGTAGTAGAGGGGCTGGAGCGCGATCTGGGCGCCCGCCACCCAGGCCACGTACCGGAAGGGCCGGTGCACGGCCACGGTGAACAGGGCGACCAGGGTGGTACCGCCCGACGTGACCGAGACGAAGCCGAGGGGCAGCATGGCGACCGCCAGCCCGACCGGCCACCGGCGTCGGAGCCAGACGGCCGCGCAGGCGAGGGCGCCGATCAGCTGGTCGGCGATCTCCATGCCGTGCGAGAGGTTCGGCTCGTTCTCCAGTCCGTCCGCGCTGAGGAGACCCACCACGACGGCGATCAGGAAGCAGGTGAAGTCGACCATCCAGTCACGGGCGGTGCGCCGGGGCCGCCGGGACCACCGCCCCGAGGACCGGGGATCCGGGCTGGGGTCGAGTTGTTCGATCAGCGCCGACGGCAGCAGCCACCGGCGTCCGGGGAACGCCGGGGTGATCCGATCGGGTCTGTCTTCGCTCACGGTCGACAAATCTACGCAGGGCTCGCCCCGACCACGATCCCTCGCGCGGGATCACCGACCAAAGTCGCGGGACCTCGTACTTTCGGCGCACGGGGCGACGGAGAAGGGGGCCTTCGGTCGGGGAGATCTCGCCCCGCGGCCGATGTGGGTGGGGGGTCCGCGGGGCGAGAGTCGGTGACATGAAGGAATTGCTGGAGTTCCTGGGACTGCTCGCCGTGATCCAGGGCGTGTTGGGGCTGTTGCACGAGTTCACCGACTGGCATTGGGGCCTGGTGCAGCGGATCGGTTTCCTCGACGGCGCCGAGCTCTACGCGAGCGTGGCGCTGCTCGTGCTCGGCGGCGCGCTCTTCGCGGCCGCCGAGAGCCGCAAGCCCGGCTGAGCACTCGGGCCGCCCCGGCCCGGCCGCTCAGCAGCCGTGGTCGACGAGGTCGAACGACGCGTAGTGGTCGGCCGTGTAGTAGTCCTCCTGGGTCTTCTCACCGGTGACGATGCGCCGGGCGCCGCGAGTGTCGGAGCCCGGGGTGATCACCGTGTACTCGTGGTAGTAGCCGGTGGACTGGCCGGGCAGGATGCCCTCCCGGTTCTGGAAGACGGTCCCGTCCTGCTCGAAGGGGTAGGGGCCGCCCTGCTCGATCAGGTCCAGGGTGTCGTGCGCCTGGGAGGGCAGGGCGCTGTAGCAGATGTCGCCGACCGCCGCCGGGGCGGCGCCCGCGGTGGTCGCGGAGACGGTGCCGCCCATGAGGAGGGCGGACAGGACTGCGGTTGCCGCGCCGAGCCGGGCGGCGTGTGGGGGGAATCGCATGGAGTCATGATGACGCGCGTAGACAGTGGCATGTCAATGACAAGACCGTGGAGTTTCCCTGGACGTCATATGTGTTTTCAGCGCGTTCACAGACCCCGCGAGCCGCGATCGGGCCTTCCGGATTCGACGTCCGATCGCCGCCAGCACGCGGGGTCGCCGCCCGCTGGGATGGACCCATGAAGACGAACACGGACACGCACACGAACACGGATTCGCTGACCCAC
The DNA here is from genome assembly GCF_055582785.1 of Streptomyces sp. NPDC107500. NCBI lineage: Bacteria > Bacillati > Actinomycetota > Actinomycetes > Kitasatosporales > Streptomycetaceae > Streptomyces > Streptomyces sp. NPDC107500. The sequence continues at coordinate 553,003 of NZ_JBVJPF010000002.1, forward strand.
CCCTCCGCACCCCTGCTGGGCCGGACCGCCCTCGTCACCGGCGGCAGCCGCGGGATCGGCGCGGCCACCGTGCTGCGGCTGGCGCGTGAGGGGGCCGACGTGGCCCTGACCTATGTGAACGGCAAGGACGCCGCCGCGGACGTCGTACGCGAGGTGGAGGGGCTGGGACGCCGGGCGGTGGCCCTGCGCGCGGACTCCGCCGACCCGGCCGAGGCGGCGGGGGCGGTGGAGCGGGCCGCCGGCGCCCTGGGCGGGCTCGACGTGCTGGTCAACAACGCCGGCGTCGGGCTGCTCGGCCCCATCGAGGGGTTCTCGGTCGCCGACCTGGACCGGGTCCTGGCCGTCAACGTGCGCGGCGTCTTCCTCACCGCGCAGGCAGCGGCCGGCCGCATGGCGGACGGCGGACGGATCATCACCATCGGCAGCTGCATGGCGCAGCGCGTGCCGGGTCCCGGCGGGACGCTGTACGCGATGAGCAAGTCGGCTCTGACCGGGCTGACCAAGGCGCTGGCCCGGGAACTGGGCGGGCGCGGCATCACGGCCAACGTCATTCACCCCGGCCCGATCGACACCGACATGAACCCGGCCGACGGACCGTACGCCGACGGCCAGTCGGCACTGACCGCGCTGGGCCGCTTCGGCACCGCCGACGAGGTGGCCTCGATGGTGGCGCACCTGGCCGGCGCCTCGTACGTCACGGGCGCGGAGTTCGCCGTGGACGGCGGCCACGCGGCGTAGGACCGCTCCGTCCGCCCGCCCCTCGCGGATGCGGACGCGGGGGAACGCACGCGCGGGGCGCACCGGTGCTGTCCGGCCGGGCGCCCCGCGCGTGGGTGTGAAGGGCGGGGTCAGCCGCCGAGCTCCTGGTGGCGGGCGGCCAGGTGGGCCGCGCCGTCCTCGGTGAGGGAGCCGAACAGGCGCAGGCGGGAGATGCCGCCGTCGGGGAAGATGTCCACGCGCGCGTGCGTGCCGACGGCCGGCTCCGGCAGGACGAAGCGGTGGTTGGTGTCGGGCTGGAGGCGGGTGCGGGGCAGGATCTCGCGCCACTCCCCGCCCTCGCCGTCCCGCACGGACACCGAGGCCCAGCCGGCCGAGTTGCCCTTCAGGTAGGCCGTGTCGATCTCGATCGCGCGGATCTGGGAGCGGTCCACGAGCCGATAGCTGATCCAGTCGTTGCCCTGGTCGCGGCGGCGGCGGGTCTCCCAGCCGTCGTCCATCTTGCGGGAGCGGCCCGGCTGGATGGTGTTGGTGGCCGGCGAGTAGAAGAGGTTGGAGGCGTCCTCGGCCTGTCCGCCGTTCTCCAGGGCGACCACGTCGAAGGTGCCGAGGGCGGTGAGCCAGGCCGGGTCGGGCAGGACCTCGCCGTACACCCGAAGACGGGCGATGCCGCCGTCGGGGTGCTGCTTGAGGCGCAGGTGGGTGAAGCGCTGCTCGGCCGAGACCGCGAAGCCGTTGGCGGCGTGCCCGCCGACGGGGGTGCGCGGGACGAGGGTCGTCCACTTGACGTCCCCGGCGAGCAGTTCCTCCGCCGACGGGGAGCCCTCGACGGTGGCGCCCTCGACGGAGACCGCCTGCGGGTAGTTGCCGCGGAAGTGGGCCGTGTCGACGACGATGCCGCGGATCACGCCGGGCGCGCCGAGCCGGACCAGCGCCCAGTCGTGGTCGTCCTCGGTGGGCCAGGGGTGCTCGGCGGAGGCGCCGCGCCGCCGCCGGGTCTCCCAGCCGTCCATGACCTTGCCCTTGTGCCCGAAGTGCTCGGGGTCGAACTCGGCGGGCTCCGGCACCAGCAGGTTCTCGCGCTGGGCGAAGAACTCGTCGTTGGCGGCGACGACACCGGCGCCCAGTCGCCGGTCGGCGAGGTTCGCGAGATGGGTGAACGGGAGGTCGGCCGTGCGGTAGTCCGCGTACGGGTCACCGCCTCCGTAGGGGTTCGCGTCGCCGGTGAAGCTGGCCAACTGGGAGTTCTGCTGGGCCGTCACGGTGATCAGGTGTTCCTCTCGGGGTCGTTCGGGGTGGTCTGGGTTCAGGGGGTCCGGACGTCTCAGGTCCGGGTGAGGAGCTGTCCCTTCGGGTCGGTGAACGCGCCGTCCGCCAGGACGCGCTCTCCGCGCAGCCAGGTGGACTTCACGACGCCGTACAGGGTCTTGCCCGCGTACGCGGTGACGCGGTTGCGGTGCTGGAGGGCGGCCGGATCGACGGTGAAGGTCTCGTCGGGGGCGAGGACGGCGAAGTCGGCGTCGTGGCCGGCCGCGATGGCACCCTTGCGCCCGTCGAGACCCACCTGGCGCGCCGTCTGCGCCGACATCCAGCGCACGATGTCCTCCAGGCCGAGACCGCGCTCGCGGGCCTTGGTCCACATCGCGGGCAGGCTCAGCTGGAGCCCGGCGATGCCACCCCAGGCGGTGGCGAAGTCGTCGGTCTTGAGGTCGGCGGTGGACGGCGAGTGGTCGGTGACCACGCAGTCGACGGTGCCGTCCACGAGGGCCTGCCAGAGCAGGTCCTGGTTGGCGGCCTCGCGGATCGGCGGGCAGCACTTGAACTCGCTGGCGCCGTCCGGCACTTCCTCGGCGGTGAGCGTGAGGTAGTGCGGGCAGGTCTCGACCGTCACCTGCACGCCGTCGGCGCGGGCCTGCGCGATCAGCGGCAGGGCGTCACTGGAGGAGAGGTGGAGGATGTGCACGCGGGCGTTGAACCGCTTGGCCTGCGCGAGCAGCGTGGCGATCGCGGTGTCCTCGGCGTCGCGCGGGCGGCTGGCGAGGAAGTGGCTGTACTTCGGACCGCCCTGCTGCGGGGCCGCGGCCAGGTGGTGCGGGTCCTCGGCGTGCACGATGAGCAGGCCGTCGAAGGCGGCGATCTCCGCCAGCGACCGGGCGAGCTGCTCCTGGTCGAGGTGGGGGAACTCGTCGACCCCGGACGGCGACAGGAACGCCTTGAAGCCGAAGACCCCGGCCTCGTGCAGCGGGCGCAGGTCCTTGACGTTGTCGGGCAGGGCGCCGCCCCAGAAGCCGACGTCGATGTGGGCCTTGGCGGCCGCGACCTCGCGCTTGATACGCAGGTGGTCGACCGTCGTGGTCGGCGGGATGGAGTTGAGCGGCATGTCCACGAGGGTGGTGATGCCGCCGGCCGCCGCCGCGCGGGTGGCGGTCCAGAAGCCCTCCCACTCGGTGCGCCCCGGGTCGTTCACGTGCACGTGGGTGTCGACCAGGCCGGGCAGGACGACGTGGTCGCCGACGTCCTCCAGGCGGGCGCCCTCCGGGACGGGGGCGTCGTACGGGAGGACGGCGGTGATCTTCTCTCCGGTCACCGCGATCGACGCGGCGCGTGTCCCCTCGGGAGTGACGACGCGCGTCGAGCGCAGCACCAGTTCAGCCTGCGACACCCGAACCCCTCTCTTCCCTGCACTGTGTTTCAACGTTCTGTTGAAGGAGTCTTCACTCCCCGCCGGACCCCGTCAAGAGGCACCCTTTGTGGAGGCATGCCCAGTACCTAGCCCTGGACGTTTCCACAAAGCGGAATTAGAATTCCAGCAAGCAGAACGTAGCTACGTACAAGCCGGTAGTCAACCGGCCGCCGGGTACGCTTCTTTCCTCCCGCCAGCCCCGAAAGGAACGTGCCGTGCCGACGTCCAGCGCCAGCACCACCGACTCCGCCAGGTCCGCCACAGGCGGCGTCCAGTCCCTGGAGCGCGCCTTCGACCTGCTCGAACGGATGGCGGACGCGGGCGGCGAGGTCGGCCTGAGCGAGCTGTCGGCCAGCAGCGGCCTGCCGCTGCCGACCATCCACCGCCTGATGCGCACCCTCGTGGCCTGCGGATACGTCCGTCAGCAGCCCAACCGCCGGTACGCGCTCGGCCCCCGCCTGATCCGCCTGGGCGAGTCCGCCTCCCGGCTGCTCGGCACCTGGGCCCGCCCGCACCTGGCGCGCCTGGTCGAGGAGACGGGCGAGACGGCGAACATGGCACTGCTCGACGGTGACGAGATCGTGTACGTCGCCCAGGTGCCGTCCAAGCACTCGATGCGCATGTTCACCGAGGTCGGCCGGCGCGTCCTGCCGCACTCCACCGGCGTGGGCAAGGCGCTGCTCGCGGACTTCCCGGCGGACGAGGTGCGCGCCCTGCTGGGCCGCACGGGCATGCCGGCCGCGACCGACAAGACGATCACCACGCCGGACGGGTTCATCGCGGCGCTGGCGGACGTGCGCCGTCAGGGATACGCGATCGACGACAACGAGCAGGAGATCGGCGTGCGCTGCCTGGCCGTCTCCGTGCCGGACTCCCCCACCGCGGCGGCCATCTCGATCTCCGGCCCGGCGGGCCGCGTCACCGAGGCCGCGACCGACCGGATCGTGCCCCTGCTCCAGCAGGTGGCGGCGGAACTGTCGGAGGCACTGCTGATGTCGAACGGCAACCCGACGGCCTGAAGCCGCCCGACCCGCCCTAGGGCCCCTCGCCGCGCGGCGGCGGGTCCCCGAAGAGTTCCACGGCGTGCCGGACCTCCGTCAGCCCCGGCGACAGGGCGCTGACGGAGCCGATCGCGGCCGCTATCAGCAGCAGGGAGCGGCGCAGCCGAGGCGCCTCGGGGATCCCGTGCCCCGCCATCGCGGCGAGATCGGCCAGCTCGTCCTCGGCGATCGCCCGGTCCGGGAAGTCGGCGGGCAACAGGGCCAGTTGGCGGCGCAACCGGGACACCGCGGCCCTCAGTTCCGTCACCCTCACGTCCTCGTCGCCGACGGTCACTCGCCTCTGCCCCAAGCTCCGCAACGCAGCCCTCCCCCTCGAACCCCGTCGTGCGCGGGCCAGTAAACGCCACGCCGCACGGCGCCCGCCACCACGCGGACCGAATTTCAGTCTCCGGCAACCCCGCGCACGCCCGGACGTTTGGCGGGCCGTCAGGTATGCAGGAACCATGACGGATGACGAAGACCAGGTAGCGGGGCTGCTGCTGGCCGCCGGGGGCGGCCGGCGGCTCGGCGGACGCCCCAAGGCACTGCTCGAACACCGTGGACACCCACTCGTCGAACACGCGGTCGCCGTGCTCCGCGCGGCCGGCTGCACCCGCGTGCACGTCGTCCTCGGAGCGCGCGCGGCGGACGTACGCGACCGGGCGGATCTCGCGGGCTGCGTACTCGTGGACAACCCGGAGTGGGAGCGGGGCATGGGGTCCTCGCTGCGGACCGGGCTCGACTCGCTCACCGGGACGGGGGCACGGGCGGCCCTGGTCTCCCTGGTGGACCAGCCCGGCATCGGCGCGGAGGCGATGGCCCGGGTGCGCGCCGGATACCGGGACGAGACGTCGCTCGTGTCGGCGGCGTACGCGGGGGTGCGCGGGCACCCCGTCCTGCTCGGCGCCGCGCACTGGGCGGGGGTCGCGGCGACTGCCACCGGGGACCGGGGGGCACGCGCCTACCTGAGGGAACACGAGGCCGAGATCGCGCTCGTGGAGTGCGCGGACGTGGCGCGGCCGTACGACATCGACACCGAGGCGGACCTGGTCCACCTTGAGTGAAGGGCGTGGCACCGAGCGCCACCTTTCCTCGAACCGGAGAATCTCGACGTCAACAAACCATTGAAGTTCCACGATGAGGAAACTAGTATCCACTGACCAGAAGCACTCGACCGCACAGCGAGTGCGTAATGCCCCATACGCGCCCTCTGGCACCCGGTGCCACCGCTGAAGGAAGTGACAGCTCATGTCCGCACCAGCGCCGTCCCCGCTGGCCATCGTCGACGCCGAGCCCCTGCCCCGGCAGGAGGAGGTCCTCACCGATGCGGCGCTCGCCTTCGTGGCCGAGCTGCACCGGCGGTTCACGCCCCGGCGTGACGAGCTCCTCGCCCGCCGTGCGGAGCGCCGCGCCTCGATCGCCCGCACCTCCACGCTCGACTTCCTCCCGGAGACCGCCGCCATTCGCGCGGACGACTCCTGGAAGGTGGCCCCCGCTCCGGCCGCGCTTCAGGACCGCCGGGTCGAGATCACCGGTCCGACCGACCGCAAGATGACCATCAACGCCCTCAACTCGGGCGCGAAGGTCTGGCTCGCGGACTTCGAGGACGCCTCCGCGCCGACCTGGGAGAACGTCGTCGGCGGCCAGCTCAACCTCACCGCCGCCTACCACCGCGCCATCGACTTCACCGACGAGCGCACCGGCAAGTCGTACGCGCTGCGCCCGGACGCGGAGCTGGCGACGGTCGTCATGCGCCCGCGCGGCTGGCACCTCGACGAGCGCCACCTCCAGGTCGACGGCCGTCCGGTGCCGGGCGCGCTGGTCGACTTCGGCCTGTACTTCTTCCACAACGCCCAGCGCCTGCTGGACCTCGGCAAGGGCCCGTACTTCTACCTGCCCAAGACGGAGTCGCACCTGGAGGCCCGCCTCTGGAACGAGGTGTTCGTCTTCGCGCAGGACTACGTCGGCATCCCGCAGGGCACCGTCCGCGCCACCGTCCTGATCGAGACGATCACGGCCGCGTACGAGATGGAGGAGATCCTCTACGAACTGCGCGACCACGCCTCGGGGCTGAACGCGGGCCGCTGGGACTACCTGTTCTCCATCGTGAAGAACTTCCGTGACGGCGGTGCCAAGTTCGTCCTTCCGGACCGCAACGCGGTCACGATGACCGCCCCGTTCATGCGCGCGTACACCGAACTACTCGTGCGCACCTGCCACAAGCGCGGCGCGCACGCGATCGGCGGCATGGCGGCGTTCATCCCGTCCCGCCGGGACGCCGAGGTCAACAAGGTGGCCTTCGAGAAGGTCCGCGCCGACAAGGACCGCGAGGCCGGCGACGGCTTCGACGGCTCCTGGGTCGCCCACCCCGACCTGGTCCCGATCGCCATGGAGTCCTTCGACAAGGTCATGGGCGACCGGCCCAACCAGAAGGACCGGCTGCGCGAGGACGTCGACGTCAAGGCGGCCGACCTGATCGCGATCGACTCCCTGGACGCCAAGCCGACGTACGCGGGCCTGGTCAACGCGGTGCAGGTCGGCATCCGCTACATCGAGGCCTGGCTGCGCGGTCTCGGCGCGGTCGCCATCTTCAACCTGATGGAGGACGCGGCCACCGCCGAGATCTCCCGCTCGCAGATCTGGCAGTGGATCAACGCGGAGGTCGTCCTCGACAACGGCGAGCAGGTCACCGCCGAGCTGGCCCGCAAGGTCGCCGCCGAGGAACTGGCGAACATCCGCGCGGAGATCGGCGACGATGCCTTCTCGGGCGGCAACTGGCAGCAGGCCCACGACCTGCTCCTGACGGTCTCGCTCGACGAGGACTACGCCGACTTCCTGACGCTGCCGGCGTACGAGCAGCTCAAGGGCTGACGCCCGGCGTACGTGACCGACCCGCGCCCCCGGTACCGCACAGCACCGGGGGCGCGGTCGTGTCTCAGTCCAGGTGGGCGGACCAGTCCCGTTCGGCGGCCGGCCTGCCGTGCAGGTCGGGGACGCGCTTGAGCCAGTCCGGGCGCCCCCGCTCGGTCCGGGCGGCGCGGGCGGCGTTCTCGGCGGCCAGCTCGTCGCGGCCCGGGAAGTCGGTGGGCAGCCACCGCGCGGACGCCCGTACGCGCGCGTGCAGGTAGCCGACGTAGGCGGAGCGCACCTCGTCCGGTGTGCCGAAGCCCGCCTCGGGGGTCAGCCAGGCGTCCGGCACCCGGCTCACCACGTCGCGCAGCAGTTCCTCCGTCACCTTCGGGGCCAGTTCGGCGTCGGCGGCCGGGACGTCGGGCGCGTGGTGGCCGAGGGCGTGGTGGCGGAAGTCGTACGCCTTCTCCGGGGCGGAGGTGTCCCAGCGGTGGTGGAAGACGAGCGCGGCGCCGTGGTCGATCAGCCACAGGCGCGGGGGTGCGACACCGAGGGTGGGCCAGACCATCAGGTTGGAGCTGTGCACCGTGCGGTCCACGTTCACGGTGAGGGCGTCCAGCCAGACGATCCGTCCGGCCTCCCGCGCGTCCACGGGGAACGTGCTGGCCAGCTCCGGCGTGAGGTCGGCGCCGCCCGACAGGTAGTCCATGCCGAGGTTGAGTCCGGCACTGGCGTCGAGCAGGTCGCGCACCTCCTGGTGCGGTTCGTGCTCGGCGATCGCCGGGTCGAAGTGCGCGAGGACGAGTTCGGGGACTCGGAGGCCCAGCTCCCGGGCCAGTTCACCGACGATCACCTCGGCGACCAGGGCCTTGTGCCCCTGCGCGGAGCCGGTGAACTTCAGGACGTAGGTGCCGAGGTCGTCGGCCTCGACGACACCGGGGACGGAGCCACCGGATCGCAGGGGTTCGATGTAGCGGGTCACGGCGACATCTCTCAACGACTTCGAATCTCTCATCGCCTACTGACCTTGCATCCCTTGGTCGCCTACCTCCGGTACGGGGTGAGCATAGTAACCAGGCGCCATCCGCTCGTGTCCGGAGCGGGGAAGCAGGTCTGGTGGCTTCGGCACGACCTGCCCTGGCACGGACTCTTCGTGCCGGCTGCGGTTGCGCCCAGGTCGTGGGCGAGCGAGCTTGACTTCAAGCGCTTGAAGTACCGGAGGCTGTGGACATGGCAGGAGCGACCAGGGGACGTGGCAGGGATCTGACCATCCAGGAGATGGCGCAACGATCCGGCTTCAGCGAACCCACGCTGCGCTATTACGAGAAGATCGGCCTGCTGGGAGAAGTGGCCCGGGACGCATCGAGCGGGCATCGCCGATATGAGCCCGCGACCGTGGAACGCGTCGAGGCGCTGTCGTGCCTGCGCTCGGCGGGGATGACGGTCAGCGGGATGCGCCGCTACCTGGACCTGCTGGCCCAGGGCGATTCCGCCGCCGCCGAGCAGCGGGAGCTGTTCTCCACGCAGGCGCAGAAACTGGCCGCCGACATCGAACAACTGCAACTGCGCCTGACGTATCTGCGCCGGAAGGCCGACCTGTGGGACGCCCGTGTGCGCGGGGACCTGGGCGCCGAGCGGCAGGCGGTCGACGGCGTCGTACGCGTCATGGACCAATTCATGCTGAGGGACTGAGCACATTGAGCACAGCGGATTCCACCGTCTCTTCGTCGCATCGGGAGACGGTGCTCGTCACGGGTGGCACCGGGTTCGTCGGCAGCCACTCGGTCGTCCGGCTGGTACGTGAGGGATACCGGACCCGGGTGACGGTCCGGGAGCCCGGGCAGCGGGAGAGCGTAGTGGCCGCGCTCCGGCAGGCCGGGGCCGACCCGGCGGGTCGGCTGGAGTTCGCCGTCGCCGACCTCGCCGCCGACCGCGGCTGGCGCAAGGCCATGGAGGGGGTCGGCCACGTACTGCACCACGCGTCGCCCTTTCCGGCCACCCCGCCCGAGACGGAGGACGAGGTCGTCCTCCCCGCCCGCGACGGTGCGTTGCGCGTCATCTCCGCGGCCCGCGATGCGGGCGTCCCGCGGGTCGTGATGACGTCCTCCTACGCGGCGGTCGGTTACACCGTCAAGCCCGACAACCACTATTCGGAGGCCGACTGGACCGATCCGGGCACCGAGGGCCTGCCCGCCTATCACAAGTCGAAGGTGCTGGCCGAGCGTGCGGCCTGGGACTACGTGCGTGCCCGTGGGGGCATCGAGCTGACCGTCATCAACCCCACCGGCATCTTCGGCCCCCAACTGGGCGACCGGCCGTCCGCCTCTCTCGGCCTGGTCAAGCGCATGCTGGCCGGGCAGATGCCAGTGGTGCCGATCATGTACTTCGGCGTCGTCGACGTGCGCGACGTCGTGGATCTGCACCTGCGTGCCATGGTGCACCCGAAGGCCGCGGGCGAGCGTTTCCTCGCGGTGGGCGGACCATCGGTGAGCCTGTTCGGCATGGCGCGGATCCTGCGCGAGCAGTTTCCCGCGGCGGCCGATCTCCTGCCCTCCGTGGAACTCACGGTCGAGCAGGTGCGCGAAGCGGCGAAGACCACGCCTGCCCTGCGGGACGCCGCAGCCCTGCACGGCCGCATCCCTGTGATCAGCAATGAGAAGGCCCGGTCGGTACTGGGCTGGGAGCCCCGCAACGTCCGCGAGACGATCGTGGCCACCGCGGACAGCCAGATCCGGCTGGGCCTCGACCTGCCCTGACCGGCGAGCGACGCGGGCTCCCATCGCCTGAGTGCAGTTGCCGTGGGCGTCGCCTACCCGACCATGAAAGAGGTAGTCGTACTGGCCCCGTACCGGCTCAACACGTCCTGTGCCGCGACCTCCAGTGTCTCGAACGTGCGAGACGGCGGGGTGAACGCGATGGTCGCCGAGGAACCGGAGACGTGTGTCCACGTGGCGTCGGTCCTGAATTTGTACCGGTAGCCGATGACCAGGGAATCTCCCTCCGCGGGGGCGAAGGTGAAGGTCCCCGGGATGCCCGCGCCGCCCCGGGCAGTGCAGTCGTTGGAGGTGCACTCGGTGTAGGGCCCGCCGTAGATGATCCTGGGGGCCAGCGGGGCCGTCGGATCCACCGTGAAGTAGCAGAACGCGGTGGCGGCCGAGACCGTGTACTGACTGCCCGCATAGGAGCGGGTGGCTGCGTTCATACGGTAGAGGGTGTCCGGGGAGAGAGTCGTCGCCAGAGTGGCGGTGACAACCGTGCCGTCATCGACGAAGCCCGTGGAGGGCGCCAGTGTGGCAGTCACTGGTGTCCATGAGCCGTCCGCGTTTCGGCTGTCGACGGTGAAGTCGGCCCGTAGGTTCGCCGTTTGGGAGTCGTCGGTCTGGCCGTGGACACGGGCGGTCAGCCGCGGCTGCGGGCTGCCGACGGTGCCCGCAGCGGATTCGTCCTCGGCGCAGCCGACACCGCTGCCCCCTGCGATGCCCTGTTCGGTCGGCGTGGCGGGCGAGTTGGGCTCGTCCGCGTGCGCCATGCCGAACGGCGTCAGGGCAAGCAGGCATGCTGCCGCCAAGGCCCCCAGACGGCTCTTCAGGTGCCACTTGGGCAGCACGGATCTGCGGTAGCCGTTGTTCATGTACATCCCCACCCTCAGCATCACCGCATGCGAATGCGCAAGCGAATGTGTATGCGAATTCACGGATCGTACGCACATTCGCCTGCAGGTTCCATGCAGTTAGGTCCGCCAAGTGCGACCGGAAGGCGTCGACGCGTCCGGCCGTAGGGCTCCGCGGATGACGCGGTGGCTGGAGTGTCCGCGTGGTTTTGGACCTGGCCATCGACGACAACGGATGGTCACCAGTCAACTGCAGGGGCAACGCACCCTTCCACTCAGCACTAGGTTGGTGGGATGAGCGATCAACGGAACGTAGAAGCGGCCTGGAGTCGCCTTACGGCCTGGCTGACGGCGAACGCCCCGGTCTCCAGGTCGTCGTTGCTGCCTGGTGTCCCGGAATCGATCATCGAGACGGCTGACGCGGCGCTCAGGCAGCACCTGGGATTTCCGCTTCCTGCCGAGCTGGCCGCGTTGTGGCGGATATGCGGTGGAGTGGAGCACCAGGAGCTCGAGGATGACGAAGAGGGCGAGGTCCGCTCGGGGGCGTTCCTGCCCGGTGGAGTGATCATGTCCCCGGTGGATGCGCTGAGGCCTCGGTTGCCGGACCATACCGGCACTGACTTGTGGGGTGGTGCCCCGGTGGTGCCGTGGCTGACCATCGACGAGGCAGGGGCTGAATCCGGGCACTGGGTGGGTGACATCGGCGTGGGTCAGTGGTCGTCGGACGGCTTGATCGGTGTTGGGCAGAAGGCCGCGTATCCGTCGATCGCCGCCTACCTGGATGCGGTGTACCGCACACTGACCGGCGGTCCGGCCGACGCGATGGGCCCGGGTGCGCCGGGTGTGGTGTGGGGGTGCTTGATCTGGGAGAGGCATGAAGCGCCGCTGCTGGACGAAGCGTTGCCGCACTGGACACCCGTCCACTGATTCCGCCGCCGGACCTGGGGGCACAGCAGGGCCCTTACGGGTTACTCATGGTGCAGATCACCTCCGGGGTGGAGGTACTGCATCCGTTGAACCAGGTCCGCGTACTGTCAGGGTTGACCCAGTACTCGTCCTGGTCCTCTAGTGGGTGTCGGGTTGTCGCTTGCCGGTCGATGCTTCCCGTCTTTGAGGGGAAGGGAGTGCCATGATCTGCTCGATCGCGGGCCCCAGGAAGGTGAGTGTGAGGTCGGCTCGGCGGGCGGCCCATTGATCCGTGGCTCGGCTGTGGTTCCCGTAGCGGCGCTGCCTGATGTCGTCCACGACCTCCCGCGGAGCTCCCATTTCGGTGAGGACGTCGAGAGCCTCGGCCTTGGTGATCAGCTTGCCGTCCCGCAACGTCACCATCGCTCTGGCCAGAGTCAGCAGGCCGAGGTCGACCCAGATGTCGCGGGTCCAACGCTCGGGGTGGTCGAGGGACGGTCGCCAGAAGCTTGCCATGTCACTGATGATGAAGTCAGCGACCTGTGCGTCGGTCACCGGTGGCAGGAGGGCTGACGGCGGTTGGCCGTACAGGACGAGCCCGAAGTCGTGCAGTTCACGCCTGGTGACCGGTGTGACCGCCCGGTGCATGAGTTCCTCGTGGGCCCAGGTGAGGTGCGAGCGCGCTGGATCATCCAGCTCCGTGGCAATGGGATAGCTGCAATGCAGCTTCGAGGCGAGGGGGATGGCACTTCCCAGGCTCTCGTGCACTTCCCCGAGCCGCTGTTCCTCCAGTGCTGTGCATGGTCGGTCGAGGACGGCGATCAGGTCGAGGTCGCTGCGGCCCGGCTGGTAGTCACCTCCGGCGAGTGACCCGTGCGCCCACACCGAAACCAGAGGCAGAACTGGCCGGACGACACTGACGAAGTGGTCGATCAGCTGGTCGGTGGCTTCATCTGTCATATGGACAGTTTGTGTCACGCGTAGGGACGGTGGTCGTGAAACGGAGGTCTGGAGAGCGGCGGCGATGGTGGAGTCCAGGGGGGTGGTGCCGGCGTGTTCGTGGCCGAACCGCCCCTGAGGGACCCGTCGAAGCAGGCAGGCGGGCACGACGCGCCGGCGCTCCTCGAACGGCACGTTAGGTTAGGCTAAGCTAAACAGAACGAGGGGGTGGGGCGTCTGCGCCGCCCGGGGAGGAGTCGTCATGGGCCCACCGGCCATCCGCTCCTACCCCATGCCGGGCCGCGCCGACGTCCCCCGCTCGCAGGCTTCTTGGGACATCGACCCCCGCCGCGCCGCGCTTCTGGTCCATGACATGCAGAACCACTTCGTGGCCCCCTTCACGCCCGGGCGCTCCCCCGTCGTGGAGCTGGTCGACAACATCGCGGTCCTGCGAGAACTCGCCTGGGCCCTCGGCATGCCGGTCGTCTTCAGCGCCGAACCGGCCGCCCGGCGACCCGGCCAACGCGGCCTCGTCGCCGACATCTGGGGACCCGGCGTAGGGGACGAACCCGACGCGGCCGCGATCATCCACCCGCTCACGCCCCGCCCGGGTGAGCATCTGCTCGCCAACGTGCGCCCCAACGCCTTCCTCCGCAGCCACCTCGGAAGACTGCTGCGCACGGAGGGGCGCGACCAGTTGATCGTCTGCGGGGTCTACGCCCACCACGGCGTCCTCCTGACGGCCACGGACGCCTTCATGAACGACATTCAGCCCTTCGTCGTCGCCGACGCCGTGGCGGATCTGTCCGCCGAAGAACACGCCATGGCCCTGCGATGGGCGGTCCGCACCGGCGTGGTGTGCACGACCGAGGCTCTGGTGCACGACCTCTCGCCGAACAGAACCCCCTGAATGGAGTGGCTCGTGAGTGTGACCGCTGCCCGTGGATCCCTCGCGAGCGGCCCGGCCGCCGGCCCGTTCCGGCCGGCGGAGGCCGGTGGCCGGACGGTCGTCGTCAAGTTCGGCGGCAACGCCATGGTGGATCCCGCCCTCCACCGGACGTTCGCCCAGGACGTGGTGGACCTGTGGCACACGGGCCTGCGCCCGGTCGTCGTACACGGCGGCGGACCTCAGATCAGCGCCATGCTGGCCCGCCTCGACCTGGAAGTCCGCTTCGAGGCGGGCCTGCGGGTGACCACGCCGGAGACCATGGACGTGGTCCGCATGGTGCTGACCGGCCAGGTGCAACGGGAACTCGTGGGCGCCCTCAACGCCCACGGCCCCTTCGCGGTGGGGATGTCGGGCGAGGACGCGCGGACCATGACGGCCGTCCGCCGGCCCGCGTGGGTGGACGGCCGGCCGGTGGACATCGGTCTCGTCGGAGAAGTCGTGGCCGTCGAACCGGGCGCCGTCGGCACGCTGCTCGATGAGGGCCGCATCCCGGTGATCTCACCCGTCGCGCGGGGAGTGGACGGGGAGGTCTACAACGTCAACGCCGATCTCGCGGCGTCCGCGCTGGCCGTGGCCCTCGGCGCGGAGCGGCTGGTGGTGCTGACCGACGTCGAGGGCCTGTACGCGGACTGGCCGCGCAGCACGCGGGTCGTCAGCCGCCTGACGGCCAATCAACTCGAAGCGCTGCTGCCGGATCTGGCGAGCGGCATGCTGCCGAAGATGGAGGGCTGCCTGCGGGCGGTCCGAGCCGGTGTCCGCAGCGCACGGGTCATCGACGGCCGGGTGCCGCACGCGGTGCTTCGCGGCCTCCTCGCCGCGGACGGACCGGGCACGACCGTGGTCCCGGACCCGGCGCCCGAGGCCGAGGACGACGTCGCGTGACCGGCGGCGACGGCCGCTGAGCCTGCCGGGCTCCGCCGGACCGGGCGCCACCCTCGTCCCCAACGGGCGCCGCGCGGCTGTCCCGCGGGCGCCCGCCCTTCGCCGCTCCCGCCTCACACGGCGCGGGCGAGGACGCGCGCCTCGCGCCGGGGGTCCAGGGACCGCGCCCAGGTTGGCGGCGCCTGATCCGGGCACACCGGTGCGAAGCCGTGCCGGAGGAAGAGCCGGCCGCTGCCCGTCGTCGCCGCGAACAGGGTCTGGAGCGAGCGGCTCCGCGCCCTCGCCAGCGCGGCGAGCAGGAGCCGGGCTCCCAAGCCGCCCCCCTGCCGGTGACCGGCGACGCAGAAGTTGTAGAGGACTCCGGCCGCGGGCCGGCCGGCTTCCGGGTCGGCGCGGTGGACGCTCAGCCCGACGCATCCTTCGAGGGTTCCGTCGGGGGCCTCGACGACGAGGAAGTCGGGCGCGTGGGAGACGTACTGGGCCGGCGGGCGCTCGCGCAGTGCGCCCGAGCGCGCGAACGGGCGGGAGAGCGCGGCGAGCGCGGTGGCGTCGTCGGACCGTGCGGGCCGAACGGACGGCGCACCGGGGGCGGGTGGGCACTGGGCCCCGGGCTGCGCTGTCGCGGGGCGCGGCGTGGCGGTGATCAAGGGGTTCCTCTCCCCGCTCGGGAACAAGGTGGCGCAGACCACCGCTGAGGTCGACGCACGGCTCGGACGGCCCGGGGCCGGGATACCGGCGTGCGGTGAACTCGCCCCCGGGCCGTCCGCGGCCGTCGGCTCAGGGCCTGTCGGTGAGGTAGCCGCCCATCCTGGTGAAGTACTCGGCCGCGGGCAGCTCCCGGCCGTCCTCGGTGCGTACCCGGGTCACGGCGAGACCGTGGTTGCGGCCGGTGCGGGCGTCGGCACCCGCGACGATCACCACCCCCTCGCCCTCCCGGTAGAAGATGCGGCCGGGCGTGCCGCCGTAACGGTTCTCCGAGACCACCGCGGAGAGGATCTCCAGCCGGCTGCCCTTGTGGTAGGTGAAGGCGGCCGGGTAGGGCGCGGACTGTGCCCGGACGAGCCGCTGGAGGTCCTCGGCCGGCCACCCCCAGTCGATCCGGATGTCCTCCTCGGCCCGCTTGTGGAAGAAGGTGGCCTGCGACCGGTCCTGCGCGGTGAATTCGGTCTGACCGGAGGCGATCAGGTCCAGGGAGCCTATGGTGACCGGGGCGATGAGGTCGACGGTCTTGTGGAACAGGTCGGTCGCCGTGTCCTCGGGCCCCACCGGTACCGAGCGCTGGAGGACGATGTCCCCGGCGTCGAGCACCTCGTCCATCAGGTGGCCGGTGACTCCGACCTCCGGCTCCCCGTTGATGAGGGCCCAGATGATCGGGGAGAAGCCGGCGTACTTCGGCAGCAGCGAGTCGTGGACGTTGAGGGTGCCGTGGCGGGGCAGGTTGTAGATGCGCGGCGGGATCCAGGTGCGCCAGTTGTTGGCGACGATGATGTCCGGGTCGGCGTCCTTGAGGAGCTGGAAGAGCTCCTCGTCGTCGGGCCGGTTGCGGATGATCACCGGCACGCCGTGCTCGGCGGCGAGGTCGGCGACGGAGTCGCTCCAGATCTTCTCGTAGGCGTGCTCGCTCTTCGGGTGCGTCACCACGGTCACCACGTCGTGCGAGGAGTCGAGCAGTGCCCGCAGAGTGCGATGACCCCATGTCTGGTAACCGAACATGACGACGCGCATGAGGATTCCTCCTTGAACTTGGAACTGTTGCTATGTGTGAGGGGACGTGAAAGGGGCTCGGGGCCGCCCTACGCGGGGACCGCCGCCCGGGCCCGTCTGCGGTGCCGGGAGGCCACGGCCAGGGCGTCGAGCAGCGGCTCCGTACGCTCCCAGCCGAGGCAGGCGTCGGTGACGCTCAGGTCGGGCCGCAGTGGCTGTGCCGTGAGGTTCTGCCGGCCGTCGGCGAGATAGGACTCGATCATCACACCGGTGAGGGCCTGCTCGCCTTCGCCGATCCGCCGGGCCAGGTCGGCGACGACCTCCGCCTGGCGGTTGTGGTCCTTGGCGCTGTTGCCGTGGGAGGCGTCCACGACGACCGACGGCCTCAGGCCGGCGGCCGCCAGCAGGCCGGCGGCCCGCTCCACCTCGTCGGCGCCGTAGTTGGGGACCGGCCCGCCGCGCAGCACCACGTGCGGGTGGGAGTTTCCGACGGTGTGGGTGAGGGTGAGCCGCCCCTGCGGGGAGAGCATGGGGAGGGCGTGCGGATGGGCGGCGACCTGTGCGGCGGCGACGGCCGGACCCAGATCGCCGGAGACGCAGTTCTTCATGCCGACGGGCATGGGCAGCCACGAGGCCAGGTGCCGGTGCGGCTGGCTGGCGACCGTACGGGCCCCGATGGCGGCCCAGGAGACCGTGTCCGCCACGTACGGGGCGAGCAGCGGGTCGACGAACTCGTAGGCGAGCGGCAGCCCCCGCCCGGCGGCCTCGACCAGGAAGGTGCGTCCGGCGCGCAGTCCGGCGGCCAGGTCGCTCTTGCCGTCTAGGGCGGGCGAGTCGAGCAGGCCCTTCCAGCCCAGCGCGGTGCGGGGCTTCTCGAGGTAGGCGCGGAGGACGACGACCAGGTCGTCGGCGAGCCGGCGGGCGGCCCCGCCGAGCAGGTCCGCGTAGTCCAGGGCCGCCTCGGTGTCGTGGACCGAGCAGGGTCCGACGACCACGAGCAGTCGGGGGTCCTTGCCGTCGAGCACCGCGGCGACGGTGTCGCGGTGGGCCGCGACGGCCTGTGCCGTGGCGGGGGCGAGAGGGACGGCCGAGTGCAGTTCGGCCGGGACGGGCAGCAGCATCACGCACTCCTGTCGACGGGGGTCCTGGGCAGCCTGGTGGTCCCCGCCGCCGCGAGCAGCGCGAGCCCCACCACCCACCAGAAGGTGTCGGAGAACGCCGCGGGAATGTCCTGCCGGGCGTCGAGCCGGCTCTGCAGGATCACGGCGAGGGCGGCGGTGCCGAGGGAACCACCGACGGTGTTGAGCAGGTTGAGCGCTCCGGAGGCGCGGGCTAGGTGGGAGGGCTCGATACGGGTGTAGACGATGTTCATCAACGGCGCGCCGATCATGGCCATGCCGAAGCCGCGTACCGCCAGCGCCGCGACCATGACGGCGTCCGGCAGGCCGCCGTCGAGTTGGGTGAACGGGACGGTTCCGGCGAGGACGAGACCGACGCCGGTGACGACCAGGGCCCGGGGGGACACCACGTTGATGGTCCGGTTGACCAGTACCGAGCCGGCCGCCGCGCCCACCCCTTGCGGAGCCAGCAGCAGACCTGCCTCCCAGGCCGAGAGTCCTTCGCCGGTCTGCAGATAGAGGGGCAGCAGGAAGGCCGTGCCGAACACCGAGGCGCCGAGCACGAGCAGGGCGAGCGCCGCCGGGCCGAAGGGCGGCCGGGCGAAGAGCCGGGGGTCGATCAGCGGGGTGCCGCGGGTCCGCAGCCCGTGCACGGCGAACGCGGCCAGCATCAGCAGCCCGGCTCCCACGCCGAGGAAGCCCGGGAGCCGGCGCCCTTCGGAGACCTCGGTCAGCCCGTAGACGAGGACCGCGAGGCCCGGCGACAGCAGCAGCGCCCCCCGTACGTCGAACGCCGTGCCCTTGGCCGCGGGCGGCA
The DNA here is from genome assembly GCF_055582785.1 of Streptomyces sp. NPDC107500. NCBI lineage: Bacteria > Bacillati > Actinomycetota > Actinomycetes > Kitasatosporales > Streptomycetaceae > Streptomyces > Streptomyces sp. NPDC107500. Next base: position 571,218 of record NZ_JBVJPF010000002.1, read on the forward strand.
CCACCGGGACGTACCGCCGGGCGAGCAGCACGGCGACCGCGCCGATCGGCAGGTTGACCAGGAACAGCCACTGCCAGGAGGCAACTCCCAGCAGTGCGCCGCCGGCCAGGGGGCCGAGCACCGGGGAGAGCAGGGGCACGACCGCCACCACGCTGATCACCTTGCCGGTGCGGGTCGGCCCTGCGATACGGGCCAGCAGTGCCTGCCCGGTCGGCGGCAGCACTCCCCCGCCGAGGCCCTGGATCACCCGGAAGACGATCAGACTGGTCGCCGACCAGGCCAGGGCGCACAGTGCCGAGCCGATCAGGAACACCGCGACGGCGGCCAGCCAGACCCGCCGGCCGCCGAAGCGGTCGGCGAGCCAGCCGGAGGCGGGCACCGCTGTGACGACGGCCAGCAGGTAGGCGCTGCTGACCCACTGGATCTCGCCGACGGAGGCGTCGAACTCCCGGGTCAGGGTGTCGATGCCGACACTGACGATGGTGGCGTCCAGGGACGCCATGAAGGTGCCGAGCACCAGGATGAAGGCGATGCGCAGCAGTCCCTTGTCCACCCGGTCCGGTGGGGCCTGTGCGGGCTCGGCCCGTGCGGGCGGCTCGCTCATCGGCTCCCCAGGAGGGTGCGCACGTCGTCCTCGAGGTGGTCGCCCAGCCGGCGCAGCAGCGTCAGCAGTTCCTCGGCGAGCCCCTCGGCGTCCACCCCGGCGCGGTGGGCGAGCACGCAGGTCCAGCCGTCGCCCTCGGGCATCACGGTGAGGGTGACCGGGTGGTGGGTGGCCTCGCGGAACCGGGTGCCGACGAGGGTGAGCCCGGGGGCGGGTTCGCGCAGCTTGTCGCGGTCGACCGGGTAGTTCTCGAAGACGACCATGCTGTCGAAGAGCCGCTGCCCGCCGGTCAGCCGCTCCAAGTCGCACAGGTCGACGTGATGGTGCTCCAGCAGCGCGCGCTGTCCGTTCTGCAGGGCGGTCAGCGTCTCGGCGAGGGTGCCGCTCAACCGGGCCCGCACGGGCACCGTGTTGGCCAGCAGCCCGATGATCTCCTCGACGCCCTCCAGCTCCGGCGGGCGACAGGCGACCATGGCGCCGAAGCAGACGTCCGCCCGCCCGGCGCGGCGCGCGAGGAGGATCGACCAGGCGCCCTGCACCAGGGTGTTGCGGGTCAGTCCGCGCTCGGCGGCGATGCCGCTCAGCTCGGCCACCAGGGCGGCGTCGACCGTGACCACCGCGGGTTCCTGCCAGGCGGGGCCCGGCTCTCCGGCGCCGAAGTGGTCCCCCTCTGGCAGGTCCGCCAGTTCATCCGCCCAGGCCGTGAGGGAGGGCGGGTTCGCCGCGCGCCAGTCCAGGTAGCGCGAGAACGGCACGGGCTCCGGCAGGTCCGCCTTCCCGCCCCGCACCCGGGCGGTGTAGAGGGAGAACAGTTCGGTGAGGATCCGCGGGGCCGACCAGCCGTCGGAGAGTACGTGATGGGTGGTCAGGACCAGGTCGAAGCGTTCCGCGTGGTGCCGGATCACGGTCAGCCGGAAGAGCGGCCCGGCGCCGAGGTCGAAGGTCTCGGCCAGGTCGGCGGCGAGGACCTCCTCGGCCGGGCCGTCGGACACCCGGAAGTCCGGTCGCGCGGACCGCGGTACGAGCCCGAGAGCGCCGGGGAACACGGCCCCCAGGTTGGGGTGCCGGGCCAGCAGGTCCGCGCCGGCCTCCCGCAGGGCGTCCGCGTCGAGCGGTCCGGCGAGGGAGAAGCAGGACTGCACCGTGTACGGGTCGGGGTGTTCGGTGCGCGAGTGCCGCAGCATGACCGACTGCAACGGGGCGAGCGACTGCGCCTCGGCGACCGGACGGCCGTCGCCGAGCCGGACCAGTTCCCCGGACGCCGCCGCCGTCTCCAGCAGGGCGGTGCGCAGATGTCCGGCCAGTTCCTCGATCTCGGGCTCCGTGAACAGCTCGCCCGGCCAGGTCAGGCGGATGCCGAGGCGGTCGTCCCGTACCAGCGCGTTGATCATCAGGGCGTGCGGCAGCGGGAGTTCGGGCGTGCCGCCGGAGCCCAGGGGGTCCGCGTCCGGCGGGGACTGCCAGGGGGTCTCCTCCGAGGGCGCGGCGGCGTAGCGGCCCAGGTAGTTCCAGGCGATCTCGGGCCCGACCGGGTCCAGCAGTCCGGCCGTGGTGAGGATGCCGTGGCCGAGTCCGTCGCCCTGGGCGCGCAGCCGCTCCGCCACCTGAGCCGGGTCCTCCTCCGCGTCGAGCAGTACGGGGTGCACGGCGGTGAACCACCCCACGGTCTGGGACAGGTCCACGTGGCTGGGGCGGCCGTGGCTCTCCAGGGCGACCAGCAGGCGCGGGTCGCCGCGCCAGGCGCGTACCGCCCGGGCGAGGGCCGAGAGCAGTCCCGCGTCCGGGGTGGCGCGCAGGGCGGCGGGCAGGGTGGTGACCAGTGCCCGGGTGGCGTCGGCGTCCAGCCGGATCTCGTGGTGGACGGCGGTGGCCACGGTGTCCCGGGCGGGGTCGAGCGGCCGGGCCGCGATCGGCGGGGTGGGCGTCGTCCGCCGCCAGTGCGGGAGTTCGGACCGCCGGTCGGCCTCCCGCAGGGAACGCGCCCAGGCGAGGAAGGACATCCCGTGCCGGACCAGCTCCCCGCCCTCGTAGGCGTGCCGCACGTCGTCGAGCAGGACGCGCCAGGAGACGCCGTCCACCAGGAGGTGGTGGGCGATCAGGACGAGCCTGCCGGGCACCGAGGGCCCGGCGTCCACCCACAGGGCGCGCAGCAGCGGCCCGGTGGCGGGTGCCATCCCGGCGCGGGCGGTGGCGATCCGGGCGTCGATCAGTTCGCGCAGTTCTCCGGCGGAGAGGTCTCCGGCGACCGGTACCCGGAGCAGCACCTCGGCCGCCGTGACCGTGCCCGCCGGGGGGATGCGCAGCGCGTCCTGGGCCAGGTGGGCGCGGAGGACGTCGTGCCGGGCCAGCACGGCGTCGAGCGCCCCGCGCCAGCGTTCCTCGTCGCCGCCGGCGGGGACGGCGACCTCCACCCACTGGCAGAAGCCGTCGGCGGCGTCGCCCGCGCGGCGCAGCAGGTCCCGCATGACCGCGGTGAGCGGGGCGTCGCCCACCGCCGGTGCCTCGGCCTCCTCCAGGGCGCGGGCGCGGGCGGCGATCCCCGCGACCGTCGCTCCCTCGAAGACGTCGCGGGCGCGCAGCCCGAGTCCCTTGCGGCGGGCCCGGGAGACCACCTGGAGGGAGACGATGCTGTCGCCGCCGAGGGCGAAGAAGTCGTCCTCGGGGCCGATCTCCTCGTTGCCGAGGAGGTCCCGGACCACGCCGAGCAGGACGGCCTCGGCCGGGTTCGCGGCATCACGGCGCCGGCTCGCGGCGGTCTCCGGGGCCGGCAGGGCGGCGGCGTCCAGCTTGCCGCTGGGGCTCAGGGGCAGCGCGTCGATCACCACGAGGGCGGTCGGGACCATGTGGTCCGGCAGTCGCGCGGCGAGGTGGGAGCGGATCTCCGTGGTGTCGGGGGTGGTGCCGTCGGCGGGGATGAGGTAGCCGACGAGCCTGCCCTCGCGCATGATCACGGCGCCCGCGCGGACCGCCGGATGGCGGGTCAGGGCGGATTCGATCTCACCGAGTTCGACGCGGAACCCGCGGATCTTGACCTGGTGGTCGGCCCGGCCGAGGAACACGAGCTGCCCGTCCGGACGCCACCGCACCAGGTCACCTGTGCGGTACATCCGCTCCCCGGGCGGGCCGAACGGGTCGGCCACGAAGGCGGCGGCGGTCAGTCCGGGCCGTCCGAGGTAGCCGCGGGCCAGGCTGGGGCCGGCCAGATACAGCTCTCCGGTGGTCCCGGTGCCCACCGGGTGGAGCCCCCGGTCCAGCACGTAGGCGCGGACGTTCGGGTCGGGCCGGCCGATCGGCAGCGGTCCGGCGTCGTCCGGATCGTACTGCCAGGTCACGGAGTTGATGGTGACCTCGGTGGGGCCGTAGGCGTTGAAGAGGGCCCGCCTGCCCGTGCCCCAGCGGCGCGCGAGTTCGGGGTCGAGCCGTTCGGCGCCGACGACGAAGAACACGTCGGGGTCCACGGTGCGGTCGTCGGGCATCGCCGCCAGGAAGGACGGCAGGAGGTTCACCCCGGTCACCCGGTGCTCGACGATGTAGTCGAGGAGTTCGTCGCCCGGTACGCGCACCTCCTCGGGGGCGATCACCGAGGTACCGCCGGACAGCAGGGGAACCATGGTCTGCCAGAACGCCACGTCGAAGCCGGTGGAGGCGAAGTGCAGGTAGCGGTCGTGCTCGGTGATCCCGACGACCTCCTCCTGCAACGCGATCAGATCGGGCACCCCCCGGTGGGTGACCCCGACACCCTTGGGGCGCCCGGTGGTTCCGGAGGTGTAGATGACGTACGCCAGGGCGTCCTCGGTCAGCCCGGCGCGGGCCTCGGCGGGGTCGGTGTCCGGCATTCCGTCGAGGGTGGACGGGTCGTCGAGCCGCAGTACGGGGATGTCGCGCGCGGTGGGCAGTTCGGCCCCGGTGGTGACGGCGGCGGCGGGGGCGAGGTCGTCCAGCATGTACGCCAGGCGGTCCTCGGGGTAGCTCGCGTCCATCGGCACGTAGACCGCTCCGGCCTTGGCCACGCCGAACAGGGCGACGGTCATCTCGACGTCCCGGCCGAGGAAGACCGCGACCGGGTCCTGCGGCCGTACGCCGCGCCGCAGCAGCGCGTGCGCGAGCCGGTTCGCCCGCCGGTCGAGTTCGTCGTACGAGAGGCTGCGGTCGCGGCAGACCAGGGCCTCGGCGTCCGGCTTGCGGCGCACCCAGGAGGCGAAGACGTCGAGCCAGGGGCCGTACGCGCGGGCGGGGACGGTCTCGGTGCCGGTGCGCAGCATCCGCTGCCGCTCTTCCGGTTCGAGCACGGGCAGGGCGAGCGCGGGCCGCTCGGGGTCGCCGGTGATCTCCCGCAGCAGGTGGTGCAGCCAGCGGCCGATGTCGGCGACCCGGGACTCGGTGAAGGCGCCGGGCTGGTAGCCGAGACCGACGGTGATCGCGTCGTCGTCGGGGAGCACGATCACGGTGAGCGGGTAGTGCGTGGCGTCGGTGATGTCCACCGCGGCCAGGTCGAGCCCGGGGGCGAAGGGGGTGCGCTTCCGGCCGGCGAGCGGGAAGTTCTCCATCACCAGCATGGTGTCGAAGAGTTCACCGACGCCGGCGAGGCGCTGGATCCCGGGCAGGCCGACGTAGTGGTGCTCCGCGAGTCGGACGCTCTCGGCGTGCACCTCGGCGAGGAGGTCGCGGGTGCTCTGGTCCTGGTGGTGGCGTACCCGGACCGGGATGGTGGTGCCGAGCTGCCCGATCATGGACTCCACGGCGCCGACCTCGGCGGGCCGGCCGGACACCGGGCAGCCGAAGACGACGTCGCTGCGGCCGGTGAGCCTGCCGAGGAGCAGGCCCCAGGCGGTCTGGAAGACCGTGGTGAGGGTGACGCCCTGTTCCCGGGCGAAGGCGCGCAGCCGCTCGCTGAACTCCGCGCCGAGTCCGACGGAGATCCGTCCGGGCCGCTCCACCGCGCCGCCGGCCGTGGCGGGGGCGAGGCGGGTGGCCCCGTCGACGCCGGCCAGCGCCTGGCGCCAGGCGTCCTCGGAGGCTCCGCGGTCCCGGGCGACCAGCCAGCGGTAGTACTCGGTCGGGTCGGCGGCCGGGGGCACGGCGTCCCCGCCGCCCAGTTCGGCGTAGATGCCGAGCAGCGCCCGGCCGACCAGCGGCATGGACCAGCCGTCCAGCAGCGCGTGGTGGTTGGTGATGGCGAGCTTGTGCACGTCCGGGGCGACCCGGGACAGCAGGAAGCGGATCAGCGGCGGCGTCGACGGGTCGAAGGGCCGCGCCAGTTCCTCGCGGGCGGCGGTGTCGAAGTCGTCGTCCTGCCGCCAGTCCACCGCGACCTCCGCCGGGACCACCTGCACGACCTCGTCCCCCGCGGAGGCGAGGTGGACGCGGAGCGAGGGGTGGCGGCGCAGCAGTTCCCGCGCCGCCTCGGCCATGCGCGCGGGGTCCAGGGCGCCTTCGAGGGTGGTGACGGCCTGGACGACGTACACGTCCGTGTCGTCCTCGTCGCGGACCAGGGTGTGGAAGGAGAGGCCGACCTGCAACGGGGTGGCGGGCCAGACGTCCGCCAGGCGGCCCCGGCGTTCCAGGGTGGCGATGGTGTCCTGGTCCAGGGTGACGAGAGGCAGGTCGGAGGGGGTGAGTCCGCCGGTGGCGTGGAGCGCGTGCTCGGCGAGGACGTCGAGGGCCCGGTCCCATGCCTGTTGCAGGGCGGCCAGTGCCTCGGTGTCGAGGACTCCGGTGGCGGCGGTCCACTCGACGGCCAGCCGGGGCTCGCCCTCCTCGTGGACGAAGCAGTTGAGGGCCAGCACCTGCTCCAGTGCCTTGGCACCGGGTTCGATCACGGAGAAGGCTTCCCGTTCCGGCAGCCGCCAGCCGTCACCGGCCGGGGCGGCGAAGCGGCCCAGGTAGTTCAGGAGTACGTCGGGGGCCGGGACGGCGGACAGGGCGGCGCCAGCCGGGTCCAGGTAGCGCAGCACGCCGTAGCCGAGGCCGTTGCCGGGGACACCGCGCTTGGCCTCCTTGGCCGCGCGCAGGACGTCCGCGGGTCCGCCGGACGCGGGCACCCGCACGGGGTGTTCGCCGGTGAACCAGCCCACGGTGCGGGAGAGGTCGAGGTCCTCCCGGCCGTGGCCCTCCAGGGTGACGGTCACGGTGTCGCCACCGCCGGTCTCGTCCGGGCCCGCCGAGGGCCCGGACTCCCGCAGCGCGAGCGTCAGCGCCGCGAGCAGCACTTCGTCCACACCCGCCCGGTAGGCCGCGGGCAGCGTGGTCAGCAGGGCCTCGGTGACGGCCGGGGACGCCATCGTGACCGTACGGTGGGCCGTGGAGACGGTGTCGCGTGCCGGGTCCAGCGGCCGTGCGCCCAGCCGGGTCGCGGAGTCCAGGACGGACTGCCAGTGGTCCAGCTCCTGACGGCACGCCCCGGTCCGGCCCCGCTCCGCGAGGAGCTGGGCGTGCCGGCGCCAGGAGGCACCGACGGGCTCCAGTCCGCCGCCGGTGCAGGCCGCCTGGAGGTCGGGGACGAGGATCCGCCAGGACACGCCGTCCATGGCGAGGTGGTGCACGACGACGACCAGTTCGTCGGGCTCACCGGCCGCGGTACGGATCAGGGCGGCACGCAGCAGGTCGCCGTGGCGGGGGGCGAGTTCGCCCGCGAGGCGCTCCGCCACCGCCGCGGCGTCCTCACCGTGCGCCTCGGTGGCCGATGCGCGGACCGTGCCCCGCGGCAGCACCTCGGTGCCGGACGCGCCGACGGACAGGCGCAGCGCGTCGTGCCGGTCGAGGACGGTCCGTACGCCGGCGAGGAGGTCGTCGAGGGTGAGTTCGCCGACGCGCAGGGCGGTCCACTGCGCGTAGCCCGCGACCACGTCCACATCGGGGTGGGGGTCGAGGAGTTGCCGGACGATGGGCGGGGCGGTGACCGGCCCGCTGGGCTCGTCGGCGGGTTCGTCTGCGGGCTTCGCCTCGGTGGCGGAGGCCGCCAGGGCGGCGAAGGTGCGGCGGGCCAGCAGGTCGCGGGGGCGCAGTTCGAGACCCGCGCGCCGCAGCCGGCTGCTGACGGTGATCGCGGTGATGCTGTCGCCGCCGAGCGAGAAGAAGTCGTCGTCGACTCCCACCTGCTCCATTTCGAGGACCTCGGCGAGCACGCCGCACAGCAGCCGCTCGCGTTCGGTGTGGGGCTCCCGGCCGCGGCCCGCCGCGGCGGGGGCGGGCAGGGCGGCGCGGTCGAGCTTGCCGTTGGGGGTGAGGGGCAGGGTGCCGAGTACCACCACGGCCGCCGGCACCAGGTGCTCGGGCAGCCGTTCGGACAGGGCGGCCCGGATCCCGTCGGGGGTGACGGTGGTGGTGCCGGTGGCGGGCACGACGTACCCGACCAGCCGGGCGGCCCGTACGTCCGCGGCGGCCGCGGTGACGCCCGGCAGGGCGGCCAGCGCCGACTCGACCTCGCCGAGTTCCACCCGGTGGCCGCGCACCTTCACCTGGCCGTCGGCGCGGCCGAGGTAGTCCAGTCCGCGTCCGGGGACCCAGCGGGCCTGGTCACCGGTGCGGTACATGCGGGAGCCGGGCGGGCCGTAGGGATCGGCCACGAACCGTTCGGCGGTGGTTTCGGGCATGCCGAGGTAGCCCCGGGCCAGGTGGGGGCCCGCCAGGTACAGCTCGCCGACGGCGCCGTCGGGCACCGGTTGCAGGGCGTGGTCGAGTACGTGGACGCGGGTGCCCGCGAGGGGGTGGCCGATGGTCGGCTCGGCGCCGGTCAGGAGCGCGGTGGTGCTGTCGACGGTGGCCTCGGTGGGCCCGTACATGTTGCGGGCGGTGACCCCGGCGGCGGTGATCCGCTGCCAGAGCGCGGCCGGGGTGGCCTCGCCGCCGAGTACGAGCAGCGTCGGTCCGAGGTCCAGCAGCCCTCCGTCGATCAGCGGCACGGCCATCGAGGGCGTGGTGTCGACGACGTCGATGCCGTCGCGCGTGAAGGCGGCGAGGAGTAGTTCGGCGTCGCGGGCGGTCTCGGCGTCGTAGACGTGGAGTTCGTGTCCGCACAGCAGCCAGACGAGGTGGTCGAGGGCGGAGTCGAAGGCGAAGGAGTAGGTGTGGGCGACCCGCAGGGGGCGGCCGGCGGAGCGTTCCGCCTCCGCGACGACGGTGGACCGCTGGTGGTGCAGCAGGGAGGCGAGACCGCCGGCCCGTCCGAGCACACCCTTCGGGCGGCCGGAGGAGCCGGAGGTGTGGATCACGTAGGCCAGCTGCTCCGGGTGGCGCGGGGCGGCGAGTTCGGCGGGCGCCAGCGGCTCGGCGGAGAGTCCCTCCGCCTCGTCGAGCAGGGTCTTCCAGTCGGTCCCGTCGACGCCCTCGATCGCGCCGGCCGCGCCGGAGGTCACCACGAGCGTGGGACGGGCGTCGGCGACCAGGGCGCGCAGTCGCTCCGGCGGGTACGCGGTGTCCAGGGGCAGGAAGGCCGCGCCCGCGTCGGCCACCGCGAGCAGGGCGGTCACCATCTCGGCGGAGCGGGGCAGGGCCAGTGCCACCACGTCCTCGGCACCGATGGCGCGGGCGCGCAGCGCGCGGGCCAGCCGGTGCACCCGGCCCGCCAGTTCACCGGCGGACCAGCGTTCCTCCCCGCACACCAGGGCGGTGCGCCCCGGACCGGCGGCGGCCACGGCATCGAGGGCCTCGGGTACGGACAGGTGCTCACCGGGCAGCGCCGGCGGTGCCCATTCGGCGGGGGGTCCGTCGGGGTTCAGGGAGACGCGGCCCACGGGGTGCCCGTCGAGCAGGCCCGTCAGCAGGGCGCGCAGGGCGGCCAGTCTGCCGTCCACGGTGGCCCGGTCGTTGTCACGGGCGTCCACCTCGAAGCCGAGGAGCAGGCCGCCCGACGGGGTGGGCAGCACCGACAGTCCCAGGTCCTCGGGCGGTCCACCGGCCACGTTGCGCATCACCGCGCGGGCACCGGCGAAGTCCAGCGCCAGGTCGAATGCCTTGAGGTTGATCCCTCGGCCGTGCAGCAGCGCGCCGGCGCCGGGGACCGCGAGGTCGCGCGGCAGGTCCTCGCCGCGGTAGCGCTGGTGCCTGCGCATCTCGCGCAGGGTCGAGGCGACGCGCCGGGTCAGCGCGGCCAGTCCGTCCTCGGGGTGGACGCGGGTACGCAGCGGCAGCACGTTGACCGCCATCGCGGGGGTGCGCAGTTCCACCGCGGCCCTGCGGCACATCAGCGGCAGTGCGAAGACGACCTCGTCGTCGCCCAGCACGCGGTGCAGGAAGGCGGCGTAGCAGGCGATCATCGCCTCGCCCCAGGTGACGTTCTCCGCCTTGGCGAAGGCGTGCAGCCGCGCCACGTCCTCGGGGCCGAGTTCGGTCCGGACGAGCAGCGAGCGACCGGAGGGCGCGGCGGGCGCCGGCTCCTCGCCGAGCCCGGGCAACGGGGTGAAACGGTCCACCCAGTACGCCCGGTCCTCGGCGGCGCGGGCGCTGTCCCGGTACTCCTGGTCGACCTCGACCAGGGCCTCCATGGTGCCGAAGTTGCAGGCGGAGGGTTCGGTCCCGCCGACCAGGGCGGTGTAGTGGGCGGCGGTGCGGCGGGCCATCATGGCGCCGCTGTAACCGTCGAAGACCAGGTGGTGGCCGAGCTGGGTGTACCAGACCTCGCGGTCCGACAACCGGATGACGACCGGCGCGTAGAGGGGACGGTCCACCATGAGGCGGCAGCTCTCGGCGGCCCGGCTCCGTTCGGCCTCGACGAATGCCTCCGCGGCGGCGGCCGGGTCCGGCCGGTCGCTGAGGTCGATGACGCGGGGCGTCTGAACCGGCTCCTCGCTGACGGCCTGGCGGGGCCCGTCGGCGGTGTCGTACACGCGCAGCCGCAGGCTCTCGGCCTCCTCGGTGGTGGCGCGGACGGCCTCTGCCACCGCCTGGGCGTCCACCGGTTCCCGGCCCGCTATCTCCACCACGTCCCCGACCAGGTAGTACGGGGAGTCGGGCTCCAGGCGCTGGGCGTTCCAGATTCCCCGCTGGGCGCCGGTCAGGGGAAGCAGCCGGCGCGAGGGGACGCGTGGGGTGGTCAACTCACTCTCCTTGCAAGGTGGGGACGACCGTCGGAGTACCGGACACCGGGTCGGGGAGGGGAAGGGCGGGGCGGCGGGTGCGACCCGCCTCATGCTCCTCGCTGGTCACGGTCGTGCCCGTGCGGCTCGTGGTCGTGGTCGTGCCCGTGCGGCTCGTGGTCGTGGTCGTCGTCGAAGTCGGCGACGCCGCGTTTCCAGTAACCGCTGATCTCGTAGTCGGCGCGTTCCAGGCGCAGTTCGTCCCGGATCCAGCGGCGCAGAGGTTTGATCTGCCCCGCCTCGCCGGCGATCCAGGCGTACAGCCGCTCGCCCTCGGGCACGGTGATCCCGGTGACGGACCGGACCAGGAGATCACCGGTGCCGGCCGGGCGGGCGCCGCGGTGCAGCCAGTGCACCTCGACCCCCTCCGGGGCGGAGAGCGGGATCTCCTGCGTGGCGTCGGCGACCTCGACGAACGCCCAGCCCCGGGCGTCGCCCGGCAGGTGCTCGAGCCAGCGGGCGACCGCGGGCAGCGCCGTGATGTCGGCGACCAGCAGGTAGCGGTCGTAGACCGGGGGGACGATCAGCCCGCCGGGCGGGCCCGCGACGTGGGCGCGGTCACCGGGGGCCACGTCCCGGGCCCAGTCGGAGGCCAGGCCGCCCTCGTGCGGGGCGATGTCGATGTCGATCTCCCCGGCCGCCGCGTCGTGACGGCGCACGGTGTACTCGCGTGAGGTGGGTGCCGGACGCGGCCAGCGCAACAGGTCGCCGTTGGGCTCCGGTAGGCGCAGCGAGCCGTCCGGCTCCGGGAAGATCAGCTTCACGTGGTCGATCGGCGAGTGGGACTCGAAGCCCTCGACGCCGGGCCCGCCCAGGGTCAGCCGCAGCAGTCCGGTGCCCACCATGGTGGTGCGCACGACCCGTGCCTCACGGATGCGGATCGGATAGCGCACCTTCTGCGGGACGCTCCCGGCCCGGACCTCGGCGATCCGCTCCAGGTGCCGGTGCCCTTGACCCTTTGCCGTCACGGACTTTCCCTCTTGCCCGTCAGCAGGCTTATCCAGTGGGCGAGTTCGGGCTGTTCCGCGAGGTCGGGAAGCTCCAGGCCCAAGGCTCCGGCCGAACGCCAGCGCTCGGTCAGGGTCATCAGCCGGACCGAGTCCATGCCGAGGTCGAAGAGGTTCTCCTCGGGCCCGATCTCGGAGGTGTCGCACCCGAGGATCTCGGCCACGTCCGCAAGAATCCGCTCGGACGACAGTGTCTGGTTCACCGGTTGGCTCCTGTTGGTGTGTGGTCGGTCGTGCCGCGGTGGTGAGGTCTCACGCCAGGTTCTCCAGTCCGAGCGCCTTGAGAAGGGTGCGGAACTTGGCGGTGGTCTCGGCGAGTTCGGCCTCGGGGTGCGAGCCGGCGACGACTCCGGCGCCGGCGAAGATCCGTACCGTCCGGTCGCACACCTCGGCGCTGCGGATCGTCACCGCCCATTCGCCGTCGCCGTGCCGGTCGTTCCAGCCGACCATGCCGGCGTAGAAGCCGCGGTCCTGGGCCTCGATCTCGGCGATGGCGTCGACGGCTCCGACGGTGGGGACTCCGCCCACCGCGGGGGTCGGGTGCAGGGCCTCGGCCAGACCTAGCGACGAGGAGGCGGGGTCGGCGGCGTCGCGCAGCCGGCCGGTGATCCTGGTGGACAGGTGCCACATGGTCGGGGTGCCGAGTACTTCGGGGCTGTCGAGAACCTCCAGGTCCGTGCAGAACCGGCCGAGCACCTCCGCCACCTGTCCCGCGGTGTGGGCGTGTTCGCCGAGGTCCTTGGCCGAGTTCCGCAGTCGGGCGACGCGTTCCCGGTCCAGCGCCTCGTCGCCGGTGCGCGGGGCGGAGCCGGCCAGGGGGTTGGCGGTCACGGTCGCGCCCCGCCGGGACACCAGCAGTTCGGGGCTGGCGCCGACGAGGGTGCGCGAGGCGCTGTCGCCGAGGGCCGTGACGTCGGCGGCGAAGGCGTAGGCGGACGGGTTGCCGCACACCAGCCGGGAGAGCAGGGTGGGGACCCACACGGGCGCGTCGGCGGTGAGTTCCAGGCAGCGGGCGAGGACCACCTTGCGGAGCTTCTCGTCGCGGATGAGGTCCAGCGCGCGGCGCACGCCCTCGGCGTAGCCCTCGGGTTCGGGGACCGGCCGGACCCGCCAGCCCTCGCGGGTGTGCAGGTCCGGCACCTGTATGTGCTCGGGCGCACCCGCGCGCCGTACGACGGCCGGCACCACCAGGGAGGCGTCCGCCTCGGGACGGAAGCCGACGGCTCCGGCCACCACGGGGTCCGGCACGCCGGCCAGGGCGGCCTTGTCCAGCGCCCGGGCGGCGGCCGCGGCGAGCGTGCCTTGGGCCGGCGCGACACGGGAGTGCACCCCGTCCGCCAGCATCGTGCCGCGCGGCGAGGAGAAGTAGAACGATCCGGTCAGGTAGGCCGCCAGCAGGTCGGCGGCCTCGTAGACGGGGTGGGGACGCACCGAGGTGGATATGGACACGTCTGCGAATCCTTTGTTCCGGCGTAGCGGATGAATCCCCGATCGGGTCGCGGGGTCGGGCTGTTGAGCTGCGTCTGTGGCCGGGAGCGTGTGGCACGGACTCCCCGACGGGTCACCGTGCGCGTTCGGCGTGCGCGATCAGGCCGGCGGGGCGCATGTCCGTCCAGTGCTCCTCCACGTGGGCGAGGCAGCCGGCGCGGGAGTCCTCACCGTGCACCACGGTCCAGCCCGCGGGCACCTCGGCGAAGGCGGGCCACAGCGAATGCTGCCGGTCCGGGTTGACCAGGACGAGGAAGTCGGCTCCGTCGTCCTCGAAGGGGTTGGCGCCCATGGAAGCTCCTTGCGTGGATGATGCCGGGGCGCGGGGGCCGGAGCGGGGACACGGCCGCGTCCGTACGCGTCCCGGCGAGGGTTCAGTCGGTCGTGACGGCGAGGCCTGCGGCCGCTTCGACCGCTGCGGCCGGAGCCGGCACCCCCCGCCCGGCCCGGTCGAGGAGCAGGGCGTCGCAGATCTCGCCGGAGCGGACCGCGAGGGCGGAGAGCAGTGAGGAGGTGATCCCGTGCGTGTGCTCGGTGGCGGCGCCCTGCACGTAGATCCCGGCGCGCACCCGCGGGGTGGTGAGGACCCGGTGGTCGCGGCTGATGCGCAGCCGCCCGGCACCGTCCGTCAGGCACTCCTCGGCCAGCGGGCCGAGCAGGGTGCGCGGGTCGGTGGGCCGGTAGCCGGTCGCCATCACCACGGCGTCGCAGTCGAGGGTGTACGGCTCCCCTTCGATCAGCGGACGCAGGTGGAGGCGGGCGCCGTCCTCGCGTTCCTCCACGGCCGTGAGGGCGGTGGTGTTGAGGAACCGCATCCGCTCGTCGCCGGCCACCTTCTCCTGGTAGGAGGTCCGGTACAGCTGCTCGATCAGATCGGGATCGACGACCGAGTAGTTGGTGTTGGAGTGGTAGTCGAGCAGCGACCGCTTGACGTCGTCGGGCGCGGCGTAGAAGTCGTCCACCGCCCCCGGGTCGAAGATCCGGTTGGCGAAGGCGCTGTCGTCCGCGGGGCTGTACCCGTACCGGCTGAAGACCGCGCAGACCTCGGCGTCCGGGAACTCGCGGTGCAGGAACTCGACGGTCTCGGCGGCGGACTGGCCGGCACCGACGACGGCGAAACGGCGGTGCGAACGGCTTTTCAGCGAAACGGAGTTGGGGAGCAGATCCCGGTTGTGCCACACCCGCGGCCCCAGTTCGACACCGTCGGGGAGTCTCGGCGTCAGTCCGGTGCCGATGACGAGATTGCGGGCCCGCAGCGTCTCGCCCTCGGCCGCGGAGCCGTCCACCGGGCGCGAGCGCACCTCGAGGACGTCGGACTCGCCGCCGTCCTCAAGGGAGACGGAATGGACCTGCCGGCCGTAGCGCACCTGCTCGGACACCCCGGTGGCGCACCAGCTCAGGTACTCGTGGAACTCGATCCGCGTCGGGAAGAACGTCTTCTGGTTCATGAAGTCGACGAGCCGGCCCCGCTCGTGCAGGAACCGCAGGAAGGTGAAGCGGCTGCTCGGATCGCGCATCGTGGCCAGGTCCTTGAGGAAGGACACCTGCATGGTGGCGCCGGCGAGCAGCATGCCCCGGTGCCAGCCGAACTCCCGCTGCCGCTCCAGGAAGGCGGTGCGCAGTGAGCGGGCACCGCCGCAGTGCGCGTTGTGCTCCTCGATCGCGATGGCCAGCGCGAGATTGGCCGGGCCGAAGCCTATGCCGACCAGATCGTGGACCGACTGCCCGTCGTCCCGTCCCGCGCCTACGTGCCCTGCTGACATCCTCGTCCTTTGTTCGGGTCCCACCAGGACCACACTGGAACCATGACGTTCACTTAGGTAAGGCTTACCTAATCTTTCTGGTCGGGAAGCGGGGTGTCAAGCCAGGTCCGCAGCGTGCGGTCCGTGGTGGACACCACCGCGCAGCGGCCCGCGGACCAGCGCAGCGCCATCTCGTGGTCGGCCGGGGAGAAGTCCGCCACGGCATCGGCGACCACGAAGGACTGGATGTCCCGCATCCAGGCGTCACAGGCCGTCATCATCACGCCGATGTGCGCGTAAACGCCGACGATCACCAGCTGATCGCGGCCCCAGCCCCGGAGCCGCTCCTCCAGATCGGTGCGGGCGAAGGCGCTGTACTTCCATTTCGTCAGCACCGTGTCCCCGGGCGCCGGCGCCACGTCCGCGGGTACCGCCAGCACCGCCGGATCGTCGGCCACCCCGGGCCCCCAGAAGTCGAGTTGGAGCCCGCGCTCCTGCGGGCTCTGCCCGCCGCGCTGGGTGGAGTACACCACTGGCACGCCCAATTGGCGCGCCCCGGACAGCAGTCGCGCGGTGTTGGCGAGCATCCCGGTCAGCGGCTGCTCGCCGGCCGGGAAGGCGGACAGGAAGTGCTGCTGAAGATCGTGCACGAGCAGTACGGAACGGGCCGGGTCCGCCGTCCAGGAGACCCGGTTGTCCGGGAGCTCCTCGGGTGTGGGGAGCGGATAGGCGGCGATGGCGGGAAGTGGCATGGGGGTTCCTCAGAGCTGCTCGGGGGCGGACGCGGCGGAGCGCAGGCCCTTCTTGCTGACCTTGCCGACGCCCGTATGGGGGAAGGCGTCCACGAAACGGACCAGGTCGGGGATCTTGTACGCGGCGACTCCGCGGGCGCGGACGAACGCCTTTATGGCCGCGGGGCGCATCGGTTCGGCGCCCTCGCGCAGGATCACGTGGGCGAGGGTGCGTTCGCCGAGGAAGTCGTCGGGCACCGCGACGAGTGAGACGTCGTGCACGTCGGGGTGGGCGAGGATGATGTTCTCGATCTCCTCCGGTGCGACCTTCTCGCCGCCCCTGTTGATCTGGTCCTTGGCGCGGCCTTCGACGACCAGGTGTCCGCTCGGCGTGCGGCGCACGATGTCACCGGTGCGGTAGAAGCCCTCCTCGGTGAACGAGCGCCCGTTGTGATCGGGCGCCCGCCAGTAGCCGCGGATGGTGTAGGGGCCTCGGGTGAGCAGGTGCCCGAACTCGCCGTCCGGCACGTCCCGGTCGGCGTCGTCGACGATCCGGACCTCGTCGTCGGGGGAGATCGGCAGGCCCTGCGTGGTGACGACGGTCTCCGGATCGTCGTCCAGGCGCGTGTAGTTGACCAGACCTTCGGCCATGCCGAAGACCTGCATCAGGCGGCAGCCCAGTGCGGGCTCCAGCCGACGCGCCGCCTGCTCGCTGTACTTGGCGCCGCCGACCAGGACCAGGCCGAGCGACGACAGGTCGTGCTCGCCGCGTGCGGCGGCCTCCGTCCACAGCAACGCGAGCGGCGGCACCAGACCGGTGAGGGTGATCCCCTCCTGCTCGATCAGCGCGAAGGCGGTCGCCGGCTCGGGCCCGGGGCACATGACGACCGTTCCGCCCGCGTACAGGGTGCCGAGCCAACCGGGTGAACTCATCGGGAAGTTGTGGGCGGCGGGCAGGGTCACGAGGTAGCGGGTGCCGGCGTCGACGCCGCAGATCTCGTTGGAGCCGCGGAGCGAGTAGACGTAGTCGTCGTGGGTGCGGGGGATCAGCTTGGACACCCCGGTCGTCCCGCCCGAGAGCTGGAGGAACGCCAGCTCGTGCGGCTCGGGTCCGGGCAGCGGTCCGGACGGGTCGCGGGGCACGTCGGACAGTGCCGTGTGCACGCCGGGCTCGCCCACCACGAACACCTCCTTCAGGCCCGGGCAGTTCTGCCGAACGCGTGCCGCGAGTTCACGGTGGTCGAAGCCGGCGAGTACGTCCGGGACGACGTACGCGACGGCCTCGCTGAAGGAGCAGAAGTGCAGGATCTCGGTGTCGCGGTGGGCCGGCAGCGCGAACACCGGCAGCGCGCCGATCCGGAACAGCGCGAAGACCACCTCGACGAACTCGGCCACGTTCGGCAACTGGACGACGACCCGGTCCCCCCGCCCGATCCCCCGCGCCGCGAAGCCGGCGGCGAGCCGGTCGGCCGCCTCGTCCAGCTCCCGGTACGTCCGCACCCGGCGCTCGGGCGCGGGGTCCACCAGGGCGACCCGGTCGGGGTGGGCGGCGGCCCGCTCGCGGAGCACCCCACCGAAGGTCTCGCCACGCCAGTACCCGGCCTCCCGGTAGCGGTCGGCGAACTCGGCGGGCCAGGTGGGGGCGTCGACGCCGGGGGTGAGCGCGGTCGGGACGGGGGCCGGCTTGGCGGGGGTCGGTTCGACGGGCACGGCAGGCTCCAGGGGTCTCTGGCGGGAGGGGTGGGGGGCGGGCCGCGGCGGCGCGGCATACGGGAGTTCCCGTCCGGGACGTATGACGTGGGACGTACGACGGCGGCGGTGTTCGGCTCAGGCGCGCAGCGTGGCCCCGCCGTCCACGTAGAGGTCGTGCAGGGTGATGTGCCTGGCGCGGTCGGAGGCCAGGAAGGCCACGGCGTCCGCGATGTCGGAGGGCTCGGCGATCCGGCCCAGTGGAATGCCCGTGCGGTACGAGGCCAGGTCGCCCTCGATGACGCCACGCCGCCCGGCCTCGACGCCCGCGGGGGACTCCCCCCACATGGCCCGCTGCATCTCGGTCATGGTGGAGCCCGGCGATACCGTGTTGCACCGCACCCCGGAGGACGCGACCTCCAGGCCCAGGCACTTGGTGAACATCACCGCGGCGGCCTTGGAGGCCGCGTAGGCGGCCATGCCGGTACGCGGGATGCCCCCGGCGTTCGACGCGACGGTGACGATGCTCCCCCGGCCGCGGGCGGCCATCCGGCGCGCGGCGGCGCGGGACACGTGCATCACGCCATGGGTGTTGACGGCGAAGGTGGCCACCCAGTCGGCGTCGTCCAGTTCGCACACGGCACCGCCGCGCAGGACGCCTGCCACGTTGACCACGACGTCCAGCGGCCCGAATGCACGCTCGGCCTCGTCGACCACGCGTTCCACTGCCGCCGCGTCACTCACGTCGAGGCCCCGCGCGCCGACCACGCCGCCGCCCGCCCCTGCACGCCCGTCGGCGGCGGCTTCCACCGCGGTCGCGTCCAGGTCGGTGGCGAGCACCCGCGCTCCCTGCGCGACGAGCGCGTCCACCACGGCGGCGCCTATCCCCCGCCCGGCCCCGGTGACCAGGGCGAACCGCCCTTCCAGTTCCCGTGCACCGCTCACCGGACATCAGCCTTCGGACCGGCGGATCCGTGGCGCCGCCCGGCTTGACGCGGGCGTCCGTGCGGCCCAACAGGGCGTACCGCAGGGCGAAGTGAGGGCAACATGACGTCGGAGTCTCCAGGAGTGTGCGGCGGTCGTGACCTTCACGCGGCTGTCCCGTGGCGGACCTTACGCGATTAACTTAGGTAAGGCTACCCATACTTGAAAGTGGCGTCGGCGGGTCCCGGCGCCGGGCGCTGCGGTGCCCCCGCGCGGCACTAAGATCGGTGGCTCACACCCGTGTCGGGAAAGGCGAGGCTGAGCGATGGCCGATGACGCGTACCTGTTCCTGCTGCCGGAGCGTCATCCGCGGCTCGCGGCGCCGCTGGCGGCGGTCGGCCCGTTGGAGTGCCTGGAGACGCCCGCCGTGCGCGGCTGGCTCTCGGCGCACGGTACGGCGCCGGGGTCCGAGCAGGTCAGGATTCTTCCGGCGGCCAAGGACGTCCTCATCCCGGAGGAGGCCGAGCGGCTGCCCGTGCCGCTCACCTCGGACGAGGCCCTGCGGGTGGAGCAGGAGTGCACCCCGGCGTCCATCACCGACCTGGAGAGGGAGCTACTCGGTTTCCGTGAGGTCACCCAGGACTGGGAGGCGCTGGTGCACCGTGCTCACGCGGCCGGGATCCCCGCGCCCCGCATCGCGCAGCTGACCGGGATCGACCCCGTGGACATCGGTCGGCTGACCCAGTTCTGACGGGGCGGCCCGGTCACAGGCCCGTGAAGAGTCCGCGGAGTGGAGCGGGTGTACGGGCGGGGTCGAGGGCCTCGACCAGGAGGCGGCCATAGCGGATCTTGCGGCCCTTCTTCGTGGAGAGGAAGCGCCGCAGCTGCTGGTGCCGGGAGCGGCCGTGCTGGGCGGGCTGGCCCAGGAAGGTCTGCCAGGGGCGCAGCTCGCCCTCGGCCCGGATGATCTCCTCGGCCCGGTCCGGGCCGAGGGCGCGGAGCAGTTCGTCCTCCAGGTCCGCCTCGCAGACGAAGAAGTCCCGGGGCGCCCCGGCCCGCTGCCAGCCCCGTTCGTAGAAGCGCACCTCGCCCACGTCGCACAGGCCCTTCAGGCGCAGGCCGAGACCGGGCGGGCCGAGCAGACCGGCGTAGCGGCCGACGCTCATCGCCCCGCCCATCGCCACCACGGCCACCCCTTCGGCGACCAGGTCCCGGCCCTCCCGCTCGGCCAGCGCCTCGACGGCCGCGAGGTCGCTGGGGCCCTCGAGGAGCACCGCCGTCCGCAGCCCGAGCGCCCCCGCCAGCTCGCCCGCCGTTTCGCCGGCCCCGCCGGCCGCCCAGCGGGCGGCCTCGTCCCGGAACGCCTCGATGTCCGCCATGCAGCGAGTGTGCACCTCCGGGGCCCGCGATCGCACGGATTATCGCCGCGGTCCCGGTCCGCTCACGCCTCCCGCAGGGGGTTGGGCAGCGGCAGGTAGCGGGCGTCCGCGCCGTCGGCGCCCGTCCAGCGCAGGAGGAGGTTGGTCTTCGCGGGAAGGGTGGGGGCGGTGAGCAGGGCGGGGATTTCGGGGAGCGGGTGGCGGGAGAGGGCGCGGCGGACCGCCGGCCAGGGGTCGAGGCCGGGATGGTGTTCGGCCAGGGCGGCGGCGATCTCCCAGAGGTGGTTGACGACCAGGCAGTACACCAGCCGCTCCCAGCCGTCGGCGCGGGAGGTGTCCGGCAGCAGCTTGACGCCCTCCGCGTCCCGGAACAGCGCCTGGACCGGGGTGCCGTCGGCGTCCACCGCGACCAGGGTGTTCTGGAGGTGGGCCTCCAGGACGACGCCGTCCTCGGCGAAGGCGGTCAGGACGGGCGGCACGACGGCGTCGAGGTACGCCCGCCACCAGGCCGCCGGGTCGGTGGCGCGGGCCAGTGGGCTGCCGGGGAAGCCCTCCACGAGCGCGGCGGTGAGCAGCGGGGTCGCGCCGGGCAGGACGCGGTCGCGCAGTCCGTCGCGGACGACGACGGCCAGTTCCTCGAAGGCGAAGTCCGCGGTGCGGTGGCCGCGGTCGCCGAGCCAGGCCGCCGGGGTCCCGGCGGCGGCGAACGCCTCGGTGACCGCCGTGTCGGTGCGGCGCAGCCGGAGCAGGTCGTGCCGCCACAGGCGCCGGATGTCGTTGGTGATGCGCACGTCGAGGCTGAACTTCAGGAAGAGGTCGCGCCCGGGCAGGTACTCGGGCGCGTACACCGTGCGGATCGCCGCCGTCGGCCAGGTGAAGAAGCCGGTGGTGCCCAGCCGGACGAGCCGTCCGTCGCGGAAGGCGGGGGCGAGTGCGGTGGCCGCCAGGTCCAGCTGCCACGGGTGGGCCGGCAGCAGCCGGTAGCCGGGCGGGGCCTGGCCGAGGGCGTCCAGGGCGGCGGTGTCGCCCTCGTCGACGACCGTGTCCTCGCGCACGCCGAGCAGCACCAGCGGAAAGCGGGCGTGCGCCTCGGGCGCGTACGGCAGCCAGCCGGAGTGCGGGCCGCCGCCGCGCGCCTTGGGGGCGGGATGGTGGGTGTGGCCGGTGAGCAGGGACTGCTCGGAGCGGACGTAGGGGTCCTCCGGCGGGGTGGCACGCGCGCGTGCCGTCAGCAGCGCGGCCACGGCGTCCCGGCTGTCGGTCATCTCGGTGGGCAGTTCGTGGTTGGCCAGGCCGGTGTGCCGGCGCAGCTCCTCCGCGACGAGTTTCACCAGCTCGGCGTGGCCGACGCGGTGCCAGCCGCCCGCCGCGCGGAGTTCCGGTTCGGCGGGACGCCGGCCGGCGCGCACGCGCAGCAGTCTGCCGCCGGGCAGCCGGTACACCGGGCGCGCCCCGGCGCCGGGCAGCGGCCGCGCCACCTCGCGCAGCAGGCAGTTCAGCAGCGGCACGGCCGCGCAGGCGTCGGCGCGTTCGGAGACGCCGCCCGGGGAAGCGGCGTCCCGGGCGGCGTCGGCGCCGGTGGGCGGGGGCAGGAGATCCACGCGTTCCACTCGTTCCCTACGGTCTGTCCATGGCGGAGAGGACGGAGACGATCAGTATGTCTGTAGACGTCAGGTCCGTGGTCGTCCCTCCGCCTGCCGTCGTACCCGTACCCGAGGAGCCCGCCCGTGCACCGTCCCCGCAGCACAGAGGCCGAGGTCGCCGACGAGCTGGCGGCCGTCCGACCCGCTCTGGCCGACCGGTTCGCCGCCGAGCGGCCGGGCGCCCGCGCGGCCGTGCTGTCCCGGCTGTGGCGTGCGTTCGCCCATGAGCCGCTGCCCTGGATCGCGGGCCGGGAGCCCGCCGGGGACGGGCTGGTGCTGCGCCTCGGGGACGGCCGGCGGCTGGCCGGTCCGGCGGCCGACCCGTACCGCACGGACGCGTACGCCCCGGTCGTCCACCTCGACGAGGTCGCGTACGACGATCCGGAGCGGCTGATGACCGACCTCGCCGTAGCGCACTCCACCGGGTTCGCCGCCGAACTCGGGCACAGCGTCGCCTCGTTGGCTCTGTCGCGCGCCGGGCAGCCGCGGGCGGTGGGCGGTGCGGCGCCGGAGGTTCACCCGGACGAGTGGCCGGAGACCGACTGGGGGTGGGAACGGCGCGTGGTCGACGGGCACCCCTACCACCCCGGCTGCCGTTCGCGGCCGGGCTTCTCGGTGGCGGAGCAGCTCGCGTACGGGCCCGAGCACGGGCCGGTGGTGGAGCTGGGCCTGGTGCCGGTCCCGGCGGGCGAGTGCCTGGTGACGGGGGCGTGGCCGAGGGAGCTGCGGGACGGGCCGGCGGTGCTGGTGCCGGTGCATCCGTGGCAGGCGGCGCACGTGCTCAAGCGGCCCTGCGAGGAGGGGATCGCCGCGCACCCGCTGATGTCCCTGCGGACGCTGGCCGTGCCCGGCGGACCGCACGTCAAGACCGCGCTCAGCGCCCGCCTGACGTCCTCGGTGCGGGACATCTCGGTCGCCTCGGTCGGCGCGTCGGCGGACGTGTCCCGCTTCGGGCAGGAGCTGGCGGCACGCCTGGACGGGCTGCTGCACGTCACCGGCACCCTGGGCGCGGTGGCCGCCGGCTCCCCCGACCTGGCCGCCGTACTGCGCGAGTCGCCGCGGGCGTACGCGGCCCCCGGCGAGCACGTGGTCCCGGTGGCCGCGCTGGCGGGCATCGGTCTTTCCGGGTCGCCGGGGTGGCGGGCGGCGTTCGCGCGGCTCGCGCTCGGGGTGGGGCTGCGGTTGCTGGAGCTGGGCGTGGCCCTGGAGGCGCACGGGCAGAACCTGCTCGTGGTGCTCTCCCCGACGGGCGAGCCGCTGCGTCTGGTCTACCGCGACCTGGCCGACATCCGCGTCAGCCCGGCCCGCCTGGTCCGGCACGGCGTCGCCGTCCCGCCGCTGCCCGCGCGGATGCTCAGCGACGATCCGGTGGCGCTGCGGCGCAAGTTGTTCGGTTCGCTGGTGGGCGGCGCGCTGGCGGCGACGGCCGGTTCCGGTGCGGCGCTGGGCGAGGCGCTGGAGGAGGCGGTACGCGAACTGCCGCGAACTCCCGACGTCCTGGCCCTGTGCGAGGAACCGCTGCCGGTGAAGTCGCTGACACTGATGCGTACTTCGCCGGGGACCACGGGGGATCTGTGGACGGAGCTGCCCAATCCGCTGCACGCGGGGTGAAGTCGGGGCGTCATGGCGGTCTCGTTTTGGAGCCCGGCGTCAGTGGTCAATAAGATCCGCCGATGATCACAAGAACACGGCTGGCGGCGGGCACCTGTGCCCTGCTCGCCGCGCTGACGGCCGGGTTGGCGTTCCCGGCCGGAGCGGTGGCCGGTGAACCCACGGGTGAGGACGCTCCGAAGGTCGACCTCGTGCTCGACGTCAGCGGGTCGATGCGGACGCGGGACATCGACGGCGGTACCCGGATGGCCGCGGCGAAGCAGGCCTTCAACGAGGTGCTGGACGCGACGCCCGAAGAGGTGCAGCTCGGCATCCGCACGCTCGGCGCCGACTACCCGGGCGACGACCGCAGGACGGGCTGCAAGGACACCGCGCAGCTCTACCCGGTGGGTCCGCTGGACCGCACCGAGGCGAAGACGGCAGTGGCCACGCTGGCGCCCACCGGCTGGACGCCGATCGGCCCCGCGCTGCTCAAGGCGGCCGACGACCTCGACGGCGGCGCCGGGTCCAAGCGGATCGTGCTGATCAGCGACGGTGAGGACACCTGCGCCCCGCTCGACCCGTGCGAGGTGGCCCGCGAGATCGCCGCCAAGGGCATCGGGCTGACCATCGACACGCTGGGCCTGGTGCCCAACGCGAAGATGCGGCAGCAGCTCAGCTGCATCGCCGAGGCGACCGGCGGCACCTACACGTCGGTCGAGCACACCGACGAACTGACCGAGAAGGTCAACCAGTTGGTGGACCGCGCGGCCGACCCGGTGGTGACGCCGGTCGCCACCGAGGGCGCGGACTCCTGCGCGAAGGCGCCGACGCTGAAGTCGGGGCTGTACACCGACCGCGCGGAGTTCGGCGGGCAGCGCTGGTACCGGGTCGACGTTGCGCCCGGCGAGGAGTTGCGCGCCTCGGTGAGCGTGGGCGCCGACCGGGCCGTGAACCCGTCCCACGGTGTGCTGCTGCGGGCGGTGACGGCGCGCGGGCGCGAGATCGTGCGCGGTGAGGCGGCGGGCGACGGCCGCACCGACGTGCTCTCGACGGGGCTGCGGTACCCGAAGGCGGAGAGCGACTCCGACGAGGACTCGGCGGACACGGCGGCCGAGGCCGTGTGCCTCCAGGTCACCCACTCCTTCTCCGTCGCCTCCGGCGTGAAGACCACCCCCGGACTGCCGCTGGAGCTGACCGTCGACGTCGTGGACGCCCCGAGCGACGCCGACGACGTGGCCTCCTTCGGTCTCGGCCGGGGCTGGTGGCTGCTCGGCCTGCTGGTGCTCGTCGGCTTCCTCGCCGGTCTGCTGTGGGGCTGGCTGTCGCGCTGGCGGTTCGCGATCTGGAGGACCAACTGATGCGTTTCACCCGAGCGTTGAGCGCGGCGGTGCTGCTGCTGGGACTCGCCGCGGCCCCCGCGGCGGCCGGCCCCTCGCCCTCCGCGAGCCCGTCGGACGACGGCGCGCCGACCGAGGCGGGTACGTCGTTCCGTACGGCGGCCGAGATCGAGCAGGGGCAGCAGGCCACGGCGAACGGCTCCGCGGGCGACTACCTGTACTGGTCGTTCCCCGCCGACGCCGGCCAACGGCCCACCGTCCAGGCCACGGTGAAGCTGCCCGAGACGCACGCGGCACAGACCTGGCGGATCGACGTGTACGACGGTCTGCGCCGCCGACAGGCCTGCCAGTGGGGCGCCGAGAACCGCACCGCCGCCGCGGACGCCTCCGCCCTGCGACTGGCGTGCGTGCTGCGCACGGTGCGCGCCTGGTCGGAGCCGTGGGCCAACGACCCGCTGCCGGGCACGTACTACGTCCGGCTGACGGCCGTGAACCTGCCGACGTCCGACCTCGGCGTCCCGGTCGGCACCGAGATACAGGTGGACTCGAAGGACATCGGCGGGGCCGCGGCGGTCGACGGCTCGCTCGCCGAGCCGCTGGTGCCGGGCGTCGCGGTGTCCTCCGGCAAGGACGACGGGGAGGACGGCGAGGAGCGCGGCGCCGTGCTCTCCGCGATCGAGCCGGAGGACGGCTGGGCGTCGGGCTGGTGGTCGGACCGCTGGGTGTGGACCGGCGTCGGCGCGGTGCTGGCCGCGCTCGCGGGCATCGGCGGCTACGCGCTGACCCGCGGTTCGGGCCGGCCGTCCCGGGTACCGCCGACGGTCTGACGTCCGCTCAGGAGGCCCGCCCCGCACCCGGGGCGGGCCTCCTGGTGTCTCACCCCTCGCGCAGCGCCTTGGCCGCCGTGCCGTCGCCGGTGACCTCGACCAGGCCCTCCCGCACCGCCTCCCGCAGCCCGGTCTCACCGCGGCTCAGCGCGGCGCACGTCCTGGCGTCCAGCACCAGCCGGGCGTCGGGTTCACCGGGCGCCGGCCCGTCGCCGTACACGGGGCCGCCGTCGCCCCGCGCACCGGCGTGCAGGTGGAAGTCGCCCTCCTCCAGCCGGACCTCGACCAGCCCCTGAGCCGCCCCGGCCTCCCTGAGGGCGCGCAGCAGGGGCAGCGCGAACCAGTGCGCCCGCAGGGCGTCCGTGGGCCGCCGCTCCCCCAGCTCGCCCGCGCCCCACGCACCGAGGGCCTCCAGCACCGGCAGCAACTCGTGTCCCCGCGTGGTGAGTTCGTAGACGTACGCCGCTCCGGGCGGCGGCAGCCTGCGCCGGGTCGTCAGTCCCTCGCGCTCCATGTCCTTCAGCCGTGAGGCGAGCACGTCGGTGCTGACGCCGGGCAGGTCGGCGTGCAGGTCGGTGTAGCGCCGCGGTCCGGCGAGCAGCTCCCGGACGATCAGCAGGGTCCAGCGGTCGCCGACGGCGTCGAGCGCGCGGGCGGCGGAACAGTACTGGTCGTAGCTTCGGCGAGGTGACATGCGACGCAGTGTAGACAAGTTGTTGGACTTTCCAAGCTCCTACTTGGTAAGACCAAGCAACACCAGATACCGGAGGGGAAGCGGCGCATGGAGTTCCGGCAGTCGAACAAACTCAGCGAGGTCTGCTACGAGATCCGCGGCCCGGTCATCGAGCACGCCGACGCGCTGGAGGAGGCGGGGCACAGCGTGCTGCGCCTGAACACCGGCAACCCGGCTCTCTTCGGCTTCGAGGCGCCGGAGGAGATCCTCCAGGACATGATCCGCATGCTGCCGCGGGCGCACGGATACACGGACTCGCGCGGCGTCCTCTCCGCCCGGCGCGCGGTCGCCCAGCGCTACCAGACCCTGGGTCTGGAGGTGGACGTGGACGACGTCTTCCTCGGCAACGGCGTCTCGGAGCTGGTCTCCATGGCCGTACAGGCGCTCCTCGAGGACGGCGACGAGGTGCTGATCCCCGCCCCCGACTTCCCCCTCTGGACGGCGGTGACCACCCTCGCGGGCGGCAAGGCGGTGCACTACCTCTGCGACGAGCAGGCCGAGTGGTACCCCGACCTGGCCGACATGGAGTCGAAGATCACCGACCGCACCAAGGCGGTGGTCGTCATCAACCCCAACAACCCCACCGGCGCGGTCTATCCCAAGGAGATCGTCGAGGGCATCCTCGACCTCGCCCGGCGGCACGGCCTGATGGTCTTCGCCGACGAGATCTACGACCAGATCCTCTACGACGACGCCGTGCACCACTCGGCCGCCGCGCTCGCCCCCGACCTGGTGGTCCTCACCTTCTGCGGACTCTCCAAGACCTACCGCGTGGCCGGGTTCCGCTCCGGCTGGCTGGTCGTCACGGGTCCCAGGCAGCACGCGAAGGACTACCTGGAGGGCCTGACCATGCTGGCCTCCATGCGCCTGTGCGCCAACGCGCCCGCGCAGTACGCCATCCAGGCCGCGCTCGGGGGCCGCCAGTCGATCCGCGACCTGACGGCCCCGGGCGGCAGGCTGCGCGAACAGCGCGACGTGGCCTGGGAGAAGCTGAACGAGATCCCGGGCGTCTCGTGCGTGAAGCCCAAGGGGGCGCTGTACGCGTTCCCGCGCATCGACCCGAAGGTGCACCGCATCCACGACGACGAGAAGTTCGTCCTGGACCTGCTGCTCCGCGAGAAGATCCAGGTGGTCCAGGGCACCGGCTTCAACTGGCCGAGCCCCGACCACTTCCGCATCCTCACGCTGCCCCACGCGGACGAGCTGGAGGCGGCCATCGGGCGGATCGGCCGGTTCCTGGGCGGGTACCGGCAGTAGCGGCCGCTCAGGCCCTCGTCAGCTTGCCGCGCTCGAGACGGCTCACGTCGTCCGACACGTCCGCGACCGCCCGCGAGCGGGTCACGAGGATCACGCACTCACCCTCGCCGTGCGCCAACCGCCGGAGGACCTCGATGATCCGGTCGGCGGTGTCCTGGTCGAGGCCGCCGGTGGGCTCGTCGGCGAAGAGGATGTCGACCTCGCGGGCGAGCGCCCGGGCGATGGCCATCCGCTGCTGCCGGCCGAGGTGCGCGAGGCCAGGGCCCGCCCGGGACCGTAGCCTGGGGGCATGGGTGATCTTTTTCTGGTCCGGCACGGCGAGACCGAGTGGTCGCGGTCGGGCCGGCACACCGGACTGACGGACGTGCCGCTGACCGAGCACGGGCGGGACCAGGCGCGGAGTCTGGTGCCGCTGATCCGCTCGCACCGGATCGGGGCCGCCTTCGTCAGCCCCTTCCAGCGCGCCCGGGAGACGGCGGAGCTGATCGGGCTGCACGAGGTGCGGGTCGACCCGGATCTGCACGAGTGGGACTACGGCGGGTACGAGGGGATCACGACGGTCGAGATCCACCGGGAGCGGCCGGACTGGTTCCTCTTCAGCGACGGGGTCGTGCCCGGGCCGCCGGAGCATCCCGGGGAGACGCCGGAGGAGGTCGGGGAGCGGGCGGACCGGGTGCTGGCCCGGGTGGAGGCCGCGTTCGCCAACACCGAGGGGTGCGTGGTGCTGGTCGCGCACGGGCACTTCCTGCGGGTGCTGACCGCACGGCATCTGGGGCTGCCGCCCTCGCACGGGGCGCTGTTCCAGCTGGGCACCGGCACCCTGTGCCGGCTGGGCACGGAGCACGCGCGGCCGGTGATCGCCGCGTGGAATGTCAGACCCCCGTCGTAGTCTTCGAGAGCGTCACCGAAGGCGTCACCGGTGAGGGGAAGGGAGGACGCCGTGGCACTGGCACCCACCCCCGCGCAGCGGCGGGTCATCGACGCCGCCGACCCCGCCACCGGGCGTCTCAAGGGGTCGGAGACGCAGCTGGCGGCACTGGTGAAGCGGGGGCTCGCCTTCCGGCACCCGCGCCCGCCGCACGACCACTTCCTGACCCCGGCCGGGCACCGGATACGGGACGCGGGCGCCGAGCCGGATCCGCCGGGAAGCCCGGAGCCCGCTCCGGCCGCCGACTCCGCCGGGGGCGTCTTCGCCGCGCGGGTGGGCGGGGAGGAGGACGTGCCGGAGCGTACGGGGCCCGCCCGGCTGCGCGAGGTGCGCGGCGCCTGGCAGGGTCTGCTCGAACTGCGCCGGATGACACGTCCCGACGGCAGTACGGAGCTGCCCTGCGCGTGGGAGCGGACCCACCTGGTGCGGGCCGCCGCCCTCGCACTGGAGGCGGCGGGGCACCGTCCGGCGGGCCCGGAGGGCGACGACGGGTACCGGGTGCGCGCGACCCCGCAGCCGGAGGCCGTCGCCGTGCACGAGCCGGACGAGGCCGCACGGCGGGCTTGCGCGCGGACCCTGGAGCGGGCGGGGTGGCAGGTCGGCGAGCACACCGAGCCGCGCACCCGGGCCCGTTACCTGCTGGCCTCCCCACGGAAGGTGTGACGCTCCCCCACCGTGCCAGGATCGACCGGTCAGCACGCCCACGAGCCAGTATGTCGACAAGCCCGTACGCACAAGAGGAGAGGCAGCAGCGGTGAGTGAGCCGTTTTCCGTACCCGTGACGGTCCGCGGGTACGAGACCGACACGCAGGGCCATCTCAACCAGGCCGTGTACCTGAACTACGCCGAGCACGCCCGCTGGTCCCTGCTCGACGCGGCCGGCATCCGGCAGGCCGACCTGGTCGCCCGCGGGGTGGGACCGGTCGCCCTGGAGACGACCATCCGCTTCCGGCGCGAACTGCTCGCCGGGGACGAGGTCGAGGTGACCTGCGCGTTCGAGTGGGGCGAGGGCAAGACCTTCCGCATCCACCAGATCATCCGCAAGCCGGACGGCACGGTGGCCGCCGAAGTGGAGGGCGTCGGCGGTCTCATGGACCTCAAGGCACGCAAGCTGGTGGCGGATCCGCGAGAGCGCTTCAAGGAACTGGCAGCGGATCCGGGGCTGTTCGGCCTGTAGGCGGGCGCCGCCCGCCACGGGGCCGGCGTCCCTCAGGGAGAGGCGCCGGCCCGGTTCGTGTCAGGTGCCCGGGGTCACGGCGTGGCCGCGTTCCCTGGACGCCTCGGTGATCTCCTCTCCCGCCTCCATCGGGTGGGTCACGTCCTCCGCCTCGCGTCCCCGGCCGCCGATGTGGTTGAAGAGCAGGTTGAGTACGACGGCGGCCACACAGCCGGTCGAGATGCCCGAGTCCAGGATGATCTTCGCGTTCTCCGGGAACGAGTGGTAGAACTCCGGAGCGGCGATCGGGATGATGCCGACGGCCAGCGAGACCGCCACGATCAGGACATTGTTGTCCTTGTCGAGGCTCGCCCGGACCAGGGTCTGGATGCCGCTGGCCGCGACCGAGCCGAAGAGCACCACGCCGGCCCCGCCGAGCACGGGCCGGGGGACGACGGCGATCAGCGAGGCGGCCATCGGGCACAGGCCCATCAGGACCAGGAAGCCGCCGCCCACGGCGACGACGTAGCGGCTGCGGATCTTCGTCATCGCGACCAGGCCGATGTTCTGCGCGAAGGCGCTGCACATGAAGCCGTTGAAGACCGGGCTGATCGCCGAGCCGAGGGTGTCGGCGCGCAGGCCGGCCGCGATGGTCTTCTCGTCGGCCGGGCGGTCCACGATCTCGCCGAGGGCGAGCATGTCCGCGGTGGACTCGGTCATCGAGACCACCATCACCACGCACATGGAGACGATCGCGGCGATCTGGAACTGCGGGGCACCGAAGTGGAAAGGCGTCGGGAAGCCGACGACGTCCGCGTCGGCGACCGGGCCGAAGTCCGTGACGCCGAACGGGATCGCGATGAGCGTGCCCGCGACCAGGCCGAGGAGCACCGCGATCTGCTTGACGAAGCCGCGGGTGAAGCGGCGCAGCAGGAGCACGATCACGAGGGTGATCGCGGCCAGGCCGAGGTTGGTGGCCGAGCCGAAGTCGTCCGCGTCGGGGCTGGGTCCCTGCGCCCAGCCGAAGGCCACGGGCAGCAGGGATATGCCTATCAGGGTGATCACGGTGCCGGTGACGACCGGCGGGAAGAAGCGGATCGCCTTGCTGAAGAAGGGCGCGGCGAAGAAACCGAGGAGTCCGGCGACGATGACCGCGCCGAAGATGATCGGCAGCGCGTCGGACTTGTCGTCGGTCGAGGCGACGACGGCGGTCATGGGGGCGACACCCGCGAAGGTGACGCCGTTGACGAACGGCAGCCGGGCGCCGATCTTCCAGATGCCCAGGGTCTGCAGGAAGGTGGCGAGGCCCGCGGTGAACAGGCAGGCGCCGGTGAGGAAGGTGAGTTCGGTGGCGGACAGCCCGATGGCCGCGCCGACGATCAGGGGTGGTGCGACTACTCCGGCGTACATCGCGGCCACGTGTTGCAGGCCGGTCGTCGCCATCTTCAGGGGCGGGAGTTTCTCGTCAACAGGGTGGTCGGCCACGGCGGCGTCCCTCCGGTCGGTTACGCGTCGGCTCTGACGCGGGTGTCATGGAGGTGGTGCTGGTGGTGATGGTCGTGCGGGACCGTGACGGACCGTCTGGGGAAACGGTGACCGCTCCGGGGGCGCGCGCATGGGCGCGCACGCCCCGGAGTCGGCCGCCGTGGGCCCCGCTCGGGTCCACGGCTACCGGCCGGGAGCCGTCCCTCCCGGCCGGAGATCAAATGGTGTGCTGTTGTGCGGTGTTCAGGCCTGGGCGGCGATCCGCGCCAGGCGCTGCGCCTCGGCGCGGGTGGAGCGGGCGATGGCGTCCTCGTCGACGGTCAGCAGGCGGCCGTCCTCGACGATCTGCCGGCCGTTCACGAACGAGGCCGTGACCGGGGCCGCGGCGCCGAAGACCAGCGCGGTCACCGGGTCGGCGATCGCGGAGTGGGCGAGGGTGTCCATCCGCCACAGCACCAGGTCGGCGAGCTTGCCCGCCTCCAGGGAGCCGGTCTCGGCGGCCCGGCCGAGGACCTGCGCACCGCCGTGGGTCCCCAGGCGCAGCGCCTTGCGGGCGTTCAGCGCGGCCTCGCGGTGGGCGCCGAGGCGGTTGATGAGGAGGGCGTTGCGCAGTTCGGTGTGGAGTTCGCCGGACTCGTTGGAGGCGGTGCCGTCGACGCCGAGGCCGACCGGGACGCCGGCGGCGAGCATGTCGGGGACCCGCGCGATGCCCGCGGCCAGGCGGGCGTTGGAGGACGGGCAGTGCGCGACACCGGTCTTCGTGCGGGCGAAGGCGGCGATGTCGGAGTCGTTCATGTGGACGCAGTGCGCCATCCACACGTCCTCGCCGAGCCAGCCGGTGGACTCGAAGTAGTCGGTCGGGCCCATGCCGAACAACTCGTGGCAGAACTTCTCCTCCTCCACGGTCTCCGAGCCGTGGGTGTGCAGCCGTACGCCGAGGCGGCGGGCCAGCTCGGCGCCCTGGCGCATCAGTTCGGTGGAGACGGAGAAGGGGGAGCAGGGGGCGACGGCGACCTGGGTCATCGCGTCGAAGGAGGAGTCGTGGTGCTCCTTGACGGTGGCCTCGGTGGCGGCGAGCGCGCCGTCCAGGCTCTCCACCGCGAAGTCCGGCGGCAGCCCGCCGTCCGACTCGCCGCGGTCCATGGAGCCGCGGGCGAGGGTGAAGCGGACACCCGTCTCGCGGGCGGCGCGGATGATCGCGCCGGACAGGTCGCCGGAGCCCCGCGGGTAGACGTAGTGGTGGTCCATGGCGGTGGTGACGCCGCCGCGGGCCATCATGGCGAGGGACCCCTGGGCCGCCGCGTAGGCCATCGGCTCGTCGATGCGCGCCCACGTCGGGTACAGCGCGACCAGCCAGTTGAACAGGTTGTGGTCGGTGGCCAGGCCCCGGGTGATCCACTGGTAGAAGTGGTGGTGGGTGTTGATCAGACCGGGCGTGACCAGGTGCCCGGTCCCGTCGATCCGGCGTACGACGTTGTCCAGACCCTCCGGTGCGCTGCCCGCGCCGACCGACTCGATCCGGTTGCCGGCGATGACGACATGGCCCGAGGCGTACTCGGTGTCGCCCGCGTCGACGGTCGCGATCGCGCAGTTCTCGATGACCGTGCGCTCGGCTGCCGATGATGCTGCCATGCTGCTTCCTTGTCTTTCAGTGGGGCCCGTGGGCGGGGAGTCGAGTACCCACGGGGAGGGCACGGCAGGACCCTAGGAGGATTTGAGTGCCGGAACCGGCTGGCGGCTCCGGGTGCCGAGATGGTGGAAGAAGAGGTTGAGCGTGACCGCGACGATCGCGCCGGCGCTGATGCCGGAGCCGAGGACGGTCTGCGCCCAGGCGGGGAACTCGGCGTAGAAGGCCGGCGCGGCCAGCGGGATGATGCCCGCACCGAGCGCCACGGCGACCAGGATGATGTTGGAGCTGTCGTCCAGTCCGGCCTCGGACAGCGTACGGATGCCGCTGACGGCGATGGAGCCGAAGAGGACGATGCCCGCGCCGCCCAGGACCGGCATCGGGACCAGGGAGACGACCGCTCCGAGGACCGGGAAGGCGCCGAGGACCAGCAGGGTGGCGCCGGCGACGGCGACGACGTAGCGGCTGCGCACCCGGGTCAGCGAGACGACGCCGACGTTCTGCGCGAAGGCGGAGGTGGGGAAGCCGCCGAAGACCGGCCCGATCAGGGTGGCGAGGCCGTCGGTGCGCAGGCCGCGGGTGATGACCTTGGAGTCGGCGCGGCGGTCGCAGATCTCGCCGAGGGCCAGCATGCCGGCGGACGACTCGGTCATCAGGACCAGCATCACGATGCACAGCGACAGGACGGCGGCGGGCTGGAACTCGGGGGCGCCGAAGGCGAACGGGGTGGGCAGCGCGGCGACCGGCGCGGACTTCAGGGCGCCGACGTCGGCCATGCCCAGCGGCAGGGCGACGAGGGTGCCGACGAGCAGGCCGAAGAGCAGGGCGACCTGCTTGAGGAAGCCCCTGCCGAAGCGCTGGACGACGAGGATGACGCCGAGGGTGAAGGCGGCGAGCGCGAGGTTGCGCATCGAGCCGAAGTCGGCGGCGGCCTTGTCGCCGCCCTGCGCCCAGGCGACCGGCACCGGCATCAGCGTGACGCCGATGAGGGTGATGACCACGCCGGTGACCAGCGGCGGGAAGAAGCGGAGCAGCCTGCCGAAGAACGGGCCGACGGCGAGGCAGAACACGCCCGCGACCATCACCGCGCCGTAGATGGCGGGGAGCTGACCGCCGCCGCCGTTGGTCTCGGCGATGGCGAGGATGGGGGCGATGCCGGCCGAGGAGGCGGCGTTGACGAAAGGCAGCCGGTTGCCGACGAAGCCCTTGACCCCGAGGGTCTGGAGCAGCGTGGCGATGCCCGCGATGAGCAGGCTCGCGGCGATCAGCCGGGTGCGGCCCTCCAGGTCGAGTCCGACGGCCTGGCCGATGATGAGCGGAGGGGTGACGACGCCCGCGTACATGGCGGCGATGTGCTGGAGCGCGGCGGGGACGAGCCGCGAGGGGTGGAGCTTCTCGTCCACCGGGTGCACGGACGTGACGGCGTCCTCGGTGTGCGCCGGCGGGGTGGAACAGGAGCCTTTCGCCGGCTCCGATGCAGGCTGTGCCATGGTGTTCCCTCCGGTGTGGCGCGCCGCCGGCCTCGGTGGCCGGGCCGGCGGCGCGCGTCCCGCGTCAGAGGTTGGTCATGTCGACCGGGATCAGTTGCTCGGCGCCGTCGCGCAGGATGGTGGCCTCGATCAGGCCGTAGGGGCGGTCGGCGGCGTAGTACACGGCGCCGTCCTTCGCCTCGTTGTCGATCCCGAAGGGCGACAGGTCGGAGCGGAAGTGGTGCTTGTTGGGCATGGAGAAGCGGATCTCGTCGACCTCGTCGCGGGAGTTCAGCACCCGCACACCCATCTCGAAGAGGGTCTGCTGGAGCGAGTACGAGTAGGTCTCGGCGAACGCCTGGAGCGCGTGCTTGCGCACCCCGTGGTACGAGCGGTCCCAGTCCGGGGCGTGCGAGTCGACGCCGTCCCAGTTGTGCCGCCACCAGGTGGAGACGGTGGTGGCCAGGATCCGGTCGTAGTCCTCCTTGAGGGTCGTGTACTTGTCCTTCAGGTAGCCGAAGAACTCCGAGTTGGTCGAGTTCAGGACGGTGAGGTCCTTGAACCCGGAGAGCACCTGGATGCCGTGGCCGTCGTAGGTGATCTCCGCGACGCGGGTCTCCTGACCGGTGCGGACGAAGGAGTGGGCGATCTCCTCGGAGCCGACGAAGCGGGCGCCGCCCTTGGAGGTCTCGATCCGCTCCCAGCCGTACTCCTCGACGCGGATGCGGGCCCGGCCGATGGGCTCGTTGTTGTCCACGAAGTGGCGGGCGAGCTTGACGCCGAGGTCCTCGGCGCTCTCGATGCCGTGCTCCTTGGCGAAGGCGTACACCGTGTTCTTGGTGGTGTCGGTCGGCAGGACGTTGGCGTTGGAACCGCTGCGGTGGACCTCCTCCATGTCGCCGGACAGGGCGACGGAGACGTTGAGGTCCTTGATGTGGTGCGTGTCGCCGTCACGCGTGATCTTGACGACGCGGTTCTCAGCCTTGCCGTACTGGTTCTGTCCCAGGACGAAACGGGTCATGGTTTCGGTCAGCTCCCTCGGTAAACGGAGTAGCCGAACGGGTTGAGCAGCAGCGGAACGTGGTAGTGCTCGCCGGGCACCACCGCGAAGGTGATGGTGACCTCGGGGAAGAACACGGGCCGGCCGTTCTCGCTGTCCCGGAGCGCGGGGGCGTCCTGCTGGGCCGCGGCTTGTTTCTTGGCGAAGTACGTCTCGGTGTCGAAGTCGAGGCGTACGTGGGTGGTGCCCTCCGGCAGGGCCGGGAGGTCCTTGCACCGTCCGTCGGCGTCGGTCGCGGAGCCGCCGAGCCGCTGCCAGTCCCCTCCTTGCCCGTGATGGGCCGAGCCGCCCGAGCGGGCGCTGAGGTGGACGGCGACGGCCTCGGCGGGGCGGCCGACGCTGGTGTCCAGGATGTGCGTGGACACGGAGGCGGTGGTGCTGGTGCTCATGGTCAGGCGTCCTGTTCGACGAGGCGGGTCAGGCGGATGCGGTTGATCTTCCCCAGCTCGGTGCGGACGATCTCCCTCTCCTGCTCGGGCGAGTTGCCGATCCGCTCCTTGACCGCGTCCCGCATCTGCTCGCCGGTCCGGCCGGTGGCGCAGATGAGGAAGACGTGGCCGAACCTGTCCTGGTAGGCCAGGTTGAGTTCGAGCATCTCCGCCTTGAGTTCCTCGGCGGCACCGGCCATACCGGCCTGCTCCCGGGACGAGGTCGGGTCGCCGGGCTTGGGGCGGCCGATCGGCGGGTGCCCGGCCATCGCCTCCGCGAGGTCCTTGGCCGTCAGTTGGGCCATGGCGGCGTCACTGGCGGCGTACAGGTCCTCGGGGGTGGCGAAGGGGCGGGCGGCGAGCAGGTGCCGGGCCCAAGCCGTGGAGGCGCACGCCTCGTGGAGTTCGGCGCGTGCCGCGGACTCCTCGAGGGTGTTGAATCGGGCCAGGCCCGACGCGGATGTGGACGTCACGGGAGCCTCCGTGGCCTTGTGCTGAACGGGCGTGCCGATAGCTAACGCCCTCGGAAACAAGCCGTCAACACTTTGTTGAAAATTCGGGGTTACGAAAGCCGCCGCCCGGTAACCGGGCGGCGGCTTGCCGTTCAGCGTGTTGTGCCTGGTCAGGCGCGTGCCACGACTCAGGCCCCCTTCTCGCGGTTGAGGTAGTTGTAGACGGTGAAGCGGCTGACGCCGAGGGCGCCCGCGACGGTCTCGACGCCGTGGCGCACCGAGAAGGCGCCCCGCGCCTCCAGCATCCGCACCACCTCCTGCTTGGCCCTGCGGTCCAGATCGGCCAGCGGCATGCCCTGCCGGCGCTCCAGGGCGGCCAGGATGTGGTCCAGGGAGTCGGCCAGCTGCGGCAGACGCACGGCTACGACGTCGGTGCCCTCCCAGGAGAGCACCACGTCGTCCTGGCCGGCCTCGTCCGGCGGGACCATCTCGCCGCCGATGGCGTCGACCAGGGGTTTCACGGCCGCGATGAAGGGCTCCTCACCCGGGGCCGTCACCGCTCGCCCTCCGCGTCCCGGCCCCCGTCGACCGCGTCGACCACGTTGACCTGGAGCGAGATCCTGGTGGCACCGGCCTCCAGGGTCCGGCGCAGCAGCGCGTCCACGGCGCCGAGCACCTGGTCGGCGCCGCCCTCGGCGGTGTTGCCGAACGGGCCGACGTCGACCGCGTCCAGCTCGGCGGCCTCGACGACCTGGCGGGCCACCACCGCGTGGGCGGGCGCCTCGTCCAGGTCGAAGGGTTCGGTCGTGAACTCCACTCTCAATCGCACGCGGTCAACCTAACGCGGGGTGCCCGTTTTCCGCCGCCCCCTCTTGACAAGCGCGGAACCTCGACGGCAATCTTCCATTAAGCAGAAACGAACTTCCGTAATGCGGAACACGATCGAACGGAAGGGAGCGCGGCACCCGATGGGCTTCGCAGATCAGCGCTTCAACGTCAACCTGTCGATCCTCTTCACGGAACTCCCGCTCCTGGAGCGCCCCGCGGCCGCCGCCGCGGCCGGCTTCACCGCGGTCGAGCTGTGGTGGCCCTGGATCGACTCGCCCACCCCGGAGCAGTCCGAGCTCGACGCCCTGAAGTCGGCGATCGAGGACGCGGGCGTCCAGCTCACCGGGCTGAACTTCTACGCCGGGCAGCTGCCGGGCCCCGACCGCGGCGCCCTGTCGGTGCCGGGCGAGGAGTCGGACCGGTTCCGTGCCAACATCGACGTGGCCGCCGGCTTCGCGCAGTCGCTGGGCTGCACGGCGCTCAACGCGCTGTACGGCAACCGCGTCGAGGGCGTGGACCCGGCCGAGCAGGACCGCCTCGCGCTGGAGAACCTGGTCCTGGCCGCCCGCGCGGCCGACCGGATCGGCGCGATCCTGCTGGTCGAGGCGCTGAACAAGCCCGAGTCGCCGCTGTACCCGCTGGTGTCGGCGCCGGCCGCGATCGCGGTCGTGGACCAGGTCAACGAGGCCACCGGACTGGGCAACGCCAAGTTCCTCATGGACCTCTACCACCTGTCCATGAACGGCGAGAACCTGCCGCAGGTGATCGACGCGTACGCCGCGAAGACCGGCCACGTGCAGATCGCCGACAACCCGGGCCGCGGCGCTCCCGGCACCGGCTCGCTCCCGCTGGAGGAGCTGCTCGACCAGCTGCGCAAGGCCGGTTACGACGGCTGGGTGGGCCTGGAGTACAAGCCGGGCGACAACCCCAGCGCCCAGTCCTTCTCCTGGCTGCCGGCCGGGGCCCGCGCGGCCCGCTGAGCGCCCCCGCAGGAACTTTCGCGACTTTCAGATTTTCAGAGAGGTACCCATCATGAGCACGCTCCCCAAGGTCGCCTGGGTCGGTCTCGGCATCATGGGCTCCCCCATGTCCGAGAACCTGATCAAGGCCGGTTACCAGGTCACCGGCTTCACCCTGGAGCAGGAGAAGCTGGACCGCCTGTCCGCCGCCGGCGGCACCGTGGCCGGCTCGATCGCCGAGGCCGTGCGCGACGCCGACGTCGTCGTGACGATGGTCCCCGCGTCGCCGCAGGTCGAGGCCATCGCCTACGGCCCCGACGGCATCCTGGAGAACGCGAAGTCCGGCGCGCTCCTGGTCGACATGTCCTCGATCACCCCGCAGACCTCCGTGGACCTCGCGAAGGCCGCCAAGGACAAGGGCATCCGCGTCCTGGACGCCCCCGTGTCGGGCGGCGAGGCCGGCGCGATCGAGGCCGTGCTGTCCATCATGGTCGGCGGTGAGCAGGCCGACTTCGACGAGGCCAAGCCGCTCCTGGAAGCGCTCGGCAAGACCATCGTGCTGTGCGGTCCGCACGGCTCGGGCCAGACCGTGAAGGCCGCCAACCAGCTCATCGTCGCCGTGAACATCCAGGCGTGCGCCGAGGCCGTGGTCTTCCTGGAGAAGTCGGGCGTGGACCTGAAGGCCGCCCTCGACGTCCTCAACGGCGGCCTGGCCGGCTCGACCGTACTGACGCGGAAGAAGGACAACTTCCTGGGCCGCGACTTCAAGCCCGGCTTCCGCATCGACCTGCACCACAAGGACATGGGCATCGTCACCGACGCCGCCCGCAACGTCGGCGCCGCGCTGCCGGTCGGCGCCGTGGTGGCCCAGCTGGTCGCGTCGCTGCGCGCCCAGGGTGACGGCGGCCTGGACCACTCGGCCCTGCTGCGGGCCGTGGAGCGCCTGTCCGGCGCCCAGGTCTGACCGTACGCACCTCACCAGACCTCCGGGCGGCGCCGTCGCTGACACCTGTCCTGTCGCGCCCGAGCGGCGGCGCCGCCCGGAACCCACTTCAACAAACTGTTGACGTGTCTCCGCCCCAAATCTAGGCTCCACGAAGCGGAAACAAGTTTCCGCTGAATCTCGCACGGAAGACCACGGAAGGTCCACGATGTCGCAGCGCGTGCTCACCACCGAGTCCGGCGCCCCGGTCGCCGACAACCAGAACTCCGCTTCCGCCGGCATCGGCGGCCCGCTCCTGATCCAGGACCAGCACCTCATCGAGAAGCTCGCGCGCTTCAACCGGGAGCGCATCCCGGAGCGCGTGGTGCACGCCCGCGGCTCCGGCGCCTACGGTCACTTCGAGGTGACCGACGACGTCACCGGCTTCACGCACGCCGACTTCCTGAGCACCGTCGGCAAGCGCACCGAGGTCTTCCTGCGCTTCTCCACCGTGGCCGACTCGCTCGGCGGCGCGGACGCGGTCCGCGACCCGCGCGGCTTCGCGCTGAAGTTCTACACCGAGGAGGGCAACTACGACCTCGTCGGCAACAACACCCCGGTGTTCTTCATCAAGGACCCGATCAAGTTCCCCGACTTCATCCACTCGCAGAAGCGCGACCCGTTCTCGGGCCGTCAGGAGCCGGACAACGTCTGGGACTTCTGGGCGCACTCGCCCGAGGCCACGCACCAGGTGACCTGGCTGATGGGCGACCGCGGCATCCCGGCGTCGTACCGCCACATGGACGGCTTCGGCTCGCACACCTACCAGTGGACGAACGCCAAGGGCGAGTCCTTCTTCGTCAAGTACCACTTCAAGACCGACCAGGGCATCCGCTGCCTGACCGCCGAGCAGGCGGCCGAGCAGGCCGGGCAGGACCCGACCTCGCACCAGACCGACCTGGTGCAGGCGATCGAGCGGGGCGTGTACCCGTCCTGGACGCTGCACGTGCAGCTGATGCCGGTGGCCGAGGCGGCGAACTACCGCTTCAACCCGTTCGACGTGACCAAGGTGTGGCCGCACTCCGACTACCCGCTCAAGCGGGTGGGCCGCCTGGTGCTCGACCGCAACCCGGACAACGTCTTCGCCGAGGTCGAGCAGGCCGCGTTCTCCCCGAACAACTTCGTTCCGGGCATCGCTCCCTCCCCCGACAAGATGCTCCAGGGCCGGCTGTTCGCCTACGCGGACGCCCACCGCTACCGCCTGGGCGTCAACCACACCCAGCTCCCGGTGAACGCCCCGAAGGCGGTGCCGGGCGGCGCCGCCAACTACGGCCGCGACGGCCTCATGGCGTCCAACTCACAGGGCCGTGACGCCAAGAACTACGAGCCGAACTCCTACGACGGCCCGGTGGAGACCGGCCGCGCGCTGGCCGCGCCGCTCGCCGTCTCCGGCCACACCGGCACCCACGAGGCGCCGCAGCACACCAAGGACGACCCCTTCTTCCAGGCCGGTGAGCTGTACCGGCTGATGTCCGAGGACGAGAAGAAGCGTCTGATCGCGACCATCGCCGGCGGCCTGTCCCAGGTCTCCCGCAACGACGTGGTCGAGAAGAACCTCGCGCACTTCCACGCGGCCGACACCGAGTACGGCAAGCGCGTCGAGGAGGCGGTCCGCGCCCTGCGCGAGGACTGACCCACAGGCTCGCGCACGGAACCCGGCGGGGAGGCCGGGACCGTGTGCGCGGCCCGCGCGCAGGCACCGAGCAGCCCGGATGAGGGGTGAGAGCCCGGTGCCGGCGCGGGCAGGGCGAGGACCGCGGCGGCAGCGAGCCAGTGCGGTGGTGAAGGGCACGGACGTCCCTCCTACGACCTGAGGGGAGGAGCGTTCCGGGCCCGTCGCACCGCCGCGGTCCCAGCCACACCGTGCCGCTGCTTTCCCCAGAGGCCCCAGAACTCCGTCCGGCGGCGCGAACGACCTGTCGCGCCCAGCCTCGCGCCGCCGGACGGACACCACGTGAAGAACCTTCACCGGCTGGAGAGCGCCGGATGCGGACGGTCCCGCATCCGGCGCTCTCCGGCGTTCGCCGGGGTGCGGATCCCGGGCGCCCGCAGCAGCCTGAAGTCATGGCACATCCACCGGAGCATCCGCACATCGTCGTCCACTCCCCCGCCCTCGACGGCTCCCGCCGGGTCACCTCCGGCGACGAGACACTGGGCGTCGCCTCCCACATCGACGACGTCGCCGAACTGCTGCGCCTGGCCGACCTGTACGTGACCGACGTGGCCGAGGACGCGCTCGTCGAGTGGCAGGGCGGCGGCCCGGACGAGTGGCCGGGGCTGCACGAGCACCACGAGCGCCCCCGGGGCTGACCGCGCCCACGTCCTCCCTCAAGTCTTCCTCTGAGAACGCGGCCGCGCGCTTGAACCACCCCCCGCGCCGGGCACATCCCCGGACACACGGGGGTGAGGGCCATGGACGGTGGCACGGAGATCGGCCGGGAGCCGTACGAGATCGCACTGCTGGGCGGCGGGCCGCGGGCCGCGGTGACGGTGGCGGTGGTCGACCTGCACCTGCGGGGAGCGCTGGAGATCGGCCCCCGCAGGACGCTGTGCGCCACGGGGCCGGAGCCGGAGGGGCTGGGGCCGTTCGCGGGCACCGTCCTCGACTGCCTGCGCGAGCCCCGCACCGCCCGTGAGCTGGTCCGGCATCCGGACGTGCGCCTGGCAGTCGCGCTGGCGCGCATCCCGCTCGCGGACGAGGGGCTGCTGCGCTACCCCCGGCTGGGCCCCACCCGGGGCGCCCGCCGGCACGTGGAGTTCTGGCGGGCACGGCACCCCCTGCCGAGGGTCCGGCACGGGCTGTCGGACGAGGACACGCTGCTGGCGGTGGCCCTGCACGGCGACGCCGCTCTGCGCATGCTCCTGCCTCGCTTCGCGCTGCGCACCGGCCTGACGGACCCGGGTGCCGCCAAGGAGGGAGTGCGCTTCTCCCTGGGCCGGGGCAGGTTCCTCCGGTGGCGGGACGAGTACGAGGACTCGGTCACGGGCGACTGGGGCTCGGGCCACGGGGACCACGGGGGCTGCGGATCGGGGGGTGGGGGCGGAGGGGACTGAGCGCCCCGGGACGCGCGCGAGGGCGGCCCGTCGCGTCGACGGACCGCCCTCGCCCTCAGGCCGTGCGGGTGGTGCGGGTCAGACCTTGAGCGTCTTGACCGCGGTCGGGGCGTGCCCCGGCTCCGTGGCCACCTCCTCGAACTCCACCACGTTCGAGATGTCGTTGGTGCCCGACATCGAGATATTGGTGACGCGCTCCAGGATCGCCTCGACGACGACCGGCACCCGGTGCTCGGCGGCGAGCTTCTTGGCCTGTTCCAGGGCCGCCCCCAGCTCGTTCGGGTCGGTCACCCGGATCGCCTTGCAGCCGAGGCCCTCGGCGACCTTGACGTGGTCGACGCCGTAGACGCCCAGCTCGGGCGAGTTGATGTTCTCGAACTCCAGGTTGACCTGGAAGTCGATCTCGAACGCCCGCTGCGCCTGACGGATCAGGCCCAGGTAGGAGTTGTTGACCAGGACGTGCACGTACGGGATCTTGTGCTGCGCGCCGACGGCCAGTTCCTCGATCATGAACTGGAAGTCGTAGTCGCCGGAGAGCGCCACGACCTGGGCGTCGGGGTCGGCCTTGGCGACGCCGAGCGCGGCCGGGACGGTCCAGCCGAGCGGGCCCGCCTGGCCGCAGTTGATCCAGTGCCGCGGGCGGTAGACGTGCAGCATCTGGGCGCCGGCGATCTGCGAGAGGCCGATGGTGGAGACGTACCGGGTCTCCGGGCCGAATGCCTTGTTCATCTCCTCGTAGACCCGCTGCGGCTTGATCGGGATGTCGTCGAAGTGCGTACGGCGCTGGAGCGTGGCCTTCCGCTCCTGCGCGGACGCGGCCCACGCGGAGCGGTCGGGCAGCTTGCCGGCCGCCTTCAGCTCCTTGGCCACCTCGACGAACAGCTCCAGCGCGGCCTTGGCGTCGGAGGCGATGCCGTAGTCCGGGGCGAAGATCTTGCCGATCTGGGTCGGCTCGACGTCGACGTGGACGAACTTCCGCCCCTTGGTGTAGACGTCGATCTTGCCGGTGTGGCGGTTGGCCCAGCGGTTGCCGACGCCGAGGACGAAGTCGGACTCCAGGAAGGTCGCGTTGCCGTAGCGGTGCGAGGTCTGGAGGCCGACCATGCCGGCGTTCAGCTCGTGGTCGTCGGGCAGCAGGCCCCAGCCCATCAGGGTCGGCACGACCGGAGTGCCGGTCAGCTCGGCGAACTCGACCAGGAGGTCGGCCGCGTCGGCGTTGATGACACCGCCGCCGGCCACGATCAGCGGGCGCTCGGCGGCGTTGAGCATGCCGATCGCCTTCTCGACCTGGGCGCGGGTCGCGGCCGGCTTGTAGACCGGGAGCGGCTCGTAGGTCTCCGGGTCGAACTCGATCTCGGTCAGCTGGACGTCGATCGGCAGGTCGATCAGGACCGGACCGGGACGTCCCGAGCGCATCAGGTGGAACGCCTGCTGGAAGACGCCGGGGACCTGGGCGGCCTCCAGGACGGTGACGGCCATCTTGGTCACCGGCTTCGCGATGGAGGCGATGTCGACGGCCTGGAAGTCCTCCTTGTGGATCACCGCGGTCGGCGCCTGGCCGGTGATGCACAGGATCGGGATGGAGTCGCCGATCGCCGAGTACAGGCCGGTGATCATGTCGGTGCCGGCCGGCCCCGAGGTGCCGATGCAGACACCGATGTTGCCGGGGTGGGTACGGGTGTAGCCCTCGGCCATGTGCGAGGCGCCCTCGACATGGCGGGCGAGGGTGTGCTGGACGCCGCCGGACGCCTTGAGCGCCGCGTAGAAGGGGTTGATCGCCGCGCCCGGCACACCGAACGCGTCGGTGACGCCCTCGCGCTTGAGAATCTCAACTGCCGCTCGGGCAGCGGTCATACGAGCCATCGAGTACTCCTGCTCCGGCTGTCGGATTCGCACTCCCGTCGCGCCCCGCGGTGAGCTTCTTCCGTAGCAACTTCCGTATAGCGAAATTTGTTTTCTACGATCTGGAAGTAATGTAAGTGGGCGGCCGAGGGCAGTCAAGAGAGGACGATGGGGTCATGTCCGAGACCATCTCGGTGTGCTGCACGGCCTGCGGGCGGCGGCACCGCTACACGGCACCCTCGTACCCGTGCGCGTGCGGGGAGCCCGTCGCGCCCGTGCTCGATCC
Organism: Streptomyces sp. NPDC107500; assembly: GCF_055582785.1. NCBI lineage: Bacteria > Bacillati > Actinomycetota > Actinomycetes > Kitasatosporales > Streptomycetaceae > Streptomyces > Streptomyces sp. NPDC107500. The sequence goes on from NZ_JBVJPF010000002.1 coordinate 614,801, forward strand.
GCGCGGTACCGCCACCGCGGTCACCCACCGGGCGTGGGAGGAGGAGTGGGTCGCCCTGCGCTGCGCGGCCTGCGGGGCACGCAGCCGGTGGCCGCGGCCGGAGCTGGGGTGCCCGTGCGGGACGGTGCTGTGCGTACCGGTGGACGACGCGGCCCGGGGCGCGTCCGGGCGCGCCCCCGGGTCACGGGTCCCGGCCCACCGGGCGGTCCCGATCCGCACCGCGCGTGACGCGGTGACCGCGGCCGTGCTGTACCTGCGCGGGCTGGGGCACCGGGACGTGCGCCGCGCCGACCAGCGGCCGCTGTCGGGCATCGGGCTGGCCGCGGCCGGCCTCGTCGTCCAGGTGGATCCGACGGCGGGCCCGGCCTCGCTGCGGGACGTGGAGTGCCTGTGGCTGACGGCGATGGCGGAGTCCGCGCGGTGCGTCTACTTCTCCCTCACCGGATACGCCGGGGACGCCCGGGTCCGCGCCGACCTGCTCGGGGTGGCGCTGTTCGTGCTCGACCCGACGGGAGTGCCGCGCCCGGTGAACGAGTCGGCCGTGGCGCTGGACGCCACGGCCGACTGAGAGGTGCTGCTGGGGAGTACCGCGGTGACTACCTCGCCGCGTACCCGAAGGTGGTGCCGACGGCGGGGAGCCCGCCCTGACCCGGCTGGTAGGCCGTGACGGCGGCGGTGGGCTGGCCGAGGGTCACGTTGGACATCGGCAGGGCGTAGAGCGCGCCGCGGGCGCCCGGGCCGTAGGGCATGCCGACGTACAGGTGCGTGCCGGTGAAGTGGATGCTCGAACCCAGACGCTGGTTGGCTCCCGGGGCACCGGGGATGCCGTCGCCGTCGCCGGACTCGATCCACTTGTCGTTGGCGCCGGGCGCGCCCAGCATCGAGAAGACGTGGACCGCGCCGGAGGAGGCCGCCGAACCGATCGCCTCGTCCGGGACGCCGATGGCCATCCTCATCGTCGCCGCGGTGCTCACGGCGCGCGGCGCCGTGTTGATCGCGGTGATGGTGGCGCCGAAGTGGTCACCGGCCTCCGAGGTGCCGGAGACGTCGTCGTCGGCCGTACCGGAGGAGTACCCGTCGAGCTGGGTGTAGGTGCCCGCGGCGGTGACCCGGAAGGTGATGACGCCGCCGGTCTGCGCCTTGCTGACGCCGTCCACGTTCAGGGCCTCGCCCGGGGAACCGACCGCGAGGATCGACTCGTTGGCGGTGGCCGCGCCCGACGGACGGTACGGGGCCAGCGCGAGGGCCGCGCCGAAGCGGTCGCCGGCCTCGGCGCCGCCGGAGACGGTGTCCAGGTCCTGGTCGAGGCCGAAGACCGCGGTGGGCCGCTGCTCGCTGTTCAGCGTGTGCGTGAAGACCGCGAGGTTGCCCGCCGCGTCGTCGCCGCCGATGTTCTCGTTGGGCGCGCCGATGGCCAGGTGGTTGGCGTCGGCGGCCAGGACGGCGCCGAAGCCGTCGTTCGCCTCCACACCACCCGGGACGCCCAGCTTGTCCTGGTGGACGGAGACGTTGGTGCCGCCGCGCACGTAGAACGCCTCGCCCGCCTTGGCGGCGTCGCCGAGGCCCTCACCGGGCGTGCCGATGACGACGAAGGGCTCACCGGCGGCGGTGGTGCCGGCCACCATGGCCTGCCCCATCAGGTCGCCGCTCTCCGGGGTCGAGCCCTTGATCGAGCCGTTGCCCTCGGCCTGCTGGAAGTGCGTGTTCTTGGTGGCGCCGGTGCCGAGGCCGCCCGGGGCGCCGTACAGGAGGTCGGCCATGCCGGCGTCCGTGGCGTCGCCCAGGTTCTCACCCGGGGTGCCGACGGCGAGGTCGGTGCAGCCGTCCTCGTTGTAGTCGACGGTGTCGATGGCCTGGCCGAAGAGGTCGTTGCCCTCGGCGCCGCCCGGGATCCAGTCGAGGTCCTGGTTCAGCTCGGCGGTGCCCTTGCCGCCGCCGTACACTACGCGGACCAGGCCCGCCTTGGCGCTGCCGCCGACGGTCGCCTCGGGGTCGGCGACGGCGATGTCCGCCACGCCGTCGCAGTTGAAGTCGGTGATCCGGTTGGCGCCGACCTTGGACGCCACCCAGGAGCCGAGGTCGTCGACGCGGGTGACGACGCCGCCGGTGCGGGTTTCGGCGGCGTCGATGCCGAAGCATCCGCCCTGGTAGGAGCGGCTGGCGAGGGCGGCCAGCTGCTTGGTGCCGTTCACCGTGCGGACCAGCGGGCCACCGGTGTCGCCCATGCACGCGGCGACGCCGTCCTTGCCGGTCACGGTGGCGGTGGTGGCTGCGGCCGCGTCCACCGAGAAGACCCCGGTGTGCAGGTTCAGCGGCGCCCACTCGGTCTTGGAGCGGCCGTAGCCCGCGAGCGTCAGCTCCTCGCCCGCGGTGGGGGCGGTGGTGGCCGGCGCGAGGGGGGTGACGTTGGTGACCGGGCGGTTGAGCCGGGCCAGGACGACGTCGCGGTCGGTGCGCGGGACCAGTTCCACGACCTGGCGGACCGCGCCCTGGGTGCCGGTGAGTTCGGCGCGGCCGATGGTCGCGGTGGTGGTCTTGGCCGGCTTGCCGGCGGGCACGGCGAGGCTCTCGGCGGGCTTGTCGGCGAAGCAACTGGCCGCGGTGAGCAGCCACTCGGCGTCGACCAGGACGCCGGAGCAGCCGCGGTCGTGGTCGCCGACCACGATCTGCGCGGTGTAGGCGTGCGTGGTGTCCGAGGCGGAGGCGGCGGGCCCCGTCACGGCGGCCGCAGGCACGGCGGTCAGGACGAGGGGTCCCGCGGTCAGGGCGGCGGCCAGTGCGGCGAGGCGCACGGGTCTGGTGTGTCGCATGGTGGGGTTCCTTGGTGGCAGATGCGTCAAAGGGCGTCGGCTGAGGACTACTTGGAGGTCCTGATCTCCACGAGCAGGTGCTCACGGTTCTGCTCGTCGGCGCTCTCGCCCACCGAGGTCCAGGTGTTCTTCTCGAGGTCGAAGGACTTCTCCTCGTCCCCGACGGTCATGTCCACCTGCGTCGCGTACTCGTTGCCCCGCATGACGTAGACGGCGGGGATCTCCAGGGTCAGCCAGCCCGAGTCGCCGACGGTCTTGAAGCAGAACGGCTGGGACTCGCGCCGGGCCATGACCTGGAGCAGGTCGGTGCCGCTGGAGCAGTCGGCCAGCGTGATGTGGCCGTCACCCCGCTTGAGGACGATGCCCTGCTCCTCGAGGATCTTGTCGGCCTGCGGATAGGCGAAGTCCTCGACGGCGTAGCCGGGAGCCTCGTCCGCCACGGACACCGCCGGGCCGTCGTCCGCCGGCTGGACGCCGGACGCCAGCACGGCCCAGGCCAGGCCGCCGGCGAGGGCGGAGGCGCCGAGCACACGCGCAATGGTGGTGCGTACCTTCATCGCAGTCCAAATCCATTCTTTCGGCCGGATGCCCGTCATCCGGCTCCCCTGAAAGGCATGAAGGCTCCGCATTCAATGAGGGCCCCCCAGACCTCGCGGAAATGCAGAAAAAAGGCCTTAGCCATTCCGTATCTCCGCTTGAGCCTGTCCATGCCACCTCCATCTTCGATCACTGTCCACGGCATGAACTGCGCCAAAACGGACGCCAGTTGAAGATCCCGTGTGACTCTCGACACCTCAAGGAAAGGTTGTACGGAGGTCTGTGGAGAAGTCGTGAAGAAGCAACTGGCGTTGTCAGTATGCGATCTGGCGGATCATCAATTACGCCCGGACGCAACTCATTTTACGTTCGACGCCCATTGGTATGGTCACTCCGGCTCTCCGTCCCGTCTCAATTCCCGTCGAAACCAACGCCAGGAGAAAACCCTTATGCAGACGTCGTTCTGGAGTCGCAGACGGCTCCTCGGCGCAGCGGCCGCCGTCACCGCTGTCGCCGCCACCCCGCTGTCGTTCACCCGCCCGGCGAGCGCCGCGGCCGGCGACGCGCCGGCCGACCCGCTCACCCTGCCGGACACCGAGCGGGCCAAGGTCGTCCAGGCGTGGGCCACCGGCGGCAAGGCGACCAAGGCCGCCGCGGCCTACGTGCTCTACGGCACCGACGAGGAGGTGCGGACGTTCCTCGCGGAGACCCTGCCGAAGGTGACGGTCGAGGACAACCGGGTCGCCGTCGCCCGCTACCTCGCCCGGTCCGGCAAGGGCCTGCGGCGCGAGGCGGTCGCCGCGCTCGACAACGGCGACGCGGCCATCGCGGCCTTCCTCGGGACGGGGTACAAGCCCGCCCTGCTGGAGGATCTGGGCGTGGCGACGTCCATCGTCTCCTCCACCGGCGACAAGGCCGTCCGGCGCGAGGCCTCCGCCGCCCTGGACGCCGGTACCCAGGCGGCGCTGGAGACCTTCCTCACCGACGGGCAGTACGACGCCCGGCTGGAGGACGCCAGGGTCCAGGTGTCGTCCATGCTGTTCCAGGGCGGGCCCGAGGTGCGGAAGTACGCGGACCGCGCGATGAGCGGTACGGCCAACGACGTGCAGTGGTTCCTCGACACCGGGCAGCACATCGCCCGGGCCCGGGACCAGGAGGCGGCCACCATCGCCGAACTCGTCGCGGTGGTGGAGCGCGAGGGCAAGCGCGCCCAGGCCGAGACCGACCAGGCCGTGGAGGCGTCGGCGCGCGCCCAGGCCGCGGCCGAGAAGGCCAAGGAGGCGGCCGAGAAGGCGGCCGCGGAAGCCGCCGCGGCCAAGGACGACGTGGCGAAGTCCGCCGCGGCCGCGCGCAAGGCCGCGAGCGCGGCCAAGGGCGCCGCGAACGCCGCGCGCAACGCCATCAGCGCCTCCAACGCGGCGGTGACCGCGTCCCGGCGCGCCTCCTCCGCGGCCACCGCGGCCTCCCAGGCCGCCGCGACGGCGGGCAACGCCGCATCCGCCGCCTACAACGCCGCCATCGCCGCCTCCAAGGACGCGAAGAAGACCGAGGCGGCCAAGAACGCGGCGGTCGCCGCCAAGAACGCGGCCGGGAAGGCCCGTTCCGCCGCGAAGGCCGCCGACTACGCCGCGGCCGCCTCCGCGCAGGCCGCCAACGCCGGTTCCTCGGCCGCCTCCGCCGCGCGCAACGCCGCGGCCGCCGCCAACGCCTCGGCGCAGGCCGCGGGCGCCGCCGGGGCCGCCCAGTCCGAGGCGGCCGAGGCCAAGCGCCAGGCCGCCATCGCGACGACCGCCGCCAACCGGGCCACCAACGCCGCCTCCACGGCCCAGGCCCTCGCCAACACCGCGGCCGGCGCGGCCCGCAAGGCCCGGGACGCCGCCGACTCCGCCGCCGAACACGCCGAGAAGGCGGCGGCCGCCGCCGAGGAGGCGGTGAAGTTCGCCGGTCAGGCCATCGACTACGCGAACAAGTCCACCGCGCACGCGGCGGCGGCCGTGAAGGCGGCCGACACCGCCACCAAGACCGTCGAGGAAGCCATGGCGGTGGAGACGGCCGCCCGGGAGGCGGAACTGGCACGCCTGGAGCAGGACCGGCTCCAGGGCATGGACGAGGCCCGCCTGCTCGCCGAGATCGAGGCGGAGGAACAGGCCGAGTACGAGGACAAGCGCAGCCAGGAGGCCCAGACCGCCGCGGCCCTCAAAGAGGTGATCGCGGCGGCCGAGAAGGCGCTGTGGGAGACCGGTGACCTGGCGCTCGCTGCCACGCTCGGCCGCAAGGCGGCCACCGGGCTGCTGGAGGCGAAGGGCGCGTGGACGCGGGAGGCGGCCCAGCACGCGCTGGCCGGGACCGACGACGACATCCTGTCCTGGGTCGACCTCGACCGGACTCTCGCCCAGAACCAGGACGACCGCGAGACCGTCCTGTACATCGCCCAGATATCCAGCCCCGCCATCGCGGAGGCGGCCCAGTCGGCACTGGCGAGCAGCGAGTCCGCGGCGGTGGGCGACTTCCTGACCTCCGGGATGATCCGGGCCTCGCAGGACGACAACAAGGTCCAGATCGCCCGGATCATCAACGAGAAGCCCGGCAAGGCGGTCATCAAGGCCGCCAACGACGCGCTGGACAAGAACACCCCCGAAGCCCTCCAGGACTTCTTCGAGCGGACGTACCCCGAGGCGATCCGCGAGGACGACGCGGTGGAGACCGCCACCTCGGTGGCGAACGGGGGCGAGTACGTCAAGTCGTACGGTGAGGTCGCCCTAGAGGGTCCCACCTGGATGCGCCGCAACTTCGTCCAGGTCGTGCGGCACCAGGCGGCCCAGCTCGACCACGACTCGGCCACCCACGTCGCGGCGGTCCGCGGGGCGATCGCGGCCGCGGCGAAGATCGCCTACACGGCGCAGCAGAACGCCGCGCTGGCCTCCAAGGCCGCCGCCGACGCCCGCCAGGCCGCGGCCGAGGCGAAGGAGTGGGCCGACAAGGCCCTGGACGCCGCGAGCAAGGCGGAGGGCTACGCCGACCAGGCCCGGGAGAACGCCGACGCGGCGGACCGGTCGGCGGCGGACGCGCAGACCTCCGCGAACCAGGCCAAGTCGGCGGCGTCGACCGCGCGGGGTGCCGCCAGGTCGGCGAACTACTCCGCCAACAAGGCGGTGGACGCGGCCCGTTCGGCACTCCAGTCCTCCTACAGCGCCCAGGCGTCGGCGGCCAGTGCCCGCCAGTCCGCCCTGGAGGCCGGCCGGGACAAGGCCACGGCGGCCGCGGCGGCCAGCGAGGCCCGCAGCATCGCCGTCCAGAAGCGCCAGGCCGAGATCGCCCAGAAGGCCAAGGAGGCCGCCGAGAAGGCGAAGCGGGAGCGCGAGGAGGGGAGGGACCCGGCCGACAACGGCACCAACGACGAGGTCCACCCGAACGGCACCGGCACCGGCTCCGGTTCCGAGGAGGACTGGTGGTCGGACGCCGGTTGGTGGGCCGACGCCGCCAACAAGGTGAGCATCGCCTCCGGATTCATCGCCGCCGGTCTGGGGCTGGCCAGCCTGGCCTTTCCGCCGCTTGCGGCCGGAGCGGCCTTCTTCGGCTACGTGTCCCTCGGGGCCGGCGCGCTCGGTGCCCTGTTCACCGGTATCGAACACGGCTTCACCAGCGGTGAGTTCGTCGAGTCCCTGGGCGGCACCGCACTGAACCTGGCCACCTTCGGCCGGGGCAAGCTCGTGACCACCGGCATCAAGAAGGTGGCCCCCGTGGTCAACAAGGTCGCCGAGGAGGGCAAGGAGCTCGTCTCCTCCATCACCAGCGGACTGTCGTCCATCTTCTGACCGCCCGCGGGCCGGGCACGCCGGCCCGCACCGGGCAGTACGTCACACGCGAAAGGGCAGTCCCACCATGAGACCCTCGTCTCGAATACCGCGCTCCCGGCGCGTCCTCCTCTCCCTGCTGGCCGTCGTGGCCCTGGGTGCCTCCACCACGGCGATGGCCCCGGCGCAGGAGACGCCCGGGGCAGCGCCGCAGGCGTCCCGCCAGGCCGACCGGACCGACCCGGCCGATCCGGTGTCCGTGCCCACGAAGACCAGGCCGGTCGAGGTGACCCCCGGGGAGCGCTGCGAGCCCACCGCGGCAGGCTCCCGCGAGCGCCGGGCGGGCGCCGTGCAGGCCTGCGTCAGCACGACCGCCGCACCGGTGAAGGCGGCCGCGCGGCAGAGCCTCGCCGCGCAGCCTCGGGCCTCGGCCGACGCCGACTCGGCCACCTGCACGATCACGTCTCCCGGGACGTGGAAGTTCAACCGCTTCGGCTACTGCGTGAACGGCCTCACCGTGCTGTACGTGCTCAAGGACAGCAACGGGCAGCAGATCGGCACCGGCACGCTGAGCGTGACGACCAGTGCCCTCCTGCCCGCCGACGGCACGTCGTGGGAAGAGCACGTGACCGTGACCATGACCGGCGCGACCGGGGCCGTCACCACGCTGGAGGCGAGGTTCAGGTCCGCCTGCTCGGCCGGCTGCAAAGCCACCAAGACGGCCCCCTGGTACAAGGGCACCCTGGTCAAGGGTGACTCCCGCACCGGGCGGGTGGCCTACTCCTCCACCCCGGCCGCCGGTACCGCGGTCGAGTTCACGACGTCGTACGAACTGTTCGTGTCCTATCCCGGCGCCCAGATCATCGACCCGAGCGCGTCCTGGAGCAACCCGGAGCGGATCCGCTGCGACGACGACGTCCGGGACACCGCGTCCGCCGGCACGCCCGGCCCCGGCTGCGTGGTGCCCAGCATCATGCCGGTGGTCAGTATCGACGCCACCGCGGGCGCCGCGGCGGTCGGATACCAGTGGGCCCAGCAGAACGCGGGCGGCTGGGGACGCGACAAGCCGCTGACCCGGGCGAAGAACGGCATCGCCGACCGCACCGGTCGCACCTGCGGGGGGTCGAAGCCCTTCCAGGCCCTGCCGGACGTCGTCGCGAACGACAGCTGCGGCATGTTCCCCTTCGCGGCCACCCATGAAGGCGGGACCGACGGCGCCCTGTGTGCCGAGATCGTCCTCAAGGACACCGGCGGAGGCTGGGCCGTCCAGCAGCTGGGGGACGCCGACCTCGGCAAGTCCTGCGTGCGCGCCCATGTCCCCGCCGCGGACCGGCAGTCCGCCGAGAACCAGCTCTCCGACGGCTTCGTGAACCAGCGGGTCGTCGAGGCGGAGCCGTTCAAGGTGGAGATCACCGGCTCGGCCGACCAGCCGCAGGGAGCCTGCCTGCGGACGCAGCCGAACGGATCGCTGCGGGCCGGTGACGGCTGGATCAGGAACACCACCGAAGCGGTCCCCCAGGTGAACAAGACCACCACCCCGAACGGGCCCGGTACCCGCGCCGCCGTGGCGCAGGCCTGCCTGGGCAAGAACCTGGACGAGGGCAGCGACGCCTCCGGCGACATCACCGGATGGCAGGACGCGCAGCTGTACCGCGACACCCACTCGCCGAACACCGGGCTCGCCCGGTGCCACCTCATCCCCAACATCCTCGGCGGCAAGGGCCAGGTGCTGGACGGCGGACAGGACAACCTCGTGCCCTGCTGGCAGTACGGCATGAACACCGGCACACCCAGCATGCGGACCTTCGAGCAGGCGGCTCAGAAACTGGTGAAGGAGGACCCCAACTTCAAGGCGACGGACGCGCTCTTCTACCAGGTGACGCCCGACTACAAGGACGCCACGAGCACGATCCCCGTGGGGGTCACGATGACCGCTACAGTGCAGCGGGCGGACGGAACGTCCCAGCCGCTGTTCCCCGAGGTCTACATCACGAACACCAAGGGCAACACCGGGACGCTGAACCTCGGGAACTGAACCCGGCTGAGCACGCCATCGGGAGCCAGGATGAGTCGTACCACCCCACCGCGGCCGTTCGACGTGACCGCGCTCTTCCCTCAACTGGCCCCGCTGGCCCGCACGGCGACCCGGCTGCACCCTCGGGCCGGGTCCCCGTCGCGGCATGACAGTTCGGTCGGCGGGCCGCTGCTGTGGCCCGCCGGCGAGCCGTGGCCGTACTGCGACGGCCCGCACGAGTGGGACGGGGTGAACGAGCCCACGTCACCGGAGGACGTGCGGGTGCAGCGGCGTATCAACGAGGCCGCCGCGTCCGGGTACACGCCCGAGGAGCGGGCGGTCCTCGAACGGATCAAGGCCGGCCGCCCGTGGCCCGAGGGCCCGGTCGCCATGCTGCCCGTGGCGCAGCTGTACGTGCGCGACGTCCCGCTGCTGCGCCCGCCCGGGCGGGCCGGCGCCGATCTGCTCCAGGTCCTGTGGTGTCCCTTCGACCACCCGACGCACCCCAGGACCGCGCTGTACTGGCGGTCCGCGGCCGAGGTCACCGACGTCCTCGGCTCACCTCCGGAGCCGCCCGCGGTCCAGCTCTCCGACTACGTGCCCCAGCCGTGTCTGCTCTCCCCCGAGGAAGTCACCGAGTACCCCCACTTCCTGGAGCTGGACAAGGAGTCGCAGGGGCGGCTGGCGGACTGGAGCAGCTGGGAGGCGGCCGGGGACGCCGTGGACAGCGCCTACTCCGTGGCGCCGCAGGAGTTCTACACCAGCCACCTGTCCGTTTCGCCCGGCTGGAAGGCAGGCGGCTGGTCCCGCTGGGGCGTCACCGATCCCGTGCCCCGGACCTGCTCCGCCTGCGGCACCGGCATGGACCCGCTGCTGACCATCGCCTCGACCGAGTGGAACAAGGGCACCGCGAGCTGGGCCCCCGAGGGGGACCAGGCCCGCGACCCGCTTCCCCCCGGCGTTCCGCCGGCGAACTACACCCGGGTCGTGGTCGCCGGCGGCTACGCCCTGCAACTCCACGTCTGCCCGGTGGACGCGGACCACCCGCACCTGGAACTGGTCCAGTAGTCGCGCTCAGGCGGGCTTTCCGTACCGCTCCCGCAGTTCCACCTTGCGCACCTTCCCCGACACGGTCATGGGGAAGGAGTCGAGGAGCTGGAGGCGGCTGGGCACCTTGTAGTGGGCCAGCTGCCCGTCGCAGTACGCCCGCAGTTCCTCCAGGGTGAGCGGGTCGGCGGCGTCGCGCGGGACGACACAGGCGAGGACCTCCTCGCCGTAGCGCTCGTGCGGGACGCCGACCACCTGGACGTCCGCGATCTTCGGGTGGGCGTAGAGGAACTCCTCGACCTCGCGCGGGTAGATGTTCTCGCCACCCCGGATGATCATGTCCTTGATGCGGCCGACGATCTCCACGTAACCGTCCTCGCGCATCACCGCGAGGTCCCCGGTGTGCATCCAGCGGCCCGCGTCGACCGCCTCGGCGGTCTTCTCCGGCTCGTCCCAGTAGCCGAGCATCACGCTGTAGCCGCGGGTGCGCAGTTCACCGGCGTCGCCGCGCGGCACGGTCACCCCGGTCACCGGGTCGACGACCTTCACCTCGATGTGCGGCAGGACCCGGCCGACGGTGCCGGTGCGGTGTTCGAGGTCGTCGTCCATGCGGGTCTGGAGGGAGACCGGGGAGGTCTCCGTCATGCCGTAGCAGATGGAGACCTCCTCCATGTGCATCTCGGCGACCACCCGCTTCATCACCTCCACCGGGCAGGGCGAGCCCGCCATGATGCCGGTGCGCAGCGAGGTCAGGTCGTACGAGGCGAAGTCCGGGAGGTTCAGCTCCGCGATGAACATGGTGGGGACGCCGTACAGGGACGTGCACCGTTCCCGCTGGACCGCTTCCAGCGTGGCGGCCGGCTCGAAGGACGGGCCGGGGATGACGATGCACGCGCCGTGCGAGGTGGCGCCCAGGTTGCCCATCACCATGCCGAAGCAGTGGTAGAAGGGCACCGGCAGACAGACCCGGTCCAGCTCCGAGTAGCCGACCGTGCGGCCCACCCAGTAGCCGTTGTTGAGGATGTTGTGGTGGGAGAGGGTGGCGCCCTTGGGGAAGCCGGTGGTGCCGGAGGTGTACTGGATGTTGACCGGGTCGTCGCAGCTCAGCCCGGCGGCGACGGCGTCGAGGCGGTCCCGCGGCACCCGCGCGGCGCCCTCGCTCAGCGCGTCCCAGGAGGGGTCGCCGATGTAGACGGTCTCGCGCAGCGCGGGGCACCGGCCGCGGACCTGCTCCACGATCGCCCGGTAGTCGCTGCCCTTGTGGGCGAGGGAGGCGACGAGGAGGGTGATGCCCGACTGCCGGAGGACGTACTCCAGCTCGTGTGCCCGGTAGGCCGGGTTGACGTTCACCATGACGGCGCCGATGCGGGCGGTGGCGTACTGGACGAGGACCCACTCCGGGCAGTTGACCGCCCAGATGCCGACCCGGTCGCCCTGGCTGACGCCCTTCGCCAGCAGTCCGCACGCCACCTCGTCGACGGCGGCGCCGAACTCGGCGTAGGTCCACCGGCGTCCGGACGGTACGTCGACCAGGGCCTCGCGGTCCGGGTGGGCGGCGACCGCCCGGTCGAGGTTGGCGCCGATGGTGTCGCCGAGCAGGGGGGTGGTGCTGGTGCCGTGGGCGTACGACGGGGGTGGGGTCACCGGAAGTCCTCCTCGCGGTACTCGTTCGCGGAACCGGCCGCGGTGGCCTCGCGCAGCTCGATGCGGCGGATCTTGCCGGAGACGGTCTTGGGCAGTTCGCCGAACTCCAGGCGGCGCAGGCGCTTGTAGGGGGCGAGGACTTCGCGGGAGTGCTCGAACAGCACCTTCGCGGTGTCCGGTCCCGGCTCCCAGCCCGCCGCCAGCACGACGTACGCCTTCGGCACCGCGAGGCGCAGTTCGTCCGGTGCGGGCACGACCGCCGCCTCGGCGACCGCCTCGTGCTCCAGCAGGGCGCTCTCCAGCTCGAACGGGGAGATCTTGTAGTCGGACGCCTTGAAGACGTCGTCGCTGCGTCCGACGTAGGTCAGGTAGCCGTCGGCGTCCCGGGAGCCGATGTCGCCGGTGCGGTAGTAGCCGCCGGCCATCGCCTCCGCCGTGCGGTCGGGGTCGCCGTGGTAGCCGGTCATCAGGCCGACGGGATGCGCGGACAGGTCCAGGGCGATCTCGCCCTCGTCGGCGCCGGGGGCACCGGTGACCGGGTCGAGGAGTTCGACGCGGTAGCCGGGGCTGGGGCGGCCCATCGAGCCCGTCTTCAGCACCTGCCCGGGGCTGTTGGAGACCTGGACGGCGGTCTCGGTCTGGCCGAAGCCGTCCCGGACGGTCACGCGCCAGGCCTCGCGGACCTGTTCGATCACCTCGGGGTTGAGCGGCTCACCCGCGGCGACGACCTCGCGCGGTCGGTGCGCGAGCTGGGTGAGGTCGGCCTGGATGAGCATGCGCCACACGGTCGGCGGGGCGCAGAACGTGGTCACCCCGGCCCGGTCCATCTCGGCCATCAGGCGGGCCGCGTCGAACCGGGTGTAGTTGTACAGGAAGACGGTCGCCTCGGCGTTCCACGGCGCGAACAGGTTCGACCAGGCGTGCTTGGCCCAGCCGGGCGAGGAGATGTTCAGGTGCACGTCCCCGGGCCGCAGACCGATCCAGTACATGGTCGCCAGGTGACCGACCGGGTACGACACGTGGGTGTGCTCGACCAGCTTGGGGCGGGCGGTGGTGCCCGAGGTGAAGTACAGCATCAGCGGATCGTCGGCGGCGGTGGGGCCGTCCGGGGTGAAGCCGGCGTCGGCGGTGTACACGTCCGTGTAGTCCAGCCAGCCGGGTGCCGTGCCGCCGACGGCGACGCGCGTGTAGTCGCCGGGCACGTCGTCGAACTTGCCGGCGTCCCCGGCGCGGACGATCACGTGCCGCACCTTGCCGCGGTCGACGCGGTCGCGCAGGTCGGCGGGGCCGAGCAGCGGGGTGGCCGGGATGACGACGGCGCGGAGCTTCATCGCGGCGAGCGCGGTCTCCCAGAGTTCGGTCTGGTTGCCGAGCATGACGAGGATGCGGTCCTCGGCACGCACGCCCCACTCCCGCAGCCGGTTGGCGACCCGGTCGGAGCGGGCGGACATCTCGGCGAAGGAGACCCGGACCTCGGAGCCGTCCTCCTCGACGATGTGCAGCGCGGTGCGCTCGTTCCCGTCGGCGATGACGTCGAACCAGTCCAGCGCCCAGTTGAAGTCCCGGGGGCGGGGCCAGGTGAAGCCCTCGTAGGCGGCGGTGTAGTCCTCGCGGTGCTCCAGCAGGAAGTCCCGCGCGCTGCGGAACAGCTCCGTGGCCGTCGTCATCTGTCCTCCTTCGTGCCGGACCTTGCCGGGCGGCTCTCTGCCATCGTGTAATCCGTGATGCAGGTCTCACTACCCCCGAACGGGGGTGTGCGCCCCGGGACGGGCGCTTGGGGTCTCGTTCGGATCAGGCCGGCTCCGGACGACGGTGCCGTGTACTCGGCCCGAGCGGGGTCTGGTGCGTGCAGCTGCAAGGCGGAGGAGGGCGACAGGGCGGAGCCCTGGCAACCGACGACAACGCCGCAGATGTGCGTGCCAGACCCCGCGACCCCGGCAGGATACGAACGAGACCCCCTAGGGAGGACGGATCGGGTGGCGGTGGACACGGCCGACGGAGTGGAGATCCGGGGTGCGCTGGTGCGGCTGCGGCGGGCGACCGGGCTGCCGGTCGCCTTCGGCGGGCTGGTGGAGCCGGGCCGGCGGCAGGTGCGCATCAGCGAGCTGAGCGGCACGGCGACGGCGGCGCTCAGCGCCCTCGCGGTGACCTCGGGCAACGGTCTTGGCGGCCGGGCGGTGGCGCTGTCGCGGCCCTGCGCGGTGACGGACTACTCCGTCTCCGCGCAGATCAGCCACGAGTACGACCGGCCCGTCGCCGCCGAGGGACTGCGCTCGGTGCTGGCGGTCCCGGTGGTGGTGCGGCGCCGGGTGCGCGGTGTGCTGTACGGCGCCCTGCGCACCGCGCAGCCGCTGGGCGACCGCACCCTGGGCGCGGCCGTGGCGGCGGCCCGGGACGTGGAGCAGGCGCTGGTGCTGCGGGACGAGACGGACGAGCTGCTGGCGGCGGCCCGGCCCGGCCCGGGGCACGACCCGGCGGACGCGGCGGTCTTGGAGCAGGTACGGGAGGCGCACGCGGCGCTGCGGGCGCTGGCCCCCCGGATCTCGGACCCCGCGCTGCGCGAGGAGCTGCTGCGCGCCTGCGGTCTGCTGGCGCCCGGGGGCGGGCCGGGAACGGGGCCCCGGCCCGCGCCGCGCGAGGTGGACGTGCTGGCCTGCGTGGCCGCGGGCGCGACGAACGTGGAGGCCGCGGAGCGGCTCGGGCTGGGCGCGGAGACCGTGAAGAGCTACCTGCGCTCGGCGATGCGCAAGCTGGGCGCCCGCACCCGCACGGAGGCGGTCGCCCGGGCCCGCCGGACGGGATGGCTGCCGTAGGGCGCGGAGCGGCCCGGGGATTTCCCCCGGCTCTTTGATTTCCGTGTCCGCCGGTTTGTTATTTGCCTCACCTCCTCGTCCCTCCTTAATCCAATGGCCCGTTGCCTAACATTGGCCCGGACACGACACTCGGAGGGAGCGGTCACCGTGCCACGGGACTTCGCGGAGTCTGCCGGATTCCGCTCCGACCTGGTCATCGGGCGGGAGGAGTCGTTCGGCGCGGCACGTGAGCAGCTGGCCCGGGGCGGCAGTGTGTTGCTGCACGGGCCCGCCGGAATTGGAAAGTCGACCGTCCTGCGCACCCTGGCGGCGGAATATGCCCGCACCTCGCACACCGTGTTGCGCTGCTCGGCCACGGAGTCCGAATCACATCTGCCCTTCCTCGCCCTGGCCGACCTCCTGGGCCTGGTCCTGGACGACGTGTCCCAGGCGCTGCCCGCCGCGCAGCGCACCGCGCTGGAGTCGGCGCTCACCGGACGCGGCGAGTCCACCCTCCAGCGCGACGGCCTGGCGCTGCGGCTGGCGGTGCTGTCCGCCCTGCGCGCCCTCGCCGCCGCGGGCCCGGTCCTGGTCGTCGCCGACGACCTCCAGTGGCTGGATCCGGCCAGCGCGGAACTCCTCGGCTTCGCCGCCCGGCGCCTGGGCGAGACCCCGGTGCGGCTGCTGTGCGCGGTGCGGACCGAGGGGCCCGAGACGGAGGACGCCGCGTACGACCGCCATCTGCGCGCCTCCCCGCCGGACACCCGCGCGGTCCGCCTCGGCCCGCTGACCCGCGCCCAGGTCGCGACGCTGCTCGGCGAACGCGGCTACGCGGGCCTGCACCGGGCCACGGTCCGCGACATCCACCGCACCAGCGGCGGCAATCCGCTCTTCGCCCTGGAACTGGGCCGGGCGCTGGCCGAGAGCCCCGCGGCGCCCCGGCCCGGCGAGCCGCTGCCGGTGCCGACCTCGCTGCGCGCCCTGGTCCTCTCCCGCCTGGAGATGCTGTCGGACGAGGCCCGCCGCACCCTGCTGGTGGCCAGCGCCGGCGCCCGCCCGACGCCGGCCCTGCTGCGCGCGGCCGGCCGGGAGAACGCCGAGGCCGAGACGGCCCAGGCGGCGGCGCTGGGACTGCTGGCGACCGACCCGGAGGGTCCGACCGTACGGTTCGCGCACCCGCTCATCTCGGCCGCGCTGTACGCCGAGGCCCCGGCGCCCGAGCGGCGGGCCGCGCACGCCGCGCTGTCCACGGCCGCCTCCGACCCGATCGAGCGCGCCCGGCACCTCGCCCTGGCCACCACCGGCACCGACCCGGAGGTCGCGGCGCGGCTGGCGGAGGCCGCCTCGCTGGCCCGGGACCGCGGGGCGCCGTCGGTGGCCGCCTCGCTCGGGCTGCTCGCCGCCCGGCACACCCCGGCGGACAGCGTGCCGGGACCGGACGAACGCCGGGTGGCGGCCGCCGAGGACGCGATCACGGCGGGCGAGCAGGATCTCGCCCGGGACATCGCCCGCGAGGTGCTGACCCGGGCCACCGCCCCCGGCGACCGGGTCCGCGCCTGGATGGTGGTGATCGAGGCCGCCGGGCAGGCCATCGGCGAGGTCGACGCCGTCTTCCCGCAGGCCCTGGCCGACGCGGGCGACGACCCGCGGCTGCTCGCCCAGGTCCACTACCAGCTGGCCTGGCGCTCCTTGGTGGTGCAGGGCGACTTCGCCCAGGGCCGGGAGGAGGCCGCGCACGCCGCCCGGCTGGCGGCGCGGGGCGCCGACCGGCGCACCGAACTGCTCGCGCTGGCGTTCCAGGCCCAGTGCGAGACGCTGATGGGGCATCCGGACGCCCCGGCGACCATCGGGCGGGCGCTGGCCGAGCCGCAGGACCCGCGGGTGGCGTGCCACCACAACGGGGCCGGATCGTCCCGGTTCCGGTGGCTGGTGATGAGCGACCGGCTGGCCGAGGCGCGGGCCACCGTCACCACGCTGCTGCGTGAGGTGCGCCGCCGCGGCATGGCCGAGAGCGAGGTCCACTACCTGCGCTTCCTGGCCGAGACCGAGCTGCACTCCGGGCACTGCGGCCGGGCCCTGGAACTGGCGCGGGAGAGCCTGACGCTGGCCCGGGACGCGGGCATCGGCGAGGGTGCCGGCGCGATGCAGGCCGCGCTCGCCGAGGCCGCGGGCGGCGACCCGGGCCGGGCCCTGGAGCTGGCGCGGGAGGCGGTGCGGCGGGCGGAGGAGGACGGTGACGCCGTGTACCTGTCGCGGGCGCTGGCCGCGCTCGGCCACGCGAACCTGGTGGCGGGCGACGCGGGTGCGGCCGTGCGGGCGCTGCGCCGGGTGCGGGAGCTGGAGGCCGGGGCGGGCATCACCGACCCGGCGCGCGGACGGTGGCAGGGCGATCTGGCGGAGGCGCTGGTGCGGACCGGCGAGCCGGCCGAGGCGATGGACGTCATCGAGGTCAGCCGGGCGCACGCGCTGCGGCTCGGGCGGGGCAGCGTGCTCGCCGTGCTGGACCGGGCGGAGGCCCTGGTGCGCGCGGATCGGGGCGAACACCGGGCGGCCGTCGCGCGGTTGACCTCGGCGCGGGAGCGGCTGGCCGGGCTGGGGTACGGCCTGGAAGAGGCGCGGGCGGCCTTCGCGCTGGCCGAACTGCACGCCGAACGGCCGGGCCGGGCGCCGGGGGCGGCGTCGTACGACGAGGCGACGCGGCTGTTCCGGCGCTGCCGGGCGCTGCCCTGGCTGGAGCGGGTGGAGGCGGCCGTCGCGGCACGGTCGGCCGGGCCGCCCCCGGCACCGGCCGCCACGCCGGACGGTCTCGCGGGGCTGGCCGCGATGGAGCGTCAGGTGGCCGCGCTGGTCATGGAGGGCGCGACGAACCGGGAGATCGCCGCCCGGCTCTTCGTCAGCGTCAAGACCGTCGAGGCGACCCTGACCCGGGTCTACCGCAAGCTCGGGATCCGGTCCCGGGTCGATCTCGTCCGGCTGGCGGCGGGCGGGCGAACGGACTGAGAACGGCGGGGGTTTACCGGCCGCGCACCGAGGGTTTTCCCTGCCCGCCTCCCCTAGGGGGTTCCCCCATTGGGGTGCCCCGACCGCCGGTTCTAGCGTGAACACGTGCCGCTCGCCCGGGCATACGGGGGTCTGTCCCGAGACCCCCGTGCAACCCCCCACGTCCGTGCGACCCCCCACCGGCAACCCCTTGAGGAGACTCATGTTCGGGCTCACCCGCGCCAGATCGGCAGCCGCCGTGCTGGCCGCCGCCGGCGCAGCCGCGCTGCTCGCCGCCCCCTCCGCCGTCGCCGCGCCGCAGCCGATCGTCGGCGGCACCACCACCACGACGGCCGCCTACCCGTACGTCATGCAGGTCACCGACGCCTCCCAGAACCAGTTCTGCGGCGGCACCCTCGTCTCACCCACCAAGGTCGTCACCGCCGCGCACTGCATGGCCGGCGAGAGCGCGCGCAGCGTCCGCGTGGTCGGCGGACGCACGTACCTCAACGGCTCGAACGGCACGGTCGCCCGGGTCAGCCGGATCTGGGTGCACCCGGACTACACCGACGCCACCAACGGCGACGACGTGGCGGTGCTGACGCTGGCTTCGTCGATGCCGTACAAGCCGGCGAAGTACGTGTCCTCCTCGGACACCTCGGTCTACGCGGCCGGCAACGAGGCCCGGGTGCTCGGCTGGGGCACCACCCGGGAGAACGGCAGTTCCTCCAACCAGCTGCGGACCGCGACCGTGCCGGTCGTCTCCGACTCGGACTGCGGCGGCTCGTACGGCTCCGACTTCGTCGCGAGCGACATGGTGTGCGCCGGGCTGCCGTCCGGCGGCGTGGACACCTGCCAGGGCGACAGCGGCGGACCCCTGGTCATCGGGGGCGTCCTGGCAGGAATCACCTCTTGGGGCGAGGGCTGCGCGAGGGCCGGTTACCCGGGGGTCTACTCCCGGCTGACCACGTTCTCGGACCAGGTGACCGCGCAGGTCACCTCGTAGCCCCGCCCCGGCAGGGTCTCCTGATCTCCTGAGTACTCCTCAGGTGCAAGCCAGGGGGCGTTGCGAGCCTCCACGAGCGGCCCGCAACGCCCCCTCTCCAACGCCTCAGCCGCGTACCGTCCCGAAGCGGACGCCGTACGCGGCTTCCGGCTGCATGACGGCCAGCATCCGCTCCCCCTCGGCCACGACCTCGGCCCGGCGCTCCTCGGGCAGGCGGTCGAAGGGTTCGACGACGAGGGCGTCCTCCTCGGTCTTCCACAGTCCGGCCACGAAGCCGTCGACGACGAGGACGCGGTGGGCCTGGTTCCCCGTCCAGGTGCGGCCCTTGTGGGCGGGCGGGACGACTCGGGCGCGGTCGGCGTGGGCGAGCAGCAGGTTGTCGAACTCGGGCAGGAAGCGCGGCGGGGCCGGGGTGTCGGGGTCGGGGCGCGGCGCGTCCGGGAGGTCGAAGAGTTCGGTGCCGTCGGGGGCGCGGAAGGTGACGAGCCGGGGGCGGAGCCGTTCGAAGGCGTCCCGCAGCCGGGTCAGGCCGGCCCACGTCTGCATGTCCTTCACGGAGGCGGGTCCGAAGGCGCCGAGGTAGCGCAGGACGGTGTCGTCCGGTGCGGGCGCGGGCCGAGCGGGGCGGGCCAGCCAGTGCTCGGCGGTGGTGAGCGTGACCTGGCCGCTCCTTCCCCACAGTCCGCGCGGGGTGACCTGGACGAGGGGGAGGCGGCAGCGGGCGGCGACGGCCAGGGACTGCGGGTCGGCGTCGGGCCACTCGGCGAGCAGGGCCTCGCGCAACTGGGCCATGGTGCGCGGCTCGGCCTCGACCAGTTCGCGGGCGAGGCCGGCGAGCCGGTCCAGGTCGACGCCCGCCAGGCCCTTGCGGAAGGCGTGCAGCTCCCGGTCCCGGGCGGCCTGCACCAGGGGGCGCAGGGTGAGGCAGTCGTCGGCGGTGTGGGTGTGGATGGTCGAGCGCATGGTGACGAGGCGGGCGACCCGTCGGCCGGCCATCGCCTCCGAGAGGTCCTCGGGCGTGAAGCCGTCGAGGCGGGCGGCGAGCGCGTAGTACGGGGGCTTGACGTTCTGCGCCTGGAGTCCGACGAGATGCGCGACGGCGGCCTCGGCGGACATGGCCGTGCGGCGCAGCAGCAACTGCCGGGCGAGGGTGGCGCGGTTGAGGGCGCGGATGCCGAGGACGGGGGCGCTCGGGCCTGCCTTGGTCGTCATGGGTGCACGGTAGCGGGGCTCGCGGACGGGTTCTGTCCGCGATCGGCCCGGCTCAGCTCCACGACGAACCGGGCACCGGCCAGCAGGGAGAGGTGAGAGACCCACAGCCATACCAGGAAGACCACGACTCCGGCCAGGGAGCCGTAGAGGCGGCCGTAGGTGCCGATGCCGGAGGCGTAGAGGGAGAAGACGCCGGAGGAGGTGAGCCACAGCAGTGCCGCCAGGGCGCCGCCGGGCACCGCCTCCCGGCTGCGGCGGGCCGGGGCGGGGCCGGTCCGGAACAGGACGAGGACCAGCAGCGCGACCCGGCACAGCAGCAGCGGCCAGCGGAGCAGGGACCAGGCGGCGGTCGCCGTCGTGCCGATGCCGGCCAGCCTGCCCAGGGGCCGGGCCAGGGGTCCGGTCAGCAGCAGGACCAGGGCGCCGGCGACGAGCAGTCCGAGCAGACTCAGCGCGGTGAGGACGATGCGGTGCAGCCGGTGCCACAGGGGGCGCTGGTCGGGCAGGCCGTGCATGTCGTGCAGGGCGCGCCGGAAGACCGCCAGGTAGCTGGAGGCGGACCAGAGCGCGCCCACGCCGCAGGCCACGGCCACGGTCAGCGCGGCGGAGCGCTCCCCGGCCATCTCGTGCAGGGTGCGGTGCAGTTCGGCACCGGACTGGGCGGGCGCCCAGGACGTCACGTCGGCGATCAGACGGTCCGTCAGGTCGGGCGCGACCAGGCCGATGACGGAGGCGGTGACGACGAGGGCGGGCACGAGGGCCAGGACGGCGTAATAGGTGAGGGCCGCCGCCCAGTCCGAGTCGTTGTCGTCCCACATGGCGCGCGGCACGCGGCGCAGCGCGCCGGTCCACGGCACGGAGCGTTTCCGCAGCCGGGTCAGCCTGGTCTCCAGGTACGCCGCCATCGTGGTCATCGGGTACGCCGCTCGCGACGGGACCGTACGCCCATGCGGACGTGGGTGCGCAGCGGGTGCGGGGCCAGGGAGGCGCGGGCCTCGTCGAACGGGCCGTGGGTGAGCTGTTCGAGGACGTGGCCGGGTGCGGCGCCGGGTTCGAGCAGCAGCCGGACGCGGGCCCGTGAGCGTTTCCGGCCGGCGGGCAGCCGTACGTGGGCGCGGGCGACGCCCGGGGTGGCCTCCGCCTGGTGGGCGACCGCGTCGGCCAGCGCGCGGGAGCGCAGGGTGAGGTGCGGGCCGGCCAGCGGCAGCCGCCGGTCACCGCTCGGGCGCGGCTGGGCGAGGAGCCAGGTGAGGCACAGCAGCAGCGCGGCGGCCGTACCGGCGAC
Organism: Streptomyces sp. NPDC107500; assembly: GCF_055582785.1. NCBI lineage: Bacteria > Bacillati > Actinomycetota > Actinomycetes > Kitasatosporales > Streptomycetaceae > Streptomyces > Streptomyces sp. NPDC107500. Next base: position 635,921 of record NZ_JBVJPF010000002.1, read on the forward strand.
CACCACGGGGGTCCACCAGTCCGCACCGCGCAGGTCGGCGAGACGGGCCCGGTCCAGCAGGGCGGTGCCGTCCTCGGGCCGGGGCCACCAACCGGGCAGCCGGTCGGCGACCGCGACGCCGCTGAGCCCGAGCCACCCGCCGCCGGCCAGCAGGGCCGCCCCGGTCAGCGCGAGCAGCGTCCGGTTGGCGGCGTTGCGCAACGGGTTCACGATTCGGTCTCCTTCGGGAGCGGCGGCGGCCCGGTGACGGGTCCCGGCTCGGCGGGCGGCGCCGTCGGTGCCGGCTCCGGTGGGCGCCAGTGGGGTTCGGGGCGCAGGGTGACGCGGGGTTTGAGGGGGCGGGTGAGGCCGAGGGCGTCGAGGGTCGTGGCGGTGGCGGTGCGGACCGCGGTGCGGGTCGTGGTGCGGTCGCCGAAGCCGAGGCGGGCGCGGACGCGGACGCGCCGTCTGCCGCAGCGCACGCGGACGTCCGTCACCCCGGGTACGGCGGTGCCGGCGTCCCGGAGGAGTTCGGCCACCGCCGACCGTTCCAGTACGGCCCGCTGCGGGCCACTCCCGGGCACCGGGGCCATCGGGAGCACGCCGCGCAGGCCCGGGGTGAGCGCCAGCCACAGCAGCCAGGCGCCCAGGGCGGCCGCGACGGCGCCGCCCGCGACGACCGGGGTGTTCCCGGGGCCGTGTGTGGCCGCCCAGTCGACCGCGTCGGTGCGCCAGGCGGCCGGGTCGTGGCCGGCGACGTGCACGGCCAGGACGTCGTACAGCAGGAGCGCACACGCTCCCGTCCCGACGAGGGCGACCAGCGCGGCGGGCACCCGGCGTCCCGACCAGGGCCGCCGGGCCCGGCGCGAGGGACCGGCACCGTCGGCCGGGTGCGGCGACGGGGCCGCCCGGTGAGCGGCCAGCGACTGGACGCGGACCGTCGCCGCCCGCACCGTCAGGCCGCTCAGCTCGGCGACCCGGTCGGCCATCCGGCTCCGGACCCGCTCCCCCGTCTCGCCGAGCGCCGCCGGATACGGCAGCCGCACGTCCACGCGGACGTCGGCGTGGCGCCCGTGGACGGCCGCCGTGCCGTGCGTCACCCGGGCGCGCCGCCCGCCGAGGTCGGCCTCGGTGGCGGCGCGTTCGGCGATGCGGCGCACGGCGCGGTCGGCGACGACGGTCCTGCCGCGTTCGGCCGGTGCCGCCGTCACCTGATCCTCCGGTCCCGGGGTGCCAGGAACTCACGCCAGTCGGTGCCGTCGTCGATCAGGCGCCCCAGCACGGCGCCGACCGCGCCCAGCGCGGCCACCAGCAGGAACGCCCCGAACCCGCCGAAATATCCGGCGAAGGCCAGCGCCATGCCGACCAGCATGCCGATCACCGCTCTGCTCATCACTCACCTCCGCCTCGCACCTGCTCCGGAAACCGCTCCTCACTCCACGCGCGCCTCCACCGGCCGCTCCGGGTCCTCGTCGTCGGGCAGGTGGACGTCGTTGACCGTGATGTTGACCTCGACGACCTCCAGGCCGGAGATGCGCTCGACGGCGTCGATCACGTTCTCCCGCACCTCCCGGGCGAGGTCCGCGATCGGGACGCCGTACTCCACGACCAGGTCCAGGTCGATCGCGGTCTGCCGCTCGCCGACCTCGACCTTCACGCCGCGGCCCACGTTGGGCCGGCCGCCGGGCACCCGGTCGCGGACCGCGCCGATGGTGCGGGACAGGCCGCCGCCCATGTCGTACACGCCGGGGATCTCGCGCGCCGCCATGCCCGCGATCTTGACGACCACCACGTCGGCGATGGACGTACGGCCCCGCGTGCCGGCCGGTTCGGTGGCGCCGGTGGAGCCGCCGCTCACGGTGGTCGCCCCGCCCTGCGCGCCGATGCCGGTGCCACCGCTCTTCTTCTCGATCGTGGCCGCCTGCGGTGTGGTCGTCATGGTGTCCTCCGTCAACGGTGGTCGTTTGGTGTTGCTGGACGTTGGACACGGGTCGCGGTGCGGCGTTACGCGGTCCCGGAAGATTTCTTCTCCCGCGGCTCTGCGCGTAACGCCGGGAGCGGACGGCGTGTCCAACCGGGGAACCCGCCCATGGGAACCGTGGGGAACGACGGAAGGGAGCGCACGTGCCGGGCGACGACGGACTGCTCGCGGTGCGGGCCGCCGAGGGCGACGAGGACGCCTTCGAGGCGCTCGTGCGCCGGCACGCGCCGGGCCTGCTGCGGCTGGCGGCGAGCATGCTGGGCAGTCCCTCCGAGGCGGAGGACGCGGTGCAGGACGCGTTCGTCAGCGCGTGGCGCAGGCTCCCGGAGTTCCGGGGGCAGTCGGCCTTCGGCACGTGGCTGCACCGCATCGTCGTCAACCGGTGCCTGAACATGCTGCGTTCCAGACGCCCCGTCACGGACCTCGACAGCGTGCCCGAGCCGCAGGCGCCGGACCACGCGGTCTCCCCCGCACGGGCCGCCGAGTCGCACGCCGCCGCGGTGGCGCTGGGCAGGTCGCTGTCCGAGCTCTCCCCCGAGCAGCGGGTCTGCTGGGTGCTCAGAGAGCTGGAGGGCCAGTCGTACGAGACGATCGCGGAGACGGTCGGGATCAGCCCCGAGGCTGCCCGCGGCCGGGTGTTCCGCGCACGACGCTGCCTGACGGAGGCGATGACCGCATGGCGATGAACACCGGCGCTGAGCTGCCCGGGCCCGGCACCGGGCCCGGCGGTGCGCACGGCACCGGCGACGACGAACGGCTGGAATGCGGGCGGCTGCTGTCCGCGGTGTGGGAGTCCTGGGAGGACGCCGCGGACGACCCGCACCTGCGGGACTGCCCGCACTGCTCGGCCGCCGTCCGGCAACTGGACCTGCTCGGGGCAGCGGTGCGCGAGGCGGGGAGCGGGCGGGAGCCGGAGTGGGACGCCGGGGCGCTGACCGAGCGGGTCATGGACGTCGTCCGGCTGGAGTTGCGGCCCGGCCGGCCGCTGCCTCTCGGGGAGCGCGCGGAGGACCTGTGGGTGCGGGAGGCGATGGCGGCCAAGGCGCTGCGGGCCGCCGCCGAGACCGTGCCGGGGGTGGGCGCGGGCTCCTGCCGGATCCGGCCCGCCGAGTCCGGCACCGGGCCCTCGCGCGGACCGGTCCGGGTACGGCTGGAGGTCGTCGTACCGCTCACGGCGCACCTGCCCGACCTGGCGGAGGAGATCCGGCGGCGGGTGCGCGAGGCGGCCGACGACGCCCTGGGACTGCCGGTGGACCACGTCGACGTGCACATCACCGATGTGACCGTGCCGGCCGGCACGGAAGAAGGGAGCTGACCGTGACCGCTGCCGCAACCGGCCGTGACGCGCTCGCCGGAACCGTCGCGCGGGTGACCGCCGACGTGCCCGGCGTCGCCTTCCTGCGCCCGGGGCTCGCGGACCTGGTCCGGGGCTCCGCCCGCACCGGACCGCCGCGCGCGGCCGGGCGGGCGCCCGCGGGCGTTCGGGTGGCCCGGGCCTCCGGGGCGGAGCCGTGGGAGGTCGACGTCCAGATCGTCGTGCACCGCGGCCACCGCGCCCTGACCGTCGCCCGCGCCGTGCGCGACGCCGTGACCGCCGCGCTCGCCGGGACGGCGCCCGGCGCGCAGGTGACGGTCACCGTGACCAACGCGCTGTGAGCCGGGGGCGTCACGGATGGCCGTCATACCCTCCGGCGCCGACGTGCGCGAGGCCTTCGAGCCGGGCGCCGGGCGATGACGGGCCGGTCGCCGGGGGCGGTTCGGGCAGGGCCAGGCGGTAGACCTGTTCCACCGCGTCGGCGACCCGGGCCCAGGTGTGGTGGCGCAGGACCCGTTCGCGGCCGTTCCTGCCGTACTGGCGGCGCAGCCGTTCCTCGGCGAGGAGCGCGCGGACGGCGTCCGCGAGGGCGGCGGGGTCCCCCGGCGCGACCAGGCGGCCGGTGCTGCCGTCCGCCACGCAGTCGCGGTGGGCGCCGACGTCGGTGGCGAGGACGGGCACCGCGCACGCCATCGCCTCCAGCGGCACGAAGCCGAACGGTTCGTGGACGGGGGTGCACAGCACCAGGTCGGCGCTGCGGAGCAGGGCGGGCATGTCGTCCGGGGGGACCGCGCCGAGCAGCCGGACCCGGTCGGCGACACCGGCGCGGCGGGCCAGCGCGGTCAGGCGCCGGGCCTCCGGGTCGGCCGCCACGGCACCGGCCGGCGGGCCGCCCGCGACGAGGAGTTCGGCGTCGGGGACCTCGGCGAGGGCGCGGACGGCCTGGTCGTAGCCCTGGCCGGGCACCAGCCGTCCGCAGGCGAGCAACCGGTGCCGTTGGCGGCGTTCGGGGGTGCGGCCGGTGTCGGCGGCGGGGTGGAAGTGCTCGGCGTCCACTCCGCAGGGCACCACCGACACCCGGCGGGCGGGTACGCCCAGGACGCCGAGGGCGTCGGCCTCGTCGGTGCTGACGGCCAGGGCGCGTCGGCAGGCACGGCCGAGCAGCCGTTCGGCGCCGACACGTTCGGGCGGGCCGCCGGTGCCGGTGCCGAGGGTGTGGAAGGTCTGCACGAGGGGGATGCCGTGCGGCCGTACGCCGGTCCGCGCGGCCAGGCCGGACAGCCAGAAGTGGGCGTGCACCACGTCCGGCCCCTCCCGGGCCCAGACCCGGGCCAGGTGTGCGCCGAAGCCGCCCATGTGCGGCAGGAGCCCGTCCACGGGCAGCACCTCCGGCGGACCGGCCGGCACGTGCTCGACCACTGCGCCGCCGGGCAGCGCGACCCGGGCGGGCAGGTCGGCGGCGTCGCGGCGGGTGTGCACCGTGACGTCGTGGCCGCGCGCCGCCAGCTCCTCGGCGAGACGGGCCACGTAGACGTTCAGCCCGCCGGCGTCACCGCCGGGCTCGCTGAGGGGGCTCGCGTGCCCGGACACCATGGCGATCCTCATCGGGCCACCTCCTTGGGGGGCCGCTCCAGGCGCCCGCGGTCGGGCCGTTCGGGACGGCCGGGCTTCGGGGGGCTCATGCGGGCGTCTCCCGCCAGGCGGGGGCGTTGCGGTGGCGCCACAGGCCGCTCAGCCGGTGCCAGGTCGCGGTGGGCGGGATGAGCGCGCTGGTGACCAGCACGGTCGTGACCTCGTGGCGGGTGCGCGGGCCGGGCGCGATGCGGGCCCAGGCGAACTCGGCGGTGCCGGCCGCCCAGCCCAGGCCGGTGACGGCCGCGACGCGGGGCCGCCCGGCGACGGTGAGGGCCACGGTCGCGGCGCCCGCCGCGGTGATCGCCGCATGGCGCCGGATCCGGCCCCGGGGCGCCACCGCCTTGGCCCACCAGTCGGGGCCGTGCAGCCGTCGCATGAGGGCGTCGTCGGCGTTGGCCCGCTGCTGGCCCAGGGACACCCAGCGGGCGGCGGGCGGCACGGGGTGCCGGGTAGTGCGGCGGCCCCGCCGGATGCGCCACCCGGCGTCGAGGACGCGCAGCGCGAGGTCGGCGTCCTCCCGGAAGGCGCGGGTGAACCGTTCGTCGAAGCCGCCGACCTGCCGGAGCACGGTGGTGCGATACGCCATGTCGGCGTTGGTCCAGCGGGCCCGCGCCAGCCCCGCGGTGTCGCGCTCCCAGTCGGTGGGGCGGCGCTCGCCGGGCAGCGGGACGGCGATCACGCCCTGCACGGCACCGGTGTCGGCGGCCGCCTCGGCGAGGTCCTGGATCAGCTCCCCGCACCAGTGCGGGCCGACCTGGACGTCGTCGTCGAGGAACGCCGTCCAGGGCGCGGTGACCGCGCGGAGCCCGGTGTTGCGGGCGGCGGCGGGGCCGCGTCCGCCGCTGCGCAGGACCACCGTGCGCTCGCGCAGGTCGCCGAGGACGGTCAGCGGGTGCTCCAGCGCGCCCGGGTCGGCTCCGGGCCCGGGCCGGTCGTCGACCAGGACCATCTCGTCGGGGCCGGGGCCGGTCGCGGCGGCCAGCGCGGCCAGGCAGTCGGCCAGGGAGTCGCGGACGAGAGTGGGGACGACGACGGCGTAGCCGTTCCCGGGGCCCGCGCCGCCGTGTCCGGCGCTCATGCGGCCGCCCTCCCCCGCCGCGCCGCGGTGCCGGGGCGCTGCGGGTGGCGCGGGTCGTGGGACGTGGCGTCGGTACCGAGGTTGCGCATGAGGGGTGCTCCGAGCGGCGAGGTGTCGCGGGGGTCCGTCTCGGCTTCGCGGGTGCCGCGGCGCGGTCGCCTCAAACGCTCATGGACGCACTCCGTTTCCGGACAGGCGTCCACATGTCACCGAGCGTGAGGTCTGCGATGGCCTGCTGATGGAGCGGCACCGCCCGGACCCGCCGGCGGCACCCCGGGGCCCGCGTTCCCTACGATCGTCGCGTGGTCACCTTCTCGCTGGAACGCACCGCCCCACTCCCCCTCGACGAGGCGTGGCGGCGCCTCACCACCTGGTCCCGCCACGGCGACGCCGTACCGCTGACAAGGGTCACCGTCGAGACGCCCGGGCCCACGCGCCGGGGCACGGTGATCGTGGCCCGCACCGGTGGCGGCCCGTTCGCCTTCGACGACCGGATGGAGGTCACCGTCTGGCAGCCGCCCGGGGACGACACGCCGGGCCGGTGCCGGCTGGAGAAGCGCGGCCGGCTGGTGCGGGGGTGGGCCGAGATCGAGGTGCGCCCGGGTCCCGGCGGCCGGACCCGGGTCCGGTGGCGCGAGGAACTGGACGTCCGGCTGCTGCCGTCCGCCTTCGACCGCGCGCTCGGCGGGTCGGGGCGCTACGTCTTCGGCCGGGCGGTCAACCACCTGCTGAGGCACCCGTGAACCCGGGGTGGCGGACGAGGTACGGGCCGGCGACGAGTTCGCGCGGCGCGGCTCGCGGCGCCCGATTCCCGCGTACCGTGCCGTCATGTCTGCCAGAGCGCGCACCTTCGTCCAACTGTCCGTAGCGGGAGCCCTGTTGACGCTGGCCGTGGCGGCCCCGCCCGCCTCCGCCGGCCAGGGGCGCACCGTTCCGCTGCGCATCGCCACCTACAACATCCACGCCGGCACGGGCTCGGACGGCGTCTTCGACCTCGACCGGCAGGCCGCCGCGCTGCGCGCCCTCGACGCGGACGTGATCGGCCTCCAGGAGGTCGACGTGCACTGGGGTGACCGCAGCCAAGGGCTCGACGTGGCCGGGGAGTTGGCGCGGCGGCTCGGGATGCGGGTGTCGTTCGCGCCGATCTACAGCCTCGACCCCGTCACGGTGGGCGGCCCCCGGCGCGAGTACGGCGTGGCGGTGCTGTCCCGCTTCCCGATCCGGTCCGAGGCGAACCACGAGATCACGCGCCTGTCCACGCAGGACGAGAACCCGGTACCGGCTCCCGCGCCCGGGTTCGGCGAGGTGACGCTCAAGGTGCGCGGGGTGCCGGTGCAGGTGTTCGTGACCCACCTCGACTACCGCGCCGACCCGGCCGTGCGGGTCGCGCAGGTCGCCGACACGCGGCGGATCATGGCCCGGGAGCGGGCGGACCGGCCCGGGGCACGCCAGGTGCTGCTCGGCGACTTCAACGCCGAGCCGACGGCCCCCGAGCTGGGGCCGCTGTGGCGGGAGCTGCGCGACGCCGGGACGGGCACCGGTGGCACGTTCCCGGCCGCGGCCCCGGTGAAGCGGATCGACTACGTGACCGTGGGCGAGGGCGTGCGGGTCCGCGGCGCCGCCGTACCGGAGGAAGCGGTGGCCTCGGACCACCGGCCGGTGGTGGCGGACGTGTCCCTGACGCGCCGCTGAGGGGGCCGGGGGCCGCCCGGGCTAGCCGAGCCGCGGCGACCCCGACCGGGCATGCGGCAGCAGGTCCGGACCGCCGCCCGCGCCATCGGCCCTCAGACCGGCCCTAGGCCACCGAACCGATCCGCCCCGCCGGTGTCGTCGGGCCGTCGTGGTGGATCGGGGTGTGGGCGCCGGTCAGGGAGGCGCCGGTGCCGCCGCGGCGGGTGGCGACGATCTCGGCGGCGATGGAGAGGGCCGTCTCCTCGGGGGTGCGGGCGCCGAGGTCGAGGCCGATGGGCGACCTGAGGCGGGCCAGCTCCAGGTCGCTCACGCCGACCTCGCGCAGGCGCGCGTTGCGGTCCAGGTGGGTGCGGCGCGAGCCCATCGCGCCGATGTATGCCACCGGCAGCCGCAGCGCCAGTTTGATCAGCGGGATGTCGAACTTGGCGTCGTGGGTCAGCACGCACAGCACCGTGCGCGCGTCGACCTCCGTGCGCCGCAGGTACTCGTGGGGCCACTCGACGACGATCTCGTCGGCGTCCGGGAAGCGGAGCCGGGTCGCGAAGACGGGGCGGGCGTCGCACACCGTCACGTGGTAGCCGAGGAACTTTCCGGCGCGGACCAGCGCGGAGGCGAAGTCGATCGCACCGAAGACGATCATGCGGGGGGCGGGCACCGAGGACTCGATCAGCAGCGTGAGCGGCGCCCCGCAGCGCGAGCCCTGCTCACCGATCTCCAGCGTGCCCGTGCGGCCGGCGTCCAGGAAGGCGCCCGCCTCGGCGGCCACCGTGCGGTCCAGTTCGGGGTGGGCGCCGAAACCGCCGGCGCGGGAGCCGTCCGGGTGGACGAGGAGCGCGCGGCCCATCAGCTCCGCCGGGCCGCTGACGACCCGCGCCACCGCCGCCGCCTCCCCCCGTGCGGAGGCGGCGAGCGCGGCGGCCAGCACCGGCCGGGCGGGGTCCGCCGCCCGAACCGGAGTCACGAGGATGTCGATGACCCCGCCGCAGGTCAGACCCACGGCGAAGGCGTCCTCGTCGCTGTAGCCGAAGCGCTCCAGGACGGTTTCGCCGTCCTCCAGCGACTGCCGGCACAGCTCGTACACGGCCCCTTCCACGCAGCCACCGGAGACCGAGCCGATCGCCGTGCCGTCGGCGTCCACCGCGAGGGCGGCGCCGGGCTGGCGGGGGGCGCTGCCGCCGACGGCCACCACGGTGGCCACGGCGAAGTCGCGTCCCTGCTCGACCCACCGGTTCAGCTCGTCGGCGATGTCCAGCATCTGTCGGTCCTCCTAGGACGAGGGTTACGTGAAAGGGTTCCCGTCGTGGCGGCTAGTGCACGCCCAGCCAGTTCTCGATCGGGTTGAGGGCGAAGTAGACGACGAAGATCACCGTCAGGGCCCACATGAACGCGCCGATCTCCCGGGCCTTGCCCTGGGCGACCTTGATGGCGACGTAGGAGATCACTCCGGCGGCGACACCCGCCGTGATGGAGTACGTGAACGGCATCAGGACGACGGTCAGGAAGACCGGGATCGCGGTGGCCCGGTCGGCCCAGTCCACGTGCCGGGCGTTCATCATCATCATCGCGCCGATGACGACCAGGGCGGCCGAGGCCACCTCCTGCGGCACGATCGCGGTGATCGGCGTGAAGAAGAGGCAGGCCGCGAAGAACGCGCCGGTGACGACCGAGGCGAGCCCGGTGCGGGCGCCCTCGCCGACGCCGGTCGCCGACTCCACGAAGACGGTCTGGCCGGAGCCGCCCGCCACACCGCCGATGGCGCCGCCGGCGCCGTCGATGAACAGCGCCTTCGACAGGCCCGGCATGCGGCCCTTGTCGTCGGCGAGCTTGGCCTCGGTGCCGACGCCGATGATGGTGGCCATCGCGTCGAAGAACCCGGCCAGCACCAGCGTGAAGACGATCATGCCGACCGTCATCGCGCCGACCTGGCCCCAGCCGCCGAACTCCAGGGTCCCGAAGAGCGAGAAGTCCGGCATGGAGACCGCGCTGCCGTGCAGTTCCGGAGCGCCGTTCGCCCACTGCTTGGGGTCGATGACCCCGGTGGCGTTCAGCACCGCCGCCACGATGGTGCCGGCGACGATGCCGATCAGGATCGCGCCCGGGGTGTTGCGCGCCTGGAGCATGAAGATCAGGAGCAGCGTGCCCGCGAAGAGCAGCACGGGCCAGCCGGCGAGTTCACCGGCGGGGCCGAGGGTCAGCGGGGTCGCCTCGCCGGCGTGCACGAAGCCGCCCTTCACCAGGCCGATGATGGCGATGAAGAGGCCGATGCCCATCGTGATGCCGTGCTTGAGGGCGAGCGGGATGGCGTTCATGATCATCTCGCGCAGCCCGGTGACCACGAGCAGCATGATGACCACGCCGTACATCACGCACATGGCGAAGGCCTGGCCCCAGGTCATCTGGGGGACGACCTGGCCGGCGATGACGCCCGACACCGAGAGTCCGGCGGCCAGGGCCAGCGGCACCTTGCCGATGAAGCCCATGAGGAGCGTGGTGACCGCCGCGGCGAGCGCCGTCGCGGTGATCAGAGCCTTCTGGCTCAGGGTGTCGCCCGCGACGTCCTTGCCGCCGAGCAGGACGGGGTTGAGCAGGACGATGTACGCCATCGCCATGAAGGTGGTGATGCCGCCGCGCACCTCACGCGCGACCGTGGATCCTCTGTGCGATATGTGAAAGTACCGGTCGAGCCAAGACCGGCCGGAGGGGACGCGGGAACCCGCGCCCGCGTCCTCGGCGGTGGTCTTGGGCTCCACTGACTGCTGGGTCATGGGGCCGTCTCCCAAGGTTCAAAGGGGCACCCGCGCGTGCCGCTGGGGCGGCTGCGGGGATTTGGGATGTGCACGACCCGGGGGACGGCCCGAGACGAACGCATGTGGGTGGGTACTTCGAGGCCCGCGAGCGGGACGGGACCCGGTCGGTGCTCCGGGCGGCGCGGAGTGTGTGACGTTCCGTGCGCCGCCCGGAGGTTCAACTCACGCCGTGCCGGTGAGGTGTTCCGGCCGTACCGGCGTGCGGTCGAGCGCCAGCCCCGTCGCGTTCCGGATGGCCGCGAGGACCGCCGGGGTGGACGACAGGGTGGGGGCCTCGCCGATGCCGCGCAGCCCGTACGGCGCGTGGTCGTCGGCGAGTTCGAGCACGTCGACCGGGATCGTCGGCGTGTCGAGGATGGTGGGGAGCAGGTAGTCCGTGAAGGAGGGGTTCCTGACCTTCGCCGTCTTGGGGTCGACGACGATCTCCTCCATGATGGCGATGCCCAGCCCCTGGGTGGTGCCGCCCTGGATCTGCCCGATGACGGACAGCGGGTTGAGCGCCTTGCCGACGTCCTGCGCGCAGGCCAGTTCGATGACCTTGACCAGGCCCAGCTCGGTGTCGACCTCGACGACGGCGCGGTGCGCGGCGAAGGAGTACTGGACGTGGCCGTTGCCCTGGCCGGTGCGCAGGTCGAAGGGCTCGGTCGGCCGGTGCCGCCACTCCTCCTCGACCTCGACGGTCTCGCCCTCCAGGACGTCGACGAGGTCGGACAGGACCTCGCCGCCGTCGGTGACGACCTTGCCGCCCTCCAGCAGGAGTTCGGCGGTGGCCCAGGCGGGGTGGTAGGAGCCGAACTTGCGGCGCCCGATCTCCAGGACCTTCTCGCGCACCAGCTCGCAGGCGTTCTTCACGGCGCCGCCGGTGACGTACGTCTGCCGGGAGGCCGAGGTGGAGCCGGCCGAGCCGACCTGGGTGTCGGCCGGGTGGATGGTGACCTGGGTGACGCCCAGCTCCGTGCGGGCGATCTGCGCGTGCACGGTGACGCCGCCCTGGCCGACCTCCGCCATGGCGGTGTGCACGGTGGCCACCGGCTCGCCGCCGATGACCTCCATGCGGACCTTGGCGGTGGAGTAGTCGTCGAAGCCCTCGGAGAAGCCGACGTTCTTGATGCCGACCGCGTAGCCGACGCCGCGGACGACGCCCTCGCCGTGCGTGGTGTTGGACAGACCGCCGGGCAGCTGGCGCACGTCGGCGCCCTCGCTGGACTCCCACTGGCGCTCCGGCGGCATCGGCATCGCCTTGACGCGGCGCAGCAGTTCGGCGACCGGCGCCGGGGAGTCGACCGGCTGGCCGGTGGGCATGATCGTGCCCTGCTCCATGGCGTTGATCCGGCGGAACTCCACCGGGTCCATGCCGAGTTCCTTGGCCACCTTGTCCATCTGCGCCTCGTAGGCGAAGCACGCCTGGACCGCGCCGAAACCGCGCATGGCGCCGCAGGGCGGGTTGTTGGAGTAGAGGGCGATGGCCTCGATGTCCACGTCGTCGATCACGTAGGGGCCGACGGCGAGCGAGGAGGCGTTGCCGACGACCGCCGGGGAGGCGGAGGCGTAGGCGCCGCCGTCCAGGACGATCCGGCACTTGAGGTGGGTGAGCTTGCCGTCCTTGGTGGCGCCGTGCTCGTAGAAGAGGCGGGCCGGGTGGCGGTGCACGTGGCCGAAGAAGGACTCGAACCGGTTGTAGACGATCTTGACCGGCTTGCCGGTGCGCATCGCCAGCAGGCAGGCGTGGATCTGCATCGACAGGTCCTCGCGCCCGCCGAAGGCGCCGCCGACGCCGGAGAGCGTCATGCGGACCTTGTCCTCGGGCAGGCCGAGGACCGGGGCGATCTGCTTCAGGTCGGAGTGCAGCCACTGGGTGGCGACGTACAGCTCCACGCCGCCGTCCTCGGAGGGCACCGCGAGGCCGGACTCGGGGCCGAGGAAGGCCTGGTCCTGCATGCCGAAGTAGTACTCGCCCTTGACGATCACGTCGGCCCGCGCGGCGGCCGCGTCGGCGTCGCCGCGGACGATCGGCTGGCGGTGCACGATGTTGGGGTGCGGGACGTGGCCGATGTGGTGGTCGTCGCGGCCCTCGTGGACGAGGATCGCGTCGGGCGCCGTGGCGGAGGCCTCGTCGGTGATGACGGGCAGCTCGCGGTACTCCACCTTGATCTTGGCGGCGGCGCGGCGCGCGGTCTCCGGGTGGTCGGCGGCGACGATGGCGACGGGCTCGCCGTGGTGGCGGACCTTGCCGTGGGCGAGGACGGGGGTGTCCTGGATCTCCAGGCCGTAGTTGCGTACCTCGGTGGGCAGGTCGTCGTACGTCATGACGGCGTAGACGCCGGCCATCGCGAGGGCCTCGCCGGTGTCGATGGAGACGATCTCGGCGTGCGCGACGGTGGAGCGCAGGATCTGGCCCCAGAGCATGTCCTCGTGCCACATGTCGGACGAGTACGCGAACTCGCCGGTGACCTTGAGGGTGCCGTCCGGGCGGAGCGTGGACTCGCCGATGCCGCCCTTGGTCTGGGAACCCTGGGTGATTTTGGTGGGTGCGCCGGTGGCAGCCATGTTCAGACCCCCTCGGACTGGCGGGCCGCGGCCAGGCGGACCGCGTCCATGATCTTCTCGTAGCCCGTGCAGCGGCACAGGTTGCCCGACAGCGCCTCACGGATGTCCGCGTCGGACGGGTTCGGGTTGCGCTCCAGCATCTCGTCGGCGGCGACCAGCAGTCCGGGCGTGCAGAAGCCGCACTGGACGGCGCCGGCGTCGATGAACGCCTGCTGGATCGGGGCCAGTTCGGTGCCCTCGCCGGTCTGCGAGTCGGTGCCGCCGGCCTGCCAGCGCTTGGCCTGGTCGAGGGTGGTGCCCTTGCCGGCGCCGCTTCCGCAGGCGCCGGTGGCGCAGCCCTCGGCGCGGTCCTTGGCGAACTCCGCCAGGCCCTCGACGGTGACGACCTCGCGGCCCTGCGCCTGGCCGGCCGCGACCAGGCAGGAGCAGACCGGCACGCCGTCCAGGCGGACCGTGCAGGAGCCGCACTCGCCCTGTTCGCAGGCGTTCTTGGAGCCGGGCAGGCCCATCCGCTCGCGCAGCACGTACAGGAGGGACTCGCCCTCCCACACGTCGTCGGCTTCCTGCGGACGTCCGTTGACAGTGAAGTTGACGCGCATTACGCAGCTCCCTCCGTGGCGTTGCGGGTGCCGCGGTACGACTCCCAGGTCCAGGTCAGCGTCCGGCGGGCCATGACGCCGACGGCGTGGCGGCGGTAGTTCGCGGTGCCGCGGACGTCGTCGATCGGGTTGCAGGCGCCGGAGCACAGCTCGGCGAACTGCTTGGCGACCGACGGGGTGATGATCTTTCCGCTGTCCCAGAAGCCGCCCTCTTCGAGCGCCGCGTTCAGGAACTCCTCGGCCGCCTTGGCCCGTACGGGGGTGGGGGCGGCGGAGCCGATGCCGGTGCGCACGGTGCGGGTCTCGGGGTGCAGGGCGAGGCCGAAGGCGCACACGGCGATGACCATGGCGTTGCGGGTGCCGACCTTGGAGAACTGCTGGGGTCCGTCGGCCTTCTTCACGTGCACGGCACGGATCAGCTCGTCGGGCTCCAGGGCGTTGCGCTTGACGCCCGTGTAGAACTGGTCGATCGGGATCAGGCGCCGCCCGCGCACCGACTCGGCCTCGACCTCGGCGCCGGCGGCGAGCAGCGCCGGGTGGGCGTCGCCGGCCGGGGAGGCGGTGCCGAGGTTCCCGCCCACGCCGCCGCGGTTACGGATCTGCGGGGAGGCGACCGTGTGCGAGGCGAGGGCGAGACCCGGCAGCTCGGCGCTCAGGCTCTCCATGATCCTGGTGTAGGGCACGGAGGCGCCGAGCCGTACGGAGTCCTCGCCGACCTCCCACTCGAAGAGGTCGCCGATGCGGTTGAGGTCCATGAGGTACTCGGGCCGGCGGTGGTCGAAGTTGATCTCGACCATCACGTCGGTGCCACCCGCGATCGGCACAGCGGTGGGGTGCTCGGCCTTGGCGGCGAGCGCCTCCTCCCAGCTGGCGGGGCGAAGGAAGTCCATGACCGGCTCTCTTCTTCGTCTACTTGTGGGGCGTACAGATTGAGCCAATCCGTGTGCGGCGGGCCCGGCTCGTTCATGTGCTGTTCACGTGGATTGGCCTCAGTACACCGTCCTGTGCTCCACCGGGGTCAGTCGCAGAAACCATGAAGGAGTTGGCTGGCCAGGGCAGGCATCTTGTAGATTCGTATGAAAGGAGGTCCTCAGTAACCTCCTCGTTTTCCTCCGGAAACGCGCGCCACAGCCGCGTGACCTGGAACACTTCGAGACAAAGATCGGCGGCGACGAGAATGCGGCTGCGCGCACTGCTGGACACCGACGCGCTGGGCCTCAGGCTGCTCGGCGGCGAGGACGAGCTGGACCGATCGGTCCGCGGCGTGATGACCACCGACCTGCGGGACCCCAGCCGGTACCTGTCGGGCGGTGAGCTGGTGCTGACCGGCCTGGCCTGGCGACGGGACGCCGACGATTCCGAGCCTTTCGTGCGTCTCCTGGTGCAGTCCGGCGTGAGCGCCCTGGCCGCCGGCGAGGCGGAGCTGGGGAGCGTGCCGGAAGACCTGGTGCTGGCCTGCGTGCGGCACCGGCTGCCGCTGTTCGCGGTGCACGAGTCGGTGGCCTTCGCGACCATCACCGAGCACGTCGTCCGGCAGGTCTCGGGCGAGCGGGCCGGTGACCTCGCGGCCGTGGTGGACCGGCACCGCCGCATGATGACCTCGGGACCCGCCGGCGGCGGCCCCGACGTGGTGCTCGACCTGCTCGGCTCCGACCTGGACCTGCGGGCCTGGGTGCTGTCGCCGACCGGGCGGCCGGTCGCGGGCTCGAAGGCGGCGGGCCCCGCGCTGCCCGCCGAGGTGTGCGCGCGGCTGGCGGCGGAGCACCTGGCCGCCACCCGCGCGGGGCGGCGCGCACCGCACCGGGTCCCGGTGGCGGGCAGCACGTACAGCGTCTTCCCGGTGCGGGCCGGCGCCCGCGCCCCGCAGGCGGTGGGTGCGTCCCGGGAGGTGCGGGAGACGGTGCTGTCGGACTGGCTCCTCGTGGTCGAGGCGGACGCCGGGGACTGGGCCGAGGAGCGGCTCGACCTGCTGTACGGGGTCACGCAGCTGATCGCGGTCGAGCGGGACCGGCGGGACGCGGCCCGCACGGTGCGGCGGCGGCTGGCGCAGGAGGTGCTGGAGCTGGTGCAGACGGGCGCCGCGCCCGCCGAGATCGCGGCCCGGCTGCGGGTGGCGGCGCCGGTGCTGCTGCCCGGCCTCGGCGCCGCCCCGCACTGGCAGGTCGTGGTGGCCCGCGTCGAGTGGGAGGACGGCGCGACGGAGACCGGCCCGGTCGCCCAGTCGCTGCTGGAGGAGATCCTCGTCGACCCGCACGCCACGGGCCCCGAGCACTCCGACCGCATCGCCGTGGCGCACACCGGTGACGAGGCCGTGGCCCTCGTACCGCTGCCGGCGGTCTCCACCGAGCACGACGGCTCCGAGACCGGCGTGCTCGCGGACGCGCTGCTGGAGTCCGTGCGGGAGCCGCTGTCCGCGGGCCTGGACGGGGACGGGCGGGTCACGCTCGGCGTCAGCGCGGCCGTGCACTCGGCGGAGGGGCTGCGCGGGGCGCTGGAGGAGGCCCGGCACGCACGGCGGGTGGCCGCGGCGCGGCCCGGCCGGGTCTGCGCGGCCGGCCACCAGGAACTGGCGTCGCACGTGCTGCTGCTGCCCTTCGTCCCCGACGACGTCCGGCGCGCCTTCACCGCGCGGCTGCTCGACCCGCTGCGCGACTACGACCGCCGCCACCGCGCCGAGCTGATCCCGACGCTGGAGGCGTTCCTCGACAGCGACGGCTCCTGGACACGCTGCGCGAACCGGCTCCACCTGCACGTCAACACGCTGCGCTACCGCGTCGGGCGGATCGAGCAGTTGACGGGGCGTGACCTGTCGCGCCTGGAGGACAAGCTGGATTTCTTCCTCGCACTGCGGATGAGCTGAGGCGCGGGCGCTTTCGGGCCCGGGGGATCCCCAAACCTCGGGCGCGGGAAGTCGCACGACTTTGTGAAATCTTTCACCCATCCCCTTGGCCGGGCCGCCGGATCCGTGCTGAGATGCGGCCACCACTCGAGAGCTCGATGGCGTGCTAAGGGGAGGGCGACGTGGCGCATTCCGCCATGGCTGGTTCTGGTTGGGGAACGACCGAGGGTGACGATCCGCTCCAGACCGCGGTATGGCGGTTGCGCTCGCGCGCCTGCTGGGCCGACGCGGCGGCCCTGCTGGAGCCGGTCACCGCGGCCCCCGCCTTGCAGCGGACCGCGCTGCTGGTGGAGCGGTGCCTGTACACCGAGCAGGGCTGGGCGGAGGCCGAGGACGCGCTGCGCACCGCGGAGGCGCTGGCCCACAGCGACGACGAGCGCGGGGCCGCCGCCTGCGAACGCGGGCAACTCGCCTACGCGGCCACCGTGCACCAGGTGCGCGACCGGGCCGACGAGGCGCGGGCCGCGCTCGGCCGGGCGGCGGCGCTCATCGCGCCGGGGGCCGGCGGGCGGGCGCTGCTGGACTTCCGGCGCGGACTGGTCGCGGAGAACCTGAGCCGTTCACCGCAGTCCGCCCGCGCGGCGTACCGGCGCGCGCACGCCGGGGCGACCGCGCACGGGCAGCCGCTGCTGCTGTCCTTCACCTGGCGGCATCTGGCCGGACTGGCCCTGCGGGAGGGCGAGTTGGCCGAGGCGCGGCACGGCTTCGCCGAGTCCCTGCGGATCCGCGAGGAGCTGGGGTACCTCGTCGGTACGGCGCCCGCGCTGGCGTCCCTCGCGGACGCGGAGACGGAACCGGAGGCGTCCCGGCTGCGGGAGGAGGCCCGACGGCTGTTCCGGCTGCTGGGCGGCGTACCGACCTGGCTGGCCCAGCAGCTCGCCCCGCCGGCCCCGGACGCGGCGACGGCCTGACGTCCCTCACGGGAACCTGCTCCAGCGCGGGGCGGTGGCGGCCCACGCGGCGTCCCAGGCGGCGAGGTCGCGGCGCCACAGGACGAGCCCGGCGACGCCGTGGGCGGCGAGGCCGGTGAGGACGACGCCGAGGAAGGCGAGGATGGCCCAGCCCATCGTCCGGCTGCGCAGCTGCTCCGTGCTGAGCGGGGGCCCGGTGATGCCGCCCGCCGGGTCGACCCAGACGAGCACGGTGCTGCCCGCGGCCCGGCCCGGCTCGACGTCCGTGCGCCCGGTCCGCGACGTCCCGTCCGGTCCGGTGAAGCGGACCTCGACCGGATACCGGGCGTGCCTCGCCTCGTCGGATCCCGGTTCCGGATGCCGTGGGGCGTCCCGGACGAGGACGGCGGGGCGTTGGTCCCGGGACGCGGCCTCGTGGGCGGCGACGCTCCGGTAGTGGCGGTGGGCCGCGTCGCCGACGGTGAACATCGCCGCCGGGGCCGTCACCAGCACGCCGAGCACCAGCCCGAGCGCGAGCCAGGTCCGCAGCCGGTCGGTGCGGCGACGCAAGGGGTTCCGGCGCCACCGCCACAGGAGCGGCGGGCGCGACCCCGCGGGACGGGGGCCGGGAACGCCCGGTGGCGGCTGGGCGGGTGGGATCTCACCGGCCACGGTGTGCCTCCTTCCCGGCTCATGGCAGCCGGAACGGGGCCGTCGGCGCCGGACGCGGCGCCGACGGCCAGGGGGGGGTTGCCTCGAAGGGCGGGACGTTCCCGTGCGCCGGGTGCCGCCACCGGTTCAGCCGGTGCGGTCCCCCGGCGGGCCGATCTCCGTGGGCCGGGGGCGGGAGCGCGGGGCCTCCAGGAGCCGCGCGGCGCCGCGGACGGCCGCCGTGTGCGGGGCCGGCACGGTGCGCAGGGCCGCGTACGCGAGGTGGCGGGTGATGTCGGGGCGCAGGGCGCCGCCGCCCGCGAGCAGCGGCCCCCGGCCGAGCGCGTCGACGGTGAGGGACGTGCGGTCCTGCCGCAGCATCGACGCCGTCATGTGGGCCACCGCCTCGGCGATGCGCGAGGCCGGGGTCGCGTCGTCGACGTCCGCGGTGCCCAGCGCGGTGCGGCGCGCGTCGAAGACCGCGCCGTCGACCAGGAGCACCACCTCGGTGAGGTGCGCGCCGAGGTCCACCACGAGCAGCGGGGCGGACAGGTCCGCGCCCGCCGCGAGGGCGACCGCACGCGCGGCGGGGACGGTGACCACACCGCGCGGCCGCAACACCTCGACGGCCGTGCGGGCCGCGTTCCGGTAGGCGTACCCGTCCAGCACCGGCGCGGTCAGCACGACCAGCGGCCGGGAGAGGCGGGGCAGGCGGTGGCCGAGCAGCCGGTCGAGCATCCGCGCCGTGCCCCCGACGTCGACGATGGCGCCGCGCTGGACGGGGTACACCGCACCGGCGCCGGGGAAGGTCACCGTCGGCACGTCGAGGATCAGGCCGCGCCCGACGGCCCAGGCGCGGGTGCGGGCGCTGCCCAGGTCGAGGGCGACGGCGGGGCACCGGCGGCCCGGCTGCCACGGAAGGTGACGGCCGAGGACGGCACGCCGCGGCCGGAGCGCGGTCATCGCCCGGCCTCCCGCACCTGCCGGCAGCGGGCGCAGTAGCGGGCCTGCGGCACGATCATCAGGTGCGCGCGGTCGATGGGCCGCCGGCACAGGTGGCAGTGGCCGTAGCTGCCCTCCGCCAGGCGCCGCAGCGCCGCCTCCACGTCGGCGAGGACCATGCGCGCGGAGGCCGCGAGCTCGGTCCGCACCTCGGTCCGGGCGGCCGAGTGCCGCGGGTCCGAGTGATCGGCGCGGGGCGGCGCGGCGGAGAGCTGCCGCACCTGTTCCTCGCGGAAGAGCCGCTGCTCGTGGAGGCTGTCCAGGAGCGCGGCGAAGTCTTCGGGCGACAGCCGCGCGTCGCGGCGGCCCGTGGTCTGTGTGTTCACACTTCACCCCTCGGGCAGGGCGGGAGACGGGGACCGACGCGGTCAGGCGGCGGCACGGCGCTGGCAGGCGACGCAGTACCGCGTGTAGGGAAGGATCTCCAGACGCTCCCCCGGGACGGGCTTGCCGCAGCCCAGGCAGGCGCCGTAGGTCCCGTCGTCGACGCGGGCGAAGGCCGCCTCGATCTCCTTGAGGACCCGTCCGATGGCGTCCTGCTGCGCGGCGATGAGCTGGCCGTCCGCCTGGCCGCTCTCGTCGAGGGCCCGGAGCTGGGTCAGCCGGGTGTCGCGGGCGTGTTCGAGGCGTTGGCGCGCCTCGTGGGCGGTCAGCCGCTCGGGGCGGGGTTCGGTACGGGGGGCGTCGAGCGACACGGTGATTCTTCTTTCTCGGAGGTCCCGGAGTTCCCGGAGTTCCCGGAGTTCCCGGAGCGCGGGTACGGCGATCGCCGGGCCGTTCGGACCCGGTCTGCCCAACCATGGCCGGACCGCGCGCGGAAGCCCATCGGGCGCAGACCCCATTCCGGTGGGGTCGCGGGATCCACTCGGCGGTGCGGGCCGGCGGCCGTATGGGTGTGCGGCCGGCCGGAAATGGGGGTCGGACCCCATCGACCGCCGGCGGCGGACGGGGGAAGCTGGTCGCTTGCGCGGTCGCGACCTGGGCCGCAGCTCTCCCGAGGGTGCGCGATGACCGACAGTGGAGGCGTACCAGTCGGAGCGTCGCAGAAGGAGGCGTACCCCCGGTGTCCCTGTTCTGGCGGATCTTCGGGCTCAACGCGGTGGTGCTGGGCTTCGCCACGGCACTGCTGCTGTGGGCTCCGGTGACCGTCTCCGTCCCGGTCCTGCTGACCGAGGCCGTCATCCTGGTGGGCGGCCTGGCCGTGATGCTGGTGGCCAACGGCGCCCTGCTGCGCTGGGGCCTGGCCCCGCTGGACCGGCTGACGAGGCTGATGACCACGGTGGACCTGCTCCGCCCCGGGCAGCGGCTGCCGGTCTCCGGCGGCGGCGAGGTGCCCGAGCTGATCCGCACCTTCAACGCGATGCTCGACCGGCTGGAGCACGAGCGGGCCACGAGCACCGCCCGGGTGCTGCTCGCCCAGGAGGCGGAGCGCCGCCGCATCGCCCAGGAGCTGCACGACGAGGTCGGGCAGAGTATGACCGCGATCCTGCTGGTGCTGGGCCGCGCGGCGGACGACGCCCAGGAGCCGCTGCGCGAGGAGCTTCAGCAGGCCCAGGAGATCACCCGGGAGAGCCTCGACGAGGTGCGGCGCCTGGTGCGCCGACTGCGGCCCGGCGTGCTCGACGACCTGGGCCTGATCAGCGCGCTCTCCTCGCTGACGCACGACTTCGCCGCCCACACCGGTCTGCGGGTGGTGCGGCGCTTCGACGCGGATCTGCCCGCGCTGGACCCGGAGACCGAGCTGGTCCTCTACCGCGTGGCGCAGGAGAGCATGACCAACACCGCCCGGCACGCGGACGCCGAGCGGCTGGAGGTGAGCCTCTCCCCCGCCGACGGCGCGGTGACCCTCACCATCGCCGACGACGGCCACGGCATGGAGGCGGCGTGCGAGGGCGCCGGAATCCGCGGCATGCGCGAACGGGCCCTGCTGATCGGGGCCGCCCTCGACATCACCTCGGCGCCGGAGGCCGGCACCCGGATCCGGCTCACCGCACCCGTCCCCAGGAAGCAGCCCTGACCATGTCCGACCCGAAGATCCGCATCCTGCTCGCCGACGACCACGCGCTGGTGCGCCGCGGTGTGCGTCTCATCCTCGACCGGGAGCCGGACCTGGAGGTGGTCGCCGAGGCCGGGGACGGCGCGGAGGCCATCGACATGGCCCGCGCCCACGACGCCGACCTAGCGGTCCTGGACATCGCGATGCCCCGCCTCACCGGCCTCCAGGCCGCCCGCGAGCTGTCCGCGCTCCGGCCGGAGCTGCGCATCCTGATGCTCACCATGCACGACAACGAGCAGTACCTGTTCCAGGCGCTGAAGTCGGGGGCCAGCGGATACGTGCTCAAGTCGGTCGCCGACCGCGACCTGGTCGCCGCCTGCCGCGCCGCGATGCGCGACGAGCCCTTCCTGTACCCGGGGGCCGTGACCGCCCTGATCCGCAACTACCTGGACCGGGTCCGGCACGGCGAGGAGAGCGCCGACCACGTCGTCACCCCGCGCGAGGAGGAGGTCCTCAAGCTCGTCGCCGAGGGCCACTCCTCGAAGGAGATCGCCGAGATCCTCTTCATCAGCGTCAAGACCGTCCAGCGGCACCGGGCCAACCTGCTGCACAAGCTGGGCCTGCGCGACCGCCTGGACCTGACCCGGTACGCCATCCGCGCCGGTCTCATCGAGCCCTGACGGCCCCGGAGCCCCGGGCTCCCCAGGGCCGGCCCCCCACAACGAAAGAGGACGGTGCATGCGCCGGCGGTTCGCGTCCGTACTGACCGTCCTGCTCGGTGTCCTGCTGCCGCTGGTCCCCGCCTGGCCCGCCGCCGGCGTCCACGTCGGTCCCGGTGGCCCCCTCGCGGTGGCCGCCGCCACGGCACTGCCGCACCCCGCCCCCGACCTGCACGCGGACGACGGGTGCGCTCCGGCCTGCGCCGCCCAGCCCCGGGCTCGGCACGATCAGCCGGGCGAGGGCCCGACGGCACCGGACCACCAGGCGACCGCCACCGCGCACGGCGCGGGCACCGCCCGCGGGGCACACGCACGGACCGCGGCCGCGCCGGGTCCGGTGCCGGTCTCCCCCGGCCGCAGGAGCCATGACAGCGGTCGGGCACCACCCCTTGCCTCCGGCACGTGAGCCACCTCGACCCCCGACCTTTCCCCTTCTTCCGCCGCGGCCGCGCTCGGCCGCCGCCGCGGCGTGCCCGCCGGAGGCCCCTGTTGAAACGCTCCCGTCCCCCGTCCCGCCCCCGTACGCGCTCGCGGTCCCGTTCCCTGAACGTCCGCGCGCTCGTCGCACTCGCCGTGATGGCCGCGTCCGTGGCCATCGCCCTGACCCTCCCGGTCCGCCTCGGGCTCGACCTGCGCGGCGGCACCCAGATCGTGCTGGAGACCAAGTCCACCGAGACGACCGAGGCCGACCGTGAGGCCACCGACCGCACCGTGGAGGTACTGCGCGGCCGCATCGACGCCCTCGGTGTCGCCGAGCCGACCATCGTCCGCTCCGGCGAGAACCGCGTCGTCGTCGAACTGCCGGGCGTACAGGACCCGGAGCGGGCCGCCGACGTGCTGGGCCGCACCGCGCAGCTCACCGTCCACCCGGTGCTCGGCGCGGCGGAGAACGCCACGGACGCCGAGGACGGCGAGCGGGTGGTGCCGGACGAGTCCGGGCAGTACCTGCGGCTGGAGGACGCCGCACTGACCGGGCAGGACGTCAAGGGCGCCGACGCCCGCTTCGACCAGCAGGGCGGCGCGGGCTGGCACGTCACCGTCGACTTCGAGGACGCGGGCGGCGACCGCTGGGCCCGGGTCACCGGCGAGGCGGCCTGCCACCCGGCCGGCGACACCCAGCGCCGGGTCGCCATCGTGCTCGACGACAAGATCATCTCCTCACCGCAGGTCGACCCCTCCGTGGCCTGCGGCGCGGGCATCACCGGCGGCTCCACGCAGATCACCGGCTCGTTCGACGACGCGGAGGCCCGCGAACTGGCCCTGCTCGTCAAGGGCGGCGCCCTGCCCGTACCGGTCGAGACCATCGAGCAGCGCACCATCGGCGCGACCCTGGGAGAGGAGGCCATCTCGGCCGGCGCCTGGGCCGCCGTCGTCGGAACCGCGCTGACGGCGCTGTTCATCATCGTCGTCTACCGGCTCATGGGCGCCCTGGCGACCGGGGCCCTGCTCTGCTACGGCCTGATCTCCTACGCAGCTTTGGCCGCGGTCGGCGCGACCCTCACCCTGCCCGGCCTGGCCGGCTTCGTCCTGGCGATCGGCATGGCGGTGGACGCCAACGTCCTCGTCTTCGAACGGGCCCGCGAGGAACAGGCCGCCCGTACCGGGCCGAGCACGCGGTCGGCGCTGACCGCAGGTTTCCGCAGCGCCTTCAGCGCGATCGCCGACTCCAACGTCACCACGCTGATCGCCGCCGCCCTGCTGTTCTTCCTGGCCTCCGGCCCGGTGAAGGGCTTCGGCGTCACCCTCGGGATCGGTGTGCTGGCCTCCATGGTCAGCGCCCTGGTGATCACCCGCGTGCTGGCCGAGTTCGCCGCCGGCCGCCCGGCCGTCCTCCGCCGCCCGCGCGTCACCGGCATCTCCTCCACCGGTCCGGTCCGTGACGTCCTGCTGCGCCGGGACCCGTTCCTGATGCGCCGCCCGCGCCGCTGGCTGGCGGCCTCCCTGGTCGTCCTCGTGGTGGCGGGCTCCGGCATCCTGGTGCGGGGCCTGGACTTCGGCATCGAGTTCACCGGCGGACGGCTCGTCGAGTACTCCACCGCCACCCCGGTCGATGCCGACCGGGCCCGGGACGCCCTCGCCGACGCGGGCTTCCCGCGCGCCGTCGTCCAGTCCTCCGGCGACGGCGACCTCACGGTGCGCACGGAGGAACTGACCGACGCCGAGGCGGCGACCGTCACCCGGACCGTCGCCGGTCTGGGCGGCGGGGCGGAGCGGGTCCGCGACGAGCTGATCGGCCCGAGCCTCGGCGAGGAGCTGCGCCGGGACGCCCTGATCGCCCTCGCCCTGGCACTGGCCGCCCAGCTGGCGTACCTCGCGGCCCGGTTCCGCCTGCTGTTCGGCACGGCGGCGGTCGGCGCGCTCGCCCACGACGTGGTCGTCCTGGTAGGGGTGTTCGCCTGGCTGGGCAAGCCGGTGGACGGGGTGTTCCTGGCCGCGCTGCTGACCGTGATCGGCTACTCGGTCAACGACTCGGTGGTCCTCTTCGACCGCGTCCGGGAACTGATGGGCCGGGAGCGGAAGACACCCTTCGACCGGCTCACCAACGACGCGATCCTGCAGACCCTCCCGCGCACGGTCAACACGGGCATGGGCGCGGTCCTCATCCTCGCCTCGCTGGCGGTCCTGGCCGACGGCTCGCTCACCGACTTCGCGCTCGCGCTGCTGATCGGCGTGGCGGTGGGCACGTACTCGTCGGTCTTCACCGCCTCCCCGCTGGCCATCCAGCTGCACGGCCGCGACGCGGGGTCCCGCTCCGGGAGGTCCGGCGAACCGGGGAAGAACGGCGCGCGCGTACCGGCCGGCCGCACGGAACGGCAGGAGGTCCCGTAACGGGCCGGGGCGTCCCCGGGGCGCCCTCGCTCAGCGGGCCCCGGTGAAGTGCTCCCCCACCAGGGTCCGCACCAGCTCCTGGTCGTCGGCGATCAGCGCGTCCAGCAGGGCCGTGTGCTCGTGCGCGTCGGCGATCAGGTCGGCCCGGCCGCGTGCCGCGGGGAGGCCGGCCGGCGGCCACTGGGCGCGGCGGTGCAGGTCGCCGGCGATGTGCACGAGCTGCTCGTTGCCGGCCAGCGCGAGCACCGCGCGGTGGAAGGCGCGGTCGGCCTCGGCGTAGGTGGCCGGGCAGCCGGCGGACGCGGCCCGGACGGCGGCCTCGGCGAGGGGGCGCAGCTGAGCCCAGCGCTCGGCGGGCACCGTGCGGGCCAGGCGCAGCCAGACCGGGACCTCGATCAGCGCCCGGACCTCGGCCAGCTCGGCCAGTTCGCGGTCGCCGCGCTCGACGACGCGGAAGCCCCGGTTGGGGACGACCTCGACGGCGCCCTCCAGGGCGAGCTGCTGCATGGCCTCCCGTACGGGGGTGGCCGAGACGCCGAACCGTTCGCCGAGCGCGGGCCCCGAGTAGACCTCGCCTGGGCGCAGCTCGCCGGTGACCAGGGCGGTGCGCAGGGCGTCGAGGACCTGCCCGCGTACGGAGGAGCGCTGGACGAGGGGGCGCGGGCGGGGCGGCGGGGGTTCGCCGTGGGTGTGCTCGCCGCGCGCGGTGGCGACCGGTTCCCCGGCGCCGCGCGTCCTGGACCGGTCCGCGTTCCCCGCCCGGTCCACGTCCGCGGCCCGCTGCTGGGCCGGCACCCGCACCTGGGCGGCGGCCTCCGCCTCAGGGGCACCCTGCGCGCTGGGCCTCACGGGTCCTCCTGTGGGACGTGTCGGTACTTGGGGTCATTACGGCGGGTTGTCACCTGTCCGTCAAGCACCATAAGCGCAGGGGGCGTCAGTTCAAATCCCAAACATCTTGGGTAAGGTAAGGCTTACCTTTAAGCAGCCCGTCCTCCCGGTTCGGATCGGTGGTCCCGCATGCCTGTCGCCCGCACGGCCCTCACGGACGCCTACGCGCGCCTGTCGGCGGCTCTTCCGGGACTGGGCGTCACCGAGTTGGAAGCCGACGGCGAGGTCCCGCGGGGCGGTGGCTGGGTCAGCGGCGACGCGCTCGCCGCGGGCGGGGCGGAGCTGGCGGACTTCCTCGCCTGGGACGAGGCGCAGGTGCTGCGGGACTACGGGCAGCGGGCCCGCCCGGACGTGATCGCGAGCTTCGGACTGCACCGGTACGCGTGGCCCGCCTGCCTGCTGATCACCGTGCCGTGGTTCCTGCACCGCAGGGTGCCCCGCTACCCCGCGGCCCACGTCGCCTACGACCGCACCGCCGAGGGCCTGCCGCTGGGCCGCATGGCGGTGCGCGGCGCGGGCTTCGCCTGTCTGCCCGGGGACCCGGCCGCCGCGCTGCCCGGCGCCCGGGTGGTCGCGGACGAGGAGGCACTGCGCGCCGAGGTGCGGGCCTCGGTCGCCGAGCACCTGGAGCCGGTCCTGGCCGGATTCGGCCCCCGCATGCGGCGGCGCGGACGCGCCCTGTGGGGCATGGCGACCGACGAGGTCGTGGAGGGCCTGTGGTACGTCGCCCACCTGCTGGGCGAGCAGGAGCGGGCGCGGCACGAGCTGGAACTGCTGCTGCCGGGCGCGACCAAGCCCTACGTCGGTGACGCGGCCTTCCGCGAGCTGAAGGGGCCGGACGGCGAACCGCTGCACACCCGGGACCGGGCGAGCTGCTGCATGTTCTACACCCTGCGCCCCGAGGACACCTGCGCCACCTGCCCGCGCACCTGCGACGCGGACCGCGTGAACAAGCTGCTCGCCACGGCGGGTTGAGCGGTACCCCGCACCCTCCCCTCCAAGATCGTCGGCTAGGATCCCGACGTCGATTCACAACTCCCCCACGCGTCGCGGCTGGTTTCCGCCGAACCACTCGTACGGGTAGTCTTATTCGAACTCAACTCCCGCCCCTCATGCGGCAGTTCGAGCAGAACGCCGCCCTGGGCACCCCCTCGCACTCCCTTGGCGGCCTCTTGCCGCGAAACCCTCTGAGGGCCGCTGGGTTTGGGCCACCATGGCGGGCGTTACGCCCTATCCCACTGCAAGGGACCCCAGATGAGATTGACCGACATATCGCTGAACTGGCTGCTTCCGGGCGCCGTGCTGCTCCTGGGCATGCTGGCGGCGGTGGCGGTGCTCGCGCGCGGCAAGCGTGCCCCGGGGAAGGACGCGGGCGCGGACGACTCGTGGGAGCGGATGGAGGAGCGGCGCAGGCGCAAGGAGGCCCTGTACGGCACCGTCTCCTACGTCCTGCTCTTCTGCTGTGCCGCGGTCGCCGCGGCGCTCTCCTTCCACGGCCTGGTCGGCTTCGGCGAGCAGAACCTCGGCCTGAGCGGCGGCTGGCAGTACCTGGTCCCGTTCGGTCTCGACGGGGCGGCCATGTTCTGCTCCGTCCTCGCGGTGCGCGAGGCCAGCCACGGTGACGCGGCGCTCGGCTCGCGCATACTCGTGTGGACCTTCGCGTTCGCCGCGGCCTGGTTCAACTGGGTGCACGCGCCCCGCGGCCTCGGCCACGCGGGTGCCCCGCACTTCTTCGCGGGCATGTCCCTGTCGGCGGCCGTGCTGTTCGACCGGGCGCTGAAGCAGACCCGCCGGGCCGCGCTGCGCGAGCAGGGCCTGGTGCCGCGTCCGCTGCCGCAGATCCGCATGGTGCGCTGGCTGCGGGCCCCCCGGGAGACGTACCGCGCCTGGTCGCTGATGCTCCTCGAGGGCGTGCGCAGCCTCGACGAGGCGGTCGAGGAGGTGCGCGACGACCGGCGCCAGAAGGAGGAGACCAAGCAGCGGCGGCGCGAGCAGGAGCGCCTGGAGCGGGCCCAGCTCAAGGCGATCAGCCGCGGCCACGGCCACCGGGGCTTCCCCGGCCGCGGCGGCCGTCAGGTCGAGGTCGAGGTGCAGCAGGTGGAGCGGGGCACCGAGCGCGCCACCGCGGAGCCTGCGATATCGGCTCCGGAGCTGCCGGTACGCCAGCGTCCCTCCCTCCAGCCGGTGCGGGGCGGGACCGAGCAGGTCACCGTCGACCTCACCGCGGAGGACGACACCCAGGCCCTGCCGCGCCTGGACTCCCTGGAGCGCAAGCTCAAGGACCTGGAGCAGCAGTTCGGCTGACGGACCGCACACCGACGTGAAGCCGCCTGAGGCGCCGGTCCGCCGGCGCCTCAGGCGGCTTCGGCGTCCAGTTCGAACCAGACCGACTTGCCCACCTCGCAGGGCCGTACGCCCCAGTCGTCGGCCAGCGAGCGCACCAGGACCAGTCCTCTGCCGTTGGTGCTCTCCTCCGGGTCGGGGGTGCGCGGCCGGGGCGGCCTGCCGACGTAGTCCCGCACCTCGACCCGCAGCGCGCGCGGCCCGACCGTGGCGGTCAGGACGGCGCCCTCGTCGGTGTGGACCAGCGCGTTGGTGACCAGCTCGCTGGTGAGCAGTTCGGCTATCTCCGACTGCCCGGGCCCGCCCCAGTGCCGCAGCAGCTCGCGCAGGGCCCGCCGGGCCTCGGGCACCGCCCGCAGGTCCGCCCGGCCGAGCCGCCGCCTGAGGTCCGGTGCCGCCCGCTTCCTCATGTCCCCCGTCGGCGTGCTGATGTCGTCTCCCCCTCCTGGTCGAGCCTGTTCACGGTCGAACATCCTCACGGGGGAAGCCTTGCCCATTCGGGCGCCCGGCAGTCATACGGATTGGCGGTGACCGCCACGTCCGGTCACGGCCGCGGTACGTTGCGCAGGTTCGAGCGGGCCATCTGGAGCATGCGCCCGACCCCGCCGTCCAGGACGATCTTGGAGGCGGACAGCGCGAAGCCGGTGACCATGTCGGCGCTGATCTTCGGCGGGATGGACAGCGCATTGGGGTCGGTGACGACGTCGACGAGGGCCGGGCCCCTGTGCTTGAACGCGGCCTTCAGCGCGCCCGGCAGATCCTTCGGCTTCTCCACCCGCACCCCGAAGGCGCCGCACGCCTCGGCGACGGCGGCGAAGTCGGGGTTCTTGTTGGCCACGCCGTGCGAGGGCAGGCCCGCGACCAGCATCTCCAACTCGACCATGCCGAGCGAGGAGTTGTTGAAGAGGACGACCTTCACCGGCAGATCGTGCTGGACCAGGGTGAGGAAGTCGCCCATGAGCATGGTGAACCCGCCGTCGCCGGACATCGAGACGACCTGCCGGCGCCGGTCGGTGAACTGGGCGCCGATCGCCATCGGCAGCGCGTTCGCCATCGAGCCGTGCGAGAACGAACCGATGATGCGGCGCCGCCCGTTGGGCGAGATGTAACGGGCGGCCCAGACGTTGCACATGCCGGTGTCCACCGTGAACACCGCGTCGTCGTCGGCCAGGTCGTCCAGCACGGCGGCCACGTACTCGGGGTGGATCGGGACGTGCTTGTCGACCTTGCGGGTGTACGCCTTGACGACGCCCTCCAGCGCGTCCGCGTGCTTCTTGAGCATCCGGTCGAGGAAGCGCCGGTCGTGCTTCTCCCGCACCCGCGGGATCAGACAGCGCAGGGTCTCCCGGGCGTCGCCCCACACCGCGAGGTCCAGCGTGGAACGCCGGCCCAGGTGCTCCGGCCGGACGTCGATCTGCGCGATCTTGACGTCGTCGGGCAGGAAGGCGTTGTACGGGAAGTCCGTGCCGACCAGGAGCAGCAGGTCGCACTCGTGGGTGGCCTCGTAGGCCGCGCCGTAGCCGAGCAGACCGCTCATCCCCACGTCGAACGGGTTGTCGTACTGGATCCACTCCTTGCCGCGCAGCGCGTGCCCCACCGGGGACTTGATCTTCTCCGCGAACTCCATCACCTCGGCGTGCGCGCCCGCCGTGCCGCTGCCGCAGAACAGGGTGACCCGGTCGGCGTCGTCGATCATCCGCACCAGGCGGTCGATCTCCTCGTCGCCGGGGCGGACGGTCGGCCGGGAGGTGACGAGTGCCGTCTCGGCGGCCTCCTTGGGGGCGGGCTCGTCCGCGATGTCGCCGGGCAGCGAGACGACGCTGACGCCGCCCTGGCCGACGGCGTGCTGGATGGCGGTCTGGAGCAGCCTCGGCATCTGCTTCGGGCTGGAGATCAGCTCGCTGTAGTGGCTGCACTCGCGGAACAGCTGGTCGGGGTGGGTCTCCTGGAAGAAGCCCAGGCCGATCTCGCTGGACGGGATCTGCGAGGCGAGGGCGAGGACGGGGGCCATGGAGCGGTGGGCGTCGTAGAGCCCGTTGATGAGGTGGAGGTTGCCGGGGCCGCAGGAGCCGGCGCACGCGGCCAGCTTCCCGGTGATCTGGGCCTCCGCGCCGGCGGCGAAGGCGGCGGTCTCCTCGTGCCGGACGTGCACCCATTCGATGCCCTTGTGCCGACGCACGGCGTCCACGACCGGGTTCAGGCTGTCGCCGACGACTCCGTAGAGGCGTTCGACCCCGGCGCGGGTGAGGATGTCGACGAACTGTTCCGCGACGTTCTGTTTGGCCATGGCTCTACGTATGGCACAGCGAGCGGCCTCACGCCTCCCAAACGGCGGCCGCCGTACGGTCGTCCGCGTACCCCTTGACCCGGACGCCGGTGTCGGCGAGGAAGTCCCCGAGTCCGGGCGGGGTGCGGCCCGTCCACCGCCGGGCGAGGAGCCCGCCCAGCTCGGGCTCGGTCAGCATCGGCTCGGCCAGGCCCGTGGTGCACATCAGCAGCACATCACCCGGGCGGGCTACGGAGGCCCGGAAGCGGAACGGGCGGCGGGGCGGCTCGTCGGGGGGCGGCGCGTCGTACGGGCCCGGGGGCGCGGCGACGCCGAGGTCCATGGTGAGCCGGTCGCCGTCGGGTGTCTCGCTCGGCCGGTCGGCGGGCGTCCCCCTGGGCAGCGAGCCGAAGCCGAGGACGGGCTCACCGGTGACGTCGCCCGCGGTCGGCTCCATGTCCCGCCAGGTGCCGTCGCGCAGCCTCAGCAGTCCGCCGGGGCCGACTCCGAAGAACACCCTGGTGCGGCAGGCGGGGTCGGCGGGGAGTATCAGGCAGCGCAGGGAGGCGGCGTACTCCTGCGGGGACAGGCCCTGTTCGGCGGCGCCCGCGCGGAGCCGGCCGAGGCTGCGGTCGGTGAGGCGGTGCAGGCCGGACTTGAGGTCGCCGCGGCGGGCGGCCCGCAGGTCCTCGGCGAGCCGGGCGTGGCTGCGGCCCACGGCGGCTCCGATCCACCGGCAGACCTCGGCCGCCGCCCGGTGCGCCCCGGCGGTCGCACGGGTGCCGGTGGCCATCGCCACCAGGACCAGCGCGTGCTCGCCCGCGCCGAACCGGGCGACGAGCAGCGCGTCGCGCCGCGGCTCGCCCCGGTACCGGGCGGAGTCGCCGCGCACCGAGACGGCCCGCAGGGTGCACGTCCCGTACCGGGCGCCGTCCAGCACGGTGTCCGGCACCAGGTCGTCGAGCCCGTCGGGGTCGGCGGCCGGCAGGGCGGTGGGCTCGGGGTCGTAGGTGGGCGGTCCGGACCCGACGAAGTCCCGCGCGGCCCCGGCGCCCGGTTCCGGCAGCGGCCGTGGCGCCACCGACGGAAGGAACGGGGGCGGCAACGGCGGCAACCCCACCTCCGGCGGCTCGCGGAGATCCGCGGGCCCACTCCCGGAGGCGGTACGCCCACGCGGCTGCCCGGGCACCGCGCCCGGTGCCGATGGTGGCGGAGGCGGCTCGGGCTGCGGGGACGGCGCGGCCGATGCCTGCCGGGGTGACCCGGGCTGCGGGGACGGCTGAGCCGGGGGCTGCCGGGGCGGCTCGGGCTGCGGGGGCACGGAGGGCAGGGGCTGCCAGGGCGGTGCGGGCTGCGGGCGTGCGGGGGACGACGAGCCGGGGCGCGGGGGGTCCGGGGGCGGCGCGGACGGTGGTGGGGCCGGGGGCCGCGAATCGGCCGGGGGCCTGTCCGGGGAGGGGGCGGATCCTGGGCCGTCCTGGGGCTGTGCGCCTTCCCGGGGCGCGGCCGGGTGTGAGCCGTCCGCCGGCTGTGCGGCGGCCGGCGGTGGCGCAGGGGATCGCGGGTGGTCCGGGCGCGAGGGCGCCGGGCTCCCGGCCGGTGGGGGCGGGAGGTTGGGCGGGGCGGCCGGTGGCGCGGGTGGGGGCTCCCGGCGGGAGCCGGCCCGGGGGCCCGGGACGGTGGGCGGGCCGTTGCCCGAGCCGTCCGTCACCGTGCCGGACGCCGAGGCGAAGCGGTCGTCCAGGGAATCCGGTGCGGCCGTGGGGCCGGTGTCGTCGGTGGAGTCGTCGTACAGCTGCCCCCACCAGTCGTCCTCAGGACCGGTGGGCCTTCCCCCCTGCTGACTCATGCTCCTGATTGTCCACCGAAGGAGCGGGATGGAAACGGGGCATCGGGAAATTCCGGCGGAAGTGGCCGAGCGGTCCCACCCCCCACGGGAGAACCGCTCGGCGTCGCCACCTTGGCAGAGTGACCGGCGGTACGGCGATGATGTGCGGAGGCGGGTTTGCGCCGTGGCCGTTTTCCGCCACGGACGCTGGTTTCTCGGGGAGGGACGACGGCTGATGCTGGGAGTGCTGGGGCTGGAGGACACGCACGAGTCGGCGTACCGGGCGCTGGTGTCCCTGGGCGCCGCCGACGTGCCCGACCTGGCCAGGCGGCTGGCGCTGGGTGAGCGGGACACCGAGCGCGCGCTGCGCAGGCTGGAGCAGAACGGTCTGGCCGCCCAGTCCTCGGGCCGTCCCGGCCGCTGGGTCGCCGCGCCGCCGGGCGTGGCGCTGGGCGCGCTGCTCACCCAGCAGCGGCACGAACTGGAGAAGGCGGAGCTGGCGGCGGCGCTGCTGGCGGAGGAGTACCGGGCGGCGGCGGCCGAGCCCGCGGTGCACGACCTGGTGGAGGTGGTGACCGGCGGCTCGGCGGTCGCCCAGCGTTTCCTCCAGCTCCAGCTGGGCGCGACCGAGGAGGTGTGCGCGCTGGTCACCGGCAACCCGGTCGCCGTCACCGGCATGGAGAACGACGCGGAGGAGCAGGCCACCGGCCGCGGTGTCCGCTACCGGGTGGTGGTCGAGCGGTCGGTGCTGGACCAGCCGACCGGCATCACCGAGCTGAGCGCCGCGCTGGGCCGGGACGAGCAGGTGAGGGTGGTGGACCGGGTGCCGACCAAGCTGGTGGTCGCCGACCGGGCGCTCGCCCTGGTGCCGCTGACCGCGCGTTCCTCGGAGCCCGCCGCGCTGGTGGTGCACGCCAGCGGGCTTCTGGAGCTGCTGTCGGGCCTGTTCGAGGCGGTGTGGCGGGAGGCGCTGCCGCTGCGCCTGGGCGCCTCCGGTGTGACCGAGCACGGCCCGGAAGCCCCCGACGGCACCGATCTGGAGATCCTCTCCCTGCTGCTGGCCGGGCTGACCGACGCCAGCGTCGCCAAGCAGCTCGACCTGGGCCTGCGGACCGTACAGCGCCGGGTGAAGCGCCTGATGGAACTGACCGGGGTCACGACCCGGCTCCAGCTGGGCTGGCACGCGTACGAGAGGGGCTGGGTCGCCAGGGAGGGCTGACCCCCGACCGCGCCCGGCCTCGCCCCCGCGCCGACATCTGCGGACCGGGCCGGACTCCTGCACCCTGGACAGATGGGAGCGTGGGACCTCCTGCTGACCGGCCTGGTCATTCTGCTCGGGCTGTGCGGCGTCCTGATTCCCGGCTTGCCCGGGTCGTGGCTGGTGTGGGCCGGGGTCCTGTGGTGGGCGCTGAAGGATCCGCAAGCGCTGGCGTGGGCCGTGCTCGTCGGTGCCACCGTCGTCCTGCTGCTGGCCCAGGCGGTGCGCTGGGCGCTGCCGACCCGCAGGCGCCGCCGGGACGAGGCGATGCGCCGGCTCACCGCGTACGGCGGCGCGGGCGCGGTCATCGGCTTCGTCCTGATTCCGGTGCTCGGCGCGATCCCCGGCTTCATGGGCGGCATCTACCTCGCCGAGCGGCTGCGGCTCGGCCGGCACGGCGAGGCGAAGGCCGCGCTGCGGACGGCGATGCGCTCGGGCGGCGCCGACGTGCTGGCGGAGCTGTTCGCCTGCCTGCTGATCACCGGGGCGTGGGTGGGGGCGGTACTGGCCGGCTAGGACCGGCCGGACCGCTCCCTCAGGGCTCCCTCCAGGGTGAGCAGCCGGGTCTTGCGGTCCAGGCCGCCCGCGTATCCGGTCAGGGAACCGTCGGCGCCGATCACCCGGTGGCAGGGGCGCAGGATGAGCAGCGGGTTGGCACCGATCGCGCCGCCGACGGCGCGGACCGCGGGCCGGGAGGCACCGATGCGCGCCGCGATCTCGCCGTAGGTGGTGGTCGCCCCGTAGGGGACGTCGTCGAGGGCGGCCCACACCCGTTCCCGGAAGGCGGTGCCCTCGGCGCGCAGCGGCAGCCGGAAGCCCGTCGGCTCACCGGCGAAGTAGGCGGCGAGCTGCTCCTCGGCCGCCCGGAAGGGCCCGGTGTCGTGCCGCCAGTCGTCCTGGACGCTCCGGCCGCCCTTCTGCCCGGGCACGGACAGCGAGGTGAGCGCGCCGTCCGGGGCCGCGGTGAGGAGCAGCGTTCCGACGGGGCTGTCGGTCTCGGTCCAGTACGTCACGGACGTGCCGGTGGTGGTCGTGGTCATCGGTCCTGCTCCCAGTCTCCTGCGGCGCGCAGGTGGTTCACGGCGTACGAGCGCCAGGGGCGCCAGCTGTCGGGCACGGTCGGGTCGGGCGGGGCGGTGTCGGGGTCGCCGAGGGCGCGGGTGCGGACGACGGCGGCCGTCCGGGCGTCCAGGCCGGGCACGGCGAGCAGGGCGCGTTCGGCGTCGTCCCGGTCGGCGCCCGGGTCCAGTCGTACGGTGCCGTCGGCGAGGGCGGCGGCGAGCGCGCCCACGGGGCCGTCCGGCTCGGCGGCGGCGAGGACCGCCGGTTCGGGGAAGAGGTGGGTGAGGGTGCCGCAGGGCGCGTCGAGGACCTTGCCGTACCGCTGGACCAGCCGCTCGGCGGCCGCGCGCCCGGCCAGGGCCCGGACGGCGAGTTCGTCGGGGTCGGCGGTGCCGGGTGAGCGCAGCCCGGGGCGGGCGGCGACCAGGGGGGCGAGGCGGGGGTCGGCGCCGAGGCGTTCGTCCACGGCGTACGGGTCGGCGTCCAGGTCGAAGAGCCGCCGCAGGCGCTGCACGGAGGTGGTCAGGTCGCGCAGGTCGGTGAGGTGGAGGCGGGCGTCGAGCCAGCCGCCGCCGTTGCCCTGGACGCGCGTGCGCTCCTCGACGGCGACGATGCCGGTGCCGTACGGCAGCCGCAGGGTGCGCCGGTAGCGGCGCCGGCCGGGCGGGCCGCTCACCTCCTCCACGCCGGCGACGGCCTCCCGCTGGAGCAGGTCGAAGACGGGTCCGGCCTGGTAGGGGCCGCGGTGGGCGAGGCGCAGCGGGACGCCGGCGGACGGGGTGGCGGTGCGGGAGGCCGCCCGGTCGGCCGCCGGGGCGGCGGCGCGGACGTCGCTCGGGGTGGCCGCGTACACGGCCCGGATGGTGTCGTTGAACTGCCGCACGCTGGCGAACCCGGAGGCGAAGGCGATCTCGGTGACCGGCAGTCCGGTGGTCTGGAGCAGGACGCGCGCGGTGTGCGCCCGCTGGGCCCGGGCGAGGGCGACGGGCCCGGCGCCCAGCTCGGCGGTGAGCTGCCGCTGCACCTGGCGGGCGCTGTAGCCGAGGCGGACGGCGAGTCCGGCGACGCCCTCGCGGTCGACGACGCCGTCCCCGATCAGCCGCATGGCGCGGCCGACGACGTCGGCGCGGACGTTCCAGTCCGCCGAGCCCGGTACGGCGTCGGGGCGGCACCGCCGGCAGGCCCGGAACCCCGAGCCCTGCGCGGCGGCCGCCGTCGCGAAGAACCGCACGTTGCGCCGGTTCGGCGTGACCGCCGGGCAGCTGGGCCGGCAGTAGATGCCGGTCGTGCGCACGGCGAAGAAGAACGCGCCGTCGAACCGGGCGTCCCGGCTGCGTACGGCCTCGTACCTGCTGTCCTCGTGCGCTGTGCGCTGTGCTGTCCCGGTCACGCTGTCCAGTCTCCGCCAGTCCGGCGGACCGGGCTGGCGGAAATCGGACATGGCATCGGACATGACGTCCGAGCGTGGCCGGAGCGGGCGGCTACCGGGGGCCGCCGCCCCGCTTGGCCTCCATCGCCGCCCGGCCCATGGCGCCCCGGCGCTTCCACTCCTTGCGCATCTCCGCCCGCACCCGGGCGTCGGTCTTGGCGATGATGCGCTGGTTCTCCCGCATCAGCTTGCGGTAGCTCTCCAGCCGCCGTTCGGGCAGCTCGCCGGAGTCGAGGGCGCCGAGGACGGCGCAGCCCGGCTCGCGCTCGTGGGCGCAGTCGTGGAACCGGCAGTCCCGGGCCAGCTCCTCGATCTCGGCGAACACCTGCCCGACGCCGCTGCTCGCGTCCCACAGGCCGACGCCGCGCAGCCCCGGGGTGTCGATCAGCACGCCGCCGCCGGGCAGGGCGAGCAGGTTGCGGGTGGTCGTGGTGTGCCGTCCCTTGCCGTCGACGTCCCGGATCCGCTGGACGTCCATGACGTCCTCGCCGAGCAGGGCGTTGGCGAGCGTGGACTTGCCGGCGCCGGACTGTCCGAGCAGCACCGCCGTGCCGCCGCCGACGACGGCGCCCAGCACGTCGAGCCCCTCGCCCTGCTCGGCGCTGACGGTGAGCACCGGCACGCCGGGCGCGCTGGTCTCCACGTCCTGGACGAGATGGGCCAGGGTCACCGGGTCGGGCACGAGGTCGGCCTTGGTGAGGACGACCACGGGCTGCGCCCCGGACTCCCAGGCGAGCGCGAGGAACCGCTCGATCCGGGCGAGGTCCAGCTCGGCCGCGAGCGACACGGCGACGATCGCGTGATCGACGTTGGCGGCGAGGATCTGCCCCTCGGACCGCTTGGAGGAGGTGGAGCGCACGAAGGCGGTACGACGCGGCAGACATGTGCGTACGTAGCGCGGGTTGCCGTCCGGTTCGAGGGCGACCCAGTCGCCGGTGCAGACGACCCGCAGGGGGTCGTGCGGGGTGACGAACGCGGTGTCGGCCCGCACGGTGCCGTCGGCGGTGACGACGTCGCACTGGCCCCGGTCGACCCGTACGACGCGGCCGGGCAGGAGCCCTTCGGCGGCGTACGGGGAGAAGGCGTCGGCCCAGTCCTCGTCCCAGCCGTAGGGGGTCAGGGCGGAGGAGGGGGAGGTGGACGGGGTGGAAGCGTGGGAAGACAAGGGGTGACCCTTCGAGGGGCGGCCCCGGCCGGGAGAACTGCGGGAAGTGGTGTCAGCCGGCGGCCACGGAGGTGGACTTGACGGATTCCTGGATGCGGGCAGCGCCCTTCGCAACGACAGCCATCGGTCAACACCTCCCGGGTCACGTACAGCGAGCAGCGGCGGCAGAGCAGCCACCGGAACGAACAGAACTCTAGCGGCGTCCCGCGAGGCCCACCAGCGATTTACTGCGCTTCGCGCCGGAGGAACGCCGGGTCGAATGGACGGTGCGTCACTGAACGCTGGTGCGGGCCACGGCCTCCAGTCGGCCGGGGTTCACGGGTTCCCGCCCCCTGTCATGCATCAGTTCGAGTCCGTCGTCGGTGCTGTTCACACGCCGGACGGCGCCGTGCCGGTTCTCCCACTCGACGAAGCTGCCGGGAGCACCGTCGAGCAGCTCCAGTTCCCGCACGAGCGTGTCCACGGGCGCGAAGCCGCGGGCGTCGCCCTTGCTCATGCTCTGGGTACGGGTGTTGTCGTAGCGCATCTTGACGAACGGCACCTCGGTACGGTCGAGCTTGTTCGGCTGGAGCATCTTGCGGAACCTGCCCCAGGCCTCCTCCTCGTTCTCCCCGCCGGAGATCTCACTGGCGTAGGCGGGAAAGACGGCGTAGGTGAGGGCGGACAGCTCCGGGTTCTCGGTGGCGTGGTAGCCGTGCACTTCGGGGACGGCCACCCCTACGGTGTCGAACCGCCTCCCGTCGTGGTGGAAGCCCCCGACGGCCACCAGGGGCCGTCCCTTCCCCACGAAGGTGTCGTCATGGGCGCGAGCGTGGGCGAGCAGCGCCGTGACGAGCACCTCGTCGTAGCGGCCACGTACGTTGACCTGCAAGTTGTGCCGACCGTCGGTGGAAAGTGCGGCGGTGAAGGTGAACATCGGGTTCGGCGACCACCGCCACGCGGATGCCAGACCGGGGACGGGAGCGGCGCCGGGCATGGCGGGCAGGACGGATGCAGGGTTCATGCGGGTGGCTCCTGCGCTCGGGGACGGGGCCCCAGCCGCACGACTGGCGGGCGGGACGGACCTCCTGACGGTAGAGGGCGTCCATGAGCGCACCGCCGCGGGTTCTCGCCTCTGGGGGCGGTGAGCCGGGACGACTGCCACTGCCTGTGGGCCGGGCCACCGGTGTGACCCTGCCCTCGCGACGGCGTCGGGTCAGATGTCGCGTCGTTTCAGGGGCTTGGTCGCCGGGCCCTCGATCACCTTGCCGTCCGTGTCGAAGCGGGAACCGTGGCAGGGGCACTCCCAGGCGCGTTCGGCCGCGTTGAAGGCCACCAGACAGCCGAGGTGCGTGCAGCGTGCCGAAAGGGCGTGCAGCGCGCCCGCCTCGTCCCGGTAGACCGCCAGCCGGTCGCCGCCCGCCCTGACCACCGCGCCCTCGCCCGGCGGCAGCGCGTCCACCGGCGGTACGGGCCGCAGCCGGTCGCCGACGAAGTGACCGGCCACCTCGGCCTGCGCCCTGAGCAGCGCGGGCGCCTCGCGCACCGCCGTACGCAGCCGGCGCGGGTCGTACAGTCCCGCCCACGCGCACTCCTCGCCGGTGATCGACGCGGTGAGCAGCCGGCCCGCCATCATGCCGCCGCTCAGCCCCCAGCCGCCGAAGCCGGTGGCGACGTACGTGTGCCGTGCCCCCGGGTGCAGGGGGCCCACCATCGGCACGGTGTCGGAGGGGTCGATGTCCTGGGTGGCCCAGGCGTGGGTGAGGTCGACGCCGGGAAAGTGCTCGCGCGCCCACGCGGACAGGCGCGCGAAGCGCTCCCGGGTGTCGCCCGTGCCGGGCGTGAAGTGCTCGCCGGTGACGACGAGCAGCCGGCGCCCCGGGTCGGCGTCCGCGCCGTCCAGCGGTGCCGTACGGACCGAGCGGGTGTTGTCCTCCGGCGTGATGAACATGCCGTCGACGTCGCTGTCCGCCTCGACGCTCCCGGCGACGACCAGCTCGCGGCGCGGGGAGAGGCGGGCGAAGAGCAGCGCCCGGTCGAAGACCGGGTAGTGCGTGGCGACCACGACGTCCCGGGCGGTGACGGTGAACCCGGTGCCGGTCGACACGCGGCACGGCGTGCCCTCGTCCAGACCGTGGACGGGGGTGCCCTCGAAGATCAGGCCGCCGTGCGCCTCCAGGTCCTCGGCGAGGGCCAGCAGGTACTTGCGGGGATGGAACTGGGCCTGCCCGGTCACCCGGACCGCGCCCGCGACCGGGAACGGCAGCCCCGTCTCCGTCACGAACGACGCGGGCAGCCCCGCCTCCCGCGCCGCGTCCGCCTCGGCCCGCAGCTCGTCCACCCGGCCCGGGTCACGGACGTACGTGTACGCGTCCCGGGTCTCCCAGTCGCAGTCGATGCCCAGGTCCGCCACGACGTGGGCGGCCCGCTCGACGGCCTCGGACTGCGAGCGGGCGTACAGGCGTGCGCCCTCCGGGCCGCGGGTACGGCGCAGCCGGTCGTAGATCAGCGTGTGCAGGGCGGTCAGCTTCGCGCTGGTGTGCCCGGTGACGCCGGCGGCGACCCGCCCGGCCTCCAGCACCGCGACCCGGCGCCCGGCCCGCCCCAGCTCCCAGGCCGCGCTGAGCCCGGCGACTCCGGCGCCGATCACGACGACATCGGCTTCCAGGTCCTCCGCGAGGGCGGGGCGCGGCACCCCACCCGGCGCCGTCTGAAGCCAGTACGAGGCGTTGACCTGCGCATTCTCCGTCATGCGGGCCGAGTACCCCGATGCTGCGGCTCCACGGCGCGGGCCCGCTGGAAGGTGTAGCGGGTGTGGCTGAACACCTGGCCGTCGTGCCCGAAGCCGTACGCCGTGCCGGGTGCCACCGCGAACAGCAGGTCGGCGCCCTCGCGGATGCTGTCGCCGAAGCCGTGGAACACCCCCTCCGGCGAGGTGATGTGGTCCCCGTACTGTGCCTCGAACGCGGCCAGGACCTCGTCCTGCCGGGCCGGATCCGTGACCCGCTCCGCCGTGCCCTCGACCACGATGTCGAGGCCTTCGGAGAGTGAGTTGTGCCCCGTGGTCAGTGCGCAGTGGGGATTGGCGGCCAGGTTCTTCGCCTTCTGCTCCCCCGCCCCGGTGCTGAAGTGCAGTGCCCCGTCGTGCCAGGCGGCGATCAGCGGGGTGACGTGCAGGCGGCCGTCCGGCCGGATCGTGGTGATCCAGAAGACCTCGGAGTCCCGCAGCCGGCGCTGGGCCTCGGCCCAGTCCGTGGCGGTGACGTTCTCCGCGCCCGGGCGCGGGTTGAGGGCAGAGCTGTAGCGGGCGTCGAGTTCGGTCCTGGGCTGCTTCGGCGTCATGCGGAACTCTTTCCCTTCCGGTCACCAGGGCTACGCGGCCTGCACCGAAGGAACGCTCGTCCGCCGCAGGTCAATGCATCCCGTCGGCACACCCGCTTCGGGCACGCCCACCCGTCCCGCTCAGGTCTGCTCCTCGATGCCGATGGCCGTGCGCAGGGAGCGCTGGGCCGGGCCGGGTTCGCCCTGCTGGGACTCCAGCAGGGCGGCGGCTATGGCGTCGAGCTTGCGCTGCACGGCGTGCTCGGCCCTGCGCTCACTGTTCTTCAGCAGCGCCAGCAGCAGAAGGGTGACCGCCGTCATGGACTCACCGGCGAGCAGCATCCAGGTGAGCGGCGCCTTGGCGATGTGCACGCCTATGACGATGCCGACCAGCAGCAGGCAGACCCCGAAGAACGCCGGGCTGCTGGTGAAGTTGGACGCCCGCTCGGCGAACCGCTCGAAGGGGCCGCGTCTGCTGCCGCCGCGTTCGGCAGGGTGCTCCAGGGTCATGTGCCGCCTCCTTCGGTGCCGGGTGCCGGTGGCGGTCCACGTACCCGGCCAGGGCGTCGGCAAAGGTGCCGCGCCGCCCGGACCGGCGGTCTCAGTCGGTGATCGAGGCCCGGAAGCGGTAGCGGTCGCCGCGGTAGATGGCGACCGTCAGTTCCAGCGGGCGGGCGTCCTGGTTGTACGCCAGCTGGGTGGCGACCAGTACCGGTGTGACGTCCGTGATCTCCAGCAGCTCCCGTTCCTCCGGAGTGGGCTGGCGGGCCTCGACCGAGTAGTCGGCGACCCGGGGGAACTGCCCCGGGGTGGCCGCGCGCAGGGTGGCGTACAGCGAGGCCGTGCCGAAGTCGGTGTCGGCGAGCCGTGGGCACAGCGCGAGGGGCAGCCTGTTGTGCTCGACGACCACCACCAGGTCGTCGAGGTAGCGCAGGCGCCGCATCTCGAACAGGGGCGCGCCCGGGGCGATGCGCAGTTCCTCGGCCTCCTGGACCCTGGCCGGGCGCACCGCGGAGGCCAGCACCCGGGTGCGGGCGGCGAGTCCGTGGCGCAGCGCGTGGTCGGCGAAGCCCTGCACGGAGCGGCCGCCGGGCGCGGCGGCCGGAGTGTCCCCGGCCTCCGCCGTCCCGCCTCCGGCACCCCCGCCTCCGGCACCCCCGCCCGCGGTCGCACCCGTACCCGCGCCCGTGCCGGTGCTCGTGCCGGTGCTCGTGCCGGTGCTCGTGAGGAACCAGCCCCGGGCCGGGGACGACTCGATCACGCCCCGGCCGGCGAGGTCCGCGAGCGCCGAGCGCATGGTGACGCGCGAGACGGCGTACCGCTCGGCCAGCACGCGTTCCGAGGGGAGCCGGTCGCCGGCCCGGGCGCCCCCGGCGGTGATGTCGTCCATCAGGCGCGCGGCGACCTGCGCGTACAGCGGCAGCGCGTCGGCGTCGAGAAGGCCGCGCGGGAGCGGCGACTCAGTAGGCATACCAGTACAATACCAGATGTCTTTCATTGACGGCCAGTATTAATACCAGTATGGTCGCGGCAGACCGGGGCCTCCCGCCCGACGTCCCGGCACACCCCGTACCACCTGCCACTTCCCCGTACACACCTGCACCAGAACCGGAGACACCATGCCGAGCCCGTGGGACCAACTGGTACGAGACCAGAAGTCCGGGATCCCGGTGGGGATCGCGTCGGTCTGCTCGGCCCACCCCCTGGTCATCGAGGCCGCGGTCCGCCAGGCGCTGGCCACCGGGCGCACCCTGCTCGTCGAGGCGACCTCCAACCAGGTGGACCAGGACGGTGGTTACACCGGCATGCGCCC
Organism: Streptomyces sp. NPDC107500; assembly: GCF_055582785.1. Lineage (NCBI taxonomy): Bacteria > Bacillati > Actinomycetota > Actinomycetes > Kitasatosporales > Streptomycetaceae > Streptomyces > Streptomyces sp. NPDC107500. The sequence goes on from NZ_JBVJPF010000002.1 coordinate 677,892, forward strand.
GGCCGGCTTCCGCGACCTGGTCCACCGGATCGCCGCGGAGCACGGCCTGCCGGCCGACCGGATCGTGCTGGGCGGTGACCACCTCGGCCCCAACCGCTGGCGTGCCCTGCCCCCGGAGGAGGCCATGCGCAAGGCGGAGGTGCTGGTCGCCGCCTACGTCGAGGCGGGGTTCACCAAGATCCACCTGGACTGCAGCTTCTCCTGCGCCGGTGATCCGGTACCGCTCACCGACGACCTGGTCGCCCGGCGCGCGGTGCGGCTGATCCGCGTGGCCGAGCGCACGGCGGGACCGAGGGCCGCCGGGCTCCGGTACGTGATCGGCACCGAGGTGCCGGTCCCCGGCGGTGCGCACGAGTCGCTGCACGAGGTCCCGCCCACCGCCGCGCCGGCCGCCGGGGCGACGCTGGAGCGGCATCGCGCCGCCTTCGCCGAGGCGGGTCTGTCCGGTGTCTGGCCCCGGGTGCTCGCGCTCGTCGTCCAGCCGGGGGTGGAGTTCGACCACCACCGGGTGTTCGGCTACCGGCGGGCCGCGACGGACCGGCTGCGCCGGGTCCTCGACGGCCAGCCGCACATGGTCTTCGAGGCCCACTCGACCGACTACCAGTCGGCCGCCGCGCTCGGCGAACTGGTGGCCGACCACTGGGCCGTCCTCAAGGTCGGCCCCGGCCTGACCTTCGCCCTGCGCGAGGCGCTGTTCGCGCTGGCGGCCATCGAGGACGAGCTGGTCGGCCCGGACCGGGCGTCCCGGCTGGCGGCCGTCGTCGAACGCCGCATGCTGGAGCGGCCCGGCTGGTGGCAGGGGTACTACGAGGGCGACACGCGCGAGCGCTACCTCGCCCGCCGCTACAGCTACAGCGACCGGATCCGGTACTACTGGGCGGATTCCGAGATCACGGCGGCCCAGTCCACGCTCTTCGGCAACCTCGACGCCGCCGGCATCCCGCTGCCCCTCCTCTCCGCCCACCTGCCCGAGCAGTACCGGCGGGTCCGCGCGGGCGAACTCGCGCCCACCCCGCGCGAACTGACCATCGACCGGGTCCGTGACGTCCTGCGCGACTACGACCGGGCCTGCACCCCCCTGATCAAGGAGTCCGCGTGACCGCCCCCCTCAGCCCCGCCCCCGCCGCCCCGGCCGGTGCGGAGCACACCCACCGGGAGATCGCCCAGCAGCCCGAGCTGTGGCAGCGGGTCGACCGGATCGTCGCGGACGACCGGCCGCGGCTGGACGCCTTCCTCGCCCCGCTGCTCGCCGACCCCCGGCTGCGCATCGTGCTGACCGGCGCCGGCACCTCCGCCTACGCCGGGGAGATCCTGCGCGCGGCGTTGGCCGCGCACACCGGGCGGCGGGTGGACGCGATCGCGACGACCGACATCGTCGCCGACCCGCACGGCTGCCTCGGGGAGGACCTGCCCACCCTGCTGGTCTCCTTCGCGCGGTCCGGCAACAGCCCGGAGAGCACCGCGGCGACGGCAATCGCCACCACCCTGCTCGGCACCTGCGCCCACCTGATCGTGACCTGCAACGCCGAGGGCGACCTCGCCCGGCTGCACCAGGAGCGGTCCGACTCGCACGTGCTGCTGATGCCCCCGGAGGCCGAGGACCGCGGCTTCGCCATGACCTCCAGCCTGAGCTGCATGCTCCTGGCCGTCCTCCTGGTCCTCGGGCGGCACCCCGAGGGCGGCGTGGACCCGCTCGCCCAGGCGGCGCGGGCCGTCGTCGGCGACGCGCTCGGCGCCCGTGTCGACGCCTTCACCGCCGACGCCCCGGACCGGGTGGTGTACCTGGGCAGCGGCGCGCTCAAGGCGCTCGCCGGGGAGTCCGCGCTCAAGCTCCTGGAGCTGACCGGTGGCGCGGTGGTGTCCTGGGCGGACTCCTCGCTCGGGTTCCGGCACGGGCCCAAGGCCTTCCTCACCGACCGCACCTCGGTCGTCGTCTACGTCTCCAACGACCCGTACACCCGCCGGTACGACCTGGACATCCTCGCGGAGATGCGGGCCGCCCTGCCGCCGGGGCGCGTGGTCGCCGTGGCGGGCCGCGCCGAGGGCCTCACCTTGGACGACGGCACCTGGCTGCTGCCGGGGATGGCGGACGCCGACGACGCGGCGCTCGCGCTGCCCGCCGTGGTGTGCGCGCAGCGGGTGGCGCTGAACGCCTCCCTGGGCCGCGGCATCCGGCCCGACAACCCCTTCCCCGACGGCGAGGTCAACCGCGTCGTGCAGGGCGTCACCGTGTATCCGCTGCCCGGACGCTGAGCGCGTTCGCCCGAACCGGAGAGGAGAGCCGCATGGCCTCCGTGAAGCCCGTGCGGGACGCCCGTCACCCCGCGCCCGACGCCGTGTTCCTCGGTGTGGACGGCGGGGGCACCAAGACCGCCTTCTGCCTCGTGGACGCCTCGGGCACGGTCCGTGCCAGGGCTACGGGTCCCGGCACCTCTCCCTCCGACGAGGCCGGCGGCGACGGATCGTTCGGCACCTACCCGGTGCTCGCCGAGGGCGTGGCCCGGGTGTGCGCCGAGTCGGGCGTCGCCGCCGCGGACGTGACCCACGCCTTCTTCGGGCTGCCCGCCCACGGGGAGTCGCCCGCGCTGACGGCGGCCCTCGACGCCCTCCCCGCCCGCCTGCTGGGCCACGACCGGTACGGCGTCGGCAACGACATGGTCTGCGCCTGGGCCGGTTCGCTCGGCCTGGCCTCTGGGATCAACGTGATCAGCGGCACCGGGTCGATGGCCTACGGCGAACGGGCGGGGCGGACCGCGCGTACCGGGGGCTGGGGCGAGCTGTTCGGCGACGAGGGCTCGGCCCACTGGATCGCCGTGCGGGGACTGAACGCCTTCACCCGCATGAGCGACGGCCGGCTCGCCCCCGGCCCGCTGGCCGACGTACTGCGCCGCGCGCTGGGCCTCGGCTCGGACCTCGACGTCGTGGGCCGGGTGCTGTACGGCGGGCTCGGCCGGGACGGCGTCGCCGCCCTCAGCCGCCGGGTCACCGAGGCCGCCGAGCTGGGCGACCCCGTCGCCGGGGCGATCCTCGCCCGCGCCGGGCGGGAGCTGGCGCTGCTGGCGGACGCGGCCCGGGAACGGCTCGGCTTCCCCACGACCGAGCCGGTCCCCGTGTCGTACTCGGGCGGGGTCTTCGGGGCCCGGCCGGTGGCCGATGCCTTCCGCGCCGAACTGACCCGCCTGGACGCCCGCTTCGACCTGCGCCCGCCCCTGTACGCACCCGTGGTCGGCGCCGCCCTCCACGCCGCGTCGCTGGCCGGCACCCCGCTGGACGACACGGCCCGCGCCGTACTCCGGTCACCGCAAGGCCCCCCGGCGCCGTAGCGCCGCCAAGACGCACTCGCGCCGCCCCACCTCCGGGCGGTCCCGCCGAAAGGAACCCCTGATGTCCGACACCCGCGTGCTCGTCCTGATCGGCGCGGGCAGCGCCGTGTTCACCCGCGGACTGCTCGCCGACCTGATCACCGCGGACGACCTCGGGTCCTGGGAGATCCGCCTGGTCGACGTCAACGAGGAGGCGCTGGCCGTCGCCGCGCGGCTCGCCCGGCGCATGGTCGAGGCGCGGGAGGCCGGGAACCGGATCACCGTCCGCGCCTCGGCCGACCGGCGCACCGAACTGCCGGGCGCGGACTACGTGGTGACCTGTGTCGGCGTGGGCGGACGCCCCGCGTGGCAGCGGGACCACGAGATCTGCCAGGAGCACGGCGTCTACCAGCCGGTCGGCGACTCGGTGATGCCCGGCGGCATCTCGCGTCTGCTGCGCACCGTACCGGTGATGGTGGACGTCGCCCGCGACATCGCCGACCTCGCGCCGGACGCCTTCTTCTTCAACTACAGCAACCCGATGACGGCCAACGTCCAGGCCATGACCCGGTACGCCGGCGCGCGGCCGGTGGGCCTGTGCCACGGCATGCACCACGTGCAGCGGGAGCTGGCCGCGTTCGCGGGGCTGCCCTTCGAGGAGACCTCGACGCTGTACGCGGGCATCAACCACCTCACGTTCATCTACGACTTCCGGCACAACGGCAAGGACGCCTGGCCCGGGGTGCGGGCGCGGATGGAGCGGGAGCTGGCCGAACCCGCGGACCCGGCGGACATCGGCGCCATCTGGGAGAACGGCAAGGCGTGGCACAACCCGTTCTCCTGGGAGATCTTCCGCCGCTACGGCGCCTACCCGGCCGCCAACGACCGGCACGTGCTGGAGTTCTTCCCCGAGCGCTGGGCCGGGGGCGACTACTACGGCAAGAAGCTGGGCGTCGACGCGTTCTCCGTCCCGGAGATCCTCCAGTGGGGCGAGGACCGCTACCAGGGCATGCGCGCCCAGGCCGAGGACGACGCCCCGCTGGACGCCGCCTCGTTCGAGAACTCCACCGGTGAGCAGGAGCAGCTCATCGCGATCATCCGGTCGATCACCTTCGACCGGCGCGAGATGTTCTCCGTCAACGTGCCCAACCGCGGCTCGGTGCCGGGGCTGCCCGACGAGGCGGCGCTGGAGGTCCCGGCGGTCGCCACCGCGCGCGGGCTGCGCCCCGTGTCGGTCCCCGACCTCTCGGCGCCGCTCACCTCGATCCTGGCCCGCCGTCTGACCTCGGTCGAGCTGGCGACGGAGGCCGCGATGAAGGGCGACCGCGGCCTGGTCGTCGAGGCGATGATCGCCGACGGCGCGGTCACCGACCCGGACGCGGCCGTCGCCCTCACCGACGCGCTGCTCGACGCCCAGCGGGCCTTCCTGCCCCGCTTCGCCTGACCGACCCGCGCCCACGGGTCCCCCGTATCCCCTTGGAGACCAAGTGAAGATCAGCCGTATCCGCCACCAGGGCCGGGTGTTCGCCGCCCGCGTCGAGGGCGACACCGTCCACCCGGTCGTCGCGGAGGACGACCGCTTCATGGCCGACGCCGTCCGCGACCTGATCGCCGACGGCACCGCGCACGACGTGCTCCGCGCGGACGTGCCGGGCGTGCCGCTCGCCGACGTCGAGGTGCTGAGCCCGCTCGCCGCCCCGCAGAAGATCGTCTGCATCGGCCTCAACTACGCCGACCACATCCGCGAGACCGGACTGGAGACCCCGAAGGTCCCCCTCGCCTTCGTGAAGACCGCCCACTGCCTCACCGGCCCGACGGCGGACGTGCGCGTGCCCCGCGGGGCGAGCGAGCAGCTGGACTGGGAGGCCGAGCTGGCCGTCGTCATCGGGCGGACCGCCCGCGACGTGACCGCCGAGCGGGCCATGGAGCACGTCTTCGGCTACACCGTGGCGAACGACGTGTCGGCGCGTGACGCCCAGTTCTCGGACGGGCAGTGGTTCCGGGGCAAGAACTTCGACGACTTCTGCCCGCTCGGGCCGTGGCTGGTCAGCGCCGACGACATCCCCGACCCGCAGGCGCTGGCGATCTCCGCCAAGGTCAACGGCGCCACCGTCCAGGACAGCTCCACCAAGGAGATGATCTTCGGGGTCGCCGAGACCGTCGCGTACCTCTCCCGCTACATGACGCTCCACCCGGGCGACGTCATCGCCACCGGCACGCCGCACGGCGTCGGCATGGGCCGCACCCCGCAGCTGTGGCTCGGGGACGGCGACGTCGTGGAGGTCGAGGTGGAGAACGTCGGCCGGCTCCGCAACACGGTGCGCCTCACCGGCTGAGGCCACCTCTTCCCTCTTCCCACCGTCCCGCCACCAGCAGGAGGACCGCGATGAACATCGCCGACGACCCCGACCGCGCGCCGGCCCGCTCGCACCTGTACGCCATGGGCCTGACCGACGACGACATGCGCAGGCCCACGGTGGGCATCGCGTCCACGTGGACGGGCACGATGCCCTGCAACCTCACCCACCGCGACCTCGCCCGGCACGTGGCCACCGGTGTGCGCAGGGCGGGCGGCACGCCGATGGAGTTCAACACCGTCGCCGTGTCCGACAACCTCACCATGGGCACGCCGGGCATGCGGGCGTCGCTGGTCAGCCGGGAGGTCATCGCGGACTCCATCGAGCTGATGGGCCGCGCGCACGCCTTCGACGCCCTGGTCTGCATCGTCGGCTGCGACAAGACGGTGCCCGCGGCGATGATGGCGATGGCCCGCCTGGACATCCCCGCCGTGCTCCTCTACAGCGGCAGCATGATGCCGGGCCGCTGGCGCGACCGCGACGTGACGATCCAGGACATGTGGGAGGCCCTGGGCGAGCGCGCGGTCGGCCGGCTCGGCCAGGAGGACGTGGACGACCTGGCCCGCAACGCCTGCCCCGGGGCGGGTACCTGTGCGGCCCAGTACACCGCCAACACCATGGGCGCGGTGGCCGACTTCATGGGCCTGGCACCCTTCGGCGTCGGTGACATCCCCGCGGTCGCCGCCGAGAAGCAGGCCGCCGCCGAGCGCGTGGGCGAGGTCGCCCTGGACGTCTTCGCCCGGGACGTGCGCCCGTCGCACATCCTGACGCGGGACGCCCTGTACAACGCCATCGTGTCGGTCGCCTCGATGGGCGGGTCCACCAACGCGGTGCTCCACCTGCTGGCGGTGGCCCGCGAGGCGGGTCTCGACCTGGCGATCGACGAGATCGGCGCGATCTGCCGCCAGGTCCCCATCGTCACCGGCCTCAAGCCCTCGGGGCCGCACACCGCGGTCGACCTGTGGCGGGCCGGCGGCACCTCGCTGGTGGCGTCCCGGCTGCGGGACGCGGGGCTGCTGCGCGAGAACGTGACCCTCGTCGACGGCCGCTCCTTCGCCGACGTGGCCGCCGACGCCCGGGAGGCGCCGGGCCAGGACGTGGTGGCGAGCGTCGCCGAGCCGGTGAAGGGGCCGGGCGCGCTCGCCGTGCTGCACGGTTCGCTCGCGCCCGACGGCTGCGTGCTCAAGCTGGGCGGCCGGGCCGACTTCCGGCGCGAGGGCCCGGCGCGGGTCTTCGACTCGGAGGAGGAGTGCTTCGAGGCCATCCAGGGCGGGCACGTGCGCGCCGGCGACGTGGTCGTCGTCCGGTACGAGGGACCGGCCGGGGGCCCGGGCATGCGGGAGATGCTGTCCATCACCGGCGCGCTGGTGGGCCAGGGTCTCGGCGACTCGGTCGCGCTCGTCACGGACGGCCGGTTCAGCGGCGTCTCGCACGGCCTGGTCATCGGCCACGTCGCCCCCGAGGCGTACCGGGGCGGACCCATCGCCCTGGTACGGGACGGCGACACCGTGGCCGTCGACTCGGCCGCCGAGACCCTCGACCTGCTCGTCGACGACGGAGAACTCGAACGCCGCCGCGCCGCCTGGACCCGCCCGGAGCGCCTCGCGGAACGCGGCGTCTTCAGCAAGTACGTCGCCACGGTGGGCTCCGCCTCGGACGGCGCGGTCACCGTCTGACCGGCCGCACGGCACCACGACAGCCCGGGCACCCGCCCGGGCTGTCGCCTTTCCCCGCGCCGGGGACGTTCAGCGCCGGTGCACCGGCCGCGTACCGCCGTCCTCGCGAAGGACCGTGCTGAGCAGGGAGCGGGCGGCCGGTTCCGTTCCCGGGCCCCGGTCGGTCAGGTGCCAGAGGGTGTCGCCCCGGCGGACGACCAGGTCGGTGCGCCGGGGGTCGTGCCGGACCGGGGTGGCCGCCAGTGCGGTGACGGGGCCGGTGCCGGGGAGGGTGAGGCTCCGGCGGCGGTCCGTGCCGGGGCGTACGGCGACGAGGTCCGCGCCGCCGTCCGACAGGAACACCAGCGGGCCGTCGGTGCCGTGCACCGCGGCGGCGTGCTGGGCGCCCGGCAGGGTGGACACGACGCCGTCGGCGCCCGTCCAGTGGCTGCTCGCGCGGGAGAGGGTCAGGACGGCGGGGCGGGTGGCGTCCGGGGCGGCCACCAGGGTCACCGCGTGCGGGGCCCGTCCGTCCGGGCCGGTGGGCCCGGGTGGCGCGACGGGGGCCCAGAGCAGGTCCGGGTAGCCCGCCGGGTCGGCCCGGTACAGGCGGCCCGGCACGGTGCCGGGGTCCGGGGACAGGAAGGTCCACAGCGCGCCGTCGGCGGTCTCGGCGAGCGCGAGCGCCGGGAAGGGGCGGGCCGGGGGCGGCTCCTCGGCCGTGAACGCGGCCTCAGGGCTCCAGCGCAGGCGGTGCGCCGCGTCGCCGGAGCGGGCCAGGACCTCCAGGTGATCGGGACCGTTGCGGCTCTGAAGGACGCGTATGTCGTCGTAGCGCCGCCCGGCGGCGAAGTGCAGGCCGCCGCTCCACTCGCCGGGGGGCGGCGCTCCCTCGGGCGTCCCGGTGCCCTCGGGGTCGGTGTTGTGCCACAGCACCCACAGGCCGTCGTCCTCGTCGCAGAGCACGAGCTCCAGGTTGCCGCGCTCGCCGTAGCGGCCCTGGGCGAGGCCGACGCCACCGCGCGACGGGGGCGGGGGTGCGCTGGTGAGGGAGGGGGAAGGGGCAGCTGCCATGGGGCGTCCTCGTCGCGGCCGGCCGTGGGGATCTGGTGGCGGGGGCGCCTGGCCGGCTGACCGCCCGCACCACGTCGGCACCGTCGCACACCCCGGAACGCGCGTCAATGAGCACAGACAAGCAAAAATGCGCAGGATGGCTTGCATCGACAGGAGGTACGGCCAAGACTGAGCGCTCATGGACTCCAACGGCAACGGCACCAGCAACGACGACCGCGACGACGGCACCGAAGCCCCCCGCGCCACCCCGCACCTGCTGGTCGTGGGAGCGACGGGCGCGCTGCTCCCCGCGGTCCGTACCGCGACCGCGCGGGGCGCCACCGTCACGGCGCTGGCCAGGAACGCCGCCGCCCTGCGGGACCTGGAGCGCGGCACGGGCGGCGCCGCACGGCCGCTGGCCCGCGACTTCGAGGCGCCCGGACTGCGCGAGGCGCTGTCGCGGGCCGCGCGGGAGAGGCCGTTCACCGGCGCCCTGCTCTACTGCCCCCTCGCCACCCCGGCCACCGTGCGCACCCTGACCGGGGCCGTCCCGGCGGGACGCCCCGTGGTCCTGCTGCTGACCAGCGCCCACGCGGCACCGGAGGGCGAGGTGGACGACGCCGGCCCGTGGGACCCCGCGTTCCTTCCCTCGGACGCGCGGCCCACCCCCGGCTGCCGGCTGCTCGTCCTGGGCTGGCGGACCCGGCCGGAGGGCTCGCGGTGGCACACGGCCGAGGAGATCTCCGAGGCCGCGCTGCGCCTCCTGGACGCCGCCCCGCCCGGCGACGCGGTCCTCGGACGGGTACGCCCCTGGCCGACGCGTCCGTCCGCGTAAGGTTTCCTGCACGACAACGCCGTACACGCCACGGCCTGGGAACGAGGGACGAGGGAACGCATGCTGGGCGCCGAACGCCGCAACAGGCTGCTGGAGATGGTGGGCGAGGCCGGCGTGGCACAGGTGGGCCTGCTGGCCGAGCGGCTGGGTGTCAGCCCGTCCACCATCCGGCGCGACCTCTCCCACCTCCAGGACCAGGGGCTGCTCAACCGCACCCACGGCGGCGCCGTCGCCCAGCAGTCGAGCGAGGAGCCCGACCGGCCCGCCCGTACCGACGTGGCCTCGTGGGAGAAGCGGCAACTCGCCGAGGCGGCCGTCCGCTACCTCCAGCCCGGCGCCACCGTCCTGATCACCGGCGGCACCACGACGGCGGCGCTCGCCCCGTTGCTCGGCGGGATACCGGAGTTGACGGTGGTGACCAACTCGCTCCACCTCGCGGGCGAACTCGCGCACCACGAGACGGTCACGACGGTCGTGCTCGGCGGCTACCTGCGGCACCGCGAGATGTCACTGCTGGGGCACCTGACCCGGCAGGCGCTGGAGGAACTGCACATCGACGAGGCGTACGTCGGCGCGTACGGCATCAACGCGGCCGGGATCAGCGGCGCGCACGTGGACGAGGCCGAGACGGACCGCTGGCTGCTGTCGAAGGTGCAGCGGGTGACCGTCCTGGTGGACGGTTCCAAGTTCGGGCGTTCCGGGCCGGTGCGGGTGGCGTCGTCCGCCCGCCTGCACCGGGTGATCACCGACGGCTCGGCGCCCGAGGCGGAGGTGGCCGCACTGGCCGCCGCCGGTGTGGACGTGGTCCGGGTCTGACCCGCGGGGCCGGGCGGCCCCCGGCCCACCGCCGCCTCAGCCGCGTGCGGCCCCGGCGACCGGCGCGAGCCGTCCGGCGCTCCACTCCGTCCACACCCCGTCGTGCGGCACGTCCCACTCCCCGGCCAGGGTCCGGCCCAGCGCCCGCAGCGCGGCGTCCGTGGCCGCGGCCGGGCGCTCCGAGCCGTGCACGACGGCGAGCGGCCAGGCGGCGACGGGCGCCTCTCCGGTGACCGTGACGGCCGCCGGGGCCAGTACGGCCACCACACCGGAGTCCGGCAGACCCAGCTCCGCCGCGACGGCCCGGCACAGGGCGGTCAGCCGTGCCGTGTCCCGATCGGGGCCCGCGCTGGGTGCGGTGACCTGGATGACCGGCATGCCCTACCTCGTCTCGTCGCTCATCACTCGGGGGATGCGCCGACGCTAAGCGGTCCCCCGCACAGCGTCAAGGGAAAATGAGCAAAAGAAAGCATGACTTGCTTGTTATTGACTGCTCTTGGTGAGGGGGATAGAAAGCAGTCATCGCCGGCCGCGGACCAGGCCGGAACCCGCCCTTGACATCTGGAGGTTGCCGCATGTCCGTCACCAGGCGCGCGCTGCTCGGCGCAGCCGTGGCCGGAGCCGGAGCGGTCGGTTTCGCGCGTCGCTCGGGCTTCACGCCCTCCAACACCGGCAGCGCGGGAGCGGACACGCTGACCTTCGCGCTCTGGGGAACCGAGGCGGAGACCGCGTCGTTCCGGTCACTGGCCCGGACCTACGAACAGCGCAACCGGGGCATCCGGGTGCACATCAAGGTCGAGCCGTACCAGCAGATGTACACCAACATGGACGCCCTGCTCGCGGGCGGCCGCGCCCCCGACCTGTTCCGCTGCGACTACGCCAACCTCGGCATGTACAGCGCGAGCGACCAACTCCTCGACCTGTCACCGTACTTCAGCGAGGCGGAGCGCAAGTCGTTCCTGCCCGCGCTGTGGGAGGCGGTCTGCCACGACGGCCGCCCGTACGCGGTCCCGCACCACACCGACACCACCGCCGTCCTCTACCGCAAGGACATGTTCGAGCGCGCGGGCATCACCGAGGTGCCCCGGCGACTCGAAGACGCCTGGACCTGGGACGAGTTCGGCGAGATATGCGCAAGACTGAGCAAGAAGCTCGATCACGTCTACCCCTTCACCTACGGGTGGCAGCAGGCGGGCGCGTTCCGCTGGCTGACCTGGCTGTGGGCGGCGGGCGGTCATCTGCTCACCCGCGATCTGAGCGCTCCGGCCCTCGAATCGGCCGCCGGACTGCGGGCCATGCGCTTCACCCAGGACTTCTTCCGCCAGGGCTGGGTCCCGCCCAACAGCTCGGTCAAGACGGCGTCCTACCCCGACTCCCTCTTCAACGCCGGTACCACGGCGATGGCCTTCGCCGGTGACTTCCTGCTGCCGCAGATCGTCGCGGGCGGCCTGGACCCGGACCTGTACGGCGTCACCTACCAGCCGCGCGACCGGACGGCCGCCACCGACCTCGGCGGCAACGCCGTGGTGGCCACCCGCACCACCGAGAACCCCGAACTGGCCGCCGACTTCCTCAAGTTCCTGGTGAGCGAGGAGATCATGCGGCGCTACTGCGAGGAGACCGTGGTCCTGCCCACCCGGCCGGCCCTGCTCCAGAGCCGCCTGGACTACGCGGAACGGCCCGACCTGATGCCCGTCTTCGCCGATCAGGCCACGACCCTGACCCCGGCCATGACCGGCGAGGTCGCCGTGCCCTACTTCGGCCGGATCAACGCCGCGCTCCAGGACGAGCTGGAGGCCGCCTTCGTCAGCGGCCAGTCGGCCGAGGCGACCCTCCAGAAGATCGCCGACGCCACCCGCGCGGCCATCGCCGCCCAGTGAACTCCTCCTCTTCCTCCCGCCACGGAGCTGCCATGGCCACCGTCACCTCACCCGCCCGCACGTCACCGGCCGCGAAACCCGCCCCGCCCCCGGGCCGGCGCCGGACCAGGTCCGCCGCCCGGGTGCGCGAGACCGTCGCCGCCTGGACGATGCTCGCCCCCAACCTGACCCTGGTCACCGTCTTCCTCCTGGTGCCCCTGGTCATGGCCCTGGTGCTGAGCTTCCAGTACAGCACCGGGCTGACCTCCCCGACCTGGGCCGGGCTGGCCAACTACCGGCAGCTCATGGGTGACCCCGTCTTCTGGCGGACCGTGGCCAACACCGCCGTGTTCTGCGTGGCGACGGTGCCCGTCGAGATGGCGATGGGCCTCGGTCTGGCGCTGCTGTTCAACTCGGTGATGCCGGCCCGACCGCTGTGGCGCACCCTCGTCTACCTGCCGATGGTCATCTCCGGGGTCGCCACGGCCCTGATCGGCACCCTGATGTTCGACGAGAACATCGGCCTGCTGAACAAGCTGATCGGCACGGTGGGGATCGACGCGCTGCCCTGGCAGACCGACGGCACCGCGGCCATGGGGTCGGTCGTCCTCATCACGCTGTGGATGCGGGTCGGCTTCAACATGGTCATCTACCTGGCCGGACTCCAGGGCATCTCGCCCGAGCTGTACGAGGCGGCGCGGGTGGAGGGCGCGGGCTGGTGGCAGCAGGTACGCAACATCACCGTGCCGATGCTCGGGCCGTCCACCTTCTTCCTGCTGATCATGAACGTCATCTACTCGTTCCAGGTCTTCGACACCGTCTTCGTGATGACGCTCGGCGGACCCGGCCACGCCACCGACGTCATGATCACGTACGCGTACCGCAACGGCTTCGAGGGCCGCCAGCAGGGCTACGCGGCGGCGATCGGCATCGTGCTCTACCTGCTGGTCATGGCCTTCACCGCGCTCCAGTGGCGCTTCAGCCGCAACCGGGACACGGTCGGCTGACCCCTCCCCCGGCTCCCCGTTCCCCCGTTCCGTCCCGAAGGACCCCCGATGTCCACGATCTCGACGCAACTCCCCGGTCCGGACACCCGCCCGGGCGCCCGGCAGCGGCGCGCCAAGCGCCTGAAGTACCTGCGGGTCGCGGCGGCGGCGCTCGCGGGGCTGGCCATGGCGCTCCCGCTGTACTGGATGCTGCTGACCGCCTTCTCGCCGCTGTCCGATCTGCACACCACCAGCCTCCACTGGTGGCCGAGCGACCTCACCCTGGAGAACTTCCGCACCGTCTTCGCCTTCCCGGTGTGGACCTGGGCGATGAACTCCACGGTGATCACGTGCTGCGTGGTCGCGGTCACCGTCACGGTCAACCTGCTGGCCGGCTACGTCTTCGCCAAGATGCGCTTCCGGGGCCGCAGCCTGGTCTTCCTGCTGCTGCTGAGCACCATGACGGTGCCCGTGCAGGTCCTGATGGTGCCGCAGTTCAAACTCGTCAGCGGCATGGGCCTGTTCGGCAGCTTCTGGGCCGTCATCCTGCCCGCCTCCTCCACCGCCTTCGGCATCTTCCTCGCCCGCCAGTTCATGCTGGGCATCCCCGACGAGATCCTCGAGGCCGCCCGCATGGACGGCGCCGGCCAGATACGCACCTTCGTGACCGTGGTGCTGCCGCTGTGCAAGCCGCTGGTCGCCGTGCTGTCGCTGCTGACGTTCCTGTACCAGTGGAACGACTTCGCCTGGCCGCTGACCGTCCTCAAGGACTCGCGGCTCTACACGCTCTCCGTCGGCATGCAGTTCGTGAACGGCGAGTACACCGCCAACTACGGCGCGATCATGGCGCTCGCGCTGCTGTCCGTCCTGCCCATGGTCGTCATCTTCCTGTGCTTCCAGAAGTACTTCGTCCAGGGTTTCGCACGATCGGGAATCAAGTAATGACCCACTACCTCAGCACCCTGTCCTTCTCCGACGCCTGGCTCGACCGGCTGCGCGAGCGCGTCCCGGGTCTGGAGATCACCCAGATAACGGCCGAGAAGGCCGCCGACGTCCCCGACGAGGTGTGGCGGCGCACCCGCGTCCTGCACACCGGCGGGGTCTTCCCCGGCCCCGGCCAGGCACCGGCGCTGGAGTGGATCCAGCTGGACACCTCGGGCGCGGACCACCTCAAGGGCACCCCCGCCTGGGAGCTGCCGGTCCCCATCACCTCCATCGGCGGCATCTCACCGGTGCCGATGGCCGAGTACGTGATGATGATGGTCCTCGGTCTCGCGCACCGGCTGCCACGCGCGGTGGCCGTCCAGCGGTCCGGGGTCTGGCCGTCCCTGAGCGAGCGGTGGAACACCCTGATGCCGCGCTCCCTGCGCGGCGCCACCCTCGGCGTCATCGGGTACGGGCGGATCGGGCAGGAGATCGGCCGGCTCGCCCGCGCCCACCACATGGAGGTCCTCGGCCTCAAGCGCGGCCGGGCGGCCCGTTCCGGTGCCTTCTTCGGCGCCGCCGCCCGGGACGAGGCGGACGCCGAGATCTACACCCCCGACCGGCTGCACGACTTCCTCGCCCGCTGCGACTACCTGGTGGTCACCTGCCCGCTCACCGAGGAGACCGCGGGCATGGTCGACGCCGGCGCCCTGGCCGCGCTCAAGGAGGGCGCGATGGTCGTCAACGTGGCGCGCGGCGGCATCGTCGACGAGGAGGCGCTGCTGCGCGCGCTGCGCTCGGGGCACGTGGCCGGGGCCGCGCTCGACGTCTTCGACGAGGAGCCGCTCGGCGCCGACAGCCCCTGGTGGACCGAGCCGGGCGTCCTGCTGACCCCGCACGTGGCGGGCTTCGCGCCGGACTACGAGGAGCAGGTGCTGCGGCTGGTCGGCGAGAACATCGAGCGGCACCTGAGCGGTTCGGACCTGCTCAACCTGGTGGACCGCGGCCGTGGCTACTGACTTCCTCCTCGCCCCCCAGCGCCATCACGCCGTCCTGGACCGGCTGCGCAGCCGGGGCGCGGTGAACGTCGTCGAGCTGTCCCGGCTGCTGCGCATCAGCCCCTCCACCGTCCGGCGGGACCTGCGGGACCTGGAACTCCAGGGGCTGCTGCGCCGGGTGCACGGCGGGGCCACCGCCCTCGCCGACTCCGTGGAGCCCGACCAGCCGGTCCGCGCGGCCGAACAGCCCGAGCAGAAGCGGCGTATCGCGGACACCGCGCTGTCCCTGATCCAGGACCGCAGCACCATCCTGATCAGCGGCGGGACCACCACGGAGGCGCTGGCAGGTCGGCTCACCGAGCGCCGGGGGCTGACCGTCGTCACCAACGCCCTGCCCATCGCCCAGATCCTCGCCGCCAGTTCGTCGACCGACGTGATCGTCCTCGGCGGCGTGCTGCGCCACCGCGAGCAGTCCCTGCTGGGTCACCTGGCGGAGCTGGCGCTGAGCGAGCTGCAAATAGACCAGGTCTTCAGCAGCGCGTACGGCCTGCACGCCGAGGCGGGTCTGACCGGTGCGCATGTCGACGAGGCGCAGACGGACCGGGCGCTGCTGAGCGCCGGGCACGACATCGTGGTGCTCGCCGACGAGTCGAAGCTCGGCCGCCGGGGACCGGTCCGGCTGGCCCCGCTGGCGCGGGTCGGCACGCTGGTCACCGACGCCCCGCCCCATCACCCCGTACCCGCCGCCCTCGCGGCCGGCGGCGGACGCGTCCTGCACGCCTGATCACCGACGGCGGTCCGCCGTACGCGGCCCGCCCCCATGCGAGAGACCGAAGAGAAGCCACAAGCCATGCCTCTGACAGCCACCTCCCACGTCGTCGACCTGGCGATCCGTTCCGACACGGCGGCCCTGGCCTTCAACGTGATCACGCTGGAGCACGCCCAGGCGATCGCCGCCGCCTGTGAGCGCACCGGCCTGCCCGCCATCCTCGCCGTCAGCCACAACGCGGTGCGTTACCACGGTGACGACCCGGCGGTGATCGTCGCCGCCTGCGCCGCGGTGGCCCGGCGCTGCCGTGTCCCCCTGTCCCTGCACCTCGACCACATCGAGGACCCCGAACTGGCCTGCGCGGCCCCGGACCTCGGGTGCACGTCGGTGATGTTCGACGCCTCCCGGCTCCCGCACGACGAGAACGTGCGGGTCACCGCCGAGGTGACCGCACGCCTGCACGCCCGGGGCGTGTGGGTGGAGGCGGAGCTGGGCGAGATCGGCGGCAAGGACGGTGTGCACGCCGCCACCGCCCGTACCGACCCGGCCGAGGCCGCCGCCTACGTGGCCGCCACCGGTGTGGACGCGCTGGCCGTCGCGGTCGGCAGTTCGCACGCCATGACCACCCGCACCGCCCGCCTCGACCAGGACCTGATCGCCCGCCTGCGGGACGCGGTGGACGTCCCCCTGGTGCTGCACGGGTCGTCGGGCGTGCCCGAGGCCGAACTCCGCGAGGCCGTCCGCAACGGCATGCGGAAGATCAACTTCGGTACGCACCTCAACACCGCGTTCACCGCCGCCGTCCGGGAGGCGCTCGCCGCCACCGACCGTGTCGACCCCCGCCGCTACCTGGCCGCCGGCCGGGAGGCCGCGTCCGAAGCGGCCGCCGCCCAACTGCGTCTCCTCGCCCCCGCGTCCCCGGCCGCCGCCGGGCCCGTCGAGAAAGGCTCGCCCATGCCCTCCGCCCCCACCGGTCCCGAGCCGGTCGCCGACCCGCGCCAGGTGCTGACCGACGCCGGTGAACGCGCCCTCGAACGCGAGGGCATCCCCATGTTCCTGGCCCTGCAGAGCGTCGAGGCGCGGCCGGCGGCCGAGGAGTCGGTGCGCGCCGAGGGCGCCGGGCTGGCCTCCCTCCTCGGTCACTACCGCTCCGCGCTCTCGCCGGAGTGCGCGGACGACGCGGAGCCCGCGCTGATCGACGTCCTCCAGGTCATGGCCGTCTCCCACTTCACCCCCCAGGCTCCGGCCGCCGCGCAGAACACCGAGGAGCAGCGATGACCCAGCACGCCGACATCCCGGGCGCGAGCTTCACCGCGCACGAACGCGCCTTCCAGGAGGGCCGGTTCCTGCGGGTGGTGAACTACCACAACACGCCGGAGGCCGACACGGAGAAGGTCCGGGCCGAACTCCACTCCCTCGCCGAGCGGTTCGACCCGGTGACGCTGGAGGACCTGGACGCGTTCCGCACCACCGGGCGGTGGCACAAGTCCCGCCCCGGCATCATCCCGGTCTTCTACGAGGGGTACCGCAACAACGCCGAGGTGGCCGCGCCGCTCGCCGAGGAGGCGGGACTGACCGGCTGGTTCTTCGTCTGCACGGCCTTCCTCGACGTGCCGGTGGCCGAGCAGTTCGACTACGCCAACGCCCACAACATCGACCTGGTCCCCGAGGACCGCGCGGGCGACCGGCTCGCCATGACCTGGGACCAGGTGGCGGACCTGAGCACGCGCCACGTCGTCACCCCGCACACCGCGAGCCACGCGAGCGCCGCCTCCCTGGAGACCGACGAGGCGATCCGGTACGAGGTCCTGGAGCCCAAGCGGCGGATGGACGAGGTCACCGGCCAGGACGCGGCCTGCACCGCCTTCCTGTGGGGCACGCCGTTCGGCCGGAACCCCAGGGTGGACGCGGCCGTCCGGGAGGCGGGGTACCGCTACCAGTTCAGCAACACGATGGTGCAGTACCTCGGCTGACCCGTCGGGCGGTACGGAAAGGGGCCGGGCGCGATCGGACGCGCCCGGCCCCCTCGCCGTAGGGCGGGTCAGTCCCGTGGGTCCGGCAGCCGCTGCACCATCGTGTTGCTGAAGAGATACCGGTACCCGGCGTCCACGAGGGCGCGGTCGGCGGTGCCCCGCCCGGTCCAGTGGGTGCCGGCCAGCCAGGCGGTGCAGACGGCGTCGCCGCCGGTGGCCGCGTCGATCAGCCGCTTGGGCTCCACCACCTCGCGGTGCACGTCCTCCTCCGTCACGACGCGCTCCGCCAGTTCGTGGGAGGCGGTGTGCGGGGTGACCACGTGCCCCCTGCGGTGCAGGTCCGCCACCTCGTCCCAGGTCATGGCGATGCGCTCACCGCGCGGGTTCTCGTCGACCAGCTTGATCCGGTGGGCCAGGGCGAAGTCGTACTGCCGGTCGGCGGGGGTGTCCATGAAGGCGGTGCAGACGAAGAACCAGCCGGTGACGCCGGCCTCCTCGCACGCGGCGGCGGCCACGTCGTAGTTGTCGCGGTATCCCTCGTAGATCGCGACGAGGAGGGCGGGCCGGTCCTGGTGCCACTCGCCGGTGCGCATGAAGCGGTCCAGGTCGCCGGGGGTGACGATGGCGTAGTCCCGGGCCAGCGCGGTCAGTTCGGCGACCAGTTCGTCCCGCATGCCCGGCGGGGTGTTGTGGTAGTTCATCACCCGCAGGAAGCGGCCGGCGCGCAGGTCGCAGAGGGTGGCGTCGTAGCCGATCGCGGCGGGGCCGGGGAGCGGGGCCGACGTGGCCGCCGAGGAGGTGTGCGGGCCGCGCTCGCCGCCGAGGAGGCGGTCGTACGCGACGGCCTGGAGGGTCTCGACGAGCGCGGTCTCGTCGTCGGCGCCGCCGGGGTGCAGCTCCCGGTGGAAGGTCTCGAAGAGGCCGGCGAGGCGGGCGTCCGCGCCGCTCGTCACCGGCGTGGCCGCCGGCCGGGCGCCGCGCAGGGAGACCACCATCGGGACCCCTTTGCGCCGCGCGACGAGCTGCCGGGATGCCTCCAGGGCGTCGTGCGCCCGTGGGGCGCCGGGGCTGGGATCGGGCATGGGCGTTCTCCTGTGCGTGCGGTGCGTCGGTCAGTCCACTCTGGTACGCGCCGCACACACAGGCAATAACGCGCAGAAGTTGCGCGCTATTGCTCGCTTCACACCTCGACGGGCGCGTCCTCCGGCAGGCTGTCCATGAAGGAGCTGACGGAGAAGACCGCGTTGCCGGCGCCGGGCGGGCCGTAGCCGGGGGGCGAGGAGAGACCGAACTCCTCCATCGTCTGCCGGTAGGCCTGGAGCAGCCGGATGTGGTACTCCAGCGGGGCGCCGTCGGGATTGGTCTTGCCCAGCGGGGTGGTGGGCTCGGGGCACCAGGTGGTGAAGCGGGGCGTGATGCCCTGCGACATGAAGAAGCGCAGGCCCTCGGTGGTGGAGGCGATGGCCTCGTCGACCGTCTTGAAGCCGAAGGGCTCGGCCATCTCCACGCCCGCCACGAAGTTCGGGATCACGTTGCGCGCGCCGAAGACGTCGGCGGAGTCGAGGATGCGCTTGTGCCACTCGTCGCGGCCGACGTAGCGCTCCTTGCCCGGGCAGTACATCTTGAACAGGTACTCGTCCCACACCTCGTAGTTGGGGTGGTAGATCTGGACGCCGTAGTCCTTGAAGCGCTGGACGTCGTCCTTGGGCAGCGCCTGGGCGACGACCTTGCCGATCCAGCGGCCGGGGAAGTGCTCCTCGATGGCCTTGGCGTAGCGCCCGTAGAAGTCCGCCTCGTCCAGGCCCTGGACCTTCGACGTGATCGCGCCGCCGGTGAGCGTGTAGGCCGTGGAGGTCTTGGCCGTGTCGTAGGTGTTGATGATGTCGAGGGCTTCGAGGACCTCGTCGACGTCCTTCACACCCGTGTAGGGGCGGCCCGCCGCCTTGTGCTGGCGCCAGTTGTGGTTGATGTCGCAGTACTGGCACTCCTCCTTGGCGCCGAAGTACTGGCAGACCCGGAACGCGGTCAGGTAGATCAGGTAGCCCCACTGGATGGTCGGGGCCACCTCCATGACCGACTTCCCGTTGGCGAGCTTGTGGCGGTAGTACTCCGGCATCGGCGGCACGCCGACGTCCGAGATGCGCTTGCCGTCGAGGTAGAGGCCGAGCTGGCCGTGCTCGTCGGAGGCGACCCGGTAGGGCGAGGAGGGGTTCACGCGTACCGAGACGACGGTGCGGCGCAGGTCGTAGGGGCCGCCGGTGAGGATGATCTCCTCGGGCGGGCGGCGCAGCGCGGCCTCGCCCAGCTCCGGCAGGGTGCCGTGGTCGAAGGAGAAGATGAAGTACGACTTCGGCTTGACCTCACCCGACTCGTTGTCGCTCAGCGCGGAGGGGTCGAAGGCCACCCCGCCGCGGAGCAGGTCCTCCTTGAAGACGGCTTCCCGCGGTACGTGCGGAAAGCGCTCCATAAGATCCTCGACCAGCGCGGTACGGCTGCCCATCCGTGTCTCCTCCCGGCTCAGGCGTTCGACTTCTCACGGTATGCCCCCGCGCGTGCGGCTTCCCGCCCGGGGCCCCTTCCAGGCGCGCCGGGTAGGTTTCCGCGGTATGAGCGACGTCACGGTGACCAACTGGGCCGGCAACATCACCTACACGGCCAAGGAGCTGCTGCGACCGCGCTCGCCGGCCGCGCTGCGGGCCCTGGTGGCGGACAGCGCGCGGCTGCGGGTGCTGGGCAGCGGGCACTCCTTCAACGAGATCGCCGAGCCGGGCGACGGCGGTGTCCTGCTGTCGCTGGCGGACCTGCCGTCCGAGGTGGACGTCGACACGGCGGCCCGTACGGTGCGGGTGGGCGGGGGCGTCCGGTACGCGGAGCTGGCCCGGCGGGTGCACGCGCGGGGCCTGGCGCTGGCGAACATGGCGTCGCTGCCGCACATCTCGGTGGCCGGTTCGGTGGCGACCGGCACGCACGGCTCCGGGGTGGGCAACGGCTCGCTGGCGTCGGAGGTGCGCGAGGTGGAGCTGGTCACGGCGGACGGCTCGACGCTGGTGCTCGCGCGCGGCGACGACCGGTTCGGCGGCGCGGTGACGTCACTCGGCGCGCTCGGAGTGGTGACCGCCCTCACCCTCGACCTGGAGCCGGCCTACGAGGTCGAGCAGCACGTCTTCACGGAGTTCCCGCTCACGGGTCTGGACGCGGCGACCTTCGAGACGGTGATGGCGTCGGCGTACAGCGTGAGCCTCTTCACCGACTGGCGGGCACCGGGCTTCCGGCAGGTGTGGCTGAAGCGGCGCACGGACCAGCCGCTGCCGGCGTTCCCGTACGCGGAACCGGCCGTGGACAGGATGCATCCGGTGCCGGGCATGCCCGCGGTGAACTGCACGGAGCAGTCCGGGGTGCCGGGGCCGTGGCACGAGCGGCTGCCGCACTTCCGCGCCGACTTCGTGCCCAGCAGCGGGGCCGAGCTCCAGTCGGAGTACCTGATGCCGCGCGAGCACGCCCTGGACGCCCTGCACGCGATGGACGCCATCCGGGACGTCCTCGCGCCGGTCCTCCAGACCTGCGAGATACGCACGGTGGCCGCCGACGCGCAGTGGCTGAGCCCGTCCTACGGGAGGGACACCGTGGCGGCGCACTTCACCTGGGTAGAGGACACGGCGGCGGTGCTGCCGGTGGTGCGCGGCCTGGAGCGGGCGCTGGCCCCCTTCGCCGCCCGGCCGCACTGGGGGAAGGTCTTCACGGCCCCGGCGGACGAACTGCGCGCCCGCTACCCGCGACTCGACGACTTCCGGACGCTGGCGGAGACCCTGGACCCGGCGGGGAAGTTCAGGAACGCGTTCGTGCGCGGAATCCTGGGCGGGGCCTAGGACCGCCCCGCCCCGCGGATCGGTGTGAGCAGGGCGGTCGTGGCGATGAGGACGCAGCCGGCGCCCGCCGCCAGGGCGACCGGTGTGGTGCCGTGGTGCTCCGCCGCCCAGGTGAGGACGGCCGCGCCGACGGGGGCCACCGAGTACTGGAGGGTCCAGAAGGCGGAGGTGACGCGGCCGAGCAGGTGCTCCGGGGTCACCTCCTGGCGCAGGGACATCGAGCAGGTGCCCGCCATGCCCACGCAGGCGAGGAAGGCCGCGCTCAGCAGGGCGACCGCGGGGACCTCGGTCACCCGGCCGAGACCGGCGAAGGCCAGCCCGCACACCGCGACCGAGCCGGTCCAGGTCGGGCCGAAGCCGAGCCGGCGCCGCGCGCGGGCCACCAGCAGCGCGCCGGTGATGGTGCCGAGCGCGCCGATGGCCATGACGGTGCCGACCGTGCCGTCGTCGCGGCCCAGGTCGTGCTTGAGGTGGTAGATGACCAGGTCGTTCAGGCCGAGGGTGAGGAAGCTGAACCCGCACAGCAGCACGGTGAGCGAGCGCAGCACCGGATGCCCGTACAGGAAGGCGATGCCGGTGCGCAGGTCCTGCCGGAGGCCCGGCCGCCTGCCGGTGGCCGGGGCGTCGTCGGCGGGGCGGGGGCGGAAGCGGACGAAGGCGACGCAGGCGGCCGAGACGCCGAAGCTGGCCGCGTCGACGCCGATGGCGGTGGCCGGTCCCGACCAGCCGGCCACCACTCCGGCACAGAGCGGGCCCAGCACGCCGGCCGCCGCGGCGGTGGCGTTGAGCCGTCCGTTCGCCTCGGTGAGCTGTTCGGTGCCGACCAGGCTGCGTACGACGGTGACGTAGCCGACGGCGAACAGCATGCCGACGGCCTCGCACAGGGGCAGGACGACGTAGAGCAGCCAGATCTGCGGGCCGAACAGCCAGACGACGGGGACCAGCCCGTACATGCCCATCCGGACGAGGTCGCAGCCGATGAGCAGCTTGCGGCGGTCGACGCGGTCGACGACGGCCCCGGCGAACACGGCCGCGAGGACCGCGGCGGCGCCGCCCACGGCCGTCAGCAGGCCCATCCGGGCGATCGAGCCGGTGGCCTCCAGGACCAGCAGGGGCAGCGCGATCAGCGCGAAGGAGTCGCCGAGGACGGAGAGGGTCTGCGCGGCCCAGAAGACCCCGAAGTCCCGTTGCCGCCACAGGGGCCGGGTGTCCTGCGCGGGGGGTCCGGCGGCCCGGTCGGCGTCGCGCGCCTCGCGGGTCATCCCGTCGTCGCCGTCAGCCGTCGCATACCGGTCGTCTCCCCCTGCTCGCCCTGCGCGGTCGGCGACACCCTACGGACCGGGGGCGGTGGGCGCAGCAGGGTTTACGGGCGCTGGCCTAGCATGAGGCCCGAGATCTCCAGGAGTCCCGAGGAGGCCGGAGAGTCAGGAAGGTGGCGCATGCCCCGAGTGGGCCTCACGACCGGCCGGGTGGTCGCGGCCGCCGCCGACCTCGCCGACGCGAGCGGCTTCGAGAGCGTCACCGTCTCCGCCCTGGCCCGGCACTTCGGGGTGAAGGACGCGAGCCTGTACACGCACGTCAGGAACCTCCAGGACCTGCGCGTGCGGGTCGCGTTGCTGGCCGGCGGCGAGCTGATCGACGAGATCGCGGCGGCGGTGGCGGGGCGGGCCGGGAAGGACGCGCTGGCCGCGTTCGCGAACGCCTACCGCGCCTACGCCCTGCGGCACCCGGGCCGTTACGCCGCGACGCAGATCCGCATGGACCAGTCCCTCGTCGCCGACTCCCCCGCCCTGCGCCGCACCGCCGAGATCACCCACGGCATGCTCCGTGCCTACGGCCTCACCGAGCCCGACCTGACCGACGCGGTGCGCCTGCTGCGCAGCACCTTCCACGGGTTCTGCGCCCTGGAGGCCACCGGCGGCTTCGGCGCCCCGCGTGCCGTCCAGGCGTCCTGGGAGCGTGCGGTGGACGCGCTGCACGTCGCGCTGGAGAACTGGCCCCGGGCGGACTAGCCGCCGCTCAGCGCGGTCACCTCCTCGTACGCCGGTGCCGTGCCCTCCGGCGGCCGGCCCGCGGCGATGTCGGCCACCGTCTCCAGGGCGGCGCCCAAGGCCCTGCGGTACAGCAGCGAGCCGAGGCTGACGCGGGCCACGCCGAGGTCGGCGAGGTGCGGGAGGGTGGGGCCGGCGGGTGAGTGGAGGACGTTGAGCGGGACGTCGAAGTGCGCGGCGAGGGCCGCGATCCGGGCGGGGTCGGTGAGGCCGGGGACGAAGACGCCGTCGGCACCGGCCTCGCGGTAGGCCTCCAGGCGCCGCACGGTCTCCCCGGGGTCGCCGTCGCCCGACCAGTACGTGTCCGTACGGGCGTTGACGAACAGGCCCGGGGCCGCCGACCGCACCGCGGCGATCTTCGCGGCGTGCCGGTCGGCGGGGCCCAGCGCGTCCTCCAGGTTGATGCCGACCGCGCCGACCGCCGCCAGTTGCCGCGCGAACTCCCCCACGTCGTCGGGGTCGTCGGCGAAGCCGCTCTCGGCGTCCACGGTCAGCAGGAACGGCCCGGAGCCCAGGGTGAGGGCCAGCCGCAGGGTCTCGTCCCGGGTCGCCGCCGCGCCGTCGGGCAGCCCGTTCGCCGCCGCGACACCGAGGCTGGTGGTGCCCACGGCCCCAAAGCCCCGGGCGGCGAGGGCGTGCGCCGACGCGTGGTCCCAGGCGCACGGCAGCAGCAGGGGCTCGCCCGGCCGGTGCAGGGCGGCGAAGGCGGTCACGTCAGGTCACCCACGGCGTCGGCGTAGTACACGGACTCCCCCAGGTGCCGGGCGAGTTCGCGGAAGCTCCAGCCCTCGCCGGGCGAGTCGTCGAGCTGCCGCGGGGTGAGCGCGTCCAGGCGGTCGGCCCAGATCCGGGCGAGCCGGGTGAGGCGGCTGCGGGCCTCGTCGAGGTCGTCCGCCGTGAAGGGTGCGCGGTCCGCGTCCGTGGTCGTGGCGGAGGCGTGCCAGTGGTCGGGCTGGGTCGGCCGGCCCGCCAACCGCGCCTCCATCTCGGCGAGATGGTCGACCAGGTGGTCGGCGACCCGCCGGACGGCCTTGTGCGGGGTGTAGACGCGCCCGTCGACGTGGACGGGTTCTCCGTCCCAGCGGGTCCAGGTGGCGGCCAGGGCGAGGACGTGCTCGACCATGCCGGTGACGGTGTCGGCGGGTGTGGCACGGGCGGGGGCGGTGGTTGCGGTGTGCGTGTCGCTCATGTGCCCGACGCTATGGGCCGGTTGTTTCGGCGGGCGCCGAAGTGTCCGGGGGCGGCGGGCGGGTATCCGGACGGACACGTGACGTCACCCCCCTGATCCGGCCGGCCGAGAGGTGGACATGAAGAGACGCGAGCGACGCGACGGGGCCCTGGAGCGGGACTGGCGGGACAGGCTGTCGGTGATCGGCCTGGCCGCGCTGGCGGTGGGCGTGGTGGTCCGGCTGGCCGCGAACGGGCTCGACTCGTGGCCGTGGGCGGTGATCAGCGCTGCCCTGATGAGTGTCTGGGTCGTGTTCCTGGTGCGCCGCCGCAGGCGTCACGACGCGCGGGACACCGGTGCCGATCCGGAGGACGTGCCCGCCATGGAGCGGCGGATCCTCAAGGGCGGCGCTCCGCCCGAGGACCCCGACCGGCGCCGGGAGATGGCCGCGCTGGTCGACTCGCGTCAGCGGCGGCTGCGGCGGGGCCGCAAGTGGGCGTTTCCCTTGCTGGCCCTCATCTTCTTCGGTACGTCCGTCCTGTGGTTCGCGGCCGGTTCCACGACCGCCGGGAGCCTGACCCTCGCCCTCGCGGTGGCCTTCATGGGCTGGCTGACCTGGTTCAACCTGCGCTTCGACCGGCGCCTGACGCAGATGCGCCACCGGCTGCGGACCTGAACTCCCCGGGCCGGTGGGCCTGCATCCGTGCGTCAGGTGACCAGCCCGTGGCGGTAGGCGAACACGACCGCCTGGACGCGGTCGCGCAGGTCCAGCTTGGTGAGGATGCGGGAGACGAAGGTCTTGACCGTCTCGGGGCTGATCACCAGGGCCGCGGCGATCTCGCTGTTGGACAGGCCGTCCGCGATGAGGCGCAGCACCTCCGTCTCGCGGGGCGTGAGGGGGAGGTCCTCGGCGGGGCCCCCGACGGGCCGGATGCGTGCGGCGTACCGGCCGACGAGGCGGCGCGTCACGTCGGGGTCGAGGAGCGCCGCGCCCATCGCCACGGTCCGGATGCCGTGCAGCAGGCGGTCCGGCGGCGCATCCTTGAGCAGGAACCCGCTCGCGCCCGCGCGCAGCGCCTCGTAGACGTACTCGTCGAGGTTGAACGTCGTCACGACGAGGACCTTGACGGGATGCTCCACCCCCGCGCCCGCCAGCCGCCGGGTGGCCTCGATGCCGTCCATGACCGGCATCCGCACGTCCATGACGACCACGTCCGGCCGTACTTCGGCGGCCAGGTCGACGGCGGCCTGCCCGTCGCCGCACTCGCCCGCCACCTCCAGGTCGGGCTGGGCGTCGACGATCGTCGCCAGTCCGGCGCGGATCATCACCTGGTCGTCGCAGATCAGGACGCGGACCGGGGCGCTCATGACGGACTCCTCGCGGGGATGCGGGCCTGGACGACGAAGCCTCCGCCCTCCGGGCGGTCCGCGCTGAAGTCGCCGCCGAGGACGTCGACCCGTTCGCGCAGTCCGGCCAGGCCGCGCCCGCTGCCGCCGGGGGACGCGGCGCCCGAGCCGGTGCCGTCCGTGCCGACCCGCACGGTGATCTCGCTTTCGCCGTGGTGGACCAGGACCGAGGTCCGGCCGCCGTGGTCGTACTTGAGCGCGTTCGTCAGGGCCTCCTGGACGACGCGGTAGGCCACGAGGTCGGCGCTGCCGGTCGAGGCCGCCGGTGTGCCCTCCTCGGTGAACTCCACCGGCTGACCGGCCCGGCGGGTCTGCTCCACCAGCGTGAGCACCCGGCCGACGGGCGGTGTCCTGGGCTCGGCGTTCCCGGTGCCGTGGTCCGGGTTGAGCAAGTCGAGCAGGTGCCGCAGGTCGGTGATGGCGCGGCGGCCGGTGTCGCTGACCGCGGCCAGCGTCTGGTCGAGGCGGTCGGGCGCGGCGGTCAGGTACCGGGCGGCCTCGGACTGGACGACCATCGCCGTGACGTGGTGGGTGACGACGTCGTGGAGTTCGCGGGCGATGCGGGTGCGCTCGGCGTTGCGGGCGTCCTCGGCGACCCGCCCCCGCCGTTCGGCCTCCGCGGCCCGGGCGGAGCGCATCCAGGTGCCGATGCCCCAGGCGAGGCCCAGCGCGAGGTAGAACGTGACGAATTCGGCGACCGGGTCGCCCGGTCCGCGCCGGTACAGGTCGACCGAGAGGGCGACGAAGGCCAGGGAGGCGAGGGCGAGGGTCGCGCGCCGGTACCGCTCCAGATACGAACCGGCGCTCAGCAGCGCGATGGGCAGCGCGGTTCCGGCGAAGAGGTGGTAGCCGCGGATCTGGTCGAGGGCGAAGCCGATCGACACCAGGGCGAGGCAGAGGTGCGGCCACCGTCGGCGCAGGGCGAGCGGAAGACACTGGAGGACGGCGGCGACACCGGCGAGTACGTCGGCGGAGCGGGTGGGCAGACCCCCGATCTCGGTGCCGTTGCCCCGCAGCGCCGGCAGCAGGGAGGCGACCAGGAGGAGCACTCCGAGCGGCAGGTCCCGGACGGTCACGTCGAGGCGTCGCCACCGCTCGGACATCCCCGGCATCATGTCGGGCATCCCTCGGCGAGCGATCATCGGGGCAGTGTAGCGGTGGAGTTGGCACGCGCCGCGCGGCGAGCACCGGGTGCCACGATGTGGCCGCGCCGGTGGGCCAGCCACAGGAACACCAGGGTCAGCAGCGCGCCGAATCCGACCGCGTACACGCTGCCCTCGGGGCCGAACTCGCCGCCCGTGATCAGCTTCGGGCCGTCCGTCGCGGCGTCGAGCAGCCCCTGGTTGGAGCCGTTGCCGGAGACCTCGGTGCTGAAGACGCCGGCCGCGGCGAAGTTCCAGCCGAAGTGCACGCCGATCGTGAGCCAGAGGCTGCGGGTGGCGGCGTAGGCGGCGGCGAGCATGAAGCCGGCCTCGATGGAGATGGCGAGGGCGCCCCAGACGGTCGCGTGTTCGTTGAGCAGGTGCGAGAGGCCGAACACGACGCCGGTCAGGACCAGCGCGACGTACGTGCCGACGTGTTCCTCGACGATCCGGAACAGGACGCCGCGGTACACCACTTCCTCCATCGCGGCGGCGGCCGCCATGAAGCCGACGAGGCCCAGGGCGCCCTCCACCGAGCCCAGGCCGTCGACCTCGTAGTAGCCGGAGGAGAAGAGGTTCACGATGACGGCGCCGAACATCCCGGCGCCGATCAGTGTCCCCCAGCCGGCCTTGGCCGCGGCGCCCTCCCGGGCCACGTCCAGGGCCTGCCGGCGCTCGGTCCGCCGGACCACCCACGCGTAGACGAGGACCGCCAGCGCGGCCGCCGTGAGGCCGACGCCGAGGGTCAGCCAGTCGTTCTCCTTCACGGCGTTGACGGCGTTTCCGCCTATGGCGTACATCGCCAGGACGGCCAGGAACTGCCAGACGAACCTCACGGGGACTCCTTCGTGGGAGGCCCGCGACCGGAGCGTCCCGGGCCGATCAGGACGCTACGGATCCGGCGCCGGGAGATCGTCACCTCGGGGTGGACACCTGGCCGTAGCTCGCACGGGGGACAAGACGCCGGGCCCGCCGCAGGACCGGGCATAGCCTCGTGCCATGACCAGCGATTTCGCCGCCGCCCTCGCCTCCGGCCGCCCGCTCGTGCTCGACGGCGGGATGTCCAACCAGCTGGAGGCCGCCGGCCACGATCTGAGCGACGAGCTGTGGTCGGCGCGGCTGCTCGCCGAGGCGCCCGATGCGATCACCGAGGCGCACCTCGCGTACTACGAGGCGGGCGCCGACGTGGCGATCACGGCCGGCTACCAGGCCACCTTCGAGGCCTTCGCCCGGCGGGGCTTCGGTCCCGGGCGCTCGGCCGAACTGATCGCCCTCAGCGTCGGCTTGGCCAGGGAGGCCGCTCGCCGGGCCCGCGCGGACCGCCCGCTGTGGGTGGCGGCCTCCGTCGGCCCGTACGGCGCGATGCTCGCGGACGGCTCGGAGTACCGCGGCCGGTACGGACTCACCCCGGAGGCTCTGGAGCGCTTCCACCGGCCCCGGCTCGAGGTACTGGCCGCCGCCCGGCCCGACGTCCTCGCGCTGGAGACGGTCCCCGACGCCGACGAGGCGGTGGCGCTGCTGCGGGCGGTGCGCGGACTGGGCGTCCCCGCCTGGCTGTCGTACACGGTCACGGGCGGCCGCACCCGGGCCGGGCAGCCGCTGGAGGAGGCGTTCGCCCTGGCCGCCGACGCGGGCGAGGTGATCGCGGTCGGCGTCAACTGCTGCGCCCCCGAGGACGTGCCGGGCGCCGTCGAGACCGCCGCCCGGGTCACCGGCAAACCGGTCGTGGCCTACCCCAACAGCGGGGAGACCTGGGACGCGGTGGCCCGGTCCTGGCGGGGGCGTTCCTCGTTCACCCCGGAGCGGGTACGGGCCTGGCGTGCGTCCGGTGCCCGGCTGGTCGGCGGCTGCTGCCGGGTGGGCCCGGACACGATCAGGTCGATCGCGTCGGCGCCGGGACGGGGGTGAGGAGAGGCGCCCGGGTCACTCCGCCGACCCGGCGCTCTTCCGCTGGTTGGCATGGAAGCGCGCCTTCTTCTGCCGATTCCCGCACGTGTTCATGTCACACCACTTGCGGGTGCGGCTCTGGCTGGTGTCGAAGAAGGCGGCACGGCAGGTGGGTGAGGCGCACAGGGCCAGTTTTCCGTCCCGTTCGCCCGCGATGACGCTGATCGCGTCGGCGGCGATCACGCTGAGGGCGTCCTCCACGCGGGATTCCGGGCTGAGCCGCCATCGCCGCACACCCTCGGGCGTGAGGACCGCCGCGGCCCGGCCCTGAGCGCTGCGGTCGTTGATGACGTGGACGGCGGACGCGGGGAGCGCGTCCTGGACCGCGGCCGCCGTCGCGGCGGCGTGGATCGACTCCCTCAGTTCCCGGGCGAGGTCGAGCTGGGCGGCGGTGCAGGAGTCCACGGCGAGGTCGTACACCGCCAGCCAGTCGACGAGTCGCTGCGGCGTGGGGATGCGCTCCACGGCGTCGCCGTGACGCTCCGACAGGGTCCCCGTGAAGCTGGTGGCCAGCACCTTGCCGAGGCGGAAGTCAGGGAACGCAGCAGGCATGGAACCACCTTAGCCGGTTGCGGGGTGGCTCGCGGGGCTGCTAGAACCGTCTTAGCCGGTTCCGCGATGGCCAGGAGGTCTCATGTCCCGTCCAGACAGCGACGTGCGAGCGTTCGAAGCCCACGCGACGGACGCCGAACTCGACGATCTGCGCGCGCGACTGGCCGCGGCGCGGCTGCCGGAGGCCGAGACGGTCCGGGGCGCCGCGCCCGGCCCTGGCCGATGGGACCAGGGCGTGCCGCTCGCCGACCTCGTCGACGTCGTGGACTACTGGCGCACCGGGTACGACTGGCGGTCGTTCGAAGAGCGCCTCAACCGCGTCGGCCAGTTCCGCACGACCGTCGAGGACCTGGACATCCACTTCCTGCACCGCCGCTCGGCCCGCGCGGACGCCACTCCCCTGCTCATGACGCACGGCTGGCCGGGCAGCGTCGCCGAGTTCATCGACGTGGTGGACGACCTGGCGGATCCGAAGGACGCCGACGCGCCGGCGTTCCACGTCGTCGCCCCGTCGCTGCCGGGCTTCGGCTACAGCGGCAAACCGGCCGCCACCGGGTGGGGGACCGAGAAGATCGCGGCCGCGTGGGTGGAGTTGATGGGAAGGCTCGGCTACGGCGAGTTCGCGGCCCACGGCGGCGACTGGGGCGGCAACATCACCACGGTGCTCGGCGGCAGGTTCCCGGCGCACGTCCTCGGCATCCACAGCACGTTCGCGCAGGCGCCCCCCGGTCTGACCACGGACGGCCTGACGGCGGTCGAACGCGGGTGGGCCGAGGGAACAGCCCACTTCTGGCGCCACCGCGCGGCGTACGCGAAGCAGCAGGCGACCCGGCCCCAGACCATCGGCTACTCCCTGGTGGACTCACCGGTCGGGCTTCTCGCCTGGATCCTGGACAAGTTCGCCGAGTGGTCGGACACGGAGGACAGCCCCTTCGAGAGGATCTCCAAGGACCGCATCCTCGACAACGTGACCCTCTACTGGCTGACACGCACGGGCGCGTCGGCGGCCCGCATCTACTACGAGAGCCACAACTCACTGGACCCCGAACTCCGGGTCGACGTCCCGTCGGCGATCAGCATGTACCCCCGGGACATCGAGAAGTGCCCGCGCCCCTGGGCCCAGGAGCGGTACCGGCAGATCGTCCGCTGGAGCGCACCCGAAACCGGGGGTCACTTCCCGTCGCTGGAAGTGCCGGAGTACTTCGTCAAGGACCTCCGGGAGGGCCTCGCGGAGGTGCTGAGGGCCACGGGGCGTGGAACGTAGCACTCGGTGACGCCACGAGCAGCCACCCATGGCAGGCTCGTGGCGCATGATCGATGAATTCGCGAAACGCACCCTGCACGGCAGACTGCGCCGGGACCGCGAGGCGCTGCTCTGGAAGCTCGACGGCTTGTCCGAGTACGACGCACGCAGGCCTTTGACGGTGACCGGGACCAACCTCCTCGGCCTGGTCAAACACGTGGCCAACGTCGAGGCCCGCTACTTCGGCGAGGTCTTCGACCGCCCCTCCCCGGAACCGCTGCCCCGGTGGCAGGACCACGACGGCGGCGATCAGTGGGCGGCCGAGGGCGAGACCCGCGACCAGATCATCGGGTTCTACCGGCGCACGTGGGAACACTCGGACGCGACGATCAGCGAACTTCCCCTCGACGCCCCCGGCCACGTGCCGTGGTGGCGGGAGCCCTCTCCCAACACGAACCTGTTCGCCATCCTGATCCACGTCCTCGGCGAGACCAACCGGCATGCGGGGCACGCCGACATCCTGCGCGAGGGCCTCGACGGCCGGACCGGGATGCGTGCCGAGCACGAGCAGCGGATCGACGAGGAAGCCCGTGCGGCCCACTGCGCGAAGATCGAACAGGCCGCCAGGGCAGCCACCGGACCCCGATCACCGAAGGGTTGACGCGTCAGTGACGTCCACCGAACCGTTCGACCGCATCAAGATCCGCGTCGCCGCGGCTCTGTTCAACGGCGACGAGATCGCCCTCATCCACCGCACCAAGAACGGCCAGGACCAGTACACCCTGCCGGGCGGCAACGTCGAACCCGGCGAACCCATCCCCCGTGCCCTCGCACGCGAACTCGACGAGGAACTGGGCCTGGACCTCGCGGAAGCGAGCGGCGCCCCACAGCTGACCTGGTTGCAGGACGCCATGGTCACCCGCCCCGGCAGCACCCCACCCCGCAAACTCCACCTCGTCTTCCGCGTGCACATCGCGACCCCCGTCCGGACCCGGTTGCGCACCGTCGAGCATGACGACACCGCCGGCGTCGGCCGCCTCACCTGGAGCCACTACAGGGACGCCGCCGACAAGGCCCTGTTCCCGCCGGTCCCGCTCGCCGGACTCGCCGCTCCCACCGCGCCGGTCGACGCCGCCCAGTCGCTGCTGCCGGCCCTGGACGACACCAACTACAACTGGATCTGACCACCGTTCCTGGCCGTTCGCCTCGCACCAGACCACCCCGGCGGCGCAAGCGCTCGCGTGGGGACGGGGGTTGCGGGGGTCTTGCGCAGACGCGCCGGCCTGCCCAGGATGAAGAGAGCGCTTGTCAGGATCACACCAAAGGTACGTGTGTTCCTGATGGTGTGTCATGGGGCGTCCACCCAACGCCCCCTCCCCGGTTCCCCACAACCTGGAGGATTCACAGTGCGACTCTCCCACCCCCACGCCCTTCCGAGACGCGCACGGCTCATCGCCATGGCGACCGGTCTCGCGGCCGCCGCGGCCCTGGCGGTTCCCGCCGCCACGGCGTCGGCCCAGCCGGCCCCTCAGACGTTCAGCGCCACCGAGCTCAAGCAGACGCACGACGCCGTGCGCACCGCCGACGTCGGCGGTACCGCGTGGTACACCGACACCAAGTCGGACAAGGTCGTCGTCACGGTCGACAGCACGGTCAGCAAGGCCGAGATAGCCGAGATCAGGAGCGAGGCCGGTACGAACGCCGGCGCTCTCGTGATCAAGCACACCCCCGGCAAGTTCTCCAAGCTCATCGCCGGTGGCGAGGCCATCACAACGGGTGGAGCCCGCTGCTCCCTCGGCTTCAACGTGCAGGACGGCGCGGGCACCAAGTTCGCGCTGACCGCCGGTCACTGCACCAACATCGGCAGCTCGTGGTCGATCGGCACCACCGCCGGATCCAGCTTCCCCGGCAACGACTACGGCATCATCCGGCACTCCAACGGCGCCGCCGCCGACGGTCGCGTCTACCTCTACAACGGCTCCTACCAGGAGATCACCGGCGCCGGAGACGCCTCGGTCGGCCAGTCCGTCCAGCGCAGCGGCAGCACCACCGGTCTGCACGGCGGCAGCGTCACCGGCCTCAACGCCACCGTCAACTACGGTGCGGACGGCATAGTCAGCGGTCTGATCCAGACCAACGTCTGCGCCGAGCCCGGCGACAGCGGTGGCGCGCTCTTCGCCGGCAGCACCGCGCTCGGCCTGACCTCCGGCGGCAGCGGCAACTGCTCCTCCGGCGGCACGACGTTCTTCCAGCCGGTCACCGAGGCCCTCAGCGCCTACGGCGTGAGCATCATCTGAGTCCTGCGCAATCCGGCGGCCCGTCCGCCGCCTCGGCGCATCGCCCCGTCCGGTTCACCGGGAGGGGCGATGTCCTGAGTACGGCGGAGCAATAGCGGGCCACAGGCACGGAGGGGCGGTACGGCCATGGCCGTACCGCCCCTCCGCAATCGCCACGCGGAGAAGTCAGTGGCGTCCGTGAGCACTCGCGGACGCGCCCCCGAAGAGCCGTGCAAGGGCACGGAAGGGAAGTGTGACGACCGTGGCAATCGCTCCGCCAACGGATCGCAGAACGTCTGCAATGGCCTTCAGCATGTCGGACCTCCAAGCGGGATCTTGCTGTCTTGCGTCAGGAGCCGAGCGCTCCTGTCAGGCTCTGCTTACCGGTTGCCCCTCGGTCGACGGCGAAAACGTAGGGACCTCGCCAGGGCCCGGTGCCACCAACCGCAGCCGATCCGGCCGGAGCCGGCCCGCGCCCACAGCGACGCGGTGATCCGCGGCGGGGCGAAGGCGCCGGCCGTCGTGCCGGGGTCAGGCGCCGGCCTGTAGGCGCAGGCCCGCCAGCGTGAGGTCCAGCGCGGCGAGGAACTGGTCCCGGTCGTCGTGACCCGCGAACTCGTCGGCGATGTGCCGTACGAACGGGAACTCCTCGGCGTCGAGCGACCGCCACGTCTCGGCGAAACGGCCGAGGTACTCCTCGCGGTCCACCTCGCCGTCGAGCAGCTCCTGAGGGATCTCCGCGCCCAGGTCGGCAGCCGTGCCGACGACGACGCCCGTGATCGCCGAGACGGCGTGGAACCGCTGCCGCGACGTGAGGTCGAGGCGCAGGG
Organism: Streptomyces sp. NPDC107500; assembly: GCF_055582785.1. Taxonomy (NCBI): domain Bacteria; kingdom Bacillati; phylum Actinomycetota; class Actinomycetes; order Kitasatosporales; family Streptomycetaceae; genus Streptomyces; species Streptomyces sp. NPDC107500. Next base: position 711,901 of record NZ_JBVJPF010000002.1, read on the forward strand.
TCTGCCGGCCGAGCAGCTCGTACAGCCGCAGGGAGTTGCCCTGTACGTCGGTGTTGCGCATGAAGTACGCGGAAAGCCACGGCCGGTCCACGATCGCGTCGAACAGGGTGACGGCCATCGCCCGGAGGTCGGCGATGGGGTCGTCGCTGTCGGGGTGCTCCTCCACGGCGGCCAGGACCCCACTGATCGCGTGGTCGGTGGCGCGGTCGAGAAGCTCGTCCTTGTTCTGGACGTACCAGTAGATCGTGCCGACACCGGTGCCGAGCCGGGCGGCGAGGGCGCGGAACGTCAGCGCGGGACCGCCGGCCTCGTCGAGGAGGGCCACGGCCGCGTCGAGGACGGCCTCCATGGAGTGCGAAGCGCGTCGGCGCCCGCGGGCGGGCCTCTCGGTGGCGGAGCGTGCACGTGTGGGCGGCGGTGTCATCCATCCATCCAAGCACAGGCCGCCGGCACGGCTTGCTTCTCTATTGAACATCGTTCTATGGTGCCCAACGAACAATGTTCTATGAACGAACACCGTTCCATTGTTGGCGGTGTTCAGCGTGCAGAAAGGAGGCCGGTCATGAGTGCCACCACCACCGAAACCGAGCCCTTCCCCACCCGGACCTACGGATCACTGCGGGCGGCGTGGATCCCGTTGGCCGCGCTCTGCCTGGCCTTCTTCGTCGAGATGGTCGACAACACCCTGCTCTCGATCGCACTGCCCACCATCGGCCGCGACCTCGGCGGCAGCACGACCGCCCTGCAATGGGTCACCGGCGCGTACTCACTGACGTTCGGCGGCCTGCTGCTCACGGCGGGGTCGATGGCCGACCGCCTCGGACGCCGGCGCGTCCTGCTCGTCGGCCTCGCCGTCTTCGGCGTGATGAGCCTGTCCGTGGCCGCCGTCGACTCCACCGGTCAGCTGATCGCGCTGCGCGCCGGGCTCGGCGTCGCCGCCGCCGCCATGGCCCCCATCACCAACTCGCTCGTCTTCCGCCTCTTCGACGACCAGGCGCTGCGGATGCGCGCGATGACGCTGATGATCGTCGTCGGCATGTCCGGGTTCATCCTCGGCCCGCTGCTCGGCGGCACCGCGCTCGCTCACGTGAGCTGGCAGTGGCTGCTGCTGATCAACGCGCCGATTGCCCTGATCGCGGCCATCGGTGTGCGGCTCGGCGTCGCGCCCGACCGGCGCGAGGACCTCACCCACGACAGGCTCGACCTGCCGGGCGCCGCCCTGAGCGTGCTCACCATCGGCCTCGCCTGCTACGCCCTGACCAGCGGCGTCGAGCACGGTTGGCGCTCCGTCGCCACGCTCGCCTCGGTCCTGGGAGCCGCGGCCGCGGGCATCGCGTTCGTGTGGCACGAGCGCCACAGCAAGGCCCCCATGCTGGACCTCAAGATCTTCTCCAACGGCACCGTCCGCGGCGCCGCCCTCGCCCAGATCGGCACGTCCGTCGCGATGGCCGGCGTGATGTTCGGGCTCATCCTGCACTTCCAGTACGCCTACGGATGGAGCCCCGTGCGGGCCGGCCTGGCGAACCTGCCGCTCATCGTGACGATGATCGCGGCGACCCCGCTCTCGGAGTGGCTCGCCAAGAGGTTCGGCCACCGCGTCGCCTGCCTGATCGGCGCGGCCTGCCTGACCGTGGCGCTGGCCGGCCTCGCGTGGGGCGTCGACCACGGGTACGCCGCCATCGCCCTGTGCATGGTCGTGATGACCGTCGGGCTGCGCACGGTCATGACCATCTGCGCCATCGCCCTGGTCGAGGCGATGCCCGCCAACCGCACCTCGATCGGCACCGCGCTCAACGACACCGCCCAAGAGGTCGGCACCAGCGTCGGCACCGCCGTCGTCGGCACCCTGGTCGCCGTACTGGTCACCACCCGGCTGCCCGCGGGCGCCTGGGACAGCGGCCTCGTGCGGTCCTTCTTCCACGGCGAGCGCATCACCTACGGCGTGCTTGCCGTGCTCGTCGGCGTGATCGCGCTGGGCGGCGCGCTCACCCTGACCGACTCGCACGCCACCGAAGAGCCGGCCTGAGGCAAGCCGCGGCGAGACCGGGCGGACGGTTCCGGCGCGGGACGCCGTTCTTCGGATGTCAGTCGAGGCAGAACTCGTTGCCCTCGATGTCCTGCATCGTGATGCAGGACTCGTTGACGCCGTCGGCGCGCTGGGTCAGCACATGTGTCGCGCCGAGCGCCATCAGCCGTGCGCATTCGGCCTCGAGTGTGGCAAGGCGCTCGTCACCCACGAGCCCGATGCCGGCCCGCACATCGAGATGCACCCGGTTCTTGACGACCTTGCCTTCGGGAACCCGCTGGAAGAGCAGGCGGGGGCCCACACCCGAGGGATCGGCGCACGCGAAGTAGAGCTCCTCCTCGGGCGGCAGCGAGTGGTGGTACTCCTCCCACGTGGCAAAGCCCTCCGGGACCGGCGGCACGACGTAGCCCAGCACCTCGCACCAGAAGGCAGCGAGGCGCGCGGGTTCCGCGCAGTCGAAGGTCACTTGAACCTGTCTGATCGTTGGCATCGGCGCACGATAACAGGGATGCCGCCCAGGCGGACGGTGAGTTCCTGCGGCACCTTTGACTGACGCGCAGGGGCCGCAGTCATCCACCGCTTTGTGTCAGGAGGACCTGTGCAGCGTGGCGAAGTCTGGTGGGCGGATATCGACGAACGGCGACCGGTCGTACTGCTCTCACGAGAAGGGTCCGAGTTCCGGGCGATGCAGGTCGTCGCCCCCGCCGGCACGGGACTCGGCAAGGTGGCCGCCGAGCTGGCGGTAGGTGCCTCCGAGGGATTGCCCATGGAAGGCGTTCTGCGAGTCGCACTCCCCCGCCCCGGTCTCATCCCTTGCACGTGGCTGGTCACCTTGCGCCGGAAAGATCTGGTCGAGCAGGCGGGCGTCCTGTCACCCGCGAAGCTTGGCGATCTCCAGGAACTCCTCCACCTCGGTGGGCTGGACCAGGAGCCTGCGATCTACTGATTGTTCAGCAGATGCCCCAGTTGGTCGGGTTCACGGCCGGGCGTGCTGCTCGGCGGCGTCGAACGCGGGCGCGAGCGGGGCCAGCGCCGCGCGGAGTTGGTCGGGCAGCGAGCCGGAGGGCACCACCAGTCCTCCGGCGGAGAGACTCTCGGCGCCCTCCGCGTTCCCGGCCGGCCGGAGCCAGCCTTCCAGCGCGATGCGAACGGCCGCGGCCACGCCTGCCGCGAGGACGCGGGCCGTGTGCGCCCCGGCGTCGTCCAGGCGTTCGCCGATCACTGCCGCGAGAGGGGTCTCGATGCCGGCGGCGCTATCGAGGAACGCGTCGCGCAGCGCGGTCTGGGTGGTGATCAGCAGCAGCACCTTGTGTTCACGCTCGCCGGTGTTCGTGTACTGCTCGACCACTGCTTCGGTGACGGCATCGGCCAGGCGCACGCCTCCGGGCCGGGCCGCGACCGCCGCCGCGATGCGCGCCTCCCGGTCCGCGGTAACAGCGGAGACGATCGCCTGCTCGCGGCTGGCGAAGTAGTTGTTGTAGGTGCGCGGCGAGACCCCGGCCGCCTCGGCAATGTCCTCGACCCGCACCTGGTCGGGTCCGCGCTCCACGGCCAGACGCAGCGCCGCCTCACGCAGCGCCTTGCGCGTGGCCTGCTTCTTCCGCTCCCGCAGCCCTCGTGGTGGTGTCGTCACGACGGCAGCGTTCCACACAACGCTGCGCACGCGCAAAGTTGCGCGTGCGTAAACTTGCGTGCGCGCACTTTTCCTGTCAGCCTCAACCCGCCCGAGACCGACGGAGGGGACGTCACCATGCGAGCAAGAGGAATGACCTACGACACCGGATTGGTCGTGCACGGCCAGGTGTCCCGCGAGCACTTCGACCGTGCGGTGGTCCGGCGCGAGCTCGCCATCATCCGTGACGACCTGCACTGCAATGCGGTCCAGATCATCGGCGGCGACCCGGACCGACTGGAGCTGGCCGCCGGTGCCGCCGCCGAACTCGGCCTGGAGGTCTGGTTCTCGCCCTATCCGCTGGAGTTGGATCCGGAGCCGATCCTCACGCTCTTCCGCGACTGCGCCGAGCGAGCGGAACGGCTCCGGCAGCAGGGGGCCGCAGTCGTGTTCGTCGCAGGGGTCGAGCTGAGCGTGATGAACCGCGGGTTCCTGCCCGGTGACAGCCCCGAGGAGCGGGTCGAGCAGCTGATGGGCCAACCCGAGCGGCGGGCCGAGGCGATGCGCGAACTCGGCGTACGCGTCAACGCGTTCCTCCGCGACGCCGCGGCCGCGGTCCGCAAGCGCTTCCGGGGCAGGCTCACCTACGCGGCCATCCAGTTCGAGCAGGTCGACTGGGCTCCCTTCGACTTCGTGACGTTCGAGCTGATCCGCTCCGCCGAGGTCGCCGACAGGTTCCGGGGCGCGGTGCGCACCCTGGCCCAGGACCCGAAGCCACTCGCCGTCACCGGGTTCGGCACCGCGGCCTACCGCGGCGCAGGAGACCGCGGCGGGCGAGTGCTGGAAGTGGTCGAGCACGACCCGCAGACCAAGGCCCCTGTACGGCTGAACGGCATGTACGAGCGTGACGAGGCCGGCCAGGCCGCGTATCTGAGCGAACTGCTGGAGATCTTCGAGACCGAGGGCGTGGACAGCGCGTTCGTGTTCCTGTTCGCCTTGCCCGGCTATCCGCACCGCCCCGACGGCGACCCCAGGGACGACTTGGACCGGGCCGGCCTGGGCATCGTCAAACTCCTCGAAGGGCGCACGGGACAGACCTACCCCGACATGCAGTGGGAACCCAAGGCCGCCTTCACGGCAGTGGCGCAGCGGTATCGGAGGTGACAGGCTCCGCGCACCCGTCCACCGCCGCCGCGGCCCGCGGGCAAACGGCGTGTTGCACCTGGGCGGGTTACTGATGCCGGGCGGTTGGGCCGCTGAGGATCCTCGGCTTCTACATGACGGCCCCCGGTGACGGCCACCCCAGCCACCAGATGAACAGGCCGCTCAGCAGGACGAGCAGGAAGAGTGCGGCGTTGGTGCGGCGGTAGGCGACCAAGAGGGCCACGAACTCGCGGATCATGGCGCTCGGCCAGAAGTACGCGGCTGTCGGCGCCCCGATCACGTGACCCCGGACGCCGGTGCGGCGGGCGGTGATCGCGGCGCGGAAGACGTGGTAGTTGTTCGTGACGATCACGCAGCGGTAATCCGGATTCGCCCGCTCCATCAGGGCTTTGCTGAACGTCAGATTCTCGTCCGTGGTCGTCGAGCGGTCCTCGCGTTCGATCAGGTCGGCGGGGACACCCTGGGTGACCAGGTAGTCGGCCATCGCGTGGGACTCGGGCAGCTTCTCGTCGGGCCCCTGTCCTCCCGAGGTGATCAGAACCGGGCGCCGGCCCTTCCGGGACAGCCTGGCGTGCTCCTTCCGGGCCCGGTCGAGGCGACCGGCCAGCAGCGGGGGCACGGTGGTGCCGCCGCTCAGGCCTGAGCCCAGGACCACCACGTAGTCCGCCCGGCGCCGGATGCGCAGACGTCCGTAAAGGCCCCCGTAAACGAGGAAACAGAGGAACAGGAAGGCGACGTAGCCGGCGAGCGCCACCGCCGTCGCCGCCACGACCACAAGCGTGTGCGTGTGCAGCACCAGCGCGGTGATCAGCAGCGCGAGCAGGGCGATCAGGGCGATGCCCGCCCCCAGGGACAGCAGGTTCGCCGGACTTCTGCCCTCCTTGCGCACCATGGTGATCCCGTTGGCGATGAGGAACCACGCCAGCGTGACGACTCCCACGCCCGCGAGGGTCAGCAGCACGACGGCCAGATCGCGGCCCAACTGGGTTCGCTCGGAGGCCACATGCAGCAAGAGCGCGAGCACCGCGAAGACGGCGGACAGGCCCAGCAGAACCGCATTGCTCACTCGGCGGCGATCTCGAACCACACCGGCACAGAACAGGAAGAAGCAGACGAACGACGGTACAAAGGCCACCATGCGCCGATCCTACGAGGCGTGCGGTGCCCGGCGGGGTGTAGGCCAGGGCCGTCTGGGCGCCGTTCTGCAGGGTACGGACCCACTCACGGTTGAGCTTGTCGTACTTCCAGGTGGTGGTGCCCGAGGCGTCGGTGCGGGTCTTCACGTTGCCGTCACCGTCGTAGGTGTAGGTGACGGTGGAGTTGGTGGAGGACACCTCGCGGACGCGGTCGCGGTTGTCGTAGGTGTAGACGGTGGTGATGTTCCGACCGTCCTTGACCGTCTCCACGCGGCCCAGCGCGTCGTACGTGTACGTCGTCTCGCCCAGCGGCGTCGGTGGCTTGACCTTGCGCAGGTTGCCCTGGTCGTCGTACGTGAACGAGGTGACCTTGCCGCCCGCGTCCTTCGCTGTGCAGCGCTGGCCCTCGAAGCCGCCGCATTCGAGGGTGGCGTTGTTGTACGTGTACTCCCGGGTGCCGCCCGCGGTGCCGGACGTGGTCACCGACATCGTGTTGCCGTTGGCGTCGTACTTGAAGGAGTCCTTGCGGCCGTCCGCGGTCGTGAAATCGTTCGGCAGGTCGGTGCCCGCGACCGTCTGATACGCCGTCATCGACGCCGTCGCGCCCAGCGGCAGCTTCTGGGAGAGGGCGTTGTTGCGGCCGTCCCAGCCGTAGGTGGTCGTGTTGCCGCCCGTGCCGTCCGCGCCGGTGCCCATGGCGTCGATCGCCGTCTGGGTGAGGTGGTTCTTGTACGTGGCGTGGCGGGCGTGGCCGAGCGGGTCGGTGACCTTGGTGACCTCGCCGTCCGCGTTGTGGACGTCCTTCGTAGCGTCGCCGTCGGGGTCGGTGACCGTCGTGGTGCCCGCGTCCGAGGGGGTGGCCGCCGTGTAGTCGTAGCGCCAGGTCGGGCCGATGTGGCCGCCGGACGTCGACTCAGTGGCGCGCTGCATGGAGCGGACGCGATTGTGGCCGTCGTAGGTGAACAGGGTGACCGTGCCTTCGGCGGTGGTCACCTTCGTCACGCGGCGGGAGCCGTCGTACTCGTAGGCGGTGGCCTGGCCTGCGGTGTCGCTGACCTTGGCGAGGTTGCCGGCGCCGTCGAGGTCGAGGACGGCGGTGCGGCCGGTGTGGTCCTTGGCCTGCCACTGATTCGGGTACGTCTTGACCAGGTCGATCCAGCGGCCCGAGCGGGTCTCGGTGAGCTTGAAGCCCTTGTGCTCGCCGCCCTCGTCGTGCTGCTCGACGGTGATCGTGCCCTTGTTCTCTTGTCCGTCACCTTCAGCAGGGTGCCGTGCTCGCTGTAGGTGTCTTTCGTGCCGGACTTGCGGTCGGTCAGGGTATAGGTGCCGTCCGCGTTCTCCTCAAGGTCCTTGGAGTAGCCGGTCGGTGTCGTGTACGTGCCGTCCGACTTGGCGGTGAAGCGGAGCAGGTCGCCGGTGGCGTCGAAGACGTCCACCTCACCGTCGCCCACCTCAAGGTAGCGCTCGTAGGCCTGCCACCAGCGCTGCGACACCTTGCCCCACGGGGCTTCCAGGGAGTTGTACGTGCGGGCCAGCTGGAGTTTCCGGCCGACGCCCGCGATGTCGAAGTCCGTCGCGGCCAGCATCAGGTTGCCGTTGGAGAGGTTCACCCGCGCCACCAGGGCGTCGTTCAGGCGGGTGTCGGTGATCTGGTGCCAGGGCACCTCGCCCTGCCCCTCGGGCAGATAGCCGGAGGCGGCATTGGCTGCCGAGCGTGCAGTGGACGCCTTGGCGAGCTGCTCGCCGGTGGTGCGGGCCTGCTGGGCGGCCCGCCAGGCGGCCACCTCCGGCGACGGCTTCGCCTCCACCTCATCGGCTTCGTCCACGGGCTCTCTGGCTCCGGCAGCCGCGGCTTCGGCGTCGCCGCCAGGCCGGGTGCCGCCGCGATCACGACGGCAGCCGTGGTGATCGCCGAGACGAGGGCGGTTCTGTGCGTTCTGCGGGCACGCCGAAACGGCATGCGCATGGCACGCGAGTGCATCAACTTCCCCCCACAGGAAGACAGACACGGCAGCCCCAACGGTCACCGCGGACTCACAAGCTGTCACAGGAAGCACACAAAACGGCCTGGTGTCCCCCTGAAATGCATGTGCATTCCGGCCGGAATAAGCCCCGCCGCTTCACGCCGGAAATTCGGCAGAAATCTGGCCCAACTAGGCAGGCGAGGGGTTGAATTTGTGGTTCCGTTGTCGACTTCCTCAGGGAACCTGGCCAGAAACGAATGAAGTGGACTCTTCATCGCAAGAAGTAGCCCCTCATGGTCATATTCCAGCCAGGTTCAGACCTGACCCAATCTCCCCACTGGCCCCGGCAACCAAGGGTTTCGCGCTCGTCGCGGCCTGCTGTCACCCCTGGAAAGTTGTCCAGGAGCAATGGTTGAGCGCTGAACGCCGCTGCGAACCGACCTTCACGCCATGCACACTTGCCGCGCCCTGCATGCGTGGTCCCCCAGCCCGCGGCAATCACCCCTGCTGCAAAGGACCCGTCCCATGAGTGCGCCCGGAAGACGCAGAACTGCCGCCCAGTGGGCCGGGCGGCTGCTGTGCTGGAGCCTGGCCCTCGCCATGGTCACCGCCGCCGTCGAGGCGCTCTTCCACCCGGGCGCCGCGTGGTGGCCCTTCCTCTGGCCCGCGCCCTGGTACCTCACCCCTGCCGCCGCGCTCGCCTGGGGCCTCCTGCGTCTGCGCGAGAAGGGTGCGGGCCGGCCGCCCTGCGACGATCACGACGACCTGCCCGCAGAGGACTGGGACCAGGCCGCCTGACCCGCCTACACGCCTCCCACCTCGAACCACACCACCTTGCCGGGTTTCCGCTCCCCCACGCCCCACTTGTCCGCCAGCTCCGACACGAGCAGCAGCCCGCGCCCGCCCTCCCCGGGCTCCCGGACGTCCGCCTGCGGCACCGCCGGTACACCGTCCCCGCTGTCGTGGACCTCCACGCGCACGCCGTCTCCGCAGGGCACCAGCCTCAGCAGGAAGCCGCGCCCGGGTGGCACGCCGTGCACCAGGGCGTTGGTGGCCAGTTCGCTGACGCACAGCAGCACGTCGTCCACGCGCCCGCGCACACCCCACGCGGCGAGGGTCTCCCTCGCGAACGCCCTCGCGGCGGGGACGGACCGGCGCTCCCGGCGGTAGAAGCGCTCACGGGGGGACGGGGGTTGAGTTTCGGTGTTCACGTGACGAGGGTCACGCTCCGTGGTCACACTGAGACAGTGCGCAGGGCCGTACGGCCGGTTTGTACGGGCGCGCGACGGTGGACGTACGGGCGTGGGTGGGGAGTTCGACCTCATGGGGACGACGACACGGAGGAATGCCTCCGCGATGAAGATGGTGGGTGCGCTGCTCGCCCTCTACCGGCAGGCCGCCGGCCACACCCAGAGGTCTCTGGGCGAGCGTTTCGTCATCGGCGAGCAGCAGATCGCCTCGATCGAGCAGGGCCGACGCCCGCTGAAGCCGGATCTCGCCGAGCAGCTCGACGAACTCCTCGACACCAAGGGCGCGTTGTCCATCGCCCTCAGCAAGATGCCCGAGGTGGATCTCGTTCCGTTGTGGGCGGAGGAGTTCCTGGACAGGGAGCGCGAGGCCATCGCCATCTCCGTCTACGACAGTCTCGCCGTGCCGGGCCAGCTTCAGACGGAGGGATACGCACGGGCGGTCTTCCGCAGCCGCGTGCCCGTCTACGACGAGGACGAGATCGAGCTGCGCGTCGCCACCCGGCTGGAGCGGCAGGAGATCCTGCACGGCAAGGTGCCGCCCACGACGAGCTTCGTCATCTGGGAGGCCGCACTGCGAGACCAGTTGGGCGGTGTCGATGTCTACACCGAGCAGGTGCGGAAGCTACGCGACTGCGCGGACATGCCCGGCATCACGCTCCAGGTCCTTCCGCTGGGCCGCACCTCGCATGCGGGGCTCGACGGGCCCTTCGTACTTCTGGAAACCCCCGAGTACCAGCGGCTCGCCTACATGGAGACGCAGCGCGGAAGCCAGCTGATCGCTGACCCGGACGGGGTGGGAATCCTGACGCAGAAGTATGCGATGCTGCGAACGCAGGCCCTCAACACCGAGGATACGAGGGACTTGTTGGACCGTCTCCTGGGAGAAGCATGAGCAGCGACACCGCACTTCAGTGGGTCAAGTCGAGCTACAGCGGGAGCGAAGGCGGTCAGTGCGTCGAGGTAGCCACCCACCCCACCGCCATCCACATCCGCGACTCCAAGACCACCGCCGGCCCCGACACCCCCACCCCGCACATCACCGTCGCACCAAGCGCCTGGACCGCATTCCTCGCATGGTGACGTCCGCCTTCCACAGGTCGAACTCCGCGTCACGCGGCCCGTACGCCACATAGGGCTCGCCCTCGCCGAAGACCTGGACGGGGTGTGTCGCGTCCCAGGCGCGCCAGCCCGGGTCGCCGGACTCGGCGAAGCGGACCCACGCCCCGTGCATCGCGTCCGCCAGGTCCTGCGGGGCGCCCTCGCCCGCGAGCTTGCGGGAGTCCGGTGAGTCGCCCGAGTCGAAGACGAAGCCCAGTTCCAGGGCGTGGCAGGCGCCGAGGTCGGGCAGGCTGGACGGCCAGGCGAACTCGTAGACGTACGAGGATCCGGGCCGCGCGTCGGCCACGCGGTGCAGCGGGACGCGGAGCAGGTGGTCGGTGACCAGCTGCCCCACCGTCTCGGCGGCACCGGCGTCCGGGCGCGCCGCGCGGTAGCCGCGTACGACCTCGTTGCCGCAGTGGCAACGGGCGCGCGCGCCCGCGAGCGCCACCGCGCCGAGCCGGTCGACGCGTTCGAGGAGGCCGCCGGGGACCAGCCAGAGCCGGTATTCGTCGCGGGTCCAGCCCATCATGAGGTCGACGTCCCGGGCCGCGTCGCCGTCGACGAGGGCGTCGAGCGGGTCGTGGGGCATCACGTCGCCGTCGACGACGATGCCGAAGGCGGGGCCGCCCAGTACGGGGCTGCTGAACCGGCCCACCTCGGCCTGGGCGCGCAGCAACTGGGCGCGGTCGGCGGCGGCGAAGGCGACCGCGGTGGCGGGTATCCGGAGGCGGGCGGCCATCCGGCGGACCATGCGCCGCACCTTGTCGCGGTCGGCGGCCTCGGGCGCGCCGCTCTGGAGCACCGCGCGGCGGAACAGCCCCTGGGCCCGGGGCGCGGCGAGCAGGGCGCCGGTGCTGATGGCACCGGCGGACTGACCGGCGACGGTGACGCGGTCGGGGTCGCCGCCGAAGGCCGCGATGGACGCCCGCACCCACTCCAGGGCGGCGATCTGGTCGCGCAGGCCCGCGTTGGCGGGGGCGTCCGGGAAGAGGCCGTAGCCCTCGACGCCGAGTCGGTAGTTGACCGAGACGCAGACCACGCCGTCCCGTGCGAAGGTGGCACCGTCGTAGACGGGGACCGCGGAGGATCCCCTGGTCAGGGCGCCGCCGTGCAGCCAGACCAGGACCGGCAGCCGGGCGCCGGGGCCGGGCTCGGGCGTCCAGACGTTGAGGTTGAGGCAGTCGTCGCCGGGGATAGCCGGGTCGGAGAGGTACTGGGCGAAGGCCTCGGAGTACGGCGGTTTCGGCGCCGTGGGGCCGAAGGAGCCGGCGTCGCGCACCCCGTCCCAGGGCTCTGGCGCCACGGGCGGGCGGAACCGGCGGGGACCGAAGGGCGGGGCCGCGTAGGTGATGCCGCGGAAGACGGCGACCCCGTTCTCGTACCGGCCGCGCACGGCCCCGTACTCCGTGCTGACCACGGGTTTCGTCCGGCCTGCCGTCATGCGCCCACCAGCCCTTCGCCGCACTCTCGTACCGCTCATGGCACAGCGTCACCGTGGCCGTGTCTATTCCGGACCGTCCGCTTCGGCCCGGCTGGGGGACAATGGAAGCCACGCACGCCCGGACTGCGCAGGAGGCCGTCGTGACACTCGACCCTCATCGCTCCACTCAGAACGCGCCCGTATGGCTCGCCGAGGCGGGCGGACGGCACGCCGTGCTGGCCTTCTCCGGCACCCTCGACTCGCACGCGCTCCAGGTCCTGGAGGAACTGCTCATGGACCCGCGGCTGCGGGAGCCGAGCGACTGGACCCTGGAGATGAGCGGTCTGGAGAACATCGACCTGGCGTCCGCCTACGCGCTGATGCGGGCGGTGACCCGGGCGCACGAGCCGGCCAGCCTCACGGTCCGGGGTGCCCGTCCGGCCGTCCACCGGGTGCTGCGGCAGGCCGGGCTGGACACCGTGGTCACCTACACGGAGTGAGCCGCATACCCACGGCCGGCTTCAGTCGGTGGTGACGGCCGCCGCGGTGCCCGCGGTGCCCGCGGTGACGGCGGCGAGGGTCCGCAGCACGGCCGTGTTCACCGCTTCCGCGCCCCAGCTGTCCTGCTCCAGCCTCTTGGCCCGCCGGTAGACCTTGCCCGACCAGGGGATCACGCGGTGCAGGCTCGGCAGGGTTCCGCTCGCGGAGAGCAGGCCGATCAGGGCCGCCGTGCGCCCGTCGGGCTCCTCCTCGTCCACCAGGACCGCGCGCACGCGTTCCAGCAGGGCCTCCTTGTGCCGGGTGTCGGCCGCGGACAGGGACGTCGCGGGGAACAGGCCCAGTACCTTCCTGCGCTCCCGGCGCACCATCCCGCGCTCGACGAGCCGGTCGAGGACCGTCTCGCGCAGGCCGGTGCCGATCTCGATGAGGAGGGTGTTGACGCCGCGGGTGCGCGCGGAGACCTGCCGGTGGGCCTCGCGGAGCACCGGGTCGGAGAGCGGGGCCCCGGCGACGGCGTGGACGCGCACACCGTCCATGCCCACGTCCCGGCGGTCGACGCGCAGCCGTCCGGCCCGGGCCAGTTCGACGAGCACGGCGCCGCCCTGGGCGTAGTACAGCGTCCCGGCGCCCGCGATGGCGCCGGAGGCGTCGTCGAACATCAGCAGCGTCAGGTCCTCGACGATGAGCGGGTCCTTCTGCACGGTCCTCTTCCCTCCGTCTCCGCCCCGACTTGCCTGCCGGGAAAGTCAAGAGTAGCTTTCCCGGCAGGAAAGTAAAGCTGGACGTGGAAGGGGAGGCGGTGGGCGTGGGCACACCGGTGAACGCCGAACAGGCATGGCAGGACCTCCAGCGCATCCGGGTGCCGCAGGAGCGGGTGTACGACGAGGTCGAGCGGTCCGCCTCCGGGGGTCCCCGCGCGACGTACGGCACGGCCGCGCTCATGTGGCTCTTCCTGGCCGCCCAGGGCCTGGACCTGCCCCCGTGGGGCGTCGCGCTCGCCGCCGTCGCGTACCTGTCGCTGCTGGCGTGGATGGTCGTGACGCACACCAACCGGAGCCGGGTGCGGCTGCACCACTCCCGCTACGACTGGCGTTCCCTCGCCACGTTCGCCGGGGGCGCCGTGCTGGTCGGCGGGACGACGGTGCTGACGGGGTGGCTGGCCGAGCCCCTCGAACCGCTGGCGGGCAGCATGATCCAGGCGACCGCGGCGGCGGCCGTCTTCGTGCTGTTCGTGGGCCCTGCCAACCGCTGGTCGACCGGCGCGCTGCGCGGCCGTGGCGCCGGTGCGGAGGCGGGCCGGTGAGCGTCCCCAGCGGCTTCGACGAGCTGATCCACCCCGCCACCCGGCTGTCGGTGGTCGCCCTGCTCGCCGCCACCGAGTGGGCGGACTTCGCGTTCGTCCGCGACAGCCTCTCGCTCAGCGACTCCGCGCTCTCCAAGCAGCTGCACACCCTGGAGGAGGCCGCGTACCTGGAGATCCGGAAGGAGGGTGCCGGCCGCAAGCGGCGCACCAAGGTACGGCTGACGGACCGGGGACGCACCGCCTTCGAGGGGCACGTGGCGGCACTCCGGGCCATCGTCCAGGGCGCCGGGCCCCAGGACGACAACGCCGGGCCGCAGACCTCCCGTCCGGCGGAGGCGGCACGATGACCGCGGCGTCCCCTCCCGTGGTCCGGGCCCGCGGCCTGACCATGGCGTACGGCGACGTCGGCATCCTGCACGGCGTCGACCTGGACGTGCACCGCGGCGAGGTCCTGGCCCTGCTCGGGCCCAACGGCGCGGGCAAGACCACGACCGTCGAGATCCTGGAGGGCTTCCGGCAGCGCTCCGGCGGCGAGGTCCGCGTACTGGGCACCGACCCGGAGCGGGGCGACGACGCCTGGCGGGCGCGGATCGGGCTGGTCCTCCAGTCCTGGCGCGACCACCGCCGCTGGCGGGTCGCCGAACTGCTGACCCACTTCGCCACCTATTACGCCGACCCGCGCGACCCGGCCGAGCTGCTGGACCTGGTCGGCCTCACCGAGCAGGCCGGGCGGCAGGTGGAGCGGCTGTCCGGCGGGCAGCGGCGACGCCTGGACGTGGCGCTCGGCATCGTCGGCCGCCCTGAGCTGCTGTTCCTGGACGAGCCGACCACCGGCTTCGACCCGGAGGCCCGCCGCGAGTTCCACCTCCTGGTCGAACGGCTGGCCCGCGAGGAGGGCGTGACCGTCCTGCTCACCACGCACGACCTGGTCGAGGCCGAGCGGCTCGCCGACCGGATCGCCATGCTGGTCGGCGGCCGGATCCGGGCCCACGGCACCCCCGCGGAGCTGGCCCGCGGGGCCGCAGCGCGGGCCGAGGTCCGCTGGACGGCCGGTGACGGCACGCCCCGGCGCGAACGCACCGAGGACCCCTCACGACTGGTGTGGGAGCTGCACCGGGACGCCGACGGCCCGATCGCGGACCTGGAGGTCCGGCGTCCGACGCTGGAGGACACGTATCTGCACATGGTGCACCGGCCGGACGCCGGCACCGACGGTGTCGACGGGATCGCGGAGAGGGAGGCACGGGCCGCATGACGGAGACACGGCTGGAGCGGCAGGGCCCGCGCCGCGCCGTCCGCGCCCCGTGGCGGGCCGGGTTCCTGCGCGGCGGCATCGAACTGCGCCACCTCCTGCGCAACCCCAAGGAGATGTCCGGCCACCTCGGCAACGTGGTGGTGGCGCTGGTCGTCGCCGGACTCGTCGGCGACGACGTGCCCGGGACCCGGACGCCGATGGCCCACCTGGTGCTGGCCGGCTTCGCCGCCTACCTGATGTTCCAGATCGGGCTGATCAGCCTCCCGCAGATGCTGGTGACCGAACGGGAGGAGGGCGCCTTGCTGCGGCTGCGCGCGACGCCCGGCGGGATCCCGGCCTACCTGGTGGCCAAGTGCCTGCTGGTGGTCGTCACGACGGTCGCCACCCTGGCCGTGCTGCTGGGACTCGCCGCGCTGCTGGTGGACGGGCCGCTGCCGCAGGGGCCGGGCGGCTGGGTGACGCTGCTGTGGGTCAGCACGCTCGGGCTGCTCGCCGTCGTACCGCTGGGGGCGGCCATCGGCGCGGTGCTGCCCAACCCGCGCGAGGCACTGGCGTTGATCATGCTGCCCACCATGGCGCTGCTGTTCACCTCCGGCGCCGTGTTCCCGCTGACCTCGCTGCCCGTGCCGGTCCAGCAGGTGGCCTCGGTCTTCCCGCTCAAGTGGATGGCGCAGGGCCTGCGTTCGGCCCTGCTGCCGGACAGCGCCCGGGCCGCCGAGGCGGCCGGTTCCTGGGAGCTGCCCATGGTCGCGCTCGTCCTGGCCGCCTGGGCCGTGCTCGGCTTCCTCCTCGCCGTCCCCCTCCTGCGCCGCGCCGCCCGCCGCGAGTCCGGCTCCCGCCTGAGCGCGCGCCACCGCAAGGCGGAACAGAGCGGCGCGCTGCCCGCCTAGGTCCTGACGCCCGTCCGGCGGACCGTGCCGCGCCGCGGGTCCCCTCCCCCGCCGGGCGGCCTTCCCGTCGCCGCGCCGCGCCGTGTGAACGCTGCGATGCTGAGAGGGCAGGCGCGCTTCTCACGGGGCGACGAAGGTGGTGCTGACCATGGCCGGGGAGAGGCAGAGTGGTCGCGGGCCGACGGCACCGGGGCAATGGCCCGGGGCGGGCCCCTTTCTGCGTACCCGCACGGCGGTGCCCGCCCTTCCCCCGACGTTCCTGAGGCGCGGGCGGCTGTCCCGGCGCCTCGACGACGGTCTGGACACGCCGTTGACGGTGGTGAGCGGCGCCGCGGGGGCCGGGAAGACCCTGCTGGTCGCCGACTGGGCGGCCCGGGCGGGGCAGCCCGTCGCCTGGCTGACCAACGACGCCGGGCACCAGGGCGGCGGAACGTTCTGGGCCTACCTGTTGGAGGCACTGCGCGGTGCCGGTGAACCGGTGCCCCCGGAGGTCGGGGCCCCCGCCTGCGGGGACCGGGTCGACCCGATGTTCCCCTCGCGTCTGGCCGGCGCGCTGAGCGAGCGGGAACGGCCGGTGGTCGTGGTGCTGGACGAGTACGACCGGGTGACCGATCCGGAGATCGCCGCACAGCTGGAGTTCGTCCTGCGCCACGCGGGTCCGGGGCTGCGCCTCTTCCTCGTCACCCGCAACGAGCCCCGGCTCCCCCTGCACCGCTACCGGGCGTCCGGTCAGCTGACCGAGGTCAGGAACGCGGACCTGGCCTTCACCCCCGAGGAGGCCGCCGCGCTCCTCGAACTGCACGGCCTGCGCCTCGCCCGGCCCGCCATGCTCGGGCTGGTGGAGCACACGCGCGGCTGGGCCGCGGGGCTGCGGCTGTGCGCGCTGGCGGCACGGGACAGTCCGGATCCGGAGCGGTACCTGAAGGAGTTCGAGGCGGGCCACTCCGCGGTCGCCGACTTCCTGCTGGCGGAGGTGCTCGACCGGCAGGGACCCGGCGTCCGGGGCCTGCTGCTCCGGGTGAGTGTGCTCGACGACTTCCGGCCCGAGCTGGCGGACGCGCTGACCGGGCGCCGCGACGCCGAATCCGCGCTGGCCGGGCTGCGGCGGCAGAACGCGTTCGTCGAGTACCGGGGAGACGTCTCGTACCGGCTGCACCCGCTGTTCGCGGAGATCCTCCGCGCCCACCTGCGTGAGCGGCTGCCCGGTCTGGAGGCGGAGCTGCACCGGCGGGCGGCGGCGTGGCTGCGGCGGCACGGGCGGCTCACCGAGGCGCTGCGGCACGGCGCCGCCGCCGACGACTGGGAGTTCACGGCCGGAGCGCTGCTCGGCGACCTCGCCGTCGGCCAGTTGTTCACCGGGCTGCGGTCCGCCGACCTCTCCGCCCTGTTCGCACGGATGCCCGCCACGGCCACCACCCCGGCCGCGGAGCTGGTCCGCGCGGCACGCGGCCTGGCCCGGTCCGACCTGGAGGGTGGTCTGGCCCATCTGCGGCACGCCGAGCGGGGTCTGACGGCGGACGCCCCCGCGGCCGACCGGATGTGCGGGGCGCTGCTCCAGGCGCTGGCGGCGCGGCTGACCGGTGCGCCGGAGCGGGCGGCGACGGCGGCCGGTACCGCGGGGCAGCTGCTCGGCGAGCTGCCGGAGGGGCTGCTGGACGAGCACCCCGAGGTCGTCGCCCTTCTGCGGGCCCATGTGGGCTGCGCCTTGCTCTGGGCCGGCCGCCTGGACGAGGCACGGGCCGAACTGGCGGCCGTGGCGGGCGGCGACGAACGGGCGGCGACGGCACCGGCCCGCGAGGACGCGCTCGGCCACCTCGCCCTGATCGACTACCTGGACGGCCGCCCCTCGGCCGCCGAGAGCAGGGCACTGGCGGCCACGGCGGTACGGCGGCGGTTCAGTCTGCCGGGGCGGTCCGGGTCGGGCATCGCACTCGTGGTGCTCGCGGCAGTCGCTGTGGAACGCGACGAACTCGATCGCGCCGAGGCGTTGCTCGACGTGCCGGGCGGCGGGGAGCAGGCGGTGCGGGACCCGGTGTGCGCGGGGGCCCGCGCCGCCACCACGGCCCGGCTGCTGCTGGCCCGCGGCCGGGCCCGCGCCGCCTTCGACGCCCTGCGGCGGCCGGTGCCCGGGGTGACCGTCTCACCGTGGCTGGAGGCGCACCGCGCCGTGCTGACCGCCGCCGCGCACCAGGCCGCGGGAGACCGGGGGGCGGCCTGTGCGCTCCTGCGACGCGTTCCGCCGGGGCCCGCGATGTGCGCCGTGGAGGCCGCGGGCGTCCAGTTCGCCGCGGGCTTCCCCGAGGCGGCGCTGAGGCGGCTCGACGCGCTCCCCCCGCGCGGCGACCCGGGTCCGGCCGTGCGGGTGCGGGCCGCGCTGCTCAGGGCACGGGCGGCCGATGCCGCCGGGGACGCCGTCGCCGCCCGCAGGCTGGTCGGCCACGCCGTGCGGGAGGCGCGGCGCGAGCGGCTGCGGCGCCCGCTGCTCGACACCGGCCCCTGGGTGCGTCCGCTGCTGGCCCCGGCGCCCGCACCGCCGTCCGCGGCACCGGTCGTGCCGGACCTCAGCCCGAGGGAGCGGGAGGTGCTGGGCGGGGTCGCGCGGCTGATGTCGTACGAGGAGATCGGGGCCGAGCTGTTCATCTCGGTGAACACGGTCAAGACCCACCTCAAGAGCGCCTACCGCAAGCTGTGCGTGAACCGGCGCTCCGACGCCGTGCGCCGCGCGCGGGAACTGCACCTGCTGTGACGCGGCGGCTCACACCGGACGCTGACGCAACTCCATGACCCGCAGGCCGAGGGACTGGCAGCGGTCGAGCAGCCCGTACAGCTGCGCCTCGTCCACGACGGCCCCGTACAGCACCGTCTGGCCGTCCATCTCCACGTGCCGCAGCTCGGGGAAGGCCCTGGCCAGCGCTGCCGACAGATGACCGTCGACACGAATCTCGTAGCGCATCACCTCGCCTCCCTCCTGCGATGCGCGCCCGCGTCAGTCGGGCGGCGGCTCCCTGCCCTGCCGCCGCAGACCGGTCTGCACGGCGCCCACCAGCACCCGCGCGGCCACACCCACCAGGAGCAGGCCGCCGGCCATCTGGATCATCACCACCAGCCGGCCCGTCTGGGAGTGGGCGACGATGTCGCCGTACCCCACGGTGGCGAACGTGGCCAGCGTGAAGTACAGCGAGTCCGTCTTGGTCAGCGCCTCGCTGAAGGTTCCCGGACTGGCCCGCTCCAACAGGTAGTAGAACGCGGCGAACAGCACCAGGAACAGCACGGCGGTGGCGGCGAGGGCCTCGGCGGCCCGCAGCCGGGGGTGCGGGGAGAGCAGGATGGCCCGGATCTCCCAGAGGAAGACCAGGACGACCGCGACCAGGCCGCACACGAACGCCGCCCAGGTGGCGGCGGTGGGGCGCTCGTCCAGCGGCAGCAGGTAGTAGGCGGCGAACAGACCCGTCGTCACGCCCGCGGCCCGCGCGAGGGCCACGGCCGTCGCCCGACGCCGCCGGGACACCGACCCGGTGAGCGGGTCGGGACCCGCCCGGTCCTCCACCGGTTCGTCCACAGCCTCATCACACCGCCGGACACGGCCCTGCCGGATCACCCGCGGAGGGTGATCCCGCGCGCCCCCGCCGTCGCGACACTGTGGTCATGAACGGACAGGTGTTTCTGGCGTACGACTATCCGCTGCTCAGCGTGTTCTGGTCGCTGCTCTGGTTCTTCCTGTGGATCATGTGGTTCATCCTGCTCTTCCGCATCGTGACCGACATCTTCCGCGACGACGAGCTCGGCGGCTGGACCAAGGCGGGATGGATGGTGTTCGTCATCGTCCTCCCCTTCATCGGCGTCCTCATCTACGTGATCGCCCGGGGCAGGGGCATGGGCCGCCGTGAGCACGCCCACGTACGGGCCCGGCAGGAGGAGATCGACGACTACATCCGCAAGACGGCGGGGAGCGGGCACGGGCGGAGCGGCAGCGTGGACGAGCTGGCCAGGCTCTCCGAGATCCGCGCCCGCGGCGACATCACGGAAGACGAGTTCCGCAGGGCGAAGGAGCTGGTGCTCAGCGGCTCCGGGCCGGCCGGACCGAAGGAGGCACGATGACCGCGACCCACGGCGCACGCGCGCACACGACCAGGGGGGCCATGGCCGGCGGGCTCACGGCCTTCGCGGGCGTGATGCTGATGATCTCGGGTCTGCTCGGGATCTTCCGGGGCATCATGGCGATCGCCGAGGACGACGTGTTCGTCACGACGCCCGAGTACGTCTTCCGGTTCGACCTCACCGGCTGGGGCTGGATCCATCTCGCGCTCGGGATCGTGGCGGTGCTCGTCTCGCTCGGCCTCTTCCGCGCCTCGCTGTGGGCACGGGTGGTCGGCGTCGGCATCGCGGCGCTCGTCCTCATCGCGAACTTCCTGTCGCTGCCCTACTACCCGGTCTGGTCGATCGTGGTGATCGCGATGTCGGCGTTCATCATCTGGGCGCTGTGCGTGGTCCGGCAGGACCAGTGACGCGGGCCGCCCTCAAGGGCGGTGCGCCGCCGCGTCCTTGGTCAGCTGCACGGCGGCGAGCAGGCTGAGGCCGGGTGCCGCCTCGCGCAGCGTCTTGACGGCCCGCACGGAGTCGACGGGGCCCTCGTGGCCGGCCGCGGCGAGGCGTTCGTGGACCCAGCGGGCTCGCAGCTCGGCGTCGGAGGCCGCGGCGGCCCGCTCGGCGACGGCGGCGGCCGCCTCCAGGCCGGGCCGTTCCTCGGGCGTCGCCGCGGCGAGCGCCTGGCGGATCCCGTGGGCGATGACGTCGGCGTCGCGCAGGACGAGGACGTTGAGTTCCGGTGTCTTGTTCCGTCCGAGCATGCGGTCATCGTCGACGCCACGGCCCGTCCGGGGCAAGGCGCTTGAGGAGTTCCTGAGCCAAGGGGCTCGTGTCCGTTTTCTTCAAGACCCGGGCGGCACGCCCTGTCTACGGTGACGTCATGACCGCACGATTCAACGCCATCGGCCTCGTCGTCTCCGACATGTCCGCCTCCGTGGCCTTCTACCGCCGGCTCGGCTTCGCGTTCCCCGACGGCTGCGAGGGGCAGCCGCACGCGGAGGCCGAACTGCCGGGCGGCATCCGGCTGCTGCTCGACACCGAGGAGTCCGTCCAGTCCTTCATGCCCGGGTGGCAGCCGCCGGCCGGGGGCGGGCGCCATTCGCTCGCCCTGCTGTGCGACACACCCGCCGAGGTCGACGCGCTCTACGCCGAACTGACCGCCGCCGGCTGCCACGGCGAGCAGAAGCCGTGGGACGCCGGCTGGGGCCAGCGCTACGCCGTACTGGGCGACCCCGACGGCCACGGTGTGGACCTGTTCGCGCCGCTGGCGGCGGCCGCCGAGTAGTGCGCCGGTGGTGACGCCCGCCGGCTCCCGTACGTCTCGCGTCGCCCGCACACGGCGGTACATCGCACCGGACCAGCGCGTCCGCCCGTTCGCCCGCTAGCGACGGTCACCGAGCAGCTCACCCGGAGTGACGCCCGCCAACTCCCGTACGTCACGCGTCAGGTGGGCCTGGTCCGCGAAGCCGGTCCGGGCGGCCGTCTCGGCGAGGGGCGTGCCGGCGCGGGCCAGGGCGAGGGCGCGTTGCAGGCGCAGGACCCGGGCCAGGGTCTTGGGGCCGTAGCCGAAGGCGGCCAGGGAGCGCCGGTGCAGCAGGCGGGCGCCGACGCCGAGTGCGTCGGCGGTCGCGGCGACGGGGCGGCCCGCGTCGAGGGCGGCCACGATCCGGAGCGGCAGCGGGTCGGGGGGCTCCGCCTCGGCGGCCCGGGACAGCGCGGCCTCCTCCAGTCCGCTCGCCGGATCGGGGGCCGCGTTCACCCGCGCGGCCAACTGCCGGGCGCGGGCGGCCGGCCAGAGGTCGGTGAGGTCGACGCGCCGGTCGCGCAGCTCGCGGGCGGGGACGCCGAGGAGCGCGGGCGCGGTGCCGGGCGGGAAGCGGACGCCCGCCCAGGGGGCCGCGGTGCCCTCCGTGAGGTGGGCGCGGGTGTCGGGTCCGGCGACCAGGAGCCGGCCGTCGTGCCAGAGCAGGTCCATGCAGCCGTCCGGCAGGACCCGTCCCGGCTCCGGCTCGGTCGGGGTGCTGGTCCACACCACGGCGCCGGTCAGGCGGGAGGCGCGTTCCGCGTACACGGGTGCCAGGTTACGCCGGTGTCCGGTACTCCTGCGGGCTGACGCCGTACACCCGTTTGAAGGCGGTGGACAGGGCGAAGGCGCTGCCGTAGCCGACCTGGCGGGCGATCGCGCCGAGGGTGTCCTCGCTGTCGCGCAGCCGGTCGGCGGCGAGGGCCAGGCGCCAGCCGGTGAGGTACGCCATCGGGGGTTCGCCCACCAGGTCGGTGAAGCGCCGGGCCAGGGCGGCGCGGGACACCCCGGACTTCGCGGCGAGGGACGCCACCGTCCACGGGTGCGCGGGGTCGTCCTGGAGCAGGCGCAGCGCGGGGCCGACGACGGGGTCGCCCAGGGCCCGGTACCAGGCGGGCGCCTCGCCGGACGGTCCGGCGAACCAGGCCCGCAGCGCGGCGATGACCAGCAGGTCGAGGAGGCGGTCCAGGACCACCTCCTGGCCCGGTTCGTCGCGCGCGACCTCCGTCATGAGCAGGGGGGTGAGCGGGTTGTCCCAGGCGTCGGAGGTGAGGGACAGCAGCGGGGGCAGGGCGTCGAGGAGCCGCCCGCCGATCTCGCCGCGCACCAGGTAGCTGCCGATCAGCAGCACCGCCGCGCCGTCGGGCCGGTCGCCCCAGGCGCGTACGCCGAGGTCCATCGAGCCGTTGAGGGGCCGCCCGTCCGGGTAACTGCACGCCCCGCCCGGCAGGATCACCGCCTGCGGGGCGGTGGCCGGGTCGTCGGCGCAGGTGTAGGGCTCGGGCCCGCGCGCGACGGCGAGATCACCGGCCCGCAGCCGCACCCGCTCCCCCGCGTCCGGCACGACCCAGGCGTCCCCGCGGACCACGAGCATCACCGTCAACGGCGCCCGGTCCTCGACCCGGACGGCCCACGGCGGATCGAAACAGGCACGGATCATGAACGCCCCACGGGCGCGGGGGCCTTCCAGCAGACCGGCGAGTGCGTCCATGGCGGCCCAGCGTAGACGCACACGTATGCGGGCGAGCCGTTCGACGATGGGAAGGTGCGGCACCCGGCAGTTGACTGAGGTCATGACAGAGACGAGCAGGCGAGAGAAGACGACGATCGTCGTGACCGGGGCCTCCGGGCGCACCGGGCGGCGGGTGGCCGAGGCGGCGCGGGCGGCCGGGCACGCCGTGCGGGCGGCGTCCCGGGCGACCGGCTTCGACTGGTGGGACCGGTCGACCTGGGCGGACGTCCTGCGCGGCGCCGACGCGGCCTACCTGGTCCATCCCGCGGACGTCGGCGCCCCCGACGCCGCCGACACGGTCGGCGCGTTCGCGCGGGAGGCGGCCGGGCTCGGCGTACGGCGGCTGGTGCTGCTCTCGGCGCGGGGCGAGGAGCGGGCGCGGCCCGCCGAGGAGGCGCTGGCGCAGGCGGGGGCGCACTGGACGGTCGTGCGGTCCGCGTGGTTCGCGCAGAACTTCAGCGAGGGCCCGCTCGTCGCGGAACTGCGCGAGCGCGGGGAGCTGGTCTTCCCGGCCGGCGGGGTCCCGGAGCCGTTCGTGGACCTGCGGGACGTCGCTGACGTGGTGGTGGCGGCGCTGACCTGCGGCGACCGGTACGCCGGGCGGGCACTGGAGGTCTCGGGGCCCCGGCTGCTGACCTTCGGTGAGGCGGTCGCGGAGATCGGGAAGGAGACGGGCCGCGCGCTGACGTACCGGGCGGTCTCGGCGCGGGAGTACGGCGAGAACCTGGCCGCCTTCGGTGTGCCGGCGGAGGAGGCCGCGTTCCTCGTGGAGCTGTTCGGCTCGCTGCTCGACGGCCGCAACGCCCGTCTGTCGGACGGCGTCCAGGAGGTGCTGGGCCGGACGCCGAGGGACTTCGGGGACTTCGTCCGCGAGGGCGCGGCGACGGGCACGTGGGACCCGGAGGAGGCCGGCGGGGCCTAGGTTTGCCGCCCTGACGGATGACGCGTCCGCATGGGTTCGGACACGGGCGCATGCGGCCCGGGCATGGGTGCTGCGGTTGTGCCCGCCCGGGAGAGAGCGGATTCTGTAGGGGACGAACGGGGCTGGTGTGGCGCCATGAGCGCAGGGAAAACGGACCAGAGTGCTGACTTTCGTGGCCCTCTCGACGTCACCAGGGCGGCCACGGTCGTTGCCGACGCGCAGAACACGGTCATCGGATGGAGCCTCGGAGCGGAGCGGCTCTTCGGCTACTCGTCGCAGGAGATCGTCGGCCGCCCCCTGACCACGTTCCTGCCGTCCGGCCCGACGCCCTCCCTCCCCCCTCTCCTGCCCCACTACCGGGGGAACGACGTACGCGCCGCCCGGCACCGGGACGGAACCGAGGTGATCGTCGCCGTCGACGGGTGCCCGCTGCCGGGCGCCGGGACGGCGGTGCGGGTCCTCGTCGCGACGGAGCTGAAGGATCTGCGGCTCTGGGACTCCCGACTGGCACTGTTGCACGGAGTGGCCACCCAGTCCCCCGTCGGCCTGGCCATCTACGACGCCGATCTGCGTCTGACCTGGTGCAACACGGCCTTCGAGCGGGAGATCGGACGACCGTTCGCCGAGTTCCGCGGCCTGCGGGCCGATGAGCTGTACTCCGACGGAAGATTCGTGACCAAGGGGCATCCGCCCACGCTCGACGCGGTCATGCGTCACGTACTGGACACCGGCGAGCCCTTTCTCGACCTGCATTTCCAGGGCCGCCCGCCGAGCGATCCGGCCACGGAGCACCTCTGGTCCTGTGCCTACTACCGGCTCCAGGACGCCGACGGCCAGGTCGTCGGCGTGTGCGAGGACGCGTTCGACATCTCCGACCGATACCGGGCGCAGCGGCGACTGGCGCTGCTCGTCGAGGCGGGCCGGGGGATCGGGACCGCCCTCGACGTGGTGGTCACCGCTGAGAAGATCACCGAGGTGTCGGTACCGGCATTCGCCTCCACGGTCACGGTCGACCTCGCGCGAATGGTCCTGGAGGGCGACATGCCGGCCACCAGCGGCACCGCGGCCATGCCTCTGGTGCGGGTGTCCGCCCGCTCGGCCGACGAGGCGGACGTCGAGAAGCCCGACACCGCCCGCTCACCCGTGGAGTACGCCGCTGGTTCGCCGCAGGACCGCAGCCTCTCCTCGGGCGGCCTCGTGCTCGACAACACGACCCTGGTCGTACCGCTCCGGGCCGGGAACGGCCTGCTGGGACTCGTCACCTTCACGCGCGACGCGGAGTCGGCCACCTTCGACGGCGGAGAAGTCGCACTCGCCGACGAGTTGGTCGCCCGCACCGCCGTGTCCATCGACAACGCCCGCCGATTCACCCGTGAGCGCACCGCCGCCCTGGCGCTGCAACGTCAGTTGCTGCCGCAGCAGCTGCCCGAGGCGTCAGCCGTCGACCTGGCCTACCGCTACCTGCCCACGGATGACGTGACAGGAGTCGGTGGTGACTGGTTCGACGTCATTCCGCTCTCCGGGACCCGGGTCGGCCTCGTGGTCGGGGACGTGGTCGGTCACGGCCTGGGGGCAGCCGCCACCATGGGGCGGCTGCGTACGACCGTACGCGCGTTCGCCCAAATGGACATGGACCCGGTCGAGCTGCTGTCGCGACTCGACGATCTGGTGGCGCAGCCGGCGGAGGAGCAGTGGGGCGGCACGGATGTGCCGGACAGCGCCCATGCGGACGTGACCACGGGGGCGACCTGCCTGTACGCGGTCTACGACCCGGTCTCGCGACGCTGTGTCATGGCGAGGGCCGGGCACCTGCCACCGGCGGTCGTCGACCCGGAGGGCCGGGTGACCTTTCCGGATCTGCCGGCCGGCCCGCCCCTGGGTCTCGGCGGCCTGCCGTTCGAGTCCTTGGAGATCGAGCTTCCGGTGGGCAGCCTGCTGGCCCTCTTCACCGACGGTCTGGTCGAGGCCCGCGACCATGACATCGACCACGGCCTCGGCACACTGGGGCAGGTACTCAGCGACCGGCACGCCCCCCTCGAAGATCTGTGCGACCGCGCCGTGGCGGAGCTCGTGCCGAGCGGCTCGACGGCAGACGACACCGCCCTGCTGCTCGTCCGTACCCGCGAACTCGACACGTCGCAGGTCGCCGAATGGGAACTGCCCGCCGAACCGGTCGTCGCGGGCCGTGTCCGGGACCTTGCCACCCGGCAACTGCACCACTGGGGCCTTGAGGAACTGTCCTTCACGACCGAGCTGGTCGTCAGCGAACTGGTGACCAACGCGGTCAGATACGCCGAAGGACCGATCCAGGTACGGCTCATCCGGGACCGCACCCTCTTGTGCGAGGTCGCCGACGGGGGCCACACGTCCCCGCATCTGCGCCACAGCAGTGCGGACGACGAGGGTGGGCGCGGTCTGTTCATCGTGGCGCAGCTCGTCCAGAGGTGGGGCACCCGCTACTCCCACTCCGGCAAGACCATCTGGACCGAGCAGGCCTTTCCAGCGGCGGAGGGACCGCACGGTCTCCGCCCGCACGCGGGGTCCCCCTAGCCTCGGGCGACGGCTCGCACGCTGCGTTCACGGGCCCCCACGTCGCCGGATGCCGCGCGGACGAGGCCGCTCACGAGGCCTCCGGCTTGTCGTGGTTGGCGGGGGGTGTGTGCTTCGCGTGGGTGCGCAGGCGGGCCGTGACGTCCTCCGGCGGGAGGAAGCGGGACCAGCGTTCCGGGAACTCCGAGGGCATGTCGGGGTCCGACTCTCCGTTCGCGGAGGCGCGGGCCACGTAGTCGGCGACCTGGGCCTGGCGCAGCCGCTCGTTGGCCTCGCGGGCCGCGGCGGTGGCGGCGGCCGGCCAGACCCGGTCGATGGCCGCGTTGACCGCGGCCCCGACGAGCACGGCGAACGCGGACACACCGATCCACAGCAGCACGGCGACCGGCGCGGCCAGCGAACCGTAGATCGTGGGGCCCTCGACGGTGCTGGTGAGGTAGATGCGCAGCAGGAAGCTGCCGAGCACCCACATGCCGAGGGCGACCAGCGCGCCGGGCACGTCCTCGATCCACGGGGAGCGCACCGGCACGGAGACGTGGTACAGCGTGGTCAGGAAGGCCACCGACAGGAGGATCACGACCGGCCAGTACAGGACCTGCACGACCGTCGTCGACCAGGGCACGATCCGCACCACGGCGTCCGGCCCGGCCACCATCAGCGGCAGCGCGACCGACCCGATGAGAAGCGCCACCAGGAAGAGCAGGAAGGCCATCAGGCGGGTCTTGACGATCCCCCGGACGCCGTCGAGGCCGTACATCACGGTGATGGTGTCGATGAAGACGTTCACCGCGCGGGAGCCCGACCACAGGGCGAACAGGAAGCCGATGGAGATGACGTCGGGCCGGCCGCCCTTCATCACGTCGTCCAGGATCGGCTCGGTGATCTGCTTGACGCCCTTCTCGGAGAGCACCGCGCGGGAGGCGTCCAGGATGTTGTTGCGCAGGCTCTCGGTGGTGTCGGCGCCGATCCAGGAGTCGACGTAGCCGAGCAGTCCCAGGAGGCTCAGCAGCAGGGGCGGCACCGACAGCAGCGTGAAGAACGCGGCCTCGGCGGCCAGGCCGAGGATGCGGTACTCCATGCACGAGTTGACCGTGTCCTTGAGCAGCAGCCAGGCGGTCCTGCGTTTGGAGACGTTCCGGTACAGGACCCGGGCACGATGAAGCCGGCCGGAGGGCCGTTCGGGGGATTCACTTGCTGGCTGCACGACCTAAAGGTATCCGCCGCCGGGGGTCGCACTCATCCGCGGACGCCCAGCGGCCGGTGCCGGCTCCGCGCAGGTCCCCGGCACGATAGGTTCGCGTTCATGGCAGGCAGCACCCACACCGTGACGAATCAGGCGCCGCCGCTGGTCGGCCACGACGTCTTCACCGGCGACCGGGCCCTGACGGCCGCCGTCGAGCGGCACCTGGCACCGGAGCTGCGCGCGGAGGCGCTGGCCGAGCTGTCGGGCCTGGGCCGCAGCTGCGGGTCGCTCCAGGCCCAGGAGTGGGGCGAGCAGGCCAACACGAACCCGCCGGTCCTGCGCACCCACGACCGGTACGGCCACCGCGTCGACGAGGTCGACTTCCACCCGGCCTGGCACCGGCTGCTCGGCAAGGGCGTCGCGGCCGGTCTGACCGCGGCCTGGACCCGGCCGGGCGGGCACGTGCGGCGCGCGGCCGGCTTCCTCATGTGGACCCAGGTGGAGGCGGGCAACTGCTGCCCGCTGTCCATGACGCACGCCGCCGTGCCGGCCCTGCGCGCCGATCCGGACCTGGCCGCCGAGTGGGAGCCGCGGCTGACCTCGCGGGTGTACGACCGTGAGCTGCGGCCGGCCCGGCTGAAGGCCGGCGCCCTGTTCGGCATGGGCATGACCGAGAAGCAGGGCGGCAGCGACGTACGGGCGAACACCACGTCGGCCCGGCCGCTGGCCGAGGACGGCACGTACGAGCTGACCGGGCACAAGTGGTTCTGCTCGGCGCCCATGTCGGACGGCTTCCTGGTGCTGGCGCGGGCCCCGGGCGGGCCGACCTGCTTCCTGGTGCCGCGCGTGCTGGCCGACGGCACCCGCAACGTGTTCCTGATCCAGCGGCTCAAGGACAAGCTGGGCAACCGGTCCAACGCCTCCGCCGAGGTCGAGTTCGACGGCACCTGGGCCCGCCGGGTGGGCGAGGAGGGGCGCGGGGTGGCCACCATCATCGACATGGTGGCGGCGACCCGGGTCGACTGCGTGCTGGGCTCGGCGGGTCTGATGCGGCAGGCCGTGGCGCAGGCGGTGCACCACTGCGGGTACCGGGAGGCGTTCGGCGCGAAGCTGGCCGACCAGCCGCTGATGCGCAACGTCCTCGCCGACCTGGCGATCGAGTCGGAGGCGGCGACCACGCTCGCGCTGCGGCTGGCGGCGGCCCAGGACGCGGCGGGCGACGGCGACGAGCGGGAGCGGGCGCTGCTGCGGCTGGCGGTGCCGGCCGCGAAGTACTGGGTGACGAAGCGGTGCGCGCCGGTGGTGGTGGAGGCCGCCGAGTGCCTGGGCGGCAACGGCTACGTCGAGGAGTCCGGCATGCCCCGGCTGGTGCGCGAGTCGCCGCTCAACTCGGTCTGGGAGGGCGCCGGCAACGTACAGGCGCTGGACGTGCTGCGGGCGCTGGGGCGGGAACCGCTGGCGATGGACGCGTACCTGACGGAGGTGGGCCTGGCGCGCGGCGCCGATCACCGGCTGGACGCGGCGATCCGGGGCCTGTTGACGGAACTGGCGGACCTGGCGGACGCCGAGGGGCGGGCGCGGCGGCTGGTGGAGCGGCTGGCACTGGTGCTCCAGGGCTCGCTCCTGGTCCGGTACGCGCCGCCGGAGGTGGCCGACGCGTTCTGCGCCGCGCGGCTGGGCGGCGACGGGGGCGCGGCCTTCGGCACGCTGCCGCCGACCCTGGACCTGGCGTCGGTGGTGGAGCGGGCCCGGCCGGGGGCCTGATCCGGCCAGGTGGTGCGGAGGTGGTGCTGCGCCGACACGGCACCACCTCCGCCACACGGGCCTGTTCCGGCCGCGTACGCCGCTCGGGACGGCGTGGTTCAAGTCTGGCCACCCGCCCGGTCGTCCACCAGGGTTGCAGGGGGTTGCAACTTGCTGCCGGTCGTGTGCGGACTGTGTCCTCACGCGCATGGGCAAGCGGTCACTATGGGACGGACATCCGGCTCCCGGGAGGACGAGGACCTGTGGCGCTCTCGCCGATGGACGTGACGCAGTTCGCCGCCGCCGACGCGGCGCGTGCGGCCCGGATGCTCAGCGAGGTCCGCTCCGCCAGGCTCTCCGGCGGACAGGCCCCGGTGGCACCGAGGCCGGTGATCGAGCAGTCCTGGGAGCGGGTGCTGCGCAGCGGCGTCGATCCCGACCACGACGTCCGCTCCGGGCTGCTGTCGCCGGAGGAGGTGCGGCGGCGGCGCGAGTCCTCGGCGCTGCGGCACGTGCTGCCGCTGCTGCGGGAGACGCTGCTCTCGGTCGCGGACGTCGCCCACCACATCATGGTGGTCGCCGACGAGGACGGCCGGGTGCTGTGGCGGGAGGGCAGCGCTCCGGTGCTGCGCCGGGCCGACGGACTGGGGTTCGAACTCGGCGCGGACTGGCGGGAGGAGGTCGTCGGCACCAACGGCGTGGGGACGCCCGCGGTGACCCGGCGGCCCGTACAGGTCTTCGCCTCCGAGCACTTCGTCCGGTCCCAGGCGACCTGGACCTGTGCGGGGGCGCCGATCACCGACCCGCGCAGTGGCCGGCTGCTCGGCGTGGTCGACGTGAGCGGGCCGCTGGAGACGATGCACCCGGCGACGCTCGCCTGGGTCGACTCGGTGGCCAAGCTGGCCGAGGCCCGGCTGCGCGAGCTGCACGTGCGGTCGCTGGAGCGGCTGCGGGCGGTGGCCGCGCCGGTGCTGGCCCGGCTGGACGGTCGGGCGCTGGTGACGGACCGGGACGGCTGGACGGCGGCGGTGACGGGGATGCCGTACGTGGACCGGGTGGCGCTGCCCAAGTCGCCCGAGGCGGGGACGAGGTGGCTGCCGGCGATCGGGGCGTGCACCGTGGAGCCGCTGGCCGGGGGCTGGCTGGTGCGGGCCGCCGAGGGGCCGGTGCCGGAGGGTGCCACCCGGATCGTGCTGGACCTCGCAGAGCCGCGCCGCCGGTCGGTGCGGGTGCTGGGCGGAGCGGGCGAGTGGACCCGGGAACTGAGTCCCCGGCACGCCGAGTTGCTGTACCTGCTGGCCGTGCACCGGGGCGGTCTCAGCGCCGCCGGCCTGGCCGAGGACGTGTTCGGCGACCCGGCCCGCACGGTGACGGTGCGGGCCGAGATGTCCCGGGTCCGCAGGTACCTGGGCCCGTATCTGGAACATCGGCCGTATCGTTTCTGCGAAGCCGCGGAGGTGGAGCTGCTCCTCCCGCCCGACCCCCGCGACCTGCTCCCCCACTCCACCGCTCCGGCGGTCCGGGAGGGCCGGGCGACGCGGGGCGTACCTTGAAGCACGCGGTATCCCGGCAAACGCCCCGGTTGGCCGTAAAGACGGGTTGATTTCGCATAATTGCAACGTCCGCGTCCGCGGACCCCGCCGACTGCCGTAGCATCCTCTTCTGACCGTCCCATCCGCTCCTCGGTCAACGCGTCCACCGTCGAGCGCAGTTGGTCCGGTGTCCGTGGAGGTTCGATGAAGCATCGCGGCAGACACCGCCGGCGCAGGCGGGGACGGGCGCTGCGCGCGGCCCTGACCGGGGCGGCCCTCGCCCTGACCGGCGCCGCCACGCTGATCAGCGCCTCGCAGGCCACGGTCGCCGACGACCCCGGCACCCTCAAGCCCCTCACCTCCGCCGCCGAGACCGACGCCCTGCGGCTGACGGAGCACCGCGTCCCCGGGCCCTGGCTCGACCGGCTCTCCGACGCCATGGGCGAACCGGTGGGCGTCGACGCCGTACTCGACTCCGCCGACCGCACCCTGCGTGACGCCGCGGACTGCACCGCGGGGGAGAAGGAGTCCCTGCCGGTCTCCCCCGCCGCCACCCGCGCCTACTGCTGGGACGAGGCCGACACCGAGGGCTGGCTGCCCGGCGCGGTCACCACCTCGGGCGACGCGGACGAGGACGGGTCCTGGGGCGCGCACCGCGTCATCGTCTCCGCCTGGTCCCGGGACGACGGCACCCCTCAGGGCGGCCTCGCCCGGGTCTCGTTCGTCGACGCCGACGATCCCGGCCACCTCGGCTACACCTCGGCGCTCCTCGCCGTCCCGGTCGACGGCGGCCACGACTACCGGGGGCTCGCCTCCCCCGTCACCGGCATGGTCTGGTACCAGGACAAGCTGCTGGTCACCACCGCAGCCGGGGACCGCGACGCGCTGTACGTGTACGAGGTGGACCGCGTCCAGCGCGCCACCACCGCGGCCACCGCCGTCGGCCGGGTGCCGGGCGGCTGGGCGGCCAACGGTCACCGCTGGGTACTGCCCGCCGTCGCGTCCTACCGCCTCCCCGACACCGACGACGCCGCACGGCCCGGCGCGATCTCCCTGGACCGCGGCACCTCCCCCGACAGCCTGGTGGCGAGCGAGCGGGTGGCCGCGGACGGAGACCGCCCCACCCGGCTGTGGCGCTACCCGCTGAGCACCGACCCGGACCGCGGTGGCCTCCCGGTCACCGACTCCGCCGGACACGTGGACGCGGTGGAGGCGTTCGAGACCGGGGCGGCCGAGGTCGGCGGTGTGCTGTCGCACCGCCCGGCGGGCGCCGCACACACCGCCTGGTACCTGGACCGCGCGGCCGGCGGTCACGACGGACGCGGCACCCTGTGGCGCCAGGACGCGGAGGGCGCCCGGGCCACCGAGTGCGGCTCCGACGGCTCGCAGCGCTGCTGGAGCGGACAGGCGGGCTCCCTCTCCTACTGGGCGCGGACCGGCGAGGTCTGGTCCCAGTCCGGCAGCGTGCTGTTCGCCCTGCCGCTGAGGTCCATCGAGGCCGCGCTCGACTGAAGCGCGGCCTGGGCCCGGCGCCCGGGATCGACAGATCCGCGAACCGGATGATTCCCTGACCGGCATGACCAACATCGCCGTGACCACCTGGTCCCTGGAGCAGACGGCGCCCACCGACCTGCTGCCGGCCGCCGCTCCGGAGGGGGACGTGCGCATCGTCCGCGCCACGGTGCCCTCCCCCGAGTTCAGCCGCTTCCTCTACGCCTCGGTCGGCGGCGACATCCGCTGGACGGACCGGCTCGGCTGGAGCCACGCCCGCTGGCAGGAGCACCTGGACCGGCCCGGCGTGGAGACCTGGGTCGCGTACGACCGGGGCACGCCCGCCGGATACGTGGAGCTGACGGCCGGCGACGACGGCGTGGTGGAGATCGAGTACTTCGGACTGCTCCCGGCGTTCCGGGGCCGGCGCATCGGGGGCCACCTCCTCTCGTACGGCACCGCCCGCGCCTGGGACCTCGCGGAGCGCCGGCCGGAGCTGGCCACGACCAAGCGGGTGTGGCTGCACACGTGCAGCAAGGACGGCGAGCACGCCATGGACAACTACCGGCGCCGCGGCTTCCGCCTCTTCGACACCAAGGTCGAGGAGGAGGCCGACGTGGCCACGCCGGGGCCCTGGCCTGGAGCGTTCCCCGCCTGATCCCCGGCTGTGATCCACAACACCCTTGTCTCACTCCACGGGACAAGGGTGTCCGCATCTTGGACGAAGCTGGACTGTGTCCAGATCGCCGTGCCAGTCTTCCGTCATGCCTGGAACTGGAATTGCCTTGGTGAGTCGGCGGCACGTCGACCTCGGCCGCATGTCCAGCGCCATCTGTCCGGGCCGCTGAGAGATCTCTCCAGCACTACCGGATTCCCCGCATCAGCCTCCGCCCGCGCAAGGACGCGCATGTCTGCCATGCGCCCGTGCGCGCAGGTCAGAGCCGCTTTCCGTCTGCCTTGAAGGACGTGTCACACCATGGCCGCCACCCCACCCGAGCCTGCCGCCGCGACCCCCCGCCGCAAGGTGAGCCGTCACCGCGGCGAGGGCCAGTGGGCGGCGGGTCACTTCACCCCGCTCAACGCCAACGAGCAGACCAAGAAGGACGACGACGGTCTCAACGTACGGACACGGATTGAGACGATCTACTCCAAGCGGGGTTTCGACTCGATCGACCCCGGCGACCTGCGCGGACGTATGCGCTGGTGGGGGCTGTACACCCAGCGCAAGCAGGGCATCGATGGCGGAAAGACGGCCGTCCTGGAGCCGGAGGAGCTGGACGACAGCTACTTCATGCTCCGCGTCCGCATCGACGGCGGCGCGCTGACCACCGCGCAGCTGCGGGTCGTCGGTGAGATCTCGCAGGAGTTCGCGCGCGGCACGGCCGACATCACCGACCGGCAGAACGTCCAGTACCACTGGATCCGGATCGAGGACGTGCCCGAGATCTGGAACCGCCTGGAGGGCGTCGGCCTGTCCACGGTGACCGCCTGCGGCGACACGCCCCGCGTGATGATCGGCTCCCCGGTGGCGGGCATCGCCGAGGACGAGATCATCGACGGCACGCCGGCGCTGGAGGAGATGAAGCGCCGCGTCCTGAACAACCCCGCTTACTCGAACCTCCCCCGCAAGTTCAAGACCGCGATCTCCGGGTCGCCGGTCCTCGACGTGGTGCACGAGATCAACGACGTGGCGTTCGTCGGCGTGGTCCACCCCGAGCACGGGCCGGGCTTCGACCTGTGGGTCGGCGGCGGCCTGTCCACCAACCCGAAGCTGGGCGTGCGGCTCAACGCGTGGGTGCCGATCGAGGACGTGCCCGACGTCTACGAGGGCGTCATCTCGATCTTCCGCGACTACGGCTACCGGCGGCTGCGCAACCGCGCCCGTCTGAAGTTCCTGGTCGCCGACTGGGGCGCGGAGAAGTTCCGCCAGGTGCTGGAGGACGAGTACCTGAAGCGGAAGCTGACCGACGGTCCCGCCCCCGCCGAGCCCACCAGCCGCTGGCGCGACCACATCGGCGTGCACCGGCAGCGCGACGGCCGCTTCTACGTCGGCTTCGCCCCGCGCGTCGGCCGCGTCGACGGCACCATCCTGACCAAGGTCGCCGACCTGGCGGAGGCGCACGGCTCGGGCCGGGTCCGTACGACCGTCGAGCAGAAGATGATCATCCTCGATGTCGAGGAGGGCCAGGTCGACTCCCTGGTGGAGTCCCTGGAGGCGCTCGACCTCACCGCCCGGCCCTCCAGCTTCCGGCGCGGCACCATGGCCTGCACCGGCATCGAGTTCTGCAAGCTGGCCATCGTCGAGACCAAGGCGCGCGGCGCCTCGCTCATCGACGAGCTGGAGCGCCGCCTCCCCGACTTCGACGAGCCCCTCACCATCAACCTCAACGGCTGCCCCAACGCCTGCGCCCGCATCCAGACCGCGGACATCGGCCTCAAGGGCCAGCTGGTCCTGAACGACCGGGGCGAGCAGGTCGAGGGCTACCAGGTGCACCTGGGCGGCGCCCTCGGCCTGGAGCCCGGCTTCGGCCGCAAGGTGCGCGGCCTGAAGGTCACGGCGGAGGAGCTGCCGGACTACGTGGAGCGCGTCCTCAAGCGCTTCGAGGCCGAGCGCGAGGACGGCGAGCGCTTCGCCACCTGGGCGGCCCGCGCCTCCGAGGAGGCCCTGTCATGAGCGAGCGTGCCGCGCCGTTCTACTGCCCCTACTGCGGAGACGAGGACCTGCGTCCGCACGAGCAGGGTCACGGCGCCTGGGAATGCGCGGCGTGCAACCGCGCATTCCAGTTGAAGTTCCTCGGCCTGCTGGCCCGGGGACTTCAGCCCAACTCCACGGGAGGGGAACCGATATGACCGCGGTTCGGGAAGAGCGTACGACCGACGAACTCAGGGCCCTGGCCGAGCGGGCGGGCCGCGAACTGGAGGACGCCTCCGCCCTGGAGATCCTCCAGTG
The DNA here is from genome assembly GCF_055582785.1 of Streptomyces sp. NPDC107500. NCBI lineage: Bacteria > Bacillati > Actinomycetota > Actinomycetes > Kitasatosporales > Streptomycetaceae > Streptomyces > Streptomyces sp. NPDC107500. Next base: position 747,015 of record NZ_JBVJPF010000002.1, read on the forward strand.
GGCGGCCGACACCTTCGGCAGCCGCTTCTGCGTGACCTCCTCGATGGAGGACGCGGTCGTCGCCCACCTCGCCTCCCGCGCCCTGCCAGGAGTGGACGTCGTATTCCTCGACACCGGCTACCACTTCCCGGAGACTGTCGGCACCCGGGACGCGGTGGAGGCCGTGATGGACGTGAACGTCATTACGCTCACCCCCCGCCAGACAGTCGCCGAGCAGGACGCCGAGTACGGACCCAGGCTGCACGACCGCAACCCCGACCTGTGCTGCGCGCTGCGCAAGATCAAGCCGCTGGACGAGGGCCTGGCCGGCTACCAGGCCTGGGCGACCGGACTGCGCCGCGACGAGTCCGAGACCCGGGCGAACACCCCCGTGGTCGGCTGGGACGAGAAGCGGCGGAAGGTGAAGATCTCCCCCATCGCCAAGTGGTCACAGGAAGATGTGCAAACGTACGTCGACGAGCACGGCGTCCTCACCAACCCGCTGCTCATGGACGGCTATGCCTCCGTGGGCTGCGCGCCGTGCACCCGCCGTGTGCTGGAGGGCGAGGACGCCCGTTCCGGACGCTGGGCGGGCCTCACCAAGACCGAATGCGGACTGCACGGCTGACATGACGACGACCACCGGACCAACGAGTTTCAGGGAGAACCACGTGACGACCGGAGCCACCGTCTGGCTCACGGGCCTGCCCAGCGCCGGGAAGACCACCATCGCCCACGAGCTGGCCGGCCGCCTGCGCGAGGAGGGCAGGCGCGTCGAGCTGCTCGACGGGGACGAGATCCGCGAGTTCCTCTCCGCGGGCCTCGGCTTCGACCGCGCGGACCGGCACACCAACGTGCAGCGCATCGGCTTCGTCGCCGAACTCCTCGCCCGCAACGGCGTCACGGCGCTGGTCCCGGTGATCGCCCCGTACGCGGAGAGCCGGGACGCGGTCCGCGAGCGGCACGAGGCGAACGGCACGGCCTACGTGGAGGTGCACGTGGCCACCCCGGTCGAGGTGTGCTCGGTGCGCGACGTCAAGGGCCTGTACGCCAAGCAGGCCGCGGGTGAGCTGACCGGGCTCACCGGCGTCGACGACCCGTACGAGGAGCCCGTCAAGCCCGACCTGCGCATCGAGTCGCAGCACCAGACCGTTCAGGAGTCCGCCGCGGCGGTCCACGCCCTGCTCACCGAAAGGGGACTGGCATGACGACGTCCGTGGCGGCCGTGGCGGAGGGCACCGACAGCCCTTACGCCCTCTCCCACCTCGACGCTCTCGAGTCGGAGGCGGTGCACATCTTCCGTGAGGTGGCGGGTGAGTTCGAGCGGCCGGTGATCCTGTTCTCCGGCGGCAAGGACTCCATCCTCATGCTGCACCTCGCGCTGAAGGCGTTCGCGCCCGCGGCGGTGCCGTTCTCGCTGCTGCACGTGGACACGGGGCACAACTTCCCCGAGGTCCTCGACTACCGCGACCGCACCGTCGAACGGCACGGGCTGCGGCTGCACGTCGCCTCCGTGCAGGACTACATCGACCGCGGCGTCCTGCGCGAGCGTCCCGACGGGACCCGCAACCCGCTCCAGACGCTGCCGCTGACCGAGAAGATCCAGGCCGAGAAGTTCGACGCCGTCTTCGGCGGCGGACGCCGCGACGAGGAGAAGGCCCGCGCCAAGGAGCGGGTGTTCTCGCTGCGCGACGAGTTCTCCCAGTGGGACCCGCGCCGCCAGCGCCCCGAGCTGTGGAACCTCTACAACGGCCGCCACGCCCCCGGCGAACACGTCCGCGTCTTCCCCCTGTCCAACTGGACCGAGCTGGACGTGTGGCAGTACATCGCCCGCGAGAACATCGAACTGCCCGCCATCTACTACGCCCACGAGCGCGAGGTCTTCGCCCGCTCCGGGATGTGGCTGACCGCCGGCGAGTGGGGCGGCCCCAAACCCGGCGAGGCCGTGGAGAAGCGGCTGGTGCGCTACCGCACCGTCGGTGACATGTCCTGCACCGGCGCCGTCGACTCCGACGCCGACAGCATCGAGAAGGTCATCGCCGAGATCGCCGTCACCCGGCTCACCGAACGCGGCGCCACCCGCGCCGACGACAAGATGTCCGAGGCCGCGATGGAAGACCGCAAGCGCGAGGGGTACTTCTAGACATGACCCGCACCACCGAACCCACCGGGGCCCTGTCCATCTGGCAGCTGTCCGAGACGACCCTGCTGCGGTTCGCCACCGCCGGCTCCGTCGACGACGGCAAGTCCACCCTCGTCGGACGCCTCCTGCACGACTCCAAGTCCGTCCTCACCGACCAGCTGGAGGCCGTGGAGCGGGCCTCCGCGAGCCGCGGCCAGGACGCCCCCGACCTCGCCCTGCTCACCGACGGCCTGCGCGCCGAGCGCGAACAGGGCATCACCATCGACGTCGCCTACCGCTACTTCGCCACCCCCAGGCGCCGGTTCATCCTCGCCGACACGCCGGGGCACGTGCAGTACACGCGGAACATGGTCACCGGCGCCTCCACCGCCGAACTGACCGTCATCCTGGTCGACGCCCGCAACGGGGTCGTCGAGCAGACCCGCCGGCATGCGGCGATCGCCGCTCTGCTGCGGGTGCCGCACGTCGTCCTCGCCGTGAACAAGATGGACCTGGTCGAGTACCGCGAGCCCGTGTTCGCCGCGATCGCCGAGGAGTTCACCGCCTACGCCACCGAGCTGGGCGTCCCCGAGGTCACCGCGATCCCGATCTCCGCGCTGGCCGGGGACAACGTGGTCGAGCCGTCGGCGGTCATGGACTGGTACGGCGGACCCACCGTGCTGGAGCACCTGGAGACCGTGCCGGTCAGCCACGACCTGGCGCACTGCCACGCCCGGCTGCCCGTGCAGTACGTGATCCGCCCGCAGAGCGCCGAGCACCCCGACTACCGGGGTTACGCCGGTCAGATCGCCGCGGGCACCTTCCGCGTCGGCGACGAGATCACCGTCCTGCCCTCCGGGCGGACCTCGAAGGTGTCCGGGATCGACCTGCTGGGCGTGCCGGTCGAGGAGGCCTGGACACCGCAGTCGGTGACGCTGCTGCTCGAGGACGACATCGACGTCTCCCGTGGCGACCTGATCGTGCCCCGCAAGGACGCCCCCGCCACGTCCCAGGACGTCGAGGCCACCGTCTGCCACGTCGCCGACGCGCCGCTCACCGTCGGCCACCGGGTCCTGCTCAAGCACGGCACCCGCACCGTCAAGGCGATCGTCAAGGACATCCCGGCCCGCCTCACCCTCGACGACCTGTCCCTGCACCCGCACCCCGGACAGCTCGTCGCCAACGACATCGGCCGGGTCACCATCCGCACCGCCGAACCCCTGCCCGCCGACTCCTACGCCGACTCCCGCCGCACCGGGTCCTTCATCCTCATCGACCCCAGCGACGGCACCACCCTCACCGCCGGCATGGCCGGTGAGTCCTTCGCCACGCCGGAGCCCGTCAAGGACGAGGCGGACGAAGACGGGTGGGACTTCTGAGCATGAACTCCCCTGATTTCTATTCCACGTTCGCCAAGGAGGGCGGCCGCGTCGGCAGCGGTGCCCTCGGCAGCGGGCAGGGCGGAGTGGCGCGATGTGTGCGCTGACGTACGCGCACTGCCCGCGCGCCCACACCCCCCACCCGCACAGCCGAAGACAAGCCGACCTCCCGGCCACGACCTGACACCTCGGACGACCCGACAGGCGTGAGAGCCGGACCAACGAGAGGAACACCTCCCGTGCCTGCCACCACCGCCCTGCGCCGCACCGTCGCGGTCCTGGCCGCCCTGCCGCTACTGGCCCTCGCCGCCTGCGGGTACGGCTCCGAGGCCGAGAAGGACGACGGGGCCAAGGTCGCCGCCGGTGCCGAGAAGATCGACGGTCTGGACTCCGTCCGGATCGGGTACTTCGGCAACGTCACCCACGCCACGCCGCTGGTCGGCAACCAGAAGGGCTTCTTCCAGAAGGCCCTGGGCGCCACCGAGGCCAAGTACGCCACCTTCAACGCCGGCCCCTCCGAGATCGAGGCGCTGAACTCCGGCTCCATCGACATCGGCTGGATCGGCCCCTCCCCCTCGATCAACGGCTACACCAAGTCCGGCGGCAAGAACCTGCGGATCATCGGCGGTTCGGCGTCCGGCGGAGTGAAGCTGGTGGTGAACCCGGACAAGATCAAGTCGCTGAAGGACGTCAAGGGCAAGCGCATCGCCACCCCGCAGCTCGGCAACACCCAGGACGTCGCCTTCCTCCACTGGATCGCCGAGCAGGGCTGGAAGACCGACGCGCAGAGCGGCAAGGGCGACGTGACCGTCGTGCGCAGCGACAACAAGGTCACCCCGGACGCCTACAAGTCCGGTTCCCTGGACGGCGCCTGGGTGCCCGAGCCGACCGCGTCGAAGCTGGTCGCCGAGGGCGGCAAGGTGCTGCTGGACGAGTCGACGCTGTGGCCGGACAAGAAGTTCGTGATCACGAACATCATCGTGTCGCAGAAGTTCCTCAAGGAGCACCCGAAGGCCGTCGAGGCGGTGCTGAAGGCGTCGGTCGACACCAACGAGTGGATCAAGGCCAACCCGGACGAGGCCAAGGCCGCCGCCAACAAGCAGCTGGAGAAGGACACCGGCAAGGCCCTGCCCGCCGACGTCCTCGACCCGGCGTGGAAGTCGATCCAGCTCACCGACGACCCGCTGGCCGCCACCCTCGACGCCCAGGCCGAGCACGCCGTCAAGGCCGGTCTGCTCGACCAGCCCGACCTCAAGGGCATCTACGACCTCACGCTGCTCAACAAGGTTCTCAAGGCCAAGGGCAAGCCCACCGTCGACGACGCCGGACTCGGCGCCCAGTAAAGCCCGGATCCGACCGTTCCCCAGGAGGTGACGACCATGGCCACGACCACGACCCTCGCCAAGGCCGCCGACGGCACCGAGTCGGCCGTCCACGCCGCCCGCATCGAGCATGTCTCGAAGTCGTTCGCGGGCCCCGCCGGGCAGCAGCTCGTGCTGGACGACATCACCCTCGATGTCGCGCCCGGCGAGTTCGTCACCCTCCTGGGGGCCTCCGGCTGCGGCAAGTCCACGCTGCTCAACCTGGTGGCGGGCCTGGACAGGCCCAGCACCGGCGAGATCACCACCGACGGACGCCCCGCCCTGATGTTCCAGGAGCACGCCCTCTTCCCGTGGCTCACCGCGGGCAAGAACATCGAACTCGCCCTGAAACTGCGTGGCGTGCCCAAGGCCGAGCGCCGCGAGAAGGCGGAGGAGCTGCTCGAACTCGTCCGGCTCAAGGGCGCGCACGGCAAGCGGGTGCACGAGCTGTCCGGCGGCATGCGCCAGCGCGTCGCGCTCGCCCGGGCACTGGCCCAGGAGAGCAAGCTGCTGCTGATGGACGAGCCGTTCGCGGCGCTGGACGCCATCACGCGGGACGTCCTGCACGACGAGCTGACCCGCATCTGGCGCGAGACCCAGGTGTCCGTCCTGTTCGTCACGCACAACGTGCGCGAGGCCGTCCGCCTCGCCGAGCGCGTGGTGCTGCTGTCCTCCCGTCCGGGGCGCATCGCCCGCCAGTGGACGGTCGGCATTCCGCAGCCGCGCCGCATCGAGGACACCGCCGTGGCGGAGCTGTCCGTCGAGATCACCGAAGAACTGCGTGGGGAGATCCGCCGTCATGGCCAGCACTGAGACCACCACGCCCGCCAAGGACGCGGGAGATCTCGCCGGTCTGGAGGCGGGCCTCGACGCGCTGGAGACCCGGCAGAAGGCCCGTACGCCCTTCAGGCAGACCTTCGTGGAGAAGATCCTGCCGCCCACCGTCGCCGTCCTGCTGGTGCTCGCGGTGTGGCAGGCCCTGGTCTCCTTCAAGATCGTCGACGACCCGACCAAGCTGCCGGCCCCGGCGGACGTGTGGCGGGTGGCGCAGGACGCCTGGCTCCAGGGCGAGTTGCTGGGCTACATCTGGACCAGTGTCTCGCGCGGGCTCTCCGGCTTCCTGCTCGCCCTCGTGATCGGCACCCCCCTCGGGCTGCTGGTCGCCCGGGTGAAGGTCGTCCGCGCCGCCATCGGACCCATCCTGTCCGGCCTCCAGTCCCTGCCCTCGGTCGCCTGGGTACCGCCCGCCGTCATCTGGCTGGGCCTGAACAACTCGATGATGTACGCCGTCATCCTCCTCGGCGCCGTCCCCTCCATCGCCAACGGCCTCGTCTCCGGCGTCGACCAGGTCTCCCCCCTCTTCCTGCGCGCCGGCCGCACCCTGGGCGCCACCGGGCTGAAGGGCACCTGGCACATCGTGCTCCCGGCCGCCCTGCCCGGCTACGTCGCCGGCCTCAAGCAGGGCTGGGCGTTCTCCTGGCGCTCGCTGATGGCCGCCGAGATCATCGCCTCCTTCCCCGACCTCGGGGTGGGCCTGGGCCAGCTGCTGGAGAACGGCCGCAACGCCAGCGACATGGCCATGGTCTTCGAAGCCATCCTCCTCATCCTGATCGTCGGCATCGCCATCGACCTGCTCATCTTCAGCCCGCTGGAGCGGTGGGTACTGCGCAGCCGCGGCCTGCTGGTGAAGAGCTGAGGTACGACATGTCCGCACCGGTCCTTCTGGTCATCGCCCACGGCAGCCGCGACCCGCGGCACGCCGCGACCGTGCACGCCCTGGTCCGCCGGGTCAGGGCGCTGCGGCCCGACGTACGGGTGGAGACGGGCTTCCTGGACTTCAACGTTCCCTCCGTGCCGGGCGTGCTGGAGTCCCTGGCGACGGAGGGGGTGCGGGACGTGGTGGCGCTGCCGCTGCTGCTGACCCGCGCCTTCCACGCCAAGGCGGACATCCCGGCGGTCCTGGCGGACGCCCCGCCGCGGCTCAGGATCCGTCAGGCGGAGGTGCTCGGTCCCTCGCCGCTGCTGCTGGCGGCGCTGGAGCGGCGGCTGTACGAGGCCGGCCTCACGCCCGCCGACAAGTCCTCGACCGGGGTCGTCCTGGCCTCGGCGGGGTCCTCCGACCCGGAGGCGATCGCAGTGATCGCAGAAATCGCGCGGGAGTGGCGGCGTTCCGGTTGGTGCGCCGTGCGGCCTGCGTTCGCCTCCGCATCCCTCCCCCGCACCGAGGACGCCGTGCGGGAGCTGCGCGCCCTGGGCTGCGCACGCGTCGCCGTCGCCCCGTACGTCCTCGCGCCCGGCCGCCTGCCGGACCGGATCGCGCGGGGCGCGGCCGGGGCGGACGTACTGGCGGACGTCCTCGGCCCCTCCCCGGAGGTGGCGCGGGTCCTGCTGGAGCGGTACGACGCGGCGCGGACGCCGGTACTGGCGGCGGTCGGGGCCTGAAGACAGGGCCTAGGGACCGGTCATCTCCACGAGTTTGACGACGGTGTTCCAGTTGCGGGTGGTGGCGACCACGCCCTTGGTCATCCGAGGACGCGCGAGGACCTCGGCGAGCTTGGAGCGGCCGAGGCCGTCGGGCGCGTAGAGGTACAGGGCGCGGTCGCCGAGGCGGAACTCCTCGGGGAGGAAGGCCGGCGCGTCGACCGGCGCGAAGCGCTCCGCGTCCACGGGGGCGGAGAAGTAGGTGACGTGCAACTGCTTGGCCTCCAGTTCGGCGGCCGGGAAGGGGCACGCCTCGGCGACGGCCTTCAGATAGGCGTGGTCGCGCACGATCACGTCCACCGCGAAGCCGAAGCGCTTCTCGATCGCCCCCGCCAACTCGGCGGCCAGGGACTCCTCGTCCCCGTGCGCGGCGGCGAAGACGGCCTGTCCGCTCTGCAGATGCGTGCGTACGGCGTCGTGGCCGAGGTCCGTCAGAAGCGCGCGCAGGTCGGCCATCGGGAGCTTCCGCGCCCCGCCGACATTGACCCCGCGCAGCAGCGCCGCGTACATCGTCGTCATGGGCACACCCTAGAGCGGCCGTCGTGCCCCGTGGGGGCGGGCACGACGGCCGGGTCCGCACGGTGGCGGACGTGCGCGCCACTCTCTCCGATGCGGTGCGCGTGGTTCAACCACTACACGCACCTGTGACTTAGACAACAAGCCTGCGAAAGGGTTCCGGCGACCCGGCGCACCCCCGGGTCCGCACCCCCGGCGACCCGGTAGATGTAAGGGACCGGGATCCTCCTCAGCGGTGAGAGACGGCGGTACGGAGGGATGAGCCGTCGCCGGGGTGCCTCACCAAGGAGCACGACGCGGTGTTCTTACACGGGCCATACCTTCGAAGCGCAAGGTGACGGCAGGGGTCGTCGCCGCTCGATGGGGGGCAGGCCGGTCATGCGGAACCGAGACACACGGGTGCGGGGCATAGCCGCGCGGGCCGGCGGCTGGAGCGCCAGACACCGATGGGCCGCCGTCGGCATCTGGGTGCTGTTCGTCGTCCTCGCGATGGGGCTGGGGTCGGCGGCCGGGCGGGTCGACGTCAAGGACAGCGACCAGATGGGCGGCGAGACGCACACCGCCGCACAGATCGTCGAGGACGCCGGGATCGAGGAGCCGGCCGGCGAGTCCGTCCTCGTCCAGGCGAAGGACGGCGGCCTCAAGGCGACGGACCCCGACTTCCGGGCCGCGGTCACCGCGGTCGTCACGGCGGTGGAGGGCACCGGAGAGGTCACGGGCGTGACCTCCCCGTACGAGGCCAGGACGATCTCGAAGGACGGCCGCAGCGCGCTGGTGCGGTTCGACATGCGCGGCGAGGCGGACACGGCGGGCGACCGGGTCGAGCCGGTGCTGAACGCCGTCGCGGACGTCCAGAGGGAGCACGAGTCGCTGCGGATCGAGGAGATCGGCGGCGCCAGCATGATGAAGACGTTCGACGACGCGTTCGGCGACGACTTCAAGAAGGCCGAGTACTCGGCGGTGCCGGTGGCGCTCGGCATCCTCCTGGTCGCGTTCGGGGCGCTGGTGGCGGCGCTGGTGCCGGTGGCGCTGGCGATCACCGCGATCGTCGCGACGATGGGTCTGATGGCCCTGGTGAGCCACTTCCAGCCGATGAGCGAGACCGCCAACTCCGTGATGCTGCTGGTCGGTCTGGCCGTCGGCGTCGACTACTGCCTGTTCTACCTGCGCCGTGAGCGCGAGGAGCGGGCCGCGGGCCGGGACGCGCAGACCGCGCTCAGGATCGCCGCCGCCACCAGTGGCCGGGCGATCGTCGTCTCCGGTGTCACGGTGTGCGTGGCCATGGCGGGCATGCTGTTCACGGGCATCGCCGAGTTCGAGGCGATGGGCCTGGCCTCGCTGATGGTGGTCGCGGTCGCCATGGTCGGCTCGGTGACGGTGCTGCCCGCGCTGCTGTCGCTGCTGGGCGACCGGGTCGAGAAGGGCCGCCTGCCGTTCCTGCGCCGGCGCCGCAAGGGCGGCGCCTCGGAGGGCAGCCGGTTCTGGACGGCGGTCCTCAACCGCGTCCTGGCCAAGCCGCTGCTCGCCGCCGTGGTGGCGACCGGCGCGCTGCTGGCCGTGGCCGCCCCGGCGATCGGCATGAAGACGGAGAACCTCACGCTGGACCAGGAGTTCGGCGACTCGCTGCCGATCGTGCAGACGTACAACCGGGTCAACGAGGCGTTCCCCGGCGGGTCGGACCCGGCCGAGGTGGTCGTGAAGGCCGACGACATCAACGCGCCGGAGGTGCGGGCCGCGCTCGCCGACTTCCGTGAGCGTGCGGTGAGTTCGGGTGCCTCGCGGGGACCGGTCGACGTCACGACGCACGACGAGCAGAACGTCGCCCTGGTCTACGTCCCGCTGGTCGGCGGCTCCGACCAGGACGAGGCGGGCGAGAGCCTCGACAAGCTGCGGGACGAGGTGCGGCCGGCCACGCTGGGCAAGGTCGACGGCGTCGAGGCGCCGATCACCGGTCAGGTCGCCGGGTCGAAGGACTTCAACGACCAGTTGGTCGGCTCGGTCCTGCCGGTCTTCGCCTTCGTGGTGGTCTTCGCCTTCCTGCTGATGCTGCTGTCCTTCCGTTCGCTGACGGTCGCGCTCACCTCGATCGTGCTGAACCTGCTGTCGGTGGGCGCCGCCTACGGCATCCTGGTCGCCGTCTTCCAGCACGGCTGGGGCGCGTCGCTGGTGGGCGCGGAGGGTGTGGGCGCCATCATCACCTGGCTGCCGCTGTTCCTCTTCGTGATCCTGTTCGGCCTGTCGATGGACTACCACGTCTTCGTGGTCTCGCGGATCCGTGAGGCGCGGCTGCGCGGGCGGGACACGGCGGACGCGATCCGGCACGGGGTGGTCACCACGGCGGGGGTCGTCACCAGTGCGGCCGTCATCATGGTCGCGGTGTTCGCCATCTTCGGGACGCTGTCCATGCAGTCCATGAAGCAGATGGGCGTGGGCCTGGCGGCGGCGGTGCTGATCGACGCGACGATCATCCGGGGTGTGCTGCTGCCGGCCGTGATGTCCCTGCTCGGTGAGCGCAACTGGTACCTGCCGAAGTGGCTGCACCGGCTGCCGGACCTCACCCACGACGAGGCGCCCGAGGCGATCGCGACGACGGTCCGCGACGACGAGGGCGAGCGCGGGGAGCGGGGTGAGCGGGTGGGGGTGTGAGCGGCCACCACCCACCACCACTGCCGCGGGCCCGCCGTTTCCGAGAGGAACCGGCGGGCCCGCGGCGTGCTCTGCCGGGTGCGGTCAGGCCCTCGCGGCGGCCAGTCGCTCCTCGATCAGGTCGGCGGCCCGCCGGGTGCCGCCCTCGTGGGCCATCCCGCCCTGGATCTTCTTGAGGCGCCGGGCCACCTCCGGGTCGTCGACCAGGGCGAGGGCGGCGGTGCGCAGCGCTTCCGCGGTGGCCTCGGCGGTGTCGAGCTGCCGGGCCACACCGAGCCCCTGGAGCATGCCGGCGTTGCCGAACTGGTCCACGGCCTGCGGTACGGCGATCATCGGCGTGGCGGTCGCCAGGCCCTCCTGGCTGCCGCCGGCGCCCGCGTGGGTGACGAACAGGTCGGCCTGCTGGAGGATCGACAACTGCGGTACCCAGGACCGCACTTCCACGTTGTCCGGCACCTCGCCCAGCTCGGCCGGGTCGACGTGCCGGCCGATCTGGAGCACCGTGTGCCAGCCGGGCAGCTCGCCGAAGGCCTTGACGCACTCGCGGTAGAAACCGGGCTGCTTGGTGAAGGCGGACCCCAGGGAGACCAGCGCGACCTTCTCCGCGCTCTCGGGGCGCGTCCAGTCGCCCTCGGCGGTCCGGTCGCCCTGGCAGGCGCCGACGAAGGTGTACGTCTTCTCGTCGACCCGCTCGGCGTTGGGCTGGAGGGCCTTGGGCATCAGCACCAGGGAGCGCTCGGGGCGGCCGACGAAGGGGTCGGGGTGCATGGTGATCCCGTTCTCCTCCAGCCAGGCCTGGAAGCGGGCGTAGTACGCCTGGCCGCGCTCGGTCTTCAGCGGCTCCTCCCACAGAGGCTCGCCGACCTCCTGCTCGTACCCCTCCCAGGCGACCATGCAGGGCGAGAGGGAGACCACGGGCACGTCCCAGCGGTGACCGAGGACGCGGGCGGTGTAGGAGGCGATGTCGTGCAGGACGAGGTCCGGTTCGTCGCCCTCGTAGGCCGCGGCGATCTGCGGGAGCGACTGGATGGCGTCGTCCAGGAACGGCTCCACGTTGTCCAGCAGGGTGCTCCCCCATGCCTCCGGGTCGGCGTCGGGGCCGGGCAGCGTGCTGTTCCAGAGCTTGGGTTCGGCCCCCACCTCGGCGACCTTCTCCGCGAGGAGCGGCGGGATCGCGTACGTCACCCGATGCCCTCGCGCGACGAGCTCGCGGATCACCTCCAGGCTGGGGTTCACGTGGCCGTGGGCGGCGATGGAGAACATGGCGATGTGCGCGGAACTGGTCATGCGCCGACCGTACGTGAGACGAGACGTTTCGTGCACATTCTGGCGCGCATCTTCTCGGATCATGAGCCCAGCTCGTCGTGCAGCCGCAGCCACGCCTCGGGCGGGACCTCGCCGACGAGCACGCGCGGGTCGAGCCGTGCGCCCCGGAACGCGGCGTCCACGCGCCGGGCCGGGCGGGCCCGCCGCAGGGACGCGTGCAGCGAGCCGCCGACCCCGGAGAAGCCCAGCTCGACCAGGTCGTCCCAGCTCCGGAGGGCGGCGCCGGTGAGCAGCGGGGTGGGGCGGCGTTCGAGGCGGAGGATCCCGGCGTCGACGCGCGGCGCCGGGCGGAAGCGGTACCGGCCCACCCTGCCCACCAGGCGCCACTCGTGGCTCGGCCAGGTCCGGACCGTCAGCAGGGTCCAGCGGCCGTAGTCACCGGTGCGTTTGCGGGCGTACTCCAGCTGCGTGATCAAGGTGGAGTGGGTGAGCGCGGGGGCGGTGAGGCACCAGTCCACGATGTCCGCGGTGCGCGAGAAGGGCACGTTCCCGGCGACGGCGAACGGGGTGCGCGGCGGCCGCGCGGCGAGGAAGTCACCGGCGACGACGCGGACGTGAGGGGTGTGCGCGAAGCGGGCGCGGAGCCCCGGCAGGAGCCGGGGATCGATCTCGTAGGCGCGCAGTTCCCGGCTGCGGCGGGCCAGCGGCTCGGTGAGGGCGCCCTGGCCGGCGCCCACTTCGAGCAGGAGCGGAGGGTGCCGATTGTCGGGCGCGGCGAGCCGGGCGACGCGCTCGGCGGTGGCGCGGTCGGCGAGGAAGTTCTGCGAGAGCGTGCGGGCACGCTGGGTGGGGCGGGCCATGGCCTGCGGTCCTTTGTCTTCCGTGGAGGGGGAAACGGGCAGCCGAAGGCCCTGACCGGAAGACGAAGGCGAAAGGAGATCGCGGAGGCTCGGCCCCGCCGCGGGTGGGAGACGTGCGTCAGCGCGTGACGTGCCTCAGCGGCGGGGGGACCCCGGGCCGGTCAGGGCTCCGGGGCCACGACGCATCCTGATGGAGTACGTGCAGCCCCGGCCGAGACCGGAGTTGAAGATCGCGTTGCAAGCTGCCACGGAGGTGACGCTAGGCGGCCGCGCGCCGGGCGGGCAACGGGTTTTCGGCGCGGGCACCACCGACGCGGCCCGCCCGCCGCCCGCCGTCAGCGCTGGTAGCGGGCGAGTACGAGGTTGCCGTCCTCCTCCAGTCGCTCGCGCAGCTCGTCCTCCCCGATCGCCCCGCTGTAGTACTCCTGGAGCGCGGGGGTGGCCACCTTGTCCTTCCACTCGGGGTACCCCCGGACGGACTGCGCGGGTGCCGAGCGCAGGTGGCCGGCGAGCGCGGTGCCGGTGGCCCAGCCCCGCTCGGGCGTGTGCAGGGCGGGGTCCTTCAGCGCCCGCGTGCCGGTGGGCAGCATCCAGTCACCGAGGGCCAGGCGCACCATGTTGTCCGGCTGGAGGAGGAAGTCGAGGAAGGCGGCGGCCTCCTTCTTGTGCGGGGTGTCCTCGGCGATCGACAGGGTCTGCGGGCTGACGCCCTGGGCGAGCCCGTCGGTGCCCGCGGGGGCGGGCAGCACCTGCCAGTCGAAGCCCTCCGGGGCCTGCTGCTCGATCTGCTGGCGGTAGGAGAAGCCGAGGGGCACCATCGCGTACTTGCCCCCGAAGAAGCCGGGCAGGGTGTCGGAGCCGCCGCTGCCCAGCGTGTCGGAGGAGGCGCTGCGGTCCGTCTCGACCTGGTCGTGGATGGTGCGGGGCACCACCTGGTCGCCCTCCTCGAAGCGGACGGTGACCTTTCCGTCCGCATCCCGGTGGAACATCCGGCCGCCGTTGGACAGGGAGAGGTTGAGTGTCGCGGAGACGGGCTCCTTGAGCGGCCATGCCACCCCGTACCCGCCGTCGCCGCTGAGCCGCTTCGTCACCTGCCGGAACTCCGCCCAGGTCCAGGGGTGTTCGGGCGTGGGGATCCGGACGTTCGCCTTCCGCAGCAGGTCGGCGTTGGCGATCAGCACCCGTGGTTCCTGGAGGAACGGCACACCGTAGACCCCGTCGTCGAAGGTGACCGTCTCCCAACTGCGTTCGGGGATGTCCGACTTCAGCCGGTCGGGCAGCAGCTCGGTCAGGTCGGCGAGGTAGCCGCCGTACGCGAAGTCGGCGAGGTCGTCGGAGGCGTCGTGGATGATGTCGGGTGCCTCGCCGCCCTCGAAGGACGTGAGGAGCTGGTCGTGGACGCTGTCCCAGCTGCCCTGGACGTACTCGACGCGTACGTCCGGGTGGGCGGCGTTCCACTCCCGGACCAGTTCCTTGTTGGCCTCGACCGACTCCTCCTGCCAGGCCAGCGACTGGAAGCGCAGGGTGATCCGGCCGTCGTCCGCGTCGCCGCCGCCCGAGGTGCAGCCTGCGAGCAGCAGGGCGAGGGCGACGAGCAGGGTCGCGGTGCGGGTGCGCATCAGCTCTTCACCGCCCCGGCGAGCATGCCGCCCGTGATCCGCCGCTGGATCAGCGCGAAGATCACCAGTGAGGGCAGCGTCGCGAGGAAGGCCGCCGCGGCCAGCGGGCCGAGGTCGGCGACGCCCTCGGCGCCGATGAAGTGGGTGAGGATCACCGGCAGGGTCTGTTTCTCCGGTGTCTTCAGCAGCACCAGCGCGAAGAAGAACTCGTTCCACGCGGTGATGAACGCGAACATGGCCGTCGCCACGATCCCCGGCGCGAGCAGCGGCGCGGTCACCGAGACCAGCGTCCGCAGCCGCCCGGCGCCGTCGACCGCCGCCGCCTCCTCCAGTTCGGCCGGTACGGCGCGGACGTACCCGGCGAGCATCCACAGCGCGAACGGCAGCGACCACACGACGTACACCATCACCAGCCCGGGCACGGAGTTGATCAGTCCGAGGTTCTTCAGGACCAGGAAGAGCGGGATGATCAGCAGGACGAAGGGGAAGGCCTGGCTGATCACGACCCACCCGGTGGCCGCCCTGGCGAGCCGGCCGCGGCGGCGGGCCATGACGTAGGCCATGGGGGTGGCGATCACCACGGCGATCACCGCGGCGCCGAGCGCGGCGAGCAGGGAGTTGAGCGCGGCGTGCAGCAGGGGCTGTTCGTCGAAGGCCTGCCGGAAGTTGTCGAGAGTGGGGTTCTCCGGGATCCAGGTGGGGTGCAGACTGCCCAGCTCGCGTGGCGGTTTGAACGCGGTGGAGATCAGCCAGAGGAACGGGAAGGCCAGGAAGACGAGATATGCGAGCAGCGCGGCGTACTGACCGACGCGGGCCGTGGTCGAGGTCCTCACGCCTCGTCACCTCCCTTGAGTCCGCCCTTCAGCCGGCCGGCGAGGAAGACGGCGAGCAGGACCGAGATCGCCGCCACCATGACGCAGCCCATCGCGGCCGCGTAGCCGAACTGCCCGTAGCGGAAGGCTTCCTCGTAGGCGAAGAGCATGGGCAGCCGGGTGCGCCCGCCGGGGCCGCCGTTGGTCAGCACGTAGACCAGGGCGAAGGAGTTGAAGTTCCAGATGAGGTTGAGCGCGGTGATGGCGAGCGCGATGGGTCTGAGGGCGGGCCAGGTGACCGTGCGGAAGCGGCGCCAGGCTCCGGCGCCGTCGACCGCGGCGGCCTCGTGCAGCTCGCGGGGGGTGTTCTGGAGTCCGGCGAGCAGCGCCACCGTGGTCTGCGGCATGCCGGCCCAGACGCCGACGACGATGACGGCGGGCAGGGCGGTGCCGAGGCCGCTGAGCCAGTCGTGTCCGTTGCCGAGGCCGAGGTCGCGCAGCGTCTCGTTGAGGATGCCCGCGTCCGTGTTGTAGACGAGCCGCCACATGACGCCGACGACGACCTCGGGCATCGCCCAGGGGATGATCGCGAGGGCGCGGGCCAGCCAGCGCAGGCGGAGGTTCTGGTTGAGCAGCAGGGCGAGACCGAGTGCGAGCAGGAACTGCGGCACCGTCACCCCGACCGCCCAGACGAGCCCGATCCGGAAGGACTCCCAGAACAGCGTGTCGTGCAGCAGGTCCTGGAAGTTCAGCGTGCCGATCCACCGGGTGGGCTCGGTGCGGCCGGACTGGGCGTCGGTGAACGCCAGCAGGATGCCGTAGAGCAGCGGTCCGACGCTGAGCACCAGGATGGGGATCAGCGCGGGCAGCACGAGGAACCAGGCGCCGTGGTCCGGCCCGCGGCGTCCGCGCTCCTGGCCGGGCGCACGGCGCGCCGGTGTCCTCGACTCGGTCACCAATGCCACGTAATCAGCCCCTTTGCGCTGCTCGGACGGGCCTCGTCATGGTCGTGAAGTGACCGCGACCCGTCAAGAGTCCGCGCATCCGCTCCCACCTGTGCGAATGCGACACTGGCCGACGGACGGCGGGAACCCGGCGGACATGACGGACATGGAGGCGTACGACGATGGACGAGGCACGGGCCCGGGAGGTGCTGGCCGGGGCGGGCGTACTGCCCCGGCCGGCTCAGGCGCGGCTGCTGGCCCTCGGCGAGAACGCGGTGTTCGCCGCCGGTGACCTCGCGGTCAAGGTGGGCCGGGACGCGGAACTCCTCGACCGGGCGCGCCGGGAACTGGCCGTCGCCCTCTGGCTGGAGGAGGCCGGCGTGCCGGCGGTGCGGGCGGCCCGCCCGACGGCGCTGTTCGTCGACGGGCATCCGGTGACGGTGTGGCGGCGGCTGCCCGAGCCGGTGCGGCCCGCCGAGCCGCGGGACG
Organism: Streptomyces sp. NPDC107500; assembly: GCF_055582785.1. Classification (NCBI taxonomy): domain Bacteria; kingdom Bacillati; phylum Actinomycetota; class Actinomycetes; order Kitasatosporales; family Streptomycetaceae; genus Streptomyces; species Streptomyces sp. NPDC107500. The sequence goes on from NZ_JBVJPF010000002.1 coordinate 763,489, forward strand.
TGGCCGTGCTGCTGCGGCTGGTCCACGAACTGGCCCTCCCCTCGTCCTTCGAGCTGCCGCCCCGCGAGCTGCTGGGCGGTGTGGAGCGCTGGCTGCGGCTCGCGGGCGACGTGATCGACCCCGCGGACGCCGCGTATCTGCGCGAGCGCCGGGACGGATTCGCCTCGGCCGCCGCCGCGCTCACCCCGCACCTGACGCCGGGCCCGATCCACGGCGACGCGCTGCCCCGCAATGTGCACGTCGGTCCCGACGGGCCGGTCCTGGTGGACCTGGAGACCTTCTCCGCCGACCTGCGCGAGCACGATCTCGTGGTGCTGGCGCTCAGCCGGGACCGCTACGGGCTGCCCGCCGAGGCGTACGACGCCTTCACGGCCGCCTATGGCTGGGACGTACGCGAGTGGGACGGCTGTGCGGTGCTGCGCGGCGCCCGGGAGACGGCCAGCTGCGCGTGGGTGGCCCAGCATGCGCCGAGCAATCCGAAGGCGCTGGCCGAGTTCGGGCGCAGGGTGGCGTCGCTGCGGGACGGGGACCCGACGGTGCGCTGGTATCCCTTCTGACGCCGCCCGGTCAGACGCGCTCGTCGGCCGGTTCGCGCAGGGGCCACGTCGCGTCGACGATGGCCGTGGCGTCGCCCTTGCGGCGCAGGAAGCTCTGGAAGTCCGCCGCCCACTCGGCGTACCACTCGACCTGGCGGTGGTGCAGGTCCGCCGGGCCGAGGGCCGCGACCTTGGGGTGGCGGTCGGCTATCGCGCAGGCCAGCCGGGCCGCGGCGAGCGCGTCGGCGGTGGCGTCGTGGGCCGCGTCGAGCGGGACGCCGTACTCCCGGCAGACCGCTTCCAGGTTGCGCTTGCCCCTGCGGTAGCGGTCGACGGAGCGGTCGATGGTGTACGGGTCGATGACCGGGGCGGGGTCCGCGCCGCCCAGGCGGTCGCGCAGGGACGGCAGTCCGTGGCGCCGCAGCTCGGCGGCGAGCAGGGTGAGGTCGAAGGCCGCGTTGTAGGCGACGACCGGGACGCCGGTGCGCCAGTGGTCCGTGAGCACGGCGGCGATGGCGTCCGCGACCTGGTCGGCGGGCCGGCCCTCGGCGGCAGCCCGCTCATTGCTGATGCCGTGCACCGCGACGGCCTCGGCCGGGATCTCCACGCCCGGGTCGGCCAGCCACTCCCGGCGGCCCTGCGGCTCCCCGCCCCTGACCTCGATCACGGCCCCCGTGACGATGCGCGCCTCGCGCGGATCGGTGCCCGTCGTCTCCAGGTCGAAGCCGATCAGCAGCTCCCGGTGCCAGCCCATGGGCGGTCCCCCTTCTTGGTGGTGCGTTCCCCCAGTGGTCTCCACCTTCCCACGGGCCACTGACAATCCGAGGATCGCATTCCGCTTACCCCGTTCCGGACCCGGGCCGGACCCCGGAGGGACCGCGGCCGACACCCGACTGGACCTTCACGACACCGGCCGCGAATCCGCCCACATCAGCTCGAACTCCTCACGATAGGTGGGGAAGAGTCCGCCTTCGTCGATTTCGTCCGCCTTCACCACCCTGCCGCCGCCCCGCCCGTTGCGCAGCACGAGGACCGGTGCCTCCATCCCCCGCGTCCGGCGCAGATAGGACTGCACGACCGCGATGCCGTCGGCGCCGTCCCCGTCGACGAGGTAGGCGGTGAAGCGGGGCGTCTCGTCGAAGACCTGGATCTCGAACGCCCCCGGGTCCCGCAGCCGGGCGCGCACCCGGCGCATGTGCAGGATGTTCATCTCCACGGACCGGCTCAGCTCGCCCCGCTTGATGCCCAGTTCACGCTCGCGGCGCTTGATCGCGCTGGAGGCCGGGTTCAGGAAGAGCAGCCGCACCCGGCCGCCGGACTCGGCCAGCCGCAGCAGACGGCGGCCGGAGAAGTTCTGCACGAGCAGGTTGAGGCCGATGCCGAGGGCGTCCACGCGGCGGGCCCCGCCGAACAGGTCCTCGGCCGGGAACTGGCGCAGCAGCCGCACCCGGTCCGAGTGGACGGCGACGACATCGGCGTAGCGGTCGCCGACCAGGTCCTCGACCGCGTCCACCGGCAGCCGCCGCGCGGACGGCACGTCGCCGCCCGCGCCGAGGACCTCGAGCAGGCGCGCGGAGGCCCGCTCGGCCTGGCTCAGCACCGCCTCGGACAGCGCCCGGTTGCGGGAGACGACGTTGCGGGTGACCTCCAGCTCGTCCAGGGCGAGTTCGACGTCCCGGCGCTCGTCCACGTAGGGCTCGAAGCAGGGCCAGTGCTGCACCATCAGCTCGCGCAGCTGGGGCAGGGTCAGGAAGCTGAGGACGTTGTCGTCGGCCGGGTCCAGCAGGTAGCCCTTGCGACGGCTGACCTCGCGGACCGCGACGGCGCGCTGCACCCACTCCTGGCCGGCGGGCCCGGCCGCGGCGACCACCCAGTCGTCGCCGTGGACGGGCTCGTAGATCGGCCTCAGGACGGCCGCCACGACCGCGCGCAGCCGCTGTTCGACGAGGTTCAGCCAGATGTAGGCGCGGCCGGCCCGCTGGGCGCGGGTGCGCACCTCGTGCCAGGCGCCGCCGTCCCAGTCCAGTTCCGGACCGATCGCGCCCGCGTTCATCGGCCGCGCCAGGGACACCGCACCGGGCGGGACGTCCGTGGAGTTCTCCTGGTGACCGTCGTCACCAGGAGGCAGCTCCAGCCCTCCCGAGCCCACCCGTGTACCGCCTTCCGCTCCCCCGGACGCTTCCCGGGGACACCCCGTCCCAACGATCAAGGAAGGGTACTCCGGTAGCGGTCCGCGGTGCAGCCCGATGGACGGGCCGGTTTTCCCAACCTCCTTGATCCACCGGCCCGTTCCGGGCCGAACCCCACCGGCGAGTGAGCGGAGTCATAGCGGTGACGTGGCCGGGTACGGGGAAGACTTCCCCGCGCCCGTCCCGCGGCGCGTGTGGAGCAGAACGCCGAAGGGTGGGTAGGGAGACGTACGTGCTAGGTGGTCGCCTCACTTTCGGGGAGACTCGCAGCCAAGGCGTCCGCACCGGCGCCCCACACCTGAAAGAGTCGTGTTCATGCAGGTCTGGCCTGGAGAGGCGTATCCACTGGGTGCCACGTACGACGGCGCCGGCACCAACTTCGCGGTCTTCACGGAGGCCGCCGACCGAGTAGAGCTGTGTCTGCTGCACGACGACGGTTCGGAGACCGCCGTCGAACTGCGGGAGAGCGACGCGTTCGTGCGGCACGCGTACCTGCCGGGCGTGATGCCGGGGCAGCGGTACGGCTACCGCGTGCACGGCCCGTACGCGCCGGAGCACGGGCAGCGCTGCAACAGCGCCAAGCTGCTCCTCGATCCGTACGCGCGTGCGATCAGCGGCGCGGTGCAGTGGGGGGAGGAGGTCTACGGCTACCACTTCGGCGAGCCCGAACGGCGCAACGACCTCGACTCGGCCCCGCACATGATGACGTCGGTCGTGGTCAACCCGTACTTCGACTGGGGCGACGACCGGCGCCCCCGGACGGAGTACCACCACACGGTGATCTACGAGGCCCACGTCAAGGGCCTGACCATGCGTCACCCGGGCCTGCCGGAGGAGCTGCGCGGCACCTACGCGGCCCTCGCGCACCCGGCGCTGATCGAGCACCTCACCGAGCTGGGGGTGACCGCGCTGGAGCTGATGCCGGTGCACCAGTTCGTGAACGACCACCGCCTGGTGGACATGGGGCTGAACAACTACTGGGGCTACAACACCATCGGCTTCTTCGCCCCGCACAACGCGTACGCCTCCTGGGGCGACCGCGGCCAGCAGGTGCTGGAGTTCAAGTCGGCGGTCAAGGCGCTGCACGAGGCCGGGATCGAGGTGATCCTGGACGTGGTCTACAACCACACGGCCGAGGGCAACCACCTGGGCCCGACGCTGTCCTTCAAGGGCCTCGACAACGCCTCGTACTACCGGCTGACCGACGACCCGCGCTACTACATGGACACGACGGGTACCGGGAACTCGCTGCTGATGCGGTCCCCGCACGTACTCCAGATGATCATGGACTCGCTGCGGTACTGGGTCACCGAGATGCACGTCGACGGCTTCCGCTTCGACCTCGCGGCCACCCTGGCCCGGCAGTTCCACGAGGTGGACCGGCTGTCGTCCTTCTTCGACCTGGTGCAGCAGGACCCCGTGGTCTCGCAGGTGAAGCTGATCGCCGAGCCCTGGGACGTGGGCGAGGGCGGCTACCAGGTGGGCAACTTCCCGCCGCTGTGGACCGAGTGGAACGGCAAGTACCGGGACACGGTGCGCGACCTGTGGCGCGGCGAGCAGCGCACCCTCGCGGAATTCGCCTCCCGGCTGACCGGCTCCTCCGACCTCTACCAGGACGACGGGCGCCGCCCCCTGGCCTCGATCAACTTCGTGACCTGCCACGACGGCTTCACCCTGCACGACATGGTGGCGTACAACGACAAGCACAACCAGGCCAACGGGGAGGAGAACCGGGACGGCGAGAGCCACAACCGCTCCTGGAACTGCGGCGTCGAGGGCGACACCGACGACCCGGCGGTCCTGGAGCTGCGGGCGCGGCAGATGCGCAACTTCACCGCCACCCTGCTGCTCTCCCAGGGCGTCCCGATGATCAGCCACGGCGACGAGTTCGCGCGCACCCAGCGGGGCAACAACAACGCCTACTGCCAGGACAACGAACTGGCCTGGCTGGACTGGCCGGAAGGCGAGGAGCCCGCCCCCGGGCTGCTGGAGTTCACGCGGGCCATGGTGTGGCTGCGCAAGGACCACCCGGTCTTCCGCAGGCGCCGCTTCTTCCACGGGCGCCCCGTGGAGGGCACCCGCGACGAGCTGTCGGACATCGCCTGGTTCACCCCGGAGGGCGCGGACATGACGCAGCGGGACTGGGACTCCGCGCGGGCGTCGGCCCTGACCGTCTTCCTGAACGGCAACGCGATCTCCGAACCCGGTCCGCGCGGGGAGCGCATCACCGACGACTCGTTCCTGCTGATGTTCAACGCCGCGCCCAAGACGCTGGAATTCGTGGTGCCGGTGGACCACGGCCGGCAGTGGGAGGTGGTCGTGGACACCGCGCTCCAGGAGGGGGTGCCCTCGGAGACGGGGCAGAAGGTGCAGGCCGGGGACCGGCTGACTCTGGTGGACCGCAGCCTGGTGGTGCTCCAGCGGCCCGTCTAGCGCGGGCGCGGGGCGTCCGCCCGGCGTGGACGCCCCTCACCCGTGCAGGGGGCCGGTGACACGAAAGGCGGCGGGGCGGGTACGTAGCTCTGCATGACACCTGAGCGCCCCGACCCGGTGACGTCCACGGCCCCCTCCTCCGCTCCCCGCGCCACCTACCGGCTCCAGCTCCAGCCCGACTTCCCCTTCGCCGCCGCCTCGGCGGCCGTGCCGTACCTGGCCTCGCTCGGCGTGTCCCACCTGCACCTGTCGCCGGTGTTGGAGGCGGTGCCGGGGTCGGGGCACGGCTACGACGTCGTGGACCACGCGCGGGTGCGCGCGGAACTGGGCGGCGAGGAGGGGCTGCGGGCCCTGTCGCGCACCGCGCGGGAGCACGGTCTCGGCCTGGTGGTGGACATCGTGCCCAACCACATGGCGATGTCCCCCCGCCACAACGGCGTCCTGTGGGACGTGCTGCGCCAGGGCCCGGCGTCGCCCCGCGCGCGGTGGTTCGACATCGACTGGGAGGCGCGGGGCGGGCAGCTCCTGCTGCCGGTGCTCGGCGCCCCCGTCGGCGAGGTTGTCGACCAGCTGCGCGTGGACGGCGACGTACTGCGCTACCACGAGCACGCCTTCCCGCTGCGGGACGGCACCGCGGACCTGCCGCTGCCGCAGCTCCTGGACGCCCAGTGGTACCGCCCGGTGTGGTGGCGGCTCGCCCGCACCGAGCTGAACTACCGGCGCTTCTTCAGCATCTCGGAGCTGATCGGCGTACGCGTGGAGGACCCCGAGGTGTTCGAGGCCACGCACGCCACCGTCCTGCGGCTGCTGCACGAAGGGGTGATCGACGGGCTGCGCGTCGACCACCCCGACGGCCTCGCGGACCCCGGCGCCTACCTCCGGCGGCTGCACGAGGCGAGCGGCGGACGGTGGACGGTGGTGGAGAAGATCCTCGCGGACGGGGAGCGGCTGCCGGCCGCGTGGCCCGTCGCGGGCACGACCGGATACGACGCCCTGCGGCACGTCGACGGGGTCTTCACCGACCCGGCCGGGTACGGGGAACTGCTCGGGCACTACCGTGCGTTCGCCGCCCCCCGGGAGGACCTGGGCGGGGACTGGGCGGCGACGGTGCGGCGGGCGGCGTACCGGGTGCTCGGGCACGAACTGGCCACCGAGACGGACCGCCTGACCCGGGTGGCGCACCGCCTGTGCGCCGCCTCCCCGGAGCCCGCGCTGCGCGACCGGGCGCCCTGGGCGCTGCGCACGGCGCTGTGCGAGCTGCTGGTGCGCCTGGAGGTGTACCGGCCGTACGGCGCCGGGGACGCGGCGTCCGTGGTGACCGAGGAGGCGGCGGCCGAGGCGCGCGCCGTCTTCGCGGTGCCGGAGGAGGCCGGCGCGGTGGACGTCGTACGGGATCTCGTGCTGGGGCGGTACGGCGACGGGCCGGAGCACGCGGAGTTCCGGGACCGGTTCGCGCAGACCGCGTCGGCGCTGCGCGCCAAGTCCGTCGAGGACACCGCCTTCTACCGCTACGTGCCGCTGCTGTCGGCGACGGAGGTGGGCGGGAACCCGGGTGGTCCGGCGCTGGCCCCGGAGCGGTTCCACGCCTACTGCGCGCGCGTGCAGCGCGACTGGCCGACGACGGGCACGGTCGTCTCGACGCACGACACCAAGCGCAGCGCCGACGTGCGCGCCGCGCTGGCCGTGCTCACCGAGTGCCCCGGGCGGTGGGCGGACGTCCTCGCGGAGGTCACCCGCAGCGGCGGGGACGGGCCGGACGCGCAGCTGGCGTGGGCGGCCTGGCAGACGGTGTTCGGGCTGGGCCCCGCGGACGGTGAGCGGGTGCGGGAGGCGCTCCTGAAGCACGTGCGCGAGGCGGGGACGCACACCAGCTGGACGGAACAGGAGCCGTCGTACGAGGAGGCGGTGGCGGCGTTCGTGGCGGCGGGGCCGTGCGGCGCGCCGGGCGAGCGGGTGGCCGCGCTGCGCGACTCCCTGGCGCCGCACATCCGGGCCAACGTCCTCGGCACGGCTCTCACCCACCTCACCATGCCGGGCGTGCCGGACCTGTACCAGGGCACCGAGCACGAGTACCTGGCCCTGGTCGACCCGGACAACCGGCGGCCGGTGGACTTTCCGGCCGGTCCGCGGGAGCAGGCAGGGCCGCCAGGGGCGGCCGGCGAGAAGGCGGCCGTGACGCGGGCGGCGCTCGCGCTGCGCGCCCGGCGGCCCGGCGCCTTCGGCGACACGGCGACGTACGAGCCGCTGACCGCCGAGGGCCCGGCGGCGGAGCACTGCCTGGCGTTCGTCCGCTCCGGGGAGACCGTCACGGCCGTCACCCGGCTGTCGCTGCGGCTGGCGGAGGCGGGCGGCTGGGGCGCCACGACGCTGCCGCTGCCGCCGGGCCGGTGGGCCGACGCGCTGGCGCCGGAGCGGGAGTTCAAGGGGCACGCGCGCGTGGCGGACCTGTTCGCGGCCACACCGGTCGCGCTGCTGGAGCGGGTGGCGGGCACCGGTCAGGACGGCTGAGGCGGGGTCACTCCCGGTGCATGGGCACGGCGGCCTCGGAGCCCCACCCGGGCTCCCCCGTCCGTAAACGCGCGGTGGGGCGCCGTCCGGCCAGTGCGAAGGCGGCGAGGACGACCCGGGTCTGGTACTCCACCTGGCGTGCGATCGGTATCCAGCGGGCCGCGCAGCCGTCGCGGTAGTCGGCGCAGCCCTCGTCGACGAGCCGGTCCAGTTCGGGCAGGACACCCGCCGGGTCGCTCCCCGCGCGGGTCACCAGCTGGTGCAGCAGCCCCGCGGTGCGCAGGGCCAGGCGCCGTCCGGCCAGGCGCAGGGCGACCAGGTGGGCGGTGCTCATGGGCGGCAGCGAGCGGCCCGACCCGTCGTCGGTGTCGGGGTCCCAGGCGTCGGCGAGCCGCGGGCAGACCAGCAGGTAGTCGTCGACCGGGGCGAGCAGGTGCGCCGCCTCCGGCACCCCGGCCAGGTGCGGCCGGACGCGGACGAGGACGCGCTGAAGGCGCCGGGTGTCGTGCCGCAGGGCGCGGCTCACGGCCCGCAGCACCCCGTCCCGGTCGGCCGGGAGCGTGCCGTCGGCGACGGCGGCGACCCCCCACATGGGCGCCTCGACGACCGCGGTGACCGTGCCGTAGCGGCCGGGGTGGCACCAGGTCGAGTCGACGGCGGCCTCCGTGATGGCGGCGGTGAGGTCGCCGCGGCGGGGTGGCGGTATGCGGTAGACGGCGGGGCCGAGGTCGGGCCAGTACAGGGTGTCGTAGGCGCCCAGTTCGCGGGGGATGCCGAGCCGGGCGGCGGCGTGGGCGATGCGCTGGGCGATGCCGGGCAGGTCGTGGGTCAGCTCGACGAAGCCGCCGCCGACGTCCACGCCGTGCAGGGAGCACTGGAGGAAGGGCCGCAGCTCGTCCTGGAGGTCGAGCAGGGTGCGGGTCTCGGGCAGGGTGGCGCGGTCCGGGCCGTCGGGCAGCCACTCGGGCTGCTCCAGGAACCCGGGACGGAAGAAGTTACGGGCGTAGCGGCCGAGGGTGTACGGGCCGGACAGCCAGCCCTCGTTGCGGCGCAGCCCGTCGGGGTCGGCGCAGAGCAGCAGGTTCCAGGTGGCGTCGGCGCCCTCGGTGAGCCGGGGGTCGGCCGCGGCCCGCTCGGCCAGCCGGAGGGCGGTGGCGCCGCCCACGGGCTCGTTGGCGTGCGGTCCGGCGACGACGAGGACGTGACGTCCGCCGTGGCCGACGGAGAGCAGCAGCAGCGGGGTGCCCGCGCGGGAGGTGCCGACCTGGCGCAGCCGGGCGTGTCGGGGATGGCGGGCGACGAAGGCGGCGGCCCGGGCACCCAGCTCGTCCACGGTCGGATAGCGCAGGAGGGGCGGCAGGGCACACCTCCACGAAGTGGGCCGACGGTTCACCTGGCGCGTGCGGTGTACGCACAGTCAGTCACGACTTGGGGGGTACGTCAACACCACGCAACGCAAAGGGAAGTACGCCACGGAAGACCTCATGACGAAGCGTGAAGCCCAGGCCAGAGCTGTGTGCGGGCAGGTCCGCCGCGCTCAGTTCACCGCGAGGCGGAAGGTCATCCGGCCGAAGCCGATCTGGTCGCCCTCGCGGACGACGGCCGCCGCGATGACCCGCCGTCCGTTGACCGTGGTGCCGTTGGTGGAGCCGAGGTCGCGCAGCACCCACATGCCGCCCTGGTGGCTGAGTTCAGCGTGCACCCGGGAGACCGTCTCGTGGTTCAGCCGAAGGCCGCTGGAGGGGTCGCGTCCTATCCGCAGCGGGTGGCCGGTGGCGGGATGGGGCAGCAGCAGCTTGGGCAGCCGCTCGGCCCGCCAGGCCCTGCCGAGCCGCACGCCGAACCCGGACACCGCCTCGACGGTGCCGAACACGAACCGGGACAGCCGGCCCTCGGTGGGCAGGTCGGCGGTGAGCGGGGCCAGTTCCTCCAGGCGGCGGGCGGCGAGCGCCAGTTCCATCCGGCGCACGAACGTGTCGTGCGACAGCCGCCCCATGACGACGCCGTCCCGGAGCAGCTTCAGCGCCTTGTCGCGCTCCGCGTCGGACAACCGCGCGGGGTGCGTGGGGAACTCGAAGGACGACGTCACGCAGGTGATTGTCGGTCAGCCGGGGGTGGGGTGTCCAGGACACCGCCCGTCACCTGCGCACCCGGCTGCCGGTCGGCCAGCGCGTAGAGCGCGGACACGTCGGCGCCGCGGCGCCGCTTGGCCTCGACCGTGGTCATGCCCGCGTGCAGGGCCGTCGTGCCGTGGGCGTAGGCCTCCTCGACGGGGAGGTAGTACATGAGGTTGAAGTACAGGTGGGGTGCGGGGTGCCCGCGGTCGAGGGCGACCGCGCGGATCCATGTCGTGGATCCGTAGTGGTAGTAGAGGCAGAAGGCGATCATCCGGCCCGCGTCGTGGGCGGCGACCACGCGGGCCTCGTCGCCCATGGTCGCGGCCTGGCGTTCCAGCAGGGCGGTCATCGCGTCGACGCCGTCGCGGTCGTGGCCGTGTTCCCGCTGGTGTCCGGCGAGGAGGGCCCCGGCCTCCTCGAAGCAGTCCGCGAGCGGCTGGTGGCGCACCCGGATGCCGGCCGCGGCGAAGTCCGCGCGTTCACGGCGGATGCCGGCCCGGCGTCTCGCGGGCAGGGAGGCGATGTAGTCGTCGATGCCCGTGCCGGGAAGGGGGATGAGGGCGTCGTCCTCCAGGTGCAGGGGCGGATCCGGGTAGAGCGGGGCGAGGGCGGCCGTGGCCCGGGTGGTGAGGTAGGGCCACCAGTGCGTGGTGCCGTGCCGGTCCGCGAAGCGGCGCGCGGCGTCGCGGAGCCGGGTGAGGCAGGCGTCCTGACCGGGGCTGACGAGGGGGGTGTTGTGGTAGCCGCGGCGTGCGCCGGCGATGACGCGGGGCCGCAGGCGCGGGGGCAGCACGGTCTCGGGCTGGTAGCTGTCGTTCGGTTCGTCCCGCACCAGGTAGAGGGGCGCGGCGGCGAGCAGCGTGCCGTCGGGGTCCCGTACGAGGCAGTACGCGCTGGTGGCGGTGGGGTCTTCCTCCTCGCCCGCGAGCCAGCGGTGGGAGAGGTAGAGGCCGGCCGGGCGGGCGAGGCGCTCCCACTCGGTGACGGGGACCTCGTGGATGGAGTCGACGATGCTCGTGATCAACGCGTGGTCCTTCGGCGGTGGCGGGCGGGGGCCGTGAGGGCCGGAACGGCGACCAGGGCGAGGACGCAGGCGGCGGCCTCGACACCCCAGGGAAGGAGCGGACCGGCCTCCAGGAGCAGGGTGAACAGGGCGGGGGCGGCGACCATGCCGAGCGCCCAGGAGAACTGGTAGAGGCCCTGCGTGAAGCCGCCGGCCGCCTGTGGGGTGAGGGTCACCGACAGCTCACTCAGCGCGGGGCCGAGGAGGATCTCCGCCACGCTGAACAGGACGATCGCCGTGACGAGGGCCGCCCAGGCGGTGGCGGCGGCGCCGGGGAGCGCGGGCAGCGCGAACGCCCCCATGCCCGCGGTCATGACCAGGTATCCGGCGGACACGGCGCGGTGGGGCACCTTGGGTGCCAGGTGCGCGGTGACGGCCGTCGAGCACAGGGAGACGACGACGGTGTTGACGACGAACAGCAGGCTCGCGGCCGAGGCGGGAAGGTCCAGGGCGCGGGTGGTGTAGACGGCGACGAGCACGGAGAGGATGGCCTGGGCGAGGACGTAGGGGATGTTGACGGCCACGAGCACGAGGTAGCGGCGTGTGTCGCCCGCGCCGGTCGCGCGGTCTCGCGGCGGGGTGCCGTCCGGTTCGGGCGCGGTGGTCGTGAGGGCGGCGAAGCAGGCGGCCGCCAGGAGGTAGGTCGCGGCGTCGACGGCGATCAGCCAGCGCAGCGAGCCGTTCCCGAAGACGCTCAGGGCCCCGGCCGCGGCGGCGGCCCCGGCGGCGAGCCCGATGTTGCGCAGCGAGCCGGTGAACGCGAACCAGGAGCGGCGTTCACCGGGCCGGGTGACGTGGGTGATCAGGGTGCGCTGCGCGGTGAAGTACATGTTGATGCCGCCCTGTACGAGGACGTGCACGCCGGCGATGTGCCACGGCTCGCGGGCGAGCAGGAACAGGGCGAACCCGGCGGCGGAGAGGACGTTCGCCCACACCACGACGCGTTGGGGCCCGACCCGGTCCATGAGGCGTCCGGCGAGGAACGTGACGGGCAGGGCGAGGGCCTGACCTGCCGTCATGGCCGCGCCGACCCGCGTGAGGGGGACGCCCTGGACCTCGGTGAAGTAGAGCAGGCCCAGCGGCAGGAGCATGCCGTTGCCGACGGAGTCGATCAGGTTGCCGGTGATGAAGAGGCCGTGCCCGCGCAGTGCGGGCAGGCCCAGGCGGTCCGCGGTACGGGAGCGGCGGGCGTCCGCGGACGCGCTCACCGGTTCGGGTCCAGCAGGTCACCGAGCTTGGCCATGACCTCGGCGCTGGGAAAGCCGGATGTCTCGTGCAGCTCCGTCAGGGCCTTGACGGTCCGGTCCTCCTCGTCCCGGGCGAGGGTGAACACGACGATGTCCCCGTGACAGACGCCGTCGATGACCAGCTCGTGCGCGGTGACCACCCGGACGTGCCGTGCGAGTTCGGCCAGTGCCGCGGGCGGGATGCCGTCGGCGGCGAGGAACTCGACGGCCCAGCAGGTCCGTCGCGCCATGCCGCCGGTGAGGGGGAGGCCGCGGGCCATGCGGGCGAGGGAGGTGAAGGTGTTGGTGCCGGACGCCGCGCACGAGAGGGTGGTGGCGCCGCCGATGCGCGGGTTGATCTCCAGGACGGTGAACCGTCCGCCGGTGTAGATCATGTCGACGTTGACCGACCCGTGGACCCCGAGGTCTTCGCAGAGGCCGGCCAGGGTGCGGGCCACTTCGGCGAAGGCGGTGTCGGCCTCCTCGCGGGGGCCGCACCAGCGCAGGCCGGCGAAGGTGAACACCGGTTCCGCACCGGCGCGTCCGGTCCAGCACAGGGGCAGGACCCGGTACGAGCCGGGGCGGCCCACGATGTCGACGCTGCACAGGTCGCCTTCGACCACCTGTTCCACCACCGTCGACACCGTCTGGGGGCCGGGTTTGAGGTGGGCGTCGAGGTCGGCGGGTGAGCGCAGGGTGCGGATGCCCATGCTGGTGGAGTCCCACACGGGCTTCGACATCAGCGGGTAGCCGACCCGTTCGGCCTGGACGCGCAGTGCGTCGCGGTAGCCGGGCACCGTCAGACCCCGTCCGGCCAGGAGGTCGGAGTCGACGCGGAATCCGTCGGGTACGTCCAGCCCGGCCCGCCGGCAGAGCTGTTTGGTCTCCCACTTGTCCACCAGCAGCATCGTGGCCGCGAGCGGGGTCATGACCGTCGGGATGCCGACGGCGTCCAGGAAGGCCTTCGCCGCGGCGTCGCGGAGCGCGTTCTCGCACGGCAGCGAGATCGACACCGCCGCGTCCGCGCCCCAGGCGGCCACGGCGTCCGCGATCTCCCGCGGTGTCACCGCCCGGTCCAGCCGTTCCCGGTGGCCGGGGAAGTCGTCGTCACCGGCGGTGCCGCTGGTGTGGAACAGCCCGGCCTCGATCCCGTCGGCCGCGAGTTCGCGTACGGCCCGCTGGATGTAGGGGTCGGCCCGCCGGATGCCCACCGATCGTAAGAACGCGATCCTCCGCACCTGGCTCAGCCCACTTCCACTCGGGACCGGGCGGCCGCCCGGCCGACCAGTCCGCGTGCCTCGTCGGCCGTCGCCGCGCGGGCCACCACGTGCCCGACCCGGCACGCCGAGTCCACCGGATCCGGTACCTCGTCCCCGGGCCTGAGGTGCACCTCGCTGTGCGTGCCGGGCAGGTCCGGGACGTCCACGCGCCGCAGGACCCCGCCGCGGGCGGGGAGCAGGAACCGGATCGACACCGCGTCCGTACGGGAGGGGACGGTGTCCGGGACCAGGCCGAGCACGGCCTGGAGGTGGGCCACGGCCTCGCTCACGCCGGTCGCGGCCTCGACGACCTCGCACAGGTTGTCCCCCGGCAGGCGGGCGCCCGTCTCGATGACGTACGGAGTCCGCGCGCCCGGCGGGATCTTCACCTCGGTGTGCGCGATCCCGTTGCGCACACCGACGGCGAGCGCCGCCCGCGCCGCGGTCCGCCGCACCTCCTCGGCCAGCGGCGCGGGCAGGCCGGAGGGGCAGGTGTGCCCGGTCTCGATGCGGTACGGGCCCTCGGTGGTGTCCTTCCTGACCACCGGAAGCGGGTGGGCGACCCCGCCCGCGACCACCGTGTCGCAGGAGTACTCCTCTCCCGGGATGTACTCCTGGAGCAGGACGCGCGAGTCGAGTTCCAGGCCGTGCGGGTGGGCGTGGGTGAACCGCTGGGACGCGGCGACGGCCTCGTCGAGCCGGTCCGGGCCGTCGAGCACGGACACCCCCCACGAACCGCCCTGCTCCGCGGGCTTCACCACCAGGGGCCAGCCGAGGCCGTCCGGCCCCGCCCGTGCCACCCGCCGGGCGTCGGCCGCGTCGTGCGCGACGGCCCAGCGGGGGGCGGGGATCCCTGCGGCCGCGAACGCCCGGCCCATCAGGATCTTGTTCCTGGGCGCGTGCGCCAGCCGGGGATCGTTGCCGGGCAGGCCGACCCGTGCGGCCAGCAGCGCCGCGAGCGGGGTGAACAGTTCGAAGCAGGCCGCGATCCCGGCGACCGCGTGCCGCCGGCAGAAGGCCTCCATGTCCCCGAGGGCCCTCGGGGTGTCCGTCAGATCCGTCGCGCACACCCCGGAGAGGGCGGCCCGCAGCCACTGCGGGTAGCCGTCATGGACGTCCTCGTGCGTGGCCGCGTACAAGCGCGCCCCGAGCCGGTCGGCGGCCTCGACGAGGAAGCGCCCCGCGTTCCCCATCGGCTCGATCACCAGTACTCCCGGCCCGCGCGGGCCCGCCCCGAATGTCATTCCACCAGCAAACCCGTGGGGTGGTCGCGTGGGCTATCGGCCTGACAGACGAAACCAACTCGCCCAATCACGTGCGCCTTTGGAGCAATTGCCAACGAACTGGCCAGTAGAAACGGGGTATTTGGTGCGCCCATCTGATGGAGTCGCACAAGTGTCCCGTGGTCGGATCACCCTGCCGGAAGAAGCACGCCGCGCCACCCACGGGAAGGCACCACCGTGTCCAGCACTCTGCACCAGCAACTCGCCGACCACATCGACCAGGGCGTCATCCCGCCCTACCAGTACTCCTACCCGCCTCGGTCCACGTACCGCCCGCTCCCCGAGGGCAAGTGGACCGTCTCCGAGGTGTGGGCGAGGGACCTCGCCAGCTACCAGGTCCCCGAACTCAACCTCTACCTGCACGTCCCCTTCTGCGACCGCAAATGCGGGTTCTGCAACCTCTACACCGTCATCAGCACCGACGAGGACGTCTACGACGCCTACACCGACGCCCTCTGTACCCAGATCCGCGACCACGCGGAGATCATCCAGGCCCGGCGGTTACGCACGATCTACATCGGTGGTGGTACGCCCGCGCTGCTCAAACCCCGCCACTTCGAGCAGATCTTCGGCACCATCGGCGAGGTCTACCCCAACTGGCGTTCCACGGCCGAGGAGGTCGCCGTCGAGGCGACCCCGTCCTCGATCGCCGACGCGCCGGACGAGTTCAGGTCCCTCATCGACATGGGGCTCACCCGCGCCAACGTCGGCATCCAGTCCCTCGTCCCCCGCGAGATCCGCGAGGCCGGCCGGGGCGGTGAGGACGAGGACGTCATCCGCCGCGCGGTCCGCACCGCGCACGAACTCGGCCTGCCGGACCTGTCCACCGACCTGATCATGGGCTTCGCGGGACAGACCCCCGAGACCTGGCGCCAGAGCGTGGACGAACTGGCCGCGCTCCGGCCCACCACCATCAGCACGTACTTCCTCACCGTGCGGCCGGACGCCTGGTTCTCCAAGACCGGCGCCTACCAGTACATGTGGCAGCCCGAGCTGTACGAGCGCTACGACTACGCCCGCCAGGTCTTCCTCGACCACGGGTACGTCCAGGAGGGCTCCGTCCGCTACAAGAAGCCCGGCCGCGGGGGCTACGCGCAGAAGGTGCTCACCTTCCACGGCGTCCCCCTGCTCGGCCTCGGCGTCGGCGCCCGCTCCTACACCAGCGTGCTCGACTACATGTGCGGGAGCGTGAAGCCCTCGACGGCCGAGGTCGCGGAGTACATCAGGAAGGCGAGGAACCACGCACTCGTTCCCGTCACCGGCTTCGAACTGACCGACGAGGAGATCGTCCGCAAACGGCTCGTCCTCGACACGTTCGACCTCGACCTCTCGGAACTGGACCGATTCGGCTACCGGCGGCACGCGGCCGAGTTCGAACCCGTCCTGGAGGCGGCGGAGTCCAACGGGCTCGTCCACCGCCTCGGCAGCCGTGTGCAGCTGACCCCCAAGGGATTCAAGTACCGGGACATCCTGTCGTGGATGTTCTACTCCGGGTCCGTCAAGGACCTCGACCGCGAGTACTACGAGAACCTCCACGCGGCGAACGCGCGCGCCCGGAAGAACATGGGGGCGACGCCGGTCCGGATCACGGGCGTCGACCTGCGCGAGCGCGAAGGAGCCGCGTGAGCGATCTGTACGTCGCGGCGGGCGGCGGCGGAGACCCCGTCGGAACCCTGATCGCGGCCCGCGCCCTCACCGGCGACCCCGCAGGCCGGGCCGGCCCGCCGCTGGTCGCCACCTACGCGTGGGAGCGCCCCGAGGTCGATCCGACCGCCGCCCTCCTCGGGGCCGGGGACTTCGAGGGGCTGGCCCGCGAAGCTGCGGCCGGCGGGGGCGGCTTCGGTGCCTTCACCGCGGCCACGCGGGTGCGCCCGCCGGCCGGGTCCACCATGCCCGCCCTGGCCCGGGACCTGCCCGCCCGGCTGCTGCTGCTCGACCCCGCGGCGGGACTCGCCGCCCTGGCACGGCAGATCGCGTCGATGGCGGCGGCCGCGGGCGGCCGGATCCACGTCGTCGACGTCGGCGGCGACGTCCTGACACACGGCGACGAGCCCGCCCTGTGCAGCCCGTTCGGGGATGCCCTCACCCTCGCCGCCTGCCGGCTCACCGGCGTCCCCACCACCGTGCACGTCGCGGGGCCCGGCCTCGACGGCGAGATCGAGGAGCGGACCCTTCTCGAACGCCTCGCCACCAGTCGTCCCCTCGTCCCCGACCGGGACGCGGTGGCAGCGGCGGCCCGCGCACTGGCCTGGCACCCGTCCGAGGCCTCCGCGCTGTGGGCCGCCGCCGTCCTCGGCGCCCGCGGCACCGTCCGCACCGTCGGCAGCAGCGCCATCCGGCTCACCGACGCCTCCCCGGGGCTCTACCCCCTGCCGCTCGAGGAGGCCCTCGGCCACAACCCGGTCGCACGGGCCCTCGTCGAGGAGCGCCCGGCGACCCTGCGGGCCGCGGCCGACGTCTCCCACCGGCTCACCAATATCCCCGGGCTGGCGAGCGAACACCCCGGCGCGCGCGGGCAGAACCCGCCCGTCGAAGGGATGCCCCCTGCCGACCGGGACCGGACCGTGAAGTCCCTCCGTGCAGCGGCCGACGGCGCCGACCACATCACCCTGCGGTACGCCGCCCGCACCCTCGGCCTCACCTGGCGGGACATCCCCGCCCTCCGCACCGTCCTCGGCAGCCACACCCCGCTGCTCCGGCTCCCCTGACACGCCAGGACGCCCACCCCGCGCGCGGTACGGCACGACACCTGCCGCGAGCGGGGGCAATCCCTTAGCGGACGGCTCCCTCATGCGTGACCATGGACGGGCTACATCACGGTGAGCAGACGAAGGGGAACCGTCCGTGCAGTTCGAGGTGTGGGCACCACAGGCCGGCCGAGTGACGCTGGAGTGCGACGGCGCCACGCGCGCGTTGGAGCGCGATCCCGAGCGGCCGGGGTGGTGGTGCGGGGAGAGCGAGGCGGGCGACGGCTCGCGGTACGGCTTCGCGGTGGACGACGGGCCGGTGCTGCCGGACCCCCGCTCGCGACGGCAGCCGGACGGACCGGACGGACTCAGTGCCGTCGTCGACCACGGCCGGCACGCCTGGCGCACCGACTGGGCGGGGCGGTCCCTGCCCGGCGGCGTGCTGTACGAGTTGCACGTCGGCACGTACACGCCCGAGGGCACGCTCGACGCCGCCGCCGAGCGGCTCGGGCATCTGGCCGATCTGGGCGTCACACACGTCGAGCTGATGCCCCTGTGCCCCTTTCCGGGCCGGCACGGCTGGGGGTACGAGGGTGTGTCGCTGTGGGCGGTGCACGAGCCGTACGGCGGGCCCGAGGCGCTGAAACGGTTCGTCGACCGGGCGCACGAGCTGGGCCTGGGCGTGGTCCTGGACGTGGTGCACAACCACCTGGGCCCGTCCGGCAACTATCTGCCCGTTTTCGGCCCGTACTTCACCGACACCCACCACACGCCCTGGGGCGTGGCCGTCAACCTGGACGCGCCCGGCTCCGACGAGGTGCGCGCGTACCTCGTGGACAGCGCGCTGGCGTGGCTGCGGGACTACCGCATCGACGGCCTGCGCCTGGACGCGGTGCACGCCCTGGTGGACACGCGCGCGTCCCACTTCCTGGAGCAGCTGTCGACGGCCGTGGACGACCTCGCGGCCGACCTGGACCGCCCGCTGTTCCTGATCGCCGAGTCCGACCTCAACGACCCGCGGATCATCACCCCGCGCGCGGACGGCGGCCTGGGCGTGCACGCGCAGTGGAACGACGACTTCCACCACGCCCTGCACACCGCGCTGACCGGGGAGTCGCAGGGCTACTACGCCGACTTCGCGCGCGACCCGCTGGCGGCGCTGGCCAAGACGCTGTCCCGGGGCTACTTCCACGACGGCACCTATTCCAGCTTCCGCGGGCGCGGTCACGGCCGTCCGCTGGACCGCGGGCGGGTGGCCGCGCACCGGCTGACCGGCTACAGCCAGACCCACGACCAGATCGGCAACCGCGCCCAGGGCGACCGGCTCGCCGCGCTGGTCTCCCCCGGTCTCGCGGCCTGCGCGGCCACGCTGACGCTGACGGCGCCGTTCACACCGATGCTCTTCATGGGCGAGGAGTGGGCCGCCGGGACACCGTGGCAGTTCTTCACCGACCACACCGACCCGGAGCTGGCCGAGGCCGTACGCAACGGCAGGCGGCGGGAGTTCGCCGCGCACGGCTGGAAGGAGGAGGACGTGCCCGACCCGCAGGACCCGGCGACGCGCGAGCGTTCCTGCCTCGACTGGTCCGAGCCGGAGCGCGAGCCGCACGCGCGCGTACTGGACTGGTACCGCCGGCTGATCGCCCTGCGCGCCGAGCAGCCGGACCTCACCGACCCCGACCTCGCCGACACCAAGGTGGCGTACGACTCCGGGGCGCGCTGGCTGGCCTTCCGGCGCGGCGACATCCGGGTGGCCGTCAACCTGGGCCCCGAGCCGGCCCTCATCCCGCTGGGCAGTCGCCCCGCGCGCGTGCTCGCCGCGTGGGAACCGGTGGAGGGACCGGGCACGGACGGGATACTGCGGGTGCCGGGCGAGTCGAGCGTGGTGCTCGAACAGCAGTGACGGGCCCCGGCGTCGCTGTCGGGGCGGCGCGCTCAGGCGGGCGCGTCGGCCGTGCCGTCCCCGTCGTCCTCGCGCAGCTCCGTCACCCGTTCCAGCAGGATCGGCTCCCAGGCGCGCCGCAGCCGCGTCCTCAGCAGGGGCAGGGCGGTGGCGGAGCGGCCCGCGAGAGCGTCGGCGAGCTGGACGGCGGTGTCGCAGCGGGCCAGCCACAGGCCGCGCAGGCAGGGCCGGGCGCCGTACCCGGCGAGCGTGGCGGCGCGCACCGCGGCCGGTGAGCCGACGGAGAGCGCGAGGCCGGCGATGTCCTCGGCCGGGTCCCCGACGACGGCGTCGGTCCAGCCGAGGACGCCGCGGACCCGGCCGTCGGCGCTGACCACCAGGTGTTCGCCGGTCAGTCCGTGGTGGACGAGGACCGCCGCACCCGGCTGTGCGCCGAGCTGGGCGGCCGCCTGCCGGGTGAGCCGCTCCGGGCGCGTGGCGTCGAACTCGTCGGCCTCCGCGAGGCGTTTTTCGGCCCGCTCGGCGATCCCGCGCAGCGCTTCCAGGGAACGCGGGGCGGACCGGGGCACGCCGAGGGTCTCGGCCTGGCGGACCGGCACCTCGCGCACGGCGGTGAGCAGCGCCGCGAGGTCCGCCTCGCCCAGCGCGGACACGTCGTGGTCCTCGCCGGAACCGCCGGGCACCTTGGCGTCCAGCGTGTAGGTCAGCCCCGGTGCCCACTCGCCGTGCGCCACGCTCGTGGGCACCGCGACGGGCAGGTACGGCCGCACCAGCTCGCGCAGGCGCAGCTCGCGGCGCTGGCGTACGGACGCGTCGCGGTCGGGGGCCAGCCGCAGCACGTGCCGGGTGCCGACCCACCAGGTGGCGGGCCCCGCGCCCGCGGCGACGGGCCGTACGTCGGGTCGTGTGCTCCCGCCCAGCAGGGAGCCGACCAGTCGGCGGACGGTGTCCGCGGTGGGTGTCGGTGCCTGGGTCATGGTCGCGCCGTCGTCCTCCGGGTCGGCCGGGGCGGTCGGGGGTCCTTTCCGTCGCCGGTCACTCCACCACGACCAGCTCCCGCGTGGTGTCGTTGAAACGCCGGCCGCCGTCCTGCGTGACGGTGACGATGTCCTCGATGCGTACCCCGAACCGGCCGGGCAGGTAGACGCCGGGCTCGACGGAGAAGCACATGCCGGGCACGAGGGGCCGCTCCTCGCCCTCGATCATGTACGGCGGTTCGTGCGTGGTGACGCCGATGCCGTGCCCGGTGCGGTGGATGAAGTACTCGCCGTACCCGGCGTCGGCGATGACCGCGCGGGCGGCCCGGTCGACGTCCTGGCAGGCGGCGCCGGGCCGCACCGCCCGGAAGCCGGCCTCCTGCGCCTCGCGGACCAGGTCGTGCACCCGGCGCTCCTCGTCGGTGGGTTCGCCCACGTGGACGGTGCGGGAGGTGTCCGAGCCGTAACCGTCCTTCAGGCCGCCGAAGTCGAGGACGACCATGTCGCCGTCCTCGATGACGCGGTCGCCGACCTCGTGGTGCGGGTTGGCGCCGTTCGGGCCGGAGGCGACGATGGTGAAGTCGACCTGGGAGTGGCCGAAGCCCAGCAGCAGGCCGGCGAGGTCGGCGGCGACCTCGGACTCCCGGCGGCCGCCGAAGCGGACGGTGCGGATCTCCTCGAACGCGGCGTCCGCCGCCGCGCCGGCCGCCGCCAGCAGTTCCAGCTCCGCCGCGTCCTTGACGGCGCGCAGCATGGGCAGCGCCTCGGTGAGGGAGGCGTAGGAGGTGCCGGGCAGGGCGCTCTGAAGGGCCAGCAGGTGCATCGCCCAGGCGTTGTCGCTGATGCCGAACCGCCCGGATCGGTCGAGGAGGGCGGCGGTGGCGGCGTAGGGGTCCTTGCCGTCGGTCCAGTCGCGCAGGGTGAGGGCGGGCGCGCCGGTCGCCTTCGCCGCGTCGGGGGCCTCCAGCGTGGGGACGACCAGCACGGGGTCGCGGCCGGGGGCGAGGACGAGCAGCGTGAGCCGTTCGGTGTCCGCGGTGGGCGCGTAGCCGGTGAGCCACACGAGGTCCGGGCCCGGCGCCACCAGCAGCCCGGCGAGACCTGCGTCGGCGGCGGCGCCCGCGGCGCGCTCCATGCGGGCCCGGTAGTCGTCGGCGGTGAAGGAAGCGGCGGGCCTGCGGCCGGTCATCCGGGCCTCCCTGGGCGAAAGAGTGAAGGGACCACGGGCAGCATCCTGCCCGCAGCGCGGGGGCGGCGCGAGCCGATTGGCATTGATCGACCGACCTGGCTAATGGTTTGATGCGTTGCAACCATTAACAAGGGGGCGTGCCGTCCGGGCGCCCGAAGGAGGGGAACCGTGCTCGTACTCGCGCACATCAGCGATCTTCATCTCGACGGGAGTCCGCGCTCGACCGAGCGCGCCGCGCGGGTCCGTGACCACCTGTGGGGACTGCCGGGGCGGGTGGACGCGCTGCTGGTGACCGGGGACATCGCGGACCACGGCACCGAGGCGGAGTACGAGGAGGCCGCCGCGCTCCTCGGGCTGCGCGACGGCACCGCGCCGTTCCCCGTGCTGACCTGCCCGGGCAACCACGACGTCCGCGCCCCCTACCGCAAGGCCCTGCTGGGACTGCCCGCCGCCGACGGTCCGGTCAACGAGGTGCGCGTCCTCCCGGGCTGCGCGGTGCTGATGTGCGACTCCAGCGTCCCGGGGAGCGACGAGGGGGAGCTGGACGAGGAGACGTACGGCTGGATCGAGTCGACGCTCGACGGACTCGGCGACCGCCCGGCGCTGCTCGCCTTCCACCACCCGCCGACGTCCCTGCACCACCCCCTGCCCGACGCGTACCCGCTGCGCCGGCCCGAGCGCCTCGCCGCGCTGCTGGAACGGCGGCCCCGGGTCGCCGGGCTGATCACCGGGCACGCCCACACCCCCGCCGCCACCGTCTTCGCCGGGCGGCCCGTGCTGGTCGGCCCCGGGGTGACCTGGACCCTGCGGCTGCCCTGGGAGGGCGAGCAGGTCGCGGACCGGGACGCGCCGGTCGGGCTGGCCTACCACGTGCTGGACGACGCCGGACGGCTCACCAGCCACTTCCGCACCGTCACGTGACGACACCCGGCACGGCCGTCAACTGCTGGTAGCCGCCGCTCTCGTGGCGGACGGTGATCTTCACGTCCTTGCCGGGCCGCGCGCGGGCCACCGCCCGTGCGAGATCGGCGGCCGAGTCGACGCGGGTCGTGCCGAACACCAGCAGCACGTCGCCCCGGACCAGCCCCGCCGCGTAACCGGGACCGGGCACGTGGACGCCCACGACCAGGGCTCCCGGCTTCTCGTGGTCCACGGCCTCCACGCCGAGGGTCGCGGCGGCCCGCGCCGGGGAGAGGGACGCCGCCGCGGACGGGGGCGCCGGGGCGGTGCGGGAGCCGGTCCGGTCCCCCGCCCCCGGGCCGGGCCCCGCCGCTGCCGACCGCTGTTGCAGCGCGGCGAGTTCGCTCATGCCGATCACCGTGGCGCCCACCGTGCCCAGTCCCACGCCCGCCAGGACCAGCACGGTCGCGGCGAACACACCGAGCAGCACGGTGGTCAGCCGCCGACGGCGCCGGCACCCGGCGTGCGGACGCCGGAAGCCGTCGGGTTCGGTACGGGCGGCCGGTTCCCGGCCGGGCATCGGTTTGGGCCGCAACGCTGTCTGTTCCATGGATCGCCTCCGGCAGGTGCTCTACCCGGCGCACCGGCGCGTGACGAGCCACGAACGAGTGAGACTGAACGCCGGTCAGGGCATGGGCACGAGGGGCCCCCTGGGCACGGGCGAGGGCAGCGGCGGGGCCGGGATCCGGTCGGGGAGGAAGCCGTGGGTACGCCCCGCCAGGTACTCGGCCTTGTAACGCAGGACGTTCCGGTGCCAGTTGAGGATGCCGGCCATCCAGTTCTGGAGGTCGGTCACGTAGCCGCGCATGATGTCCCGGGCCTCTTCGGAGAGCTGGAAGTCGTCGTACACGACGGGCAGTTCGTGCGCGACGACGTGCTCGAACTGGCGCATGCGCTGGTTCATCAGGTCCTGTACGACCCGCAGGGCGGCCGGGTAGTCGACGCCGAAGAAGTTCTGCACGACGAGGACCGCGTTGTGGACCTCACCCTCGTACTCGATCTCCTTCTGGTACGAGAAGACGTCGTTGAGCAGGCACCCGTAGTCGATCGCCGCGTTCTCCAGGGAGCGGACCGGGCCGCTGCGGTAGACCTCGGGCGGTACGGCGGGCCCGTGTCCGGCGCGGCACAGGCCCAGCGTGAGGTCCGAGCCGAAGGTGGCGCGCCGCATCTCCAGGTAGTCCACCGGGTCGGGGACCCGGTTCTGGATCTGGTTGGACAGCTCCCACACCCAGGCCTCGGTCATCGCGTCGACGGCCGTCTTGAGGGGGCGCCGCTCGTCGGGCGTCATACCGGCCGTCGTGCGCACCCAGAGGTCGATCAGGGAGCGCTCCATGGCGTTGCCGGGCGGCGGGACCGGTTCGCCGTCGAGCGGCATGCAGGCCGAGAGCCGGGCCGTGGTCAGCCGGGCGGCGGCCAGGTCGCGGCGGTGCCCGTAGACGAGCGGGTAGTAGTCGTCGCCGTAGGTCCCGAAGGCCAGCCAGTCGGAGGCCAGGTCGAGCTGGTCCTGGGTGGCGTCCGGGTCGAGACCGGCGGCGCACAGGGGGAGGTCGCAGCTCGCGAGCTTGTCCTCGTCCCACACACCCTCGCCGAGGATGCCCATCCGGTGCGACCACGCGAGCAGGTGCCGCCGGGATCCCTCCAGGGCGGGGCTCAGCTCCACCGGGTACGGCATGCGGATGTCGGGAATGACCGACGGGCCGACCTTCTGGAAGGGGACGTGCGTGTAGGGCCGGGCCCGCTGGGCGGCGGTGGCGGCGAGCAGGGCGCCGACGTCGGCGGCGGAGGTGCCGGGGCCGGTGAGCGCCTGCCACCCGGCGACGGGCCGCGCGCCCTTGTTCATGTACCGGCTGGAGCGCATGTGCCATTCGTGGCCGCCGGACTGCCAGTCCTGGAGGCCCTTGACGTAGGCCCCGACGGCGGCGACCTCGGGCGGCGTGAGTCCGTTCTCCAGGGCCACCGCGGGCACTTCGGTGAAGGCGGTGTGCTCGAACTGGTGCAGGCGGGAGGTGAGGACGTCGTTGACCAGCTCGGCGGCCTCCTGGGTGGTGCAGCCGAAGAAGGTCTCCAGGACCAGCACCCCGTTGCTCAGCTCGCCCTCGTCCTCGACCTCGCGCTGGTAGGAGAAGAGGTCGTTGCGCAGGTGCACGCCGTCGGAGAACGTCTCCATCAGCACCCGGAGCGGCCGGGACCCGGCGACGGCCGCGGGCACCTCCGCGGTCGCGTACTCCACGAGCCCCGCCGACCAGGGGGCGCCGCCGACCTTGCGGCGCATCTCGATGTACTCGACGGGGTTGGCGATCCGCCCCTCGTTGATGTTGGACAGCTCCCACAGGGACTCGTTGAGCAGGTGCTCGGTCGCGACGGCGAAGCGGCGGCGCCAGTCGGCCGACATCGCGGGCACCGTGCGGGTCCAGAGGTCGGCGAGTCCTGCCTCGACCGGGTTCTCCGGCTCGGGCATCCCGGTGGTGGGGTCCGACGGCATGAACAGCGGCAGCCGGTCCAGGTGGGCCTTGCCGCCGACGCGGTCCTGGGTGCGCTTGAACCGCTCCAGGAAGTGGTCGTCGAAGAAGAAGACCCACACGTACCAGTCGGTGATCAGGGAGAGCGCCGGCCCGTCGCAGTCGGGATGGGTGTAGGCGCAGAGCAGTCCGTAGTCGTGTGCGTCGAGGTCCGACTGCTCCCAGACCTCGGAGCCCTCCAGCATGCCCATCTCACGCGCCCACGCCGTCGAGTGGGCCCGGGCCTCGTCGAGATGCGGGTTGAGCCGCGCGGGATGCGGCAGGTAGAAGTGCGGGAGTTCGAAGGGCTGTCGCGTCATGGCCCGGCACTACCCAGGGCCCCGAGGGCACATCCACCCGGCGGCACATGATCACACCATCGCGTGAAAGAGCGCGGAACGCGGGAACTTCGCGTTCAGGTCCTGACCTGGATCAGGGCGTGCGTCCCGCCGGTCCGCCAGTGCCGCTCCCCGCCCGACTCCAGCGCCGCCTCGGTCTTCTCCGACAGGCCGGTGATCACATCGGACTTGAGGGTGCGCAGGGCGGCGACGGGACCCGGGAAGTACGCGGTGGCGTCCGCGAAGGGCGTGGTCGGCGGCCACCACCGGTCGCCCACCAGGCGGCGGTAGTTCAGGTCGCCCTTGAGGACGGTGACGGTGGCCGCGGCGAACTCCGCGCGCAGGTCCTCGGGCATGTCGGCGTACGGCAGCGGGGCGCAGGAGAACGGGTGGGCGCGGACGGTGACGCGCCCGTCCCGCAGCGCCGTCCACAGCCGACGCCCGTACTCCTCGGCCGCGCCGCCCGCCGCCACCAGCCGGCGGAGCGCGTCGAGCAGGTCGGCGGGTGTCGCGTCGGAGACGTAGTAAGGGTGCGGCTTGACGTGCAGGACCGCCCGGTCGACGCGGCCCTCGGCGAGCAGGTGGGAGACGAGGAGCAGGTCGGGGACGAGTTCGCGGCCCGCGTTGTCGGCGACGAGGCACAGAGTCCTCGGTCCCGCCGCGCCGGGTCCTTCGGAGGGCGGGAGCAGGGACCACAGGGCGTCGCCGTCGTCGCAGACGAGGGCCTCCTCCCGCTCCCCGGTGCCGGTGCCGCCCTCGGAGAGGCGGAAGCCGAGGTCCGCCCGGTTGCCCCAGAGCGAGCCGTGCAGCAGGGCCCGGGTCCGCTCGCCGGCGGGCAGGGCGGCGAGGCCGTCGAGCGCGGTGAGTTCCTCGTCCGTCGCGGGGTCGTCGAGTTCGGCGAGCTTGGCCGGCCGGAACGGGTCGACGCCCTGCCAGGTGCCGGGGGCGAAGTAGCCGACGGCGTCGAGGAGCCGGCGGTAGAAGTGGCTCTCGGCCCACAGCCAGGGCACGTCGTACCAGGAGCGGCCGGCGTACGCGTCCAGGCCCCACCGCGCCCAGCGGTCCCGGTCGCGGGGGCCGGCGTCGGCGGGCAGCGGTTCGATCACACCGTCGGCACAGCTCGCGAGCAGCGCGTCGAGGGCGCGCAGCCGTTCGGGGCCGTAGGGGAACGCGTCGCGCACCTGCCGGACGATGGCGGGGTGCCGGTCGGCGAGCACACCGTGCGGGAAGGACCCGGGCTCGTCGCCGAGGATGACGGGGGCGGGCGCGGACGGGGTGTCGGGCATGCGCCTCACCGTACCGCGCGGGCCGGTCCGTTCAGGCGGAGGCGGTCTCGCGCTCCAGGCGCGCCGCGAGGGTGACGTAGCGGGCGCGACGGGTCACCGGCACCATGCCGCGGATGAGGATGTGCCACATCTCGGCCAGGCGGCGGGGCTGGCGCCCGGCCGGTTCCAGGGTCCCGCTGACCACGCGGGTGCCGACGATGGAGCAGACGAGGGTGTGGGCCACGGAGTCGACGTCGATGTCCGGATGCAGGTCGGACTGCCGGACCGCGTCGAGGAGCCGGGAGGTGGCGATCTCCCGCCACTCGGTGAAGGGGTGCGGCAGCGGCGGCCGTACCGGCACGCCCGCGGTGGCGAGCCGCAGACCGGCGCGGAGCACCGGACCCTCCTCGCACAGCCGGGCCATGCCGAAGGTGAGGCGCATCAGCGCCTCCAGCGAGGTGTAGCCGCGCCCGCCCAGATCCGTGGAGAGTTGCCGCGAGGTCCTGGACTGGATCTCCATGATGGCGTGGACGAGGTCTTCCTTCGCCGCGAAGTGGAAGTACAGGGCGCCCTTGGTGACCCCGGCGTGGGCCACGATCTCGCTCAGGCTGGTCGACTCGTAGCCGTGACGGTCGAACAGGTCGGCGGCGGCGCCGACGATCGTCGCGCGGGTCTGCTCGGCGCGTAGCTGCCTCGCCATCGGCTGAACTCTCCTGGGCTGGAACTCAACAGGCCGTGCGGCCCGCCTTTACCCCCTGTACACGATAACTCACCGATAACTGACCGTCAGATAGTCCTCCTTGGGAACCGCTGGAGTCGGCGTCGAGGAGCACCGTTCGCCACCTGTCCCGTTCATCACGATGCGGCACCGACAACTCACACCTGGTCGCTGGTCACTTGACTACCAGCGGTCACTCACGGTTTGCTCCGGCCAGGCGAGATTCACCCGGTTGGCGCAGCGACACGTGGCTCCGGGCCACCTCGCCCCGTTCCTCCTGCTCGGCCGCACAGCGAGGTGCCCCCGCCCCCATGAGTACTTCTCCCCCGCCCACCCACTCCCCCGGCCCGCTGCGCGCCGCCGCCCTCGCCGCGGCCGTCTGTCTGCTGACGGCCGGCTGCTCCGCCGTCGGCGGGGACGAGGACGGCTCGACGGCGGACGCCGCCGGCGGGTCCGGCGCCGACCGGATGAAGGTCGTCATGGTCACCCACGGCGGCGAGGGCGACGCCTTCTGGGACCGGGTGCGCAAGGGTGCCGAGGCCGCGGCGGCCAAGGACGGCATCGACCTGACGTACGCGGGCGACGCCGACACCGCCGGCCAGGCCGACCTGGTGCGGGACGCGGTCCGGGACAAGGTGGACGGCATCGCCCTGACGCTGGCCAAGCCGCAGGCGATGAAGGCGCCGGTCGCCGAGGCCAAGGCCGCCGGGATACCCGTGGTCGGCCTCAACTCCGGTATGGACGCCTGGCGGTCGGCGGGACTCCTGGAGTACTTCGGACAGGACGAGAGCGTGGCGGGCCGGGCCGTCGGCGACAAACTCAACGACCTCAAGGCCAAACACGCCCTGTGCGTCATCCACGAGCGTGGCAACGTTGCCGTGGAGGCCCGCTGCGCCGGTGTGAAGAAGACGTTCAAGGGCGAGACCGAGATGCTCTACGTCGAGGGCACCGACATGAAGGCGGTCGGCGCCGCGGTCACCGCGCGGCTGCGCCAGGACCCCAGCATCGACGAAGTCGTCACGAACGGCGCGGCGTTCGCGCTCACCGCGGTCAAGTCGGTCGACGAGGCGGGCAGCAGTGCCGACGTCGCCACCTTCGACCTCGACAACGACCTGGTCGCCGCCGTCAAACGGGGGGACGTCCAGTTCGCGGTGGACCAGCAGCCGTATCTCCAGGGCTATCTCGCGGTGGACGCGCTCTGGCTGTACCGGACCAACGGCAACGTCAGCGGCGGCGGAGTGGCGCCGGTGCTGACCGGCCCCGCGTTCGTGACCCGCACGAACGCCGACACGGTCGCGAAGTTCGCCGCGGGCGGCACCCGGTGACCGGGCCCCGCGGCCGCCGGCTCGCCCGCACCTCGAACATCCTTCCCCGATGATCGCCTAGGACGACGATGCCCGCACGGAAGGGAGCCCGGCGCCGCCTCGGCTCCATACGTCTCTCCCTGATCCTCCTGGCCCTGGTGCCCGGCGTCACGCTGGCCGCCGTGTGGGGGGTGACGACGATCCAGATGTTCTCGGAGGGCCTGCGGCTGCGCTCGCAGACGGAACTGAGCCGCGACACCGGGGCCATGGGCACCGAGGCGACGCTCGCCCTTCAGAAGGAGCGCAGCCTGTCGGCCGCCTGGCTGGCCGCGCCCGAGGGCGACCGGGCGGAACTGGAGGCGCAGCGCAGGAAGACGGACGAGGCGGTCGCCCAGCTGGTCGGCCAGTCCGACGCGATCGAGGAAGCGCCCTCCCGGGTCTCGGACCGGCTGTACTCGGTGCTCGGCTCGGTGGGCAGCCTGGAGTACTACCGCGACCAGGTCGACGACCCGAGCGACATCACCCCCGAGCAGGCGCTCGACCAGTACACCTCGATCATCGACGAGCAGGTCCACGCCTTCCAGGAACTGTCCCAGGTCGACGACGGCGACCTCACCTCGCAGGCCGGGCCGCTGGTCGCCCTGGAGCACGCGGCCGAACTGACCTCCCAGGAGGACGCCCGGCTCACCCTGGCCTGGCCGTCCGCCCGGATGGACGAGCAGCAGTGGGCGCGCTTCGCGCAACTGGTCCACACCCGGCGCTGGCTGGTCCAGGACCAGATCGTCCCCTCCCTGAGCGGCAGCGCGAAGACGGAGACCGAGCGGATCCTCGCCAGCCCCGAGTGGCAGACCCTCCAGCGGGTCGAGGACAGGGTGCTCGCGGCCCGCGCCGCGGACGGTGCGGACCGGATCGACCTGCCGGAGCTGCGGGAGGAGTGGACCACGGCGTTCGCGAAGGTCTCCGACGCGTACGGGAAACTGATCCGGCAGCAGACGGGCGGGCTCCTGGACCGCAGCGCCGACGAGGCGCGCCAGCTGCTGATCACGGCCGCCTCCCTCAGCGCCGGCGGGCTGGTCGCCCTGCTGTTGTGCGTCGGCATGTCCTGGCGCATCACGCGTTCGCTGTCGAGGCGGCTGCGCGGGCTGCGGCTGGCCACGCTGAGCCTGGCCGAGGAGCGGCTGCCGGACGTGGTGGCGCGGCTGGAGCGGGGCGAGAAGGTCGACGTGGAGTCGGCGACCCCGCCGCTGGACTACGGACGGGACGAACTCGGGCAGGTCGCGCAGGCGTTCAACACGGCCCAGCGCACCGCCGTGCACACCGCCGTCGAACTGGCCGACACCCGGCGCGGCTTCCAGAAGGTGATCCTCGGCATCGCCCGGCAGAGCCAGAACCTGGTCAACATGCAGCTCGGCAAGCTGGACGCCCTGGAGCGCGAGCACACCGACCCCGAGATCCTCAAGGGGTTGTACGAACTGGACTCGACGGCGAGCCAGTTGCGCCGGTACGAGGAGAACCTCGTCATCATCAGCGGCGAGCAGCCCAGACGCACCTGGCGCGAGCCCGTCTCGCTGGTCGACATCCTGCGCAGCGCCGTGGGTGAGGTGGCCGAGTACCAGCGCGTGGAACTGCACACCGACGAGGAGGTGGCGCTCGCGCCGCCCGCGGTCGCCGACGTGATCCACCTGCTGGCCGAGCTGATCGACAACGCGACGGCCTACTCCCCCGCGCCCAACCCGGTCGGGGTGCGCGCGGCGCTGGTGGCCAAGGGGCTGGCCGTCGAGATCGAGGACCGCGGGCTCGGGCTGTCCGAGGAGGACTACGCGGCGTTCAACGAACAGTTGGCGGTGGCCCCGCAGTTCGACGTGGTGGCGCTCGCCGACGACCTGCGGCTCGGCATGTTCGTCGTGGCCCGCCTCGCGCACCGGCACGGCATCACGGTGACACTGCGTTCCTCGCCGTACGGCGGGACCACGGCGATCGTGCTGATCCCGCACGAGATCGTGGTGCGGGAGCCGGTCGACGACGCGCCCGCGGCACCCACGCCGGCGACGGCGGACGGGCCGGGTTCCGGGGGCTCCACGTCCGGCGGGTCCGTCGACCCCGCCGGGCCCACGGTACGGCCGCGGCCGGTGCCCGCGAGCCGGGCCGAAGCCGCCACGCCCGTCGCCCCGGCCGCCGCCTCTGCCCCCGTCTCCGCCTCCGCCTCCGAGCCGAACGGCCTGGCGCCGCTGCCCCGCAGGGTTCCGCAGACCAGCCTCGCCGCCGAGCTGCGGGACGAGGACACCGCCGACGGCCCGGACGGCGCGCCCGACGAGTACGCCGACTTCACGGCCGAGCGTGCCGCGTCGTCCCTCGGCGGGTTCCAGCGCGGCACGCTGCGGGCCCAGGCCGACGCCGCCTCCGACGACACCGACGGGCAGGTGTTCTCCTCCGCCGCCCCCTCCACGCCCACCGCCGACCGCCGACCGCCGACGAAGGACACCCGATGACCCGACCCTCCCCCGCCACGCACAGCGAGCTGGACCAGTTGCTCACCGGACTCGTGGAGCGGGTCGCCGACGTGAACCAGGCGGTGGTGCTCTCCGAGGACGGGCTCGTCGTCAGCAAGTCCACCGGGTTCCTGCGGGACGACGCCGAGCGGCTGGCGGCGACCGCGTCGGGCCTGATGAGCCTCAGCAAGGGCGTCAGCATGGACTTCCGCGGCGGCCCGGTGCGTCAGGCCCTCATCGAGATGGCCAACGGCTACCTGATCCTCAGCTCCGCGGGTCCGGGCGCCCACCTGGTCGTGCTCACCGGGCCGAACGCGGACGTCGGTGTGGTGGCGTACCAGATGAACATGCTGGTGAAGAAGATCGGCGAGCACCTGAGCGCGGCACCGCGGGCCACCGCCGGCCCCGGCGAGTGACGTGACCGGAGGCGACGCGGGGGGCCGGCTCGTGCGGCCGTTCACCCTGACCGGCGGCCGGACCCGGCCCAGCCGCGCCGACTTCACTCTCATCACGACGGTGACCGCGGTCGACCCGCAGCCGGTGCGGGGCGCGCGGCCGCAGCCCGAGCACCTGCGGATCCTGCGGCTGTGCGCCCGGCCCGTGGCCGTGGCGGAGATCGCGGCCCGCCTCGACCTGCCGGTGAGCGTGGTGGTCATCCTCCTCTCCGACCTGCTGGAGGCCGGCCGGATCACCGCCCGGCCGCCGCACCTCGTCTCCCGCGCCAACCCGGACCTTGACCTGCTGCAGAAAGTGAGGGACGGCCTTGGCCGGCTCTGACCGCGCCGCTGAGGCGCCCACGGCATCGGCGCGCGGGACCGCGCCCGACGCCGTCAAGATCCTGATCGCCGGCGGTTTCGGCGTCGGCAAGACCACCATGGTGGGCTCGGTCAGCGAGATCGCCCCGCTGCGCACCGAGGAACCGCTGACCGCCGCGGGACTCGACGTCGACGACCTCGCCGGCATCGAGGAGAAGCGGGCCACCACCGTGGCCCTGGACTTCGGGCGGATCACCATCGGCCGGGAACTGGTGCTGTACCTCTTCGGCACGCCCGGTCAGCAGCGGTTCTGGTTCATGTGGAACGACCTGGCGATCGGCGCGCTCGGGGCGGTCGTGCTGGTCGACGTCCGCAGGCCCGAGTCGAGCTTCGCCGCCATCGACTTCTTCGAGCGGCGGGGCATCCCGTTCGTGGTCGGCGTCAACGGCTTCCACGGGCGGCATCCGTACCCGGCGGCGGAGATCCGGGAGGCCCTCGCGCTGCCGGAGCACGTGCAGGTGCTGCTGTGCGACGCGCGGGAGCGGACCTCCAGCCGGGACGTCCTCATCGCCCTGATCGACCAGTTGATCGACGCCGCGACCGGGGCCGCGGCGTCGTAACCGGCCGTCTGCGGGCGTCCGTCAGACGAGGCCCGCGGACTTGAGCCACTCCTTGGCCACGTCCAGCGGGTCCTTCTTGTCCAGCTGGACCTGGGCGTCCAGGTCCAGGAGGGTCTTGGTGTCCAGCTTGGCGGAGACCGCGTTGAGCGTGGCCACGCCCTCCTTGGACAGTGCGTCCTTGGTGACCAGCGGGGTCACGTTCGCGTACCCGAAGAGGTTCTCCGGGTCCTTCAGGACGACGAACTTCTCCTTGATGATGGTCGGATCGGTGGTGAAGACGTCCGCCGCCTGCACGGTGTTCTTCGTCAGCGCGGACTGGGTCAGCGGGCCGCCCGCGTCGAGCGCCTTGAAGGACTTGAACTTCAGCCCGTACACCGACTCCAGGCCCTTGAGGCCCTGCTGCCGGGTCTGGAACTCGGGCGAGCCGCCGATCGTCAGGTCCGGGGCGGCGTCCTTGAGGTCGGCGAGGGTCGACTCGGCGGTGAGGCCGTACTTCTTCGCGGTCTCGGCGTTGACGCTCACCGAGTCCTTGTTCTCGGCCGGCGAGGACTCCAGCACGGTCAGCTTCTTGTCGAGCTTGGCCTTCACGGCCTCGTTGACCGCGTCGGCGGACTGCTGCTGGGCCTCGGGGTCGAGGTAGGCGAGCAGGGAGCCGTTGTACTCGGGCAGCACGGTGACCGAGCCGTTCTTCATCAGGCCGTACGTCGTCTCCCTGCTGCCTATGTTGTGCTTGTAGGTGACCTTGAGGCCCTTGGCCTTCAGCGCCTCGCCGTAGATGTCGGCGAGCAGGGTGCTCTCGGCGAAGTTGTTCGAGCCGACGACGACGGTGCCGGCCTTCGCCTTCTCGCCGGCCAGCGGGTTGTCGGACGTGTCGTCGGAGTCGGAGGAACAGCCCGCGAGCAGCGCCGCCGCGGCGGTGAGCGCGACGGCCGCCGCGCCGGAGTGCCTCGTCCTGGACCAGCTGCTCTTCCTGGTAGAAGTCATCCATCGATCCAAACGAGCCACATGTCGGTGAGTCAAGAACGGCCTGGTTACGGTTTCTTTCACGGCGGTCACAGCCTTCGCTCCACGGCGGTCGCAGTCGTCGCTTCTCAGCGCCGCCGGACGCCCGGCGACACCGCCAGCCGTCCCGCCGCCCAGAACGCCGCGAGCGTGACCAGCGCCAGGAGGGCCACCAGCGTGGCGCCGCCGACCACCTTCTCGTAGTCGCGCTGATAGAGGCCGTCGATGATGTACCGGCCGATCCCGCCGAGGGAGACGTACGCCGCGATGGTCGCCGTCGACACGACCTGGATGGCGGCGGAGCGCAGTCCGCTCAGGACGAGCGGCAGGGCGACGGGCAGTTCCACCCGGAACAGGATGCTCGACTCGTGCATGCCCATGCCGCGCGCCGCGTCCACGGGTGAGGGGTCGACGGAGCGGACCGCCTCGTAGGTGGTCACCAGGATCGGCGGGATCGCGAGGATGACCAGCGGGACCATCACGGGCAGCAGGCCGATGCCGACCACGACGGCGATCAGCACCAGCAGACCGAAGCTGGGCAGCGCGCGGGCGGCGGTGGCGACGAACGCGACGGCGTTGCCGCCGCGCCCGGTGTGCCCGGTCAGCAGCCCGATGGGCAGGCCGATCGCGGTGGCGAGGCCGAGGGCCATCAGCGTGTACTGGACGTGTTCCAGCAGGCGCTGCGGGATGCCGTCGTAGCCGTGCCAGTGGGCACTGTCGCTGAAGAAGGCGTTGACGAAGTTGAGTACGTTCACCGGGCCGACGCCTCCTCCGGCTCGGGCAGTTCCCGCCGTGCGGCGGACTCCTTGGGCCGGCCCTTGCCGCGCGGCATCCACGGGGTCAGCAGGTTCCGGATCAGGACGAGCAAGGCGTCGCACAGGACGGCCAGGACGGCGGTGGTCAGGACGGAGTTGACCGCGAGTTCCGGCCGGCCGTACTTCTGGGCGTCCGCGAGCAGGTTGCCGAGGGCGCCCTGGTTGCCGATCAGGGCGCCGACGCTGACCAGCGAGATGCTCGCCGACACGGCGACGCGGAGCCCGGCGAGGATGGCGGGCACCGCGATCGGCAACTGCACCTGCAGATAGCGCCGCACCGGACCGAAGCCCATCGCGGTCGACGCGGCCAGGGTCTCCTCGGGCACCGACCGCACGCCGTCCACGATCGCCGGGACCAGCACGACCAGGCTGTACACGGCCAGCGGGATCATCACCGTCAGCTCGGTCTGGCCGGTGTAGTCGATGAGGACGACGAAGACGGCCAGCGACGGGACGGCGTAGAAGACGGTGGTCACGCCGAGCACCGGCGGGTACAGCCAGCGGAAGCGCACGCACAGCTGGGCGACGGGCAGCGCGGCCAGCAGTCCGGCCAGCACCGGCAGCAGCGCCTCGCGCAGGTGCAGGCCGATCAGGCCGAAGTAGGTGTTGTCGAGGTCGCTCGGGATGTCGAAGAAGCCGTTCACGGCGCGACCTTCGTGACGTCGGCGGCACCGGCGCCGGACGCTCCGGCCTCGGGCACCCGGGCGGTGGCCGTGTCGTCGTGCGCGGCGCGGATGGCCTCGGCGATGGTCTGCTGGGAGACGACCCCGATCACCCGGCCGTCGGCGTCCACGGCGACCGCCCAGCCGGTGGGCGAGAGGACGGCGCAGTCGAGGGCGGCGCGCAGCGAGTCCGTGCCGGGGGTGAAGGGCCGCCCGTGGGACAGCAGCCGCTCGGGGGCGATGTCCCCGGCGGTCAGGTCCTCCGGCCGGGCCCAGCCCAGCGGCCTGTCGTCCGCGTCGGTCACCAGGAGGTGCGGGGCGTCGGCCGCGGCGGGCGGCGCCTCGGTGGCGCCGGTGCGCACGACCGGGTCGCGGGTCGGCTCCAGGCCGGCGGACGGGAAGAAGGAGAGGCGCCGGATGCCGCGGTCGGCGCCGAGGAAGTCCTCGACGAACTCGTCCGCGGGGTCGGACAGCAGCTCGGCGGGCGGCGCGAACTGGGCGAGCCGGCCGCCGGTGCGCATCACCGCGACCATGGTGCCCAGCTTGATGGCCTCGTCGATGTCGTGCGTGACGAAGACGATGGTCTTGCCCAGTTCGTCCTGGATGCGCAGGAGTTCGTCCTGGAGGCCCTTGCGGACCACGGGGTCGACGGCGGAGAACGGCTCGTCCATGAGCAGCACCGGCGGGTCGGCGGCGAGCGCCCGGGCCACGCCGACGCGCTGCTGCTGGCCGCCGGAGAGCTGGTAGGGGTAGCGCTTGCCGAGGGAGGCGTCCAGCCCCACGCGTTCCATCAGCTCGGCCGCGCGCTCCCGGGACTTCTCCTTGCCCCAGCCGATCATGCGGGGCACGGTCGCGATGTTGTCGAGGATCGTCCGGTGCTGGAAGAGCCCGGCGTTCTGGATGACGTAGCCCATCGAGCGGCGCAGCGTGGTGACCGGCTGCCGGCCGAGGTCCTCGCCGTCGAGGAGGATGGTGCCCTCGGTGGGCTCGACCATCCTGTTGATCATCCGCAGGGTCGTCGTCTTGCCGCAGCCCGAGGGTCCGACGAGGACGGTTATCGCGCGGTCGGGTATCTCCAGCGACAGGTGGTCGACCGCCACGGTGCCGTCCGGGTACCGCTTGGTGACTGAGTCCATGCGTATCAAAACGCCGAATACCCTTCGGGTCTGGCAGAAGCTGCCCGCTCCGGCCGCGGTCGGTGGGGCCGTCGCCGGTCGAGTGTAGACGGCGGATCTGCGGGGCCCGATGGTCCGGGGCGACTCCTTCCCCCTGGCCGGGCGTTCACACCGGGTCGTCGGGGACGACGCATGCGGGCAGGTACGCGGCCGGGCATCACGTCGGCCGGCGTACGACACTGGAGGGAAGACGTCCTCGGCGTCCGATGGGAGCAACGTGGTGTCTTCCCTGCTGTCGGTGAACGTGGGAATGCCGCGGAACGTGGCCTGGCAGGGCGATACGGTCCACACCGGCGTGTGGAAGATGCCCCGGTCCGGCCCGGTGACGGCCCGCCGCCTCAATCTCGACGGCGACGGGCAGGGCGACCGGGCGGGACACGGGGGTGAACAGCGCGCGGTCCTCGTGTACCAGGTGCAGTCCTACCGGTACTGGGAGCGGCTCCTCCACCGTGACGACTTCGGCTACGGCCAGTTCGGCGAGAACCTCACCGTCGACGGTCTGCCCGACGACCAGGTCTGCATCGGCGATCGCTACGCCATCGGGGAGGCCGAGTTCGAGGTCACCCAGCCCAGGGTCACCTGCTACCGCGTCGGAATGCGGCTCGCGGAGCCGCGGATGCCGGCTCTGCTGGTCGCCCATCGCAGGCCCGGCTTCTACATGCGGGTGATCCGGGAGGGCCGCATCCGGGCCGGGGATCCGATCGTCAGGACGCGCACCGGGTGGGGATCACTGAGCGTCACTGACGCCGACGCCCTGCTCTACCTGCCCGACCGCGACGCCCACACGCTGCGTCTCGCCCTGTCCGTCCCCGCTCTCAGCCCCGGCTGGCGCGGCTCGTTCCGTGACCTGCTGGCCGCCGCCGAAGGTCCCGACGCGTCGTCGAGCCCGCGGTGGTCGGGGTTCCGGGAGCTGCTGGTGGACCAAGTGGTCCCCGAGAGCGCGTCCGTCACCTCCCTCTATCTCGGCTCGCCCGACGGATCGCCTCTCCCGGAGGCCCGGGCCGGGCAGTACGTCACGCTGCGCCTTCCCTCGCTCGCCGAGCCGGCCCCGGTGCGCAGCTACTCGTTGTCCTCGGCCTCGGCCGACGGCCGGTACCGCATCAGCGTCAAACACGACCCCCGTGGCTCGGTGAGCGGCTACCTGACCACGCGCACGCACCGTGGTACCCGCCTCGACGTGGCGGCTCCCCGAGGCGAGTTCGTGCTCGACCGCGGCAACGAGCCGATCGTTCTCGTCTCGGCCGGAATCGGTCTGACACCGGTGCTGGCCATGCTCCACGAGCTGGCCGCCCACGACCGCGAGCGCGAGGTCTGGTGGATCCACGGCGCCCGCCGGCCCGAGGAGCACCCGCTCGCGGCGGAGGCCCACGACCTGCTCACGGGTCTTCCGAACGGGCATGAGCACGTCTACTACAGCTCCGCCGCACCCGGGGACCACCAACTCGGCCACGCCGTACGGGGACGGCTCACGAGAGAGGCGCTCATGGCCCTCTCCCTTCCCGCCGACGCCAGCGCCTACGTCTGCGGGCCCGAGGGCTTCATGGACGACATGCGGCAGGCACTCGCGGAGGCCGGGATCGATCCGGCCCGAACGCACACCGAGGCCTTCTCGGCCCTGCCCGCCCTCCGCCCCGGTATCGCCCCGCGGGCGGCCGCGGCGCCGCACCAGCCCGCCGGCGAGCCCGGAACGGGCCCGCAGGTCACCTTCGCCCGCAGCGGCCTCGCCACCCGGTACCCCGCCGGCCGGCGGAGCCTTCTCGAGCTGGCCGAGGCCTGCGACGTCCCGGTCCGCTGGTCCTGCCGCACGGGGGTGTGCCACACCTGCGTCACCGCGCTCCTGTCCGGGAAGGTCGGCTACGACCCGGCGCCGCTGGAGTACCCCGCGACCGGCGAGGTGCTGATCTGCTGTGCCCGGCCGGACGGCGATGTCGTCCTGGACATGTGAGAGACGGCGGATCGAGGCCGGCCGCTCAGCGCAGGAATCCCTCGTAGCGGTGCTGCTCGATCTGGCTGCTGATCTGTTTGACGGTCTCCAGACCGACACTCACGATGATGAGGATGCTCGTCCCCGTGAGCTGGTTCGCGCTGCCGAAACTGCCGAGGGCCACGGTCGGCACGAGGGCGATCAGCCCGAGGTAGATCGATCCCGGCCAGGTGAGGCGGTTGAGGACATAGCCCAGGTACTGCGCCGTGGCCTTCCCGGCACGGATCCCCGGAATGAACCCTCCGGCCTGCTTGATGTTCCCCGCGATCTCCTCCGGATTGAACGTGATGGACACGTAGAAGAAGGCGAAGAAGACGATCAGAAGGAAGTAGATCGCCACATAGTAGGGATGGTTCCCTCTGCTCAGGTTGTTCGTGATCCAGGTCGACCATCCGGAATCGGACCCGGCGAACTGCGCGATCAGCGCGGGAAGGTAGAGAAGCGAGGAGCCGAAGATGACGGGGACCACGCCGGCCTGGTTGACCTTCAGCGGGATGTAGGTGGCGGTTCCCCCGTACGACTTCCGGCCGATCATGCGCTTGGCGTACTGCACCGGAATACGGCGTTGCGCCTGCTCCACGAAGACGACCAGGCCCACCATCACGAACCCGACCAGCAGGACGATGCCGAAGGCGAGCCAGCCTCCGGCGAGGGTGCTCTCCTGCTTCACGGACCAGAGCGCGCCGGGGAGGGTCGAGGCGATGGAGAGGAAGATCAGCATCGACATACCGTTGCCGACACCCCGTTCGGTGATGAGTTCACCGAGCCACATGACGCATGCCGTACCGGCGGTGATGGTCACGACCATGACGGCGGTGACGAAGACGGAGTCGTCCGGAACGATCCGGGACGCGTCCGGGCAACTGGGAAACAGGGCGCCGTTACGGGCGGTCGCCACGAGACCGGTCCCCTGGAGCACGGCGAGAGCCACCGTGAGGTAGCGCGTGTACTGAGTGATCTTGGCCTGGCCGGAGGGGCCTTCCTTCTTCAACGCCTCCAGCCTCGGAATCACCGCCGTGAGCAGCTGGAGAATGATGCTGGCCGTGATGTAGGGAAGGATCCCGAGCGCGAACACCGTGATCTGAAGGAGCGCACCGCCACTGAACAGATTGACCAGCCCGAGGATTCCGTTCGACTGGGAGACGGAATCCACGCAACTCTGGACCCTCTGGTAGTCCACTCCTGGAATCGGCACGTGGGAGCCGAGGCGGAACAGGATGATGATGCCCAGAGTGAATGCCAGCTTTTTGCGGAGGTCGGGGGTCTTGAAAACGCTTGCGAACGCGTTCAGCACGATGGTTCCTCTTGTGGGCCCGAGGTGCCGGTCCGCGGCTCCTTGAGGTCATGCTGCACGAACCGGGCGCGACCGGCCCGTCCTGGTGATCCCATCCGGTGGCGTCGGTAGGCCGTCCGGGTTCGGCGGCGGGGTCAGAAACCGCGCAGGATGCCTTCGGAGGGGCCTCGCTCGATCGACCTGCGCTGCCTCTCGGCGGCCAGTTGCGTGACGGCCTGGTGCACCTCGCCCAGGATGGCGATCTGATCGTGATCGAGGTCCGCAGAAGCCTCGTCGGAGGGCGTCGGACGCATCCCGGCCGCTGCCGCGAGGTGGGCGAGGACGGGGTCGTTCCAGTCCCGCATGGCCTCGGCCGCCTGACGGTGGAGGTGACGGGCATCCCCCACAGCGACCCGGTAGCGTCCGGCCAGGCCGCTGCCCCGGCGCCACAGCCAGCCCACGACCGTCTCGTAGGGGACGTCCCGGACAAGCTCCGACGCGGCCTCGATCAGCATCGGGGAGCCGGTTCCCACCCGCGCGGCGGGCAGGAGGCGATCGCCGTGGAGGAGAACGGCCTGCGCCTCCGTGAGGTCGACGAGTTCGGCGGCCGCCAGCGCGAGTGACAGGTCGCCCTCCTCAATGCGCGGATCGCCACCGAGCGCGACGGCGAGAGCCGACAATCTCTGGGCTTTTCCCATGTACGACTCCACGATTTCGGCCGTCTCGTCACGTCTCGCTTCCACGGTCAGGATAGGCACGGCAGCGGCCTCGGCAATTCATCCGCCGCCCTCGTCATCACTTCCAAATGGTGCGTAATTCTTCGTCCCGGTATTCTCGTGCACGGTTCCGGTTGCCTGATCGGAGGTCTGCGATGAGCCACGAGCAGAAGGACGGCGGGCTGGCCGGGCAAGTCGTCGTGGTGATCGGCGGCAGCTCGGGCATGGGCTTCGAGACCGCTCGCCGCGTGCGCGCCGAGGGCGGCCAGGTGTTCATGACGGGACGCAACGAGGAGCGGCTGGAGCGGGCGGCGGCACAGATCCAGCCGCTGGGCACGGCCACGTTCGACGCCACGGACCCCGACGGAGTCCGGACGTTCTTCCAGGACCTGCCGCATCCCGTCGATCACGTCATCTCCACGGCCGGCGGGCCGTCGTACCTGCCACTGGCCGAGATGGATCTCGGTGAGACCAGCCGTCACTTCGGCGACCGCCTGGCCATGACCCTGGCGATCGCGAAGTACGGTCGGGACAAGGTCCGGGCCGGGGGAACGCTGCTCTTCATCGGCGGCACCGGAGGCAGGCGGCCCGGCGTCGGGCGGACGGTGATCGCGGCGCTCACCGCGGCCCTCCCCGCCCTCACCGCCAACCTGGCCCTCGAACTGGCCCCCGTGCGCGTCAACCTCATCGCGGCCGGCTTCGTGGACACACCGCTCTCGGCATCCCTGCTGGGGGATCGGCTCGAGGCGAGGCGCGAGGAGCTGAGGTCGACCCTGCCGATCCGGCGCGTGGTCGGGCCGGAGGACGTCGCCGATCTGGCCCTCCACATCATGCGCAACGAGGCGCTGACCGGGGCCACGTACGACATCGACGGCGGCCAGCAGCTGCTCTGAAGCCCGCGCGCGGCGCGAAGCTCATCCGGTCGGGCCGGGATCGTTCGGGTGCGGCTGCAAGGGCGTGACCACGGCGGTCATCCACGGGGACAGGGGCAGGCTGCCCAGCACGTTCGACCGCAGATCGGACTCGTCGTCGGCCCGCCAGACACCGACGCTGCGCAGCTCCCCCACCGGACGCCACAGCCGGAAGAGGCGCCCCTGCTCAGCCAGTTCCCCGGCCCGGACGGCCTCCGCCGCGCGTCTCCGGTCGACCTCCGCCGGGTCGGTCCCCTCCGGAATCTCAGTGGTCAGTTCGACCATGAACTCCTGCATGCTCCCTGCCTTTCTCAGGCGAGGATCTTCAGCAGTCGCTCGGCCAGCACCTCGGCGGAGGCCGGGTTCTGTCCGGTGACCAGATTCCGGTCCTCGACCATGTACGGCTCCCAGACGGGCCCCCGGCTGTACTGGACACCGACCTGGTCCTTCAGCTCCGTCTCCAGGAGCCAGGTCGCCCGGGGAGCCAGGCCCACGCCCTCTTCCTCGTCGTTGGTGAAACCCGTGGCCCTGTACCCCTCGAACGGCGACACTCCGTGGATCCGGGTCGCCAGCATCGCGGCGGGCGCATGGCACACGATGAACAGCGGTTCGCCGGAGCCGAGTTGTGCCGTCAGGAGCCGGCCGGCGTCGGCGTCGAAGGCGAGATCCGACATCGGGCCGTGCCCACCCGGCAGGTACACCGCGTCGTAATCCTCCAGGCGGACGTCCGAGAGCCTCAACGGGCGACGCATCACCTCGGCGTCCCGGATGATGGACTCCAGGTCCAGGGCGCCCTGCTCCCCGCCCGCCATCGACGGACGGAGGCTCATCATGTCGACGTTCGGAGTCGTGCCGCCCGGAGTTGCCACCACGACGGCGTGACCGGCATCGGTCAGGGCCTTGTAGGGCTTGGCGAACTCCTCCGCCCAGTAACCCGTCGCATATCGTGTGCCGTCCTTCAGCACCCAGTACGTCGCACCACTGACCATGAACAGGACCGTTGCCATCGCTCTGCGCCTCCACTCGGGACTTCGAGGCGATCAGGCACCGTTTCAGTCTAGAAGCGGGGCCGCTGGGACGCATCCGGCTCACACCGCCCCCTCGCAGGTCACGCTCGCCGGGCGAGGCGCCCGCCGCGTCCCTATCCTCGAAGAGGGGCCAGCCATCGGTACCGCGTGGAGGCGGGTCACATGACCGGGACGGCACAGGCGCGTGAGGTGGACCGCGCGCTCAAGGAGAAGCATCGCTCGATGTGGGCCCTCGGAGACTATCCGGCGGTGGCACGGGATGTCGTGGCCGGTCTGGGCCCCGCCCTCGTGGAGGCCTGTGGGATCAAGGACGGCGACCGGGTGCTGGACGTGGCCGCCGGATCGGGGAACGCCTCGATCCCGGCCGCATTGGCCGGCGGGGACGTGGTGGCCTCC
Organism: Streptomyces sp. NPDC107500; assembly: GCF_055582785.1. Taxonomy (NCBI): domain Bacteria; kingdom Bacillati; phylum Actinomycetota; class Actinomycetes; order Kitasatosporales; family Streptomycetaceae; genus Streptomyces; species Streptomyces sp. NPDC107500. Next base: position 805,768 of record NZ_JBVJPF010000002.1, read on the forward strand.
GACCTCACTCCCGAACTGCTGGACGTGGGCCGGAGCGAGGCGGAAGCGCGCGGCGCGGCACTGAGCTGGCGGGAAGCGGATGCCGAGGACCTCCCGTTCGAGGACGCGTCCTTCGACACCGTGATGTCCTGCGTGGGCGTCATGTTCGCTCCCCATCACCAGGCCGCCGCCGACGAGTTGGTGCGCGTGTGCAGGCCGGGTGGCACGATCGGGCTCCTGAACTGGACCCCCGAGGGGTACATCGGGAAGATGTTCGCGATCATGAAACCGTTCGCCCCACCGCCTCCCCCTGGTGCCCAGCCACCGCCGTTGTGGGGCCGGGAGGAACACGTGCGGATGCTGCTCGGTGACCGTGTCACCGGCGTCGAAGCGCACCGGCGGTCGCTCCGCGTGGACACGTTCGGCGAGCCGGAGGACTTCCGCGCGTTCTTCAAGTCCGCCTACGGGCCGACGATCAGCGTCTACCGGAACCTGGCCGACGACCCCGAACGTACCGCCGCCCTGGACGCGGCTCTCCTGGACCTGGCACGCGGTGCGCTCGAGGACGGTGCCCTCGACTGGGAGTATCTGCTGCTCACCGCCCGCCGCAGCACCTGAGGTTCCGGGAGTCCGGCCGGTCGGGCACTAGGGCCTGTCTGACAATTCCCGTCGTCGCCCGGAGGGCGGCCTCGCGGCGTCAGGTGCGTGCTCTCGCCGTGCCGGGCGTAGAGCCTCGTACTGGATGTACTCGGCTCTGCGCCCGGTGCGGCGAGAGTGCGTGCATGGCGTCGCGGGGCTGGGGGCACCTCCCGGCCGGAGGCTGGGGGAGGGAACTGTCAGACAGGCCCTAGGGGGCCGGGCGCCCGGTGGCGCAGTATGTGCGGGTGGACAGAGTGCGACTCCTCGTCGTGGACGACGACCCGCCCATCGCCGACCTCGTGGCCACGGTCGCCCGCTACGAGGGGTGGGAGGCGGTCACCGCGAACACCGGCGAGCAGGCGCTGCGGCTGGCCGCCGGGTTCCGCCCGGACATCGTGGTGCTCGACCTGATGCTGCCGGACGTCGACGGCTTCGGCGTCCTGGACCGGCTGCGCCGCTCGGGCGCGATGGTGCCGGTGGTGTTCCTGACGGCGCGGGACGGGGTGGCCGACCGGGTGGCGGGGCTGACCCGGGGCGGTGACGACTACCTGGTCAAGCCGTTCGCGGTGGAGGAGCTGATGGCCCGGCTGCGGACGGTCCTGCGGCGCAGCACCGGGGCCGGGTCCCCGCGGTCGGTGCTGCGGGTGGCGGACCTGGAGGTGGACGAGGACACGCGCGAGGTGCGGCGCGGCGGGCGGCGGCTGTCGCTGACACCGACGGAGTTCGAGGTGCTGCGCTACCTGATGCGCAGGTCGCCGTCCGTGATGACGAAGGCGCAGATCCTCGACCACGTGTGGGAGTACGGGTTCGGCGGCCGGTCCAACGTCGTCGAGCTGGTCGTCAGCCGGCTGCGGCGCAAGCTCGACGACACGGGCGAGCCGCTGATCCAGACGGTGCGGGGCTTCGGATACGCGATCCGGGAGACCGCCCGGTGATCCGGCGGTGGTGGCGCGCCTACCGGGGGCTGCGGCTCGGGACCCGGCTGGCGCTGGGCCTCGGGGTGCTGTCGCTGGTGGTGTTCGCGGTGGTCGGCACGGTGCTGACCGCGTACATGCGGGACTACCTGGAGCGGCAGCTCGCCGACCAGATGAAGCTGGTGCAGGTCGTGCAGTCCAAGGACGCGGCGACGCACGGCACGGTGCGACGCAAGCCGTACTACGGCTGGTACACGGCCGTGTACGACGTCTCCGGCACCTCGGCCGACCTGCGCACGCCCGCCGAGGTGCCGGCCGACAGCCGGGCCCTGACCGACCTGGCGCGGACGATGGCCCGCTCGGAGGAGGACCTCACCCGCACGGTGCGGATCGGCGGACACGGCCCCTACCTGCTGCGCGCCTGCGAGGTGGAGCCCGGGGTGGTGCTGGTCAGCGCGGCACCGATGGGGGACGTCGAGGACACCGTCGACCAGCTGATCACGGTGCAGGTCGTCGCCTTCGGGCTGGCGCTGCTCGCCCTGGTGGTGTTCGGACGGCGGATGCTGCGGCGCGGCCTGAAACCGCTGAGCGACATGGCGAGCACGGCGCACGGCATCGCCTCGCACGACCTGACCGAGTCGGCGGCCCGGCTCCCGCTGCGGGCCGACGGGCGGGACGGCGGGCAGGAGGTGGCGGAGCTGCGGACCGCGTTCAACACGATGCTGGAGCACATCGACGCGTCGCTGGCGGTGCGGGCGGAGGCGGAGCGGCGGCTGCGCCGGTTCGTCGCCGACGCCTCGCACGAGCTGCGCACGCCGCTGATGTCGGTGCGTGGCTACGCCGACCTCTTCCAGTACGCGGCGGCCAACGAGCCCGCGGAACGGGAGCGGCACCTGGCGCGGCTGCGGGCGGAGGCCGCCCGGATGGGGGTGCTCCTGGACGACCTGCTGCTGCTCGCCCGGCTGGACGCCGACGAGGTGGAGGCGCCGCTGCGCCGGGAGGACGCGGATCTGACGGAGCTGGTGCGGCAGGCGGCGGACGCCTTCCGCGCCGGGCACCCGGACCGTCCGCTGACGGTGCGGACGGGTGCGGCGGTGGTGAAGCTGCGGCTCGACCCGCAGCGCATCCGGCAGGTTCTCGACAACCTGCTCACCAACGCGGCCGTGCACACGCCGCCGGGCACCGCGGTCTCGGTCACCGTCTGCGGCGGGGCGGACGCGGTCCGGGTGTCGGTGGCCGACGCGGGTCCGGGCATCCCGGCGGCGGACCGGGAACGGATCTTCGACCGCTTCTACCGCGTCGACAAGGCCCGCAGCCGCGACCGGGGCGGGAGCGGCCTGGGCCTGTCCGTCGCCGCCTCGCTGGTGCGCGCGCACGGCGGCACGGTCGAGGTGGACGGCGAGCCGGGCGCGACGGTGTTCACCGTGACGCTCCCGGCCGCCGACCGTGACGGGTCATCCGCCCGGTGACTCAGTCCTCCGCGGGCGTCAGCCGCAGCGAGATGCTGTTGATGCAGTACCGCTGGTCGGTCGGGGTCGGGTAGCCCTCGCCCTGGAAGACGTGCCCGAGGTGCGAGCCGCAGCGGGCGCAGCGCACCTCGGTGCGGACCATCCCGTGCGAGCGGTCCTCGATCAGCTCGACCGCGTCGGTGTCCTTCGGGTCGAAGAAGGACGGCCAGCCGCAGTGCGACTCGAACTTGGTCGTGGAGGTGAACAGGTCCGCGCCGCAGGCCCGGCAGGAGTAGACGCCCTCGGTCTTGGTGTCGGTGTACTCACCGGTGAAGGCCGGTTCGGTGCCGGCCTGGCGCAGCACGGCGTACTCGGCCGGGGCCAGCTCCGCGCGCCACTGCTCGTCCGGCTTCTCGACGTCGTACGACATGAGTCCTCAGCCCCTTAGTTTCCGGTGCTCGACAGCTGGTCCAGGATGCGCGGTCCGAGGTCGGTGACGTCGCCCGCGCCCATGGTGAGAACGAGATCTCCGGCCTTCGCCATTCCCGCGACCACCGCGGGCGCCCCGGCCTTGTCGTGGACCGCGGTGACGTCGGCACCGGCGGCCCGGGCCGCCTCGATGATCAGGTCGCTGGTGATGCCCGGGATCGGGTCCTCGCGGGCCGGGTAGATGTCCAGGACGACCGAGGCGTCCGCCAGGGACAGGGCCTGGCCCATCTCCTTGCCCAGTTCCTGGGTGCGGGAGAACAGGTGCGGCTGGAAGAGGACCAGGATGCGGGCGTCGCCGACCGCGGCGCGCATGGCCTCCAGGTCGGCGGTCATCTCGGTGGGGTGGTGCGCGTAGGAGTCGACGACCTGGACGCCGGCCGCCTCGCCCTTGAGCTGGAGGCGCCGCTTGACGCCCGTGTAGGCGGCCAGGGCGGGGGCCAGCTCGGCGGCGGGGACGCCGAGGGCGGCGCCCGCGGCGAGGGCGGCAACGGCGTTGTGGGCGTAGTGGCGGCCGGGGACGGAGACCGCGAAGGTCAGCTCCGTGCCGTCCAGCACCACCGTGACCTCGCTCTTCAGGCCCTGCGGGACGACCGACAGGATGCGCACGTCGGCGTCCTCGGACTCCCCGTAGGTCACGGTCCGCACCTTGCCGGCCAGGCGCCGCGTCAGCTCCCGGGCGCCCTGCTGGTCCGCCGCGACCACCAGGGTGCCACCGGGGACGATCCGGTCGGCGAAGGTCTCGAAGGACTCGTAGATCTCGTCCATCGAGGCGTAGTTGGCGTGGTGGTCCAGCTCGACGTTGAGGACGATGGCGACCTCGGGGGCGTACTTGTGGAAGCTGCGGTCGCTTTCATCCGCCTCGGCGACGAAGATCTCGCCGTCGCCGTGCAGGGCGTTGGAGCCGGGCGCGTCCAGGTCGCCGCCGATGGCGTACGAGGGGTTCAGGCCCAGCTCGGACAGGCTGACCGCGAGCATCGAGGTGGTGGTGGTCTTGCCGTGGGTGCCGGCCACCGCGATCGGGCGCAGGCCGTTCATCAGGGCGGCGAGGGCGTCGGAGCGGTGCACGACCGGAACGCCCAGCTCGGCCGCGCGGGCCAGCTCCGGATTGTCCTGACGGATCGCGGACGACACGACGACGCAGCTCGCGTCGTCGGCGAGGTGCTCCGCCGCGTGCCCGATGTGCACGGTGGCGCCCAGGGCGCGCAGCGCCTCGGCGGTCTCGGACTCCTTGGCGTCGCTGCCCGCCACCTGGGCACCGCGCTGGGCGAGGATCCTGGCGATGCCCGACATTCCGGCGCCGCCGATGCCGATGAAGTGCGGTCGGTCCATGGCGGTGGGAAGGCCGGGTGCCATGCGCTGTTCTCCCAGGGGTGCGGCGGGTGGTCTGCTGGTTGGCGCGCCCCCTGGGCGGGAGCGCGGCACCAGCCTATGCCTTGCTGTGGGAGAACAGTTTCAGGACCGGCACGCCGACCTTGTGCCGGGCCCGCGAGGCCCAGTCGCGGTGGAAGAACTCCTCCACGTAGTGCGGGTCCGTCAGCACGATCACCTCGTCGGCGCCGATCTCCAGGACCAGGGACTTCAGCTCGTCCAGCGGATGGTCCTCGATCAGCCGGCCGTCGGCCTCCGCGCCGGACGCGCGCAGGGCGGTGAGGGACACCTCCAGCGCCCGCCGGCCGACGCTCTGCGCGTCGTCGCCCTCGGGCGTCTCACCCTCCCGGACGGCGTCGTCCAGCTCGCCGAGCGCGACGTCGTCGATCGCTCTCAGCAGCCGGTCGGCCTGATCGCCGCGCGGCTGGAGCAGCACATGGAAGGCGACCGTCTCCTCGCCGTGCAAGGTGGTGACGAACTCCACGTCGGCGGACGTCAGGGCCTTCTCGATCATCAAAACGCTTGTGAACACCAGGCGCCCCTTCTCCTTCGAGGGCCCGTGGGCCCACCCTCCGTAGGCCGTACCGGACCCTGCGGAAACCATCCTGCCCCGTGATCGCCCGGGTACTGCCGGAATCAGTGTGCCCGGCGCGGACCAAACGGAACGGATGATTCCGCCGATTCCCGGAGGTGCGGCACGACCGGACCCGTGTCCGGTGGCCGTCGTCTGCCCGGGACGGGTTGTCCTAGTCCCGCCGGTAGCGGCTGAAGAGGAAACCTTCCTCCTCCAGGAGGGACGCCAGCGCGAACCGCCGCGGCACCCCGACGGGGGGTCCGCCCGCGATCCGCTGGGCGTCCCCGGCGGTGAGCATCGGGGACACGGTCAGGCACAGCTCGTCCAGCACACCGGCCGCGACGAACTGGCCCAGCAGCCGCGGACCGCCCTCGGTCAGCAGCCGGGTGTGTCCGAGCCCGGCCAGCGCGCCGACGGCCCGGACGGGGTCCACACCGGCACCGTCCCCGGCGATCACGACCCGGGCGCCCGCCTTCTCGGCGGCCGTGATGCGGTCCTGGGGCGCGGCGGCCCCGGTCAGGATCAGGGTGGGCACCAGCGGGGCGGTGAACAGCGGCAGGGTGAGGTCCAGCTCCAGGCTCGCGCTGACCACCGCTACCGCGGGCACGGGCGTCTGCCCGGCCGCCCGCCGCGCCTCGGCGAACTCCGCACGCGCGCGTGCGGGCCGGTACCCCTCCTGCCGTACGGTCTCGGCGCCGGCGACCACCACGTCGGCGAGCGCGCGCAGGGTGCCGAAGACGCGCATGTCGGCCGCGCTGGAGATGGGCTGGGAACGGCCCTCGTGCTGGGCGGCGCCGTCGAGGGTGGACACCATGTTGGCCCGCAGCCACGCCGCACGCCGCCCGTCCGGCACGGGGTAGGCGTAGGCCTCCGCCAGCTCGGCCAGGCTCCATTCCCGATCACCCCCGTCGGGGACCGGGCCCGCCCCGGGGCCGGCTGTCTGATCGATCACAGGGAACAGACGTCGCATGAGATGCAGTCTTCCACGCTCCGGGGACCCGGACCGGCCCCGGATCCGCCGGTGGGGCCCTGTGCCGCCGGGGTCCGTCGCATCGCCACGAGGGCCCAAGCGCCGCCGCACCCGCACGTCTCCGGCAGGCCCCGCGTCCAGGACCCCGGCCGCCCGCCCGTGTCGGCCCCGGAGCCGTCGGCGGCTGCGGGTGCGGCAGGGCCGACGGGACCGAGGTCTGCCGCGTCCGGCCGCGCGGCCCACACACCGCGTCCAAGGCCCCGGCCGCACTCCCGCACCAGCCCCGGGGGCGCCGCCGACACCGGGGGCGCCCCAGGCCCAGGGCCGCCACCGGGACCGGGGGCGCCGGCCGCTCGACCGGGGCCCCGGGCCCGCAGGGCCTACCATGGACCACCGTGTCGCCCTCCTCCTCCGCCGCCGGCCCCGGGTCCACCCCGATAGCCGTGGCCGATCCGTTGTCCCTGTGTGCTCGTGAGCCGCATGTGCCCGCCGACCGCCTGGTCGCCGAGATGGTGCCGCCGCCGCGGTTCGACTCGGTCCGGTTCGGGACCTATGTGCCGGACCCGAACCAGCCCAGCCAGCACGAGGCCGTACGGGTCCTGGAGGAGTTCGCGGGCGGGCTGGGCGAGCCGTCCGGCGCGGGTACCGGGCGGCGCGGGTTCTTCGGGTTCGGGCGGAGCAAGGCGCCGAAGGCCCCGGCCGGCCCCCGCGGCGTCTACCTCGACGGCGGCTACGGGGTCGGCAAGACCCACCTGCTGGCCTCCCTGTGGCACGCCACCCCCGCCGACCCCTCCCGCAAGGCTTTCGGCACCTTCGTCGAGCTGACCAACCTCGTCGGCGCCCTCGGCTTCCAGCAGACCGTGCGCACCCTCTCCGGGCACCGCCTCCTGTGCATCGACGAATTCGAGCTGGACGACCCCGGCGACACCGTCCTCGTCTCCAGCCTGCTCGCCCGGCTCGTCGAGGCCGGCGTGGCACTCGCCGCCACCTCCAACACGCTGCCCGGCAAGCTCGGCGAGGGCCGCTTCGCGGCGGTGGACTTCCTGCGCGAGATCCAGGGCCTGTCCGCCCACTTCCGCGCCCTGCGCATCGACGGCGAGGACTACCGCCACCGCGGCCTGCCCGAGGCCCCTGCACCGCACTCCGACGAGCAGGTCACCCGGGCGGCGCGGGCCACCGCGGGAGCCTCGCTCGACGACTTCGGCGCGCTCCTCGACCACCTCGCCCGCGTCCACCCCAGCCGCTACGGCGCCCTGACCGACGACCTCGCGGCGGTGTGCCTCACCGGGGTGCGCCCGGTCCCGGACCAGTCGACGGCGCTGCGCCTCGTGGTGCTCGCGGACCGCCTCTACGACCGCGAGGTGCCCGTCCTCGCGTCCGGGCTCCCCTTCGACCAGCTCTTCGGCGAGGACATGCTGAAGGGCGGCTACCGCAAGAAGTACTTCCGGGCGATCTCCCGGCTCACCGCGCTGGCCCGGGACGCCGCGCGCCTGGTGGACGGCCCCGACACGCCCTGACAACGGCCGCTTCGCGCCAACGGACCCGCGATTTTCAGGCTCTCTTCAGCTCGTAACGCTACGTTAACCCTGCAAAGCTCATTGCAGGGTTAACGTGTTTCTTGACCACGCATTGACCATGCGTTGACCAAGCGATGACCGTGCACCGACCATGCACCGGCACACATCGAAGGCGTGAAATGCCTGGAGGGGGGCGCATGTTGCGAGGCGCGACGGCGCGGACGCGGATTCCGTTCCCCGCCGCCGTCCTGGTCGTGCTCCTGCTGTTCGCTCCGGCCGCTTCCTTCGCATTCGCGCATACGAGCCGTGACGCCATGGCCAACGCCCATCCCGGAACCACCCTCTCCGGCACGGCGCCGTACGACGAGCGGGCCGGCTGTCACGACGGCGGCCGCTCCGCGAACGCCCACGACGCCACCCGCGTCCGCGACCGTCACCGCACCACCACCGCGCCCCCGCCCGGTCCGCCCGAGCGCCCGCTCACGTGGACCGAGGGGACCGCTTCCGGACGGCACGCCGACCACCGGTCCAGACCCTCGACGGACCACTCCCCGGCGGCACTTCAGGTCTTCCGCTGCTGAGGGACGGCCGGATCGCCCCCCACCTCTGTCCTGCCCATCCGACGCGCCCCCACTGCGCGCCAGGAGGAATCCCGCATCATGCAACCCCTCATCGACAACGCCCGTAGGTTCGGACAGCGCCCTGAGGAGTTCGCCGGGCACGCCGAAGGCCAGTCGCCCGAAGTACTGTTCATCACCTGCTCCGACTCCCGGGTCGTCCCGGCGCTGATCACGGGCGCCCGGCCCGGCCGGCTCTTCGAGCTGCGCACCGCGGGCAACGTCGTCCCGCTGTACGGCACCGGCCACCCCTCCGGCGAGGCCGCCACCGTCGAATACGCCGTGGCGGTGCTCGGCGTCGGCGACATCGTGGTCTGCGGCCACTCGCACTGCGGCGCCGTCGGCGCCCTGGTGCGCGGCGACGACCTGAGCGCCGTACCCGCCGTACGCGACTGGCTGGCGTACGCCGCCGACGAGCCGAAGTCCTGCGACCCCACCGACCCGACCGTCGCCGAGGCCGTGCAGCACCACGTCCTGGCGCAACTGGAGCGGCTGCGCTCCTACCCCTGCGTGGAAAGCCGCCTGACGCAGGGCCGGCTGCGGCTGCACGGCTGGTACTACGAGGTCCACACCGGGGCCGTACGCCAACACAGCGCGGACACCGACGCGTTCGAGAACCTGTGAGCGCCGGCATGAACCTGATAGCCAAGTTCCCCCACTGGCGGCAGGACGTCACCTCCTCGCTCGTCGTGTTCCTGGTCGCGCTCCCGCTGTGCGTGGGCGTGGCCGTCGCATCCGGCGTCCCGGCCGAACTCGGCCTCGTCACCGGCATCGTGGGCGGCCTGGTCACCGGATTCCTGCCGGGCAGCAGCCTCCAGGTGTCCGGGCCGGCCGCCGGCCTCACCGTGCTGGTCTTCGGCGCGGTCGACCAGTACGGACTGCCCGCGCTCGGCGTGATCGTGCTGGCCTCCGGTCTCCTCCAGCTCGCGATGGGCGCCCTGAAGCTGGGGCGCTGGTTCCGGGCGATCTCCCTGTCGGTGGTCGAGGGCATGCTGGCCGGCATCGGCCTGGTGCTCATCGCCGGCCAGCTCTACGCGGCCGCCGGACTGGAGGCGCCCGCCTCCGGCCTGGACAAGCTCACCGGGCTGCCCGGCGCCGCCGCCGACGCGCTGGGCAGCACCGAGGCGCTCACCTCGCTGGCCCTGGGCGCCGGCACCGTCGCGGTCATGGTGCTGTGGAAGCGGCTGCCGAAGCGGGCGCAGACCCTGCCGGGCGCGCTGGCCGCGGTCGTCCTGGCCACGTCGGTCACGGCGGTGTTCGGCCTGTCGGTCGCGACGGTCGAGGTCAACGGCCTGCTGGACTCCATCCAGCCGCCCGGCGCCGACGCTTTCGGCGGGCTGGCGAACATCGGACTCCTCGGCACCATCGTCGCCTTCACCCTGATCGCGTCGGCGGAGAGCCTGTTCAGCGCGGCCGCGGTGGACCGGCTGCACAAGGGGCCGCGGACCGAGTACGACAAGGAGCTGATGGCGCAGGGCGCCGGCAACACGGTGTGCGGTGTGCTCGGCGCGCTGCCGATGACGGCGGTCATCGTGCGCAGCTCCGCCAACGTGAGCGCCGGCGCGAAGACCAAGGCGTCCCGGGTGCTGCACGGCGTGTGGCTGCTGCTGTTCGCCGCGCTGCTGCCCTCCGCGCTGGCCCTGATCCCGCTGCCCGCGCTGGCCGGCATCCTGGTCCACGCGGGCTGGAAGCTGATCCCGTTCCGCGGCATCGTGCCGCTGTGGCGGGAGCACCGGGGCGAGGCGCTGATCCTGGTGGTCACGGCCCTGTCGATCGTCGCGGTGAACATGTTCGAGGGCGTGCTGATCGGTCTGGCCCTGTCCGTGGTCAAGACCGCCTGGGAGGCGTCGCACCTCAAGCTGGAGATCGTCGACAAGGGCGCGGGACCCGTCCAGGCCCACCTGGCGGGCAACGCGACCTTCCTGCGGCTGCCGAAGATCCTGGAGAGCCTGGAATCGCTGCCGCAGGACCGACCGGTCGAGCTGGACCTGTCCGGCCTGCACCACCTGGACCACGCCTGCCGCACGGCCCTGGAGAACTGGGCCGAACGGCACAGCACCGCCGGCACGGACCCGGTGACGGTCACGGAACCGCCGAAGGCGGTCTCGGTGTAGCGGCCCTCCCCGGTCCGGGGCCATGGCCCCGGACCGGGCGTCGGGAATATCGTGGCAGGAGCAGATGAATCGGACCTCTGGGCGAGGAGGCCGTCATGCTCGAAGAGCTCCTGGCCGCGGCCGCGGCCGTCGGCAGCGCCGGGGTGGTGTATCTCGTCTCGGCCGCGCGGGTCGTCAAGCAGTACGAGCGGGGGGTGGTCTTCCGCCTCGGGCGGCTCGCGGGCGAGGTGCGCGAGCCCGGGTTCACGATGGTGGTTCCGGTCGTGGACCGGCTGCACAAGGTCAACATGCAGATCGTCACGATGCCGGTGCCCGCCCAGGAGGGCATCACCCGCGACAACGTCACGGTGCGGGTGGACGCGGTCGTGTACTTCAAGGTGATCGACGCGGCCAACGCGCTGGTCCGTGTCGAGGACTACCGCTTCGCCGTCTCCCAGATGGCCCAGACCTCCCTGCGCTCGATCATCGGCAAGAGCGAGCTGGACGACCTGCTCTCCAACCGGGAGAAGCTGAACCAGGGCCTGGAGCTGATGATCGACAGCCCGGCCGTGGGGTGGGGCGTGCAGGTGGACCGGGTCGAGATCAAGGACGTCTCCCTGCCCGACACCATGAAACGCTCGATGGCCCGGCAGGCCGAGGCAGACCGGGAGCGCCGGGCCCGGGTCATCAACGCCGACGCCGAGTTGCAGGCCTCGAAGGTCCTCGCGGAGGCCGCGCGGGAGATGTCCGAGACACCCGCGGCGCTGCAACTGCGCCTGTTGCAGACGGTGGTGGCGGTGGCCGCCGAGAAGAACTCGACCCTCGTACTGCCCTTCCCGGTGGAGTTGCTGCGGTTCCTGGAGAAGGCCCAGGAGCATCCGGTCGAGAAGTGACACGTGCTACGCGCGTGGTTCCCGCGACTCCTGGCAGGTGATAGACACGGCGGGTCACAGTCCTGTCCGCCAGCAGGAAGGTTTCCCCCATGTCCATGTCCAGCAACGAGGCGACCCGACGTCAGGTGCTCGCGCGCACGGGAGCCCTGGGCGCAGGCATCGCCTTCACCGGGGCGCTCTCCGAACTCTTCGCCGGCACCGCCGCGGCCCAGTCCCTGGGCCACACCGGCTACGGCCCCCTCGTGCCCGACCCCGACGGCCTGCTCGACCTGGCCAAGGGCTTCCGCTACCGGGTGCTGTCCCGCGAGGGCGACCGGCTGCGCTCCGGCGAGGGGCCGGTGCCCTCCAACCACGACGGCATGTCGGCCTTTCCCGGCCGGCACGGCGGGGTCCACCTGGTCCGCAACCACGAGAACCGCGCGGACGGCCGCGTCCCGGTTCCGACGGTCAAGGGCCTGACCTACGACCCCGAGGGCAAGGGCGGCTGTACGGCGCTGACGCTGGACTCCCGCAACCGCGTGCTGTCCGAGCGGGTCGCTATCGCAGGCACGGCCGTCAACTGCGCGGGCGGGCCCACCCCCTGGCACACCTGGCTGACCTGCGAGGAGACCGAGGACAAGGCCGGCACCAACGGGTACACCAAGGATCACGGCTTCATCTTCGAGGTCGACCCGGTCGACCCGCACCGCACCGGCGCGGTGCCGCTGACCGCGATGGGCCGCTTCCAGCACGAGGCGATCGCCGTGGACCCGCGGCGCGGCGTCGTGTACGAGACGGAGGACGCGTTCGAGCGGCCGTTCGGGCTGTTCTACCGGTTCCTGCCCGAGAAGCCGCTCGGCGGCCGGGGTTCACTGCGGGCGGGCGGGCGGCTCCAGGCGATGCGGGTGCCGGGCGTGCCCGACCTGTCCTCGATCCAGGAGACGGGCGCCGCCTTCGACGGCATCGAGTGGGTGGACGTACCCGACCCGCTGGCCGCCGAGACGCCCATCCGCTTCCAGGACTTCGGCCGGGGCGGCATCACCCACGCGCAGAAGCTGGAGGGCTGCTACTGGGGCGGGCGGTCCGTGTACTTCGTGTCGTCCTTCGCCCACAGCGACGAGGGCTCGGCCGCCGACCACTACGGGCAGATCTGGCGCTACGACCCCGAGCGGCGCCGGCTGACCCTGGTGATCGTCTTCGGTCCGGACACCGACGTGCAGCTGCCGGGCGAGTCCCCGGACAACATCTGCCTGGCTCCCAGCGGCGGCCTGATGGTCTGCGAGGACGGCGGGGGCGCCCAGCACGTGTTCGGGGTGACCCGGCGCGGCGAGGTGTACGCGATGGCCCGGGGCGCCCAGAACATCGGGACGCCTCAGGAGCCGGAGTGGGGCGAGTTCGCGGGGGTCACCTTCTCCCCCGACGGCGACACGATGTACGTCAACTGCTACACACCCGGCACCACCTTCGCCATCACGGGTCCGTGGCGCGGGTAGGCCCGGGAGGGTGACCCTCGGGGCACGCCACGCCCCATAGTCGTACAAACCGAAGAACACACTCATACGTTCGTACGGTGATCACTCTCGTACGTCGTGCCGCCGCCCTCTGCGCGCTGGGCGCCGCCCTCGCCGCCTGCGGGACCTCCGGGTCCGCGCGGGCGCCGGGTCCGGCGTCCGGCGCGCCCTCCACCGCACCCGCGAAGCAGGCTCCCTCCCGGCCCCCGACGCTCGCGCCCGGCCCCGCCGGCCTGACCCCCGTCTTCGAGCACGGACCGCGCACCGCGGGCAGGACCATCGCGCTCACCTTCGACGCCGACATGACCGCCGACCAGGGGCCCAGGGCCGCCTCGGGGGAACGCTTCGACAACCCCGGGCTGATCTCGACGCTGCGGCGGCTGGAGGTGCCGGCCACGGTGTTCATGACCGGACGGTGGGCCGAGGAGTACCCGGACGAGGCCCGGTCCATCGGGCGGGACCCCCGGTTCGAGATCGCCAACCACTCCTACAGCCACTACGCCTACACCGACGACTGCTACGGACTGCCGACCGTGTCCCGGGACCGGATGCGCTCGGACCTGGAGCGGGCGTACGCGTCGTTCCGCAAGGCCGGGGTGCCGGACGCGATGCCGTACTTCCGCTTCCCTGGCGGCTGCTACGACAAGGCGGCGCTGAAGGAGCTGACCGCGGCCGGCGTCACCGCCGTGCAGTGGGACGTGGTGAGCGGCGACGCCTTCGCGACGGACGCCGACGCCGTGGCCCGCGAGGTGCTGGACGGCGCGAAGCCGGGGTCGGTGGTGGTCATGCACTGCACGCGCAGCGCCGCCCCGGTGACCGAGCGGGCGGTCCGGACGATCGTGCCCGCGCTGCGTGAACGGGGCTACCGCTTCGTGAAGGTCTCGGAGCTGATCGGCGCCGCGAACGGCCGGGCCTGACGCGCCTACGCTGGAGACATGAGCAGCGACGACGACCAGGGACCGGACGACTACTGCCTGATCGACGCGACCCGGCCGCCCAAAGCCGACGGGCCGCCCTACGCGGAGTGCGTGCTGTGCCGGGAACCGACGGAGTACTCGGAGTCGTACAAGGGCATCACGTACTGCCCGGTCTGCGAGTGGCAGGAGGCGCAGCGCACGGCCTGCTCGGGCTGACCGGCACGCGGATTGGCAGACTGGGGGCGTGAGCAACGAAGCGACGACGTCCGTCCCCGACAGCCCCTTCCGTCCCGAACCCGGCGACCGCGACCTCGCGCCGCAGTTCGTCCTGCCGCTGGTGGTGCGCATCGAGCGGGCGGCACCGCCCGCCCGTACCGACGCGCTGGAGACCGCGGCCCGGGCGGTGCTGGTGATGCTCGGCGACGAGCGGTCGGCCGGCGACGGCGAGTGGGCGCAGGCGGTGCGGGACTGGCAGGACGCGCGCATCCGCAAGGTGGTGCGCCGGGCGCGCGGCGCAGAGTGGCGGCGGGCCGAGGCGCTGCCCGGCATCACGGTCGCCGGCGGTTCGGCGGAGGTCCGGGTCTTTCCCCCGGTCCCGCTGGACGGCTGGCCGAAGGACCTGGCCCGTCTCCAGGTCTCCGGCACCGACCTCGACGACCCGGAACCGCCGGTCGAGGCCGGCCTCTCGGCGCCGGTGCTCTGGATGAACCCGGACCTGGACATGTCGGCGGGCAAGGCCATGGCCCAGGCGGGCCACGGCGCCCAGCTCGCCTGGTGGGAGCTGGACGCCGGGGCGCGGGCGGCGTGGCGGGCGGCGGGCTACCCGCTGACCGTGCGCACAGCGGATCCCGCCCGCTGGAGCGGCCTGACCACGAGTGGCCTGCCGGTGGTCCGCGACGCCGGGTTCACGGAGATCGCGCCGGGCTCGTGCACGGTGGTCGCTGACCACCCGGCGCTGCCTGGTGCTACGACTCGATCTTGATCGAGTTGATGGGCGTGAGGTTCACGTAGCGGAGGTAGTCGGGCCGGAGGACCGTTCCGCAGCCCGTACCGTTGCCGCCCGTGCACGTCCGCACGGTCCAGCCGTCGGTCTGGTTGTTGTAGACCCAGTGGTTCCCGTACTGGTTGTAGAGCTTGTGGACCCCTCGGGAGTAGTAGAAGTCGGTCGGCTCGGCGTCCGTGTAGTGCACGCCCTGCGGGTAGATGCAGACGGCCCCGACCGGACATCCGTACTGGGAGTCCGCGGCCGGTGCCGCGGACGCCGCCCCCGTGCCGGCGCCCAGCAGTCCGGCCGTGAGGGCGACGGACGCGGCGCCGCCGGCGAGTGCGCGGTGGAAGAGCTTCATGGGATTCCCTCCGTTGCGGTTTCCTGCACCGGCAGGTTCCTGGCGCGGGCGCCGTTCGCGCACCACTGTTCGGGCCCAGCCAAATCGTCGCCGAGCAGCCGCAGACCCAGCGCGGTCACCGAGTGCAGGACGTACTTGCCGGCCCGGCGCGTCGTGAGCAGGCCGGCCTCCCGCAGCACCGCCAGCTGCTGGCTGCCGCTGGGCAGCGAGATGCCGACCGCCGCCGCCAGCTCGGACGTCGTCCCGCACGCGCGTCCGGCCGCCTCGTGGAGCAGCGCGGCCCGGGTGGGGCCCACCAGGGCGGTGAGCGCGGCGAACCCGGTGACCGGGGCCGGGACGACCGTCTTGTCCGCCGGGTAGACGAGCACGGGGCTCTGGTCCGCGTCGACCAGGGTGATCGGCCGTCGCCAGCAGAAGTACGAGGGCACGAGCAGCAGCCCACGCCCCTCCAGGTGCAGGTCGCGCCGGACCGGATAGTCCACTTCGAGCACCGGTGGCCGCCACACCGCCACCGGCCGGAAGGTGGCCAGCAGGGCGGCCGTCCCGCCGGTCACCAGGGCGCGGGTGCGCCAGGCGAGGTCGGCGCCCACGGCCGCCCCGATCCGGTCGCGCACGGGTTCGAGCAACGCCTCGTCATAGGCGCGCAGGCCGCCGCCCAGCCCCCCGAGCGCCGCCACGTCGCCCCGGGCCAGTGCCGCCGCGCCCGGGACCGGCCGCGCGCCGGACGCGGCCAGCAGGGCCAGCTCGTGCCGGAGGCGGCCGCGCGGAGTGGCGAGCACCCGTTCGACGCCGTCCCGCAGAGTCACGTGGTGGCCCTCTACGGGCGGGGTGAGGAAGTCCGGGAAGTACGCGCCGAACGGCACCAGGCCACGCAGCGCCAGCGCGGCCCGGCGGGCCGTGCCGTCGTTCAGCAGCCGGGCCCTGACCTGCCGCCGCCACGGGTCGAAGGCGAGCGCGCCCTCCCGTGTCTGGAGGCGGCAGACGCTGCACACGATCTCCCACAGCGGATCGGGGCCGCGGGCCAGTCTGATGTTCTCCAGGTCCTGTCCGGTGAAGTGGATCCGCAGCAAGGTGTTCCCCCGTTCCCCCGACGGACGTCGAACCCGTCCACGGCCAGCGTGGGCCGCCCGCATACGCAAACGGTTGACGCCCGCTGAACGGCGGCCGCGGCGGTGCGCGTGCGATGAGTTCCGCGGGGCGGGGCGGTCTACCCACCAGGCGTACCTTCCAGAAACGGACGTGATCACCGTGCCGAACAGTTCCGCCCACGCCGACCTCGGCGGCCTGGAGATGTACTACGAGATCCACGGCTCCGGCCGGGACGGCACCGGGCGTCCGCTGGTCCTGCTGCACGGCGGTGTCCTCACCGTCGGACTGAGCTTCGGCGCCCTGCTGCCCGCCCTCGCCCCCGGCCGCCACATCGTGGCCCCCGAGCTGCAGGGGCACGGGCACACCGCCGACATCGACCGCGCCATCACCGTGCCCCACCTCGCGGGTGACGTGGTCGGCCTGCTCGACGCGCTCGGCATCGAGCGGGCCGACCTGCTCGGGTTCAGCCTGGGCGGGCTGACCGCGCTGGAGGTCGCCGTCAGGCATCCCGAACGGGTGGGACGGCTCGTGCTCGCCGCCACGCAGTACACCCAGGACGGCTACCGCGAGGAGGTCCGCACCCCCGACTACGACTCACCGCTGCTGCCCGGCGAGGCCGACTTCAGGGAGATGGCCGACGCCTACGCGGCCACCGCTCCGCACCCCGAGCACTTTCAGGACTTCATCGACAAGTGCTCGCAGGCCGCCCACGGCCCGCTGCCCTGGAGCGCCGACGACCTGCGCGGGCTGACGGCACCCACGCTGCTGGTCGTCGGGGACCGCGACTTCGTGCGCGTGGAGCACGCCGCCGAGATGCGGGAGCTGATCCCCGACGCGCGCCTAGCCGTCCTCCCCGGCACCACCCACATGACGCTGATGCGGCGCACGGCCCTGCTCGTGCCGCTCCTGGAGGAGTTCCTGGGCCCCGGTCGAACGCCGGAGGCGTCGTCCCGCGCGGCGTGACATCGTGGTGGGATGAGCATCGACGTGCGCCCGGCCTCGGTCTTCGAGGACGTGCGCGCGGTGCTCGGCCCCAAGTCGCCCGGAGCCAACGTCTGCTGGTGCCTGAGCTACCGCGTCCCCTCCAAGGTCAACAAGGAGCTGCGCGGCCCGGCCCGCGGCGCGTACGTCGCCGAGCTGTGCCGGACGGCCCCGCCTCCCGGGGTCCTCGCCCACGACGGGGACGAGCCGGTCGGCTGGGCCGCCGTGGCGCCGCGCGCGGACACGTCCTTCGCCCGCAACCGCAAGATCCCGCACGTGGACGACCTGCCGGTCTGGTCGCTGTGGTGCATCCGTGTGCGGCCCGGTCACCGCAGGCGGGGGATCTCGCACGCCCTGATCGCCGGGGCCGTCGAATTCGCCCGCTCCCAGGGTGCTCCGGCCATCGAGGCGTACCCGCTGGACAACGGGGACGCCCGGGTCGACCTGACGATGGCGTACGCCGGGCTCCGGCGGAACTTCGAGCGTGCCGGTTTCGTCCACGCCGCCGACACCACCTCCGTACTGGCCGGACACCCGCGCGTCCTGATGCGACTGGACCTGCGCTGAGCGTCCGGCGGACTACGGACTACGGACTACGGACTACGGACAGGACCTAGCAGAACTGCTTCGCGGTCGCCTGACCGAACCTGGCGAACGCCGCACGCGTTCCCTCGCCGGCGATACCGTCGATCTTGCCGGTGTACCCCCAGTTGCCGTGCTTGAGGAAGTACTGGAGCCCCTTGATCGTGGCCGGGCCCACGATGCCGTCGGTGACGAGGTTCTGGCCCCAACTCCTGTTGAGGAACTCCTGCATCGCCTCCCAGCTCTTCGGGCCGAGGTACCCGTCCTCGTCAAGGTTGACGGTGGGCGAGGTGTTCAGGAAGCACTGGACGCCGGTCGCCTGGTTCCTGGTGAGGCCGAGGTTGTTGTACGCGGCCACCGCCGTGACCGCCGACCTCGGGGCGGGGGAGGTGTCCGCCATGGCCGTGCCCGCGGCGGCGAGGCCGCCGGCGGCGATACCGGCCGCGGCGGTGACTGCGACCAGTGTCCTGGTGAGAGCGCGCATGCTGTGCTCCTCAATATGACGTGCGCTTGAAGAAGCCGACCTCGGCGGCCGGCTCCGCAACGAGACTGCGGGGTCGGCGGGATGCTCGTCCACAGGCGACGCGGAGGTGGCCCCGTCCCGGGACGTCCCACGCCATGACCTGCGCAGATGCCGACCGCCGTGTCCCTTTGGCGGGACTTGGACGGCAGGGGCACGGCCGGGTGCGCGCCCGGGGCGGGGTCGGCGCAGGGGGGTGCTCCGGGCGGCTGGTGCAGAATGAGACCGGACACGGGGGGCCGGTCCTGCGGTCGGAACGCGAGTGGGGGGAAGCGTGTCGCGCTGGAAGGCACTGCCCGCAGAACTGCATCCGCACGTGCACCAGTTGATCGTGCGCCTGCGCATGCTGAAGGACCACAGCGAGCTGAGCACGCGGCAACTCGCCGTGAAGACCGGCTACAGCGCGAGGTCGTGGCAGCGCTATCTGAACGGCCGGTCCCTGCCGCCCCTGGAAGCCGTCGAGGCGATGGCCCGCATCGGCCGTGACGACCCGGCCCGGCTGCTGGTGATGCACGAGACCGCCGCCCAACGCTGGGCGGAGGGGCGGACGGCCGGCACGAAACCCCCCGAGGACTCCTCCGCGACACCGGACCACACCCCCACCGAACGGCAGCCCCACGGGCGCGCTCTGCGCGTGGCCGTCGCGGCGGGAGCCGTGGTCACGGTGCTGTCCGTCTCCGTGGCCCTCCTGCTGGCCGTTCGGCTCACCGAGGCCCGCGCCCAGCTCGCCCACGACCGAGCCGACGCCGACGTGACGGCCCCGGCCACCGTGTCGGAGTCCCTGGTGCCGGTCATCTACACCTGTCGGCTGGAGCGGCGTGGCGACCGCTGGCACGCGGGCCTGAGCAGCACCACGGACATCCTCCTGTCCAACACCCAGGTGGGTCTCGAAGTGGCCGAGGCCCAGTGCCTGCTGCGCCGCGCGGGTACCGCGCCGGGAGACATCGACGGCGTGTTCGGCCCGAAGACGCGTCGAGCGGTCGAACGCATGCAGAAGCGGAACGGACTGATCGTGAACGGAGTCATCGACCCGCCGACCTGGCAGGCACTGCGCAAGGCGGCGCCCGAGTGAGCACGGAACACACGCGGCTGGTGGCGACGTTGCGGGAACTGCGCTCCCGCGCGGGCCTGAGCCTGGCGGCGCTGGCGGAGCGCACGCCGTACAGCAAGTCCTCCTGGGAGCGCTACCTCAACGGCAAGAGTCTGCCTCCCCGACACGCCGTGCGGGAACTGTGCAGGCTGGCGGACGAACCGGACGGGCGGCTGCTCGTGCTCCGTGAGATCGCCGAGTCGCACTGGAGCGGACGCGCGGTGGCCACCGCACCCGCTGCTTCCCCGGACGAGTCGACGCGGCCGCATCCACAGGAGCTGCCACCGCCCGACGGGACCCGGCGGCTGCGACTTCGCCGAAGCAGGCTCCTGGTGGTGCTGGCGGCGGCCTACACCGTGGTCGTGGGCGGCGTCGCGGCCCTGCTGTTCCTCCTGTTGCCGGACTCGGAGGCGCGGGAGGCCGAGTCGCTGCCGGCCTCCGTGCCGTTCTCCTTCGCTCCCCTGTGCGAGGGAGCGGCCTGCGAGGGCCAGGACCCGATGCGCCTGATCTGCGGCGTCGGCCCCGACACCCTCGCCTCGTACCGCACGGCCACCGGCGCCCGCGTCGAACTGCGCCACAGTGAGAAGTGCGGTGCGAGCTGGGCCCGGATCTGGGCGACCGAGGTCGGGGACCGGGTGGACGTCTCGGCGGGCGGCCCGACCCACAGCGTGCGCATCAGGGACAAGGACGACGCGGCGACCTTCGTCTACACCGAGATGACCGAGGTGCACCCCGGCAGCACCGTACGGGCCTGCTTCCGGCCCGCGTCGACCGACGGCGAACGGGAGTGCTTCGAGGCCCGCGTGGGAGCGGCCACCACGACCCCCGCCCCGTCCTCACCCGAATAACGTCGGCCCTCTGGACGCCTCGATGTGGCCCTGTCCGACGCGGGCCGGCCGATGCGCGCCCAAAGCTCACAGTCCATACCCTCAAATCTTGCTCTGAAGACGCCCCCCGCGCGGTTGGCGGCGGGCCGGGTGGGCCATACCCCCGTCATACCGACGGGGAGGAGGTACGACCATGCGACGACTGGGAACCGGCATCGGGTGGCGTCCGGAGATCGCGGACGCCGTGGAGCGGATGCCCGGCATCGCCTGGGTCGAGGCCGTGTCCGAGAACCTCTGTCCCGGGCATCTGCCGGAATCGCTGCTGCGGCTGCGCGAGCGCGGAGTGACCGTCGTGCCGCACGGTGTCTCGCTCGGTCTCGGCGGCGCCGAACGGCCGGACGCGGGGCGGCTGGCGGCGCTGGCCGACCGCGCGGAGGCGCTCGGATCGCCGCTGGTCACCGAGCACATCGCGTTCGTCCGCGCGGGCGGCGCGCTGACCGCCTCCCCGCACCTGGAGGCCGGGCACCTGCTGCCCGTGCCGCGCACCCGCGACGCGCTCGACGTGCTGTGCGAGAACGTGCGCATCGCGCAGGACGCGCTGCCCGTGCCGCTCGCCGTGGAGAACATCGCCGCGCTCGTCGCCTGGCCGGACGAGGAGCTGACGGAGGGGCAGTTCCTGTACGAGCTGGCCGACCGGACCGGGGTGCGGCTGCTGATCGACGTGGCGAACCTGCACACCAACCACGTGAACATCGGCGCGGACCCGGCCGAGGCGCTCGGCGAACTGCCGCTGGAGGCCATCGCCTACGTCCATGTCGCGGGCGGTTTCGAACGGGACGGCGTCTGGCACGACAGCCACGCCCACCCGGTCCCGCCGCCGGTGCTCGACATCCTCACCGACCTCGCCTCGCGGGTGGCACCGCCGGGCGTCCTGCTGGAGCGGGACGAGAACTTCCCCGGCGCGGGCGAGCTGGAGGCGGAGGTGGAGGCGATCCGCGACGCCGTCGCGCGGGGGCGGGCGCAGAGCGATGGCCCCGCCGACCGGGGGGCGTCCGTGGCACGAGCGGCCTCGCCCGAGGCGAACGCGGCGGACCACGCCGTACGGCAGCGGCTCGGTCTGGCGCAGGCCGCGCTGCTGTCCGCGCTGGTCGCGGGGGCGCCGGCGCCCGAGGGGTTCGACCGGGTGCGGCTGGGCGTACAGGCGCGGGCGCTCGCCGGGAAGCGGGCGGACGTGGTCGCGAAGGTGGCGCCCCAACTGCCGGTGATCCTCGGCCCGGCGTACCGGCCGGCGTTCCTCGCCTACGCGCGGGGGTGCCCGATGGGCGCGGGCTACCGGCGGGACGCCCTCGACTTCGCCGAGCGGCTGCTGAGCGCGGACGCGGGGCCCGCGGCGGAGGACGCCGGTGTGCGGCGGGAGTTGCGGGAGTGGTGGCTGGAGCGCTCGGGGCCGGTGCCGCGGTCGAGGCGTCCCGGGGTGCGGTGGGCGCGTGCGACCAGGCGGGTCCTGCTGCGTCGCTGACCGCGTCACGGCCGGTCCGGGACATCACCAAACGGAACGTCACATACCCACAACACTGCGTCCCGAAATGTGAACAGGCCATGGCGCCGGCGAAAGCCTTTGGCATAGAAGTACGGCATGTTCTGGGTCCTTTTCCTCCTGTCGGCCTGGGCCGTCGCCGGCCTCGCGTGTCTGCGGCTGTGTCTGGCCGCCGTGCGCGCGGCGGCCGTCGCCCCGCGCACCCCCGCGCCGGAGCACGCGCTGACGCTGTACGAGGCGGCGTTCCTGTCCGGCGGACCGCGGCGGGTGGCCGACCTGACGCTGGTCTCGATGGCCCGCCAGCGCCGGCTGCTGCTCGCGCACACCGGCTGGGCGACGGTCGTGGACCCGTGCGGACGCGACGACATGGAGCGGTCGGTCATAGGGGCGATAGGGCCCGAGGGGCAGTCCCGGATAGCCCCGGTCCGGGCCACCGCCGCCACGGCCGACCCGGTACGGGGACTGGCCGACCGGCTGGTCGGCGCCGGTCTCGCCGTACCGGACGGCGGCTCCGACGGTGTCGCGGCCGGGGTGCGGCGGGTACGGGTCGCGGCGGCGGCCGTGTGCGCGCTGGCCGTCGCCGCGCTGGCTCTCCCCCTGCCCGCGCACGAGCCGCGCACGCTGATCGCCCTGTGGTTCGCCCTTCCGCTCGCCCTGACCCTGGGCTGCCTCGCCATCACGCGGATGGAGATCCACCCGTACTCCCGCTGGGCCACCCCGGCCGGGCAGCGGCTGATCGGCACCCTCGTCCAGCACGCCGACGGCACCGCCGACGAGCGCACCTACCTCACCTCCGTCGCCGTGCGCGGCGTGCACGCGATCGGCGAGCCGGACCTGCGCGCGGCCTTCGCCCACCGCGAGGCGTACACCGAGGGGTACCGCGGGCGCCGGTTCTGACCGGCCGCCGCCGGCACACCGACGCGCCGGGGGCGTACGGAGGCACTCGGCGCCGACACCCGCGGGCGGTGCTTGCCCTGCCCGGCGGGCCGGCCAAACATCCCTTGTGACACCCCCGTGCCACCGAAGGGATACGCGATGCGAGCTGCCGCCCTCTACTCGGCCGCCGGGTCCTTGCTGCTGACCACCCTCGCCACCGCCCCTCCGGCCCAGGCGGCCCCCGCCGCCCACGGCTCGGCGGAGGCGCGCGGCACCGCCGTGGCCGCCGAGCGGGCCGCGGCGGCCGGCATCGCGTTCGGCGACTGCCCGAAGGCGGAGGACCTGCCGGGCAGCATGCGCTGCGGCACGGTCGAGGTGCCCCTGGACTACGCGCACCCCGACGGGAAGCGGCTCCGGCTCACCGTCAGCCGGGTGCGGGCCACCCACAAGGACCCGCGGAACCCCAAGCGCAAGGTGCCCGGGCAGGGCGCCCTCCTCTACAACCCGGGGGGTCCCGGCGGCTCGGGCCTGAACTTCCCGCTGGTCGGCCTGGTGCCCGAGTGGAAGCGGCTCGCGGGCGCCTACGACCTGGTCGGATACGCGCCGCGCGGGGTCGCGCCCTCCGCCCCGCTGTCCTGCCAGGACCCCGGCGACTTCTTCAAGGGGCCGCGCCCGGCCCCGACACAGCCCTCGGACGCGTACAAGAGGAAGCGCGCCGCCGAGGCCGAGGCGTACGCGCGGGGCTGCGCCGAACGCGCCGGGGAGTCGCTGCGGCACTACCACTCGCTCAACAACGCCCGTGACCTGGAGGTGGTGCGGGCCGCGCTGGGCGAGGAGCGGCTGTCCTTCATGGGCGCGTCGTACGGCACCTACCTCGGGGCGCTGTACGCCGAGCTGTTCCCGGCCCGGGTGCGGCGGATGGTGTTCGACTCGGTGGTGCATCCGGACCCCGCCATGGTCTGGTACCGCAACAACCTCGAGCAGTCGGAGGCGTTCGAGGACCGCTGGGACGACTTCAAGGAGTGGATCGCCGGGCACGACGCCGTGTACGGCCTCGGAGACACGCCGAGGGAGGTGCAGAACAGCTACGAGGAGGCGAGCGAGCGGCTCGCGGCGGAGCCGGCCGGCGGGACGGTGGGGCCCGCCCAGTTGCAGGGGGCGTTCCTGCGGGCCGGGTACTACGACGACTTCTGGCCGCACCGCGCCGAGGCGCTGTCGGCGTACCTGAAGGGCGATCCGCAGCCGCTGGTCGACCAGGCGGGGACGCGGACCGCGGAGGGCGCGACGGGGGCGGAGAACGCCAACGCCGTGTACACGGCCGTCGAGTGCAACGACGCGGCCTGGCCGACCGACTTCGAGGTCTGGGACCGGGACAACACCCGGCTGGCGCGCCGGGCGCCCTTCGAGACCTGGGACAACGTGTGGACCAACCTGCCGTGCGCCTACTGGCGGGTCCCCCGGCAGCGGCCCCTCGACGTGCGCACCGTGCCCGGTGAGCTGCCGCCGACGCTGATCCTGGCCGCCGAGCGGGACGCGGCCACCCCCTACGAGGGCGCGCTGGAGCTGCGGCGGCGGCTGTCGGGCTCGGTCCTGGTGACCGAGCGGGACGCGGGCACGCACGGCATCGCCGGGGGACCGAACGCCTGCGTCAACGGCCACCTGGAGGCGTACCTGCTTCAGGGCCGGCTCCCGGCGCGGAACACGTCGTGTGCCCCGCGCCCGGAACCGGAGCCGAGCCCGGCGCCCTGATCAGGCCAGCCCGGCCACCAGCTCCGCGATGTCCTTGCGGCGCCCGGTGTAGAACGGGACCTCCTCGCGGACGTGCATGCGCGCCTCGGAGGCGCGCAGGTGGCGCATGAGGTCGACGATGCGGTACAGCTCGTCGGCCTCGAAGGCGAGGATCCACTCGTAGTCGCCGAGCGAGAAAGAGGCGACCGTGTTGGCGCGCACGTCCGGGTAGCCGCGGGCCATCTTGCCGTGGTCGGCGAGCATGCGGCGGCGGTCCTCGTCCGGCAGCAGGTACCAGTCGTAGGAGCGCACGAACGGGTAGACGCTGATGTAGTCGCGGGGCGTCTCGTCGGCCAGGAAGGCCGGGATGTGCGCGCGGTTGAACTCGGCGGGGCGGTGCAGCGCCATGTTCGACCAGACCGGCTCCAGCGCGCGGCCCAGCTTCGTGCGGCGGAAGAGGTTGTACGCCTCCTGGAGCTGGTCGGCGGTCTCCGCGTGCCACCAGATCATGAGGTCGGCGTCGGCGCGCAGACCGGACACGTCGTACGTGCCGCGGACCGTCACGTCCTTGGCGGCGAGCTGGTCGAACAGCTCCTGGACCTCGTCGGCGTACCCGGCGCGGTCCTCGGGGAGCGTGTCCTTGAGCCTGAAGACGGACCAGAGGGTGTAGCGGATGACCTCGTTGAGGTCCTTGGCCAGCTTGCCCTTGTTGGGGATCCGGCCGGCGGCAGCGGTGGAGGCGTCGTCACTCATGCCCCTATTCTCCCGCTCCGCCGTGCGGACTCCGCACCGGGTGGGCGGTCGGCTCGTCCACGCCGCGCGGGTCCCCGTGGATCCGGTCCACCGCCGCGTACGCGCTCGCGATGCTCGCCGGGATGCCGACGCCGTCGTAGGCCGCCCCGCACACCGCGAGGCCCGGGAGCTTCGCGACGTGCCCGCGGACACGGGCCACGCGCGCGTGGTGGCCCACGGGGTACTGGGGCAGGCCGTCCTGCCAGCGGGTGACCCGGGTGGCGACGGGCTCGGCGGTCAGCCCGGTGGCCTCCCCGAGGTCGTGCCGGGAGGCGGCGACCAGGCCCGCGTCGTCGCGGCCGAGGATCTCCGTCTCGCCGTACCGCCCGACGGAGGTGCGCAGGACGACCAGGTCCGGGTCGTCGTCGGCGATCCAGCCCCACTTGCGGGAGGCGAAGGTGGACGCCTTGATGGTGTGCCCGTCGACCGGCGGCACCAGGAAGCCGCTGCCCTCGGGCAGGGCGGCGGCGTCGGAGCGGCGGTAGGCGAGGGTGATCAGCGCCATCGAGGCGTACTCCACCGCGGACAGCTCGGCGGCGGCCGCGGGTGCCTCGGCGCGCAGCAGCTCGGCGGCGGGGCGGGCGGGGAGGGCGACGACGACCGCGCCGGCGTGCAGCACCCGCTCGCCGGCGGTGATCCGCCAGCCGTCCGGGGCCGTGCGGCGCAGCTCCGTCACGGGTGCCCCGGTGACGATCTCGCCGCCGCGCGCGCGGACCGACTCGGCGACGGCGAGGGGCAGGGTGCCGATGCCGCCCTCGATGCCCATGAACACCGGGCCGCTCGCCGGGGAGGTGGCCGTCCGTCCCTGGAGGGCGCGCACCGCCTCGGTGAGGGAGGTGTGGTCGCGGGCCGCCTCGAAGAGCTGGGGCACGGCGGAGCGCAGCGAGATGCGGTAGGCGTCGCCCGCGTAGACGCCGCCGAGCAGCGGTTCGACGAGGCGGTCGACGACCTCGCGGCCGAGGCGCGCGGCGACGTACTCCCCCACCGCGACGTCGTCGCCCACCTCGGTGCGCGGCAGGTCGGCGTCGCGCTCGATGCGGGCCAGTCCCTCCTCGGAGAGGACGCCGGCCAGGGCGGCGGCGGTGCCGGGGACGCCCATGACGTGGCCCTTGGGCATGGGGCGCAGCGCACCGCGGGTCCACAGGGAGGCCGACGCGGTGGCCGGCGGCTGGAGGCGGTCGGCGAGTCCGGCCGCGCGGGCCAGGCCGACGGCCTCGGGGCGGCGGGCCAGCATCGACTCGGCGCCGAGGTCGACGCGGACGCCGGCGATCTCACCGGGCAGCAGCTTGCCGCCGACCCGGACGGCGGCCTCCAGCACGGTCACCCGGGCGCCCCGCTCCAGCAGGCGGTGGGCGGCGGCCAGTCCGGCGATGCCGGCTCCGACGACGACGACATGTCCCGGGTCCCCCAGAACCCGCCCCGCGGGGGTCTCGCTTGCGCACATGCCCCCAGCGTCTCAGACCCCGCCGGCGGGGCCGCCGCCAGGCCGGTCACGTCTTCGCGCCCGGCGAGTCCGGACCGTGACCTGTTCGGGACCGTTCCGCGCCGGCCCGCGGGCCGCTCCCCGCGTCGTAGGAACGACAGTTCCACCGACGATCCCGGGGGCCCCTGTGCGCACATCATCCTTCCCACGACCGCTTCCGGCGCTGGCCGCCGTCCTGCTGGCCGGGGCTCTCGCGCTGACCGGATGCAGCTCCGGCGGCGGTGACTCCGGCGCGGACAGCGCGGCCGGCGCGGCCAAGGAGGCCGCTCCCCCGGCGGCCGACGACCGGCCGGGCGCGGCGGGCGGCGACGCCTCCGGTGCCCGGGCGACCGCGCCGCCGAAGGCCGCCGCGACCCACGTCATCCGCACCGCCTCGCTGACCGTCCAGGTCGAGGACGTGCCGAAGGCCCTGGACGAGGCCCGCACCACCGTCGAGAACGCGGGCGGCTACGTGGGCGACGAGGACACCAGCCGGGACGAGGACGGCCGGGAACGCACCCGGCTGGAGCTGCGCGTGCCCGTCGACGCCTATGCGGACGTCCTCGACGGCCTGGAGGGCGCCGGGAAGCTGCTGCACCGGGGCGCGAAGGCGCAGGACGTCACCGACCAGGTCGTCGACGTGGAGAGCCGGATCAAGTCGCAGCGGGCCAGCGTGGCCCGGGTGCGGGAGCTGATGGACCGGGCGACGAAGCTGAGCGACGTGGTGACGCTGGAGGGCGAGCTGAGTTCCCGGCAGACCGAACTGGAGGCGCTGCTGGCCCAGCAGGCGTCCCTGAAGGACCGCACCAGCCTGGCCACCATCACCCTCTCCCTGTCCGAGACGCCGGCCGACGAGGCCGCCGAGGACGACGACCCCGGGTTCACGGACGCGCTGGCCGCCGGCTGGGACGCCTTCGTGACGATGCTGCGCTGGCTGGCGGTGGCCCTCGGCGCGGTGCTGCCGTTCGCCGTCGTGGCGGCGCTGCTGGTGCTGGTGTGGCTGCGGGTGGTGCGGCCCATGCTGCCGCGCCGTACGGCGGCCGCCGCTTCGAGGGCGCCGGCGGCGCGCGAGGAGGAGACCGGCGCGCGGGACTGAAATGCCGGGTCCGCGTAGCGTGTTCGCATGAGCATGAGCTTCGCGGGCGGTACGAGAGAACGACTGGTCGTGATCGGCGGTGACGCCGCGGGGATGTCCGCGGCGTCGCAGGCCCGTCGGCTGAGGGGCCCGGACGAACTGGAGATCGTGGCGTTCGAGCGCGGCCACTTCAGCTCGTACTCGGCGTGCGGCATCCCGTACTGGGTCGGCGGCGACGTGGCCGACCGGGACCAGTTGATCGCCCGCACGCCCGAGGAGCACCGGGCCCGGGACATCGACCTGCGGATGCGCACGGAGGTCACGGAGATCGACGTGGCCGGCGGGCGGGTACGCGCGCGTGACGTCGATTCGGGGGCGGAGTCCTGGACGCCGTACGACAAGCTCGTGATCGGTACCGGGGCGCGGCCGATCCGGCCGGAGCTGCCGGGCGTCGACGCGCCCGGCGTGCACGGGGTGCAGACCCTCGACGACGGTCAGGCGCTGCTCGACACGCTCACCCGCACGCACGGCCGTCGCGCGGTGGTCGTCGGCGCCGGGTACATCGGCGTGGAGATGGCCGAGGCGCTCATCAAGCGCGGTTACGAGGTGACGGTCGTCAACCGCGGCCGGGAGCCGATGTCGACGCTGGATCCGGACATGGGCCGCATGGTGCACCAGGCCATGGAGGGTCTCGGCATCACCATGGTGAACGGCGCCGAGGTCACCGAGGTGCGCACCGGGGACGACGGCCGGGTCCGGGCGGTGGCCACCGAGGACGCCGAGTACCCGGCGGACGTGGTCGTGCTCGGCATCGGCGTACGCCCCGAGACCGCGCTGGCCGAGGCCGCCGGGCTGCCGCTCGGCGCGCACGGCGGGCTGCTGACCGACCTCGGCATGCGGGTGCGGGGGCACGAGAACATCTGGGCGGGCGGCGACTGCGTGGAGGTGCTCGACCTGGTCTCCGGGCAGTCGCGGCACATCCCGCTGGGCACGCACGCCAACAAGCACGGTCAAGTCATCGGCACCAACGTGGGCGGAGGTTACGCGACCTTCCCCGGCGTGGTCGGCACGGCGGTCAGCAAGGTGTGCGACCTGGAGATCGCGCGCACCGGGCTGCGCGAGAAGGACGCCCTGCGGGCGGGGCTGCGGTTCGTGACGGCCACGATCGAGTCGACCAGCCGCGCGGGCTACTACCCGGACTCCTCCCCCATGACGGTGAAGATGCTCGCCGAGCGGCGCACCGGCCGGCTGCTCGGCGTCCAGATCGTCGGCCGCGAGGGCGCCGGCAAGCGGGTGGACATCGCCGCGGTGGCCCTCACGGCCGGGATGACGGTGGACCGGATGACGGCCCTCGACCTGGGGTACGCGCCGCCCTTCTCCCCTGTGTGGGACCCCGTGCTGGTGGCCGCCCGCAGGGCCTCGCGGGCGGTGGAGGAGGAGCGCCGCTGAGTGCG
Source organism: Streptomyces sp. NPDC107500 (assembly GCF_055582785.1). Lineage (NCBI taxonomy): Bacteria > Bacillati > Actinomycetota > Actinomycetes > Kitasatosporales > Streptomycetaceae > Streptomyces > Streptomyces sp. NPDC107500. The sequence continues at coordinate 835,035 of NZ_JBVJPF010000002.1, forward strand.
GCGGCGCCTCCTACGCGGTCCCGTTGATCCGGTCGATGGCCTGCCGTGCCTGTTCGGCCGGGGGCCGCGCGGGGAGCGACGACACCGAGGCGGGTGCCGGGCCGGCGGCCGAGGCGGCCACCGCGGGCGGCTGTTCGCCGGCCGGCCTGGCGTGCGTCGCCGCGGCCCGGGCGGAGCGCAGCCGGTGGCTCACCGCCTCGTCCAGCGTCACCGGGCGCTGCATCTGCGCGGCCAGCCGCCCGGCCTCCTGGCCGAGCCGGGCCACGTCCTCCCAGGGCAGGCGCAGCACGAGGGCGACCTCGGCCTCCCCGTCGGGCAGGGCGTGCATCGCCGGCGCCGGTGTGACCCGTTCGTTCATCGCCTGATCCTCACGTCGTCCCCGCGTCCGCCTTCCCCGGGTCGCGGGCGGTTGTGAGGACATACGCACGCGCGGCCCGGGGTGTTCACGGGCGGGGTCAGGCGGGGGTGGCGGCCTCGTCCGGCACGGCCGCTGCCGGGGTCCAGCGGATGCGGGTGCTGCACAGCGCGACGGCGCCCGCGGACGCGGCGACGGCGCCCATGCCCCAGGCCAGGCTGCTCGCACCGGCGATGAAGCCGATGAGCGGCGGCCCGGCCAGCAGTCCGGTGGTGCCCATGGCGGCGACCAGGGTGAGCGCGTCCGAGCCCTGGCGGGCCGCGGCGGCGTAGACGCAGGGGGTCACGGCGGCGATGCCCAGGCCCATGCAGGCAAAGCCCGCGAGGGCCGGCGCGACGCCGCCGCTGACCAGCGCGAGGGCGAGGCCGGCGGCGGCGACCGCGCTGCCGAGGAGGACGACCCGGCCGTCGCCCCAGCGGGCCCGCCAGCCGTCGGCGAAGAGGCGGGCGACGACCATCATCCCGGACACCACGGCGATGCCCAGGGGGGCGAGTTCCGCCGACGCCTCGGCGACGTCCTTGAGGTAGAGGGCGGACCAGTCGTTCATGGCGCCCTCGGCGACCGTGCCGAAGACCATGGCGCAGCACATCCACAGGGTCAGGCTGGAGGGGACGGTCCAGCGGCGGCCGGCCGGTTTCCCGTCGGCGGTGGCGGCCGCGTCCGCACCTGCCGCCCCGCCCGCCTCGTCCGCCGGTGCCTCGTCGTCGAGGAGCCCCGTCCGCGCGGACGCGCCCAGCGCGACGAGGAGGACGACGGCCACTCCGAAGTGCGCGGCGACGGAGCCGGTCGCGGCGGTCATGCCCGAGGCGAGCAGCGCGGCGAGCAGCGAGCCGGCGGAGAAGGTCGCGTGCAGCTTGGCCATGGTGTTGCGTTCGTGCCGTGTCTCCAGGGCGGCACCCTGCGCGTTCATGGCCACGTTCAGGCAGCCGACGAGGACGCCGTCGGCGCACATCACCAGCAGGGCCACCGGGTAGTTGGGGGCCGCCGCCAGGCCGAGCAGCAGGAGGGCGAGGCCGAGTTGGGAGAGCAGGCCGAGCCGCCGCGAGCCCAGGCGCCGCATCAGCCACGCCACCACCGGGAACGACACCGCCGCGCCGACCCCCGCGGCCATCAGGAGTACTCCCACCTCGGCGGCGCTCAGGTCCAGGTCGGACTTGATCGCCGGGATCCGCGCGGCCCAGGTGGCGTACTGGAAGCCGAGGGACAGGAACAGCGCGGCGATCGCCAACTGGCCGCGCAGGAAGGGGTCGTGGACACGGGACACGCGCATCAGCTCACTTCGCGCAGGAACGGGGGCGGGGTCGGGTGCGGGCTCGGGGGCGGGGAGAGGGACGGATGCGCCGGGACCGGCTTGGACATGTAGACGGCCTCGCCGCCGTAGGCGCCGGCGGGCACCACCCCCGGCTCGGCCACGAAGCCGCGCGTCGACCAGAACCGCTCGGTGCCGCCCACGGCGACCAGCGAGATCCGCTCGTCCCCGCGCGTCCGGGCGGTGCCGGTCAGGTGGTGCAGCAGGTGCCGCGCCAGCCCTCTGCGGCGCAGGCCGGGCGCCACGACGATGTCGTGCAGGTGGAGGTTGCCGGGCGGGAAGGCCGTCGCGGTTTCCTCCGCCCGTGTCAGGTCCGGGTAGCGGTGCGGCGGGTAAGGGAGGGCCAGCAGGTATCCGGCGGTGCGGGCGCCGACGTCCACGACGAAGCAGGTGTCCGGCGAGGCCGCCGCGCGGGACTCCAGCGCCGCCCGGCCCTCCGACAGCCCGAGGCCGGAGTAGGCGTCCCGCTCCAGCGCCACGACGGCGTCCCAGTCCCCGTCGGCGAGGGGCCGCACGCGCACGGTGTCACTCATCGGCGCCGGTCCCCTCGGGGCGGTCCGCCCAGGCGTACGGGAGCGGGGCGAAGCCGTTGAAGCCCAGGGTGGTGTAGCTGGTCGCGTAGGCGCCCGACGACAGCACCCAGACCGGGTCGCCCGAGGCGAGTGCCCGGGGTACGGGCACCAGTGCCTCCTCGTGGGAGTAGGCGTCGTCGCTGTCGCAGGTGGGTCCGGCGACGACGGCCGGGACGGTGGGTCCGTCGGGGTGGGTCGGGAACACCAGCCGGTACTGGAGGGCGTCCATCTCGTACAGGCCGTTGAACTTGCCGCAGCTCAGGTAGAGCCAGTGCCGCCGTTCGCCGTCGGCGTCCCGGCGTTCGGTGAGGCGGGCGACGTGGGCGCGGATCGCGCCGTGGTCGGCGACGAGGTGCCGGCCGGGTTCGATGACGAAGTCCAGCGGTCCGCCGTGGATCCGGCGGAGTTCGTCCGTGCCCTCCCGGATCACCGCGAAGATCTTGTCCAGCGGCGGGTCGAGAGGGGTACCGCGCCGGTCGCGGTAGCCGAGCGCGGGCAGGCCGCCGCCGAGGTTGACGTGGTCGACGCGGATGCCGCGCCGGTCCAGCGCGCGCAGCACCTCGCCGAGGTCCTCGACGGCGGCGTGCCACGCCTCGCCGGTCATCTGCTGGGAGCCGACGTGCACGGACAGGCCGGCCGGGACCAGACCGGCGTCCCGGGCCCGCTCCAGGACGCGGACGGCGTCGCCGGGCGCGCAGCCGAACTTGTTGCTGAGTCCCCAGACGGCGCCCGCCCCGCCGGTCGCCACCCGGCAGAAGACGCGGGCGCCGGGGGCGTGGCGGGCGAGGGCGGCGACGTCCTGGACGCTGTCGGTGGCGAAGGTGCGGATGCCGAGCCGGTGCGCCTCGGCGATGTTCCGGTCGGACTTGACGGTGTTGCCGTAGTGCACGTGCCCGGCCGGCACTCCGGCGCGCAGCGCCTGTTCGATCTCGCCGGGACTGGCCGCGTCGGCGCCGGCGCCGCGTCGGGCGAGGGTGGTGAGGACCTCGTCGACCGGGCAGGCCTTCATCGCGAACCGCACCTCGACGCCGGGCAGTTCCCGGCGCAGGGTGTCGTACCGCTGCTCGATGCCGGCCAGGTCGTAGACGATGCGGTCCTCGGTGGCGGCGGCGAGGGCGGCGGCCAGGGGCTCGCCGAGGACCGCGCCCGGCACCGGGCCCGTCACCGCGCTCACCGCGGCGCCACCGGCGGCCGGACCGGGGGCGTGGCCTTGGCGGCGGCGACCAGCCCCTGCCACGCCTCGGTCAGCAGGGCGAAGTCGGCCATGTCGCCGCGCGCCTCGTCGAGGAGCCGTTCGCGCCGGCCGGCCAGCAGGTCGGCGAAGTCGGCGTACGGGCCGCCCAGGCGCCGGTAGGCGCTGTCGAGGGCGTCGAGCCTGCGGACGTTCTCCGCGGTGTCCAGGCCGGTGCTCTCGCGGGCCAGGGCGGCGACCGCGGCGGGGCGGGCCCGGCCGTGCTCGTCCAGGAGGGTGTCGCCCGCCTCGGCCATGCGGTCGTAGACGAAGTGGAAGTAGAGCATCGACAGCAGGAACTTGGCGAAGCGGGTCTGGTAGGCGAGGAAGCCGGGGCCGGTCCGTCGTTCGCCGGTGTAGTAGTTGACGATGTTGCGGTTGTGCAGCACGCCGGGCAGCCGGGCGTCGTGCACCAGGTGGATGAGGAAGTAGTCGCTGCCGATGGTGTCGCGGGCGGGCGGAAGCGGTACGCGCTCGCTGACCGTCTCTCCGTGGAAGGCGATGTTGCACATGTCGACCCGCATCGGGTCGACCACCGTCAGCAGCGAGTGGTCCGCCGTGAAGGGTTCGGTGCCGGCGCCGGCGAAGGACTCCTCGACCAGGTCCCGTTTCTGCTCGGGGGTCCAGTCCTCGGGCGCCCACAGGGAGACCACGTCGTGGTAGACGCCGGGGTCGGCGTCGCGTATCCGCGCGATGTCCACGGAGAGTTCGCCCACGAAGGAGCTGCCCACCATGGCGACCCGCCGTCCCAGCAGGCCGTCAGCGAGGTCGGACTCGGTGACGCCGGGTAAGGCGTCGGCGGCGGGCCTGCCGAGGGAGAGCAGTTCGTGGTGGACGGGGAAGACGGTGCGGCCGTCGGCGCTCTGGTAGCGGCTGTCGGAGTCCCTGCGGTGCACGGACTCGCAGCCGAGCGCCGCCGCGATCAGGAAGGCGCGGTTGGTGCAGGCGCCGTAGGAGAGGCCGTCGGGCAGCATCAGGTCGAGGAGCAGCTCGGGCTTGGCGCTGCCGGAGCGTGCCGTGACCCGCTCCAGGAAGTCGCGCTGGGCGGCCTCGTCGAGGTGGTGCGCCGTGATCCGGGGGTGCGGGGGCAGCCGCCGCAGCGCCTCGGCGTGGGCGGCGTGGTCCTCGGGCGGGCAGGAGTCGAGGACCAGCAGGTGGACGTCGACGTCGAAGTGGGCGGCCGCGTGGGCCGCTTCCTCGCCGAGTGCCGTGATGGTGTCCGGGCAGTGCCGGTTGGTGGGCAGGGTCAGGCAGATGCTGCGCATGCGGCGTCCCCGGTGGCCTCGTCGGTCGCCTCGTCCGTGCCGGTGCCGGCGTCCTCGTGCCAGGGCGTCAGGCCCAGCAGCCTGGCGCCCAGTTCGTTCAGTTCGGCCGGGCCGTAGCGCTCGGACTCGTGGCGGTGGGCGTCGCCGAGGAGCGTGGCGTTCCAGTCGGGGGTGGTGAGGTTGCGCCAGGAGTCGACGCGGGAGTCGCGCAGCCGGCGGTGGCTCTCCAGGGCGGGCATCATCGACAGGTACTGGACGGCGCGCACGCCCTCGCCGGAGACGTTGGGCGCCACTCCGTGGGCCAGCAGGCCGTTCCAGATGAGCAGGTCGCCGGCCTCCAGGTCGGGCCGTACGACGGGCATGTCCTCGCGGTCGATCGCGGGCCGGATCGGGTCGCGGCCGTCGGGCTGGAGCGCCTTCCAGCGGTCGAAGCGGCGGAACAGCTCGGGGCAGCACTGGAAGCCGCCGTGGTCGGGCTTGGTGTCGTTGAGGGCGATGATGCCCTGGACGCGCTGGGGCAGTACGCCGAGCGTGGTGTCGACGTCCCAGTGCAGGTCGATGTCGAAGCCGCGCTCGGGCTTGTCGATGAGGGCGCGGTCGCGGTTGCCGACGTTGGGCGGGTTGAGGTTGAGCCGGTCAAGGGTGACCCACAGCTCCTCGCAGTCCCACACGTCCACGAAGGCGTCGTACACCCGCTGGGCCTGCCGGCTGTCCCAGATGAGCTGGTGCTGGTAGGCCTCGACGAAGCCGTAGATGTGCAGTTCCCGGTCGAGGTCGGAGCGGTACTCGCGGTCCTGGTACCAGGTGTCGGGGCGGTCCGGGTCGAGGCCCTGGAACTCCCAGGCGAAGTCCAGCAGACGGCGCGCGGAGGAGGCGGGTATCGCCTCCTTGACCACGACGTAGCCGTACGTCTGCCAGTGCGCGAAGTCCTCCTCGGACAGCACCCGCAGCGGGCGGGTCTTGTCCAGGTCGCGCAGCTGGGTGCGGGCCAGGTAGGTGTCGGCGTCCGCGCTGAAGTAGGGGATGTCCGACGGGGCTCGGTGGAGGTAGGAATCGGGCGTCGCCATGTGGTGCTCCAGATCCTCGCCGTCGCACCGTGCGGCAACGGCGGTGTGTGCGACGGAGGTCGGGCCGTCGCACATCAGGTCGGTGGGGGCAGCGGGGCCCGCTCGCGTCCGGGGGCGGAGCGGGGCGACGAGGGCGGCTCGGACGGACGGGGCTCTCCCGGTTCAGGGGCTCGCCCGGTCCGCGCTCTCGTCCGGAATGGTCGTCTCGTCCGGGGTGGTCGTCACGGAAGTGGTCGTACGGAAGGCGTCGCGAGCGGTCTTCGCAGCCCGGCCGCGGCAGGTGTCCGGCGCGGTAACTGGTGTCCCATGTGTCCCTCGCCGAACTTGCGCCTCACAATGGACTAGACCAAGGGAAGGTGTCAACACCCGTCCCGACGAGGAAAGTTGTTACTTCCGAGTTGGGTGACACCCCTCTTGACAGGTCTGGTTAACCTGAACGCGCACCCCCTTGGTCTATACCAAGATTCGTCACCGAAAGGCGCGTCCGATGGCCTCCAGCAAGCACGACGGCGAACTGCGCCGGCTCGCGCTCTCCGTCCTCCAGCCGGGTTTCGTCGGCACCGAGGCGCCCGACTGGGTCCTGCGCGACATCGGCGACGGCCTGGCCTCCGTGGTGCTCTTCTCCCGCAACATCGTCTCCACCGAGCAGGTCGCCCGGCTGACCGCCCAGCTGCGGTCGGAGAACCCGGAGTTGATCGTGGCCATCGACGAGGAGGCCGGTGACGTCACCCGGATCGAGTCGGCCACCGGATCGTCCCGGCCGGGCAACTTCGCGCTCGGCACGGTCGACGACACCGAGCTGACCGAGGCCGTCGCCGCCGACCTGGGCCGGCAGCTGCGCACCGCCGGGGTGAGCCTCGACTACGCGCCGAGCGCGGACGTCAACTCCAACCCCGACAACCCCATCATCGGCGTACGCTCCTTCGGCTCGGACCCCGACGTGGTCTCCCGGCACACCGCCGCGTGGATCCAGGGCCTCCAGTCGTCCGGCGTCGCCGCCTGCGCCAAGCACTTCCCCGGCCACGGGGACGTCGCCGTCGACTCGCACCACGACCTGCCGGCCTACGGTGCCGGACGGGACGAGATCGCGGCCCAGGCCCTGCCCCCGTTCCGGGCGGCCCTCTCGGCCGGGGTGCGCGCGGTGATGAGCGGCCACCTGCTCGTCCCGGCCTACGACCCCGACCTGCCGGCCACGCTCAGCCGGCGCATCCTGCGGGACCTGCTCCGCGGCGAACTGGGCTTCGACGGGCTGGTGGTCAGCGACGCCATCGAGATGGGCGCCGTCACCCGCCGGTACGGCATCGACGGCGCCACGGTGAAGGCCGTCGCCGCCGGGGTGGACGCGATCTGCGTCGGCGGCGAGAGCGCCGAGGAGGCCACGACCGAGCTGCTGGTCAAGGCGCTGACCGCCGCGGTCGCCGCGGGCGAGCTGCCGGAGGAGCGGCTGGCGGAGGCGGCGGGCCGGGTACGGGAGTTCGCCGGCTGGTCGGCCGCGCTGCGGGCGTCGGCCGGGGGCACCGGGGAGACGGCCGGCGACGGGATCGGACACCTCGCCGCCCGCCGCGCCGTCCGGCTCACCGGGGCCGCGCGCGAGGCGCTGCCGCTGACCGCCGCGCCGCACGTGGTCGAGCTGGCACCGGTGACGAACATGGCGATCGGCAAGGAGACCCCGTGGGGCGTCGCCGACCCGCTGCGCGAGCGGCTGCCCGGCACGACCTCGGTGCGGGTGCACGACGAGGAACTGCGCGAGGGAAAGCTGGAGTTGACAAGCTGCGCCCTGGAACCGGCGGTGGGGCGCCCTCTGGTCGTCGTCGCCCGCGACGCGGCCCGCCACCCGTGGATGAGCCGCGCGGTGACCGGCCTGACCACGGCCCGCCCCGACGCGATCGTGGTGGAGATGGGCCTGCCGGACACCACCGGCGCGACGACGGCCCACCTCTTCACCCACGGCGCGAGCGCGGCCTCAGGGGTGGCCGCGGCGGAGCTCCTGGCGGGAACGGACTGACACCCCGGGCCCGATGACCCGGACCAAGAGGGACGGGGCGGCGGCCTCGGCCCCCGCGAGAGAGACCCGAGGATGACACCGCACCGTTCCCAGCTCCGCCTGTCCACTGTGATCATGGCCCACCCGCGGCGGCGGGCCGCGGCCGAGGCGCTGGGCGAGGCGCACCCCGCGCTCGCCGCGCGGGTCGTCACCGACCCGGAGCCGCAGGGTCCGCCGTCGGCCCTGCGCACCGCGCGCCTGGCCTGGCGGTCCGTGTCCGCCGACGCCACGCACCACCTGGTGCTCCAGGACGACGCCGTGCTCTCCCCGGACTTCGCGGACACCGTCGCCGCGCTGGCCGCCGCCCGGCCGCGGGACTCCGTCAGCCTCTTCACCGAGTGGGGTTCGCGCACCGCCAGCGCGGTCCGTGCCGCGGCACTGCTCGGCCACGCCTGGGCGCCGGTGGTGGACGACTACCTCCCGTCCGTCGCGCTGATGCTGCCCGCCGGACTGGCCCGGGGGTTCGAGGAGTACGCCGCCGCGAAGGCCGCGCCCGACGCGACCGACGACGTCACCCTGCTCGACTACCTGCACGACGTCGGCCGGGTCGTCCCGGTGGCCGGCCCGGTCGACCACGCCAACCCGCCGAGCCTCGTCGGCAACGACGTGATGGGCCCGCGCAGCGCCGCCTGCCTCGCCCCCGCCGGCGACCCGGAGGGCTCCGTGCTGCCCGCGATGCGCGCGGTGCCGTACTTCTGCTGGTGGGAGCAGCTGGCCGTGGTCTACCTGCGCGACCCGGCGAGTCCGGACGGCTGGCGCCGGGTGCCGGCCGAGGAGGCGCTGCTGGAGCGGGGCATCGGGCGGGAGCGGGTCGTGGCATCGCTGCGGACGGCGCTGGAGAGCGTCCCGCACCGGGAGTTGATCCACGACCGGGTCGGCGACGTACTGCTCGCCGAGGTGTGGACCACCGCCTACGCGCTGGGCGTGGTGACCCGGGACCTCGGCGGCTTCCCCGACCTCGGCCGTCCGGCGGCCCGGGAGGCGCTCGCCACGCTGGCGCCGGGGGCGCTGCGCAGGGTCGTGCCGGTGCGTTGGCTGGCGGCCGTGGGCGAACTGCTGTATCCGCTGGTGGCGGCGGCCGTGCTGGGGGGCGCGGCGGACGCGGAGGCGGCGGGGCAAGGCTCGTGAGGTGCGCCCGCCCGCCGCGGGTCGCCCCGCGACGGGTGAGCGGGGCTCAGCGGGCGGTGCGGGTGTGCACGTACTCCACGAGGCGGGTCAGCGCGTCCGGGTCGGTGGTGGGCAGGACTCCGTGGCCGAGGTTGAAGACGTGGCCCTCCAGGCCCGCCGCCGCGTCCAGGACCTCGCCGGCCTTGGTCTCGACGGCCTGCGGGGTGGAGAAGAGGACGGCGGGGTCCAGGTTGCCCTGGAGCGCCTTGCCGGGGCCGATCCGGCGGGCCGCCTCGTCCATCGGGACGCGCCAGTCGACGCCGACGACGTCCGCGCCGGCCTCGCCCATCAGGCCGAGGAGTTCGCCGGTGCCGACGCCGAAGTGGATGCGCGGCACGCCGTACCCGGCGACGGCCTCGAAGACCTTGCGGGAGGCGGGCAGCACCGAGGCGCGGTAGTCCGCGGGCGACAGGGCGCCGACCCAGGAGTCGAAGAGCTGGACGGCGCTCGCGCCCGCCTCGATCTGTACCTTCAGGAAGGCCGCGGTGATGCCGGCGAGGCGGTCCAGGAGGTCGGCCCACAGCTGCGGGTCGCCGTACATGAGCGCCTTGGTGTGCTCGTGGTTGCGGGACGGGCCGCCCTCCACGAGGTAGCTCGCGAGGGTGAACGGCGCCCCGGCGAAGCCGATCAGCGGGGTGGCGCCCAGCTCGCGGGTGAGCAGGCCGATGGCCTCGCTGACGTAGGTGACGTCCTCGGGGGTCAGCTCGCGGAGCCGGTCCAGGTCCGCGCGGGTGCGGATCGGGTTCTCGACGACGGGGCCGACGCCCGGCTTGATGTCGAGGTCGATGCCGATGGCCTTGAGCGGGACCACGATGTCGCTGAAGTAGATGGCGGCGTCCACGCCGTGCCGGCGGACCGGCTGGAGGGTGATCTCGGTGACCAGTTCCGGCCGCATGCAGGACTCGAGCATCGGGATGCCCTCGCGCACCTTGAGGTACTCCGGCAGCGAGCGCCCGGCCTGCCGCATGAACCACACCGGGGTGTGCGGCACCGGCTCGCGCCTGCAGGCCCTGAGGAACGCGGAGTCGTACGTGGCGGTCGGCGGCTGGCCCGCGGGGCTCTGGTTGACACTCACACCGGCAAGTCTCGCACGGCGCGCGGACGGTCCCGGACCGCGGGTGGGGCGGCGCCCGCGCGCCCTCGGGGTACCGCGGGATCCGGACATCGCGTCCGCACGCGGGTGTCCCTCCCTGCGCCGGGCCGCCGTTCCGCTTAGTGTTCCCCGCATGGCTGCGGCTCAGGGACGACTGTCGGACGGCGCTGGCGGAATGGACGAGGCGAAGGGGACCGAGGAGGAGGCCCGGCACAAGGGGAGTACGGCACCGCCGGCCTTCACGGCCGCCGTCGATGCTCTGCGGGCCGCGCGGCTGCGGCCGCAGATCGAGGTGGAGCCGACGCGCGCGCCCCAGCGGCTCGCCCCGCACACGTACGCGCTGGAGGCCGCGGTCGTCGACGGCGACGAGGACCTGGCGGACGGCCGTCTGGTGCTGCTGCACGATCCTGCCGGGCACGACGCCTGGCGGGGGACCTTCCGGCTGGTGACCCTGGTCCGGGCCGAGCTGGAGCCGGAGATGGCCGCGGATCCGCTGCTGCCCGACGTGTGCTGGTCCTGGCTGACCGGCGCGCTCCAGGCCCGCGGGCTCACGTACGGGGAGCCGAGCGGCACCGTCACGCGCGCCAGCTCCCACTACTTCGGAGGGCTCTCGGCGCGCCCCGCGGCCTCGCAGATCGAGATCCGGGCGTCCTGGACGCCGCGCGAGGGTCTGGGCGGCGTCCCGGACACCGCGGCGCACCTCGCCTCGTGGTGCGACCTGCTGGCGCAGGTCGCGGGTCTGCCGCCGGCCGGGCCGGGCGACGCGTCGATCGTCACGCTGCCGCAGCGCCGCGGCCCGCAGTCGCGCTGACCCGCTCTTCCTTTCCTTCTTCTCCACCGGAGGGCTTCCACCTTCCTCACCAGGGGGCTTCCGCACGGCTGGGAAACGTTCCGTCACTTTGTCGACACGGCCACATTCGGCCGCGTATCGACAAAGTGCGAAACCGTTCGATCTTCGAATGATCGACCGCGTGTCCGAATTGCTCGGATTGTTACTCACCAGATCGTGATCATTCTCTAAAGGCGAACCGGTTCGGTGCCGAAGACGACTGTGACCTTGAAAGCACGGTTCGTCCCGCCTTCACCCCACGAGCCGGCCCCGTCCCCGCCCCCCAGGAGGCCTGGTGTCCGTTCTCCTCGAGCAGCCTGCAAGCCTGGTCGCCTACCGCCCGAACAAGCCGACCGCCATGGTGGTCGTGGCCGATCAGCGCGTCCGTTCCACCGTCACCCGCCACCTGTGGGCGCTCGGTGTGCGCGACGTCATCGAGGCCTCGTCCGTCGCGGAGGCTCGTCCCCGCATCGGCAACCCCCGCGACATCTGCGTCGCGGAAGTCCACCTCCCCGACGGCTCCGGCCTGACCCTGCTGTCCGAGACCCGCGCCGCGGGCTGGCCCAACGGTCTCGCCCTGTCCGCCGCCGACGACATCGGCGCCGTACGCAACGCCCTCGCCGGCGGCGTCAAGGGCTACGTCGTCACCGGCACCCGCACCAACGTCGGGCTCCCCACCCGGCCGGGCGCCGCCCCCATCGGCGCCGCCGCCGCCCGCCTGCACCGCCGCCCCCCGGGTGCCCCGAGCCACCCGGGCGGCTACCGCGAGCTCTCCGGCCGCGAGGTGGAGGTGCTGCGACTGGTCGCGGAGGGCCAGTCGAACAAGGCGATCGGCGTCTCCATGGGCCTGTCCGCCCTGACCGTCAAGAGCCACCTGGCCCGCATCGCCCGCAAGCTCGGCACGGGCGACCGCGCCGGGATGGTCGCGGTGGCCCTGCGCACCGGCATCATTCACTGACCCGTTCACCGACCTGACTGGTTTACGACCCCCCGGCGCCCGCCGACGGAACGTTCCGTCGGCGGGCGCCGTCGATCCACCGATACTCTTGACAGGTGACCGACGCCCACGAAACCGCAGCAGACCGCCCACTGCGAACCACCGGAGGCGCTCCTCCGGACGACGCCGGATCTTCTGCGAGTCAGGCGCCGACCCCCTTGCTCGAACCACGCGAGGGCATTCCGCCGGTGATCGCCGACGCCGACGCCCTCGCCGAGGTGACCGCCGCCTTCGCCGCCGGCCACGGCCCCGTCGCCGTGGACGCCGAGCGTGCCTCCGGGTACCGCTACGGGCAGCGGGCGTACCTGGTGCAGCTGCGCCGGGAGGGCGCCGGGAGCGCGCTGATCGACCCGGTGGCCTGCCCCGACCTGTCCGGACTCGGCGCGGCCGTCGCCGACGTGGAGTGGGTGCTGCACGCCGCCACCCAGGACCTGCCGTGCCTGCGCGAAATAGGGATGGTCCCCACGCGCATCTTCGACACCGAGCTGGCCGGGCGGCTCGCCGGGTTCCCGCGGGTCGGCCTCGGCGCGATGGTGGAGAACGTCCTGGGCTTCGTCCTGGAGAAGGGCCACTCGGCCGTCGACTGGTCCACCCGCCCGCTGCCCGAGCCCTGGCTGCGCTACGCCGCGCTCGACGTCGAGCTGCTCGTCGACCTGCGGGACGCGCTGGAGAAGGAGCTGGACCGGCAGGGCAAGCTGGAGTGGGCCCGGCAGGAGTTCGACGCGATCGCGTCCGCGCCGCCGCCCGAGCCGCGCAAGGACCCGTGGCGGCGCACGTCCGGCATGCACAAGGTGCGCCGGCGCCGGCAGCTGGCCGTGGTGCGGGAGCTGTGGCAGGCCCGGGACCGGATCGCGCAGCGCCGGGACGTCTCCCCCGGCAAGGTGCTCGGGGACGCCGCCATCGTCGAGGCGGCGCTCGCGCTGCCGGCCGACGCGCAGGCGCTGTCCGCGCTGAACGGCTTCGGGCGGGTCAGCCGCCGGCAGCTGGAGCAGTGGCAGGTGTCGGTCGACCGGGCCAAGGCGCTCTCCGAGTCGCAGCTGCCGCAGCCCGGCCAGCCCGTGACCGGTCCCCCGCCGCCGCGGGCCTGGGCCGACAAGGACCCGGCCGCCGCGGCCCGGCTCTCCGCGGCGCGCGCGGCGGTGACGGCGCTCGCCGAGCAGCTCGCCATGCCGCAGGAGAACCTGATCACGCCGGACACGGTGCGCCGGGTCTGCTGGGAGCCGCCGGCCGCGGTCGACGCCGGCTCGGTGGCGGCCGCCCTGGCCGGACACGGGGCCCGGCCCTGGCAGGTGGAGCAGGTGACGCCGGTGCTGGTCACCGCGCTGACCTCCGCGGCGGACCCGCGCTGAGCCGTCCGGCGGACCCGCGCCGAGCCTCCGCGTGCCCCCGACGGTGTGACGTTCGCCGCTCCCGCCGGGGGGACTGGGCAGCTACGTTACTCATAAGTAGCATGGGGCTGAGCGCGCGCTCAGTGCATGCGTGCCGCAGCAGTGCCACCCCGCACCCTGGAGGAGAGCCATCGTGCCTCGTACCGTCAGGGACGTCGTCTTCGTAGACGGCGTCCGCACCCCGTTCGGCAAGGCGGGCCCGAAGGGCGTCTACCACGAGACCCGCGCCGACGACCTGGTCGTGAAGGCGATCCGGGAGCTGCTGCGCCGCAACCCCGGTCTCGACCCGAAGAAGGTCGACGAGGTCGCCGTCGCCGCCACCACGCAGGTCGGCGACCAGGGCCTGACCATCGGCCGGATGGCCGGCATCCTCGCCGGTCTGCCCCAGTCGGTGCCCGGCTACGCGATCGACCGCATGTGCGCGGGCGCGCTGACCGCCGTCACCACCGTGGCCGGCTCGGTCGCCTTCGGCGCGTACGACGTCGCCATCGCGGGCGGTGTGGAGCACATGGGCCGCCACCCGATGGGCGAGGGCGCCGACCCCAACCCGCGGTTCGTCTCCGAGAAGCTGGTCGACGAGTCCGCCCTCTTCATGGGCATGACCGCGGAGAACCTGCACGACCGCTACCCGAGCATCACCAAGCGGCGCGCCGACGAGTACGCCGTGCGCTCGCAGGAGAAGGCCGCCAAGGCGTACGCCAACGGCCAGATCCAGGCCGACCTGGTGCCGGTCTCGGTGCGCCGCACCAACGCGGAGGCGGGTGAGACGGGCTGGGGCCTGGTCACCGCCGACGAGCCGATGCGTCCGGGCACCACGCTGGAGAACCTGTCCGGCCTCAAGACGCCGTTCCGCGTGCACGGCCGGGTCACCGCGGGCAACGCGGCCGGTCTGAACGACGGCGCCACCGCCTCGATCATCGCGAGCGAGGACTTCGCCCGCGAGCACGACCTGCCGGTCAAGATGCGCCTGGTCTCGTACTCCTTCGCGGGCGTCGAGCCGGAGGTCATGGGCTACGGACCGATCCCGGCGACGGAGAAGGCGCTGGCCCAGGCCGGCCTCTCCATCGACGACATCGGCCTGTTCGAGATCAACGAGGCCTTCGCCGTCCAGGTCCTCGCCTTCCTGGAGCACTACGGCATCGCCGACAACGACGCGCGCGTGAACCAGTACGGCGGCGCCATCGCCTTCGGCCACCCGCTGGCCTCCTCCGGCGTACGTCTGATGACGCAGCTGGCCCGCCAGTTCGAGGAGCAGCCGCACGTCCGCTACGGCCTGACCACCATGTGCGTCGGCTTCGGCATGGGCGCGACCGTCATCTGGGAGAACCCGCACTTCGAGGGGGACAAGTGAGCACCACCGCAGAGCTTTTGAAGGGTGCCGCCGAGCTGTTCCCCGGCGAGGTCGTCACCCAGGCGCACGTGCGCCACTTCGACCTCCCCCTGGGCGCCGGGCGCTTCGCCCTGATCACCCTGGACAACGGCCACGACCACACCAAGCCGACCACGCTCGGCCCGCAGTCGCTCGCGAACATCGACGCCGCGATCGACCAGGTCGAGAAGGAGGCCGCGGACGGCGACATCGTCGGCGTCGGCGTCACCGGCAAGCCGTTCATCTTCGCCGTCGGCGCCGACCTCAAGGGCGTCGAGCTGCTGAAGCGGCACGAGGACGCGCTGGCCATCGGCAAGGGCGGCCACGACGTCCTCAAGCGGCTGTCGAAGCTGGCGGTGCCGTCCTTCGCGTACTACAACGGCGCCTCCATGGGCGGCGGCGTGGAGATCGGCCTGCACTGCTCCTACCGGACGGTCTCCGCGGCCCTCCCGGCGTTCTCGCTCCCCGAGGTCTTCCTCGGCCTGGTCCCCGGCTGGGGCGGCTGCACCCTGCTGCCGAACCTGATCGGCGCGGACAAGGCCGTCTCGGTGATCATCGAGAACAGCCTGAACCAGAACAAGCAGCTCAAGGGCAAGCAGGTCTACGAACTCGGCATCGCGGACGCGCTGTTCGAGGGCGCGGACTTCCTGGAGCAGTCGCTGATCTGGACGGCGTCCGTCCTCAAGGGCGAGATCGCCGTCGAGCGTCCGGTGATCGACCGCGGCGACGCCTGGGACCAGGCCGTCGCGAAGGGCCGCTTCATCGCGGACGGCAAGGTGCACGGCGCCGCCCCGGCCGCCTACCGCGCCCTGGACATCATCGCCACCGCCAAGAACGGCGACCTCCAGCAGGGCTTCGACGCCGAGGACCAGGCGCTCGCCGACCTGATCATGGGCGGCGAACTGCGGTCCGGCATCTACGCCTTCAACCTGGTGCAGAAGCGCGGCAAGCGCCCCGCGGGCGCCCCGGACAAGTCGCTGGCCCGCCCGGTCACCAAGGTCGGCGTGGTCGGCGCCGGCCTGATGGCCTCCCAGCTCGCGCTGCTCTTCCTGCGCCGCCTGGAGGTCCCGGTCGTCCTCACCGACATCGACCAGGAGCGCGTCGACAAGGGTGTGGGCTACGTCCACGCCGAGATCGACAAGCTGCTCGGCAAGGGCCGGATCAACCAGGACAAGGCGAACCGGCTGAAGGCCCTGGTCTCCGGCGTCCTGGACAAGGCCGAGGGCTTCGCGGACGCCGACTTCGTCATCGAAGCGGTCTTCGAGGAGATGGGCGTCAAGCAGAAGGTCTTCGCCGAGGTCGAGGCGGTCGCCCCGGCGCACGCGATCCTCGCGACGAACACCTCCTCCCTCTCCGTCTCGGAGATGGCGTCGAAGCTGAAGCACCCCGAGCGGGTCGTCGGTTTCCACTTCTTCAACCCGGTCGCGATCCTGCCGCTGCTGGAGATCGTCCGCGGTGAGCAGACCGACGAGGCCTCGCTGGCCACGGCGTTCGGCGTCGCCAAGAAGCTGAAGAAGACCGCGGTCCTCGTCAAGGACGCCCCGGCGTTCGTCGTGAACCGCATCCTGACCCGCTTCATGGGCGAGATCCAGAACGTCATCGACGAGGGCACGCCGGTGGCCGTCGCGGAGAAGGCGGTGGAGCCGCTCGGCCTGCCGATGTCCCCGCTGGTCCTGCTGGAGCTGGTCGGTCCCGCGATCGGCCTGCACGTCTCGGAGACCCTCAACGGGGCCTTCCCCGAGCGCTTCACGGTCTCCCCGAACCTCAAGGCGGTCGTCGAGGCCGGCAAGCGCGGCTTCTACGTCTACGACAGCGGCAAGCCCGAGCTGGACCCCGAGGTCGCCGCGCTCCTCAAGCAGGGCGACACCGTCCTGTCGGAGGAGCAGGTGCGGGCGCGGGTGCTGGACGCGGTCGCCCAGGAGATCGGCCTGATGCTCGACGAGGGCGTCGTCGCCGAGGCCCAGGACATCGACCTCTGCCTGATCACCGGCGCCGGCTGGCCCTTCCACCTGGGCGGCATCACGCCGTACCTGGACCGCGAGGGCGTCTCGCAGCGGGTGAACGGGAAGCCGTTCCTGGAGGCTGGCGTGGCGAGCGTGCCCGCGTAGGTCTCCGTACGACGAGAGGGCCCCCGCCGCGTACGGCGGGGGCCCTCTCGCGTGCGGGGGGGGCGGGTCAGTAGCCGTACGGTGTCGCGCCCGCCGTGACGTGCGCGACGGCGAAGGGGACCGGCGTCGCCGGGGACTCGTTTCCCGCCGTGTCCACGGCGAAGACCTCCACCGTGTGCCGGCCCTCCTGCCACGGCCAGCCGGAGTCCCAGGCCCAGCGTCCGTCGACCGCGACCGGGCTCCCGCCCAGGAGCGTGCCGCCGGCCCGGAACCCCACCTGCGCGGCACCCCTGGCCAGGCCGGTGAAGCGCACGGCCGACCCGCCGATCTGCTCGTACGCCACCGGGGAGTGGACGGTGGGCGCGGGCAGCCCGCCGCCCATGGGCGCGAGGTCCAGGGGCGCCGCGGGCTGGGCCGGGAGCGCGCCCGCACCGGCGGCCGGGGCGCCGGCCACCGCGGTGAACGGGACGGCGGTGCCCCTGGTCTTGCGGCCCTCGGCGTCCCAGGCGACGGCCTTCACCAGGTGCTTGCCCTTGCTCCACGGCTTGTCCCGCTGCCAGGACCAGGTGCCGTCCGCGGCCACGGCCGCCTTGCCCAGGAACTTGCCGTGCTCCCACAGGCTCACGCGTACCGCGCCCAGGGCGGTGCCGGTGAAGTACACGCCGTTCGTGGGCAGTTCGGTGTCCGGTGCCGGGTGGGAGACCACCGGCATGGCGATGGTGCTGGGCCGCTCGGCCGAGGTGGCGGACAGATAGCCGCTGATCGCCGAGGTGTCGCGGTCCGGCTCCTCGTACCCGTTGCGCACCATGCCCAGCCGTGGGGCGAGCCCGTCGGAGAGCATGTTGACGAGGCCCATCAGGAAGGGCACGTTGCGTCGGGTGACGTCCGAGTGGCGGGTGATGTGCGGGGATTCGCTGTAGACGAGGTTGAAGTTGTCGTACCCCTGGAAGAGGCCGAGGAAGGGTTCGACCTGCTCCTGGTACTGCTCGTCCTGCGGCGAGGTGAGCAGGTAGATGTTGGACTGCCGGCCCACGCCCGAGCGCACCAGGTCCGGGAGGAGCGCGTCGACCGTCCGGACGTTCTCCTCCGGCACCCCCTCGCCCAGCATGAACCGGGCGACCTTGGGGTGCACCGTCTTCACGTAGGTGCCGATGAGGAACTGCGGCACGATGGAGACGATGTTGCCGAACCCGTAGCGCAGGCCGAAGTAGAGGGCCGCGCTGCCGCCCTTGGAACCGCCCCACAGCGTGACGCGGTCCGGGGTCAGGTCGAGGGCGTTCATCACCTTGGAGACGACCCCGATCACGGACTGCTCCAGGGAGAAGTCCATCCCCTCGCACAGGTAGTAGCTCCGCATGCCGCGGAACCGGTCACGGATCCAGAGGATGTTGGCCCGGACCGGGTTGAGGACGCCGTTCGACCAGCCGTAGTCGTCGGGGACGCCGAAGTTGGAGAACACGACGAGGAGATGGCGGTTGCCGCCCTTCCCGTGCGTGAACCGGTACTCGACGGGATACGCGCCCGAGGTGTCGATCCCGCTGATCAGCTCGCGTGCTTTCGGCGGTGCAGTCGGCATGTGTGGCTTCCACTCGTAAGTTGTTCGTCGTCCGGACCGTCGTTGCTCAGTACCGCGGCGGGAGGTGGCCGACGGGCACGGCCGCGTGCAGGACCGTGAAGGCGGCCGCGGCCGGGGCGGACTCCGCGCCGTGCGCGTCCGCCCCGACCACCTCGACCAGGTGCGTCCCCTCCGGCCACGACCAGCCCGGGTCCCAGCCCCAGACGCCGTCCGGCGCGACCGCCACCGCGCCCAGCGGCACGCCGTTCTCCCGGAAACCGACCTGGACCGCGCCCGGCGCGGTCCCGTGGAAGGCGACCGACGGCCCCACCTGCTGCCCCGGTCCCGGTACGGCGACGACCGGCGGGGTCGGCCCCGTGGGGACGGGGCGGTCGACCACCGAGAAGGGCACCTCGACCCGGCTGGAGTGGAAGCCCGCCGGGTCGACCGCGAAGATCTTGACCAGGTGCTTGCCGGTCGCCCACGGCTTGGCCGGCGCCCAGGACCAGGAGCCGTCGGCCGCGACCTCGGGCGACGCCACGAACTTGCCGTTCTGCCACATGCTGACCCGCACCGCCCCTTGGGCCGTCCCGGCGAAGCGGAGGCCGGTGGCGGGCGCCTCGCCGTTGTAGTCCGGGGCCGTCACCACGGGCGGCGCGAACGCGTCGGCGCCCTGCACCTTCGAGGTGGCGGAGAGGTAGGCCTCGATGTCCGACGTCTCCCGGTCGAACTCCTCGGCGGCGTGGCGCACGAACCCGAGGCGCGGAGCGTAGCCGTCGGCGAGCAGGTTCAGCAGACCGACGAGCGCCGGGACGTTCCGCCGGGTGACCGTGGCGTGGCCGGTGATCGTCGGCGACTCGCTGTACAGGAAGTTGAAGTTGTCGTAGCCCTGGAACATGCCGAGGAACGGCTCCACCTGCACCGCGTAGTGCTCGTCCTGGGGCGAGGAGAGCACGTAGATGTTGGCGGCGCTGTTCGCGCGGGCCCGCACCAGGTCGGGGAGGAGGGCGTCGAGGAACCGGGCGTTGTGCGCCGGGGCGCCTTCGCCCAGCATGTAGGCGGAGACCTTCGGGTGCCGCCGCTCCAGGGCGTCGCCGACGAGGAACTGCGGCACGATGGCCACGATGTTCCGGTACCCGTACCGCAGCCCGAAGTACAGCGCGGCGCTGCCGCCCTTGGAGCCGCCCCACAGAGTGACCTGGTCCGGCGTCAGGCCCAGCGAACGCGTGACGTTCGAGATGAGGGTCTGCACCGAGTCAGCCAGGCCGAAGTCCATGTTCCGGCACAGGTAGTAGGCGTTCATCCCGTCGAAGCGGTCGCGGATCCAGAGGATGTTGGCGCGTACGTTGTCGAAGACGCCGTTGCACCAGCCGTAGTCCTCGGGCGCGGAGAAGTTGGCGAACACCACGACGAGGTGGCGGTTGCCGCTCTTGGCGTGCGAGAACCGGTACTCGACGGGAAACGCGCCCGACGCCTCGATCCCGTTGAACATCTTCCGCGCGGGCGCCTTGGACATGTACGGAACTCCACTCTCATGACCGCCCCCGTAGGCCGGTTCGGTCGATCGGACATGATGTCGGGATGCCTCTGCCGGACTTCCCGCTCCTCACCGGCCCGCGCCGACGTCGCGGCCTCGTCGCCGTGGCCTCGGTGCTCGCGCTGTCGGCGCTCCTGGTCACGCTGGTGCCGGCGCTGACCGCGAGGGGGACGGTGCGGTCCCTCCCGGCGGAGCGCGTCCTGACCGTGGCGTCCTGGAACATGTGCGGCGTGCGGCGGTGGAACTGCGCGGAGACCGGCGGTGCCGCCGCCAAGAGGCGGGCGGTGGAACGGCTCGTCGGCGAGGGTGCCGACGTGGTGCTGCTCCAGGAGGCGTGCGCCGCCGAGGCGGAGTCGGTCCGCGACGCCCTCGGCGGTTCCTGGCAGCTCGCCTTCCGTCCCTACACCTCGCGCGACCGGTCCGGGCGTTCCGGCGCGGTGCGGTGCGACGGGCGCGGGCAGGGCGCGGCCGGCCTCGCCCTGCTCTCGGCCCACCCGCTGTCCTCGGTGCGGTCGGTGCCCTCGCGCCAGCCGGTGGCCGGACTGGGGCGCGGCATCCTGTGCGCGACGGTCGGCAAGGCCGGCGTCCGGGTGTGCAACGCCCACCTGAGCCTGCCCGGCAGCGATCTGGCGCATCCCGGCCGGGAGTACCGCGACGACCAGTTGCGGGCGCTGGTCGCGGCGGTGCCGCGGCGACGCACGGTGTTCGGCGGTGACTTCAACCTGAACCCGCCGAGCGTCCGCAACGCGTCCCGCTGGGTGTGGCCCGACGCCGTCTACCGCGTCTACCGGGAGTGCGACCAGGACTTCGCCGCCGACCGCTCCGGGCGCCCGACGCACGAGTCCGGTCACAAGCTGGACTATCTGTTCACCGGCCTGCCCAGGTCCGGCTGCACGGTGCGCGACACCGGCGTCTCCGACCACCGCGCGCTGCTGGTCCGGGTGGACACCGGCTGAGGGCCCGCCGAGTACCGGAGTCATACGACCGCGCCCTCGAAGGTCCGCCCGCCGGGCATGAGCTGCGGAGGGCCGGCGTGCTCCGGCCCGGGCTGCGAGGGCACGGTACCGACCACGGGCGCGGCGGCGGGCCCCGGTTGCACCGTCCGGCGCGGCGCGGTGAACCAGTTCCCGGCACGGCCCTGGACCGGCGTCATGGGCCGCCCCGCCTGCCGGGTGTCGACGGTGCCCACGGCCGGTGCCTGCGCCTGCCCGGGATCGAGGTCGCCGCCCGCCACGAGCATCCGGTCGGCGAGCCGCGCGGAGGCGTAACCGTCGTCCAGGTCGCAGAACTCGCGCTGGAACCAGCGGTACCGGTCGGCGTAGGCCTCCTCGATCCGGTCGATCCGTTCGACGGCCGTCACCAGCGCCTCGGAGGTGTGCAGGAGGGGGCCGGGGGCGCTGCTAGCGAAGTCGAAGTAGAAGCCGCGCAGGGTGTCCCGGTAGTGGTCCAGGTCGTAGGTGAAGAAGAGGATGGGCCGCCCGGTGTTGACGTAGTCGAACATCAGGGAGGAGTAGTCCGTGATCATGATGTCGGTGATCAGGGAGAGTTCGGCCATGTCCGGGTAGTCGGAGACGTCGAAGACGAAGCCGTCGCCGGCGCCGGGCACCGGGTCCACGACATTGGGGTGGCGGCGGACCAGGAGGACGTGGTCGTCGCCCAGCCGGGCGCGGGCGTCCGCGAGGTCGATACGGAAGTCCAGCTTGTACTTGCCGGGCGCGTAGTACTGGTCGTCGCGCCAGGTGGGCGCGTACATCACGACCCGCTTGCCCTCGGGCAGGCCGATGCGGCGGCGGATCTCCCGCTCCCGCTCCTCGGTGCCGGACAGCCGGAGGATGTCGTTGCGGGGGTAGCCCGACTCGACCATCTCGCCGGGGAAGCCGAAGGCGCGCTGGAGGATCGGGGTGGAGAAGCTGTTGGGCGAGACCAGCATGTCCCAGTTCCGCACCTCCTTCTCGACCCGTTCCAGGTAGCGCTGGTCGGCGAAGTGGATGGACTCGATGTCGTGGCCGATCTTCTTCAGCGGGGTGCCGTGCCAGGTCTGCACGACGATCTGGCCGTCGCGCCGCTGGAACCAGTCGGGGAGGTGGTTGTTGGCGACGACGTACCGGCTGGTGGCCAGGGCCTCGTACCACTCGGGCGACCACATGCGGATCGGGATCGCGCTGGGCGGCACCTCCACCTGGTCGTCGCGCACCACCCACAGCTGTTCGAGGTCGGTTCCGCGCCGGAGCAGTTCCTCGTGCAGGGCGCGGGGGCTGTCCGAGTACTGGGTGCCCTTGAAGGCGTCGAAGAGGACGGCGGGGCGCACCCGTTGCCGGCGGGCCGCCGGGTACGCCTTGGTGCGCAGCAGCTTCTGGCGGTAGGGGCCGCGGGCGTAGTCGGGCATGGCGGAGTGGACGAGCAGGGAGAGCCGGTCGTACGCCTCGGCCTGGAGTTCGTAGCGGCGCTCGTCCTCCTCGTACTCCTCGGGGAAGGCGGCGACGAGATCCTGTTCGATCTTCACCATCAGGTCTTCGAGGCGGTCCTCGCGGGCCACCGCCGAGAGGTCCTGCCGGCGCAGGAAGAAGTCCCAGCGGCCGGCCGCGAGCGGGATGTCGCCGGCCAGCGTCCGCATGGCGGCCGGGCTGACCAGGGACCGGAACGCGTTGCCGTCCCACTCGACGGGGACCTCGCGCTCCGCGCCGTGCGCCCGGGAGCGGACCACCAGGTGGGCGTCCCGGTACTCGCGCGACGAGAGCCGGTCCGCGGCCAGGTAGCGGCCGTGGATCTCCAGCGAGCCGTCCTGATGCCAGGAGAATCGATTCACCGTCGGCAGGGTGGCGCGCTCGAAGAGGACGAGGTAGCCCGAGCCGTTGCGGTGCACCACGACCTCGCGGTCGCCCTCCCGGGTCTGTAGCGAGCCGGGCATCCGGTAGTGGCCGTCGGGCGTCTCCTCCGCCATCACCGGGTAGAGGGCGCCCTTGCGGCCCTCCACGTGGAGGGTCGTCTTCCAGCCGTTGCTGCCCATGCTCCAGGACTCCGGGATGTCCGCGTCGGCCTGGGCGTCGGCCCGGAAGGCCGGCACCAGCGAGCGCAGCGGGAGCCTGGCGGAGAAGGTGCACCAGCCCTCGCCGCCCGCCGTGAAGTACACGCGGCCGTCGTGCTGGCCCGCGCCGCTGAGGCTGGTGACGCGCAGCTTGCCCCACTCCGGCACGCGCGGCCCGAGGTAGACCCCGCGCACCTCCAGCTGGTCGCCGGTCACGCGGTGGCCGGTGATCCGGCAGCGGACGATCTCGACCCGGAGCTTCAGCTTGCCCTGGAGGAAGACCGGAAGGATGCGGGTGTTCTTGTCGACATAGCGGTACGGCGGGTTGGCGGAGCTTCCCGCACCGCCGCGGTCGATGCCCCGGTAGCGGAACAGCCCGCGGCTGAGGACACCGGCGGCCACGTCCCAGGTCCCCTCGACCCACTGGCCCTTGCGCTTGAGCCGGGTCGTGTCGATCCGGGCCTCGAAGCCGGCCCAGTCGTAGCAGTAGCGGTTCTGGTTGGAGTGTTCGGTGGCCTGGGGCGCGTAGGTGGTCTTCGCCGGGGTGATCACCATCCGCCCCTGCTTCTTGTTCCGCAGGGCGAGCGCCTTCACCGACATGTGCCGCTTGTGCACGTTGATGAAGCGCACGTACGCGCTCCCGGTGAGGGTCAGCAGATGGCCGTTGGTGCTCCAGCGGGCCCCGCCGAGCGAGCCGTGCAGGGAGAGTTCCTTGTCGAGCCGGAACGCCTTCTTGTCGAGGCCGACCCCGCGGTCCCCGAGGTAGGGGTACTTCAGGTAGCGCCGGAAGCGGCGCTGGACCGGCATCGGACCGCCGCGCCGCTCGAACTCGATGACCTCCAGCAGCTCGGCCAGCCGCCACTCGCGCACCAGCAGCCACTTGACCCGGGCGTCCGCGGGCAGTTCGTCGATGATGGTCAGGTCGGTCTCGTCGAGGAACTCGTTGGCCCACCGCATGAACGACTGCCGGTACTCCTCGTCCGCGTCCGGCAGCACCTTGAGGTGCAGCATCAGGTCGGACTTCAGGCAGGCGAGGTCGTACTTGCGCTTGCTCTCCTCGTACTGGCGCGAGCGGCGGTCGGCCAGGAAGCGGCTGACCGACTGGACCGCCGCGACCCGGTCCCGCAGGTTGGACAGCTCGGTGTGGCGCTGGGTGATCGAGGGCGCGGCCCCGCCCTCGCGGCGGCGCCAGAAGTACACGATGTCGGTGACGACGTCGACCTTGGCGGCGCGGAAGTGGGCGTACATGTTGACCCAGGAGTCCTCGTACATGACGCCCTCGGGGAACGCGATGTAGTGGTAGTCCCAGAAGGTGCGCCGGAACATCTTGTTCCAGACGGTGCGGTCGTAGATCAGCGCCTCGAACCGGGTGATGTGCGTGCCCCGCCGGTTCTTCTGCATCGGACCCTTGTGCAGGGGTGACTGCCACTTCTTGGTGGAGTTCATCATCTGCACGTTGCCCGAGACGAAGTCCGACTCGGACCCCTCCAGGGTGCGGACCAGCAGGCCGTAGGCGTACTCGGGGATGACGTCGTCCCCGTCGACGAAGGCGAGGAACTCCCCCTGGGGGTGCATGGCGCGCAGGCCGGTGTTGCGGGCGTGCCCGGGGCCCTGCGCCTCCTGGCGGATCATCCGGAAGCGCGGGTCGGCGGCGCAGAAGTCGGCGGCGATCCGCGAGGAGCCGTCGGTGGAGCCGTCGTCGACGAGGATCACCTCGAAGTCACGGAACGACTGCCGCGCGATCGACTCCAGGCATTCGGCGAGATAGGTCTCGACGTCCTGAAAGGGCACGACGATGCTCAAACGCGGGTGATCCACCAACTCGTACTCCTACCAAGACATTTCGCCCAGCGGGCTGCCGAACAGTCCGCACTGGACGCCCCTCCCCTGTCCGACGCGGCCACGGCCCCCACCGTGAACGGCCACACCGGAAACCCCTGCCGGCCAGAAAGCCCCCCTTCACAGCCGTCACAGGTTCGCCACATCTTATGTCACCCTTAAGGCTGGTCAAGGGGAGTTAATGTGGCGTACATCGCTGTTACCCGCTATGGTTCCCCGCTCGCAAAATAACTGGGCGTGAGCACATATAGTGCTCGCACTGACACGACCGCCCAGCGGGCCGGCCTCCCCCCACCCGGGCCCTGCGACTCCGCCACCGCGGAGCCCGTGAGGAGAGGAACCCACCACCATGACGCACAGCGCCACCACGGAGCCTCGGCGTGCCCGCCGGGCCGCGCCGGACGGCGGTCGCCGCGCGCCACGCCGCCGCAGACGCTGGGGACGGATCGTCCTGCTGTCGCTCGTCGTGCTCCTGCTCGCCCTCGGCGGCACCGGCTACTGGCTCTACAGCGGCCTGAACGGGAACATCGACGGGGTCGACCTGGACAAGGCCCTCGGCACCGACCGTCCGGAGAAGCTGCCGACGTCGGGACAGAACCTGCTGGTCCTCGGCTCGGACTCGCGCGCCGGCGACAACGCCTCGCTCGGCACCGGCAAGGTCGCCGGGGCCCGTTCGGACACCGCCCTGGTGGTGCACATACCCGAGGGCCGCAAGCAGGCCGTCGCCGTGAGCATCCCGCGCGACACCCTGGTCACCCGCCCCGCGTGCGAGAAGTCCGACGGCTCCGCCCTGCCGGAGGCGGAGCGCGTGATGTTCAACTCCGTGTACTCGCAGGCCGGTCCGGCCTGCGTGGTCAAGACCGTGGAGAAGATGTCCGGCGTCCGCATGGACCACTACATGGAGATCGACTTCGCCGGGTTCAAGGGCCTGGTCGACGCCATCGGCGGGGTGCCCGTCACCGTCGAGGAGCCCATCAAGGACCCCGCGAGCGGCCTCGACCTGAGCGCCGGCACCCACACACTCGACGGCACCGAGTCCCTGGCCTTCGTGCGCACCCGGCACGGGGTGGGCGACGGCAGCGACCTCGGCCGCATCGGGCTCCAGCAGCAGTTCCTGATCGCGCTGCTGAGCGAGGTCAAGAAGCAGGACCTGCTGGGCAGCCCCACCAAGACGTACAAGATCGCCGACAGCCTCACCACCGCGCTCACCACGGACTCCGAACTGGCCTCGCTGACCAGCCTGGCGGAGTTCGCGCGCAGCATGAACGGGGTCGACCCCGCCACCATGGAGACGATCATGCTGCCGGTGGCGTACGACAAGACCGACCCGAACCGGGTCGTGGCCGCCGAGCCGCAGGCCGCCGACTTGTGGAAGGCCGTCCGGTCGGACTCCGAGATCCCCGAGTCCGCCAAGAAGTCGCCCGCGACGGGCGGCTGATTCCCCGCCAGGACGTCCGCACGGGACGGCCGCGGGACGCCGACCGCTCGGGCGGCCGCTCAGGCGGTCGCTCAGGCGCCGAGGGTTCGCCAGCGGGTGAGGGCGAGGCCGGTGCCGTCGTCCTGGCGGGCCACCTTCGGGATGCCGTCGGCCCCGATCAGCGCCATCACCACGCGCCCGTGCCCATCGCGGGCCAGGGCCGGTGCGCCCTGGCACGACTCGGTCAGGGCGTACCACCAGAATCCGCCGGTCTCGTTCTCCGTGGCACCCATGCCGAACAGCGCGGAGCCGTCCCGGGTCCGGTGGGCGAGGACGACGCAGTCGTAGCCGTCCACGGCCGTGCGCAGGGAGGCGTACGGCCGTTCGGCCGGCGATCCGCCCAGCGCGGCGGGCCAGTCGCCCTCCCGCCACGCGGCCGCGCCGCCGCTCTCGGCGTCGGTCCAGAAGTACGTGGCCCGGTCCGGCCCGGTCTCCACCGCGGTGACCGTGCCCGGCACCGGGCGCAGGGCGAGGCCCTGGGGCCCGGCGAAGTCGCCGCCCGGTTCGTTCTGGCGCCACAGCAGGACGCCCGAAGCGGAGACGGCGCAGACCTCCAGCCGGCCGCCGGACAGCGCGACCGGCGCGGGCGGTCCGTCGATCCCGTTGCCGCGCAGGTCCTCCCAGGCGCGCCACTTGCCGTTCGGCGCCTCGCGGCGCAGCGACAGGCCGCCGTTCGCGTTGCGTACGAAGACGTGCACCGTGCCGTCGGACGCGACCGCCCCCACGGGCACCCCGAGTCCCCGGCCCTCGGCGCGGTCGCGGTGCGGGTTGCCCAGCGAGCGCCACTCGGTGAAGGCCAGTCCGGTCTGGTACTGGATGGCGTGCACGACGTCCACGCCCGGCGCGCCGTCGGACCGCTCGCGCTCCCGGCGGCCCAGGAAGTGGACGTAGGTGTCCGCCCCCTGCACCACCGTCAGGTCGGTCAGCCCCGCGACGGGCACGAAGTGCGGCCCGCTCCAGTCCGGGCCGCCCACGGCGGTCTCCGTCCAGCGCACCAGGCCGCCCTCGGCGGGCAGGTAGAGGCTGAGGCGGCCGTCCCTGCCGAGGGTGAGCCAGTCGCCGTGCGGCGGTCCGGCCGCGCCGTCGTGCCCGCGCTCCGCGGTGCCGGGCCCGACCCGGCCGGCCGTGCCGACCGGGGCCGCCGACTTTCTCCGCATGGCCTGCTGCACCTTCCTGAAGCCCGCCGTGTCACGGACAGGGACCGTCGAACGCGGAACATCATATGCCGTTCGTTCACCAGTTCCCCATGTGTCCGTCACCGGGCCGCCGGGTGGCGTCAGACGGCCTGCCACGCTCCCAGCGCCAGCCCCGCCTCGTCCTTCCGCCGGGCGAGGTGGAGCTGCCCCGTGGACGGGGCGAGGGTCGCGGCCACCAGGCGGCCGTCGGCGTCCAGCGCCAGGGAGACCGTCGCGTCGGCCGGGAGCGCGGGGCCCGACTCGGTCCAGGCCGCGCCCATCTCCTCCAGTTCCGAGGGGTACGCGGCGAAGGCGACCCGGCCGCTGCCCGCCGAGCGCTGGGCGACCACCGTGCAGTCGTGACCGTCTATGACACAGCGGACGGCGGAGACGGGGCCGGGTCCCGCGGCGGCCACCAGGGGCGTGGGCTTGCCGCCGGGGCGCCAGGCGCACAGCTCACCGGTGCCGTCGTCGGTGTACAGGACGGTGGTGTGCCCGGCGGAGGTCGCGAGCGCGCGCAGGGTGCCCGGGCGGACCGCCGCGTCGAGGCGCTCCCCCAGCACCGGCCGCGCACCCGCCTTGTCCTGACGCCAGTGCAGGATGCCGTCCGGGACGGGCGCGTACACCTCGACCAGGCCGGTCTCGGCCGTCGCCGCCGTGGGCGCCTCCTGGACGCCGCGGCCCTTCAGGTCGCGCCAGGGGTCCCAGCCGCCCTTCTCCTTCTGGGCCACCATGCTCAGGCCGCCGCCCCCGTTGCGGACGAAGACGTGGGCGCGCCCCTGGGCGTCGACCGCGACGGCCGGCGTTCCGGTGCGGTCGCCCTGCTTGTTGGGGTGGCCGGCCGGCTCCCAGTCCAGGGGGGCGAGCAGCGGCCGGAAGTGCGTGGTGTGCACGAGTCCGGACCGGTCGGCGCCGGTCGGCCGCCAGGCGACCAGATGGGCGTAGCCGTCGGGGCCCCTGCCGACCGCGAGGCCGGGGCGCAGTGCCTGGTCGCCGCCGAGCCGTCGCGGGGCCTCCCAGGCGCCCGCGGGCACGCGTTCGGCACGCCAGAGGGCGGCGTCGTCGGTCGGCAGGTACACGCTGAGGCGGCCGTCGCGGCCGAGGAGAAGCCAGTCGCCATTCACCGCATCACTGTAAGCGGGGGCACCGGCTCCGTGTCGATCGGGTGCCGTCGAGGGGCGGCGGCCGCGTGCGACCCTGACCGCATGGACGACAACGCACCCCTGCTCGTGATCGTCGACGCCGCGAACGTGGTCGGCTCGGTGCCCGACGGCTGGTGGCGCGACCGGCGCGGGGCCGCGGAGCGCCTGCGCGACCGCCTGGCGGCGGACGGAGTGCCGGGTCACACCGGTCCGGTGGAGATCGTGCTGGTGGTGGAGGGCGCGGCCCGCGGGGTGGAGTCCGTCGACGGCGTACGGGTCGAGTCGGCACCCGGCAGCGGGGACGACCACATGGTCGGCCTGGTCGAACGGGCCGCCGACCGGCGCCCCGTCCTGGTCGTGACGGCCGACCGCGAGCTGCGCCGCCGGGTGGCGGAACTGGGAGCGGAGGTGACGGGGCCTCGGACCGTACGGCCCCGGTGACGGCGAGCGCCCGGTCCCGGAGCGACTCCTCCGGGACCGGGCGCCGCCTTCGTCCGGCTACTGGCCGGCCGGGGGTGCCGGGGTCTCCTCGCCGGTGGCCAGACGGCTGTGGTTGCGGCTGTAGAGGAAGTACACGACGACGCCGATGGCCATCCAGATGCCGAACCGGACCCAGGTCTCGGCGGGCAGGTTCAGCATCAGCCAGAGCGACGCGGCCACCGACACGATCGGCAGCACCGGAACCAGCGGGGTGCGGAAGGCGCGCGGCAGGTCCGGGCGGGTCCGGCGCAGGATGATCACGCTGATCGCCACGATGACGAACGCGAACAGCGTGCCGATGTTCACCAGCTCGGCCAGCTCGCTCAGGCTGGTGAAGCCCGCCACGATCGCGATGATCACGCCGAGCAGGATGGTCGGCCGGTACGGCGTCCGGAACTTCGGGTGGACGCGGGAGAAGAAGCGGGGCAGCAGCCCGTCGCGGCTCATCGCGAAGAACACCCGGGTCTGGCCGAGCAGCAGGATCATGCACACCGTGGTCAGGCCGACGGCGGCGCCGAAGCTGATCACGCCGGCGAAGAACGGGTGCCCGGTGGACTTGAAGGCGTCGGCGAGCGGGGCGTCGACGGACAGTTCGCTGTAGTGCTGCATGCCGGTGACGACGATCGAGACGGCGACGTAGAGGGCGGTGCAGATGAACAGCGAGCCGAGGATGCCGCGGGGCATGTCCCGCTGCGGGTTGCGGGTCTCCTCGGCGGCCGTGGCGACGATGTCGAAGCCGATGAAGGCGAAGAAGACGACCGAGGCCGCGGTGAAGATGCCCATGACGCCGAAGTTCGCCGGTGCCCAGCCGAACATCAGCTGGATCAGTGGCGAGTCGAGCCCCGCCCCGGCATCCACCGGCTGCGACTTCGGGACGAACGGGTCGTAGTTGGAACCCTTGATGAAGAAGGCACCCGCGATGATCACGATGAGGACGACGGTCACCTTGATGGCGACGACCAGCGAGGTGATCCGCGCCGAGAGCTTCATGCCGAGGACGAGGATGCCGGTGAGCACCAGCACCAGGGCGGCGGCGAGGATGTCGAAGCCGAAGCCGTCGGCCCCGTCCCGGCCGCCCAGGGTCTCGGGGAACGTCACGCCGGCGTTGTCGAAGAACGAACGGATGTACCCCGACCAGCCGACGGCCACCACCGCCGTGCCCAGCGCGAACTCCAGGACCAGGTCCCAGCCGATGATCCACGCGGGCAGTTCGCCGAGCGAGGCGTAGGAGAAGGTGTAGGCGGAACCCGCCACCGGGACGGTGGAGGCGAACTCGGCATAGCAGAGCGCGGCGAGCCCGCACACCACACCGGCGACCACGAACGCCAGGGCCACGGAGGGCCCGGCGTTGTTCTTGGCGACCGTGCCGGTGAGTACGAAGATGCCGGTGCCGATGATGACACCGACGCCGAAGACGGTCAGATCCAGCGCGGACAGGGATTTCTTGAGCGCGTGCTCCGGTTCCTCCGTGTCCCGGATCGACTGTTCGATCTTCTTGGTCCTGAAAAGACTGCTGTTGCTCACGCGTACCTCCGACGCTTGTCGTCCCCGACATGATCGAGAGGGGGGCGTACTGCGTATGCCCCGGCGTGAGCCGATTCACGCGGATGGGCCGGTTTCACCACCGCAACGGGTGGAGAGACCGGCCCATCGGCGCAACAGCGCCGGCGTCCCGTCAGTCGCGGGCCGCCTGCACGGCGTCCGCGTCGGCGCCCGTGCGGTCGTAGCGGCCGTCGAGCTTGGCCACCAGACCGGTGACCTGGCGGGCGATGTCGGGCGCGGTGAGCCCGATCTCGGCCAGGACCTCGGCGCGGGAGGCGTGGTCGAGGAAGCGCGGCGGGATGCCGAAGTCGCGCAGCGGCACGTCCATGCCCGCGTCGCGCAGCGCCTGGGCGACGGCGGAGCCGACACCGCCGACGCGCGAGTTGTCCTCGACGGTGACGACCACGCGGTGGCGCTCGGCGAGGGGCGCCATGGCCTCGTCGACCGGCTTCACCCAGCGCGGGTCGACCACGGTGGTGGAGATGCCCTGCTTGTCCAGCAGGTCCGCCACCTCCAGGCACATCGGCGCGAGCGCGCCGACGGACACCAGCAGGACGTCCGGGGTGTCGGTGCCGGGGGCGCGCAGCACGTCCATGCCGCCGACGCGGCCGACGGCGGGCACGGCGGGGCCGACCGCGCCCTTGGAGAAGCGGACCACGGTCGGCGCGTCGTCGACCTCGACGGCCTCGCGCAGCTGGGCGCGGACCTGGTCGGCGTCGCGCGGGGCGGCCAGCCGCAGGCCGGGGACGACCTGGAGGATCGACATGTCCCACATGCCGTTGTGGGAGGCGCCGTCGGTGCCGGTGACACCGGCGCGGTCCAGCACGAAGGTGACGCCGCACTTGTGCAGGGCCACGTCCATCAGCACCTGGTCGAAGGCGCGGTTGAGGAAGGTGGCGTACACCGCGAAGACCGGGTGCACCCCGCCGTGGGCGAGGCCGGCCGCGGAGACCGCGCCGTGCTGCTCGGCGATGCCGACGTCGTAGACGCGGTCCGGGAAGGCCTTGGCGAACTTGTCGAGGCCGACCGGCTGGAGCATGGCGGCCGTGATGGCGACCACGTCCTCCCGCTCCTCGCCGATCTTCACCATCTCCTCACCGAAGACGCTGGTCCAGTCGGCGCCCGAGGTGGAGATGGGCAGGCCGGTGTCGGGGTGGATCTTGCCGACGGCGTGGAAGCGGTCCGCCTCGTCCTGGAGGGCGGGCTGGTAGCCGCGGCCCTTCTCGGTGAGGCAGTGCACGATGACCGGACCGCCGAAGCGCTTGGCGCGGGTGAGCGCGGACTCCAGGGCCTCCAGGTCGTGGCCGTCGATCGGGCCGACGTACTTCAGGCCGAGGTCCTCGAACATGCCCTGCGGGGCGATGAAGTCCTTCAGGCCCTTCTTGGCGCCGTGCAGGGTGTCGTAGAGCGGGCGGCCGACGACCGGGGTGCGCTCCAGGACCTCCTTGGTGCGGGCCAGGAAGCGCTCGTAGCCGTCGGTGGTGCGCAGGGTCGCCAGGTGGTTGGCGAGGCCGCCGATGGTGGGCGCGTAGGAGCGCTCGTTGTCGTTGACGACGATGACGAGGGGGCGGTCCTTGGCGGCGGCGATGTTGTTCAGCGCCTCCCAGGCCATGCCGCCGGTGAGCGCGCCGTCGCCGATGACGGCGACCACGTGGTCGTCGCGGTCGAGGACCTGGTTGGCCTTGGCGATGCCGTCGGCCCAGCCGAGGACCGTGGAGGCGTGGCTGTTCTCGATGACGTCGTGCTCGGACTCGGCCTGCGCGGGGTAGCCGGACAGGCCGCCCTTCATCTTCAGCCTGGAGAAGTCCTGGCGGCCGGTGAGCAGCTTGTGCACGTAGGACTGGTGGCCCGTGTCCCAGAGCACCTTGTCCTTCGGGGAGTCGAAGACGCGGTGCAGGGCGAGGGTGAGTTCCACCACGCCGAGGTTGGGGCCGAGGTGGCCGCCGGTCTTGGACACGGCGTCGACCAGGAAGGTGCGGATCTCCTCTGCCAGGCCGCCCAGCTCTTCCAGGCTGAGCCGGTCCAGATCGCGCGGTCCCGTGATGCGGGTCAGCAGCGGCACCCGTGCCTCCTTGCAGTAGAGCTGTTGCCGGGCCTGCCCGAGTCTAATGTTCCGCCGTGGCGGAACGTGTCCGGGCGGTGCGTCGTACGTCACGCGTTCGGCCTTACCCAGCGGCGGACCGTTCTACGACTGCCCCGCCGACGGCGACCGACGCGCACCGTCCCCCGAACGCCACGGCACAACGGTCCGCCCGCCCTCCCGGGGCTCAGCCGGGCGGGCGGGCGGTCGTCGGCCGTACTGGCCGCACCAGGGGCTTCGGTGGCCGCTACGCGCGGCCGGCCGTCTTCTGGGTCTTGCGGGTGACCGCGTCGATGACGACGGTCGCCAGCAGCACGCCACCGGTGATCATGTACTGGACCGGCGAGGCGATGCCCTCAAGGGCGAGGCCGTACTGGATCGAGATGATGACCATCACACCGAGCAGCGCGTCCCAGGTGCGGCCGCGGCCGCCGAAGAGGGACGTGCCGCCAATGACGGCCGCGGCGATGACGTTCATCAGGAACTCACCGGTACCCGCGCCCTGGTTGGCGGAGGCGATCTTCGAGGCGACGAAGAGGCCGCCGATCGCGGCGAAGGTGCCCGCGATCGCGAAGACCGAGATCCGCACCAGCTCGACGTTGATGCCGGCCCGGCGGGACGCCTCGACGCTGCCGCCGAGTGCGAAGATCTTCCGGCCGTAGGCGGTGCGGCGCAGGACGAAGTCCGTGAGCAGCAGGAAGGCCAGGAAGATCACGACGGCCAGCGGCAGGCCCTTGTACTGGTTGAAGACGATCGCCACGGCGAAGGCCAGCACGGCGAGCAGCACCGTGCGCACGATGATCTCGTTCAGCGGCCGGGACGGCACTCCGACGGACTCACGGCGCCGGTTGTCGAAGAACGCGCTGAGGAAGTACCCGGCGGTGACGACGATCGCCAGGCCGTAGGCGGCGGCCACGTCGCTGAAGTAGTAGCTGGTCAGCTTGACGACCACGCCGTCGGAGTCGAGGTTGATCGTGCCGTTGTCGCCCAGGATCTGCAGCATGAAGCCCTGCCAGAACAGCAGGCCGGCCAGGGTGACGGCGAAGGCGGGGACGCCGATGCGGGCGAAGACGAAGCCGTGGATGGCGCCGGCCGCGGTTCCGGTGAGGATCGCCAGCACCAGGGCGAGTATCTCGTTCATCCCGTGCGTGACGCTGAGCACCGCGAAGGTGGCGCCCGCGACACCGCTGACCGAGCCGACCGACAGGTCGATCTCGCCGAGCAGCAGGACGAAGACGATACCGACGGCGATCATGCCGGTGCCGACCATGGCGACCGACATGTCGGAGAAGTTGCCGGCGGTGAGGAAGTTGGAGTTCAGGCTGGTGAAGATGGCCCAGATGACCAGCAGGCCCACGACGACCGGGATGGACCCGAGGTCGCCGGCCTTCATCTTCCGCTTGAACTCGCCGAGGTAGCCGGCGAGGCCCTGCTCGCGCACCAGCAGCCGGGGGTCGACCGCGGCGACCGCGGCGGGAGCCGCGTCGGCGTTCTCCACCGAGCTCTCCTCGGCGGCCGTGGAGGTCTTGTCGATGCTCACTTCTTGATCTCCCCATTGGTGCGCGCCGCACGACGGGTCACGGCGTTCTCCGTGGCGCCCGTGATGGCGGAGATGATCTCTTCCTGCGAGGTCGACTTGACCTCGAAGATGCCGTTGTTGCGCCCGAGGCGCAGGACGGCGACCTTGTCGGCGACCGCCTTGACGTCGGCCATGTTGTGGCTGATGAGGATGACCGCGTGGCCACGCTCGCGCAGCCGCTCGACGAGGTCGAGGACCTGGGCGGTCTGCTCGACGCCGAGGGCGGCGGTGGGCTCGTCCAGGATGACCAGCTTCGGCTCGCCGAGCATGGAGCGGGCGATCGCCACGACCTGGCGCTGACCGCCGGAGAGCGAGGCGATCGGGATGCGCACGCTCGGGATGCGGATGGACAGCGTGTCCAGCAGCTCGCGGGAGCGGCGCTCCATCTCCACCTCGTCCAGGACGCCGCGCTTGCGCAGCTCCCGGCCCAGGTAGAGGTTGCCGACGACGTCGATGTTGTCGCACAGCGCGAGGTCCTGGTAGACGGTCGCGATGCCGAGGTTCTGGGCGTCGTGCGGCCTGTTGATCGAGACGGACCTGCCGTCCCACTCGATGGCGCCCTCATCGATGGGGTGCACGCCGGCGATCGTCTTGACCAGCGTGGACTTTCCGGCGCCGTTGTCGCCCACCAGGGCGACCACCTCACCGGCGTGGACCTCAAGCTCTACGTCGGTGAGCGCCTGGACGGCACCGAATCGCTTGGAGACCCCGCGCAACGCCAGCACGGGCGTAGCGGACACGTGAACCATCTCCTTCGCCGCCTGACCCGGCGGGAGGTTGTGCAGAAAGGTTGGGGGGAGGGTCCGTCCGGCGCCCCGCGTAGCTTGCGGGGCTGATGAGTGCGGGGCGCCGGAGGAGCTGGGGCGGCCGGTCCCGGGCGGCTCAGTCAGCTCGGGACGCGGGATCCGCTTACTTCAGACCGATCTTGTCGCAGGCGGCCTTGTACTTGCCGGCGCAGATCTCGTCGATCGTGTAGAAGCCGTCCTTGATGACGGTGTCCTTGATGTTGTCCTTGGTCAGCGAGACGACCGGGACGATGACCGCGGGGACGCCCTTGGCGGACTCGCTGTCGACCTTGTCGTTGGCGATGGAGTCGAGCGACTCGCCCTTGGCCAGCTTCACGGCCATCTCGGCCGCGACCTCGGCCTCCTTCGGGTAGGACTTGAAGACGCTCATGTACTGCTCACCGGTGACGATGCGCTGCACACCCGCGAGTTCGGCGTCCTGGCCGGTGACCGGGATGTCGGCGATGCCGGCGGCCTTCAGGGCGGTGATGATGCCGCCCGCCATGCCGTCGTTGGCGGAGTAGACGCCGGCGATCTTGTCCTTGCCGAGGGCGGAGATGGCGCCCTCCATGTTGGCGTTGGCGTTCTCCGGCTTCCACTCCTTGGTGTCGTACTCGCGGCCGACCTTCACCTTGCCGTCGAGGGCGGCGTGGGCGCCCTCCTTGAACTGGGCGGCGTTCGGGTCGGTGGACGAGCCGTTCATCATGACGACCTGGCTGTCCTTGGCCTTGTCGCCCAGCGCCTTCAGCAGCGCCTCGCCCTGCGTCTTACCGACGGTGACGTTGTCGAACGAGGTGTAGGCGTCGATCGGGCCCTCGGCGAGGCGGTCGAAGGCGACGACCTTGATGCCGGCGTCCTTGGCCTTCTTCACCGAGCCGGCGATGGCCTTGTAGTCCACCGCGTCCAGGATCAGCACGTCGACCTTGTTGGTCACCATCGTGTCGACCTGCTGGTTCTGCAGGCTGGCGTCCTGCTTGGCGTTGGCGTAGACGACCTCGCCCTTGTTGTTCGTGAGCTCCTTGACCTTCTTCTCGATCATGGGCTTGTCGAACTTCTCGTAGCGAGCGGTCTGGTTCTCCGGAAGCAGGAGACCGACCTTGATGTCGTCGCCCTTCTTGGCGGCCGAGTCGGACGAGTCGTTGTCGCCGGACTCCGCGGCGCTGCCACAGGCAGCAAGCGAGACGACCATGGCGCCGGCGGCGACGGCAAAGGCGGCACGACGCATACGCGTGTTCACTTCACAAACCTCCCTGACGAGGCCGCGTCGTTGCGGCCGAGGTGGCTGGAAGTCAACTCGGCCGCGCGTACGGCGTCAAGAAGTAAATCCTTAACGAGATGACAACGGTGCCATCCGTGCTCTAAGTGAAGGCAGGCGTGGCCGCCGGCAGGGCGCCGGTCATACTTCCGTCCAAAAGGGTCGAATCGCCCATTTCACTGAGGGCGAGGGCGAGCGCCCCGAGCACCTCCGCACGGCCCCCAAGTGCCCCGGGAAGCACGGAGAGTTGGCGCGCCGCGCTGGGGATGGCGTACCGCCCGACGGACTCCCTTATCGGGCCGAGCACCAGCTCACCGGCCTCGGCGAGATCGCCGCCGAGGACGACCCGGCTCGGATTGAGCAGGTTGCAGAGGTTGGCGACTCCACTGCCGATGTGGCGGCCGACGTCGGCGATCACCCGACGGCAGCCCGGGTCACCGTCCCGTGCCAGCCGTACGACGCCCTCCATCGTCAGATCGGTGCCGTGGCTGGGCTGGAGGAGCGGAAGCACATAGCGTGCTGCCGCGAAGGTCTCCAGGCAACCCCGGTTGCCGCAACGGCAGACGGGACCGGCTTCATCGAGGGTGATATGCCCGATTTCTCCCGCTGTGCCGCCCGGGCCCCGATAGATCTTCCCGTTGATCACCAGGCCCGCGCCGACACCGCTGGCGACCTTGATGTACGCCAGGTCCCGCACCCCCCGGCCGCTCCCCCAGACCAGCTCCCCCAGGGCGCCGAGGTTGGCGTCGTTGTCCACGTGCACCGGCACGCCGAGCCGCCCCCGCAGCTCCTCGGCGGGCCGGGTGCCGCCCCAGCCGGGCAGGATGGCGGTCGAGCCCAGCGTCCCGGACTCCACGTCGATCGGGCCGGGCACGCCCAGACCCACTCCGGCGATCTTGGAGCGGTCGACGCCGGTGGCCTCGACCAACCGGCTGACCAGCTGTTCCGCCCGGTCGAAGCCCTGGTCCGAGGAGGCGTCCACGTCCAGCGGCTCGGCCTCCTCGGCGAGCACCTGATGGGCCAGGTTCCCGATCGCGACACGCAGGTGGGTGTGGCCGAAGTCCACGCCGATGACGATGCCGGCGTCCCCGCTCAGCGAGACGCTGCGGGCCCGCCTGCCGCCCGCCGACGTGGGCGTGACCTCGACGGTCCCGCCCTCCTTCAGCTCCCGGACGATGTTCGAGACGGTCGCCGCGGACAGGCCCGTCGTCCTCGCGATCTCCGCCTGCGTGAGCGAACCGGCGAGCCGTACCGCTCGTACGACCCGTTCCAGGTTGGCTCGGTGCAGCGACGACTGCGACCCCGGAGTCTCCACGACGACCTCCTGCGCGCGGGGCCGCTTCGATGAGGCCCCGTCCATGTCCAACTAGTGAACTCTAAGCTGAGCCGTTCGGGTCGCCTCCCGTCAAGAGGTTGAACCGCATCAGGGCCCCCACGGGTGCGTGGCCGCACACACGCGCGTGCCGCCCCCGGAGGCCGGAGGCGGCACGCGCGAACACGTCGGGAAGCGCGGAGGCGCTACTTCAGGGCGCCCGCGGTGAGTCCCTGGACCACCTGGCGCTGGAAGATGATGTAGGCCGCCAGCACCGGCAGCATGGCCATCACCAGGCCCGCGAACAGGCCCGACCAGTCGCCCTTGTACCCCTGGCTGACCGCCAGCTGCACCAGGCCCTGGGTGAGGACGTGCTTGTCCGGGTCCGTGTTGAGCACGGTCGGCAGCATGTACTGGTTCCACTGTCCCAGGAAGTTGAAGATCCCCACGCTGATCAGGCCGGGCTTGGCCATCGGCAGCATGACCTGGAAGAACGTCCTGGTGTGCGAGGCCCCGTCCACGAACGCCGCCTCCGCCACCGAGCTGGGCAGGGTCCGGAAGAAGGCGGTCAGGAAGAACACCGTGAAGGGCAGCGAGTAGGCGATGTAGACCAGGATCAGCCCGTGGATGGTGTTCAGCAGCCCCATGTTGTCCACGACGTAGAACAGCGGGACCAGCGCGAGCATGATCGGGAAGCTCATGCCGCCGATGAACAAGTAATAGATGAACCGGTTGCCCGGGAAGTCGAACCGGGCCAGCACATAGGCGGCCATGGAGCCCAGCACCAGGGTGCCGACGAGCGAACCGCCCACCACCATGACGGTGTTGAGGAAGTAGTCGCTCATGTGCGCCTGGGACCAGGCTCGCGACCAGTTGTCGAAGTTCAGCTCGGTGGGCAGCGACCAGGGCGAGCCGAAGATGGAGGCGTCGTCCTTGAAGGACGTCATCACCGCCCACACCAGCGGCATGCCGACCATGATCGCCCAGATGACCAGGACGCCGTGGGAGAAGACGTTGAGGGCGGTGCCCTCCTTCTTCCCCTTGCGGAGTCCGCCGGGCGCGGCCTCGGTCTTCAGGACGGGCGCGCCGGACTCGGCCGGCACGGGGGCGGGGGTCTCGGTCGTCTTCATTGCTCAGTACTCCAGCCGCTCGCGCCGGCCCAGCTTCATCACGAGGGCCGCGAAGGCCAGCGTGACGAGGAGCAGGGCGACGCCGATGGTGGTGGCGTAGGCGGCCTGACCGTCCCGGAACGCCTTCTGGTACACGTACAGGACCGTCACGGTGGTCGAGTAGTCGGGTCCGCCGGGCCCGGTCGTCATGATCTGCACGACCGCGAAGGACTCGGCGCCGAGCGCGAGGATCCCCATGTAGACCCAGCCGGACTGCACGGTGTCCCACAGCAGCGGCAGGGTGACCTTGAAGAAGGTCGTGAAGCGGTTCGCCCCGTCCAGCAGCGCGGCCTCGTACAGCTCCGCCGGGATGGAGGCCATGCCCGCCGAGAAGAGGACCACGAAGAAGCCGACGGTGGACCAGACGAGCACCGCCATCACGCACCACAGCGCGAGGTTCGGGTCGCCGAGCCACAGCGGCTGGACCGAGTCCAGGCCGATCCCGCGCAGCAGGGAGTTGACCGCGCCGCTGTCGGGGTTGTAGGCGAACTGGAACAGCAGGGCGACGATCGCGATGGAGAGCACCTGCGGGAAGAAGTAGACGATCTTGTAGAAGCCGGAACCGCGGACACCGGTGATCACCGGGCCGCCCTTCCGCTTCCGCCCGCCCACGTTGATCATGAAGGAGAAGAAGAGCGCCAGGCCGAGCGTCACCAGCGGCACCAGCAGGGCGAACAACACGCTGTGCCACAACGACTTCCAGAAGATGTCGTCGTCGAGCATCCGCGAGTAGTTGTCGAAGCCGACCATCTTGAACTCGGGACTCAGCCCGGTCCAGTCCGTGAACGAGTAGTAGATGGACTGGATGAACGGCCAGACCACGAAGAGCGTGTACAGCCCCAGGGGTACCGCGAGGAACCCCACGATGAACCGGTACTTGCCGTGCTGCATTGCTACCGACCCCGATCTGAGCGCGGGTGGCGCCGCCAGGGCCCGTCCGGCGCGCCGGCGCCGGACAGGCCCTGGTGACGCTTCCTCACTGGTGCTTGTAGTGCTTGATCGACGAGTCCTTGGCGGCGTCGTCGGCGAAGCCCTGGATCTTCTTGATGGTCTCGGCCGGAGTCATCCGGCCCGCCATCATCTCGCCCAGGCAGCCGACGCCGATCTTCTCCTTCTGGAGCTGCACGTACCAGTCCTGCATCCGCGGGTTCACCACGTTGCTGCCGGCCAGCTCCAGCGCCGCCACGCCGGACTTGAGGCCCGGGGTCAGCTCGATGCCGTCGGTGCCGCCGTTGTAGGCGCTGAGCGACTTCACCTTGCTGGTGAAGTTCTTCGAGGAGGCCTCGCTG
The DNA here is from genome assembly GCF_055582785.1 of Streptomyces sp. NPDC107500. Classification (NCBI taxonomy): domain Bacteria; kingdom Bacillati; phylum Actinomycetota; class Actinomycetes; order Kitasatosporales; family Streptomycetaceae; genus Streptomyces; species Streptomyces sp. NPDC107500. Next base: position 875,130 of record NZ_JBVJPF010000002.1, read on the forward strand.
AGCATGACGCGCAGCTGCTCCATGCCGCCGGCGCCGTTGGCCGCCTTGGCCGGGACGATGAAGGGCTCGCCGCCGGAGGCCCACATCGTGCCGAAGGGCATCTTGTCGCTGTCGTCGATGCCGGGCGGGGCGGACACCGCGAGGTCGAAGTCGGCGGGGATGACCTTGGCCGACTCGTTCTCCACCCAGGAGCCGTTGGGGATGAACAGGGCCTTGCCCTTGGCCCAGGCGGTCTGCGACTGGATGTGGTCCAGGCCGGGGGTGCCCTTGAGGATGTAGCCCTTCTTGTACAGCTCGTACCAGGCCTCGAAGACCGTCTTGACCGCCGGGTGCTTCCAGGCGTTCGGCTCCAGGTTGTCGATGGCGTCCAGCACCTCGACACCGCCGACCTTGGCGATCATCGGGGACATCGAGAAGGGGATGTAGTACGGGTACTTGCCCGCGTACGTCCAGCCGGCCATGCCCTTCTTCTTGGCCTTCTCGCAGACCGCGAGCATCTCGTCCCAGGTCTTCGGGTACTCCGCGTCCAGCGAGTCGAGCGCCTTCTGCGAGTACCAGTTCCCGTAGACCGTGTACGCGTAGTACAGGATCCAGACCGGTTCGCCGTCGAACTGGCCCATCTCCACGATGCCGGGGCGCAGCGTGTCGCGGACCTTCTTGTTCGGGTCGTCGTAGGACGGGGCGTCGAGGAGCGGGGTGAGGTCGGCGAGCTGCTTCTTGCCGACCAGGACGCCCATGTCCATCTGCTCGGCGCCGGAGTTGTCGACGAGGTCGGGCGGGTTGCCGCCGTTGAAGCGCGGCTGGAGGGTCGACTGGATCTTCTGGGTGGCGGAGAACTTCACCTTGGCCTTCGGGAAGGCCTTCTCGTACAGCTTCACGGCGTCCTCGGCGTACTCCTTGCCGAAGCCGCCGTCGAAGAGGACGAATTCCATCTGGGCGCTGTCGTTGACCGCGAGAGGGTTCTTCGCGGACTTCTCGCCCGCCTTGGCCTTCTCCTGGTCGTCCCCGCCGCCGCTCGCACAGGCGGAGAGGAAGCTCATGGTCGGTACGGAGATCAGGCCGAGCGCGGCGGAGCGCTTGATCAGATCGCGGCGGCCGACGCCCGTACCGTTGTTCTCGGCGGAAGTGGATCCCATGCTCAAGTCCTCGCCTTCTACAGGACTCAGGCGGTGAACCGGATCCTCCCCGGCACCGCGATCGGGTCACGCTGGGTCGTGCGGGAAACGCTGGTACTGCTCTGCTGAAAAGTGCTGCTCGGGCGCTTGGGCGGTTCCCCTTCGCGGTTCCCCCCGTATCCCCCGGTGGGCGACAGGTATAGTCCACTTCCCGCCAGCGGATCAAGATCGAAAGCAAGGTTGGCGGTACGTCTTTTCCGAGTTGAGACCTCCCGGAAATATGAGTGGCCTGTGCACGCCATGCCGTAAGAATCCCTGGCATAAGCCCCGAACGCCACATCCAACACCCTTGACATCACATGCCACTTGACCCCTACTGGTCCTTGCGCAGCAGATTTGACAACGTTGTCCCACGCGCAGGGAGGGTGGCCAGGACATGGAATACAGAGTTCGGCACAGATGGGGTCCGGCGGTCGTACTGACGACCGCCTTCGCTTTGGCGGTGGGTTCACAGGGGGCGGCGGTCGCGCTGCCGCAGGCTCCGGCCGGAGCCGACCGGGAGTTCGCCTCCTCGTTCGAGGCGGACGACCCGGCTCCGGACTGGCTCAACACCGTGGACACCGGCGCGGACGGCGGCAAGCGGTCCTCCGGTGTGGACGGCGGGTACACCACCGGCATACCGGGCAACGTCACCGACCACGTGACCGGCGTACGGGCCAGCGCCGAGAACACGAACGGCGGGGAGGTCAAGGAGAACCTCGTCGACGGCGAGCCGGGCACCAAGTGGCTGACCTTCGAGAAGACGGGCTGGGTCGAGTTCGACCTGGACAAGTCGACCAAGATCGCCAAATACGCCCTCACCTCGGCCAACGACCACGACGAACGCGACCCGGTGGACTGGACGCTGAAGGGCTCGGCGGACGGCGAGACCTGGCAGACGCTGGACTCCCGTTCCGGGGAATCCTTCGGCGAGCGCTTCCAGACGAAGACGTACGACCTCGCCGAGGCCGCCGAGTACCAGCACTTCCGGCTGGAGATCACCAAGAACAACGGCGCGGGCGACGCCCTCCAGCTCGCCGACTTCCAGCTGTCCACCGGCGCCGGCGACACCCCGGTGCCCGAGGACATGCTCTCCCTGGTCGACCGCGGCCCGACCGGCTCGCCGACCGCGAAGTCGGGCGCGGGCTTCACCGGCACGCACGCCCTGCGCTACGCGGGCCGGCACACCGCGGACGGCCGGGGCTACTCGTACAACAAGGTCTTCGACGTCAACGTGAAGGTCGACCGCCGCAGCGAGCTGTCGTACAAGATCTTCCCCTCCATGGCCGACGGCGACCTCGACTACGACGCCACGAACGTCTCCGTCGACCTCGCCTTCACCGACGGCACCTACCTCAGCGACCTCAAGGCCACCGACCAGCACGGATTCCCGCTGACGCCGCGCGGTCAGGGCGACGCCAAGATCCTCTACGTCAACCAGTGGAACAGCGTCGAGTCGGGCATCGGCTCGGTCGCGGCCGGCAAGACCGTCGACCGGATCCTGGTGGCGTACGACTCCCCCAAGGGCCCGGCGAAGTTCCGCGGCTGGCTGGACGACGTGAAGATCGAGCGGGCCGCGTACGAGCGCCCGAAGGCCCACCTCTCCGACCACGCGCTCACCACCCGCGGCACGAATTCCAGCGGCAGCTTCTCGCGCGGCAACAACTTCCCGGCGACCGCGGTACCGCACGGCTTCAACTTCTGGACGCCGGTGACCAACGCCGGATCGCTCAGCTGGCTCTACGAGTACGCGCGCGGCAACAACGCGGACAACCTGCCCACCCTCCAGGCGTTCAGCGCGAGCCACGAGCCGAGCCCGTGGATGGGCGACCGGCAGACCTTCCAGGTGATGCCCTCGGCCGCGTCCGGCACCCCGGACACCGGCCGCGACGCCCGCGAGCTGGCCTTCCGGCACGAGAACGAGACCGCCCGGCCGTACTACTACGGCGTGCGGTTCGAGAACGGCCTCAAGGCCGAGATGACGCCGACCGACCACGCGGCGATGATGCGCTTCACCTACCCGGGTGACGACGCGAGCGTGATCTTCGACAACGTCACCGACCAGGCCGGCCTCACCCTGGACAAGGAGAACGGCACCTTCACCGGCTACTCGGACGTCAAGTCCGGGCTGTCCACCGGTGCCACCCGCCTCTTCGTGTACGGCGAGTTCGACAGCAAGGTCACCGGCGGCGACTCCAGCGGCGTCAAGGGCCACCTGCGCTTCGACGCGGGCAAGGACCGCGCCGTGACGCTGCGCATCGCGACCTCGCTGATCGGCGTCGAGCAGGCGAAGGACAACCTGCGCCAGGAGATCCCCGCGCGCGCCTCCTTCGACAAGGTCAAGCGCGACGCCCAGAAGCAGTGGGACGAGGTCCTCGGCAAGGTCGAGGTCGAGGGCGCCACGCAGGACCAGCTGACCACGCTGTACTCCAGCCTCTACCGGCTGTACCTGTACCCGAACGCCGGCCACGAGAAGGTCGACGGCAAGTACAAGTACGCCTCCCCCTTCTCCAAGGCGGTCAAGGAGGACACCCCGACGGAGACCGGCGCCAAGATCGTCGACGGCAAGGTCTACGTCAACAACGGCTTCTGGGACACGTACCGGACCACCTGGCCCGCGTACTCCTTCCTGACCCCGTCCAAGGCCGGTGAGCTGGTCGACGGCTTCGTGCAGCACTACAAGGACGGCGGCTGGACCTCCCGCTGGTCCTCGCCCGGCGCCGCGGACCTGATGACCGGCACCTCCTCCGACGTGGCCTTCGCGGACGCCTACGTCAAGGGCGTCGACTTCGACGCGAAGGCGGCCTACGACGCGGCCGTCAAGAACGCCACCGTGGTGCCCCCGTCCTCGGGCGTGGGCCGCAAGGGCATGGAGACCTCGCCGTTCCTCGGCTACACCAGCTCCGAGACGCACGAGGGCCTGTCGTGGGCGCTGGAGGGCTACCTCAACGACTACGGCATCGCCAAGATGGGCGAGAAGCTCTACAAGGAGACCGGCGAGAAGCGGTACAAGGAGGAGTCGGCGTACTTCCTCAACCGCGCGCAGGACTACGTGAACCTCTTCGACTCGAAGGCCGGCTTCTTCCAGGGCAAGAACGCCAAGGGCGAGTGGCGGGTGGACTCCGAGAAGTACGACCCGCGCGTGTGGGGCTACGACTACACGGAGACCAACGGCTGGGGCTACGCCTTCACCGCCCCGCAGGACAGCCGCGGCCTCGCCAACCTCTACGGCGGCCGCAAGGGGCTCGGCGACAAGCTCGACGAGTACCTCGCCACCCCCGAGACGGCCTCCCCCGAGTTCAAGGGCTCCTACGGCGGGGTCATCCACGAGATGACCGAGGCGCGGGACGTCCGGATGGGCATGTACGGGCACTCCAACCAGGTCGCCCACCACGCCCTGTACATGTACGACGCGGCCGGGCAGCCGTACAAGACGCAGAAGAACGTCCGCGAGGTGCTCCAGCGTCTGTACACCGGCAGCGAGATCGGCCAGGGCTACCACGGTGACGAGGACAACGGCGAGCAGTCGGCCTGGTTCCTCTTCTCCTCGCTCGGCTTCTACCCGCTGGTGATGGGCAGCGGCGAATACGCCATCGGCTCCCCGCAGTTCACCAAGGCGACGGTGCACCTGGAGAACGGCCGCAAGCTGGTCGTCAAGGCCCCGAAGAACAGCACCAAGAACGTCTACGTGCAGGGCCTGAAGGTCAACGGCAAGCGCTGGAACTCCACTTCGCTCCCCCACTCGGTGATCGCCAAGGGCGGCGTCCTGGAGTTCGACATGGGCGCGAAGCCCTCCTCGTGGGGCACCGGCAAGGACGCGGCCCCGCCGTCGGTCACCCAGGACGACGAGGTGCCGACCCCGCGCGCGGACGCCGTCACCGGTGCGGGCGCCCTGTTCGACAACACCTCGGCGACCGAGGCGGGCGTGACGTCGGTGGACCTCCCGGTCTCCGGCAAGGGCGTGAAGGCGGCCCAGTACACGCTGACTTCGCCGAAGGACCACGCGAAGGCACCGGCCGGCTGGAAGCTCCAGGGCTCGGCCGACGGCACGACCTGGCGGACGCTGGACCAGCGCTCCGGGGAGTCCTTCGCCTGGGACCGGCAGACCCGGGCGTTCTCGGTGAAGTCACCGGGCACCTACGCGAAGTACCGGCTGGTCCTGGACGGCGAGCACACGCTGGCGGAGGTGGAGCTGCTGTCCTGAACCCCACGGTGAGCGGGGGATGAAGTCGCGGGGTACGCCGGGTGACCGGCGTACCCCGCAAAAGGTTGTACGCCCCACGTTGCTCTTCCATACCTGTTCTGTACCGCTCTCGTCCCCTGCGGTAAATCTGATTGACGTGTGAACGTCATGTGTAAGGATCACGGAGTATCCCGGATCATGCCGGGCCGTCACCGGCCCGCGATCCGTTCCGGATGCCTTTTCGCATCGTCAACTGGAGGACACACGTGGCCAAAAGCTCTGGCCTGAACACGCGTCGCGCCCTGGCGCGTGCCACGGCGGCGGCGCTCACCGCCGCCCTGGTGGCGACGGGCACGGGTGCCGCCGTCGCGGCCGACGGTCCGTCGGCCGCTTCCCGGCCGCAGGCCGACCTGAAGCCCTCGGGCGCCACGAAGTACGGCTCCACCGCCCTGCCGGGCGACGCACAGATCAACCCGGTGTTCGGCGTGGACGGCAACGGTGACCTGTGGAGCTACTACCCGACCGGTGAGGGCGGGCTCGAGTCCCGCCTGGACTCCGGGTACGGCTGGCAGTCCGCCCGCGCCATGACGCAGGTCGACCAGGACGCCGACGGCTACTCGGACGGCATCTGGCACGTCACCACCGGCGGCCAGCTCTACTGGGCGCCGTGGGGGACCGAGGACCACACCTTGGTGGGCAACGGCTGGAAGATCTACAACCAGCTGTTCTCCGGCGCCAACCTGGGTGGCGCCGCCGCCGACGATCTGCTCGCCCGGGACAGCTCCGGCAACCTGTACCTGTACCTCGGGTACGGCAACGGCAAGCTGACCCAGCGCTACAAGGTCGGCGGCGGGTGGGACGCCTACACCCACATCACCGGCAAGGGCGACCTGACCGGCGACGGCAAGGACGACATCGTCGCCAAGGACAAGTCGGGCGTCCTGTGGCTGTACAAGGGCACCGGCAACTACAAGGCGCCCTTCTCCTCCCGCACCCGTGTCGGTGGCGGCTGGAACACGTACAACAACATCCTGTCCGTCGGTGACATCGACATCGACGGCATCACGGACGTCGTGGCCCGCAACAAGAGCGGGGCCCTGTACCTGTACAAGGGCACGGGCAACGGCTCCGCGCCGTTCAAGAGCCCCGTGAAGATCGGCAGCGGTGGCTGGAACACGTACCGCCTGATGTTCTGAGGCACGCGAAGGCCGAGGGCCGCACTCCCGGTGACGGGAGTGCGGCCCTCGGCTTGTGCGCGCTGCTTCCTACTTGCGGATCAGGCTCCGCAGCACGTACTGCAGGATGCCGCCGTTGCGGTAGTAGTCCGCCTCACCCGGGGTGTCGATGCGGACGACCGCGTCGAACTCGACGCCGGTGTCGGTGGTGACCTTCACCGTGCGCGGGGTGGTGCCGTCGTTCAGCTCGGTGACGCCGGAGACGGAGAAGGACTCCTCGCCGGTCAGGCCGAGGGACTCGGCGGTGCGGCCCTCCGGGAACTGGAGCGGCAGGACGCCCATGCCGATGAGGTTCGAGCGGTGGATGCGCTCGTAGGACTCGGCGATGACGGCCTTGACGCCGAGGAGAGCGGTGCCCTTGGCGGCCCAGTCGCGGGAGGAGCCGGAGCCGTACTCCTTGCCGGCCAGGACGACGAGCGGGATGTTCTGCTCGATGTAGTTGCGGGAGGCGTCGTAGATGAACGACACCGGCCCGTCGGCCTGGGTGAAGTCGCGGGTGTAGCCGCCCTCGGTGCCCGGCGCGATCTGGTTGCGCAGGCGGATGTTGGCGAAGGTGCCGCGGATCATGATCTCGTGGTTGCCGCGGCGCGAGCCGTAGCTGTTGAAGTCGCGGCGCTCGACGCCGTGCTCCGTCAGGTACTTGCCGGCCGGGGTGTCGGCCTTGATGGCACCGGCCGGGGAGATGTGGTCGGTGGTGACCGAGTCGCCCAGCTTGGCCAGCACGCGGGCACCGGAGATGTCCTCGACCGGGGCCGGCTCCATGCCCATGCCCTCGAAGTACGGGGGCTTGCGCACGTAGGTGGACTCGGTGTCCCACTCGAAGGTGTCGCCGGTCGGGATCGGCAGCGCCTGCCACTGGGCGTCGCCCGCGAAGACGTCGCTGTAGGACTTGGAGAACATGTCCTCGCCGATGGCGTTGGCGACGACGTCGTTGACCTCGGCCTCGGTCGGCCAGATGTCCTTGAGGAAGACCGGGTTGCCGTCCTGGTCGGCGCCGAGGGCGTCCTTGGTGATGTCGACCTTCATGGAGCCGGCGAGGGCGTAGGCGACGACCAGCGGCGGGGACGCCAGGTAGTTCATCTTGACGTCGGGGTTGATCCGGCCCTCGAAGTTGCGGTTGCCGGAGAGCACCGAGGTGACGGCCAGGTCGTGGTCGTTGACGGCCTTGGAGACCTCGTCCGGCAGCGGGCCGGAGTTGCCGATGCAGGTGGTGCAGCCGTAGCCGACGAGGTTGAAGCCGACCTTGTCGAGGTACGGGGTGAGGCCCGACTTCTCGAAGTAGTCGGTGACGACCTTGGAGCCCGGGGCGAGGGTGGTCTTGACCCACGGCTTGCGGGTCAGGCCCTTCTCGACCGCCTTCTTGGCCACCAGGGCGGCGGCGACCATGACGTACGGGTTGGAGGTGTTGGTGCAGGAGGTGATGGCGGCCACCGTCACGGCACCGTGGTCCAGCTCGTAGGTCGTGCCGTCGGGGGCGGTGACCGGGACCGGGTTGGACGGGACGCCGTTGGCGACGGCCGGGGCGTCGGAGGCCGGGAAGGACTCCTGGCCCGCTTCGTCCACGCTGTCGACGTAGTTGCGCACGTCCTGCTTGAACTGCTCGGCGGCGTTCGCGAGGACGATGCGGTCCTGCGGGCGCTTCGGGCCGGCGATGGAGGGGACGACCGTGGCGAGGTCCAGCTCCAGCTTCTCGGAGAAGTCCGGCTCGGCCTTCGGGTCCAGCCAGAGGCCCTGCTCCTTGGCGTACGCCTCGACCAGGGCGACCTGCTGGTCGCTGCGGCCGGTCAGGCGCATGTAGTTCAGGGTCTCGTCGTCGATCGGGAAGATCGCGGCGGTGGAGCCGAACTCCGGCGACATGTTGCCGATGGTGGCGCGGTTGGCGAGGCTGGTGGCCGCCACACCCTCGCCGTAGAACTCGACGAACTTGCCGACGACGCCGTGCTTGCGGAGCATCTCGGTGATGGTCAGCACGAGGTCCGTGGCGGTGGTGCCCGGCTGCAGCTCACCGGTGAGCTTGAAGCCGACGACGCGCGGGATCAGCATGGAGACCGGCTGGCCGAGCATCGCGGCCTCGGCCTCGATGCCGCCGACGCCCCAGCCGAGGACGCCGAGGCCGTTGACCATGGTGGTGTGCGAGTCGGTGCCGACCAGGGTGTCGGGGTAGGCCTTGCCCTCGCGGATCATGACGACACGGGCCAGGTGCTCGATGTTCACCTGGTGCACGATGCCGGTGCCGGGCGGGACGACCTTGAACTCGTCGAAGGCGGTCTGGCCCCAGCGCAGGAACTGGTAGCGCTCCTTGTTGCGGCCGTACTCCAGGTCGACGTTCTGCTTGAAGGCGTCGTTGGTGCCGAACTTGTCGGCGATCACGGAGTGGTCGATGACCAGCTCGGCCGGGGCCAGCGGGTTGATCTTGGCCGCGTCACCGCCCAGCTCCTTGACGGCCTCGCGCATGGTGGCGAGGTCCACGACACAGGGCACGCCGGTGAAGTCCTGCATGATCACGCGGGCCGGCGTGAACTGGATCTCCTGCGACGGCTGGGCCTGCGAGTCCCAGCCGCCGAGGGCGCGGATGTGGTCGGCGGTGATGTTCGCGCCGTCCTCGGTGCGGAGCAGGTTCTCCAGCAGCACCTTCAGGCTGTAGGGAAGGCGCGCGGAGCCCTCGACCTTGTCCAGCCGGAAGATCTCGTACGACTCGTCGCCCACCTGCAGCGTGCTGCGGGCGTCGAAGCTGTTCGCCGACACGACAGTCTCCTTCATTCATGTGCGCGTACCACCGCATCCTGCCGCCACGCCGCCCTGGCCTTTCCGCTAAGGTATGGCTAAGTTAGGTAAGCCTTACCGCTGGACCCGACGGCGGCTGCGGCTGCGGTGCGCCTCAGCAGATATCTCGATGTCGAGATAACTCTAGTACATGGGGGCGGCCTGGTCATGCCCGGGCACTGTGTGGCGTGCGCCCCACCGCCCCACTTCCCGGGTGACCCGTGCGGCCATCACTACGCCGAACGGGGGTATCCGATGCGTGCCGGACAGCCCCGGCACTACTCGGACGGAGGCACGATGCCGCTCACATTCCGCAAGAGTTTCCGGATCCTTCCCGGAGTGCGCCTGAACATCAACAAGCGTTCGTGGTCCATCACCACCGGCGGCAAGAACGGCCCCCGCCACACCCGCAGCAGCACCGGACGTCGTACGACATCGATGGATTTGCCCGGACCTTTCGGATGGCGCCGCACCACGACGAGCAAGCGCCGGTGAGGCGCGCTTGACGTCGCGTCACCCGAACGGACCCCCCGAGAGGCGCCATCTCATATCTGAGATAGCCTCAACCTCATGGCAGACGACTACCTCGTACGCATCGGCAAGCTCATCCGTGACGCCCGGCAGCATCGCGGCTGGACCCAGTCACAGCTTGCGGAGGCGCTCAACACCAGTCAGAGCGCCGTCAACCGCATCGAGCGCGGCAACCAGAACATCAGCCTTGAGATGATCGCCCGTATCGGCGAAGCGCTGGACAGCGAGATCGTCTCCCTGGGCTACGCGGGTCCGATGCACCTGCGCGTGGTCGGCGGCCGTCGCCTCTCGGGCGCCATCGACGTCAAGACGAGCAAGAACGCGTGCGTGGCCCTGCTGTGCGCCTCGCTGCTCAACAAGGGCCGCACCGTGCTGCGCCGGGTCGCCCGCATCGAGGAGGTCTACCGCCTCCTGGAGGTGCTCAACTCCATCGGCGTGCGCACCCGCTGGATCAACGACGGCACCGACCTGGAGATCGTGCCGCCGGGCGAGCTGGACATGGAGGCCATCGACGCCGAGGCGGCGGTGCGCACCCGCTCGATCATCATGTTCCTCGGCCCGCTGCTGCACCGCATGGACCGCTTCCGGCTGCCCTACGCCGGCGGCTGCGACCTCGGCACCCGCACCATCGAGCCGCACATGATCGCGCTGCGCCGGTTCGGCCTGGAGGTCGCGGCGACCGAGGGCCACTACCACGCGGTGGTGGACCGTCAGGTGCGCCCGGACCGCCCGATCGTGCTGACCGAGCGCGGCGACACGGTGACGGAGAACGCGCTGCTGGCCGCGGCCCGGCACGACGGCGTCACGGTCATCCGCAACGCCTCGTCCAACTACATGGTCCAGGACCTCTGCTTCTTCCTGGAGGCCCTGGGCGTCCGGGTCGAGGGCATCGGCACCACCACCCTCACGGTGCACGGCATGCCGGTGATCGACGCCGACGTGGACTACTCGCCCTCCGAGGACCCGGTCGAGGCGATGAGCCTGCTGGCCGCGGCCGTGGTGACGGAGTCGGAGCTGACGGTCCGTCGCGTCCCGATCGAGTTCCTGGAGATCGAGCTGGCGGTCCTGGAGGAGATGGGCCTCGACCACGACCGCACGCCGGAGTACTTCGCGGACAACGGCCGCACGCGCCTGGTGGACCTCACCGTCCGGCCCTCCAAGCTGGAGGCGCCGATCGACAAGATCCACCCCATGCCCTTCCCGGGCCTGAACATCGACAACGTCCCGTTCTTCGCGGCCATCGCGGCCTCCGCGCAGGGCCAGACCCTCATCCACGACTGGGTCTACGACAACCGCGCGATCTACCTGACCGACCTCAACCGCCTCGGCGGCCGCCTCCAGCTCCTGGACCCCCACCGCGTCCTGGTCGAGGGCCCCACCCGCTGGCGCGCCGCCGAGATGATGTGCCCGCCGGCCCTGCGCCCCGCGGTGGTCGTCCTGCTGGCGATGATGGCGGCGGAGGGCACGTCGGTGCTGCGCAACGTGTACGTGATCAACCGGGGGTACGAGGATCTGGCGGAGCGGCTGAACTCGGTGGGGGCGCAGATCGATATCTTCCGGGACATCTGAAAGCTCTAAGAAAAAGTAGCGTTGAACCCCTCCTGAACTGCAAAAATGCGGGACTGGAGGGGACTCCGCTTCGTCTGTGGGACTTCTCAGGGACTTTCGGGCCGGACCGAGGAAATGCGGACGCGGTCGCCGAGGATCTCGCGCTGTACCGGAGAAGTTCCGACGACGTCTGCCGGAGGCGGACGAGTTGCACGGCACATGCCGGGCTGCACACGCGGCTCCGGTGGATGTGACCGCGATCGGCTCCCCATACCCCCAAGCCCTCACCGGTGGCGCAGTCCTCACCAGTGGCACGCCTTGCGGTCACACCACCTCGTAAATCGACCTCACAGTCATCCAACGAAAGACATGGGCATAGTTGGCGCCCAAGCCCCAACTCGCGACTGCCCGGAACACGCGCACACACACCGCATCTCAACGACGAGTGGCCCGCCTCGCGCCTCTCACAACGGTTATGAACTCCCTCCAGGCACGGACGAGAGCACTTCCGTCAAGAAGAATTCCCCGTACCTGCCGGAGCAGAATGCGCATCACGCCCAGCGCCAAGACGGCCCCGCACCCCACGGCTATCCACCACATTGAGTCACCTCCTCGCATCAGGCATCAGAGTCTCCGCACAGAGGGTGAACGTCTGTACCATCGACGGTACTTTTCGCGTTCCCGAGCCTCGGCCCCGGGCATCAGACTGCCTGCCTCGGAGATCGAAGTCAGCCTCATATAGCAGGCCTTTTGTGATCTCCGGATCCAGGGCCTCGGCCAGACACCTGGACGTAGCCGCGGCAACTGCGCTCGGTCCAGTGTCCGCCTCAGGTATCGCTTCGGGGCGGGAGCAGCGGCGCCAGGAAGCGACTCGGTTCTCCGTGCCAGGTGATGGCAAGGGCGTCACGGGCGCGGGTGGCCGCGACGAAGAGCAGCGAGCGCGCCCGGTGCAGCTCTCGCCGATGGCGGCTCGGGTCGGTGTGCTCCCACGTGTCCACGGAGGCGCGGGGGACGAGGCCCTCGGCCACCCCGGCGATGATCAGGCAGCGGTACTCCAGCCCCTTGAAGCGGTACATGGTGCCGATGTGGACGCCCTGATCGCCGCGCGGCCCGTCCTGTGTGATCTCGGTCGGGGTGATGCCGCGCCGGGCGAGGCGTTCGGCGAGCTGGGTGACCATGTCGTTGGTCGGGACGCAGATCGCCGTGGACTCGCGGGGCACGTCGTGCCAGGCCCGCAGCTGTTCCACGACGAGGTCCATCTCCTCGTCCCAGCTCCGCGCACCGCGCAACGACGGAGCCGGGCCGTGCAGGACCGAGCGGTACCCAGCGAGGGTGTCGCTGTCACCGTCCAGGTCGTCGTAGTCGGCGTCGCCCAGCACCCGGATCGCGTCGCGGAGGATCTCCCGGGTTGTGCGATAGCTGAGGGTCAGCCGGGAGGACCGGCCCCGGATGTGGACACCGAGGCTGCCGAGGGTGACCTGGTTGTCGTAGATCCGCTGGTGCGTGTCGCCCACGAGGAAGATGTCGTCGGCCTCGGACGGCGCCATGGCGCGCAGCATCTTCCAGTGGGCGGCGCTGAGGTCCTGGGCCTCGTCGACCACGATGTGCCGGTACCGGTGGCGCAGCCGGGCGCCGGAACCGGCCTCGACGTGGAGGTTGTCCAGGCCGCCCCGGTCGTCGCGTTCCTGTGACCGCTCGTCGATCCTGGCCTTGCGGGTCATCTCCAGCCGCGCCGCCCGTTCGGCGACCTGGCGGTGGGTCTCCAGCCCCTTGGTCTCCAGCCGTTGCGTGAAGCGTTCGGCGAGTTGCCAGATGCCGGCGCGCTCGGCGCGGGTGACGCTGCGCCCCCTGCCGGCGCGCCGGACGGTGAAGTAGTCGCTCCGGGAGGCCACGGCCTGGCCGAGGATGACCTGGTTCCATTCGTCGCTGAGGAACTCGGCGCTCCAGCGGGTCTCTCCCGCCTCCACCAGCAGGTCTCGCCACTCGCGGAGCGCCGCCGTGTCGTCGATGCGCCGCTTGGCGTTGCCCGGGTCGGCCTCGCTGACGATGCGGGTGGCGAGTTGGTCGACGTGTGCGATGTCGACCCTGGCCAGTACGTCGGGTCCGCCGAGGGAGAGGAGCCGGGAGCGGAGGTCGGCGGCAAGGTTCCGGTTGAACGTGGTGAACAGGACAGGCTTGGTGTGGCCGGGCGGGAGCTGTCGCACCAGATGGCAGACACGGTGGAGGGCGACGATGGTCTTGCCCGTTCCCGGGCCGCCACCGACCCGGGCCGGGCCGGAGTAGCGCCGGTGGACCAGCTTCTCCTGGGTAGGGTGGAGGAAGATCTTCCAGCGCCCGAAGTCGCCCTCCTCCAGGATGCTCTGCAGGAATTCGTCGTCGGTGATCGCCACGGTCTGTGAGCGGTCGACGGCTGCCTGCCAGTCGGCGGCGTCGAGGTTGCGCTCCGGCTCTTCGACCGCGACGGGCGCGGTGACCTCGTCCATGACCGTTTCGTAGGAAGCACCGTCGCGCAGCCGGAGGAGGACCTCCCCGGTGTGGCGGGGTGCGTACTCGACGAGGCCGAGCAGTTCGTCGTCCGTGGTGAGTTTCCGGACGATGGGGATGAGCGGTTCGGCGACGCCGAGATCGGCGAGCTGCTCGTCGGTGTAGGCCCCGAAGAGGGGTTTTTCCGGCTGCTCCAGCCCTTCCGGCTCCTCCAGCCCTTCCGGCTCCTCCGACGGCTTCGGACGGGCCGGTTCCGCAGCGGGCACGGGCGTCGGAGCCGGGACCGGAGCGGCGGGCGGGGTGAGTCCGCGGCGCAGCACGCTCTCCTCGACGACCTGGAGGTCGACGTATTCGATGGCGCCGGTGATGTGGTTGATGCCGTAGTTGAGCCGGTCCAGGTTCTTGTGGACGTGGCTGCGGTGCTTGACCGAGACGAGCAGCCAGTCGTCGCCGCCGAGGCGGATCATCAGGGCCCGCCACTCGCGGTTGACACGTGCCGACCAGAGACGGTCGTGGCCTTCCAGCTGCTTGAGGTCGAAGCCGCCGGCGTCGGGGTTGCGGCGGAAGTCGTGCTGGAACTTGTAGAACGCCCCGAGGACTGCGCGGTCCAGTTTGACGATCTCCTTGTCGGCCTTGTCCAGCAGGCGCAGCGTCACGCCCGTCCTCGGCGCGCCGGTGACCGTCATCGCTCGTTCTCCTCGTGGTGGTGCGTTGCTCTGTCCGCGTCCCGGCCGGCCAGCGCGGCGAGTTCGTCGACGTCCCATTCCGCCGCGGTACGGACCTGCCAGCCCACGTCCCGGTATGCCCGGTCCCGTTGCTCAGCGTCAATGTCGCGTCGGGTGGCGGGGTCTGGTCGGTGCGCGAGGACGATGCCCACGCGGGGGCCGGGCCAGGCGAGTTCGGCGGGCCAGGCTGCCGTTCCCAGTTCGTAGCCGGCCTCCGGGGCGGGCAGGCCCCGGTCGGCGAGGGCCCTGGCGAGGGCGGGCAGGCCGGGCTCGTCGACGAGGTACTCGATGACTTCGTCCCAGGCGGGGTCGCGCACGGCGGCCGGAGCCTCCTCGGCGCCCTGCCCCTCCGCGACCGGCTGCCGCCCGAGGGCCGACTGCGATCCGACGGTCGGCTGCCGTCCATCCGGAACGGGTTGCTGCCGGTGCCGCCGTGAGCTGAGCCATCCGGCGCCGCCGGTGACCGCCAGCTCGGCCGGGTCGAACCCGGGGAGCATGGTGGTCGTGAGCTGGACCCCGTCGCCCTCCCCCGCGTCGAGGAACTGGAGCAGGTTGCTCCAGTAGAGCCACGCCTGCCAGCGTCTGCGGTGGGCGGCCTCGTCGGCGTCGACCGTGTCCGTGCTGTCGTCGAGGACGGTCAGCGCCGTCCAGGCGGCCGCGCTCTGGCCCCCGCGCAGGTCGAGCGCGATGGTGAGCGGGCACCCCGAGGCGTCCCGCGTCGCCATGACCTGGACGGCGCCCTGTCCCTGTGCCAGCCGGTGACCGTGCAGCGCCTCGCTGATCCTGAGCCCGGTCTCCTTGCCTGCGGCCAGGGCCCTGCTGGTCGCCGACACGGCGGCGAAGCCCGCGAGGGCGCTCTGGGTGCGGCGCCGCCAGGCGTCCGGGTCGGGGTCGGTGAGGTAGCCGATCAGCGTCTCGACCGGGTTGGCCCACACCAGCCTCGGCAGGTCGCGGGTGTCTCCGGCGTGCATGCGCCGGTGGACGTCCATGGCCGTCTTCTGCGCGGTGTTCGGGTACGGCTTCCACGGGGGGTCGGCCCGGGGCGTGGTCCGGCCGGTCCAGGTCTGTACGTCGTCCCAGGTGAGCTGGAAGACCTGCCAGCCTTCCGCGCGCAGCCGGGTGCGCTTGACGGCGTCGGCCTCGGCGGTGAGGTGCTCGGGGCTCGCGTGGTAGCGGTAGCCGTCGAGGTAGACGGCGACCCGGCGGTCGTCGTCGGTGCTGCGGAAGACCACGTCCGGCCGGGTGAAGTCGAGCGGGGTCTGGGTTTCCATCTGCCAGCCGCGGACGGTGCCGTCGGGTGCCGTGAAGCGCAGTGTCGTGTCCCGGGTGCCGTCGGCCGTGAGAGCGGTGCGGACGCTGACGTCGTCCACCCGCTCGGCCCATTCGAGCAGCCCGCGCCGGAAGAGTGCCTCCAGCTCGCTCTCCACCTGGTGCACCAGGGTGATGTCTCGGGTGGTGGCGACCGGTCCGACGCTCCAGTGGTCCGCGGTGCGGCCGAAGAGGTCGCCGAGCATGTCGAGGGCGTGCTCGCGGGAGACGAGTTCGTACTCGCCGTCGGTGACGTGCCGCAACAGGCAGCGGTGGCACGCGGACCGGCCCTGGCCCACGCACACGCACGTCTCGATCACCTGCCGGGCGTCGTGCAGGACACCCTTGAGACCGTCCCGGCCGGCGAGGCGATGCAGGTAGCCGGTGCCGCCGGGGAGCGTGTCGTACAGGACGAGGAAGTGGCGGCGGAGCGGGGTCTCACCGCGTTCCTCGGGCATGGAGTCGGTGACGACCGCGAGGTGGTCGGGGTCGCCGCCGTAGCTGCGGGCGATGCCGGCCAGCAGCAGCGCCTTGAAGGACGCGAGCCGTTCTCGGGTGTGCGCGGTGACGGCGGGGATGAGGACGCGCAGTGCGTCGGTGCGCAGTTCGTGGGCGAGCAGCACCCGCTCGCCGCGTCGTACGGCGTCGGCTCCGGCGCGCCGTCTGGGACACCACGGCCGGTGGTACTTGGCGTGTGCCGACGCGTCACCGGCGTCGTGCGCGGCGGGTCCGCCGTCCGGGTCGGCGTAGCCGCACGCGTCGCAGACCCAGAAGGGGTTGAGGCGGACCTCCTGTCCGGCGAAGGCGGTGTCCGCGCCGCCGTCCACGCGGGCGGCGCCGACGTTGAGATGCCGGACGTGCGCCTGCCGGGTGAACTCCCAGCCGAAGGTGGCGTGTTCGTGCTTCCAGGCCTGTTCGATGTCGTCGGCGTCGATGTCGACGGCGGGAACGACGGTGTAGTGGCGCCGCTCCCGTTCGTCGCTGTCGTCGCGGACGCGGACGTCGTCGCGTTCGTCCCGGGAGGTGACGCGGCGCGGCACGAGCACCTTGTGCAGGCAGCCGACGTCGCCGATGGCCGCGGACCGGCAGCGAGGGCAGGGGGACGCGTCGTCCTCGGCGAGGTGGGTGCGGACGTGGCCGCAGTCGGGGCACACGCGCCACCAGAGCCAGGCCGGGCGGCCGGGCCCGCCGATGTCTACTCCGGTGACGCGGTGCTTGTAGCCCTGGACGTAGTAGTGGTTGCCGGGCGCGAACTCGGTGAGGGCGAGGCGGGCGGGGCGGCTGTGGCGGAGGGTCTTGCTGTGGTTCTCGCGGCCGCCGTCGGCCGTCTTCTCGGTCCAGGTGAGGGTGGCCTCCAGTTCGGTGGCCGAGTCGATGAGGCTGTAGTTCGGCAGCAGGCCGAGGTCGACCAGGGCACCGTGCGCGGTGGTGCGGCTGATCTCCCGGGAGAGGCGGCCCACCTCCCGTCGCTCGGCGCGCAGTTCGCGTCCCTGCCGTGCGTGGTCGGGGTCACCGGCGACGAGCAGCCCGTGCGCCCGGTCGATGGCCTCGGTGCGGCGCTGGAGGTCCGCGCGACGCTCCTCCCAGCGCTTGCACGCGGCGTCCAGGGCACCGGCCAGTCCCTCCTTGCCTGGATCGGTGGCGTAAACGGTGAGGGCGGTACGGGCCTGCGGGCTGACGCCGATGCCGCGGCTCTCGTCGTACGGCGGGAACAGGCTCAGGAAGCCTCGCACGAGCCGTTCGCCGTCGGCCTGCGCGGCTTCGGCGAAGTCGGCCTGCCAGGCGGAAGCGCCGAACAGTTCCGTGGCCCGCCCGGGCAGCGGGCGCAGCGGTGTCCCGTCGGGGGCGGTCAGCCGTCCGGCGCCGGCGAGGTCGAGGAGGTAAGCGAGGTACTGGCGGCGCAGGATCTCGGCCGCGGACAGGTAGCAGCCGGGCGGCCGGACCTCCCCGGCGATCATGAGGCGGGGTTCTTCGAGGTAGTAGCGGTCGCGCGGCCCTCGGTCGACCATGGTGAGCAGGTAGGCGTTGCCGGTGGAGCGGCCCGCGCGGCCCACCCGCTGGATGTAGTTGGCCGGTCCCTTGGGCAGTGAGGCGAGGACGACCGCCGAGAGGTCGCCGATGTCGATGCCGAGTTCGAGGGTGGGGGTGCAGGACAGGACCTGCGGGTTGGCGTAGTGGACGCGGGTGCCGTCGCGGAAGGCCTTCTCGACCGCCTCGCGCCGGGCGCGGCTGAGGGTGCCGGTGTGTTCGGCGGTGTTGATGGTGAAGACGCCGGCTTCGCGGTACATGCGCCGGTAGAAGTCGTCTGTGTAGTCCCGTTGCCGCAGTCCGCTGTCCAGGTCGCGGCCGGTGCCGAGGGTGCCGCCGCAGCGGTAGCGGGGGCAGGGCTGCCCGTGCCACTGGCCGGCCAGGTCGGGGTGGATGGTCTGTTCCCAGAAGCAGCGCGGGCAGTGCGCGGTGGCGTCGGGCAGCGTGTCGTCGGCGAGTCTGCGTACCCGGATGTGGCCGGGCTGGAGTCCGTAGACGCGGGTGGCGCCGTCGAGCGCGGTGCGCGCGGAGACAACACCGGCCTCGGCGAGCGCGGGCAGCAGCCGGGTCAGGAAGGCGGCGGCGGCCTCCGGGCGCAGGCCGAGGGAGCGTACGGCCCAGTCCTGGTACCAGCCGAGCCGTCCGGTGAGGACGTCGAAGTCCTCGCTGCCCTGCTTGGGGCTGCCGAGCAGGAAGGCGGGCGCGGAGACTCCCCGGGGGAAGGCGGGCATTCCGTTCTCGCGTCCGCCCCAGATCGCCCATCGTCGGACCCCGGCCTGGTCCAGCCAGGGGTCCAGCCAGGCGTGCCGGACGGCGCCCCTGATCCGCATCCGCTCCAGCAGGCCCCGGACGAAGCCGATATGCCGGTCGTATCCGGGTACGGACCCGTCGGGCAGGGCGATCTCTCCCGGCGTGGTGAGGAGTGTCTCCCGTACGAGTTCCGCCACGGCGTCGGGGTCCGGGAGGGGCACGTCGGCGGCGACGGTGCGGGTCAGTTCCAGGGTGCGGCCCTGCCGGGAGCGCAGGCCGAACTCCATCACGGTGGCGAACGCCAGGCGCTGCGCGATCAGTTCCCAGGTGGCCCGGGAGCCGCGGCTGCGGCCGGAGAGCAGCGTGTCCACACCCCTGACCAGGTGCAGGTCGGGCGGGATGACGGCGGCCTGTACGGCCTTGCTGTCGACGACGTCCGCGATCAGGTCGGCGGCCAGGTCGTTCAGCGTGATCGGCTCGTCCTCGTCGATGCGGCTGGCGAGCAGGGCACGAAGCGAGAAGGTGTACGAGCGGCTGGCGACGTATCCGGCGCGGTGGGCGGCGTCCTGCACCGAGTCGTTGAAGAGGAGGGTCTTGTCCTCCCCCAGGTTCTTGTCGAGTTCGCCACCGGTGAAGAGCTGGGTGACGGCGGCGGCGGCGAGCGCGGCGAGGCCGGTGCCGAGGTAGCGGACGGAGTTGAAGGTGCGGCAGGCGGGGCACTGGTCGCGTTCGGCGGCCCGGTCGCCGTCGAGGTCGGCGTGGACGAACGCGGCGTTGTGGAGGGTGCGTGGCCGGCGCGGTCCCTCCCCGTCTGTCGGGGCGGTGAAGTCGGCGTCGGGTGACAGGGGCCGAAGCCGCCCGCCGTGGCCCTCCAGCACCATGACGGAGGGGCCGCCGCGCCGGCGTTCCGCCCCCGCCCCGAAGGCGGCC
Organism: Streptomyces sp. NPDC107500; assembly: GCF_055582785.1. Lineage (NCBI taxonomy): Bacteria > Bacillati > Actinomycetota > Actinomycetes > Kitasatosporales > Streptomycetaceae > Streptomyces > Streptomyces sp. NPDC107500. The sequence continues at coordinate 894,769 of NZ_JBVJPF010000002.1, forward strand.
TCGTGTACCTCTCGCGGGGTCGCGGCGATCATGTTGCGCACCCGACGCTTGTCCCGGCCGACGGAGGCGCGGCGGATCTTCGTGGCGTTGAGGTCGAGCTCGGCGGGGTCGACCTCGGGCGAGTACGCGGCCCAGCCGGAGCGTCCGCACTCGCGGCAGAACACGGCCGGCAGGAACACCTCGGCGGGCGGCGGCGCGCTGTCGTCGGCCGGTACGGCGGCCTGCTCGGCGGCGTCGAGGGGTACGGCGGGTCCCTCCCCGTCGTACGGGGACGGCTGGGCGGCCGGGCCGGGGTCCCTGCGGGTCAGCCCACCGCCGGAGGTCACCCGTTCGTCGTCCCAGCGGAACTCGGCGCGGGCGGCGCTGATGCCCCGCAGCACACGGGAGACCGAGCGTACCCAGTGGTGGATCTCGATGGACAGCAGCGGCCGTCCGGGGTGGTCCGGGTCTCGGGCGTACGAGAGGAGGGCGATGTACCGGGCCAGGCCCTGGGCGGCGACCCGCGGCTGCTGCTGCACGGCCATGCCCCAGTGGTAGGCGTAGCGGGGCAGCACCTCGGTGATCTCGGCGATCGTCCTGGGCGTGCCGTCGAGGATCTCGAGGACGGCGGCGGTCAGCCGGTGCCGGCGCAGCACGGCCCCGAGATCCTCCGGGCTCGGCCCGCTTAGCCCGGTGAAGGCGGTGACGAGGTCGTCCATCGCGCCCGCGTCGCGGGTGGGGTCGCCGAGTCCGGCGACCTCTTGGGGCGAGGGGAACGGCAGGCTGAAGTCGCTCTCGCCGGTGAAGTCTTTGGTGGAGCGCCGGTCCTCCCCGACGACCGCGTCGGGCGGGAACGGCACGCCGAAGACCTGCTCGGCGACTTCCAGCATGCCGGGGCCGCTGCCGGGGCGGGCCGCCGCGCCCCGCGCCCCGCTGTCGGTGGCGCCGGTGCCGTTCTCGCCGAGGGTGGCCGACGTGGCGACGGGGCAGACCGGCCCCAGTGGCCGTCCGGGTTCGGCGAGCGCGGTGACCGAGCCGAGGCGGCGCAGCAGCATGGCGACGTCCGTGCCCTGGGCGCCGTCGTAGGTGTGGAACTCGTCGAGGACGACGTAGGCGAGCGCCGAGTCCTGCCACAGCCGCTGGTCCTCGGGCCGTTGCAGGAGCAGGTCGAGCATCTTGTAGTTGGTGATCAGGATGTCCGGCATGGTCCGCCGGATCTCGTCCCGGTCCACGGTGATCGCCGGATTGGCCTGCTTGAACTCCTGGGACGGCCGGTCCCCGATGTAGAGCCCGGCGCCCACCCCGGCCTCCCGCAGACGGGTGTCCTTCGGGTCGTTCAGCCGCTTGCCGATGCGGTGGGCCTGGTCGGTGGCCAGCGCGTTCATCGGGTACAGCAGGATCGCCTTGACGCCCTCCTGCCCGGCCAGCCGCTGGCGGTAGCAGTGGTCGAGGATCGGGACCAGGAACGACTCGGTCTTGCCGGATCCGGTGCCGGTGGTGACGAGGGTGGGCCGGGCCGTGCCGTGCAGGGTAGACAGCCGCTCCCAGGCGGCTTCCTGGTGCCGGTACGGGGTCAGCTCGGGGTGCCAGGTCAGATGCCGCTTCCAGTCCGTGCCGACGGCGGTGCGGAAGGGGGTACGGACGCGGAGGTAGGGGCCGCGGAAGATGCCGTCCTCGGGGTCGCCCAGGAAGTTCTCCAGGGCGCGGCGGGTGCTCTCGTCGGCCAGCGCGTACGTCGTCGCGAGGTACTGGCTCAGGCTGGCCCGTACCTGGTCGGCGGCGAGAGTGGGACGCACGCGCGGTCCTCCTTGGTGCGGATGGTTCCGGCGGGCGGCCGGTCAGGGGGCTACGTTAGCCGGGGCGGCCGGGCGGGCTCCGGCCGCCTCAGCTGCCGAGCTTGTGTCCGATGTGGGCGATGTGCACCCTGCGGGTGGCCTTCAGGAACCGGAAGTGCAGCCGCCCCGCGCCGGGCGTGAAGCGCAGGTGGGTGTCGAAGTACTGCTGCGTGCCGTCGAGGTCGGTGAACTCGCAGTAGTCACGCTTGCGGGTCGGGTGTTCCGGTGTCACGAACGAACCCCACTGCGGCTCGTCGAGGCCGCCCGCGGCGTCCCAGAGCTGGATCGCGCGGTCCATCTCCGCGAGGCGCTTGCGGACCGGGTGGACCCAGTACTGTTTCAGGCCCCGCAGCTGCTCTTCGACGTGCGGCAGGAAAGACAGGTGAGGGAAGAGGTCCGGGCACTGTTCCCACAGCTCGGCTCCGGTGCGGATGCCGCTCAGGTTGTCGCGCAGTGCGGCCTGCGTCTCCTCTCGGATCCAGGGCAGGTGCGTGTCGACGTGCTCGCGGGTGGCGGCGTGCGGGACCTCGACCTCAGAGAACGCCGATCCGCCGTCCTCCTCGTCGAGGAGCTCTTCCCGTCGGAGGAAAACCCGGTCCGCGTTCCAGCGGGGCTCCAGCAGCAGGGACACACCGGCGCCGCCCATCAGGTGCGCGGCGCCGAGTCCGGTCACCGGTACGCCCTCGTGGCTGTAGGCGACGTCGGAGAAGGTCTCCCCGTCGGGGTAGACATCCTCGTGCGGGTACTTGGTCTGCATCAACAGCAGCCGCTGCCACAGCTCCTTGGCCCCCGGACTCCCGACCCACTTGGCGATGGGATGATCCTTCGCCAGCCGTAAGGCGTTCACGGGCTCCCGGGCTACCAGCACCGTGCCTGGCCGGTCCACCCTCGCGACCGCGACGATAGCCTTCACCAGCTCGGTCATGGCGCGGTTGACCCGGTCCGGGTCCGCCGTCGTCTCGCAGGACTTCTCGTTCAGGAACAGCTGCGGCACGTCTCCCCCTCCGCGATGGTGTGCGCTGCCCCGCCTCCCCAGGCGGGTGTGTCAGCCGATGAGCTGGTCGAGCGTGTTCTCCAGCTCGTCGAAGAACCCAGTGGGCCACTGGTCAAGCATGCCGTCCGAGTCGACCCGAGGGGTGACGACCTCCACGCCGGTTCCGTCGCCACGGAAGTAGTGGAAAACCGCCTGCGCAGGGGTGATCCGTCCCTGCTTGACGGCGAGCCGCACGCCGTTGATGACGTGGTCGCTGTGCGACTCCATGATCACTTGCGCACCCTGCGCGGCGGTCGCTGCGGCCAGCGTGGCCATCTGCGTCTGACCCTGCGGATGCAGGTGCGCCTCGGGGTTCTCCAGGAGCACCAGGGAGCCGGGACGGGCCGAGAGGCAGGCCACCACGATCGGCAGGACGTAGGTGAGGCCGAAGCCGACGTTGCTGGGACGGCGGCGCCGGGTGGGGCCGAGCGCGCCCTGGAAGCCGTACGAGAGGCGCACGGCGTCGGCGCCCTCGATGGCGTGCGCCTGGATGTCCACGCCCGGGCACAGGTCGCCCATCCAGGCGGTGGCCTGGTCGATCAGGAGGTCGGATACGGCCTTCGGGTGATGCAGGGGCCCCTCGGGCACCTCGTCCCGGGCGTGGTGACGCAGGAAGTTGACGGTGTGTTCGCCGCGTACGCCGAGGAAGCCGCGACCGATGACCGCGTAATGGTCGCGCGGGTAGAACTCGGCGGGCGAGATCCGGTCGGCGTGCAGGTACTGGAAGGGCGCGGTGAGGAACGAGGGAGCCACAGCCTCGGGCCCTATGGGCGCGGCGACTCCCTCCGAGGTGGACGGCAGGTCCACGTCCAACAGAGGCAGCAGGTTCTGCTCGAGTTCGTACCCGACGGTCCAGCCGTAGCGGTACGGTCCCTCGTCGACGCCGAGACCGATCCGCGCCTTGTCTCCCGCGAAGTCCTCGTGCAGTACGTCGTCCCCGGTGCCGAGGCCCACGAGTTCTCCGTTGAGCAGGAAGCCCTGGTTGGGGCGGTCCAGACGGAGGTCAGGGCTTTGTGCTTCAGGCCGGTGCCTGGAGATCTCCAGGCTGCCCGTCTCGTACGACTGGCGCAGCAGGGCGATCGACTGGAGGACGCTGCTCTTGCCGGACGAATTCAGTCCGGTGAGGAGGGTGAGGGGACCCAGGGGCAGTGACATGTCCTGGAACGCCTTGAAGTTGCGCAGTGTCAGTCGGTCGATCACTGTTCGGCCACCCCTCGGAACAGTCGTGCCACGTGCTGGAACCGGGTGCGGATCTTCACCGGGTCCCCGGTGCCCACGGAGATCGACCGGTCGAAGTCCCAGTCTCCCATGAGCTCGAAGAACCTGGAGCGCACCATCATTCGAGACGCTACCAGCCTGGCCCGCTCGTGATCGTCGAGAAGTGCCAGATGGACGGAGATCGTCTCGAACAATGCCTTGTTGATCGCGGGAGAACTGCGCTCCCCCCCACGCCACTTGCGGAACGCGTGCTGGTCAAAGAGTTCCCGCGCGCACCGCATGGCCACCCGGAACTCCCGTGCCAGTTGCTCCCGCCTCTCCTGCGTGAGGGCGTTGACGTCGTACATGGCGCTGGTGAGGAACTGGTCGAAATCCTTCGCCGTGTGCTCGGCCGGATTGCTCAGGCGGAAGGCGAGGAAGCGCAGCACCATCTCCCGGTCGGCCATCCGCTCGTTGGACACACTCCACCGCGTGGCCTCGCCGAACGCCGGGTCCTCGGCGAGGTCCGCGAGGTACTCCCGGACCACTCCCCGCACCAGCGCGTGCCTCAGCTCCTGCGGTGTCAGCGGCAGGCCCGTGGTGTTAATCCTGGAGAACACATTGTGCTTGACGGCCTCCGGGGTGCCCTGCTGCATGATGTGGACCGTCAACTGGGTCTCGCGCAGCCGGATCTTCAGCCGGCCGGTCAGGTCCTGGTACCTCTTGCCGTGGAAGTCGTGCAGGTAGTCCAAGCCGCGGAGGGTCAGGGGCCCCAGTCCGGTGAGCCCGGGCTCCATGAACCGCGCGATGGCGGTGAGCCGCTGCACTCCGTCCACCACGGCCCACTTGTCGTCGCCGTCCTGGGCCATGTGGAAGTTGGAGATCGGGATGCGCAGCAGCAGCGACTCGATCAGCCTGCTCTGGTCTCGGTCCTTCCAGACCCCGGCCCGGCGCTGGAAGTCCGGCGCCAGGTCGATCATGCCCTCCCGCAGCCGGGACAGCAGCAGGTCCACGGTGGTGGTCTCGGTGTGGATCTTGATGCTGTCGGGCCGGAACGGGGCGGAGATGCCGTCGGCGTCGGTGTAGCTCTCATCCTCCTCGTCGGTGGGCAGCTCCAGCTCCACACCGGTCGGGCGACCGTCGGCCCCGATCTCAAGGGGCGCGCCCAGCGGTAGGAAGAGCGCGTCCGGATCGTCGACGTCCGCCGCGACGGCGTACCCGCGGCTCCCCGCCGACCGGTCCCGTCCGACGCCCCGGCCGTCGGCACTGCCCTCCAGGTCCGCCATGCTCCCCGTCGCCCTCCGCAGCCGCCCGATGCCGTACCGGTCCAGCCTATAGACGGGCCTTCCCGCCTGTCAGCGCGACAGGTCCAGCTCGGCGACGACCGTCTTGCCGACCGAAACGCGATCGAGCACGTCCCAGCGGTCGGCGAGCGCCTCCACGAGGAGCATGCCCCGGCCGTTCTCCGAGAGCGGCCCCACTTCGGGGCGGACCGCGCCGGGTGCTGGGGGCCGGAGCTCGCCCCGGGTGTCGGAGACCTCGATGCGCAGGGTCCGGCCGAGGAGCTTGACGGTGACCTCGAAGTCACGGCCGGGCACCCGGCCGTGCGTGACGGCGTTGGCGGCGAGTTCCGCGACGAGCAGGGCAGCGGTGTCGGACGCCTCACTGCCGTGCGGGACGCCCCAGGTGTCGAGCTGGTGCAGGGCAAGCCGGCGGGCGAGGCGGGCTCCGCGCGGAGTGGAGCTGAACCGCTGGGTGAACACACGTACGGTGACGGGCGCCTGATAGGTCACGGGGGTGGGCGGTGGTGTCATGTGCCCAATCTGGCGGCGGGCTCGGGCGGCTCGCCAGCGCCGTCCCGCGTACGCAGAGTCAGCGTACGCACACATTTGGTGGACAGTACGTGTCACTCCGCGTGACGATGGAGCCGAGTCAGAAGCGGTACGGACGGTGACAGTGCGCGGGAGGTGGCCGACGGTGGCCTACGAATGTACGGACGGCGGTACGGGGGCGGGCGGCGCGGAACCGGGGGCGTCGGACAGTCTGCGCACCTTCGGCGCGGTCGTCCAGGCCCTGCGGGAGCACGCGGGCCTGAGCCGCGAGGAGTTTGGCGCCCTGGTCCGCTTCTCCAAACACACCGTCGCCTCGGTCGAGCAGGGCCGCCGGATGCCGGACCGGGACTTCGTGGAGCGCGCGGAGGAGGCCCTCGGCAACACGGGGGCACTGCGGAAGGCGGCGCCGCATCTGTCGCGGCAGGCGGGGCTGGCGAGCTGGTTCCGGCAGTGGGCTCGGCTGGAGGCTACGGCGATCAGCCTGTACACCTACGAGTGCCGGGTGGTGCCGGGTCTGTTGCAGACGGAGGCGTATGCGCGGGCGGTGTCGTTGAACGTGCCGCCGCTGCCCGACCCGGAGGAACTGGAGCAGCGGATCGCGGCGCGGATGGCTCGGCAGGAGCTGCTGGCGGTCACACGGAAGCCGCCGACCGCCTTCAGCTTCATCGTGGAGCAGGCGGTGCTGGAACGGTGGACGGGCGGGGAGGCGGTGACGCGGGGGCAGTTCGACCGGTTGCTGGGGGTGATCGAGGGGAACTGGAATGTGGAGTTTCAGGTGATGCCGCTGCGGCAGCCGTCGCATGCGGGGACGGACGGGCCGATGCGCCTGGCCGAGACACCGGACAACCAGTGGTTCGCCTACTCCGAAGGGCAGCAGAACGGACGGCTGATCGCCCATGCGAAAGAGATCAGTCTGCTCCAGCAGCGGTATGCGAAACTGCGCTCGCAGGCCTTGACCCCCGAGGACTCCTTGGGCCTGTTGAAGCGATTGCGAGGAGCGGTATGAGCACGTCCGACCTGGCCTGGTTCAAGAGCAGTTACAGCGGCTCGCAGGGTGACGACTGCATCGAGGTGGCGAACGGCATGCACGCGATCCACGTCCGGGACTCCAAGGACCAGCGGAGCCCCGAACTGGCCCTCTCCCCGGCCGCGTGGAGCGACTTCGTCTCCTACGCCGCCCAGAGCTGACCCTCACGCCCCGCGCCGGAACCGTCCGACGCGGGGCGCTGCCGTTACTTGCCCTTGTCGGTGGCTTCCCGTAGCCGCGCGGTGAAGTAGGCGTGCGCCTCGCGCATCTCCTTCTCGCGCTCGGCCTTGTAGAAGGGGGCGGTGTAGCCCTCGGGGGGCTCGGCGCGGCCCTTCTTCTGGTAGGCGAGGAACTGCTCGTAGTGGTCCTTGGTCTGGCCGAAGCCATAGGTGTAGCGGTCGCCAGCGATCTTGCGCTCATTGGCGTCGAACCAAGTGACCGCGTCGAAATCCTGCATGATCGGGAAGCGGGACTTATACATGGCAGCCAGGGCGTCCGCACTCACTTCGAGCCAAACCGCGACAAGGGCGTCGATCTCCACGAGCGCGGCTCTGCGCGCCCGCTCGCTGCGCAGCGGGGTCGAACGCCCCCACGTTGGGCCGACTTCGTGGAGAGGCTGTATGTCCGGCCATTCCACTGCCCAAGGTTCGTAGCCGGGCCAAGTCGACTCGTACAGCTCCTCCCACAACTCCGCGTAGGCAGCCGTGAGGCAGTTCAGGCGCAGGGTTCGCAACAAGAGTGCCGAGGCCAGCGGGTGGTCGGCGGCCGGCGCGGGGAGCCGCCTGGCCGGAGCCACATCAAGGTTCCTTACTCGGGCTGTGCGCAGCAGGTAGTCCACCGGGAGTGAGGCCCAGAAGCCGGCTAGCAGGGTAGTGCTCCGGTTGTCAGACAGCGCGCAACTGCGCAACGCATCAACGTGTGCGGCACCCGGGGGCAGCAAAGCCGTGTAAAGGGCCCTCTCCGTGTCGGGCGCGATCATCTTGCGCCACGCCACCCGATAGAACTCCGTGTACGGCCGCCGCAGCCGCCGCAACAGCTCCGCCTTCACCTGCTCCTCAGTGACCTCCGACGCCGCCACCCCGAAGCGCCCTGCGGCAGCGTTCCGCGCCCGTGTCACCTCACGCTCGGACGCCTTGAGCTGGTCCAGCGTCCGGCCGTCGCTCCACACGTCCTGTGCGGCCCGGTACACCTCGGGCTTCGCGACGTAGACGTACTCGGACTCGGGCACGGCGTCATCGGCCAGCGTCATCGAGTTGAGGCCCAGGACCTCGCCGCCGCCCTGGCTCGGCTGCTTGAACATGGGGTTGGCGAGGCCAATCTGAGGGCCCTTAAGGATGACCTCGGACCAGTCGGCCGACCGCCGGACCACACCCGCTTCGTCCTTCGGTGAGTAGTCGATGAGGTCGTCCGCCTTGGCCCCGCTCTCGTCGTAACCACGCGCAATCTGCGGCTCGTACTCCGCGAGCCGCAACGAGTAGCTCGCCAGCGCCTCGATCGCCTGAGCCTCCGCCGTACTCACCGGCGACAACAGCCGGGCTTGACGGACCGGCTGGGATTCTTCGCCGGTCAGCTTCTGCCACTGGGCAAGCATCTCCTCGTCCACGTGGACGATCCGCTTGCGGTGCGGGCGTTCGTCCCAGCTGTCGCCGTAACGCACTCCGGGATCGGGACCGGTGCCGTCGTCGTCCGCCGACAGACGCAATGCGTCCACGGAGAAGAGCCAGGACAGGTGGTCGAAGCCGACCTCGCCCTGCTCCCCGTAAATGTGCACGCCGAAGTGACTGGATCGGCCGACGGGCGGCGGGAAGAATCGGTTGCCCGAGTTCACAAAGTCGCCGTGCACCCGCAGCCTGGTGTACGCGGCCTCGCGCAGGCGCCCTTCCTTGTCACCACTGAAGTGAGAGTCCGGGTGGACCAGGCCCACGGACCCGTGCTTCGCCATGTGCTGCCAGGTCTGGCACATGAATGCCCGGTACAGATCCGGCTGGGTTCCCGCGAGGAGGGGGTACACCGGCCCGGAACTCAGCATCTCGCTCATGCCGCTCGTCGACGCGAGCTCGGCGAGGAGATACGCGTGGGCACGGGGCGACTTCAGCAGTTCGTCCCGCCTCCGGGTCCGTTCTGTCTTGGTCGGCTTCTCGGTGAGCATGAACCACGGTTCGTGCTCGGCGAGTACCGGATTCTCCTCCCACCTCGGCCGCACCCAAGGCGGATTCCCCACCTGAAGGTCGAACCCGCCCCCCGGCCCCCGGAACACGTGCGCGAAGTGCAGCTCCCAGTGGAAGAAGCCGTGGCCGTCCTCCGCCTTTATGTCCTTCTCCGTCGTGCCCGCGATGTCCTCGACCGTGTTCAGCCAGGGGAAACGGAACGGCAGGCGGCCGGGCGCGTCCATGCCGAGAATGCCGTCGAGGCGTACCTCGATGTCCGACAGGAACTCCAGTGCCCGGTCCACCGGCATGTCCTCGATGCCTTCGAGGGGTGAGCCCTCCGGGTCCCTGGTGCCGAGGAGGGCCTCCAGGAAGTCCAGCCAGTCCCCCATGTTCCGCAAGGGGCTGCACGGCGGCAGCTCGGGGATCCGGGCCTCGCGGCCCGTCGTACCGCGCTTGCCCCGGGTCTCCAGGCCGGCCTCCTCGTCCGCCGCGCCCAACTCGCCCTGCTCACCGTCCGGATGGTCGAACAGCCCGGCCGCCCGCCACAAGGGACGGTCCACGGGAGACTCCACCGGCTCCACGGGCCGCACGGCGGAGGCGAGCAGCCCAGCCACCGACGACTCGTCGACCAGCGTGCCGCCCGTCTCGTACACCGGGTCCGTGCCGTCGAGTTCGCCTGCCTTGTCCAGCGGCCAGAACCACAGCGCGCACCACGCGTCCATCACGGTCTTGAGGCGCCAATACGGAGTGCCGTGGCGGGTGAGGTCGTCGAGGACCTTCTGCTTGTCCTCCGCCTCCGCCTCCGCCTCCGCCGGCGAGGTCTGCTCCAGCCAGTCCGCGCCCCACACTTCGATGCGGCGGGAGACCGCCCGCTCGGAGAGTTCGAGGCGCGTCGCGACGAGCGACCACAGGAACTCGGCGCGGCGGGCCAGGGCCTGCAACCGGCCCAGCTCGGTCTTGTCCGCAGCCTTGCGCCACCGGTCGTAGCGCTTCTGCCGGGCTTCGGCGGTCTCGGCGCCGCGCTCCTGGAAGGGCTTCGGCGCCTTGGGGGCCTTCTGGACGCCCTTGCGCCACGCCCCCAGCGCCTTGGCCGCGTCCTCCGCGAGCTTCTTCGCCTCGGACTCTGCCGCGACCGCGCCCCAGCCGATGGCGGGCAGCAGGAACTGGTGGACCGCGCCGTCGGGCAGCGAGCCGGCGTGGAAGGGAAGGTCGATCGGCGGGAGGGTGTTCTTCTTCGCCAGCCACCCGCCGCCCGGCAGAACGTCCGCCTTGTAGACCTTGCGGCCCGCGCCGATGAGTGAGTTGCCGCGCCGCAGGTGCAGGCCGAACCAGGGGGCCCGCATGCCCGGGTGCATGGAGTTGAGCCAGAGGGAGACCTCGGCCAGTTCCACCGCGGTGGCGTTGAGGTCGACGCCGTAGGCGTTGTGCAGGGCGATGTAGGCCTTGGTCTTCTGGAGTTCGAGCTGCCGCAGCTCGGGGTCGACGCGGCGACCCAGTTCGCGTTCGCGGCGCCGCAGGTACTCGGCGGCCACCTGGTCGATGGCCTCGTTGAGGAAGGCACCGGAGCCGAGGGCCGGCTCGCAGATCGTCCAGGCCAGGAGCTCCCTGGCCGGGGTGACGCTGTCGTGCTGGTCCAGCCGGTGTTTCAGGGCCAGTTCGACGGTGACCTCGGTGAGGGACTTCGGGGTGTAGTAGGAGGCGGAGGTCTGGCGGTCGCGACCGGCCAGGCGGTACACGAACGAACCCCGGGGGTGGACCACCCGGTCCTTGCGGCCGGTCTCCTCGTCCGTGCGGGTGACGAAGACCTTGTCGTCGTAGTGCTGGGCGCGTGAGGCGGGGATCGTCCAGCTGCCGCCCGACTCGTCGCCCTTCTTGGCGACTTCGTACAGCTCCTCCTCGGCGATGGAACCGGTGTAGGACATCAGGCCCTCGTACACCGCGCCGAGCTGGTTGATGCCGAGCTGGGCGTAGGAGATGAAGCCGCCGCGTTCCTTGCCCCGGCCCTTGGTGAGCATCAGGCGGCGCAGCACCTTGTGCAGGGTCTCATTGCGCAGCCGGGTGTCCAGGAACGGGCGGCGCTTTTCCCCTTCGCCGCCCCGGTAGGCGGGGTTCTCGATGCGGTCGTCGGCGATGAGGCGGACGGCGTCCTTGGTGAACAGCTCGGAGTGCAGGGCCTCGAAGCGCAGGCCCGCGCTGGTGCTGCGGGCGGCGGCGCGGCGGGCGCGGTCGGCCTCGCGGACGCGTTCGGTGTGCTCGGCCGGGGTGATCTCGCCAGCCGCCAGGAGCCGCGCCGCCTCCCGCTCCGCCTCGGTGGCCTCGCGGGCGGCGGCCTCGGCAGCGAGGTCCTCGGGCTCGGTGCCGTAGCGGCGGTGGCCCCTCTCGACCTTGTCGAAGAGCAGGTCCAGCGACTCGTACAGGTGGAAGCCGCGCCGAGAGCGCTCCCCGACGAGGTCGCGCAGGACTAGGTCGCCGAGGCGCTGGAGGCCGTAGCCCTGCTCGTACTCGGGATAGTCGGAGGGCAGGATGCCGAGGGTGGGACTGGCCTCCGCGTAGAGCAGGAACAGGATGCGGTAGAGGTAGCGCAGGGACTCTCGGCTGAGTTCCTTGGCAAGGCGCGCCGGGTCGTCGAGGTGGGCGGGGGTGATGCCGTTCTCGGGGTCGCGCAGGCGTTCCAGGACGGCGTTCGCGATCCACTCGACGCTCAGGCGCAGCCCCTCGCGGAGTTCGGTGGAGACGCCGACGGCGTGCTTGCCGGACCGGTCGACGAAGGAGGCGAGGGGGGCGGTGCCGCCCTCGGTCGGGACGCGCAGCGCGTCGGCGCCGAAGAGGGCGGCGAGTGTGTCGAGTTCGCCGCCGTGGCGGTCGTCGCGGCGGTGCAGGGCCGCGTCGAGGTCGGCGGCGAGGTAGCGGCCCTCTGGCCAGGCGAGGCGGTCGGCGAGGACGATGACGCCGCCGACGAGCAGGAGGACGTAGCGCGGAGGCGCGTCGCAGGCGAAGAGGAAGTCGGTGAGGGCCTTGGCGTCTTGCAGGGGTGGCGCCGACTGCTCCAGTGTCACGGGGTGGAGCAGTCGGCCGGCGCCGTCCGGGTCGAGGGCGGCGTCGGGCTGGGTGGTCCAGCCGCAGGAGACCGCGTAGAGGCCCGGTTCGGCGTGCACGACCTGGACGGCGTACGCGTGGTCGGTACGGTGGACGGTGACGGGCTGCTCGTGGGCGGCGGTATAACCGAGGGCGTGCAGGGTGTCCAGATGCGATTCGGTCAAGCGCTTGCGCCAGCCCTCGGGCTGGGGAGCGCCGGGTTCGGCGAGGGCTTCCACGTCCTTGGCGAGGGCTGCGCGGCCCGCGAAGTAGGGGCCGTGCAGGGCGCGCAGGCCCTCGCGGGGGGTACGGGCGCGCGGCGGTACGGAGTCGCGGCCGTGGCCCTGGCGATCGGCCTCGGCGACGGCGTCGGCGTGGCGGCGGCGTTCGTCCTCCTCGAAGGCGGCCCAGCGGGAGAGGAGGCCGTCCTTCGCCTTGAGATCCTTGGGGAGGACTTCGGCGAGATAGTGGGGCGAGAGGTAGTCGCCGTGGTTGACCAGCGAGTCGTACGTCACGTCAGTTCTCCGCCTGGGCGTCGGACGGGTGGGCGTCGGCTGCGGGCTCGTCGGCTTCGGGGGTGTCCGGGCCGCCGGGGCGGGCGAGGACGGCGAGGACGCGCAGCAGCGGGCGGCCGGTGGTGTGCAGTTGGTCGAGGAGCCGGGCCAGTTCGTCGGCGGTCTCCTCGACGACGCGTTCGCGGCGGCCCGTGACTCCGGGCAGCAGGGAGTCGGTGCGCCACTGGGCGACGTGGGCGCGGTAGGCGGCGAGAGGCTCGCTGATCCGCTCCTCCCACTGGTCCCTTCCCTCGTCCAGGTGGTGGCGGGCCGCGGCGACGGCGGCGGGCACGAGGGTCTGGAGCCGGTCCAGGTCGCGCGGGCCGCCGGTGCGGGCGAGCCGGGGGCCGACCTTCGCATCGCGCAGCGCGTCGGCCATGGGCCGCACCTCGGGTGTGCCGGTGCCGTCGGCGCCGAGCCCGGTGACGGCCATCCAGCGCACCACGGTGGGGCGGCCCAGGGCGTTGGAGTGGATGCCCTGGACCAGGAAGACAGGGCTGTCCACGTGCGGCGTGGTGATGACCGGGGCTTCCTGGCGGCCGAACTCGACGAGGACCTTGTCCGTCAGCCATTCCACCACCGGGTGGATGTCGGTGAGGAAGGAGACCTCCGGCCACATGCTGGTGCTGCTGTCTCTGGCCTCGGTGAGCTTGCGCTGCGCGAGGGTACGGTCGAAGGTGACCAGCATCCGCTCGGCGACCCGCTGCTCCTTGAGATAGGAGGGCGGGAGGGCCTTGAGGCGGTGGAGCAGGTCGGGGGCCTGGGCGGGAGAGAGCGAGAAATAGGCGCCGCCCTTGGCGTCGGTGCCGGAGGAAAGGCCGATCGCGTCCTCGGCGCGCTCCTGGTAGACCTCGTCGAGGGCGGTGGCGACGAAGGCGGCGGTGTCGCCTTCGAAGAGCGAGATCAGTTCGGCGCGTGCGGGCAGCTCCTGCTCGGTGATCGTGTCCACCTGGCCGAACAGGTCGGCCAGGGCGGTGTCGTCGGCGCCGGGACCGTCGTCCAGGAAGTCCTCGACGGTGCCGCCGCGGACCAGCTCCTTGATGAGCCGGCGCTCTTCCTCCTCGGCGCGGTAGAAACCGGACACGGCCTCGGCGGTGCCGTCCAGTTTGTGTGCCTCCTCCTCACGGCGGAGCAGCTTCTCGGCGACCGTGCGGTCGTCCTTGGCGCCGGGTACGGCCGAGCTGAGGATCAGCGCCCTGAACTGGGGCTCGTACGTCTGCCCGTACCGGTCGATGCGGCCGTTGCGCTGCTCGATGCGGATCAGCGACCATGGGATGTCGTAGTGGATCAGGTGGTGGCACTGGCGGTGCAGGTTGACGCCCTCGGAGGCGACGTCGCCGGTGAACAGCAGCCGGACCGGGGTGTCGGCGAGGCCGAACGCCTCCAGGACGTCGCCCTGTTCATCGTCGCTGAGGCCGCCGTGCATCACGGACACGGCCTTCACCGTGCCGTCGGCCGCGACGGGGAAGCCCAGCCGGGCGGGAACGACCTCGGCCAGCCACTTGAGCGTGCGGACGCGCTCGGAGAAGATCACGGCCCGTTTGGTGGACCGGGGGCCGACGCCGATCGCCCGCAACTGCTGGACGAGCGCGTCGAGTTTGGCGGAGTCGCCGGGCGCGCTGCCGTCTCCCATGCCGGCGACGATCTCCCGCAGCCGGGCGAGGGCGGCCTGCTCTCCGGCGATGGCCGGGTCGGGGCGCAGCCCCTTCTCCTCGGCCCTGCGGACCCTGTCGCCCAGCGCGGTGATGCGGTTGGCGACCGTCTCGCCGAGAGCGACGTGGGAGGAAAGGAACGTCTTGAGCAGGTTGTAGGCGAAGACGGCTTCGGTGGCGACCGAGGCGGGATCCTCGTCCGCCGTGCCGAACTCCGTGCTCTTCGGCGCGGCGGGAATCCAGTGCTCGGCCAGTTCGGCGAAGACCCGCTCCTCGGCCTCGGTGGCGGCACAGTGGAGGGAGACGGTGGGGCCGCGGTCGGGCCACTCGGTGCCCATCTCGTCCCGGACCTCGCGGCTGATCTTGGTGCGCCGGATGTAGAGGTGGCCGAGGTCCTCGGCCGGGTCATAGTGGTCGCGGTCGGCGATGGCGGCCGGGTCGAGCAAGGAGATCAGGTCGGCGAAGGACCGCTTGTCACCGTTGTGCGGGGTGGCGCTGGCCAGCAGCAGGGCGTCCGTGCGCGGGGCGAGGATCTCGGCGAGGGCGCGGCGCTGGCTGCCCGGGTTGATCAGGTTGTGGGACTCGTCGATGACGACGGCGTCCCAGCGGATGCGCTCCAGGTGGTGCCGGTACTGGCCGATGTTCTTGAGGGTGTCCACGGAGATGATCACGCGCTTGTAGTGCGTGAACGGGTTCCGGCCGGCCGGCAGCTCGCGCTGGATGCGCTGGACGCCGAGCGAGTCGAGCCGCACGAGCGGGATCGAGAAGCGGGTCCACAGCTCGTGCTGGAACTGCTCCAGGATGCTCTGCGGCGTCACGACCAGGATGCGCTCGCCCCGACCGCGACGGATCAGCTCCGCGAGGGTCAGGCCGATCTCCAGCGTCTTGCCGAGACCCACCACATCGGCGATCAGGACCCGCGGGCGCAGATTGCGCATCGACAGGGCCAGTTCGGCGGGGCGCTGCTGGTAGACGAGCGGGTCCAGCAGGAAGCCGTCCGCGAGGGCGAGGCCGCGCTCCGACTGGGGCAGCGGGGTTTTGCGCAGGACGGCTTCGAGGAAGAGGCGGCTGCTGCGGAAGTACGAGGAGGTGTCGGGGATCAGGCGGGTCTTCTCCGGATCGAGCAGTTCCACCTCGTCGATGCCGCTGAAGAAGACGGCCTCCTCATCGCGCACGAACTCCGAGACGCCGACCGCCTCGATCCGTTCCCCGTCGTGGTCGGTCGTGGTGGTGTTGCGGACCAGCCACTCCTCGTCCCGTACGGAGATCTGCGCCCCCGGCGGGAACCGGGTCCCCTCCTGTGTCGCCCCCTGGTCGGTCACCCGCGGCCCCTTCGTCTTCCCGTGCGTCGTGCGGTCCTGCGACGGCAAGTCTGTCACGGAGGCGGAGGGGTCCGTACGGGCTTCGGGACGCGGACCGCGGCTGCTCAGAAGCGTGCCTCTCGGGCGTACGCGGCGCGGATCCGCTCGGCGATCCTCAGGGGTGCCGAGGAGCGGACGCCGATGGCCCCGCGGCTTCGGGGCGGGACCCCACCCGCGTCGGGGACGCTCTCGTGCGGGGTGAGAGTGACGGCGCTCTCGGCTTCCTCGCCGTCTTCGGCATCGGCGTCGCGCCGCCCGGTCCCGGCGGGTACCGACGTGTCCGGCCGTTCCCCGTCCTCGACCGCCGTCGGGTCGATGGTGCCGGGCGTGTAGGCGGAGGTGCCGGTTCCGGGAGCCGGGCCGGGGGGTGGCGCGGGAAGGTGGGGCACGACGGTCTCGGGCGTCAGGTCGGTCAGGCGGCGCTTGGCCTGGAGAGCGGTCAGCCCCTGGTCCCGGATGACCCGTACCAACCGCTCGATGACCTCTGGCAGGGCCGGCCGCGCAGTCGGATCCGGGGCCAGCATGTCCGTGATCAGCGGTGCCAGCTCCGGTGGGACACCCGTGAGGTCGGGCGGAGTGTGCGGGTCCTCGATCTTCAGGGCGACGGCCTGCCAGGTCGGCCCCTCGTACGGGTAGTGCCCGGTCGCGGCGAACAGCAGGACGGCACCCAGTGCGTAGACGTCGGCCGACCTGTCCAGCCGGTGCTCGCCCCGGGCCTGCTCCGGCGGCATGCAGAGCACGCTGCCGACGACGAAGCCGGTCGCCGTCAGTGTGGTACGGCGTTCCGCGAGCACGGCGAGACCGAAGTCGATCACCTTCGGGCCGTACGGGGACAGCAGGATGTTCGGAGGCTTCAGATCCCGGTGGAGCAGCCCCGCGTCGTGCACCGTGCCGAGACCCTCCGCCAGCAACGCGCCCAGGCTGGCGGTCTCGGCGAGCGGCAGCGGCCCCTGTCCGGTGACGAGCGTGCGCAGGTCCGGTCCGGGGACGTACTCCACGGCGAGCCAGGGCTGGTCCGCGTCCGCGTCCGCGCCCACGAACGCCGCGACGAACGGCCCGTACACCGTGCGCAGACTGTCCACTTCGGACACGAAGCGCGCCCGGGTGTCCTCGTCGAGGACCGACGGCTTGATGACCTTCACGGCGGCCTGGTGACCGGCCGCGGACTCCCCGAGAAACACCTCTCCCATGCCGCCGGACCCGATCCGGCATACGAGCGAGAAGCCCCCGATCTCCCTCGGATCCTCGTCCCTCAGTGGTTCCACGTCGCCGAAGCCTCCCCTGCGTGACCTGCGACCGCTGCTCTGGAAGGCGGACCGGCCCAGAACGCAGTCAGTCTATGCAAGGCCGCGCGCTCCGCGTTCGCCGCCAGGTGCGGACGCCGGGCCCGCTCGCTCAACTCCTGACCGAGGCGAAATACCGCGGCCACACGGTGGCAATTCAGATCGAGATCCATCACAGCAAGACCGGACACCGCTCTCCTTGAGACTTCCCTCTCCGTGCTGAACAGCACGCGCGAAGCTGCGACCGTGAGCGCGTGACTCAGACGACTCCAGTGATCTTGAATGCGGCCCAGAACAAGGGATTCTCGGCGACCTGCTGGTCAAGGTGGCTCCGCCAGTCCGGAAGTATCGTGTCGATGGCTGATTCGGCGGCGCCCGCCGGTCCTGCCCCAGAGGGCACGTGCCACCGATACTCACGTAGGTAGCGGATGGTGTCGGCGTAAGCGCTGTGGGAGTCCAATCCAGCACCGAGGTGTGCGTGGAGCACGGCAGAGAACACGACACCTTGCAGATCCGTGATGTCCCACAGGGTGGAGATGACCGCTTTCGCGCCGCGGGCGAGGAACGCGGACTCGATGCTGCGCAAGGTCTGCACGGTGCGACCGGTGCCTTCGTGCGTGCCTGTTCTGCAAGCGTTCAGGATGACCAGTTCGACACTGGAGAAGGTCCCGTCTGCGAGGATCCCGCTGGAAGTGAGCATGGCCTTCCCGAGCGAACCGCCGTGCAGGGCGAGCCCGGCGGCCCAGCGATTCGGGTGGGTCAAGCCGTGTGCCGCGACGTGGACGATCCGGGCCATGGGCATCATGTGAAAAGCGCGGGCCGGAGTCGCCTCCTCTTCCATGACAACTTCCACGCTGTCGTGAAGACCTTTGATCACATGGGCTTCGCACAGTGGGCCGCCAATCAGCTCGAGGCCGGGGAGGTGACCACCGCTGTGTGCCACTACCAGCACCTCGACCACAGCCGCTTGCCGCTGGGAATTCTCGGTGGCGGACATGAGTCGAGCCGTAGGGGCGTAGACCACCTGCTCGAAAGCATCGATCAAGGTGGAGGTGCGCGCGCTGCCGAGCGGAGCTGCGTGAAGGGGCAGGAGCTCCAGCGGAGCTGTGGGGCTGAGCACCAACCGACGGACTTCATGGGGCGTAACCGTCTCGATGATGGCTTGTGCCGGCCCACCGCACTCAGTAACCAACTGCTCCAGGTAGTCGTGCCACTTACGTTGGGGGTGATCCGGTGCTTGCCGCGTCCATTCATCGACCGCACCGGCGAGAGGTACGAGGGGAAACCCCTCACACGTAACTAGATCGAAGTGCGAGTGGCCCGCACGGGTCCGGCACACCGCAAGCTGGAGAGTTCCGTACCGGTTGATGAGGTGGACGAACGCAGTCTGTTCGTCCACGGAGGGTCTGTCGGAGCGGTCAGTCCATCGTGGCTTGCCCTTCCCCCGCCCCGTGGCCGCCCGAAGCAGTTCCAGAGCTCTCTGCCTGTCCTCGGCAGCGGCCTTCAGTTCCGTATCTCCCTCCAACGGACCTTTCCCGTCGAGCAGGTCGGCGGCATACCGAGAGCGAAGCCAGGCGAGATGGCGTGCGGCTGCGATGAAGGACTGGTACTCAGGGGCGTCGGACTCCAGGGCTAGCTCGTCATGAATGTCCTCGCCCTTGGCGGTTTCACAGGTCTGGAAGGCGACCTCTGCGGCCTGGTCTCGGCCCTCAAGGGCGATCCTCTGCCTTATCGTCTGCGTCTCGTCACCGACCAGCCGACGAAGCGCTGCGATCGAGGCTTCCTTTACCCGGGTGCACACCTCTTCCGGCAGACCGAGCCGGATACTGCCCACTGCCCTGAGCTCACCGTCGCCTACCAGCCGGACGACGCTGAGACGGGCGTACCCAACGGTCGCAAGATGGAGGAGTTCCAGAGCATGTTCCACCCAGGAGAGGGAGTAGGTGTAGGGGGCCCGGAAGGGACGGTCGGGGTCGGCCGGATGTGCGGGGAACTGGAACCACAGTCTCAGACCATCATCGTAGTCTTCGACCCCGAAGGCGTACCGTGTTGGCAGCTCCATCAGCATTCGCACGGCCGTCATATGCGCGTCCGTCTCCACTGTGGCCAACCAGACGGGGTGAGGACCTGCCTGCCTGTGGAAAAAGCGGGTACCGCACGTGATGATTTCCTCGGCCATCCAATCGGGCACCGAGGAATCCCGGGCGATGGAATCCGGTTGCCACAATAAAGCGTCGTCTGGGTCCAGTTCGGCTCGAAGCAGGCCCCAGCCCGCCCGAAGGCACTCCTCGCCGTACCGCTCATCCTCCGTCATGGGCGTGAACAGCTTGACCTCCTGTGCCGTCAAGTGAGAGGCCAGCTGGCCCATTCGGGCATCCCACGCTTCGAAATCTCTGCGTAAACCGGTCAAGAGGTCTGGCGAAAGACCCCGGACACGCTGCACAGTCTCTTCTAGATCGACGCGGTGGTACCAGCGTTTCAGAACCTCCGTGAGCTCCGGCCTGTCGGCCAGCCCTGGCCTGTTGCTCAGGAAGGCGTCTGGGAGGGTGATCTTCATCAAGCCTCTGGTGACGAGGAACTGCGTGCACCCCCTCGCCGTTCCGGTGGCGGACTCGTGCAGGAGATCCGTGGGCAGGAAGGTGAAGGGGTCCTCCGTGTTGTCCAGGACGGCGTCTACAACCCGGTCGTCCTCAAGGCACCAGACTGCCTTGAGCTCGTCGCGGACCTTCTCCGGTGGATGTGTCGACAGTCGGCGTCCCGCCCACAACTCGATCAGCAAGGCGTGCAGTCCGTACACATCCCACCACTGTTCCCACGGCACGCCGCCCTTGCGGACCGTGCGGAGGACCGGCATGACAAGGTCGCGGGCCACCACCGATCCGGGTACTCCTGGGAGGACGAGGCCGGTCGATCGAAGTCGATCGCTAATGGTCTGCGGAGAGCGGCACTCAATGTCGTCCGTCGCGACGCGGGTCAGCACAGTGGCGAGTGTCAGTTGATCATCCGCGACCCATGAGGGGAACATGTCGGAGCGGCATGTCTCTGGCCTGAGACCGTGGCAGACCCGAGCTGCGAGACTGTCAACCCACGTAGTGCGTAGGCGCAGCAGATGGTCATGCATCAGTTGTCCCAGCCTCCCCAACAGTGGGCAATCATCACGCCAGTATGTCTGTGGTACCTGCAAGTCATCGTGGGATCAGGCGACATTGGGCCATCAGGTCGCGAGGATCCTGCACCCGCTGTTCGGAAGGGCATACGACGATGCCGCACGCGCCCACCACAGTCACCCAGGTAGTGATCGTTCTTCTTCTGGTGCTCCCCGGCGTGACTTACCAGTTCGTCCGCGAACGCGCCCGTGGCCCGGTCCCGGGTCACAGAGACCTCGGAGAGCGCATACTCCGAGCCGTGACCGCGGGTATCGCTCTCGACACCCTCTACGTCCTGCTCGCCGGCCCATGGTTGGTGCATCTCGTCTACGACCGTCGCCGGGGCTGGCTGACCGGCGCGGCCGACAACCCTCGCGTCGCCGCGCTGACGGCGACGACCCTGTTGATCGTGGTGCCGGCCGCTGCCGCCTGGCTCACCTCATGGCTGGGCTCGCGAGGAAGCCGGTCCACCTACGACCCGACCCCCACCGCATGGGACAAGGTCTTCCAGCGCAGGAGCCACTGTCTGGTACGCGCCCGTCTGAAGAGCGGCCTCTGGGTAGGCGGGTACTACGGGGGGCGGTCCTACAGCTCTGGCTATCCGGAAGCCGCAGACCTGTACTTGCAGACCGCATGGGCCATGTCCGGCGCCGGATCCTTCGAACGTCCACTGCCGCGTTCCGGCGGAATCTATATTCGGATGGATGATGTGGAGTTCCTCGACTTCATCGAGGTACTTCCCGGGGCCGAAGAAGGGGACACGGCAGGTGACCGAGACACGACCACAGTTGGACCCCAACGGGAAGAGGGGGTACCGGCCCGTCGGCAATCGGCCCGAGCCGACTCAGGCTCCGCCGACGCCGGCTCCGACCGCTGAGCCGGACAACGGCGCCGGCACGGCCGACGAAGAATGAAACGGCGCTCAACACCCCGCCCTGGACCAGGCACTAGGTCGCGAGCCAGGTCGACCTGTGGAACGTGGCGGTCACCCGGGCCAAGTCGCAGCTGCTCACCGTCGGCAGCCTCGCGTTGTGGCAGGAGCAGAGCGGCTTGCCGGCCCTCCTCCCCGCACGCTCGGCGCCGCTGGAAGCGGGCGACGACGGCGCTCCAGCCGAAGCGGGCACGCCCGGCCCTGCGGCCGAGGCCCGCGAGGATCTCGCCGACCGCCTGCAGCGGTAACTGACCGGACGGGGGATCACCGATCTGGAGCGGACGTACTCGTGGGCGGGCGCCCGGTGGACCTGCTGTTCACCGACGCCGGCGAGAACACGGCGGTGCTCATCAACCTCGGGCCGGGGCCCGGCTCGGACCCGTGCGGCACCTCCGGCTCCTCCACGCGCGAGGTGACCTGCTCACCGGCCTGCCCTCCGGGGGCCACGGCGCCAAACCCTGTCCGGTGAGCCGGACGGTGCGGGTACGCGCCTGGCGGATCCTGTCGGGCGAGCCCGCGCCGGCGCCGCTGATCGACTGAGCCGCGCGTAGGACGGCCGGGTTCCTCGGAGCCTGGCCGACGGCCCGTTCACTCGTCGGACAGGCTCCGTACGACGTGGGTCATGTGCTGGAGGTTCCCCGCCTTCAGCCACTCCGTGGGCCCGCCCACACCTTCGCTGCTCGTGAGCGGGCCGTTCACACAGTCACTCAGCCACTCCTCACCCGGCCCGGCCCCAGAACCCCGGAATTCAGCCAGTTCGACGATCCGGCGGGCCGCGGCACGGTTGACGGCGACCCGGTCCGGCCCTCGGGTCAGTGTCTTGACGACGAAGTACGAACTGTCGGTCGTGTAACGGAGCGCCCCCCCCAGGGCGGGCCACCCTTCCTCCCCGGCGTCGGGGCCTGCGCGAGGGCGCCGGGGGGCTGCACTCCGTAATCGCCGTAGCCAAGCAGCGGGGCGTAGGCGCGCCCCGTCGCGCGCGCCTCGTGCCACATGCGCCACTCCGCCCGCGACACCTCGCACGATCCCTCCTCCAGCATGTCGGCGGTGGCCCGCGGAAAGCCGCCTCCGAGCAGGGCGGCGCCCCGCCAGACGGCCAAGGGCATCAGGGCGTCGAGGGCGCGCAGCGCCTCCTTGCCCGCGTCGGGCCGGTCGTCGAGGACCGCGCCCATGTCGAGAAGCAGATGCAGGGGCATCTCCGGACCGGTCAGCGCCAGCAGGCCCCTGACGCCCTCTCCGAGGCGGCCGTCCCACTCCCCCGTGACTCGCACCCGTACGCCTAGGCCGCGCTGGCAGCGCCGGGCCGTCTCCACGGCGGCCGCTTGCTGCTCCGCGGTCCTCTCCGGCCCGGTGACCGGTCGAAGCCGTCCCAACTCGCAGTAGACGGCCAGCGCTTCGGCGAGGGCGGCGGTTTGCGCGTCCTCAGCGAAGGGAGCGTCGATCCATCCACCGTGACGGCTCACGGCACTCACCCGATCGACGTACGTGCCGATCATCGTACCCAGCGTCTCCGGCAGCACCCCGGGCAATGGCGGCAGGTTCCACAGCGGCCTGATCGCAACCTGGACGTCCGGCCAGAGCCGCCGGAAGGCCCCGGCCGCGTGCGGCTTCGTCGGCAGAACGGGAACGTAGAGCGGTCCGGACATCGCGGTTCCCCCCTCGGCACCGTCCGTGCGCGTCCCTTCCCGCCAGGGTTCATTCACCTCGGAGCAGTTGAAAAGAGGGAGATTTCGGCCCGCGTGGCCGATGTGCGCAAGTGCCTGGTGAGGGTGTGACGCGAGTGTCCGCTTCGTGATGCTCGGTGGTCGGTCAGACCGCTTGAAGGGTGGTCGGCCATGAGCAAGGGGTGTCACCCTGGGACTTTCCTGGGACTTCCGGCTGCATCAACAGGCACGAACGTGAAACAACCGAAAGCCTATTCGCGCAGGTCAGCGCCCCGTGATCGACTATCACTGCAGGTCATGGCGCTGGCTGGTCTCTCCCGGGACATCTGAGGGGCGGGATGTCGTGCCCCTTGGAAGCAAGGGGCACAGCGTGGCAGAGGTCGGTTGACCTGTGGGCTCGATTGCCGCCCGGGAAGAAGTGGTGCACCGAGCCCAGGTTGGCTTCGGGTGAGGCTTGGCCTCCAGTCACGTTGTTGAACCCATGCCCGGTCTCCCCGCGCGCCCGGCCTGTTCGGCGGCCTCCGCCAGCAAGCCGTCGACGAGCCTCGCCAGCAGTCTGTCCGCGTCCCGGGCGCTACGGCCCGCCATGGCGAGCTGTACCGCGCTCTCGGTGTCGGCCTCGGCCAGGGTGACCAGCGCGTCACAGACGATATGGGTACTGTCGCCGTACTCCTTACGGATGGCATGGACCGCCTCGGCCGCGATGGTCGCGGCGGTCTCAGGGGCGAGGTCGACCAGCCTACTGGCCATCTCCTGCAGAGCGTGTTGGCGGAACTGCGCCTCCAGGGCGCAGGCTTCCAGGGCCACCCGGGCCGCCCAGTCCGGATCGAGCTCCGCGGCGACCACGACGAGGCTCGTCAGCACCGGCATCCGGTCGTCCGCGGTGAGGTCGCGGGCCATCCGTTCGCACTCCTCCAGCAGCTCCAGCGCCTGCGCGGGCCGTGTGCGCACCAGCCCGGAGGACAGCACGGCCAACCCCCATGCGTAGTCGCCCTGCGGGAATTCCAGGAGCCCCTGCCGCCTGCGCTCAGGGTCCGCAGAGCCCCGGGCGGCGGCGATCCACAGCCTGGCGGTGGGGCCCTGTTCCTCGTCCTGGGCTTCGGCCGCCAGCAGTTCGGCTTCCTGGTACAGCTGCTCCGCCCGCGCGGGGTGTTCGGGGGCCAGGCTCTGGGCGATGTCCGCGAGGGCCAAGGTCCGCAAGTCCTCCGGGATGCGCCTCGCGACGGCCAGGGCCCGCTCCGGGTCCGTGTCGCGCAGCTCGGCGGCCACGGTGTACAGAGCGTTGGCCCGTTCCTCCTCGTCGACCATGGTGCGGGCGAGCCGTTCGGCGGCTTCCAGGTCCGTCTCCAGTACGCGCTGGAAGATCCGGGACAGTGCCGAAGTCCGCTCGTTCTCGTCGGAGAGGCTTCGGGCGACGCGCTCGGCCGTCTGCGGATCCAACGGTGCAAGCGTGGTCACCAGCTCCAGCAGCGCGCCCTTCCGCTGGTTCGGTGTGGGGAGGTCGCGGGCGACACGCTCGGCGCGCCGGGGGTCCTGGGCCGCCATTCCCTTCACGACCTGGTCGAGGATGCCCGCGGACCGCCACTGGTGAGTCTCCGCGGGCAGTTCCCGGGCGATCCGTTCGGCACGGTGCGGGTCCGTCATGGCCATCCGCTCGGCGACCTTCGCCAGCGCTTCGACCCGTGCAGGGGCGGAACCGAGTCCCCTGGCGATGGCCTCCGCTTGCGCGGGTTCAGTAGGAGCCAGCGCAGCCGCCGCCGCGCTCAGCGCCGCCATGCGCGTCTGCTTGGTGCGAAAGCCCCTCACCTCCGTTGCCATGTCCAGCGCTCGCTGCGCGGCCGCCTTCGAGCGCTGTGCATCCACCGGTGCCAGCGCTGCGGCCACCTCAGCGAGCGCCTGTGCCCGCGCCACCACGTCCGGCGCGCCCACGGCAGCGCGAAACGCCTCCACGACGAGTGCCGTCCCGTGCTGGGTGTCGCCGCGGAGTCGTCCGGCAGCCACTTGGGCCAGTGCCCGGGCCCGGGCCCCGGCTTCGGTGATCCTGGCGGCCACCAGCTCCGCGCCGGCCAGCAACCGGGGGTGCCTGCCCTCTGCCCGTTGCCGCTGCCGTTCCCGGCGTTCCAGCGCCCACTCCCGCGCTGTGGGCACCGGCTCGCGTCCGCCCCTCGCGGCGGTCGTGGTCGGCCCCGGCCCCCTGCCTCCGGCGTCTCGCGCGTCGTGGTTCCGCTCGTCGACCATCGTCGCCAGATCGGGCGGCAGCCACGACTGCGCCATGCCGTTCGCCGCGGGCATCGTGTCCAGGATGTGGGCCGGCGTCGGCCGCGCGGCCGGGTCCTTGGCCAGGCACTGCGCAGCAAGCCCGGCCAGGCCGGCCGGTACCCCGGTGAGGTCCGGCTCCTCGTGCACCGCCCGGTAGTTCACCACGTGCGCCGCACCCGTGCCGAACGGTGCGCGGCCCGTGGCCGCGTACGCGAGGACCGCGCCCAGCGCGAAGACGTCCGCCGCCGGCCCCGCGTCGCCGCCCACCACGTACTCCGGCGCCATGAATCCGGGCGTTCCGATCGCCAGTCCCGCTCCGGTCAGCCGCGTCTCCTGCGCCGCCTGCGCGATGCCGAAGTCGATCAGCCGGGGGCCGTCCGCCGCGAGCAGCACGTTGCCCGGCTTGAGGTCGCGGTGCACCATCTCCCGCTCGTGCACCGCCGCGATCCCCTCGGCGAGGCCGGGCACCAACAGCCCGAGCGACCGCTCCGGCAGCGGCCCGAGCCGACGCACCGCCGCCTCCAGGGACGGCCCGGGGACATACGCCGAGGCCAGCCAGGGCGGATCGGCATCCGTGTCCGCGTCCACCACCTGCGCCGTGTAGAACCCCCCGACCCGCCGGGCGGCCTCCACCTCGCGCGCGAACCGCCGGCAGAACTCCGGATCCGCCGCGTACTCCGCCCGGACCACCTTCACCGCCACCAGCCGCCCGCCGCGCGAGTGCCCGAGATACACCTGCCCCATACCACCGCCGCCGAGCCGCTTCAGCAGCCGGTACGGACCGACCTCCCGCGGATCCCCGGCCAGCAAATTCTCCACGGTCCCCCCTGTGAACGTCTCTGCGCGGCAACGCTCTCCCGACCGTGACGCCACGTCAACAGCAGCGGTTCCACGGGGCAACCGCTCAAGCGTGAAACGACAACCCCGCCCGGCCCGAAGGCCGCGCGGGGTGGGACGCAGGCGGGGCCGGAGGGACGTGTCGTCCCTCCGGCCCCGCCGTGCTGCCTGGGCCCCGCCGGCCTCCGCGCGGGACCGGTGTCCCTGGGGCTCAGGCGGTCAGTGGGTCCGCCGGTCAGTAGGCGGAGTCGACGTTGTCCATGGAGCCGTACTTGTCGGCCGCGTAGTTGCAGGCGGCGACGATGTTGGCGACCGGGTCGGTGATGGAGTCCTTCGTGCCCTTGACGTGGTAGGCGTCGAAGGTGGG
This sequence comes from Streptomyces sp. NPDC107500, assembly GCF_055582785.1. Taxonomy (NCBI): domain Bacteria; kingdom Bacillati; phylum Actinomycetota; class Actinomycetes; order Kitasatosporales; family Streptomycetaceae; genus Streptomyces; species Streptomyces sp. NPDC107500. Next base: position 920,951 of record NZ_JBVJPF010000002.1, read on the forward strand.
CTGAATCGTCTGGAGCAGGCCCTTCGAGGGGATGCCGTTCTGGGCGTTGACGTCCCAGTTGTTCTGCGCCATCGGGTTGCCGGACGACTCGCGCATGATGTTGCGGTGCAGACCCTCGTAGGAGCCCGGGATGTTCTTGGCGTCCATGACGTCCAGGGCGGTGCGGATCCAGCCGTCCAGGTCGTCGCCGTGCTTCTTCTCGCCGGCCTTGACGATGTCCTTGATCTTGTCGGTCTGGGCCTTCGTCTGCGCGGAGGAGGCCTTGGCCGGCTCGGCGGCGTGCGCCGGGCTCGGGGCGAGGGTGAGGGTGACGGCGGCGGCGCCCGCGGCGGCGAGGGAGGCCACGGCGGACTTGCGGATGTTGGGGCGGCGCAGGATGGCGTGCATGGGTGTACCTCTCCATTCGGGAACGTGATGGGGAGGCCGACGGGGGGTCGGCGACGCGGTGTCCGCGTTGGACGCGGCTTCGCGTCATCAGGGCCGGTGTCTGGATCACGGACGGGCTCTTCCCGTCCGGTCCCGGCGCTCGGCTCCCCGGTACGTCGAACACATTGCGGAACGCCCGGGCGCCGCGACAAGTGTGTGACCTACTACGCCGCTTCGCAGACCGGCCCTGTGATCGCCCGGGGCGGCTGGCGACCACGCGGGCGTGCGGCCGTCGGTCGTCTACTAACCCCGGCGCAGTGTGACGTGGGCCCTGTGCGCGCCCTCACAGAGCCGGTCGCCCGGCGCATACCCCTCGTCACCCTGCGGAGGCGGAAGCCTCACTCAACGGGACGGCACGGTCACCTTTCGGGGTCGCCAGGAAGGTCGGCGTCACCGCACCGCACGCACTCCGCCCAGACCGTCTTGCCCGGGCCTCCCGGCCGGAGGTGCCAGCCCCAGCGGGTGGCGAGACCCGCGACCAGCAGCAGCCCTCTGCCGCTGGTCTCCTGTGGGGCGGCGGCGGGCAGGGCGTCCGGTTCTGGTGGTGTGCGTTCGGAACGGGTGTCTGTGACCTCGATCCTGACCGTGCGGGCGGGTCCCGCGGCATGCAGGAGCAGGTGGAAGTCCCGGCCGGGGACATGGCCGTGCCGTGCCGCGTTGGCGGTCAGCTCACCGACGATCAGCACGATCTCCTCGTGCCGGTCGGTGCCGTACGGGATTCCCCAGGCGTCCAACCGGTGTGCGGCCAGCCGGCGGGCCAGGCGGGCACCCCGTGGGGTGGAGGTGAAACGCATCTCGAAGGTGCGGTTCAAGTTGAGCTTGGGACAGGTGGGTTGGGTGGTGCTGATGGGACTGGGGAGTTGACTCGTCACGCCGACCACGGTGCCGTCGGTCGCGTAGCGTGACCAGTGGTGACGCACTGACGCGGCCCGTTGTACGCGTCGGGGCGGCACGGGTACGAGCCGCGCGGCGTGACGAGGCCGCCGGGGCGCCGTTGGGCCAGGGAGGCGGTGGCGATGACCGAGGTGGCACGCGAGGGGGCCGACGCCGTGGTGGCGGACGACGCGGGACGGGCGACGGCGGACACGTCCGGCCAGGCCGTGGTCGTCGCGTTCGGGCAGACGATGAAGACGCTGCGGGTACGGGCGGGGCTGGAGCGGGAGGAGTTCGGGCGGCGCATCGGGTATTCGGCGTCCACGGTCGCGTCGTACGAGCAGGGACGGCGGATCCCGTCGCCGAAGACCATCGAGCGGGCCGACGAGGTTCTGGACGCGGGCGGGTTGCTGACCGTGTGGAAGGAGCAGGTGGAGCGGGCTCAGTATCCGGTGTTCTTCCAGGGGATGGCGACCCTGGAGAAGGAGGCCATCGAGCTGCTCGCATATGACGCCCTCGTGGTCAAAGGCTTGCTTCAGACCGAGGAGTACATGCGAGCGCTGCTCGCCATGCGGCGCCCGGTCCTGGACCAAGAGACCATCGAGCAGCGCGTGGCCGCTCGGCTGGCCCGGCAGGACATCTTCGACCGTCGGCCTTCACCTCTGCTGAGCTTCGTCATGGACGAGTCGGTACTACGGCACCGGTACGGCGGCAAAGGCGTGCTGCGAGGTCAGTTGGAACATTTGCTGTTGGTCGGCCAGAAGCGCAACGTCGAAATCCAGGTGATGCCAACCGTCTGCGAGGACAACGCGGGCGTGAACGGGCCGTTCACGGTCGTCACGCGAAAGGACGGCACGAAGTTCGTCTACGCCGAGGCACAGTCGACCAGCACCCTTCAGACCGACCCGGAGCAGACGGCGCTTGCCGCGGCCCGCTATGGGATTATCCGATCACAGGCTCTCACTCCGCGAGAGTCCCTTGAGTTCATCGAGAGGTTGCTGGGAGAGCTATGAACACCGCCGAGTACTCGACCGTCGCACCCGACCTCACCTGGTTCAAGAGCAGCTACAGCGGAACTGAGGGCGGCGACTGTGTCGAGGTCGCGGCCAGTACCGGAGTCGTACACATCCGGGACTCCAAGGCCATGGCCGGACCCGTCGTCCGTGTGTCACGCGAGGCGTGGGCCGGGTTCGTCGGGGAGGCCTGACGGTCGTACGTCAAGCGTGAGCCCATCCTCCCGATCGAGGAGGACAGGGCTCAGGCAGGTCACCCCTACTTGGGCAGGTAAGGACTCGGCTTGCCATACCAGCTGAACCGCAGGGTGTCGCGGACGCGGGTCGCCGCGAGGAACAGCAGTGACCGCGCCTTCAGCTCCTCGCGGGCGAGGCGCCGGGGGTCCGTGTCGCGGTAACGCTGGACGACGTACGCGCGGGGGATGACGCCGTCGGTGTCCAGGTAGGACATGACCTGGTTGACGGCGGCGGCACGCTCGAGGGCCTGGCCCCAGGTTTCGCGCCCTTCCTCGTCGAGCCGGTTGTACTCCTGGCGTCGCTCGAAGCAACCGATTCCCTGGCATCGTTGCAGGTCACCGGGGTGGCCGGTCCCTCCTGGGACATCTGAGCCACGACCACGCCGCTCCCGCCCCGACCCTCTCAACGGGAGCAGCCACGGCAAGCACCGTTGCAGTGGTGGCGGTGGCTATTTGGCGGCCCTGCGCGGCCGGCCCAGGTTCTCCTCCAGGAAGCGCCCCAGGGTGTCGTCCACCTTCTTCTCGACTGCCAGTCGGTGGCAGGCCTGGCGGCCACTGCTCGTGGCGCTGATCATCTCACTGCGCCCGCCCTTGACTATCAGATAGTCGCAGCCGAAGAGGTACTCCAGGAACTTGCGGGCCAGCGGCACGTTCCGCTCGGCGGCGCCCCGCTGCTGGACCCCACGGCGCTGGTGCTGCGCCCCGTCTGCGAGGACCTTGCAGATCTTCTCGATGACCTCGAAGTCGGGGTTGGTGGCGAACACGTAGTACGGGTTCACGTCGTCGGTGATCCCGCCCAGTGCCCGCAGATGACCGACGAGGTGCTCGCCGGTGATGATCTGGGTGCCCCGGGAGGTCTTGACCACGGCGGTCGAGTCCCGGTCCAGGTCGGTGAAGTCGGCCTCGGCGCACTGGAGGCCGGTGATGTCGCAGTCCATGATGAGGGCCCGCTCGAACGAGGCTCCGTCGGCCACCGCCTGGGACAGATTGCACGCCTCGAAGATCGAGTCGGAGAAGTTGGACCGCTCGATCCGGGCCCCGCGGAAGGAGACTCCCGACAGTTCGGTCTCGGAGGCGTTCAGCCGGTGCAGATCCGAGGACCGGTTGTCGGCGGAGAAATCGACCTGACTGAGCCGGGACTTGGAAATGTCCAGACCGGGGCCGACGATCCGGGCGAGGATGTCCCGCTTGTCCTCAGTGGCGAAGGCGTTCTGGAGGAGCGCGGGCCAGAGCAGCGTCAGGATGCGGTCCAGGCTCTTGCTGTAGCTACGGTTGGGCCAGCCCATGGCGAGCTGCGCGAGGGAGCCCTCCAGGACGTCCTTCGGCATCGACCGGGCGAAGGTCAGCATCGCGTCGGTGAGCTGGATCTGCCGTGGCAGCGAGCGGCCGGCCTGATGCTCGCTGACCATGAAGGTGAGGGCGAGGTACTCGCGCAGGGAGTTGTGCGAGAACTGCCAGGCGTACTCGCCGGGTTCACGGGAGCGGGTGAGCGTGGAGGAGGAGCGCAGGTCGTCGAAGAGGGCGTCGGCGGCGTCGGCGGTACCGGTGGCCCGCTGTTTGACGAGATAGCCGTGGAAGCGCTCCTCGATGAGTTCCCGGAAGGCGGCCTCGCGGATCGACCGGCGGCTTTCGGAGGAGAGCCGGACCGCGAGATGCCGCAGGAACTCGAGGCGTTCCGACGGAGGGAGGTTCTTCACCCGAGCCCAGTCGCGCAGCATCAGCTTGTTGATGATCAGCTCGTAGATCTGCCACTCGGTGAGCTTGCCGCCGCTACCGCTGGCCTCGTCGCGCTTGAGTTCCTCGACGACGTCCAGGAGATAGCTGACGATGACGGGTTTGCCGCCGAGGGAGTGCTCGCGGGTGCTCTCGGGGCGGAAGACCCGGCTGAGGATGCCGGTGACCGCCTTCTCGCCCGCGGGGTCGTTCCCAAGGCGCTTCTTCACCAGCTGGATCGTCTGGTCCGGGCTGAGGTCGCGCAATTGCCGCTCGGCGCGCTGGATGACGAACTGCTCCAGCATCCGGTCGACCTGCTGCTCCTGTTCCAGGACCTCCTTGTCGAGGGATGCCGCGCCGATCTCGGACCGGGTGTCGAGGTTGCGGTAGAGCACCTCGAAGACCTGAAGCTCCTCGGCCTCGGTGAAGTAGTTGGGCCGGCTGGTGAGGATGCCCCGGACGCCGTCGCCGGAGAGTTCGGTGAGCGCCTCCAGGCATGCCCTGCGTTCCCGCACGTTGAGGAATTGGGCCATCTCGTCGTAGCCGTCGAGGATGAGCATGACCCGCCCGTTGGCGATCATGGACTCGACGAAGCTTATGTTGAGGTGGGCCAGTTCGTTGCGGTCGAGGAAGTGGTGGAGCAGCCCGCGGGCGTCGAACTGGCGGCTGAAGTCCCTGAGTTCCACCCGGAACGGCAGCCTGGTCAGCCGACCCTCACGGTAGTCGCTCATCCAGCGCCGCTGGAGGACCCGAGTGAGGGCAGTCTTCCCCGTGCCGTACTCGCCGACGACCACCACCCAGCGGGACGTTTCGGTCTCGTCGCCCACCCAGCGGGTCAGCCACTCGGTGGCGCGGTGCACGCCTTGGTCGTCGTCGAAGTCGGGTTCCTCGTAGACCTTGTCCAGATCGCGCAGGGACTCGGCGAACTCACCATCCCCCAGGATGTGCTCGATATACGGGTCGGTGCGCTCGAACTGCCGGAAGAGCTCCTGGAAGGTGTAGACCAGAATTCCTTCCATTTTCGCGTGGTCGCGCGCCTCGTCGGTGAATCCACCGGACGAGACGAGAACCTGCTGCGAACCGAGCACCTGTTTCCGCGCCAGGGCCAGTTTCGCTATGAGCCCCTGATGCTTGACCATGTTCACATGGTCGATCGTGACTTCGATGAATACCTTCTGCTCGACCAGTCCCGCCATCTGTTTCGCAAGGAGCGGGAAAACCACGTCCTGGACGGCGACATCCTCGGTGACCGAGTAGCCGTTCGATTCGAAGAGCCAGGCCACCGCGCGAGGCAAGGTCTGCTCGGTATAGGTGAAGTCCACTGCTCAACCCCCCGGTTCCGTGCACCTTCACCTGTCAGCCTAGTGGCTCATGGGGACGTCTGTCTGCATCTCGCACCGAAGGGCAATTCACCCGATTTCAACCTGATCCCCCATCAGGTATGACGAATACTCGAAGAGTGCGACGCCATATACTGCCGACGCCCACTTCATGGACCTGGGGGGAACATGGAAACGCCAGCCGCGACCCACCGTTGTTTCTACATTGCGCCGATCGGAGCGGAGGCATCGGACATCCGGCGACGCAGCGACCAGATTCTCCGGCACATCGTGAGACCGGCCGCCCTGCAATGCGGATATCAGGCGACCAGGGCCGACGAGATCGACTCCTCGGGGCTGATCAGCACACAGGTCCTCGAGCGGATTATCGGCGACGGATTGGTGATCGCCGATCTGACCGACCAGAACCCGAACGTCTTCTACGAACTCGCGGTGCGGCACACCACCGGCAAGCCCTTCATCCAGATCATCTCCGAGGGCCAGACCATTCCGTTCGACGTACAGGGTCTGCGGACCATCGAGCTGGACCACCGGGACCTGGACAGCGCCGCGGAGGCGCGGGAGTCAATCGTCCGGGCGATCAAGGCCGTCGAGGCGGGCGAGGCCGTGAACACACCCATGACGTACACGATGGACCTCGCCGAACTCCGCAGCTCGGGCAAGGCGGAGGAGCGCGGGGTCGCGGACATCCTCGAGGTGGTCAAGGGCATCCAGCGGCAGCTCAACCGGCCCGCCAACGACACCTCCGCCCGGCACGACCTGGCCCTCCTCCAGAATGTCATCGGGATGTGGGTCCAGCAGGGCCACCTCCAGCGGGACAGCCTGATGGTCCTCATGGGCGAGCTGAAGTCGAAGAACGGCTCCGCCTGGCTCCAGGACCTGATGCACAGCACCTTCCCGGGAACCATGCCCCCGGCGCAGGACGGCTGAGCAGCCCCTGTACATCGCCGTACGTTCCTACCGCAGAAGAGACGAGTGTGGCGGGCCTCCCGCGGGGCGTACGGCCGGTGACGGCCCGAAGGTCAGAGCGTCGGCACACCGTGCTGCCCGACCACGGCCACCCCCGCGCAGGCGCGCAACCGGCCGTCGGTGGCGTCTCGGTCGGGGACGGCGCGGAGGGTGGTGTAGGGGCCCTCGGCCGGGTCGAGGCGGGGCAGGTGGCGGAGTTCGACCGCGGTGTGCGGGCCGATCAGGCCGGTCAGGACCGCCTCGGCCAGGGTGTGGTGGACGTGCACGAGGTAGTCGGCGAGGGAGACGCGGGTGGTGACGACGTCGAGCCGTGCGGTGGAGGTGGCCAAGGCGGCGGTCCGGGGCGGGATGTCGATGTGGGCCGGCAGTGGGGGCAGGGCGGCCGTGGGGAAGAGGCGCAGGAGGCGTCGCAGGGGCGGGGTTTCACCCGTCTGCTCGGGCAGGGTCCATGCCATCGTGCCGTCCGCGCTGACGTGGTGGAAGGCGAAGCGCGTACGGAGGTTGTCGGGGTTGCCGGAGAGGAAGACCGTGCGGGTGTATGCGCGCAGCCACGGCTCGCTGAGGGTGTCCGGGAGGTCCAGGGCGTAGCCCACGGCGGACTGCGCGAAGGTCGTGGGCGCGAAGCGCCGCAGGACGACCGTCACGGCCGTCCGGTCCGGCTCGGGCACCCGGTGCGCGCGGGCGGCCCGGACGCGGCGTTCGGCGTGCTCCTGGAGGTACCGCTGGGTGAACACGGGGTGCGCTCCTTGTGCCGGGCGGTCAGAGGTAGGCGGCGGCTGCCACGGCGCGCAGCGGCACGGGCCGGTGCCTGCGCAGCAGCGCGGAGGTGAGCCGGTAGGGATCCACGTGGGCCCGCCCGCCGGTCTGCCGGCGTACGAACTCCGGGGCGTCCGGGGCGGACGGCGGGTCCTCGCGGGCGAGCAGTCCGGCGGCGCGCTGGACGGTCTGGCGCAGGAGATCCTCGCGGTAGGACTGCCCGTTCTCGCCCTTGCCGAGCCCGGCGACGAAGTACAGCCGCACGCCGAGCCGGACGGCCTCCGGCGACGCCTGGTCCCGCAGCGCGCCGGTCAGCCCGGCGACGGTGTGCGCGTGGGCGACGCCGTGGCGGCTGGAGCGCACCACGCCGTCGAGCGGGACCCGGTCGAGACAGACGCGGTGCGCGCGGGCGCCGCCGAGCGCGCCGAGGATCTTCTGGAGCAGGACGTAGTCCTCCGTCAGCTCGCGGTCGTGGAGCAGGACGATCTCGTCGTACTCCTCCGCCGCCGGAAGCAGGTCGCGCAGGGCGCAGCCGAGGTAGTTGGGGCGGCCCGTGGCGGACGTGGCTGGGCGCAGGGGCAGTCCCTGGGCGGTGGCGTCCAGGTAGACGGGGCCGCCGTCGTCGCGCGTGTCCAGGCAGAGTCCGTGCTTGGCGAGCCGTTCGACCGTCTCCTCGAAGTCGAGCCCCGGCCGCCGTGTGGCGGTGAGGCCCGGGTCGTGCATGCCCAGCCGGGCGAAGTGGCCGCGCCACAGCTCCAGCAGCCGTCGGCTCACCGGGTGGGTCCAGCCGGTCTGCTCGACGGCGCGGACGTACGGCAGCAGGGCCGCGTCGCCGGGCGGGTCGCCGCGGGACTGGAACTCCGTGTAGAGCAGGCCCACTTCGTCCTCGGTGACCGCGCTCGGGTCGAGGTCGCCGTGGACGCGGTCGAGGTACTCCCAGAAGCCGGCGGTCTGCCGGGTGCCGTTGAAGGTCGTGTTGCTGTAGAGGTAGTCGACGTCACGGTCGGCCAGCATCCGCGTGGCTCGGTACATCACGTCCACCCACAGCAGCCCCTTGAGGTGGCTGAGGCCGAGCGCCTTGGTGGGGGTGACGGTGACGGGCGCGATCAGCACGCGCGGGCGGGGCGCGGTCACAGGCGCCGGCCCTGGACGAGGAAGACGCGGCCGGCCCCGGGGACGTGCCGCGGGGGGACCGGGTCGGGCCAGCGGCCGAAGTCGGCGCCGGGTTCGCCGGGTTGTCGGACCGTCGCCTTGATGCCGTACGCGGCGAACAGCGCCTCCGGCTCGTCGTGCCCGGACAGCCACGGGCAGCCCCAGGTCTCGAACACCGCGAGCAGCGGCGCGACGGCGGGTGCGGTGAGGGCCGTGGCGCTGACCAGGTCCGCGGCGACCGTGCTGCCGGGCGCGGTGGCGTCCCGCACCCGGCCCAGCACCTGTCCGACCTGTTCCTCGGTGAGGTAGTAGAGGATTCCCTCCAGCAGCCAGACCGAGGGCCGGTCCGGGTCGTAGCCGGCCTCGGTGAGCGCGGTGGTCCAGTCCGGGCCGAGCAGGTCGGCGCCCACCTGGTGCCGGGCCGCCCGCGGGGGTGCCGGCTCGGTGCGCAGCACGGACTCCTTGGCGGCGAGGACGGCCGGGCGGTCGAGTTCGAAGACGTCGACGGGGCACGGCCAGGGCAGCCGGTGGGCCCGGGTGTCCATGCCGGCCGCGGCGATCACGACCTGGGGGCGGTCGGCCTCCGCGACGCGGGCGAGCAGTAGGTCGTCGAAGTACCGGGTCCTGATGGCGTTGTAGGCGAACGTGCTGGGTACCGGGCGCGCGGAGCCGGTGCGGTGCGGCCGGGTGGCGTCGCCGATCCGGCCGAACAGGTCGGTGCCGAGGACGCCGGCCAGCCGGGCGGCGTACGGGTCCCGGAACAGCCGGTCCGGGCGCCTGCTCTCCTGGGCTCGCAGAGCCGCCGTCAGGAGGGAGGTCCTGGCGACCGCGTCGAGTGTTTCCACGGATGCTCCTTGAGGATCTCGAAGATCGGGAGGGTGCGGGGTGCGGGCCGCTCAGGCGTCGAGCAGCCGGCGCCACGCCGCGTCGTCGTTCTGGAAGACCCGGTCCTTCACCTGGGCCGGCCGCGTGCCGCGGGCGACCCTGTCCTGCCACTCGGAGGCGAACCCGCCGGGCGCGACGTGGTGCAGGTCGGGGGCGCCGAGGCGGGCGCTCACCCGGGCCGCCCGGTAGCCGTCGGACCGCCCGCCGAGCGCGGTGTCCAGGGCGCGGGCGAACGCCTCGGTCTCCTCGGGCGACCAGCGGCCGAACGGCTCCACGGCGAAGGCGTACCGCTGCGGGCCGTCCGCACCGGGTTCCGGAGTGCCCGGCCGGGCGGCGGACCCGGTGACGCGGCAGGTGGCGTTGCGGATCTCCAGGCCGGTGGCCCGCGTCGCGGCGTGCAGGGCGCTCACCACGTGTCCCTCGCGCAGCCGTTCACCGGCGGCGTCGGACAGGGTGCGGCGGCCGGCGTACTCGAGCCGGGGCACGCCGTCGGTCCGGTCCACGACGCGCACCACGTCGCCGAGGGCGTACCGGTAGAGGCCGCCGACATGGCTGAGGACGACGTGGTACTCGCCGCCCGGCGTCAGTTCGTCGCAGAGCAGCGTGTCGCTGCCGGGGAGCAGGTCGTCGTCGGCGTCGACGAACTCCAGCAGTCCGCCGGTGACCGCGGGCGACCCGGCCGTGGGATGCCGGTCCAGGGCCACCGCGACGAAGCCCTCCGACGCCGCCGCGGGAGCGGGCAGCGCGCTCACCCGGGGCCCGAACGCCTCGCGCAGCCGGGGAAGGTAGAGCGAGGACAGTCCGGTGGTCCAGCAGAACAGCAGCTCCATGCGCGGCCAGACGTGGGCGGGCAGCGGGCCGCCGGCACGTTCGGCGAGCCGGTCCAGGAGCCGGGCGCGCTCCGGGTCGGGTTCGGGCCCCGGGCGGCCGTCGACCGTGCCGTCGTGCACGTCCTTGACCAGGCGCGGCCACCACTGGACCAGTTGGTGGGGCAGCGCGGCCACCACGGCGGGGTTGATGCCGATGACGCAGCGCACGTCGTGCGCCATGGCGGCGCGCAGCCGGACGTAGGAGCGCTGGAGGTGGTCGGCCGGGTCCACGAACGACGGCAGGGTGCTCCAGGGGGCGCGGCTGCCCGGTTCCGCCGACAGCCGTTCGCCGAAGGCGCGGCCGAAGTCGACCTGGCTGGCGCCGAGATGCGGGTGGCCGGAGCGGGTCGCGGCGGGGGCGGGCGCGGGGTCGTGTTTGAGGTTGAGCGTGGCGTCGGGCCTGCGGACGGCTTCCGGGTGGTGCTCGACGATGTTCGCCCAGGCCGCGTAGTAGGGCGGGAAGAAGCAGGTCCGCATGAACTCCCGGGTGACCGGTATCCGTTTGCTGTCGCCGGTGCTGCCGCTGCTCTTGAAGAAGACCACGGGGGGATCGGCGCTCAGCACGTTGGGCCGGCCGGCGGCGGCGGCCTCCATCCAGGGGCCGAGGGCCTCGTAGTCGGCGATGGGGACGGCCGCGCGGAAGTCGTCGACACCCCGGCAGCGGGCGAACCCGTGACGCCGCCCGAACTCGGTGTCGGCGTTCGCGTCCAGCAAGTGCCGCAGGGCGCCTTCCTGTGCCGCCCGCACGTCCCCGAGCGCCTTGCGCAGCCCGTCCCGCTCGGCCAGCACCCTCTGCCGGTAGGCGGGGAACAGTTCCTCTCCCATGTCAGACACCGGCCCGGTCTCCCCTCGCGTGCACGACGGCGTCCACGGCGTCGACGGCGCGGTCGATGCCGGAGCCCTGTGGGAGGGTGGTCACCCTCATGCCCGCCACCTCGGTCCGGAGCATGTCGCGCAGGTCGTCCTGGAACCGGGTGAACCCTTCCTCGGTGGGGGTGTCGCCGTAGTGCTCCATGGGGTTCAGCGCCGCTCCCCGCCCGCTGCGTTCCCAGGCGACGGCGGGCGGAACGTCGAGGTAGACGACCCGGTCGGGCTGCGGGAACGACCGCCACCAGGAGAACAGCGCCGGATTGGCGTATCCGAGCAGCGTGCACTTGGCGAGGATCTTCAGGTAGTACGAGTCCACGATCACCGGCCGTCCGGGCGGTGCGCCGGTCACGCGGTCGCGCATGTGCACCACGGCCAGCTGCATCAGGGTGAGGAGGACGTCCGGCGAGTAGCGTCCGGCCGGCGCCCCGAGCGCCTCGGGCAGCAGTTCCCGGCGGGCCCGGCCGATCAACGGGTAGTCCGTGTCGAGCGGTCCCTGGTCGCAGGTGACCACCGTCCAGGAGCCGCTGTCGGCGAGGCGCCGCAGCACCGACGACTTGCCCGCGTAGTCGGGGCCGAGCAGCACGGTGAACTGCGGGGCCCCGGTCCGGGGTGGCGCGTACGGCGGGGCGCCGTACGGCATGGGTGGGATGGGCATCTTCACTTCCTTGTAGCTGCTCCGCGGCCGGGTCGGTCCGGGCACGGGCCGGCCCCGCGCACGGGGTTGGGCGCGTACGGCCTCGGGCGTGTACGGCCTCGGGCGCGCGTGGGCACGGCCGCTCGGGCGGCCGCCTGCGCGGCGCCGCGGTGCGGTCGGTTCTTGAGGGTTCTTGAGGGTCGGGTCGGTGCTCTCGGCGCGGCGGGCCCGGGTCCACCGCCGTTTTCCCGGCGCGGCGGGCCCGGCGCCACCGGGCGTGTTTCTCGGCGCTGCGGGCCTGCGCCCACCGCGCGCGTTTCTCGACGCTGCGGGCCTGCGCCCACCGCGCGCGTTTCTCGACGCTGCGGGCCCGGACCCATCCCCTGATCCGGCGCTGCGGGCCCGGGCCCACCCCCTGATCCGCGGCGGCGGGCCAGGATCCGCCGCCCGATCCGCGGCGGCGGGCCCGCGTCCTAGCCGCGCAGGTCGGTGGCGGAGGGGCCGGTGGGCTCGTAGTACTCGGTGAACAGCCGGCCCACCAGCTCGCCGCGGCTGGAGACGCCGAGCTTCTCGAAGATCGCCTTGATGTGGTCGCGCACGGTGTGCGGCGACAGGTGGAGCTCCTCGGAGATCCCGCTGGTGGACAGGCCCCGCGCCACCTGCCGGGTGACCTCGAGCTCCCGTTCCGACAGCTCGTAGGCCTGCACGACGAGCGGGGTGACGTCGGAGACCGGGGCCCGCTCGATGATCACCGCGGAGACGCCCAGGCGCCCGTCGGACCCGCGCAGGCAGGACGCGTGGCACACCAGCCAGCGGCCCGTGCGGGTGCGCATCCTGATCCGCGCGGTGTCCCCGCCGCCCTCCTCGGCGATCGCCCTGGCCCGCATCGCGGTGCCGTGCACCCACAGGGGTACACGCAGACCGAGTGCGGTGAGCGAGGCGGGGCCCTGCGGCATCTCCTCCAGATAGCGCCGCGCCTCGTCGTTGACGGAGACGAGGGCGCCCTCGGCGTCGAACAGCAGCAGCCCGGTGCCGGTCAGCGCGCCGGCCGAGGGATCGGGGCGCTTCTTGGCGTGCGCCCTGATCAGGCGGGCTATCGGCGTGCCCAACTCCTCTATGAACCGGCGCTCCCCGGTGGAGAACTCCGCCCGCCCCTTCTCCCGGAACAGGCTGACGTACCCGTGCGGCCGGCCGTCCACCCGCAGCACGGCACGCAACTCGTCGTGCACCCCGCGCGGCGCCAGGAAGCCCCGGTACAGGGAACTGCGCTCGGGCTCGCCCCCGGTGCTCTCCCACAGGCTGGCCACCGGCACCGGCGCCCGTGCGAGGTCCCGGAAGAGGTTGATCTTCTCCGTGAACAGCTCGTACTGCCAGTAGACGGCGCAGCTGTGGTCCTCGATGTTCTCCGCGAGGATCGGTGACGTGATCATGCCGGTCTCGGGGTCGGTGGCCCGCCAGACCGCCGCGTCGTACGGGACCGCCCTGCGCAGTTGTGTCGCGAGGGTGCTGAACAGCGTGTGCGGGCTGTCCGCGCGTCCGGCACGCAGGAGGAGTTCGTCGCGACCGAGCGCAGTGGGCATCTCCGGCACTCCGTTCCGGGGTGGTCCGCGGATGATGAGGTAAGCCTTGCCTGTCCCAATCTGCCACCACAGTACGCCACTTGGCGGCGGCAGGCCGGTGACGGTGGCCGGAACCGACCGTCACCACACCTCGTCGGGCAGCCACTGGGCGTACCGCCGCACACCGGCCAGGACGCGTCCGTCCTCGCGGACCCGCACGTCCGGCAGGTCGGCCGCCTCCGGCATCCTCGGCATCTCCGGTCCCACGTAGAGCGGGTCGATCCGGATGTGCTCGATTCCCAGTGGCCGGAGCAGCGCCAGGAGCGCGGGCCGGGACAACCGGGTCCACCGCTGGGTGGGCCCCAGCGCGGCGTGGAGCCGGTCCTCGCCGGTGAAGGCGAGGCCGACCCGCTCCCGGCCGGCACCCGGCCGGGCCGTCCGCAGGACGGCCGCCGCGCCCTCGGGGCCGCCGCCCCGGACCGGGACGTACAGGAGCGTGTCCACTACGTCACGTCTCGAGGCAGAACTCGTCGAGCGGGTAGCCGACGTGCCGGTCCTCCGTGGGCAGGAAGCCGAGCACCTTGTCGCCGGGCTTCAGCTCGGTGCTGTTGAGGACCTTGCCGCCCGGGCCGAGTACCCGCACGTGCCAGTCGTCCTGGAGGATCAGGTTGACCTCGCGGCCGTCGGCGGAGACCGCGTTCACCGAGATGAGCGGCCTGGTCTCGATCTTGACCCGGCCGACGGTGACGAGCCGGGTGCGGCCCTCGACGTCGGACGCCACGATCTTGCTGCCGGCCTTCAGCTCGCTGAGGTAGTTGGTGCGGCCGTCCTTGGACAGCGTGTACGAGTGGATGGCGCCGGCGTTCACCCGGAACGGGCGGGTCGGCATGTACGGCAGCGGGTGCGTCTCGCTGACGCAGAGGATCATGCCCTTGGAGTGCGACCCGACCAGGATGCCCTCGTCCTTGCGGAAGTAGGTGCAGGTGTCGACGCACGCACGCTCGCCCATGCCGACGTGCTCGGTGCTGACGACCTCCAGCTCGGTCAGGGTCAGGTCGGGGGTCTCGGCGTTGACCACGGCCTTCAGGGCGATGGCGTCGCCGACCTTGCGGGGCGCCATCATGACGCCGTCGGAGCCGTGTTCGAGCACCCCGAAGATGATCTCGGCCTCCTCGACGTCGGCCGCCACCGTGATGAGGCTGCCCCGGGAGGCGGCTGAGGCCGCGATGACGATCTCCAGCGGGATCTTGGTCGGGTCGCGGAACAGCAACAGGCTCCACTGCTCGGTGCGCGCCGACTCGCAGGCGTCCTCCAGCGTCTTCGCGTCGATGATCTCCACGAACCGGCCGAATTCCAGCTCCGGGTGGAGGATCTTCAGCTCGGCGGGGGTGATCTTGTGGAAGTCCGGGTCCACGATGACCACGGTGGCCTCGCCGAAGTTCTCCGGGAGGGGCTTGCCGCGGGGGAACAGCACCTTGGTGACGGTCGGGGGCAGACCCTCCAGGGACGCCGGGTCCGCCGCGACGATGCCGTCGACCCGCTGGTGCAGCGCCTCCTGGACGATGGCGTCCCGCGCCTCGTCGACGTTGCGGATGTCCAGCCAACTGAGCTTCATGTGCAGGGCTCCTAGAAGTCACTCACTGTGGATGAGGTCGGCCAGCTTCGCGGCCATGACGCCGGGATCGGGCGCCTCGAAAACGTTGCGGCCCATCGCCACGCCCGCGACGCCGGCGCTGAGCGCCTCGCTGACGTGGGCGAGGACCTGGCTCTCGTCGTCGTTGCGCGGACCGCCGACGGTGATGACGGGGACCGGCGAACGGGCGACGATCTCCTTCATCTCCGTCACCGAGCCGACGTACGGGGCCTTCACCAGGTCGGCGCCGAGATCGGCGGCCAGGGTCACCGCGTGCGCCACCAGGGCGGGGTCGCGGGGGTCGCTGATCCTGGGGCCGCGGGGATACATCATGGCCAGCAGCGGTACGTTCCAGCGGTCGCAGGCCTCGGCGACCACCGCCAGATCGGATATCTGCCGCTGCTCGCCGTCCGAGCCCAGGTTGACGTGCACGCTCACCGCGTCCGCGCCCAGCCGCAGGCTCTCCTCGACGCCGGCCACCAGGTACTTGGCGTCCGGGTCGGGAGCGTGCACGGTACTGGCGCTCAGGTGGACCATGAGCGAGGTGCCGGCGAACCAGGCGGGATCGACGTGCCGGAGGCTGCCCTTGTGCAGGACGATCACGTCCACCCGGTTGGTGGCCAGGCGGCCCACGAGCGCGTCGAGCCCTTCGCCGCCGGTGATCGGTCCCAGGCTCACCGAGTGGTCCAGCGGCACGATCAACAGCCGCTCGGAATCGTTGCGGTACAGGCGCCGCAGGCGGAGTCGCCTGCCGAACGCGCCATTGGAGATCATGGGGGTTCCTCATTTCTCCGTGCCGGTCTTGGATCAACCCTGAAGAGGGCGCGTATCTTCGGTGTCTCATCCGTATATCGCGTGCCGCGCCTTTCCGATATCGGCGAGAAACATCGGCGGTCAAGACTCGTGGGCAACCGGCGAGAAAGGTGTCCACAAAGTGACCACCATGAAGATTGACGGGCGCGGCCTGACCATCTCCCAGACCGTGGCCGCCGCATCCCGCGAAGGTTCGGAATTCGCGGTCTCCGAGGACGCGTTGCGGGCGATGAACGCCTCCCGGAACCTGAAGCTGGAAATCCTCGCGACCGGCAAGC
Source organism: Streptomyces sp. NPDC107500 (assembly GCF_055582785.1). Taxonomy (NCBI): domain Bacteria; kingdom Bacillati; phylum Actinomycetota; class Actinomycetes; order Kitasatosporales; family Streptomycetaceae; genus Streptomyces; species Streptomyces sp. NPDC107500. Next base: position 936,970 of record NZ_JBVJPF010000002.1, read on the forward strand.
CCATTTACGGAGTGACGACGGGTTTCGGTGACAGCGTCAACCGGCAGATATCACCGGAGAAGACCGCGCGACTCCAGAACGAGCTGATCCGCTACCACCTGAACGGAACCGGCCCGCTCGCCTCCGACGAGGTCGTGCGCGCCACCGTGCTGATCCGCGCCAACTGCCTGGCCCGGGGCAACTCCGGCGTCAGCCTCCCCGTCGTGGAGCTGCTGCTGGACTTCCTCAAGCACGACATCCTCCCGACCGTCCCCGAGCGCGGCTCGGTCGGCGCCAGCGGTGACCTCGTTCCGCTGTGCTACCTCGCCTACGCCCTGACGGGCCAGGGCAAGGTGCGCCACCGCGGCGAGACCCGGCCGACCGCCGAGGTGCTGGCCGAACTGGGCCTTGAGCCGGTGACGCTGGAGGCCAAGGACGGGCTCGCGCTGATCAACGGCACCTCCTTCAGCGCGGCGTTCGCCGTCCTGAACAGCGAGGCGGCGGCCGAACTCGCCGACGTGGCCGACATCTGCACCGCGCTGGCGAGCGAGGGGATGCTCGGCAACCGGGGCCACTACGCGCCGTTCATCCACAACGAGAAGCCGCACAGCGGCCAGGGCGCCAGCGCCGCGTACATCCACCAGATGCTCGAGGGCTCCTCGCTGGCGATGACGTACGACCAGGTCGTCGACCTGAACGTCCCGCTGGACGGCCGCCACTACCAGCGGCTCACGCGCAGCATCCAGGACCGCTACTCGCTGCGCTGCGCCCCGCACGTCAACGGCGTGCTGCGGGACATGCTCGACTGGGTCCGCACCTGGATGACGGTCGAGATCAACTCCTCCAGCGACAACCCGCTGTTCGACCCCTCCACGGGCGCCGTGTACAGCGGCGGCAACTTCTACGGCGGGCACGTCGTCACCGCGATGGACTCGCTGAAGACGGCCGTCGCCGGCATCGCCGACCTGCTCGACCGGCAGCTCGCGCTGCTGGTCGACGAGAAGTTCAACAACGGTCTCACCCCGAACCTGATCGCCCGGGTGGACGACGACGACACCGAGGCCGGGTTGCAGCACGGCTTCAAGGGCATGCAGATCGCGTGCTCGTCGCTCACCGCCGAGGCGCTCAAGCACGCCGGTCCGGCCTCCACGTTCTCCCGCTCCACCGAGGCCCACAACCAGGACAAGGTCAGCATGGCCCCGATCGCGGCACGCGACGCGCGCAACGTGATCGAGCTGACCCGGGAGGTCGCCGCCATCCACCTCCTCGCCGCCTGCCAGGCCGTCGAGCTGCGCGGCGTCGACGAGATGAGCCCCCGCACCAAGGCCGTGCACGCACGTATCCGCAAGGAGGTCCCCTTCGCCGCCAAGGACCGGCAGATGGACGGCGACATCGCCGCGGTCGTGGAGATGATCGCCTCCGGCGCCATCACCGAGGCCGCCCGCGCGGGAGGGAATCTGTGACCGTCGCCCTCGACGCCGAATCGGCCGCCTCCGGCCGGGCGCCCGGCGCGCTGCCGGCCATCGGCGACTGGAAGACCTTCGACGAACTCCGGGCGCTCCAGCGGGAGCGGATCGGGCCGACGCTGCGGCACGCCCTCGACTCGCCGTTCTACGCCGAGCGTCTGGAGGCCGGGCAGGAGCTGTCCACGGTGGGCCTCACCGGGAAGTCGGACCTGCGCGACAGCTACCCCTTCGGCATGCTGGGCGTGCCCAGGGAGCGGCTGGCCTCCTACCACGAGTCCAGCGGCAGCACCGGCAACCCGACCCCGGCCTACTTCACCGAGGCGGAGTGGACCGACCTGGCCGACCGGTTCGTCCGCAAGACGGTCCCGCTCGGTCCGCAGGACACCATGCTGGTGCGTATCCCCTACGGACTGGTGCTCGCCGGGCACATGGCCCACTGGGCCGCCATGCGGGGCGGCGCGACCGTCGTCCCCGGGGACTGCCGCTCGCTCGCGGTGCCCTATTCCCGGGTCGTGCGCGTGCTGCGCGACCTCGAGGTGACGCTGACCTGGTCGACACCGAGCGAGTGCCTGCTGTGGGTGGCGGCGGCGAAGGCGGCCGGCGTCCCCGTCGGCTCCTTCACGTCACTGCGGGCGCTGTACGTGGCGGGCGAGCCCATGAGCAACGCGCGCCGCCGCCGGATCGAGGAGATCTGGGGCGTCCCGGTGATCGAGGAGTACGGCTGCACGGAGGTCGGCCCGCTGGGCAGCGACTGCCCGTACGGCCGGATGCACTTCTGGGCCGACCGGGTGCTGCCGGAGATCTACGACCCGGAGACCGGGGAGATCGCCGCCGAGGGCGCCGGGCAACTGGTGATCACCCCGCTGTACCGCGAGGCGATGCCGCTGGTGCGCTACAACCTGGAAGACCTGGTGGAACTGCGGTACGAGGACTGCCCCTGCGGGTGGAAACTCCCCACCGTACGGGTCATGGGCCGGCTCGGCCACGGCTACACGGTCGCCGGGCGGCGGATCGGGCAGATCCAGGTGGAGGAGATGGTCTACCGGCTGCCCGCCCCGCACGGCGTGCTGTTCTGGCGGGCCAGGGCCGAACCGGACCGCCTGGTCGTCGAGTTCGAGGCGCCCGGCCCGGACGGCGCGGCGGCCGCCCTGTCACTCGCCGCGTCCGTCGAGGCGGAGCTGGGGGTGCCCTGTGTGGCCGGCGCGGTGCCCGAGGGCACGCTGGTGCCGACCGCGCTGCTGGCGGAGCAACTTGACGCCATGAAGCCGCGCAAGCTGTTCGGGCCCGACGAGGACTGGGGGCAGGCCGTTGTCCGGGGGTGAGACATGGTGATCGTGATGGCGCCGCACGCCACGGCGTCGGACGTCGCCGCGGTCGTCGCGCGGGTCGAGTCGGCGGGCGGCGAGGCCTTCGTCAGCCGTGGGACGAGCCGGACCGTCGTCGGACTGGTCGGTGACGTCGAGCAGTTCGGCACGCTCAGCCTCGGCGCCCTGCGCGGTGTCGCCGAGGTGGTGCGCATCTCGGTGCCGTACAAGCTGATCAGCAGGGAGAGCCACCCGGACCGCTCGGTGGTCCGGGTGGGCGGGGCGCCGATCGGCCCCGGGGCGCCGACGCTGATCGCCGGGCCCTGCGCGGTGGAGACGCCGGAGCAGACGCTGCGGGCGGCGCTGATGGCCCGTGCGGCCGGCGCGACCATCCTGCGGGGCGGTGCCTTCAAGCCCAGGACCTCCCCCTACGCCTTCCAGGGGCTGGGAGAGGACGGGCTGAGAATCCTCGCCGACGTGCGCGCCGAGACCGGCCTGCCGGTCGTGACCGAGGTGGTGGACGCCCACGACGTCGAACTGGTCGCCTCGTACGCCGACATGCTCCAGATCGGCACCCGCAACGCGCAGAACTTCGCGCTGCTGCAAGCCGTCGGCGACGTCGGCAGGCCGGTCATGCTCAAGCGGGGGATGTCCGGGACCATCGAGGAGTGGCTGATGGCCGCCGAGTACGTGGCGCAGCGCGGAAACCTCGACATCGTGCTGTGCGAACGCGGCATCCGGACCTTCGAGACGGCCACGCGCAACACCCTGGACATCGCCGCCGTGCCCCTCGTCCAGCGGCTGTCGCACCTGCCCGTCATCGTCGACCCCTCGCACTCGGGCGGGCGGCGCGACCTGGTGCTTCCGCTGACCCGGGCGGCGCTGGCCGTCGGCGCCGACGGGGTCATCGTGGACGTGCACCCCGACCCGGCGACCGCGCTGTGCGACGGACCGCAGGCGCTCGTCCACGAGGACCTGGCGGAACTCGGCGCGGCGATGCGCGGTGAGTGGGCCGGAGGGCACCGGGTCCTCGACGGCGTCGCGTCCCTCCCGTAACGGCGGCCGGTCGCCGGGCCGGGCCCGGCGACCGGCCGCCGCATCCTCCTCAAACGGGGGATGGGACGCGGCCCGAGCGGTTGAAAGAGTCCTTCAGTCCCGCCAAACAACCGGGTCCGGGAGGACTGAGGATGACGACAGGCAAGAGCATCGAGAAGCCGGCCGCGGCGGAGCTCTCCGACCGGCTCCGGGGCCGGGTCCTGCTGCCGGGAGACCACGACTTCGCCCCGGAGCTGGACGGGTTCAACCAGATCACCGAGCACGCTCCGGACCTGCTGGCGGTCGTGGCGGGGGCCGAGGACGTGCGCGCGGCCGTCTCCTTCGCCGCCGCCCGCGGGATGCCGGTCGCCGTCCAGGCCACCGGCCACGGTCCGTCGACCGCCGCGGACGGCGGACTGCTGATCAGCACCCGCAGGATGCGCGGCGTACGCATCGATCCTCAGGCGCGGACGGCCCGGGTCGAGGGCGGCACGCAGTGGTTCGAGGTGGTCGCGGCGGCCGCCGAGCACGGCCTCGCCCCGCTCAACGGCTCCTCCCCGCTGACCGGGGTGATCGGCTACACCCTCGGCGGCGGCCTCGGGCTGATGGCCCGCAAGTACGGCTACGCCGCCGACCACGTCACCGCCGTGGAGATCGTCACGCCCGACGGGCGGTCGCACCGGGCCACCGCCGACCAGGACACCGACCTCTTCTGGGCCGCGCGCGGCGGCAAGGGCAACTTCGGCGTCGTCACCGCCCTCGAGTTCGGCCTCTTCCCGGTGGAGCGGCTGTACGGCGGCGGGCTGTTCTTCGCCGGCGAGGCCGCCGCCGAGGTGCTGCACGCCTGGCGCGAGTGGACCGCGACCGTGCCGGAGGAACTCACCTCCTCGCTGGCCCTGCTGCGGCTGCCGGACGTCGAGTCGATCCCGCCCTTCCTGCGCGGCCGGCTGGTCGTGCACGTCCGGGTCGCCCACCTGGGCTCGGCCGAGGACGGCGAGAAGCTGGCCGCGCCGCTGCGCGCCGCCGGTCCACTGGTCGCCGACACACTGGCCGAGATGCCGTACACGAGGTTCGGGGAGATCCACAACGATCCCACCGAGCCGATCCCGTACAGCGAGCGGTCGCTGATGCTCCGCGAGCTGGACGAGGCGGCCGTGGGGGCGCTGCTGGAGCTGGCGGGACCGGGCGCCGACTGCATCGACCTGATCGTGGAGCTGCGGCAGTTGGGCGGCGCGGTCGGCCGGCCGCCGAGGACGCCCAACGCCGTCGACCACCGGGACGCCGCCTTCGCGCTGTCGACGCTCTCGCTGCCCGACAACCGGCCGCCTCTCGTGGTGGACGGCCTGGCGGCGTGGGGCACCGGGCGGCGCTATCTCAACTTCCTGGCCAGTCCCGACACCGCGGACCTCGCCGAGAGCGGCTACGAACCGGCCACCTTCGCCCGGCTGGCCGGGATCAAGGCCCGCGTCGATCCGGACAATCTCTTCCGGTTCAACCACAACATCGCGCCACGCCCCCAGCGGGTCTGAGCCCGCACCGGCCGTGCGGCGCGCCCCCTGGCGCGCCCCCGGCGCACCCCCCGGCGCACCCCCGGCGCGACTGCCGGTGGCGCGCCTTGGGCGCGATATCTCGGCGATACATCCCATTGCAAGGCTGACCGGGACCAATACCACTGTTTGGTGGTTTGTCAATTGGGAGGATCCCAGTGAAACGACGTGACGTGATGAAGGGCGTGGCGGGCGCCGTCGCGGTCGCGGCGGCGCCCGCCGCCGTCATCCACGCGGGCAACACCTGGGCGGACTCGCACGCGGACGCGCCTGTCGCCCGGGCGGCCGCGGACGAGTCGGGGGACGTGTACACCGAGCAGTACAAGGGCCGCACGATCACCGTGTCGAAGAGCGCCGAGAAGGTGCACATCGACGGCGAGGAACTGCACCTCATGAAGCTGGGCGAGGGCGCCTACCTCAGCTCGATGTGCCACTACCGGTTCGAGGCCACCCCGCTGGCCGCCGGCCGGCAGGCCGTCGACGAGCTGCGTGGGGCGAACCTGCTGCCCTCCGGCGGCCACCACCAGGTCTGACCCGCCCGCGAGAGATCCGAGAGGGAAGAAACCGATGGTTCCCGTTCGCAAGAACCACCTCAACATGACCACCCGGGAGAAGAGACGTTTCATCCGCGCGCTCCTGCGGGTCAAGGAGTCGGGCGTCTACGACGAGCTGGTCCGGATACACATACGGATCAACTCGGGTGACTACCTGGACAAGGACGGCGGGGTCGGCAAGCGCTGGGGTCACATGAGCCCGGGCCTGTTCCCGTGGCACCGCCAGTACCTGCTGGTCCTGGAGCGCGCGCTGCAGCAGTTCGATCCGACCGTCACCATCCCGTACTGGGACTGGACCAAGGACCAGAGCCCCGACTCGCCCCTGTGGGCCGACGACTTCATGGGCGGCAACGGCCGGCCCGGCGACCGAAGGGTCATGACCGGACCCTTCGCCCGCTGCAACGGCTGGAAGCTCAACGTCAGCGTGGTGCCGGTCGGCGAGGAGCACCCGGCGTTCAACGGGCACTACACCACCGATGACCGGGACTACCTCGTCCGCGACTTCGGCACCACCAACCCCGCCCTGCCGACGACGAAGGAGTTGGAGGACACCCTCGCCATCCCGACGTACGACACACCGCCCTACAACTACACCTCGGGGTACGGCACCGAGACGCAGTCACTGCGCAACCACCTGGAGGGGTACGCGAAGTTCCCCTACGAGGCCAACCTGGGCAAACTGCACGGCGCGGGTCACACCTGGGTGGGCGGCCACATGCTGTACATAGGGTCGCCGAACGACCCCATCTTCTTCATGCACCACTCTTTCCTCGACAGGGCCTGGTCGATCTGGCAGAAGCAGCACCCGGACGTTCCGCAGTACCTTCCGGTGGAAGAACACCCGGACGTCCCCTCGCTGCACACGAAACTCGCGCCGTGGTACACGATGACACCGGCCGATCTGCTGGACCACACGAAGTTCTATCGCTACGAATAGTATCGACCTGCCGCCGACCACAGTTGCCATCGACATTCTCACCAATGCCGATGGCAACTGCATTGGCAGCATTCGCACATCACTACCGGGGGTATAGATATGTGCGCCGACTACGTATTCCGAATACTTGGCCCGCTGTTAGTGACCAACGGCGGGGAACCCATCGAAATAAGCGGGATCCGCCGGCAGAAGCTGCTGGCGGCGCTGCTGTTGCAGCCGAACCAGATGGTGAGCCTGGACCGGCTCGTCGACGCCATGTGGGACGACAAGCCGCCCGCTTCCGCCCACGGGCAGATCCGCATCTGCGTCTCCGGCCTGCGCCGCCTGCTCAGGGGCGGCGAGCGCGACAGCGTGATCGAGACGCACCCTTCCTGCTACCGGATCAGCGTCCACGACGAAGACGCCCTGGACCTGTTCACCTTCGAGCGGCTGGTCTCGCAGGGGCGGGCGATGGTCCACGACAACCAGCTGGAGCGCGCCGAGCGGCTGCTGAAGTCCGCGCTCGCGCTGTGGCGGGGACCGGTCGTCACCGGGCTCGACAGCTCGGCGCTGAACTCGCTCGTCGTCCGGCTCCACGAGGACCGGCTGACCGTACAGGAGGAGTACTTCGACGTGGCGCTGAAGCTGGGGCGCCACCAGCAGATCATCGGTGATCTGACCGGTTTCGTCGCCGAGAACCCGTTCCGGGAGCGCGCCTGCGCGCAGCTGATGCTGGCGCTGTACCACGCCGGGCGCCAGGCGGACGCCCTGGAGACCTTCCGCGCCATCAGGATGCGGTTCTCCGAGGACCTCGGCATCGAGCCGGCGCGTGACCTGCACGTGCTGCACCAGTCGATCCTGGTCGGACGGCTCGCTTCGGCGGCCCCGCATCCTTCGGACGTACTGGCGCCGCCCTCCCCCCGCACGACCCGCAGCCAGGGCCGGCCGGGCGGGGTCGCGCTGCTCTCCCGCACCTCGCCGAGCGCCGTCGGCGGCGACCCGCTGGAGCAGCTGCGGCTGGAGAACGACCTGCTCCGCGTGGAGCGCGACGGGCTCCGCCGGATCCTGTCCCTGTGGCTGGACCTGAACGACGGCGACGCGGGCGCCGCGGCCGTCTGATCCCTCGTACGACAACGCCCCTCCCCCTGGTCTCCGACGAAGTGGACCGGGAGGAGGGGCATTGCCGGCTCGGCGCCGTGCGGGTCAGGCCTCCTGCTGCGCCCGGGCGGGCGGGAGGGTCAGGGCGATCAGACCGGCCAGCAGCGGGAGCGCCGCGACGACGGCGAGCGCGCTGGTGAGGTCCATGTGCTCGGAGAGGGCTCCGGCCGCGGCCGAGCCGATCCCGCCGCCGACGAAGAACAGCAGGTTGAGCACGCCCATGGCGCCACCGCGCCGGGCGGGCTCCAGGCGGCTGGAGAGCACCGCGGTGGTGAGCACCTGCGTGGCGGCGAAGGTCGCCATGCCCATGGAGGTGCCGATGAGCATCACGACGATGCCGCCGTCGACGAGGCCGACGATGCCGAGGAACACCGCGCAGCTCACGGCGGTCACGGCGAGCAGCAGGCTGCCGCCCTTGCCGACGGTGAGCTTGCTGGCCACCCGGGCGGCCACGGCGCCGACCACCGCGCCCGGCAGCAGCCAGGCACCGATCTTGAACACGCCCCAGCCGTACTGGATGGCGAGGATCTGCGGCACCGCGTACATGGCGGCGAACAGCCCGGCGTAGCCGCCGACGCCGATCATCGCGGAGGTCAGGAAGGTGCGGTCGGTGGCCAGGTCGCGGGGGAGGAAGCCGTCGGGCCGCTTGCCGATCCGGGCCAGCAGGCCGGCCACCGACACCACGAGGAGCACCGCCAGTCCGATGACCAACGGGGTGTCGAGGTCGAGGGAGGAGGCCTGGATGAGCAGCAGCAGCGAGGTCGCGCCCGCGCCCAGCAGCACCCCGCCGGGCACGTCGACGGCCTTGCCGTAGCCGGGGCGGGAGGCCGCGAGCTCCAGGCAGAAGGGCACCAGCAGCAGCGAGAGCGCCGGCAGCACCAGGGTCAGCCGCCAGTCCAGCCAGTCCGTCACCATGCCGCCCATGAGGGTGGCGGTGGAGGAGAACAGGGCCATGGACGCGCCGAAGATGGCCAGGATCTTCGTCCGCTGTTCGGGCGCCGCCGCCGAGGCGAGCGTGAGGGCGCTGGAGGTGATGGCGCCGGAGCCCGCCGCCTGCACGAACCGGCCGGCGATCAAGGTGCCGAAGTCCTGGGCGACCAGGCACAGCACCGCGCCGACGGCGAGGAACAGGGCGCCGGTGAGGAGGGAGTTGCGCACCCCCCACTTCTCGGAGAGCCGCCCGAAGAACGCGGTGCCCACGCCGAGTGCGAGGGCGTGCGCCGTCAGCACCCAGCCGGCGACGGCCGGGCGGACCTCCATCTCCATCGCGACGTCGGGCAGCGCCACGCCGGCCGCCGTCACTCCGAAGATCACAGGGCCGAAGAGAGCGCCGAGCCTGAGCCCGGTCAAGCCCGCACCGGGTGCGGTTCGCGGCGGGGCCTGCACCGCGCTGTTGGTGGTCATCGAGAGTCGTCCCTTCCAGGATTCGTGAGGTGTGCCGAGTCGGCGTCTTCGTGCGGTCGGGGGGTTCGTCACGCGGGGCGTTCAGACGGCCGTCGCGCGCGGCGAGATGGTGTGGTTGAACCGGAAGAGGTTGTCCGGGTCGTAGCGGGCCTTGATCTCGCCCAGCCGCGCGTAGTCGGCGGGCGGGTAGCCCCGGGCGGCCAGCCGGGCGGTGCCCGGTCCGGCGAGGAAGTTGAGATGGCTGCGGCCCGTTCCGTGGTGCGCCATGCCGTCCACGACGTGATCCGGGCGTCCGCCGGGCGGTCCGAGCGTGGTCAGGCAGTACAGGGCGTCGCGGTGGTCGGTCGCGCCCGGCACCGGGGCCGGCCGGCCGAGCGCTCCGCCCAGGTGCCGCAGCTCGACCATGACGTCCGTGCAGCCGCTGCCGGGTCCGGCCAGGCGGAGCAGGTCGTCGGCCGCGTCCGGGCCCAGCTCGCGCAGCATGACGGAGCGTTCGTCGTAGGGGGTGGGGAAGGCCGGGTCGTTGTGGATGTCCGCGAAGCGGGTGTACGGCATCTCCCCCAGCGTGTCCGCGAGCGTCGGGGCGGCGGCTCGCAGGGGCCTGACCAGTCGCTCCCCCTCGTCGCCCGGGCCGAGGTGGGCGACGCGGACGTGCACCACGAGCCCGCCCCGCGGGAACGGCGGGATCGGATCCTGGTCGGGCATCCTCAGCAGCGCCAGCGAGGAGGCGGTCCGCTCCGGCACGGACTCCGTCCACGCCCGCCAGGCGTGCAGCACCTCGGCGACGCCGTCACCGGGGAAGAAGAGGCCGCCGCCGTAGAGCCGGGTGACCGGCACGAGCCCGAACTCCATGGCCGTCACCACGCCGAAGTTGCCCTTGCCGCCGCGCAGCGCCCAGAAGAGGTCGGGATTCCGCTGCGCGGTGGCGGTGCGGAGCAGTCCGTCGGGGGTGACGATGTCCACGGCGGTGACGTGGTCGGCGGCGAAGCCGTACGCGCGGGAGAGCAGCGCGAGGCCGCCGCCCAGGGTGTAGCCGACCACCCCCACCAGCGGTGAGGAGCCGTTGAGCGGGGCGAGTCCGTGCACGGCGGCCGCGTCGACGACCTGCCGCCAGCGCGCCCCGGCCTCGACCCGGGCGGTCCGGGCCACCGGATCGACGCTCACGCCGGTCATCCGGCGGGTGTTGATGAGCAGCCCGGATCCGTCGGTGACGCGGGAGGGGCCGTGGCCGGTCGCCTGGACCGCCGTCGGCAGTCCGGTCTCGGCGGCGAAGGCGACGGCCTTGCGCACCTGCGTGGCGTCCCGTGCGCCGAGGACCATCGCGGGCCGGTGCCGCAGGACGCGGTTGAACCCGGCGACCTCGGCCGCGTATCCCTCGTCCCCGGGCCCCAGCACCGGACCGGAAAGGCGGCCGGCAAGCCGGTGCGCGGTTGCCGGTCTGTACATGCGTCAGCCCTCCCAGGCGGAGCCAGTCGGTTCGCTGATCACACTTCCAGCGCCGGCTCGGAGGGCCCATCCCTCTATTGAGGGGAAGTGGGCTGCGGCATGTCTCCCATCACGCGGAGCATCTCGACCAGTTGCCCCGTCCGCTCCTCGCCCAGCAGCTCCTCCACCCGTGCGTGCAGGAGCGCGGCCTCCTCGACCCCCTCGGCCAGGCGCCGGCGGCCGGCGTCGGTGAGGGCGACGATGCGGCGCCTGCGGTTCGCCGGGTCCATCTCCTTGGTCACCAGGCCGCGCGCCTCCAGGCGGTCGAGCAGGACGGTGAGCGTGGAGCGGTCGACGGCGGCCAGGGCCCCCAACGCGGACTGGTCCAGGCTGCCGTGGTCGTCCAGGGCGAGCAGCACCGCGAACTGAGGACTGGTCAGGTCGGGCAGGCGCTGCTGCCACAGCGCCGTCCACGCCTGTCCGGCCCGGCGCAGCTGATGCGGCAGCGCGTCCTCCAGTTGTGGCCGGGGTCGGGGGCTTGTGTTCGTCATGACGACCAGTATATTCAGTACAAGGATATTCCGTGTACGGAAGGTTCGATGGGGGCAGGATGCGGCTGATCGTGGGAATGACCGGCGCCACCGGAGCGGCACTGGGTGTGCGACTGCTCAGCGAACTGCGCGGGAACCCGCGGGTGGAGACGCACCTGGTGGTCAGCCGCTGGGCGCGGGCGACGGTGGAGCTGGAGACCGGGCTGAGCGCCCGCGAGGTGGCCGCGCTGGCCGACGTCGTCCACTCCCCCGACGACCAGGGGGCGTCGATCTCCTCCGGCTCGTTCCGCGCCGACGGCATGGTGATCATTCCGTGCAGCATGAAGACGCTGGCCGGCATCCGGGCCGGGTACGCCGAAGGGCTGTTGGGCCGCGCCGCGGACGTGACGCTCAAGGAGCGGCGCCCGATGGTTCTGGTGCCGCGGGAGACGCCGCTCAACGAGATCCATCTGGCGAACATGCTGGAACTCGCCCGCATGGGCGTCTCGATCGTGCCGCCCATGCCCGCCTTCTACAACCGGCCGGAGTCGGTCGACGACATCGTCGACCACATCGTCACGCGTGTTCTCGACCAGTTCGGGATCGAGACCGCCGGCGCCCGGCGCTGGAACGGCTTCCCGCGGTCGCCGGCCGGGCGGGCGGGCCCCGCGGCCGACGCCCCCGCGACACGCCACAACGGTACGAAGCAGAGGAGCGCCCGTTCATGACCGACCCCACGACCAGGCAGCCGATCCGGTTCGGTGAGCTGCGCGGTTACCTCGACGCGCTGGAAGCCCTCGGCGACCTGCGCCGCGTCACCCGGCCGGTGAGCGCCGACCTGGAGGCCGCCGCGATCACCCGGCTCTCCTGCGAACGGGAGTCCCCGGCCCCGCTGTTCGAGAACGTGGAGGGCGTAGCGCCGGGCTTCCGGCTGCTCGGCGCGCCCGCCGCGCTCAGCTCCGCCCCCGGCAGGCCACTGGCCCGGGTCGCCCTGTCCGTCGGCCTGCCCGCCCGGACCACCGCCGCCGAACTGGTCGACCACCTGGCCGCCACCCGCGTCGCGAAGCCCGTGCCCCCTCGGCGGGTCGCGCGGGAGGACGCGCCCTGCAAGCAGAACGTGCTGCTGGGCGACGACGCCACCCTCGACCGCTTCCCGGTCCCCCGGGTCCACGAGTTCGACGGCGGCCCCTACGCCAACACCTGGGGCATCATCGTCGCCAGAACGCCGGACGGCCGGTGGACCAACTGGTCCATCGCCCGGATCATGCTGATCGACGGCAAGCACATGACCGGCCTGGTCATCCCGGCGCAGCACATCGGCATGATCTGGTCGGAGTGGGTGGCGATCGGCGAGCCGATGCCGTACGCGCTGGTGCAGGGCGGCGACCCGGCCATCCCGTTCGTCGGGGGCGTCCCGCTGCCGCCCGGAGTCGACGAGGCCGGCTACATCGGGGCGCTGCACGGCGAGCCGGTCGACGTCGTGCGGTGCGAGACGGTGGACCTTGACGTGCCCGCGGGCGCGGAGATCGTCATCGAAGGGCACCTGTCCGTCGGCCGCGACGCGCGGGAGGGGCCGTTCGGCGAGTTCGCCGGGTACGGCTCCACCGAGACGTCGATGCAGCCGGTGTACTCGGTCGAGGCCATCACCCACCGCGACGACCCGATCTGGCCGCTGGTGGCCGAGGGCCGGCCGGTGGACGAGTTCCACACCGTGACGGGCGTCGGTCAGGCGGCCGAGGTCCTGGCGGAACTGCGGGCCGCCGGGCTGCCGGTCACCACTGCCTGGTCGCCGCTGCGCGCGGCGTCGCACTGGATGGTGGTGACCGTCCCGCCGGACTGGCGGGAGCGGCTGCCCGGCGTCGACTCCGCCGAACTCACGCACCGGATAGGAAAGGTGCTCTCCGATTCCCACTCGGGCCGCGCCACGGCGGCCACCTTCGTCCTGGACGACGACGTCGACCCGGCCGACGACACCGACCTGCTGTGGGCGCTGGCCACCCGGATCCACCCCCTGGACCGGGCGGAGCCCTGGTACGGCTTCGTCCACCCGCTGCTGAACTGCTACACCCACGAGGAGCGCGCCGCCCAGTCCGGCCCGATCGTCTTCCACGACGGGCTGCTGCCCGCCCCCGGCGAGGGCCGGCTTCCGCACAGTTCCTTCGCCCAGGCGTATCCGGAGCGGATCCGGAGCCGGGTTCTCGAGCACTGGGACGACTGACACCGGACCGGCGTGGTCCTGGTGGCCGGTCCCTCCGAAGCAAGGATGGAGCGCGTGAACACCGAGCAGCAGCACGCAGGGCTCGCAGCCCTCCCCCGCCGCGCGGCGACCCGGCACGAGGGCGGTGTCCGATGAGGAGCGCCCTGGTCATAGGAGCCGGTCTGATCGGTACGTCCGCGGCACTGACCCTCGCCGGACGCGGCGTCACCGTCCATCTGACCGACCACGATCCGGACCGGGCCCGGACGGCGGCGGCCCTCGGCGCCGGCACCGACGAGCCGCCCCTCGGCCCCGTGGACCTCGCGCTCGTCGCCGTGCCGCCCGCGCACACCGCCGCCGTGCTCGCCGGGGCCATGCGCGCGGGGGTGGCGCGCGGGTATGCCGACGTCGCGAGCGTCAAGGGCGGTCCCCGGCGCGAGTTGGAGGACCTGGGCCTCGACCTCGGCTCGTACATCGGCACCCATCCCATGGCGGGCAAGGAGAGTTCCGGACCGCTCGCGGCGAGCGCCGATCTGTTCGAGGGCCGGCCCTGGGTGCTCACCCCGATGCCGGACACCGACACGGAGGCGCTGAACCTCGCCCTCGAACTGGTCGCGCTCTGCCGCGCCGTGCCCGTCGTCATGGACGCCGCCGCCCACGACCGGGCCGTCGCCCTCGTCTCGCACACGCCGCAGCTCGTCTCCTCGATGGTCGCCGCACGGCTGCGGGCCGCCGACGAGACGGTGGTGCGGCTGTGCGGACAGGGCATCCGCGACGTGACCCGGATCGCCGCGTCCGACCCGCGGATGTGGATCGAGATCCTCTCGGCCAACCCGGGTCCCGTCGCGGAGGTGCTCGCGGGGGTGGCGGCCGATCTGGAGGACACCGTCGAGTCGCTGCGCGCCCTCCAGTCCGCCGACGAGGCCAAGCGGCGCGGCGGCGCGGCGGGCATCGAGGACGTCCTGCGCCGGGGCAACGCGGGCCGGGCCAGGGTGCCCGGCAAGCACGGCGAGGCGCCCGCCACCTACGAGACGGTGGCCGTCCTCATCAGCGACCAGCCGGGCGAACTGGCCCGCATCTTCGCCGACGCCGGGCGCGCGGGCGTCAACATCGAGGACATGCGCATCGAGCACGCGACGGGCCGGCAGGCGGGCCTGGCCCAGCTGATGGTGAGCCCCGCGGCGGCCCCCGCGCTGAGCGCCGCCCTGAGCGAACGCGGCTGGTCGATCCGCCGGTGACGGCGCCGGGACCGAGCCGGTGTGAATTCGGGATTGGGTAAGTATCGCAGAAATCGTTCACTCGACTGCCGCGCATCCGACGGAGTAGGCAGACGTTACTTCGGATATGACCGAGGAACAAGGGGAATTGACGGCGCTCGGCCCGTACACCTACAGGCCCGGCAAAGATCACTCTCCGTCACCGAGTGACGGAACCCTGACCAGAGGCGGGCACCCCGTTCCTCTCCGGGTGACCGAACCGGTCCTGCAACGCTTCCTGGACGTCATGGCGGAACTGGAGACCGGCCTCGCCGAGCGCTGGGGCAGGGCGCAGTCCTCCCTCACGTGCCCTCGGGCGGAGTGACCGGCGCGTCGTGCACGAAGAACACACCTACCCTCACATGCCGTACGGCGAAGGCTCGTTCCGCACCACGGGCACCGGGCGGCACCGGGCACCCCAGGAAGCCTTCGGGGAAGCCCTCGTCCCGCCCGAACCCGGCTGGGACCCGGCCGAGGAACTCGCCTTCCTGCTCCAGGACGCGGTGGAGCAGCAGCCCGCCGTCCCGTACGGCATGGACACCTCGGCGATGCCGCCGGTGCCGGGCACGCCGCTGAGCAATTTGCAGGAAATCACCGCGGAACTCCCCCCGTTGAGGGACGCGCCCACCAGCCACCGCCGCGTCCGCCGCCCGAAGGTGAGCCGGCTGCGCGCCGCGAGCCTGTTCGTGGCGGCGCTGGCCGCGGTCATCGCGGCCTCCGTCAGCCTGTTCGGCGGCATGGTGGCCTACGAGCCGCTGCGGCTGGCCGCCGTCACGCGTACGCGCGGCAGCGTCGTGTCCTGGTGGCCGCTGCTGGTCTACGGACCCTGGCTGGTGGCGTCGCTGGCGGTGCTGCGGTCGGCCCTGCACCAGCGCCGCGCGGTCCACTCCTGGGCCGTCGTCCTGCTGTTCTCGGCCATCGCGATGCTGCTGTGCATCGCGGAGGCGCCGCGCACGGTCAACGACGGGGCCGCCGCGGCGCTGCCGGGTCTCGCCTCGCTGGTCTGCTTCCAGCAGATCGTCCGGCAGATCACGCTCACCCGGCCGCCCCGGCGGGCGGTGCCTCGCCACCGGCAGCGTGCGGCGGACGCGTCGGGCGACGAGGCGGCGGACACGGCCGGCCAGGACCCGGTGTCCCTTCCGCAGCAGCGGCAGAGCGTCCAGCGCGCACCCCGGCCGGGCACGGGACCCAAGAAGCGAACATGACTCTGTGTGACTTGCCGCGGGGATAAATTCAGTCTTTACGAAAGGCGCCCAATTCCTTCCCGCCGCTTCCCGGAGAGCGAATGGGTAATTCGTTCTCCGGGGCGTGGTGGAGGAATTGGGCGCCGTCCGCTCAGCCCGCGACCAGCTTCACGTCCTGGTCCTTCCGCGCGTGGAAGCTCGGCAGCGGGAGGACGCTGGTGATCCGCAGCTCCATCAGTGTCGCCTCGACGTGGGCCGCGCCGGGCTTGAGCGCGCCGGTGGAGAGCGTGCCCGTGTTGGTCCAGCGGTGCTCCTTGCCGTCGCAGACCGCGCGGGTGCCGCCGATGCCGTGGCGGACGGACGAGTCGTCGCCCTGGCGCACGACGGAGCTGACGAAGACGGCACCGTCGGCGGCGGTGCAACGGTAGGTGCCGGTGAGGGTGACGGTGCCGTCGGCGGCGACGCGGCCGGTCCGGTCCACCGTCACGGACTCCGTGACGGCGGGGGTGTCGGCGGGGGTGTCGGCGGGGGTGTCGGTGGAGGCCGCCGTCGCGGCGGGGGCGGCGGGCAGGAACAGGGCGGCGCCGGCGGCCGCGGCGAGAACCGCGGATCGTACGGGCATGGGGGGACCTCCCGATCGGTTGGAATGGGGTGTTCCACTGGTACCGGGCGGACGGGCCGGGGCCAGTGACCGTCACCCCTTCGGTGGCGAGTCCGCGTCGGCCGCCGTCCGTGAACCGTCGCCGGGTTGTCCGGGTGTTGTCACGCTTGCCGCCCGGGGCTTGGCGATGAGTTCCCGGCGGGCGCACGGTCTGTTCATGCGACGGTCCCGACGACGGGACGGTCTCCCGACGTGGAGGTGCGCCATGTGTACCCACCGGTCTTCCTGCCCCGCGGCCGACTCCCCCGCGACCGACTCCGTCGTCGCGCACGTCGTCGCCGCCCACCCGGAGCAGGGGTGGAACCTGCTGTGCGACGGCACGATCGTCTTCGACGACACCGGTGAGCTGCGGCCCGACGGCCGGGTGGTCGCGCCGCGCCGGATGCCCGCCGGGCACCTGGCGATGGCGGCCTGAGCCCTGCCGTCCGCCGGGGGCCGCTCAGAGTTTCCCGGCTCAGTGCTTCCCGGCTCAGCGCTTCTCGGCGATGAACTCCCGCAGCAGGGAGGCGAGCAGCTCCGGCTGGTCCTCGGGGATCAGCGTCCGGGCGTCCTCGACCTCCACCAGCCGTCCCTGCGGGAGGAGTTCGGCCAGGCGACGGCCGTGGGCGCGGGGCATCATCAGGTCCTCGGTCGCCCAGACGACGAGCGCGGGCCGGTCGAACCTCCGCAACCCCTGGGCGGCCTCCAGCAGTTCGTCACCGCGGACGTGGGTGTTGTAGTGCCGGAAGTCGCGCCGGATCGCCGGATCGGTGCGCAGGGGGCGCAGCCAGCCGTCGACGACCGCGTCCGGCACGGGCCGCTTGGTGAGGGCGCCGAACCCGACGGGGAGGCGGCGCAGCGGCTTCAGGCCCAGGGTGCGGACCAGCAGGGGCACGCCGCCTGGCAGGCGGCAGGCGACGCCGATCAGCTTCCCCGGCAGTCCCGGCGGGTAGTTGTCGAACGCCTCGCACGCGACGAGCACCAGCCGTGCCAGCCGCTCCGGGTGCCGCGCCGCCACCGTCTGGGCGCGTCCGCAGTCGTTCTCGACCAGGGTCACGTCGGTCAGGTCGAGGCGGCCGAGGAACTCCGCGACCAGTTCGTTGACGAGGTCCGGCGTGGGCGGCCGGGTCAGCGGCCGCCGGTGCGAGCCGTAGGGCAGGGTCGGCGCGATCACCCGGTGGTCGGCGCGGAGGTCGGCGAGAACCCCGCGCCAGACGGTCGCGTCGTGGACGAGCCCGTGCAGGAGCACGACGACCGGGCCGTCCCCGCCGGTGTCCTCGTACTCGATGGTCCCCGCGCTCAGCTCGATGTCCGGCATGCCGGAACTCTAGGGCGGGCGGGCGCTTCGCGGCAGTGGGCCCTAGGGCAGGACCGCGAAGCCGTCGAGTTCCACCAGCGCCCGTTCGTCCCAGAGGCGTACGACCTCCACGACCGCCATCGCCGGGTAGTCGCGGCCGGCCAGCCGGCGCCAGGTGCGGCCGAGGTCGGCGGCGTGGGTGCGGTAGGCGGCGACGTCCGTGGCGTAGACGGTGACGCGGGCGAGGTCGGCGGGGGTGCCGCCGGCGGCTCGCAGGGCGGTCAGGAGGTTGGTGAGGGCCTGTGCGAACTGGGCGGGGAGGGTGTCGCCGGTGACCTTGCCGTCGGTGTCCAGGGCCGTCTGGCCGGCCAGGAACACGACACGGGTGCCGGTCGCGACGACGGCGTGCGAGAAGCCGGTGGGCGGGGAGAGTTCGGGCGGGTTCACCCGTTCGGCGGTCATGTACCGGCCTCCTCGGTCGTCGTGTCGTGCGTGCGGTACAGCTCCTTGGCGATGATGCCGCGCTGCACCTCGCTCGCGCCCTCGTAGACGCGGGGTGCGCGCACCTCGCGGTAGAGGTGTTCGAGGAGGTGGCCGCGGCGCAGGGCGCGGGCGCCGTGCAGTTGGACGGCCCGGTCGACGACGTACTGGGCGGTCTCGGTGGCGAGGAGTTTCGCCATCGCCGCGCGCCGCGGGACGTCCGGGGCGCCCTCGTCGTACGCCGTCGCCGCCGCGTAGACCATCAGGCGGGCGGCCTCGGTGCGCAGGGACATCTCGGCGACCTGGTGGGCGACGGTCTGGAGGTCGCGCAGCTTGCCGCCGAAGGCGTCGCGGGAGGTGGTGTGCGCGACCGTGGCGTCGAGGGCGGCCTGCGCCATGCCGACAGCGAAGGCGCCGACGCTGGGCCGGAACAGGTTGAGGGTGTCCATCGCGACCCGGAAGCCACGGTCCGGCTCGCCGAGCACGTCGTCCGCGGTGACGGGCACGGCGTCGAAGGCGAGGGCGCCGATGGGGTGCGGCGAGAGCATGTCGAGCGGGCTGCCGGAGAGGCCGGGCCGGTCGGCGGGCACCAGGAAGGCGGTGACGCCGCGGGCGCCGGCGCCGGGTGTGGTGCGGGCGAACACGGTGTAGAAGTCGGCCTCGGGCGCGTTGGAGATCCAGCACTTCTCGCCGGTGAGCCGCCAGCCGGAGCCGCCGTCGGGGTCGGCGCCCAGGACGGCGGGGTCCGACGGGGCGCCGGCGGCTCCGGCGCGGTCCCCGGGCGCGGGCACGTTCGCGTCGTCCTCGGCGGCGGGTGCCACCGCGTCCCCGGCGGTGCCGGTGCCCCCGGTGGCCCAGGCGGACTCGGCCGACGGGGCCGTGCTCGTGCCGCTGCCCGCGGCCTCCGTCGCCGCGCCCCCGCGCTCCCCCGCGGCGGGCCGCGACGCGGGCGGGGTCGCCGTCAGGGCCAGGGCCGCCGCGTCCGAGCCGGCGTCGGGCTCGCTGAGGGCGAAGGCGGCGACCGTCGTGCCGGCGACGACGCCGGGGAGCCAGCGGGCGCGCTGGGCCCCGGTGCCGTGGGCGTGCACCGGGTGGGCGCCGAGGCCCTGGAGGGCGAGGGCGGTCTCGGCCTCCGTGCAGGCGTGGGCGAGGGACTCGCGCATCAGGCACAGGTCGAGCGCGCCCGAGGTGAACAGGCGGTCGAGCAGCCCGAGGGCGCCGAGTTCGGCGACGAGGGCACGGTTGACGTGGCCGGGCTCCCCCTTGTCCGCCAACGGACGCAGCCGTTCGGCGGCCAGGGTGCGCAGTTCCCCGCACCAGGTGAGCTGTGCCGGTTCGAGCGAGAATGCGGTCATCGCCGGTCCTTCCCCTGCTCCGCTGCGGCCGCTGGGTCCCACCCGAGGTTATCGCGCACCGTTGACTGTCGTCACCAACGCGATACGCTCGATGCGCGTGCCCACCACGACAAAGGGGGCGAACCGCCATGGCAGCTCCGCACCGCGCGGAACCGAGCCGCTCCGCCCACGTCGACACCTTCGCGCGCGAGCACCTGCCACCCCCCGACCAGTGGCCGCAGCTCCGCTTCGACCTGCCTGAGCTGCGCTACCCCGCGCGGCTGAACTGCGCCGCCGAGCTGCTCGCCGGCCCGCCCGGCGACCGCCCGGTCTTCCGCACCGCCACCGGGGACACCTGGAGCTACGGCCTGCTCCGGGACCGCGTGGACCGGATCGCCCACGCGCTCACCGGCGAGCTGGGCGTCGTACCGGGCAACCGGGTGCTGCTGCGCGGCCCCACCACGCCCTGGCTGGCCGCCTGCTGGCTGGCGGTGCTCAAGGCGGGCGCGGTGGCCGTCACCGTGCTGGCCCAGCAGCGCCCGCACGAGCTGGGCGCGATCTGCGAGATCGCCCGGGTGCGGCACGCCCTCTGCGACGTCCGGTCCGTCGACGACCTCGCCAAGGCGGAGATCCCCGGCCTGCGGATCACGACGTACGGCGGGGACGCCCCCGACGACCTGCTGGCCCGCACGGCGGCGGACACGGCGCCCGGCACGCCGTACCCGGCCGTGGACACCGCGGCCGACGACGTGGCGCTGATCGCCTTCACCTCGGGCACCACCGGCCGCCCCAAGGGCTGCATGCACTTCCACCGCGACGTGCTGGCCATCGCCGACACCTTCTCCCGGCACGTGCTCAGGCCGGACCCGGACGACGTCTTCGCGGGCAGCCCGCCGCTCGGCTTCACCTTCGGGCTCGGCGGGCTGGTGATCTTCCCGATGCGGGCCGGCGCGAGCGCCCTGCTGCTCGAACAGGCGGGCCCCAGGCAGCTGCTGCCGGCCGTCGCCGAGCACCGGGTGTCGGTGCTGTTCACCGCGCCGACGGCGTACCGCGCGATGCTCGACGAGCTGGACGGGTACGACGTGTCGAGCCTCAGGCGGTGCGTCTCGGCGGGCGAGAACCTGCCCGCGGCCACCTGGCAGGCCTGGTACGAGCACACCGGGCTGCGCGTCATCAACGGCATCGGCGCCACCGAGCTGCTGCACATCTTCGTCTCCGCCGCCGACGGCGACATCAGACCGGGCACGACGGGCGTCCCGGTGCCGGGCTGGCACGCGCGCGTGCAGGACGCCTCCGGCGTGCCGGTGCCCGACGGCGAGCCGGGACTGCTCGCCGTGCGCGGCCCGGTGGGCTGCCGCTATCTCGCCGACCCGCGGCAGCGGGAGTACGTGCGCGACGGCTGGAACATCACCGGGGACACGTACATACGGGAGCCCGACGGCTACTTCCGGTACGTGGCCCGGGCCGACGACATGATCATCTCCGCCGGGTACAACATCGCGGGACCGGAGGTCGAGGACGCGCTGCTGCGGCATCCGGACGTCGTGGAGGCGGCCGTGGTGGGCCGGCCCGACACCCGGCGCGGGCAGATCGTGGTGGCCCACGCCGTACTGAAGGACGGCGCCGTCCGGGACGCCGAGGCGCTGCGCGCCTTCCTGCGGGAGGAGCTGGCGCCGTACAAGTGCCCGCGGGAGATCGTCTTCCTGGACGCGCTGCCGCGCACGGCGACCGGCAAGCTCCAGCGGTACCGGCTCCTGTCCGACGACATAAGATGATCAACGTGTACGACCAGCACGCGCAGCACGCCCCGAGGTCCCTCATCGTCACGCTCTACGGCGCCTACGGCCGTTTCGCGCCGGGCCCGGTGCCCGTCGCGGAGCTGATCCGGCTGCTGGGCGCGGTCGCGGTGGACGCCCCTTCCGTGCGCTCGTCGGTGTCCCGGCTGAAAAGGCGCGGGCTGCTGCTGCCCGCCCGGACCGCCGAGGGCGCGGCGGGCTACGAACTGTCGGCCCAGGCACGTCAGTTGCTGGACGACGGCGACCGGCGCGTCTATGCCACGGCCCCGCACGACGACGAGGGCTGGGTGCTCGCCGTGTTCTCCGTGCCGGAGTCGGAGCGGCAGAAGCGGCACGTCCTGCGCTCCCGGCTGGCCGGCCTCGGCTTCGGCAGCGCGGCCCCCGGCGTGTGGATCGCCCCGGCCCGGCTGTACGAGGAGACGCGGCACACGCTGGGCCGACTGGACCTGGACTCCTACGTGGACTTCTTCCGCGGCGAGCACCTGGGTTTCACACCGACCGCGCAGGCCGTGGCGCGCTGGTGGGACCTGGCGGCGATCGCCAAGGAGCACGAGGCGTTCCTCGACCGCCACGCGCGCGTACTGCGCGACTGGGAGGCCCGGGCGGACACTCCGCCGCAGGACGCCTACCGCGACTACCTCCTCGCCCTGGACTCCTGGCGCCACCTGCCCTACACGGACCCGGGGCTGCCCGCCCGGCTGCTGCCCGCCCAGTGGCCGGGCACGCGCTCGGCCGCCGTCTTCCGCGCCCTGCACGAGCGGCTGCGCGACGCGGGCTCCCGCTTCGCGGCACTCGGAGCACCCACCAGCCCCACCGAGTGACCCGCGTCACACTTTTCCGGCATCAGGGAACCCTCAGTCTTCTCAGACCCTCTTCTCAGGTTTCTCACCTACCGTGCGGACGCATGAGTCTCGCGCGCAACTTGAACCGGGCCCTCACCGTCACCACCGGCCTCCAGGTGCGGAGAGCACCCCAGGCCGTGAAGGGGAAGGAGAAGTCCGCCGCGCCGAAACCGGCGGCGGCCCGCCCGGCGCCCACCTACCGATGTCCGTCCTCCGAGGAACTTCCCACCGAGCGGCTGCTGCGGCGGCCCGTCTTCATCATCTCGTCCATCCGTTCCGGCTCCACCCTGCTGCGCATGATGCTGGGCGCCCACCCGCGGCTGCACGCCCCGCACGAGCTGCACATAGGCAGGCTGGAGGTCAGCTGCACCAACTGGTTCTCCGAGCGGGCCATGGGCGCCCTCGACCTGAAGCGCGGCGACCTGGAGCACCTGCTCTGGGACCGGGTCCTGCACCGCGAACTGATCAGGTCGGGCAAGGACTTCGTGGTCGAGAAGACCCCGGCCAACGTCTACATGTACCAGCGCCTCAAGGACTGCTGGCCCGACGCCCGCTTCGTCTTCCTGCTGCGCCACCCCGTGTCGGTCGCGCGCAGCTGGCACGAGACCGACCCCGTCAAGCGGCCGTACGACACGGCCGTCACCGACGTGCTCAAGTACCTGACGGCCGTCGAGGAGGCCCGCGCGGCGGACACCGAGGGCTTCACCGTGCGCTACGAGGACATCACCGACGACCCGGGGCGCGAGATGCGCCGCCTGTGCGCGTTCCTCGGCGTCGAGTACGCCCCGGCCATGCTGGACTACGGCAAGAAGAGCGGCGGCGAACTGGTCAGGGGGCTCGGCGACTGGCGCGACAACATCCGCACCGGCACCGTGCAGCCGGGCCGCGCGCTGCCCGGCGCGGACGAGGTCCCCGAGCCGCTGCGCCCGGTCTGCGCGGCCTGGGGCTACGCCTCCTGAGGCCCGCCGTGCAGCGTGAGCCGGGGCCTCGGGGCGTCGGTGCGTCCGGTGCGCGGCGGACGGCTGCCCGCCCGGTACGGCGCCGGCCAGACCGCTCCCGGGCCCTCGTACCCCTGCTCGGCCGCGGCGTGCAGCGTCCAGTGCGGGTCGTAGAGGTGCGGGCGGGCGAGGGCGCACAGGTCGGTGCGCCCGGCCAGGATCAGTGAGTTGACGTCGTCCCAGGAGGAGATCGCGCCGACGGCGATCACCGGGACGCCCGCCTCGTGGCGGATGCGGTCCGCGTACGGCGTCTGGTACGACCGCCCGAACTCGGGCCGTTCGTCGGACACGACCTGCCCCGTGGACACGTCGACGGCGTCCACGCCGTGCGCCGCGAAGGCGCGGGCGATCGCCACGGCCTCCTCCGGCGCGGTGCCGCCCTCGGCCCAGTCGGTGGCGGAGACGCGCACGGTCATGGGCCGCTCCCCGGGCCACACCTCGCGCACGGCGTCGAACACCTCCAGCGGGAAGCGGAGCCGCTTCTCCAGTGAGCCGCCGTAGGCGTCGGTGCGCCGGTTGGTGAGCGGGGAGAGGAAGCCGGAGAGCAGGTAGCCGTGGGCGCAGTGCAGTTCGAGCAGGTCGAAGCCGGCCCGGGCGGCGCGGGTCGCGGCGGACGTGAACTGCTCGCGGATGTCCGTCAGTTGCGCCCGGGACAGCTCGCGGGGCGTCTGGCCACCGGGCCTGTACGGCAACGGGGAGGGCGCTACCAGGGGCCAGTTGCCCTCGGGCAGCGGTTCGTCCATGCCCTCCCACATCAGCCGGGTCGAGCCCTTGCGTCCGCTGTGCCCGAGCTGCACGCCGATCGCGGTGCCCGGGGCGCTCGCGTGCACGAAGTCGGTGATCCGCCGCCACGCCTCGCCCTGCCGGCCGGTGTAGAGGCCCGCGCAGCCGGGGGTGATGCGGCCTTCGACGCTGACGCACACCATCTCCGTCATCACCAGGCCGGCGCCGCCGAGGGCGCGGGCGCCCAGGTGGACCAGGTGGAAGTCGCCGGGGACGCCGTCGACGGCGGAGTACATGTCCATCGGCGACACCACGACGCGGTTGCGCAGGGTCAGGTCGCGCAGCCGGAACGGCGTGAACATCGGAGGCGTGCCGGGCGGGCAGCCGAACTCGCGCTCCACGGACCCGGTGAAGCCCGGGTCGCGCAGCCGCAGGTTGTCGTGGGTGACCCGGCGGCTGCGGGTGAGCAGGTTGAAGGCGAACTGGCGGGGCGGCCGGCCGACGTAGCGGTCCAGGTCCTCGAACCACTCCAGGCTGGCCTTGGCCGCGCGCTGGGTCGAGGCGACGACGGGGCGCCGTTCCTCCTCGTAGGCGGCCAGGGCCTCGGCGAGGGAGGGCTGCTCCTCCAGGCAGGCGGCCAGCGCGAGGGCGTCCTCCACGGCGAGCTTCGTGCCGGAGCCGATGGAGAAGTGCGCGGTGTGGGCGGCGTCGCCGAGCAGGACGGTGTTGCCGTGCGACCAGCGTTCGTTGACGACGGTGCGGAAGGTGGTCCACGCGGAGTTGTTGGAACGCAGCGGGTTGCCCCCGAGGGCCTCGGCGAAGACCTTGGCGCAGCGTGCGGTGGACTCCGCCTCGTCGAGTCCGTCGAATGCGGCCGCCCGCCAGACCTCCTCGCGCATCTCCACGATGACGGTCGAGGCGTCGGCCGCGTAGGGGTAGCCGTGCAGTTGCATGAGGCCGTGCTCGGTCTCGGCGATCTCGAAGCGGAAGGCGTCGAAGGCGAAGTCGGCGGCCAGCCAGATGTAGCGGCAGCGGTGGCCGGTGACGTGGGGGCGGAACACGTCACGGAAGGCCTCGCGGGTGGCGCTGTGCACGCCGTCGGCGGCGACGACGAGGTCGTACGTCCGCGCCAGCGTCCCGGGGTCCGGGGCCTCGGCCCGGAAGCGGAGGTCGACGCCGAGGGCGTGGCAGCGGTCGTGCAGGATCTCCAGGAGGCGGCGGCGGCCGAGGGCGGCGAACCGGTGCCCTCCGGAGGTGTGGCGGTGGCCCCGGTGGACGATGTCGATGTCGTCCCAGCGGACGAAGTGGGCCTTGAGGGCGGCGTAGACGTCCGCGTCGGCGTGTTCGATGCCGCCGAGGGTTTCGTCCGAGAGGACGACTCCGAAGCCGAAGGTGTCGTCGGGGGCGTTGCGTTCGTAGACGGTGATCTCGCGGTCGGGGGCGAGGCGTTTGAGGAGGGCGGCGGTGTAGAGGCCGCCGGGGCCTCCGCCGATGATGGCGATGCGGCGGGGGTGGGTGCGGTGGTCTGCCGGGTGCGGGTGCGTTGTGGCTGGTCGCGCAGTTCCCCGCGCCCCTTGGGTTGGCATGCTCCCCTGCGCCGAGAACATCTCTACCTCCCTCGCCACTTCGGGGGGCGTTTCTCCGTGAAGGAGGCGTGGAATTCCGCGTAGTCCTCGCCGGTCATCAGGAGGGCCTGGGTGGCGGCGTCCAGTTCGATCGCCGTGGCCAGGGGCATGTCCAGCTCGGCGGTGAGGAGGGCCTTGGTCTGGGCGTGGGCCAGGGCGGGGCCGTCGGCGAGGCGGTGGGCGAGGGCGTGGGCGGCCTCGTCGGCGCGGCCCTCGTCGGTCAGCTCGCTGATCAGGCCGATGCGCTCGGCCTCGGGCGCCCGCACCGTGTCGCCGAGCATCAGGAGCCGGGTGGCGTGGCCGAGGCCGACGACGCGGGGCAGCAGGTACGCGGCACCCATGTCGCCGCCGGAGAGGCCGACGCGGGTGAAGAGGAAGGCGAAGCGGGCGGACGGGTCGGCGACGCGGAAGTCGGCGGCCAGCGCGAGGACCGCGCCCGCGCCCGCGGCGACGCCGTGCAGTGCGGCGATCACCGGGAACGGGCACTCCCGTACCGCGCGCACCACCTGGCCGGTCATCCGGTTGAAGTCCAGGAGCTGGGCGGTGTCCATGGAGAGCGTCGCGCCGATGATCTCGTCGACGTCGCCGCCGGAGCAGAAGCCGCGGCCCTCGCCGGCCAGCACCAGGGCGCGTACGGAGCGCTCCCGGGACAGTTCCGCGAGCAGGTCGCGCAGGTCGGCGTAGGCCTCGAAGGTGAGGGCGTTGAGCTTGTCGGGGCGGGCGAGGGTGACGGTGGCGACGCCGTCGGCGCGCTCGACGCGCAGGTGCCGCCAGTCGGAGGTGGGGGCGGCGGAGCCGGTGAAGGGACTCATGACGGGCGGGGCCTCCTAGGGCGGGCACGGCCTCACTGAGCGTGGTGTCTCGCGGCCCTTCGAAGTTATCACCCTTCCGTGACCGTCGTCACGAGGGCGCGATACTTTCGTCCCGTACCGGAGGGCCGAAGGTCCCGGGGGTGCCCGTCGAACGGCTCTGCCGGATGGAGCCGTACCATTCATACGGTTGAAAGCAGGACAGGACGCCCTGCTCCACGAAACGGACCCGCCGTGCAAGATCACTCCAAAGCTCCCGCCTCCTGGCGCATCGCGCTGCCGCACTCCGCCGCGGCCGTGCCGGTGGCCCGTGCCCTGGTGCGCACGGCCCTGGCCGAGCTGGAGCACACGGCGGACGGCGACACCGCGGAACTGCTGACGGCGGAGCTGGTCGCCAACGCGGTGGAGCACACCTCGGGCGGGACGCCGATCGAGCTGGTGGTGGAGCTGAGGCCGACCGGCTGCCAGGTCGAGGTGCACGACCCGGACCCGGCACCGCCCGCCGACCTCACCCGACCCGGGATCGAGCCGCCCGACCCGTGGCAGGAACACGGGCGCGGTCTGCTGCTGATCCGCGCCCTCAGCTCGTCCTGCGGTCACCGGCCCGCCGGCTCGGGCAAGGCGGTCTGGTTCAGGCTTCCTGCGGTACCCGCTCCGCGTCGCTCTCCGGAGTGACCTGCGCGCGGGCGAGACGGGAGTGCCGGCGGCCGTAGGCCGTGTACACCAGCAGCCCCACCGCCAGGAACACCGCGAACTGGAGCCAGGTGGCGCCGCCCGTCTCGTACATCAGGTAGAGGCAGAAACCGACGCCGAGGAGCGGGGTCACCGGGTACAGCGGCACCCGGAAGGTGCGGGCCAGGCCCGGCTCGCGGCGGCGCAGCGCGATGACGGAGACGTTCACGGCGGCCATGGTGGCGAGGGTGCCGATGGTGCAGAGGTTGACCACCGCGTCCAGCGGCGCGAAGGCCGCGGGGAGGGCGAAGACCACGCCGACGATCAGGGTGCCGGCGACCGGGGTGGCGGTGCGCGGCGAGACCTTCTCGAAGACCCGCGGGATCAGCCCGTCCCGGGACATCGACATCAGGATGCGGGTCTGGCCGTACATGACGGCGAGCACCACCGAGGCGATGGCGACGACCGCGCCGAAGGCGACCACGCCGCCGCCGACCGTGGAGCCGGTGACCTCGTTCACGACGTACGACAGGGCGGCGGGCCGGTCGCCGACCGCGTCGCCGCCGACGGCGCCGATCGCGGCGACGGCGACCGCGCAGTAGAGCAGGGTGACCAGGCCGATGCAGACCAGGATCGCGACGGGGATGTCCCGGCGCGGGTTCTTGGCCTCCTCGCCGGCCGTGGTGATCGCGTCGAAGCCGATGTACGAGAAGAAGGCGGCCGTGGTGCCGGCGCCGATGCCGCCGAGGCCGGCCGGCGAGAACGGGCTGAGGTTGCCGTCCTCGAAGGCGACGAAGCCGATGGCGCAGAACGCGATCAGGACGGCCAGCTTGAGGACGGCCATCGCGGCCGTGGCCCGGGCGCTCTCCCGCACGCCGCGCACCAGCAGGACGCAGGCCAGGGCGATGACGATCACGGCGGGCAGGTTGACCGCGCCGCCGTCGCCGGGGCCCGCGGACAGGGCGTGCGGCAGCTGGATGCCGAGGACGCTGTCGAGCAGCTCGTTGACGTACTGGCTCCAGCCGACCGCGACCGCGGAGACCGAGACGCCGTACTCCAGGAGCAGGCACCAGCCGACGAGGAAGGCGGTGCGCTCGCCGAGCCCGGCGTAGGCGAAGGAGTACGAGGAGCCGGAGACCGGGATCGCGCCGCCCAGCTCGGCGAAGGCGAACGCGGTGAAGACGCAGGTGATCGCGGCCAGCACGAAGGAGACGACGACGGCCGGGCCGGCCTCGGCGACGGAGTCGGACAGGCCGACGAAGATGCCGGTGCCGACGATCGCGCCGACGCCGAAGCAGACGAGCTGGAAGAGGCCCATCGTGCGCTTCAGGCCGTGGCCTTCGCGGTCGGCGCCGGATTCGGCGATGAGGACCTGGGGGGACTTGATACGGGAAGCGGGCATTGCGGGTGGTGCTCGTTTCTGGTGGTGCGGGGCGCGACGGTGGTCGCGGCGGCGACTCCGGAAGGGGTGGCTCCGGGCCGCCGGACAGCATAGGGCCTGTTCAGGCGAGGGTGGCCACGAGTACGGCCTTGATCGTGTGCAGCCGGTTCTCCGCCTCGTCGAAGACGAGGGAGTGCGTGGACTCGAAGACCTCGTCCGTGACCTCCAGGGACTCCAGGCCGTGGGCCTCGAAGATCTCCTGGGCGACCTTGGTGCCCAGGTCGTGGAAGGCGGGCAGGCAGTGGAGGAACTTGACGTCCGGGTTGCCGGTGGCGCGCAGGACGTCCATGGTCACCGCGTAGGGGGCGAGGGCCTTGATCCGCTCGGCCCAGACCTCCTTGGGCTCGCCCATGGAGACCCAGACGTCGGTGACGACGAACCCTGCGCCGCGCACCCCCTCGTCCACGTCCTCGGTGAGGGTGATCCGCGCCCCGCTGGACTCGGCCAGTCCCCTGGCCCGGTCGACGACCTCCTGAGCGGGCCAGTAGGCGCGCGGGGCCACGATGCGCACGTCCATGCCGAGCAGGGCGCCGGTGACCAGGTAGGAGTTGCCCATGTTGAAGCGGGCGTCACCGAGGTACGCGAAGGCGGTCTCCGACAGGGGCCGGTCGGTGTGCTCGGTCATCGTGAGCACGTCGGCGAGCATCTGGGTGGGGTGCCAGTCGTCGGTCAGGCCGTTGTAGACGGGGACGCCGGCGAAGGCGGCCAGCTCCTCGACCTTGGCCTGGCTGTCGCCCCGGTACTGGATCGCGTCGTACATGCGCCCCAGGACGCGGGCGGTGTCCTTCACGGACTCCTTGTGCCCGATCTGCGAGCCGGCGGGGTCGAGGTAGGTCGTCGAGGCGCCCTGGTCGGCGGCGGCGACCTCGAACGCGCAGCGGGTGCGCGTCGAGGTCTTCTCGAAGATCAGCGCGATGTTCCTGCCCCGGAGATACCGCGTCTCGGCCCCGGCCTTCTTCGCCGCCTTCAGCTCCGCGGCCAGTTCGACCAGGCCGCGGAACTCCTCCTCGGTGAAATCCAGCTCCTTGAGGAAGTGACGGCCGGCGAGGGCGGTCGGGACTGTCGCCATGGGGCGCTCCAGAGATACAGGGTCGGGGGACTGACTCCTGGAAGTCTATACGACCCTCTGAATTTCTATACAGGCGCGCGCTCCACCGGGCAGCTCATGCAGCGCGGGCCGCCCCTGCCCCGACCCAGCTCGCTGCCGGGGATCTCGATCACCTCGATGCCCCGCTTGCGCAGGTGGGTGTTGGTGGTGGCGTTCCGTTCGTAGGCGACCACGACCCCCGGCTCGACGGCCAGCACGTTGCAGCCGTCGTCCCACTGCTCGCGTTCGGCGGCGTGGACGTCCTGGGTCGCGGTCAGGACCCGGATCTCGCCCAGCCCGAGCGCGGCGGCCATCGCGCGGTGCATGTGCTCCGGCGGATGGTCGGTGACCTTCAGGTCCTTCTCCCCCGCCCCCGGCTCGATGGTGTAGGAGCGGAGCATGCCGAGACCGGCGTACTGGGTGAAGGTGTCGCCGTCGACCATCGTCATCACCGTGTCCAGGTGCATGAAGGCACGCCGCTTGGGCATGTCGAGGGCCACGATGGTGCGGGCCGAGCCCGCGGCGAACAGCTTGTGGGCGAGCATCTCGACGGCCTGGGGCGTGGTCCGCTCGCTCATGCCGATGAGCACCGCGCCGTCGCCGATCACGAGGACGTCGCCGCCCTCGATGGTGGAGGGGTAGTCGGCCTGCCCCTCGGACCACAGGTGGAAGGTCTCGTCCCGGAACAGCGGGTGGTGCCGGTAGATCGCCTCGAAGTGGACCGTCTCACGCTGCCGGGCGGGCCAGCGCATGGCGTTGATGGAGACGCCGTCGTAGATCCAGGCGGAGGTGTCCCGGGTGAAGAGGTGGTTGGGCAGCGGGCCGAGCAGGAAGTCGTCCAGCTCCATGGCGTGGAAGCGCACGGAGGTCGGCTCCGGGTGCGCGTCGAGGAACTCCCGTTTGGTCATGCCGCCGACCAGTACCTCGGCGAGTTCGTGGGCGGGCAGGTTCTCGAAGGCGGCCCGGAGATGGTCCGTGGCCAGCACTCCGTACTCCTTCTCGTCGAAGACCCGGTCCAGGACGAGCCGGCGGGCCGCCGGGACGTCGAGGGTCTCCGTGAGCAGGTCGCCGAAGAGGTGGACGGCGACCCCGCGGTCGCGGAGCACGTCCGCGAACCCGTCGTGCTCGGCGCGCGCCCGGCGCACCCAGAGCACGTCGTCGAAGAGAAGGGCGTCCTTGTTGCTGGGGGTGAGCCTTTTGAGCTCGAGATCCGGCCGGTGCAGGATGACGCGGCTGAGCCGCCCGGCTTCGGATGCGACGTGGAATCCCATGTCTCCATCCTGACCATTCGGGCGCGCGTTCACCCCCTGCTTTCACGTGCCCGTGGCCACGAGTGCGCCCTCCCGGTGCACCCGTGCGACGTCGGTGTGCCCCGGGGTCCTCGCGTAGACCAGAGAGAGGGCCGGAGCGCCCGGCCACGTGTCAGGGGGGAGACCGGGTGAGTCCCGATTCGATGATCGCCCATTTCGTGGGTGCCTCGGCGCTGATCCTGGTGGCCGCGCACGCCGGCGGCTGGCTGGCCCGGCGGCTGCGCCAGCCCTACATCGTGGGACAGCTGGCGGCGGGGATCGCCCTCGGCCCGTCCCTGCTCGGCAGTCTGGCGCCCGACGCGTACGCCGCCCTGTTCCCGGCGGCGATCGGCCCGGCGCTGACCGGCTTCGCGCAGTTCGCCCTCGTGGTGTTCCTGTTCGCGGTGGGCTACGAGCTGGACCTGAAGGTCCTCGGCGACCGGGCGCGCACCTCGCTGCTGGTGGCCCTGGCCTCCTTCGCGGTGCCGATGGCCGTGGGGTGCGGCACCGCGCTGCTGTTCCGGGACGCGCTGCACGACCTGGGCATGGAGCGGGACCCGTCGGTCGCCACGGTGCTCTTCGCGGGGATCGCCCTGTCGATAACGGCGGTGCCGGTGCTGACCGCGATCGTGCGGGAGAACGGGCTGTCGCGTTCGGTGCCGGGGGTGGTGGCGGTCTCGGCGGCCGGGGTGCTGGACGCGGTCTGCTGGACGGTACTCGCGGCCGCGCTGCTGGACAGCGGTGCGGGTGACGCGACGCTCGGCTGGCCCTGGCGGGCGGCGCTCGCCGTCGGCTTCGTCACCGTGATGGCGCTCGCCGCCCGGCCGGTACTGCGCCGGCTGCTGTGGCGCACCCGCCTGGAGCCGTCGCTGCGGCTGGCGCTGCTGATCGGGTTCGCGCTCGGGTCGGCCTGGGTGACGCACTCCCTGGGGCTGCACGTGATCTTCGGGGCGCTGCTCGCCGGGGTGGTGGTCCCGCGCGAGGAGGCCGGCACGCTCGACCCCGATCTGCTGCGGCCGCTGCACGAGGTCGGTTCCCTGCTGCTGCCGTTCTTCTTCGTGCTCTCGGGGCAGTCCGTGGCCCTGAACAGCATGACCGGCACGGGCTGGGCGGCCCTGCTGGTGGTGACGGTGCTGGCGGTCGCGACGAAGATCGGCAGCGGGACGGTGGCGGCCCGGCTGGGCGGACTGGACCGGCACGAGGCGCGCACGGTCGGGGTCCTGCTCAGCGCCCGGGGCCTCACCGAGCTGATCGCCCTCAACGCCGGCCTGGAGGCGGGGCTGCTGAGCGGCCCGCTCTACACGGTCCTGGTCTTCATGGCGCTGACCACCACGCTGCTGACCCAGCCGTTCCTGCTGCTGACCCGCCGCCTGGCCGACCGGGACCGCCGCGCGGCCCCGGTCCCGGACAGCGCCGTGAAGCCGTCCGCGGGGTGACGCGGCGGTGTCGCCGCGTCACCCGGTTCACAGTCGCGGGTCCACCGGCTCCGACTCCAGCGCCAGCACCCCGAACACCGCCTCGTGCACCCGCCACAGCGGCTCGCCGTCCGCGAGGCGGTCCAGGGCCTCCAGGCCGAGGGCGTACTCGCGGATCGCCAGGGACCGCTTGTGGCCCAGGAACCGTCCGCGCAGGCGGGTGAGGTTGTCGGGGCGGGTGTACTCGGGGCCGTAGATGATCCGCAGGTACTCGCGGCCGCGGCACTTGACGCCGGGCTGGACCAGGCGCCCTCGCGGGTCCCGCACCAGGGCGCCGACCGGCTTGACCACCATGCCCTCACCGCCCCGGCCGGTCATCTCCAGCCACCAGTCGACGCCGGCCGCGACCGACTCGGGGTCGCCGGTGTCGACGTACAGCCGCCGCGTGGTGTGCAGCAGGCCGGTGGTGTCGTGCTCGACGAGGCGGTCGATGAGGGCGAGCTGCTCGTCGTGCGGCAGGGCCGCGAGGCTGCGGCCCTGGGCGGCGAGGATCTGGAACGGGGCGAGACGGACGCCGTCCAGGCCGTCGGTGGTCCAGCAGTAGCGGCGGTAGGCGTCCGTGAACGCGGCGGCGTCGGCGGACCGTTCGCGCTGGCGGGCGAGGAGGCCGGCGACCTCGACGCCGCGCGCGGCGGCACCCTCCAGCGCGGCGAGCGCGCCGGGGAACACCGCGCCGGAGGCGGCGCCCACGGCGGCGTACTGGGAGCGCAGCAGCCCGGAGGCCTTCAGGGACCAGGGCATCAGCTCGGCGTCGAGGAGCAGCCAGTCGGTGGACAGTTCGTCCCAGAGTCCGGCCTCGCCGATCGCCGCGCGCAGCCGGTCCAGGATCGCCTCGGCCATGGTGGCGTCGTCGAAGAACGGGCGGCCGGTACGGGTGTAGAGGGAGCCCGTGGGTCCGTTGGGTCCGTCCACCCCGAAGCGGGCGCGGGCGGCGTCGGCGTCCCGGCACACCAGCGCCACCGCCCGCGAACCCATGTGCTTCTCCTCGCACACGACCCGTGCCACCCCGTCCGCCGCGTACTGCGCGAACACCTCCTCCGGGTGCTCCAGGTAGCCCTCCACCGACGAGGTGGCGGTCGGTGCCATGGTCGGCGGGAGGTACGGCAGCAGCCGGGGGTCGGTGGCGAAGCGGCTCATGACCTCAAGGGCCGCCGCGCCGTTCTCCTCGCGCACGGTGACCCGGCCCGCGTGCCGGGTCTCCACCACCCGGCGGCCCCGGACGTCGGCCAGGTCCAGCGGGCGTCCGTCCTGTCCGCCGGGGGCCTCGGTGCGCAGGGGCTTCGCCGGCTCGTACCAGACCCGCTGGGCCGGTACGTCGACCAGCTCGCGCTCCGGCCAGCGCAGCGCGGTCAGCTTGCCGCCGAAGACGGCACCCGTGTCGAGGCAGATGGTGTTGTTGAGCCAGGTGGCCTCCGGGACCGGAGTGTGGCCGTAGACCACGGCCGCGCGGCCCCGGTAGTCCTCGGCCCACGGGTAGCGCACCGGCAGCCCGAACTCGTCGGTCTCGCCGGTGGTCTCGCCGTACAGGGCGTGCGAGCGGACCCGGCCGGAGGTGCGGCCGTGGTACTTCTCCGGCAGACCGGCGTGGCAGACCACGAGCCGGCCGCCGTCGAGGACGTAGTGGCTGACCAGGCCGTCGATGAACTCCCTTACCTCGGCGCGGAACTCCTCGCTCTCGCCGTCCATCTGGGCGACGGTCTCGGCGAGTCCGTGGGTGTGCTGGACCTTGCGGCCCTTGAGGTGGCGGCCGTACTTGTTCTCGTGGTTGCCGGGGACGCACAGCGCGTTGCCCGACTTCACCATGGACATCACGCGGCGCAGGACGCCGGGGCTGTCCGGGCCGCGGTCGACCAGGTCGCCGACGAAGACGGCGGTGCGGCCCTCGGGGTGGACGCCGTCGGCGTAGCCCAGCCTGCCGAGCAGGGCGTCCAGTTCGGCGGCGCAGCCGTGGATGTCGCCGACGATGTCGAAGGGTCCGGTGAGGTGGGTGAGGTCGTTGAACCGCTTCTCGGTGACGACGGTGGCGTGCTCGGCCTCCGCCGCGCCGCGCAGGACGTGCACCTTGCGGAAGCCCTCGCGCTCCAGGTGGCGCAGGGAGCGGCGGAGTTCGCGGGTGTGGCGCTGGATGACCCGGCGGGGCATGTCGGCGCGGTCGGTGCGGGTGGCGTTGCGCTCGGCGCACACCTGCTCGGGGACGTCGAGGACGATCGCGATGGGCAGCACGTCGTGCCGCTTGGCCAGGTCGATCAGCTGACGGCGGGCGTCCTGCTGCACGTTGGTGGCGTCGACGACGGTGCGGCGGCCGGCCGCGAGCCGCTTGCCGGCGATGTAGTGCAGGACGTCGAAGGCGTCCCGGCTGGCGCTCTGGTCGTTCTCGTCGTCGGCGACCAGGCCGCGGCAGAAGTCGGAGGAGATGACCTCGGTGGGCTTGAAGTGGCGCCGGGCGAAGGTGGACTTGCCGGAGCCGGAGGCGCCGATCAGCACGACGAGGGAGAGGTCGGTGACGGGGAGGCTCCGGGTCCTCGCGGTGGTGTCGGTGGTCCCGGGGGTGTCCTTGGTGGTCATGCGGCCTTCACCTCCTTCTCGGTCGGGGTCCTGGTGCTGAAGACGGCCATCTGGGTGGGCGGTCCCACCTCGGGGTCGTCGGGACCGACGGGGCGGAACCCGACGTCGTATCCGTGCCGTTCGGCGACCGTCTCCGCCCAGGTCCGGAACTCCTCCCGGGTCCACTCGAAGCGGTGGTCGCGGTGGCGGACGTGGCCGGCCGGGAGGGTCTCCCAGCGCACGTTGTACTCGACGTTCGGCGTGGTGACGACGACGGTGCGGGGGCGGGCCGCGCCGAAGACCGCGTACTCCAGGGCGGGCAGCCTCGGCGGGTCGAGGTGCTCGATCACCTCGCTGAGCACGGCGGCGTCGTAGCCCACCAGCCTCTTGTCGGTGTAGGCGAGGGAGCCCTGGAGGAGTTTCACGCGCGCGGCCTGCCGCTCACCCATACGGTCCAGCCCCAGCCGCCGGGAGGCGATGGTGAGCGCGCGCACCGACACGTCCACGCCGGTGATCTCGGTGAACCGCGGCTCCTTGAGCAGTTCGCGCACCAGGTGGCCCTCGCCGCAGCCGAGGTCGAGGACGCGGGCGGCGGCGTGGTCGCGGAGCGCGGTGAGGACGGCCTCGCGGCGGTGCACGGCGAGCGGGGTCGGCCGGTCCTCCCGCTCGGTCTCGGCCGCGACGGCGTTGTCGATCTCCTCGACCTCGCTGTCGTCGGTCTCCGCCAGCCGGAGCAGTTCCAGTCGCTCCATCGCCTCGCGCGTCAGCGACCAGCGGCGGGACAGGTAGCGGCTGGTGATCAGCTTCTGCTCGGGATGGCCCGGCAGCCAGCCCTCGCCGGCCCGCAGCAGCTTGTCGACCTCGTCCGGCGAGACCCAGTAGTGCTTGGCGTCGTCGAGCACCGGCAGCAGGACGTACAGGTGGCGCAGGGCGTCGGAGAGGGTGCGGGTGCCGGACTCCAGGACCAGGCGGACGTAGCGCGAGTCGCCCCACTCGGGGAACTCGGTGTCCAGCGGCACGGCCTCGACGGTGACGTCCCAGCCGAGCGGCTCGAAGATGCGGCGGACGAGGCCGGGGCCGCCGCGGGCGGGCAGCGCCGGGATCTCGACGCGCAGCGGCAGCGGCTCGGCGGCACGCTCGGGGCGGGCCTTGCACACGCCGCGCATCGCGCTGGAGAAGACGTTGCTCAGGGCGACGGCGAGCAGGGAGGAGGCCGCGTAGGGGCGGTCGTTGACGTACTGCGCGAGGGCCGCGTCGGGGGCGCCGCCCCGGCCCTTGCCCTTGCCGCGCCTGACCAGCTTCACCGTGTCGACCTCCAGCAGCAGCGCCGCCGTGCAGCGGTGCTCCTCCGCCTCCGGGTAGAACACGTGGGCCGTGCCGAAGGAGGTGGCGAACGCCTGCGCGTTGTCGGGATGCTTGTGCAGCAGGAACCCGAGGTCGGTCGCGGGGTGTTCGGGGGTGCCGGTGGTGGTGATGGTCAGGAACATGGTGGGGGCCTCTCCGGCCGGTGGATGCTTACGAGACGCCGTACGCGCCGGAGCCCCCAGGGTGAGTGATCCCGGGGGCTCCGGCAGGACGACGGTCACACCATCGCACAGGGCCGGTGACCGGCGCCTTCGGTTATCGGGCGGGTGTCAGGGCGTCAGGACAGCTGCGCCTGGACCTGGGAGGAGATCAGCTCAAGGTGGTCCAGGTCGTCGAGGTCGAGGATCTGGAGGTAGATCCGCCGGGCGCCGACGGCGGCGTACCGGCCGATCTTGTCGACGACCTCGGCCGGGGAGCCGGCGAGGCCGTTGGCCTTCAGCTCGTCGACCTCGCGGCCGATCGCGGCGGCGCGGCGGGCGACCTCGGCGTCGTCCTTGCCGACGCAGGCGACCAGCGCGTTGGAGTAGGTGAGGG
Organism: Streptomyces sp. NPDC107500; assembly: GCF_055582785.1. Taxonomy (NCBI): domain Bacteria; kingdom Bacillati; phylum Actinomycetota; class Actinomycetes; order Kitasatosporales; family Streptomycetaceae; genus Streptomyces; species Streptomyces sp. NPDC107500. The sequence goes on from NZ_JBVJPF010000002.1 coordinate 973,876, forward strand.
CGTCGGCCCCGCGGCCGGCCTCCTCGGCGGCGGCCCGCACCCGGCCGAACTGCCGCTCGGTGTCCTCGACGGAGGCGAACGGCATGTTGAACTCGTCGGCGTACTGGCCGGCCAGGCGCGGGGTGCGGGTGGCCCCGTGTCCGCCGATGAGCACGGGCACCTTCGGCTGCGCGGGCTTGGGCAGCGCGGGCGAGTCGGTGAGGTCGTAGAACTTGCCGTGGAAGTCGAAGGTCTTGCCGGTCTCGGTGGCCCACAGACCGGTGATGACGGCCAGTTGCTCCTCCAGGCGGCCGAGCTTCTCCTTCGGGAAGGGGATGCCGTACGCCTTGTGCTCCTCCTCGAACCAGCCGGCGCCCAGGCCCAGCTCGACCCGGCCGCCCGACATCTGGTCCACCTGCGCGACCTGGATGGCGAGGACGCCGGGCAGCCGGAAGGTGCCGGCGGTCATGAGGGTGCCGAGGCGGATGCGCTTGGTCTCCCGGGCGAGGCCCGCCAGGGTGATCCAGGCGTCGGTGGGGCCGGGCAGGCCGTCCGAGGAGCCCATGCGGAGATAGTGGTCCGAGCGGAAGAAGGCGTCGAAGCCGAGGTCCTCGGTGGCCTTGGCGACGGCGAGCAAGGTGTCGTAGGTGGCCCCCTGCTGGGGCTCGGTGAAGATACGGAGATCCATGCGTTCCATCCTGCCTGTTCGGCGCGGGTGCGCCGGACAGGCTCTCCCGGCGTCAGCCGGCCTCCCGCTCCGGCAACCCGGCGTCGCGGTCGGTGAGTTTGCGCAGCATCTCCAGGACCCGGTCGCGTGATTCGTCCGCCGCGTCGATCGCCTCCACGCACTGCCAGTAGGTGGCCTCGTCGTCGGCGGCGCAGGCTATGCCCACCAGGGCTATGCCGGTCTCGCCGAGCAGGGTGCCCAGGCGCATCAGGGCCTGGCGGGCGTCGCCCAGCTCGGTGAGCTGTGCGGCGCGCAGTTCGCCCGGGGCCAGGTCCGGGGTGTGCAGGACTCCGCAGCCGCGGCCCGCCAGTTCGGTCAGGCCGATGGCCTCGCCGCGCAGTTCCGGTGGGCCGTGGACGGCCAGCCGGCTGCCGATCGCCTGGGCGAGGGCCTGCACCTGCCACACCTCGGTCAGGACGTCCGGCACCTCTCCGCCGGCGGCCAGGGCACGCCCACTGGTCACGATGAGCCGCACAGCGTCCATGCGCTGCCCCCGTCTGTTTGCGACGCGCGCGCGGCGCGTCCGCCCGAACTCCGTCACTCACTACCCAGAGTGAAGGCGTGTGGGGCGAAAAGCCAGAGGAAGGCGGAAATCTTCGGACAACATCTCGATAACTGGCCGGATTTTGACTTCGGAGAGTGATAACGGAGTGGTCGACTCCTCCGTACTCGGCCGTCCTGCCGCTCAGTCGTCCCGCGGGTCCGGCACGGGGAACCGCGACTCGTTCCGCTCGATCTTCGCCTCCAGCGCGGCCAGCGGATCGACGCCCAGCACCTCGCAGAACTGGAGCAGATAGGCCAGGACGTCGGCGACCTCGTCCCGGACGCGGTGCGCGGTGTCCGGGTCGGCCATGACGGCGGCCGACTGCTCGGGCGTCAGCCACTGGAAGATCTCGACGAGTTCGCCGGCCTCCACGCTGAGCGCCGCGACGAGGTTCTTGGGCGTGTGGTACGGCTGCCAGTGCCGGGCGGCGGCGAACTCGGCGAGCCTGCGCTGGAGTACGGCGAGGTCCTGGGGGTGATCGGTCACGGGTCCAGGTGTACCACCGTGACGCCGTCCGCCCCCGCCGCCCACGAGGCGTCGGCGACCGCCCCGACGAGGCGGATGTGGCCGCGGTCGCACATCCGCGCCGCCAGCCGCAGGAGTTCGGCGCGCTGGCGCACGTCCAGGCCGCGGTCGAAGCCGTCGGCGAGGACGGTGAGCGTCTGAAGGGCGGCGGGGACCTCGCCGGCCGGGTCGACCTCCAGCACCCCGGGTCCGGTGAACAGCACCAGCGCGAGGGCGAGGTAGCGCAGTTCGCCGTAGCCGAGCCGGGCCAGGCCGGTGCGCACCCCGTCGCCCCGGTCCAGCAGGGCGCGGACCACGCCCCCGACGGCGAGTTCGGCCAGTACGTCCGTGACGGGGCCCGCGCAGCCGGTGCGGACCGCGGCGACGAACTGCGCGTGCCGCCGGCCGCATTCGGTGCGGGTGCGCCACAGCACGTCGGCGAGGTTGTCGCAGCCGCCCAGCAGGCGTCCGGAGCCGGTCGGCACGGGCTCCCGCATCCGGCCGGGCCTGGGGTCGCAGGCGAAGACGGAGCGCAGCGCGACCACCATCTGCTCGGCGGCCGCCAGCACCCTGCGCTGTCCGTCCGTCTTGCCGGCCACCCGCAGCGGCAGCAGCGGGGTGCCGAGCCGGTCGTCGGGCAGTGGCGCGCGGGTCACCGGCGCCGAACCGGCCGTGTGCCAGGCGGCCTGCACGGCACGCCGGCCGGGGTCGCGCAGGGCCGTCTCCAGCAGCACGACGCCGTCCGCCGACAGCCGCTCCCCCACGACGCGCAGTTCGGGCTCCGCCTGCACGGCGACGTCCAGGTGGACCGGGCCCTCGGCGCCGTCGGCCGTGCAGCCGATGCGGAAGCCCCGGCGCCGCTGGGCGTCGGGCCGGGCCCGTTCGGGCACGCAGGCGACGGGGTCGGGGAACACGGCGCCGAGTTCCGCCCCGCCGCCGAGCCGGGCCAGGGCGTCGTAGGCCCTGAGCGCGGTGGTCTTGCCGCAGCCGCTGGGCCCGGCGAGCAGGGTGAGCGGCCCGAGCCGCAGCACCGCGCGCCGGTGCCCGGCGAAGGCGGAAAGCCGCAGCTCCGTGACGCGGGGGCGGCCGGGGAGCGGTGCGACGGACGCCGCCGACGCGAATGACGCTGCCATATGCGGACCGTAGGACTCCGGCGCAGGGCGAACCGTTTTGCCCCCGGTGCGTTCCTACGATCGGGGGACGGCGCCGTCAGAACGGGACGGCGCCGTCACACCCCGGGGACCCCGACGGCGTCCTCCATCAGTCCGTTGACCTCGGTCCCCGCCGGGCTCAGCAGGAAGACGTTGCGGTCGACCCGGTGCATCCCGCTGGCCAGTCCGAAGACGACGCCGGTGCTGAAGTCGAGGACCCGCTTGGCGACATCGCCCTCGGCGCCGGTCAGGTCCAGCAGGACGGGGATGCCCGCCATCAGCGTCTCGGCGACCTCGCGCGCGTCCGCGAACACGTTGACCCACAGCACCACGAAGCGGCGGCGCCGCTCGGTCGCGGCCTCGGGCATCGCCCGGTGACCGACCGCCGAGGGCCAGGCGTCGCGTCCGCGCAAAGGAACGACCTGGGCGAGCCCCTCCCACTGCTCATCGGTGACGTCGTGGCTGTTCACCGGCTCCCCCGCATTCCACTCGCCGTTATTGCGTGCACCAGCCAATTCTTACGTCAAGTCACCCGTTCGGCCCAACTGCGACACGGTCCGCGGGGCTCATACCCGCGACGTGGCGTCCTGACGGCCGGCCAGGGCCCAGATGACGAACACGTCGATCGCCATCACGATCACCGACCAGACGGGCGCGTACGGCAGGAACAGGAACTGGGCGACCAGGCTCAGCGAGGCGATGACGATGCCCGCGACCCGCGCCCAGGCCATGTCCTTCAACAGGCCGTACCCGGTGACGAGGACGAGGGCGCCGAGGACGACGTGGACGACGCCCCACCCGGTGAGGCTCATCTCGTAGACGTACGTGCCGATGCGGGCGTACACGTCGTCCTCGGCGATGGCCGCGATGCCCTGGAGGACGGCGAGGGCTCCGTTCAGCACCAGCAGAACGCCCGCGAAGACGACGCCGCCGGCCGCCCAGCCGCCGGACCGCCCGTCCGAGCGCCGGGACCAGGTGCCGTCGCCTTGAGACGGGCGTCCGGGAGTGGGTTCGGCGTGCTGGCTCATGAGCGCGGTCCTTTCTGCGTGTCCCCCGTACGGGCCTCGGCCCGCCGGCCCTGCACGGCGCCGCCGGGTCGTTCCGAGCCTGCGGGGCGCCGGGCCCACCGGCCACGCGGGTCCGCCGTACGGGTGAACGGCTCGCCTACGTGCGCATGCGGCCGTGCGCCCCCTCGCGTTAACTGAGCCGCACCCGCGGGAGCGGACGAAGGAGGGCACGTGACGAGTCGGCCGGCGCCGGCGAACGCCGTCCCGGGCCGGGCCGAGCAGTCGCTGCGGCAGATGCTGCTGAGCCCCGGCTACCGGCGGCTGTTGCTGCTGTGCGTGCTGCTGGGGGTGCCGATCGCGCTGGCCTGCTTCTTCTTCGTCGGCCTCCAGCACCAGTTGCAGCACTGGGTGTGGACCTCGCTGCCCGAGGCGGCCGGTTACGACACCCCGCCCTGGTGGTGGCCGCTGCCCGCGCTGGTGCTGGCCGGGCTGATCCTCGCGCCGATCGTGACCCGGATGCCGGGCGCGGGCGGGCATCTGCCGGTGAACGGCCTGGGCGGGCCGCCCGTCGGACCCAAGGCGCTGCCGGGCGCGGTCCTGGCCGCGCTGGCGACGCTGCCCCTCGGTGTGGTGCTGGGTCCCGAGGCCCCGCTCATGGCGGTCGGCAGCGGACTCGCGCTGCTGGCGGTGCGGCGGCGGGCGGGAGCGGGCGGCGACCAGCGGGCCGGGGCGATCCTCGCGACGGCCGGCTCCACCGCCGCCATCTCCACCATCCTCGGCGGTCCGGTGGCCGCGGCCGTCCTGCTCATCGAGGGCGCGGGGCTGGCCGGGGCGCAGATGGTGGTCCTGCTGCTGCCCTGTCTGCTGGCCAGCGCCACCGGCTCGCTGGTCTTCACCGGCTTCGGTCAGTGGACCGGACTGAAGATCGGCGCGCTCGCCCTGCCCGACCTGCCGCCGGCCGCCAACCCGGACGCGGGCGACTTCCTGTGGGGCATCCCGACGGCGGCGCTGATCGCCGTACTGATCACGCTGGCCCGTGAGCTGGGGCACCGCACCGTCTCGTGGACGCGCCGGCACACGGCCGTGCGCACGGTCGCCTGCGCCACCGCGGTCGGGGTGTGCGTCGCCGCGTACGCGCTGATCACCGGCCGCTCCCCGGCCGAGGCGGCACTCTCCGGGCAGGCCGCGCTCGCCCAGCTCGCGGCCGACCCGCACGCCTGGCCGGTGGGCGCGCTGATCGCCCTGGTCGCGTGCAAGGGGCTGGCCTGGGGCATCGCGCTGGGCAGCCTGCGCGGCGGTCCGATCTTCCCGTCCGTGCTGCTGGGCACGGCGACGGCGATGGCCTGTTCCGGGCTGCCCGGCTTCGGCGTGACCCCCGCGCTCGCCCTCGGCATCGCCGCCGCGGCGGCCGCCGTGACGGGGCTGCCGCTGTCCAGCGCGGTCCTCGCGGTACTGCTGACGGGCGGGGACGCGTACGACCAGATGCCGCTGATCGTCACCGCGTCGGTGGTCTCCTTCGTCGTCTCCCAGCTCGTGCGCCGGACGGAACCGGAGGCGGCCCACGCCCCGACGACGGGAACGACCGGGTGACGGAGCGCCGCACCGTACGGACCCGTTCCGCCTGGCGCGCCGCCCGGCCCTGGGCCGTACGCGTCTGCGTCGCGGTGGCCGTGGTGGTGGCCTACTTCCTGCTCCCCCTCGACCATCTGGGGCCGCACCGGCCGGTGCTGAGCTGGGTGCTGTGCGCTCTGCTGCTGGCCGTCGTGGCCGCGCTGCTGCTCCGGCAGATCCACCACGTCCTCGTGGACCGGCCCGAGACCAAGCCCGGCATGGTCATCACCCTGCTCATCATCCTGTCCGTGCACATCTTCTCGGCCACGTACTACGCCCTGGCCAAGGAGCCGGGCGAGTTCACCGGCCTGCACACCCGTGTCGACGCGCTCTACTTCACGGTGGTCACCCTCGCCACGGTCGGGTACGGGGACATCACGCCCAGCGGGCAGTCCGCCCGGATCGTGACGATGCTCCAGATCGCCTACAGCTTCGTCTTCCTCACCGCCGCCGCGACCGCGCTCAGCACGCGGGCGCGCGCGATGGTGGTGCGGCGCACGGAACGGGACCGGACCGGCTGAGGGCGACGTCTCCGCAGCCCAGGGCCGGTCGTCCGGATACCCGCCGGCCGGGGCCCGCTTGTCACCGCACCGGTGGGAGCACTACTGTCGCCACGCCTTGGTGAACGGGAAATCCGGTGTGATGCCGGTGCGGCCCTCGCCACTGTGAATCGGGAAGTCCGGCTCCGGCCCCTCGTGGGCAGCCACTGGATCCTTGTGATCCGGGAAGGCGTTGCCCGGACTGCGTTACCCGTCAGCCAGGAGACCGGCCAAGGCGCGTCGTCCATCCACGAGGTGCTGGAGAGGGTCTGCTGAGCCATGCACATAGCCGAGGGCTTTCTGCCACCGGCGCACGCGATCGCCTGGGGTGTCGCGTCCGCGCCGTTCGTCGTCCACGGAGTCCGGTCACTCACCCGTGAGGTCAGGGAGCACCCGGAGAGCACGCTGCTCCTCGGCGCCTCCGGTGCCTTCACGTTCGTCCTGTCGGCCCTGAAACTGCCCTCCGTCACCGGGAGCTGCTCCCATCCGACCGGCACCGGTCTGGGCGCCATCCTCTTCCGGCCGCCGATCATGGCGGTACTGGGCACCATCACCCTGCTCTTCCAGGCGCTGCTGCTCGCCCACGGCGGGCTGACCACGCTGGGCGCCAACGTCTTCTCGATGGCGATCGTCGGTCCCTGGGCCGGGTACGGCGTCTACCGGCTGCTGCGCCGTTACGACGTGCCGCTGATGGTCGCCGTGTTCTTCGCCGCCTTCGTCGCCGACCTGTCCACCTACTGCGTGACCAGCGTGCAGCTGGCGCTGGCCTTCCCGGACCCGAGCAGCGGATTCACCGGCGCCCTCGGCAAGTTCGGTTCCATCTTCGCCGTCACGCAGATCCCGCTCGCGGTCAGCGAGGGCCTGCTCACGGTGATCGTGATGCGGCTGCTGGTGCAGTCCAGCAAGGGCGAACTGACCCGGCTGGGCGTACTGCTGACCCGGTCCGGCAAGACCCCGTCCGACGAGCAGGAGGCGGTGGCCCGATGACCCGCAACGCGAAGATCAACGCCCTGCTGCTGCTCGCCGTGGCCGCGCTCGCGGTGCTGCCGCTGGTGCTGGGGCTCGGCGACCACAAGGAGGAGCCGTTCGCCGGCGCGGACGCGGAGGCGGAGACGGCGATCACGGAGATCGAGCCGGACTACGAGCCGTGGTTCTCGCCGCTGTACGAACCGCCGTCCGGGGAGATCGAGTCGGCGCTGTTCGCGGTGCAGGCCGCGCTCGGCGCGGGCGTGCTGGCGTACTACTTCGGTGTGCGCCGAGGCCGGCGGCAGGGCGAGGAGCGCGCGGCGGCGGCACTGCGGGACACCCCCGAAGGGGACTGAGTGCTGCCGATCGACGCGGCGGCCCACAGCAGCCGGTGGCGCCGCCGCCACCCCGTGGACAAGGCCGTGCTCGGTCTCGGCCTGACCGTGCTCGCGATCTCGCTGCCGCCCTGGCCGGGCGCGGCGCTGGTGCTGGTGACGGCGCTTGCGGTGCTGCTCGGCCCGGCGGGGGTGCCCGGACGGCGGCTGTGGCGGGCGTACCGGGTGCCGTTGGGCTTCTGTGTGACGGGCGCGCTGCCGCTGCTCGTCCAGGTCGGGGGCGCGGACGGGTTTCTGACGGTGGCGCAGGGCGGGCCGGTGCGCGCCGGTGAGCTGCTGCTGCGGACCTCGGCGGCCTCGCTCGGGGTGCTGCTGTTCGCGTTCACCACGCCGATGTCGGACCTGCTGCCCCGGCTGGTGCGGGCGGGGGTGCCCGCGCCGGTCGTGGACGTGGCGCTGGTGACGTACCGGATGAGTTTCCTGCTGCTGGACTCGGTGCGCCGCATCCGGGAGGCGCAGGCGGCGCGGCTCGGGCACACCACCCGGGCCGCGACCTGGCGTTCGCTGGGCGGGCTCGGCGCCACGGCCTTCGTGCGGGCCTTCGACCGGGCGGCGCGGCTCCAGTCCGGGCTCGCGGGCCGCGGCTACGACGGCACCCTGCGGGTCCTGGTGCCCGAGGCCCGCGTCTCCGTGGCCTTCACGGCGGCGAGCGGCGCGCTGCTGGCGGCACTGGCCGCCCTCACCCTCGTACTGGAAGGGCCGTTGTCGTGAAGGGAACGAGCGAGGCCACGGCTCAGGCGCTGGTCGCCCTGCGGGGTGCGGCCTTCGCCTACGAGGAGGGCCCGGACGTGCTGGCCGGGCTGGACTTCTCGGTGCGCGAGGGTCGGGCGCTGGCGATCCTCGGCCGCAACGGCAGCGGCAAGACCACGCTGATGCGGCTGCTGAGCGGCGGACTGAGGCCGCGTGCGGGGACGTTGACGCTCGGCGGGAAGCCGGTGGCGTACGACCGCAAGGGGCTGACCCGGCTGCGGACCACGGTGCAGTTGGTGGTGCAGGACCCGGACGACCAGCTCTTCGCGGCGTCGGTGGGGCAGGACGTGTCCTTCGGTCCGTTGAACCTGGGCCTGCCGGACGCGGAGGTCCGGTCCCGGGTCGACGAGGCGCTCGCCGCGCTGGACATCGGGGCGCTGGCCGACCGGCCGACCCATCTGCTGTCCTACGGGCAGCGCAAGCGGACGGCGATCGCGGGGGCGGTCGCGATGCGGCCCCGGGTGCTGATCCTGGACGAGCCGACCGCCGGGCTCGATCCGGACGGCCAGGAGCGGCTGCTCGCCACGCTGGACCGGCTCCGCGCGGGCGGCACCACGGTGGTGATGGCCACTCATGACGTCGACCTCGCCCTGCGCTGGTCGGACGATGCCGCGCTGCTCACCCCGGACGGTGTGCGCACCGGTCCGACGGCCGCGACGCTGGCCCGCACGGATCTGCTGCGGCAGGCGGGGCTGCGGTTGCCGTGGGGCGTCGCGGCGGCCGGACTGCTGCGGGCGCGGGGCCTGTTGCCGGAGTCGGGGGCCGGACCGCGCACTCCGGAGGAGCTGGCCGCCCTGGCCGACTGACGCGTGCGCCGGCCGGGGCGGCCCTGGTTCACCGCGCGGAGTCGGTGTGCTCCGGTTCGGGGTTGGCAGCCGTCGGCTCGCCCTCGGGGCGGTCCTCGGCGCCGCCGCGGCGGCGGCCCGGCAGGACGGCGAGGACGATCAGCGTGCCGGCGGCCATGATGATGCCGCCGACGAGGCTGGTCGACGAGACGCCGTGAGCGAAGGCCCGGTCGACGGCGTCGGTGAGGGCCCGCGCCTGCTCGGGGCCGGCGGCCGGGTCGGTGGCGAGACGCTGGGCGACGGCGAGTCCGCCGCCCACGGAGTCCTGGGCGGTGTTCAGCGCGGCGGCCGGCAGGCGGTCGCCCACCAGGCTCGCCAGTTCGTCGCGGTAGGCGGTGCCGAGGAGGGAGCCGAGGACGGCGATGCCCAGCGAGCCGCCGAGTTCGAGCGCGGTGTCGTTGGCGCCGCCGCCGACGCCCAGTTCGTCCTCCGGGAAGGTGCCCATGATGGTGTCGGTGGCCGGGGAGACGCTGAGGCCGATCGCGAGGCCGAGGAGCAGCATCGGGGCGAGGAAGTCGGCGTAGGTGGAGTCCTGGTCGATCAGGACCAGCAGGAAGACACCGGCCGTGCCGATCGCCATGCCGGAGCCGACCATGGCCTTCACGCCCAGCTTCGGGGTGAGCCGCCCGGTCACCGCGGCGCCGACGAACACGGCGCCGGCCAGCGGCAGCAGCCGTACGCCCGTCTCCAGCGCGCCGTAGCCGAGGACGAACTGGAGGAACTGCGTGGCGTAGTAGATGGCGCCGTAGGTGCCGAAGAAGAAGAACAGCACGGCCAGCATCGAGCCGCTGAAGGGCCGCAGCAGGAACCGGCGCACGTCCAGCATGGGGTGCGGATGGCGCAGCTCCCAGGCGACGAAGGCCGGCAGGCCGACGCCCGCCACGACGGCGGCGGTGACCGGGCCGGCACCCCAGCCGAAGTGCGGGCCCTCGATGGTCGCGTAGACCAGGGAACCGACGGAGACGATGGAGAGCAGACCGCCCACGTAGTCGATCCGGCCCATGCCGGCCGCCTTGGACGGCGGCACGAGGAGCAGCGCGCCGACGACGGCGAGGACCGCGATGGGGACGTTGACCAGGAAGGTCGAACCCCAGGCGTGGTCCTCCAGGAGCCAGCCGGCGACCAGCGGGCCGACCGCGATGGCGAGTCCGGAGGTGGCGGTCCAGGCGGTGATGGCGCGGGTCCGCTCGCCCTTGGGGAAGACCGCGACCAGCAGCGACAGGGTGGCCGGCATGACGACGGCGGCACCCACGCCCATGACCGCGCGGGCCGCGATGACGAGCCCCGTCTCCTCGACCAGGCTGCCCATCACCGAGCCGCCCGCGAAGATCACCAGTCCGGTGATCAGGGCGCCGCGGCGGCTGTACTTGTCGCCGATCGCGCCGAGCACCAGCATCAGCGCGGCGTACGGGACGGTGTAGCCGTCGATGACCCACTGCAGGTCGCTGCTGCTCAGGCCCAGGTCGGCGGTCATGTCCGGCGCGGCCACGATCAGGGACGTGTTGGCCATGACGACGATCAGCAGGCTCAGACACAGCACGAGGAGGGCCCACCAGCGCCGTGGGTAGGGCCCGTTCATCTTCTCGACGGGGGTGGTGGCCAGTAGGGGCATGGAGGGCTCCGGGAAAACGCGGGCAAGTTAATTGCCCATCGATGTGCAGACAAACGTCAGCGTAGTTTGTTGCACAGTGGTGTGCAAATATGACTGCTCCATGAGGCCGAGGAGGCGGGAGGCGGCATGCGAAGGGGACGCGGCGCGAGCAGCGGAAGCGGTGGGACGAGCACCCGGGCCCGGATCCTGGGTGCGGCCGAGCGGCTGCTGGTCCGCGATCCCGACAGCAGCCTCGCGGAGGTCGCCGCGGCGGCCGGCGTGGCGCGCCGCACCGTCTACGGCCACTTCACCGGCCGGGACGCGCTGGTCGAAGGGCTGGTCGAGGAGGCCGCGCGGGCGGTACGGCATGCCCTCGCCGGACCGGACGCGCCCACCCCGGAGGACGACCCCACGACCGCGCTGGCCCGTTTCGTCCGCGCGCTCTGGCCGGTCGGCGACCGCTACGGCACGCTCATCGCACTCGCCCGCCGCCGGGGACTCGACCCCGATCCGGTGCGCGCCGTCCTCGGCCCCGCCCGTGACACGGTCACCGCGATCATCGTCCGCGGACAGCGGGCGGGCGCCTTCCACACCGGCGTTCCGGCGGGGGTGCTGGGGGCTGCCCTGGAGGCACACCTGCTGGCACTGCTGGGCTGCGCGCGGTCGGGAACCTGGGAGGACGACGGCACGGGGGCGGCGGTGGCCGCGCTGGTGGCGGCGGGGGTGGAGAGCGGGACCGCGACGGAGACGGCGCAAGCCGGACGCCTCTCCGTGGGACCGGGGCGCGACCGATGACCCGATCGACACGGGAGCGGCCGGCGATCCGCGCGCCGGGGAGGATCTCGGCGGGCGCAGACGGTGGCCTACGCGCCGGAGGCGGACTCTGCGGACTCGGGCCGATGACCTCCCACGGCGGAGGCGGACCCGGCGGGCGCAGGCGGTGGCCTACGCGTCGGAGGCGGGCTCCTCCGGTACCGGTGCCGGGTCGGCCTCCGCGACCACCGTGTGCGCGCGGCGCTGGGGCACGCCCGCCGCGATGAGCGTGGCGACGGCGGCCCGGGTGCCGTCGTCCTCCAGGGCCCCGGTGTTGACCTGCTCCAGGAGGGCGACGGTCATCGCCTCCAGCCCGGCGCTCAGCACGGCCGGCGGCAGATGCGCGGGGAAGACGCCGTCCCGCTGGCCGCGCTCCAGGATGGCGGTGACCTCGGCACGGGCCGGGGCGAGGATCTCGGCGACGCGCTCCACGCCCAGGTCGTGCCGGGCCAGCGCGAGGAGCATCCGGTAGCGGTCGCCCACGGGCCACATCAGCAGCACGAAGTGCGCGAGCGCCCGGTCGGCCGGTTCACCGGGCCCGACCCGCTCCGCCCCGGCGGCCATCGCGCCGCGCAGCACCTCGGACGCCTCCTCGGCGAGGGCCTCCAGGAGCGCCGCGCGTCCCGGGAAGTGGCCGAAGAGGGTGCGCCGTACGACTCCGGCGGCGCGGGCCAGTTCCTCCAGCGTGGTGTCCGGATTCCGCCCCAGCTCCCGGCGGGCCGTGGCCAGGATGCGTGCCCGGTTGGACCGCGCGTTGCGTCGCTGCGGCTCACGGGCGACGGGCTTGGACACGGCGACCTCGGGGCGGCGTTGCGGGGGCGGCGGGACGGTGGGGGTGACGGAGATTCCATTCTGGCACGTGGCGTGAACAGGGGCGTGGCCGCCGATCGTCAGCGCTCCTCGGCCGGCGCGGCGCGGTCACCGGAGGGCGTCTCGGCCTTCACGTACAGGATGTCGCGGGCCTGCTCGGCGGCGCGGGCGATGCCTTCGGAGACGAAGTCGAGGAACCGGGCGACGTTCTCCAGGCGGGCCCCGGCGGGAGTGCCGGAGCCGAGGACGCCGGCGCCCTGCCGCGCGGTCTCGACGATCTGGAGGGTGCTGCGGGCGCTGGCCATCATCGACTGGTACCAGATGTCGTCGTCGACGACGTAGCGCTCGCGGCGACGTTCGTCGCGCTCCCGCCGGACGAAGCCCTGGGCCTCGAGGAACGCCACGGCCTTGGACACGGACGCCGGACTGACCTGGAGACGCTCGACGAGTTCGGCGGCGGTGAGACTGCCCGAGTCGGTGATGGTGAGGCAGGCCATCACCCGGGACATCATCTTGGGCATACCGGACTGCATGAGGACGGTGGTGAAGACGTCCTCGAACTCCCGCACGGCCTCGGTGTCCCGCCCGTCGGCCACCGACGGTGCCTCGACCGCCCGGGGCGCGGGCCGCCTGCGGCGGTGGGCGCGGCGTTCGGTGGCCCGGTGGGCGAGGTCGGCGCGGTAGGCGGTGGGGCCGCCGTTGCGCATGATCTCGCGGGTGACGGTCGAGGTCGGGCGGTCGAGACGCCTGGCGATCTCCGCGTAGGCGAGGCCGTCGGCCACTCCCAGCGCGATCTGCTGACGTTCCTGCTCGGTGAGTCTGCCTCCGGGCATCGCGGCCTCCCTCGTGTTCCGTGGCGCGGTTGGAGCATAGCGTTCACGGTCATTTCATTGCAACGCCTCATCGAGCGGCTGTTGCAGCATCCCGCACCCCATTGCAACAGTTTAGCGCCCTGCACTGCGCACTACTCAGGCGAACGCAACGAGCAAAAGGCACGCTCCACAAACGCAACGTTACCTTTCCATCAGCAGAAACAACGAAGCCAAGGAGCGGAACTCCGCGGCCGCACCCGCGAAGAACCGGACCCTCGGCAACTCCGGCGCCCCGCACATCCGGGCGTCCACGTCCTACGGAGACATCGGCGCCCGGAGCCTGTGACGATGAGGTTGCGCGCTATCGCCCTGGACTGCCCTGATCCACCGGCCCCGGCGGCCTTCCACCAGGAGGCCGCCGGCCTCGAACCCCACCCGCCGGGGGCGGCCAGGCCGGAGCACCAGCCCAACGGGGGCTCTCCGCGAACAACCCGTTCGGCGGCGCCGCCGCGCCCCTCCAGTCCATGCGCGACCACGGCATCGCCAGCTCGTCCGGGGTGGTCACCTGACGGGGCGCCAACTGCTCGACGGCGGCGGCCTCGTGGTGGCCGGTGAACACCGTGTCGACGTACCGGTGACCGGTGTCGGCGGCGATGAACACGGTCGTCCGGGCAGGCTCGACGCGGCTCTCCCAACGGGCGGCGAGGTAGGCGGCGCCGGTGGACAGACCGGCGAAGACGGCGTGCCGGTGCAGCAGGTCGACGCTCCCCGCGCGGGCCGCGTCGAAGGCGAGCCAGTGGACGGTGTCGTACAGGTCGTGGCGCACGTTGCCGAACGGGATGGAGCTGCCGATCCCGGCGATGATGATCTCCGGATCCAGGACGTGCTCGCTGCCGAAGGTGACGCTTCCGTAGGGCTGGACGCCGACGAGCCGCACACCGGACGAACGCTTGCGCAGGTACTGGGCGAGCGCGCCGGTGGAGGCCCCGGAACCCACGCCGCCCACGAGGGTCAGCGCCCGTGTGCCGGTCTCGGCGTGGATCCGCTCGGCGACGGCCTCGTAGCCGAGGTAGTGGATGTCGTCGTGGTACTGGCGCATCCAGTGGTAGTCCGGGTGGTCGCGCAGGATCTCCCGTACCCGCGCGACCCGGCGGCTCTGGTCGAGCTTCAGGTTCGCGCTGGGTTCCATCTGCTCCAGGCGGGCGCCCAGTACGGCGAGTTGGGTGCGCAGGGTGTGGTCGACGGTGGTGGAGCCGACGATGTGGCAGCGCATGCCGTAGCGGTGGCAGGCCAGCGCGAGGGCGTAGGCGTAGATCCCGCTGGAGCTGTCCACGAGGGTGTCGCCGCGCCGTACCGCTCCGGTGTCGAGCAGGTGGCGTACGGCGGCCAGGGCGGAGACCACCTTCATCGTCTCAAACCGCAGGCAGACGAGTCCGTCGTCGAGACGTATCAGGTCCGGCCGGCCGATGGCTTCCGAGATGTGCGCGTCCACGGGAGGAGTCCTCACTCGGGGTCGGTTGGTGGCTGGTGGGGCTGTCGGGGCTCGGGTGGGTGGTGAAGACGCGGGTCGGCGTGATGCCCTCGCGTTCCAGATCCCGCGCGCAGCGGTGCAGCCGGGCGTTCAGGCCGGGGGCCCGGGGGTCGAAGAGGACGCCGGCCACGTTGCCGCTGTGGGCGACCTGCACGCCGACGGCGCCCGCCCGGTCCGCGATGCGGGTGAGGACAGGGAACTCCGCGTGCGCGAGGCGGCGTTGACCGAGGCGGGCGCTGGCGGTGGCGACCCGTCCCAGGAGGGCGGAGTCGCCGTCGGACACCGCCCGCCGCAGCATCCGGCGCAGGTGCTCGTAGGTGTCGAGGTCGCGGGCTTCGTAGGCGGGGGCGGGCAGGGCGAGGGTGTCCACGGGGGCGCCGCCGCCGAGGGCGCAGCCCAGCACGGCGGCGGGCGGAAGGGCGGGGCCCAGCGCTTCGAGGGTGCGGCCCTCGCGCTGGGCGAAGAGCAGCGGCGGGCCGGGCGCGAGCATCAGCGGATCGCTGGCGCCCTCGGCCCGGACGGCCAGCCCGGCGATGGTCCGCGGCGGCAGCCGTACGCCCCACGCGTCGGCGACCGCGCGCACGGTGGCGATGACGTCGCTCGTGGAGGAGCCCATGCCCAGCCCGACGGGGATGTCGCCGGTCAACGTCAGCACTCCGCCGCAGGTCGCCGCGGACAGCTGTGCGGCGCACTCCCGGAGCGCGAGGACGGCCGCCGCCCGCGCCTTGGTGCGTCCGGCGGGCGTCACGCGCACGTCGTCGGGCGGGGTGCCGGTCCGGGGCGTGAAGTGGGCGGTGCTGCCGGGCCCGTTCATCGGCAGGGTGACCAGCGCCTGGCAGGGACGCCCGCGCTCGTCCAGGAAGACGCCCTGGAGGATCTCGCCGTGGTGGCAGGCGGCGTGTCCGGTGCCGGCGCCGTCGCCCGGGCCCGCGTCGGTGGTGGCGCGTCGGGTGGTGGCCCGCGGGGCGGTCGCCGTCATGCGCCGTCCGCCGCCCGGTAGCGGTACAGCGTCGTGGGCTCCGCGCTGAACTGGGAGAAGGGGAAGGGCTCCGCGGACAGGGCCGTCACGCCCGCGCCGAGGAACGCGCGGGCCACGGCGCTGCCGGTCTGCGCGTAGACCACCAGCGGCACGTCCCGTTCGCGGCAGCGCGCCAGGACCGTGTCGAAGGTGCCGTTGCTGAGGGTCATGCCGGTGGCGATCACGGCCTCGGCGGTGTCGAGGACCTCGTGCATGTCGTCGGTGACCCGGTCGCCCCACTGGGTGGTGCGGAGGTTGAAGTCGCAGAGCAGGGGGGTGCCGCCGCGCTCGCGGATGGCGGCGACGAGCGGGTTGACGACGCCTATCAGCCCGACCCGCGCGCCGGGTCCGGTGTCCAGCAGTCCCGCGATGGCCGCGTCCCGGGCCCGCGCCCGGACCTCGGGCGTCCCGGCGGGCAGCACGACCGGTTCGGCCCCGGCCTCGCGGTGCGGGCGGGCTTCGGAGAGGTAGGCGTCGAGTGCGGCGATCTTCAGCGGGCGGGGCGCCTCGCGCAGCAGGGAGTCGAGGGGTGCGCCGGAGGCGTCGCGGCACAGGGACGGATCGACCTCGCCCGCCTCGAACGCACAGCCCCCGAAGGAGCCGCCCAGCCGGACGAGGACGTACTGGTTGAGGTACGTGGTGTCGCCGCCGGCCAGCCGCGTGCCGTGGTGGATCCAGAACACGCTGGTGGCCACGAGCCCGGCGGGACGCGGACCGAGTTCGCCCGCCAGGACGGCGGTCAGCAGGTCCTCGGTGTTCTTCATGCCCGCCCTCCGGCGCCGGGGACGTCACGGGTGAAGCGGAACAGGAAGGTCAGCACGCCGTCCCCCCAGTCGTGGAGGTACTCCGTCTCCGGGTGGAACCCGTGGTCCAGGGCGTGCCGGACGATGCCGCGCAGATCCGCGGTGTTGGAGGCGATGACGAAGATCTCGCCGCCGGGGGCGAGCAGGTCCCTCTCCGCGGCCTGGGCGAAGAACCTCGCCAGCAGCGACGCGCCCACGCAGACGTTGCGTACGACGTCGGGGTCGTCGCTGACGGTCCGGCTGACGGCGGGCGGGTTGAAGGTGACGACGTCCAGTCTCCGGCCGTCCGGTACGGCGTCGAAGAGGTCGCCGACCATCGGCAGGAAGGCGGTGTCCGGGCGCTCACCGACGATGCGCGCGTAGTGGCGGGCGGCGGCAACGACGCTCTCGGGATGGACGTCGACGGCGTGGATCTCCCGGGCACCGCGGTGGGCGGCGGCGACCGCCTCGACACCGAGGCCCACGCCCATGGCGGCGTAGCGGCGGTGCCGTGTCTCGATGCGGCCGTCGAGCAGCCGCTCGTGGATCAGGCGGCTGGTCCAGCCGGGTATGAAGACGCCGGGCGGGACGTCGAACGTCCAGCCGTTCCACTCGTAGGCACGGGTGGTGTGCAGGTCGCCCTTCGGCTGGTTGAGGGCGATGATCCGGTCGTCGGCCAAGGGCGGGGGCAGATGGTCCAGGAGGGCGGGTCCGGTTGCGGTCGGGTCCACGTGAGGCTCCTCGGGCTCGCGGGAAGGGGGTGGCGGGGTGCCGGCAGGAACACTAACGGAAATGATTGTCATTACGATAGTCTGCCTGGACGACGCCCGGCCGTCCGCTGTCATGCCTCGGCCCCACCGCCCAACTCCGCACCACCACCCGTACGTTCACCCCACCAGGACTGGAGCGCTCCATCGTGCCGACCTCACCCGCACCGACCACGTACGCCGGGGCCGGGTCCGGAGGGCAACGGCCCATCCTGCTCGACGCCGCGTTCCTCCGCCTGTGGACGGGCGCCACCGCATCGGGCCTGGCCACCTGGGCCCTGCCGTTCGTGCTCGGGCTCGCGGTACTCGACCGCACCCTCGGCGCCACCGACCTCGGCCTGCTGCTCGCGGCCCGCACCGTGGGGTTCCTCGCCGCCGTGCCCGTGGCCGGGGTACTGGCCGACCGGCACTCCCGCCGGAGCGTCGTCCTGTGGGCGGGGCTCGCCTCCGCGGCGGCGGCCCCGGTGCTGGCCGCCGGCCTTGACCGCTCGGTGCCGCTGATGGCGACCGCGGCCGTGGTCGCCGGAGCCGGGCAGGGTGCCTGCCGCCCCGCCTACCAGGCCCTGACCGCCGAGGTGGTGGACGCCGGCCGCAGGCAGCAGGCGAACGCCGCCATGACCCTCGCGGTACGCGTCACCACCCTTGTGGGCCCCTCACTGGCCGCCCTGCTCGCCGTGTTCCTCGACACCCGGGCGCTCCTGATGGGCATCGGACTGCTGTGGCTGGTCGCCGCGTGCGTACCCGGCCGCGGCGCGCGGCCCGTTGACCTCACGCGGGAGGAACCGGCCACCTCGGGCGGCGCCCGGGGCGGCTCGTTCCTCGCGGAGTTCGCGGACGGCGTCCGGGAGGCCCGCCGGCACCCCTGGTTCGTCGCGGGACTGGGCGCGCTGACGGCCGTCATAGCCACCGGCTACTCGGCGACCGGTGTGGCGCTGCCCCTGGTCAGCAGGGACGACTACGGCACCGAGGTCGTCCTCGCGGGCGCGATGACCGCCTACACCGCCGGAGCACTGGCCGGTGCGCTGCTCATCGCCCGCTGGCGCCCCCGCTCCCCCGGCCGGGCCGCGCTGGCCGGCCTCGCCGCCTACGGATTCGCGCCCCTCAGCCTCGTGTTCCCCGTGCACCCCGCCGTCGTGATGACCGCCTACGCCGTCGCGGGCGTCGGCATCGAGCTGTTCAACGTGCCCTGGTTCACCGCCGCACAACGCGAGGTGGCACCGGAAAAGCTGGCCCGGGTCTCCTCCCTGGACTTCCTGCTCTCGTACGGCCTGGCCCCGCTCGGACTCGCCCTGATCGCCCCCGCCATCGACGCCTTCGGCGCCAGGCCCGTCCTGGTCGTCTGCGCGGTCACCTGCTTCGCGGCACCCGCCGCGGCCGCCCTGGTCCCGTCCTCCCGCGGCTTCTCCCACCGCCCGGAACCGGACCACGCCGAACCACGCCCGGCCGGAGCCGCCCGCTGACGGTGCCTCTTTCGACCGGTAGCGGGCGGCCCCGGCGTGCACCGCCTCAAAAACCCGGCCTAGGCGGCGTAATGCACCCGACGCCCGGCGACGAAGGTCTGCTCCACTCGGGTCAGGGCGATCTCCTCGGCCGGGTGGGCGAACGGGTCGCGGTCCAGGACGACGAGGTCGGCGAGCATTCCCGGCGCGACGGTGCCGGTGCCGTCGAGGTGGTTCACGTAGGCGCTGCCCGCCGTGTAGGCGGTCAGGGCCGCGGCGAGTGTGACGCGCTGCTCGGGAAGGAAGACGGGCCGTCCGGATCCGGGCTGGTGGCGGTTGACGGCGGTGTGGAGGGCGGCGATCGGGTCGGGGCTGGAGACCGGCCAGTCGCTGCCGAAGGCCAACGGCGCCCCGGCGCGCACGAGGTCCGCGAAGGGGTACTGCCGGGCGGCCCGCAGGTCGCCGAGGAACGGGATGGTCAACTCGTCCATCTGCGGCTCGTGCGCGGCCCACAGGGGCTGCACGTTCGCGGTGGCGCCGAGCGCGCGGAAGCGCGGGACGTCGGCGGTGTCGACCACCTGGAGGTGGGCGAGATGGTGCCGGTTGTCCCGGTACCCGTTGGCACGGCGGGCGGCTTCGACGGCGTCCAGCGCCTCGCGCACGGCCCGGTCGCCGAGGGCGTGGAAGTGGACCTGGAAGCCCTCGGCGTCCAGGCGTGTGACGATCCCGGCGAGTTCCCCCGGGGCGACGAAGGAGATCCCCGCGTTGCCGGACGCGCATCCGCACGCGGTGAGGTAGGGGGCGAGCATCGCCGCGGTGTGGTTCTCCGCGATGCCGTCCTGCATGATCTTGACGGTGTGGCAGTTCAGCGTGCCGAGGGTGAACTCGGACCGTCGCGCGAGCAGTTCGGGGAGCTGTTCCAGTCCGCGCGCGCGGTCCCACCACAGGGCGCCGCGGACCCGGGCGGTCAGCAGGCCCCGCTCGACGGCCCGGCGGTAGGCGGGTGCCGGGTCGGCGGTGGAGGCGTGGTCCCCGAGGAGGGCGTCCTGCCAGGCGGTGACGCCGAGGGAGTGGAGCAGGGACTGGGCGCGCAGCAGTCCGTCCAGTTGCTCGTCGGGGGTGACGGGCGGGACGTGCCGGGCGACCAGGCTCATGGCACCCTCCTGGAGCATCCCGGTGGGCACGCCGCGGGCGTCCCGCTCGACCCGTCCGTCGGCCGGGTCGGGGGTGTCCCGGGTGACACCGGCGACGTCCAGCGCCCGGCTGTTGGCCCAGGCTCCGTGATGGTCGCGGTTGACCAGGTAGACGGGCCGGTCCGGGACGATCGCGTCCAGCAGCCGCCGGTCCGGCAGCCCGCCGGGAAACGCCTCCATGGACCATCCGCCGCCGGTGATCCACGGGCGTTCGGGGTGGGCGTCGGCGTAGGCGCGGACGGCGGCCGCGCAGGCGTCCGCGCCGCCCGCACCGGACAGGTCGCACTGCCCCATCTCCACCCCCGCCCCGACGGGATGGGCGTGGGCGTCCTGGAAGCCGGGGACGAGCAGCCTGCCGTGGAGGTCCACGACCTCGGTGGCCGGCCCGATCAGGTCGGTGACCTCGTCGTGTCCGACGGCGACGATCCGGTCGCCGCGGACGGCGACCGAGGTGGCGAGGGGGCGGACGGGGTCGACGGTGTGGACGGGGCCGCCGGTGAAGACCAGGTCGGCGGTGGTGGGGGCGGACAAGGCGACTCTCCAGGGCGGGTGATGGGTGGTGTTCGGCGTCGTACGGGGGGTCAAGGCGCGTCCATCGGCAGGGCGAGGGCGTCGGCGTCGGTGCCCCGGCCGGTGCCGAAGTAGGGCGAGCGGCGGTGCCACTTGGCGACGGCGGCGGCGATCAGCCCGGTGAGGACGAAGGCGGCCGGGATCAGCAGCATGAACCAGCCGTTGTCCGGGGACACCGCGAAGTGGTCGCTCATCGTCGCGTACCGGTAGGCGAGGAAGGCCCCGAGGCCGAACAGGGCCAGGGCGGCGGCGCCGGGGACGATCACGCCGCGCGCGGCCTCCAGTGGGCCGTCGCGCAGCGCGCCCCGGAACCGTACGGCACAGGCCAGCGCGGTGAGGCCGTAGTAGAGGGAGACGATCAGGCCGATGGAGTTGACCGCGGTCAGGATCATCAGGTTGATCCTCGGGATGCCGACCGCGAGGACCGCGACGGCCGCGGCCAGCCCCATGATCATGACGGTGCCGGCCGCGGGAGAGCCGTAGCGGGGGTGGACCCGGGTCCAGAGCCGTCCCAGCGTCTGGTCCCGGCCCATGGCCAGGGCGCCGCGTGCGGTGGGGATCACCGAGGACTGGAGCGAGGCGAAGGCGGAGCACATCAGTGCCGCCAGCGGCAGTGACGCCCAGGGCTCGGGGGCGAGCATGGCGCCGAGGCGGGTCAGCGCCTGCGGACCCTGGGCGACCAGCTCGCCGGTGTCCATCATCCGCTGGAAGGCGACGGCGGCGAACACCAGCAGGCCGAGCATGGCCAGCAGGGCGATGAACCCGCCGCGGGAGGCGTCGGAGGCGTTCCTCGTCTCCTCGTTCACGGTGAAGGCGGCGTCCCAGCCCCAGAAGACGAACACCGCCAGCACCAGCCCCTGCGCCAGGGAGTGGGCCGAACCGATCGCGAACGGGTTCAGCCAGGACCACGAGAACGGCTGGTCCCCCGCCACGACCGCCCAGGCGCAGAACACCAGCAGCACCGCGTACTCGAAGACCAGCAGGGCCCATTGCAGCCGGGTCGCGGAGCGCACCCCCGTCACGGCCGTCACGGTGACGACCACCAGGGCCAGCAAGCCGATCACCGTACTCACCCCGGTGGAGCCCGGGTCGAGCGCGATCCCGAACAGCGTGTGCGCGCCGAGCTTGTTGGCGAACTGGAGGATCACCGACCCCGTGACGGCACCGGTGTACGCCATGAAGACGACGCTGGCGACGAGCACGACCCAGCCCGTGAGGAAGCCGGGCCAGGCTCCGACCGAACGTCCGACCCAGGTGTACCCGTTGCCGCAGTTCGGTTCGGTGCGGTTGAGCCGCGCGTAGGACAGGGCGATGCCGAGGATGGGCAGGACCGCGACGATCAGCAGCGCCGGCGTCTGCCGGCCCGCGTACAGGGCGAGGGCGCCCATGCCGATGCCGATGCTCGTCGTGGCGGCCGTGCTGGACGCCGCGATCGCGATGCCGTCGCGCACGCCCAGCGTGCGGCGCAGCTGCGGGCCGGGCGGTTTCGTCCCCGGCTGGACAACGGCCATGGTGCGCTCCTTCTCGTGGCGAGGGGGTGCGCCGATGAAACAACTGCGCCATACTTACGTCAATAAGTTGTCGTAAGGACGAGCGGAGGGCGAGAAGGTGGAGTCACAGCGCATCCCCGTCGGACGCAAGCGCAGGCGGCCGACCCGGGGCGGCACCGTCCTGAGCGAGGAGCGGATCGTCACGGCGGCGTTGGAGCTGGTCGAGGCGCCGGGCAGCAGCGCCTTCACCGTGCGTCGGCTCGGCGAGGCGCTGGGGTGCGACCCGTCGGCGGTCTACCGCTACTTCGCCAACACCGACGCCGTGCTCCTGGCGGTGGCCGACCGGCTGATCGGGGACTCGCTCGACGGCTTCACGCCCCGGGAGGACTGGGTCGCCTCGCTCCGGGACTTCGGGACGCGGGTGCACCGATCGGTCCTCCGCCATCCGCGCCTGGCCATGCTCAGGGCCGCCCGGGTCACCGCGGGCCCGGCGGAATGCCGTGCCGTGGACACGGGCATCGGGATCCTCCTGGGGGCGGGCTTCGCTCCCCCGGACGCGGTGCGCCTCTACCTCGCCTTCATCGACACCGTCCTCGCCCACGCCGCCCTCGACGCGCGGCTCTGCGACCTCACCGAGGCCCAGCGCACCCAGGAGAGCACGGTCTGGAAGGACGTCTACGGCAACCTGCCCGCGGACACCCATCCGCACGTCCACGCCGTCCGCGAGCACCTGCCCGGGGGCGCGCACTCGGCGTTCCCCGACACCCTCGACCTCCTACTGGCCCAGTTCGAGGCGCGGTTGGGCCGGGCCGGGGCGGCCCGTGCGTGGAAGTCGTGAAGAAATGGCGCACGCTTCCCGGGATTCGGTCACGTCGACGGAACACTCGGAGGCTCACCAGGCGCCTTTGAACCCGTCGGGCGCCGCCACGCGATGGGAGACCGACAACGATGTCCAATCCGGTACGGAGCAGAGTGCGCACCGCCGCCCTCGCACTCTCGGCCGTCGCGGCCCTCGCCCTCGGCACGACCACCACGACCGGCGCGACGGCGGCACCCGCACCCTCGCCCGCCGCCGCGAAGCAGGGACCGACCTCGGTGGCCTACATCGAGGTGAACAACAACAGCATGCTCAACGCCGGCAAGTACACGCTCGCCGACGGCGGCGGAAACGCCTTCGACGTCGCCGTGATCTTCGCGGCGAACATCAACTACGACACCGGCTCCAAGAAGGCGTACCTGCACTTCAACGAGAACGTGCAGCGCGTCCTCGACAACGCCGCCACGGAGATACGGCCGTTGCAGCAGAAGGGCATCAAGGTCGTCCTCTCGGTGCTGGGCAACCACCAGGGCGCGGGGTTCGCCAACTTCACGTCCCAGCAGACGGCTTCCGCGTTCGCGAAGGAGATGTCGGACGCCGTGGCCGAGTACGGACTCGACGGCATCGACTTCGACGACGAATACGCCGAGTACGGCAATAACGGCACCGCCCAGCCCAACGACAGCTCGTTCGTGCACCTGGTGACGGCACTGCGCGCGAACATGCCCGACAAGATCATCAGCCTCTACAACATCGGCCCGTCCGCCTCGCGCCTGTCCTACGGCGGCGTCGACGTCTCCTCCAAGTTCGACTACGCCTGGAACCCGTACTACGGCACCTGGCAGGTCCCCGGCATCGGCCTCCCCAAGTCGCGGCTGTCCCCGGCCGCCGTGGAGATCGGCCGAACCTCGCAGAGCACGGTCACGAGCCTCGCCCGCCGCACGGTCAGCGAGGGCTACGGCGTCTACCTGACGTACAACCTCGACGGTTCCGACCGCAGCGCGGACGTCTCGGCGTTCACGAGGGAGCTGTACGGGAGCGAGGCCGTGTACACCCCCTAGGGGCCAACAGGTGGGCCGCCCCGTCGACAACGATGTCAGGCGTCGGCGGGGCGGCAGCGGACGCGCCTGGGTGCCACGGACGTCCCGGACCGGGCTCGGGCCGCTGTGCCCGCCCGAGACGTTTGCCCGCGACGCGTCGGGCGTGTTCCAAGTGACAGGAGTTACGGGAGACCGAAAGGGAGACCGGTGATGGACTGGAGGCTCGGCGAGGAGTTCGAGACGCCCGAAGGGGTGATCCGGTGGGACGTCATGGGCAGCGGCGACCCGATCGTGCTGGTGCACGGCACGCCGTACTCGTCCTTCCTCTGGCGGGACATCGCCCCGGCCCTCGCCCGCACCCGCACGGTCTTCGTCTTCGACCACCTCGGCTTCGGCCAGTCGGACCGGCACGAGGGCCAGGACCTGAGCCTGGCGGCCCACGCACGGAATTTCGCCCGGCTCCTCGACCACTGGGGGCGGGACCGCCCCAGCGTCGTCGCGCACGACATCGGCGGGGCGGTGGCGCTGCGGACGCTCTTGCTGGAGAAGAGGGAGTACCGGGATCTGACCCTGTTCGACGCGGTGAGCGGCGGGCAGTGGGAGCGGGGGCTCTTCCGGCTCATGCTGGAGCACAGGGAGGTCTTCGAGCAGCTTCCGGACTACGCGCACGAAGCACTGGTCACCAGCCACCTGCGGCACGCCACGCGGGTCGGCCTGCGGCCGGAAGTCCTCGAAGGCTTCCTCGCACCCTGGCTGGGGGCCGAGGGGCAGGCCGCCTTCTACCGCCAGTACAGCCAGATCAGGCAGGCGGACACCGTCGCCTACGAGCACTTGCTGGGCGAGATCCCGCTTCCCGTGCGGATCGTCTGGGGCCGCGAGGACCGCATCCTGCCCCCTCAGTACGCCGAGTGGCTGCGCGACCGCATCCCACATGCCGAACTGCACTGGATCGAGGACGCGGGCCACCTGCTCCAGGAGGACGCGCCGGGCCGCTTGCTGTCGCTGCTCACCGCGGCCCTTCCCTCGGCGTGACGTTCACCGGGCCCGCGGGGTCGCCGAGGGCGAGGGCTCCCTCGTCCAGCAGGCGTCGGGACCGCGGAAAGTCGTGCAGCTGTTCTCCGAGCGCGCTCAGAGCCGGCGACAGCGAGCACCGGGAGGAGATGCCGCGGGCGGTGAGGATGTCCGCCGTCCACCCGAGAAAGCCGGTGAAGAGGTCGGTGTCGTCGACGTAGAGGGCCGCGGCGAGGAAGTCCACCGTGTGGGCCAACTCCTCGGCGATGCGCTCGCGTTGCTCGTCGTCGTAGCGGCGTACGGCCGGAAGGCGCTCGGACAGGTCGGCGAAGGTCTGCTTGACCAGCCGGGGGCGGGCCCGGGTGACGAGGGTGTACTCCTGGTCGGCCAGGTGCGGCAGGTCGTCGACAGGGTGCCGGACCGCGGCGTTGGCCGGGCGCTCCAGTCCGGCCGCCAGGATGTCGGCGGCCTCCTGGGCGCCGGGCGCCCAGCCGTCCGCGCCGAGCAGCCGGGCGTAGCGGCCGTCGGGCCCGAAGGCGGCGCCGCCGGTCAGGACGGGGGTGCCGACGGCCTGGCAGGCGGTGACGGCGGCGTGGGCCGCCGGCAACCGTGTCGGCAGCGACGAGGACAGCAGCACGGCGTCGGCGGTGCACCGGTGCAGGTGGTTGACCAGGTGCCGGGTGGGTGTCCGGGCGCCGAGGAAGTCGACCCGCCAGCCCCGCAGACGCAGTACTTCGGTGACCAGGCGAGCAGGCAGGGCGTGCCACTCCCCCTCCACGCAGGCCACGACCACGCGGCCGCGCCGCGGTGCGGGTCGCGCGCCTTCGTCCGGTGTCGTGAGCAGGGTGACGACACGGTCGTTGATCGCGGTCGCGGCGTGCTCCCGCGCCACGGTGAGCCTGCCCTCGGCCCAGGCCGCGCCGATCCGCCGTTGAGTAGCGGCCACGACGTCCACCAGCAGCGTCTCGGGGTCGGCGCCGGACGTACGGGCCTGCCGGACCAGTGCGAGTGCGGTGCCCTCGTCACCGCTGACCACCGCCTGCCAGAGGCCGTCGCGCAGAGCGTCCAGCTCCGCCCCGGTCACGTCCCGTCCTCGGGCGGCGGATCCGGGGAGCCGTCGATCCGGGGAGCGCCGACGGCGACGGTGGCGATGTCGTCGTGCCGCCCCCCGCGGATCCACTCGCCGGCGACCATCTGCACCCGCTCCACCACCGCGTGGGGCAGCATGCCGCCGCATTCGGCGAGGACCTTGGCCAGGCGTGCCTCACCGAAGAACTCGTCTCCGAAGGGGCCCCCGCGGGCTTCGGTGACCCCGTCGGTGTACAGCAGGCAGGTGTCACCCGGTGCGAGCACGATCTCGGCCGTCCGCGAGGTCACCTGTGCGACCACGCCGGCCGCCATGCCGTGGGTGGGCACCTCCTCCACGGTGCCGTCGAGCCGTACGACCAGCGGCGGGGGGTGCCCGGCGCTCGTCACACGCAGCGTCACACCGCCCGGGGTAGGGCGCACGGAGGCGAGTACAAGGGTGGCGAAGCGGTTGTGCCGTGAGATCAGCACGGACTGGTTGAGCAGGCTCAGAACCCGTCCGTGGTCCCCGGTGAAGGGCAGCAGTGCCTGGAGCGTGCTGCGCATGCGTCCGGTGAGGACGGCGGCCTCGAGCCCCTTGCCCGCCACATCGCCCAGGACGACAAGTGTCTCGTCCCCGGCACCGGCGCCCGGATGGACGTCGTAGAAGTCGCCGCCGACCTGATCGGCGTCCCGCGCCGCCCGGTAGGCACCCGCGTACTCGACTCCGCCGAGCGGTCCGAGGATCGGCGGCAGCAGGTCACGCGTGAGGACAGCGGAGATGTCCGCCTGCTCGGCGAAGGCGCGGGCGGAGGACAGCGCCGCCCCCGCCCGCACCGCGAAGGACCGCGCGAACTCCTCCTCGGCGGGGGTGAAGGACGCCCTGGAGCCGGTACGGAGCAGGACGAGCGCCCCCGCGGACTCGCCGTGCCCGGGAAGCGGCGTGACGCTGACGGATCGCACGGGTGCGGGCAGCTCCGCGACGCCGGCCCAGGACGGCAGGTCGCCCGGAGGTATCCAGCGCGCGGTGACCGGCGGGAAGCCCGCGAGGGCGTCCGCCAGACCGGGCAGCGCCGCGGGACCGATGGCCTGCCGGGTCATGGTGACGGGGCCGTCGCGCCGGGCCAGGGCGAGGGTGTGCCGGCCGCCTCCGGCGGGAGTGACGACGACGGCAGCCTCGGCCAGGTGGTCCGCCGCGGTGCGTGCCGTCAGCTCCAGGCAGCGGTCGGCGTTGAGAGCGGACGCCAGGGCGGTGGAGACCTCCGCGAGGACCGCGGCGCGCTCGCGCTCCTCCCGCAGGTCGCGTTCGGCGCGCACCCGGTCGGTGACGTCCAGCAGCCACCAGACGACGCTGCCGTCGCCTTCCGGTACCGGACGGGCCTCGACGTGCCGGTCACCCAC
Organism: Streptomyces sp. NPDC107500; assembly: GCF_055582785.1. Taxonomy (NCBI): domain Bacteria; kingdom Bacillati; phylum Actinomycetota; class Actinomycetes; order Kitasatosporales; family Streptomycetaceae; genus Streptomyces; species Streptomyces sp. NPDC107500. The sequence goes on from NZ_JBVJPF010000002.1 coordinate 1,001,044, forward strand.
CGGTCCGGCGCAGCACCGGTCGGCCGCTTCGCCGGAACCGCTCAGGCGGCGGTGTGCCTCGGTGAGCCAGGCCGGCACCGCGGCCTGGCCCCCACCGTCGAGCAGGCGTCCGGCCTCTGCGTTGAGGCCCACGAGCGAGCCGTCGGGCGCGAGCGTCACGGCAGCGTGCGGCACCCGGTCCAGGTCGATGGCCTGGGCCCGGACCACGTCGTGCGTGCACGGGGCGGGAACGTCCATCACCTTCGGGAGTCCCAGAGGGGTCTCCCGAATCCTCCTGCCTGTCGCGGTCACTGCCGGGCGGCACCTGTCATCAACGGTACAGGCGTGAGCAGGGCCCCTCCACAGAGCCGCCCCAAAGAATCACCGTCCGTGACGACCCGCGGCCCGTCGTATGCCCTGAGGTGCGGAACCCCCGCCCGGCGTCGCGCGCCACGGCGGCACGACCTGGGTGAGGAGGAGCGGGGGCAGAGGCCCGGCGGCGTCACCCTTCGTAGCGGGTGGCCAGGGTCCGTGCCGTCTCGGCGATGCGCTCGCGCAGTTCGGCGGGTGCCAGGACCTCGACGTCGGCGCCCAGCCGCAGGAAGTCCCGGTGGGCGTGGTCGATCGACTCGATGGGCACGCGGGCCTCCGTCCAACCGTCACCCGCGGGTGTCACACCGAGACGGCGGGCGCCCTCAGGGGTGAGCCGCACCAGGGCGTCCGCGGTGTGCAGTCGCGCCCGGAAGTCGGTCTGAAAGGCCTTCCAGCACCCGGCCAGGTCGAACCCTTCCGGGATGACGAACTCCTCCGCCAGCGGCCGGACTCCCCTGATCTGGTCGACCCGGTACGTGCGGATCCCGGAGGGCCCGTCGGCGACCAGGTACCAGCGGCCCGCCTTGAGGACGAGCCCGTACGGCTCCACCCTTCGCTCGATCTCCTCCGGCGCCCGCCAGCGCCGGTACCGCAGCACCACCGCCCGCCGCGCCCACACCGCGGCGGCGACCACGGCCAGATGAGGCACGGGGTCGACGTCGCCGTACCAGCCGGGGGCGTCGAGAAGGAACCCCGACTGGATCCGCTCGGCATGCGCGCGCAGCTCCGCCGGAAGGGCGGTCCGCAGCTTCAGCAGGGCGCCGGCGAGGGCCTCGCCGAGGCCGAGTTCCGCGGCTGCGCCGGGGAGTGCGACGAGGAAGGCGGCCTGCGCCTCGTCCACGGTCAGTCCGGTGAGGCGGGTCCGGTAGCCGTCGACCAGCCGGTAGCCGCCGGCGTGGCCGGCGGCGCCGTACAGCGGGATACCCGCGGCGCCGAGGGCGTCGACGTCCCGGTAGACCGTCCGGACGGAGACCTCCAGTTCGTCGGCCAGCTGCCGGGCCGTCATCCGGCCCCGGTTCTGGAGCAGCAGAAGCAGGGTGACCAGCCGGCTCGCGCGCATGGCGCTCAGTATCCACTGACAGTGGATGTCAGCGGACCGCTCCTACTCTGCGACGCATGAGCGACAAGTGGACGACAGACCTCACCCGCAGGGAGCAGGCCACCGCATGAGCATCGTCGAACTCCGGCAGTACACCCTGCGTCCCGGCGCCCGCGAGACGCTGATCGAGCTGTTCGAGCGCGAGTTCGTGACCGGTCAGCGGGCGGCCGGCATCACCGTCGGCGGGCGGTTCCGCGACCTGGACGACCAGGACCGCTTCGTATGGCTGCGCGCGTTCCCCGACATGGCGCACCGCCGGCGCGCGCTGGAGGCGTTCTACACCGGCCCGGTCTGGCGGGAGCACCGTGACACCGCCAACGCCACCATGGCCGACAGCGACGACGTCCTGCTGCTGCGCGGCCCGGGCTTCACACCGGAGCCGGGGACGGGTGAGGTGCTCGCGACCGTGTGTCGTCCCACGGACGCCGGCGACTTCGACGCCTACTCGGCACGGCACCTGAGCCAGGCCCACGCGCTGCACCGCACCGAGCACGCCGAGAACGACTTCCCCCGCCTGCCCGTCCGCACCGGGGAGGACGTCCGGGTGTGGTTCGGCCCGGCCGAACCACCGCCCTGGCCGGCCCAACGGCTGCGACTGGAGCCGGTGAAGCCCTACTGGCCCTGACGAAGCCGTTGCTTATATGCCTGCCGACTCGTCCGCGTGGACTCATTCGTAACGCAGGCGCAGTGATTCCCGTTCGGCCTCCTCGATCTGGTCCAGAGTCAGGCCGGGCAGGTTCAGTTGCGCCAGTGTCACCTCGGCGCTGCTCGGCTGGGCGTCGGCGGGCAGCCACTGCTCCGGTCGCCAGGCGTTGGCGCGCATCAGTGACTTCGGGCAGTGCGGGTAGATCTGCTCGGCATGCACCACAAGCGCGGTGACCGGAGGCTTTCCAACAGGAGTCAGCTGGTCCAGCAGCTCCGGGCGCGCGGAAACACAGGCGCGGCCGTTGACCCGAAGGGTGGTCGGGCGGCCCGGGATGAGGAAGAGCAGCCCGACGCGTCCGGTTTCCAGCACGTTGTGCAGGGTGTCGAGCCGCTTGTTGCCGGTCGCGTCGGGGATGACCAGGGTCTGCTCGTCCAGCACCGAGACGAACCCGGCCGGGCCGCCGCGCGGAGTCACGTCCGCCCGGCCTTCGTGGTCCGCGCTGGCGATGAACACCAGTGAGGAGCAGCCGATCAGCGCCCGGGTCTCCTCGGTCAGGCGGTCGGTCTCCTTGCGCAACGCGCTCTGGCTCGGCTGCGGGTAGCGCTCGCGCAACTGGTCCGGGCTGGTGAGGGCGTCCGCCTGAAGGGAATCGAACGGCGTGCCGGCGACGCCGGTGTCGATCATCATATGGGTGACCCTAGAAGATGCTCCCCCGCACGTCACGAGGGCGTGCCCCGGCGATCTGCGAGGGCACGGGTCGGGAGGTCGTGGACCATGAACTGCCCGGGTCCGCGGTTTCCTTGGGCACCTCCACGCCGTCGTTGACGGCGGACACTCGAGACCACCAAGACGACCTCTCGGCCCCACGCCGCGGCTCGACGTGCCTCAACTCCCGGGCAGGGACTGCGTGTCCGCGGTGAACAGGCGCCGCGCGTTGCGGTTGGTGAGGGCCCGCCAGGTGTCGGTTGCGGACGGCTGTACGGCCGAGTCGACCGACTCGACCTGGGCGAGGGCCAGGTCGGCGGGTGTCCAGCAGTAGTCGCTGCCGTACAGGAGACGTTCGGTGCCGAAGGCGGCGTCGAGGGCGGGGATCTGGCGGGGGAAGGGCGTTCCGGCCATGTCGTACCAGAGGCGGCCCAGCTGTTCCACGGAGCCCGGGGCGTCCCCGAGGTCGCCGCCGAGCAGGGTGCGGAACAGTTCCACACGGTCGGCGAGCAGCGGCAGTGCGCCCCCGCCGTGGGTCAGGACCCAGCGGATACGCGGATGGCGGGCGAGCACGCCTCGGAGGAGCAGATCGCTCGCGGTACGGGCGGTGTCGAAGAGGAACTCCAGCATCGGCCTCGGCCGGCCCAGGGCGAGTTCGTCGGCGTGAGGCGGTGACGTGGGGTGGACGAAGACGACGGCGCCGCGTCGGCCGAGGTCCTCCCACAGCGGTTCGAGCCGGGGGTCACCGAGGTAGACGCCGTGGTGGTTGGTCTCCACCGCCACACCGTCCGCGCCGAGTGTGTCGAGAGCGTACGCGGTCTCGGCGAGCGATCCCTCGACGTCGGGCAGCGGCAGGGAGGCGAAGTGACCGAATCGCTGCGGATTCTCGGCGCGGACCCTGGCGCCGAACGTGTTGACCTCCCGCGCGAGGGAACGGGCGGCGCCGTCGTCGCCGAAGTGCACGCCCGGCGAGGAGATCGACAGGTACGACTTCTCGATGCCCGAGCGCCGCATCAGGTCGAGATGCTCGTCGACGGCCCACGTGGGCCAGCCGGGCATGCCGTCGGGGTGCTCGATGCCGGCGGACCGGGCCGCGGCGACGTAGGCGTCGGTGACGAAGTGGGCGTGGACGTCGATGAGTCCGGTCGAGGTCATGCGGTGGCTCCTGGTTCGCGGGGCTGGACGGGGCCACCGTAGGAAGGGCGGCCATAGACTGGCATCGGTGATTCCGATGAATGAAACGCACGCCGACAGTGGTGCTCGGCGGGGGCGCGGCGGCCGGCCCGCCGAGGGGCAGCCGGTCGTGGACCGGGCGTTCGCCCTGCTCGGCGCGTTCGACAGCGACCACCGCGCGCTGTCCCTCGCCGACCTCGCGCACCGCAGCGGCATCCCGCGCAGCAGCGCGCTGCGGCTAGCCCGGTCGCTCGTTCGCGCGGGTGCGCTGGAACGTCTCGGCGACGGTCGCTTCGTCGTTGGACTGCGGTTGCTGGAGACCGCCTCCCTGGCACCTCGCGGCCATGGGCTGCGGGCCGTGGCCATGCCTTTCATGGACGATCTCTTCCACGTCACCCGTCAGCATGTGCTGCTCGCCGTGCGGGACCAGACGGAGGCTCTGCTCGTCGAGCGCCTGTCGGCACGCGACGCCAGTCCCGTGCGCTACCGCGTGGGGGGCCGCCTTCCACTGACGTCCACCGGTGTGGGCCTGGTGCTGCTGGCGTTCGCCCCGACCGCCGTCCAGGATCACGCGATCGCCGCCTTCCAGCCCGGGAACGGGCATGAAGACGTGCGCAGCCCCGCCGACCTGCGCCGCGCCCTCGCGGAGGTACGGCGTGGCGACCACGCCTTCGGCCGCCGGCGTCACCCCTGGCGGCTGAGCACCGTGGCCGCGCCGGTGCGGGACGGCGACGAGGTGGTGGCCGCGCTGTCGGTCGTGGCACCCACCAGCGGCTTTCCGGATGCCGGCTACGGCCCGGCCGTGCGGGCCACGGCCAGGGCGATCTCCCGGCGGCTCTCGCAGGACGGCGAGCGTCGGTTCCCCTGACGCCTACCGGCGCACGTCGGTGGGACCGACGGCGGGCGGGGGCCGCGCCACAGACCGAGCCTGCCGCCGCCTTGGCCGCCGTGGCCGTCCTGATCGGGCCGGGTGAGCCGCGAGCCCGGCGAGCAGTGCCGTGTCCCCCTCCGCGAGGGGCTCGGGCAGGTCGGTGCGCCGGGCAGCCACCAAGCCGAGTGCCAGGCGGCGCCCGAAGAGGGGCTAGTGATCATGGAGTGCCCGCCGGCAGGTCCGATCCGGGCAGGGGGACCCAGGTGTGCGACCACGCGATGATCGCGTCGAGGACCGGTTCCAGGTCCTGCCCCTTGGGCGTGAGCCGGTACTCCACCTGCACCGGTGTCGCGGGCACGACGTGACGCTCGACGAGGCCGTCGCGCTGGAGTTCCCGGAGGCGCTGGGCCAGCATGGTGTCGCTGACTCCCGGGACGGCTGCCTTGATCTGTGCGTACCGGCACTGGTCGGTGAACAGCGCCCGCAGGATCGCGCCGGTCCAGCGCGCGCCGATCATCTCGATCGCCCTGTGGAACCGCACGCAGACCGGGTGGATGTCGCCCCCGCCGGGCGTCGGGCCGGCGGTCACGCCGCGGCGGGGGTGCGCAGCGGGCGCAGGGCCTCGGTGAAGCGCACCAGTTCGTCGAGCATCGCCTTGGCGGAACTGGTCATGACCTCGTTGGGCAGCAGACGCCGGTCCTCGTCGAGGAACTGCTGGACGAAGGGGATGGACACGGCCTCGAAGACGGGCGTCATCTTCAGAGTGGTCACCACTTGCTTGATCATCTGCGCCGCGCGCGTCCCCGCGGACACGCCTCCGTAGCTGACCATGCCCACCGCCTTGTACTGCCACTCGGTGTGGAGGTAGTCGATCGCGTTCTTGAGCTCGGCGTTGTAGCCGTAGTTGTACTCCGGCATCACGAACACGAAGGCGTCGGCCTCCGCGACCTTGGCGCTCCAGTCGCGCGTGTGCTGATGGGTGTAGCGGCCGAGCCTCGGGTGGTGCGGTTCGTTCATGAACGGCAGGTTCACCTCGGCGAGGTCGACCACCTCGATCTCGTCGAAGCCACCGTGCGCCACGGCCTCCGACTCGATCCAACGGGCAACACTCGGACCGAGACGCCCGGGGCGCGTGCTCGCCACGATGATTTCCAGCTTGCTCATGGTCAACGTCTGCCTTCCGTAGGCGGTGTACTGCCTCATGCTACGCATTTCTGAGTAGCTAAGGAAAGCGTAGTCACGTGTTTCGATGACGGGGTCCGGGGTCATGCGTTCTGGTTTCCGACTGCTCGTCGAGCGCTCGCCTGCCACGGAGGCACCCCCGCGTCGCCGTGCCGCGCGACGCGACGGAGCAGGACGCCGCCCGCCGGGCGCGCCTGCTCGGTGAAGTGTCCGGGGGGGGACGTCCTACGGTCGGCGCTGGTCCACGGCGTGGCCCAGGACCTCGGACATGGCCCGGGTCGAGGTGAGCAGCTGCTCCGAGAGGTGGGCCACGTCCTGCTCGGTGATGCCTCGCGCCGGCATCACCAGGGTGACGACGAGCGGAAAGGACTCCCCCGCGGTGAACACGGGAGCCGCCAGTGAGGTGACGCCGGGAATGACGCCGCCGACGGTGGTGGCCACGCCCTCGCGCAGCACCTCTGACTTGATCCGGTCGACCCGGTCGCGGGTGGCCGCGTCCAGCGTCTGGGCCTCCAGCTGCCCGCGCAGCACCGGCTCGGTGAGCTGCTCGGGCAGGTGCGCGAGGAACGCCCCTCCCATCGCCGAGGTCAGCAGCGGCATGGTGGCGCCGACCCGGACCGTGATCGGCAGCGCGTGGGCACCGTACTCCCAGCGCACCACGACCGGTCCGTGGTCGCCCCACACCGCCAGGTTGACCGCGTGCGAGGTACGGTCCCGCAGCCCCGGCAGGTGCTCGCTCACCAGCGCCACCTCGTCCATCCTGCGCAGCGACTCGACGCCGAGCCGCCGCATGGCCGGCCCCATGTCGTAGCGCCCGGAGCTGGGCGACTGGGCTACGAGACCGACGCGGGCGAGACTGACGAGGTAGCGGTGGACCTTGCTCGGCTGCATGCCGGCGGCGGCGGCGAGCTGCGTCAGGCTCATCGGGCCCCGCCCCTCCTCGAGGGCCCGCAGGACCGTCATCGCCAGTTCGACGGACTGGATGCCCTGCCGTGCCGGCGATTCCCCACTGGCCTCGGAGTCGGAAGGACGCTGATCGCTCACAGCAGGGATCATAGTGACCGGCCTCGCACAGTCGTTTCCGGGGCGAGGGGAACGGGGCATCAGGTGTCCGCCGGCACCTCGCGTGCGGCCGGGCCACCGTGCACCGCGCTCAGCAGCTCACCGGCGAGACCGGCCGCCGCGTCGGGGCCGATCGCCGTGCCGAAGACGTAGAAGTCGGGGCGGACCACGACCGCCGAGCAGCCCAGTTCGGTGAACCACCCGCGGTACGTGCCGTGTACGTCGTGGACGACGGCCGCCTTCGGGTGTGCGGCGGCCCGCTCACCGGGCACGACGACTCGCACGCCCGCCCGGGCGAGGTCGTCGAGCAGGCCGGCGCGTTCCAGGGCGTCCAGCGACCCGTCCTCGACGAGTAGATGGAAGCCGCCGCCCACCACCTGGTCCAGGCGGTCGCGGCGGGTACCGTCGTCCACCACGCCCTGGACCGACAGCTGCCCCCGGCCGGGTTCCGGGGTCCGGGCGAAGAGACCGTCGACGAGACTCGGCAGGCGTACGGCCTCGGGCGTCCCCGACTCCGCGCGGCGGGCCAGCAGCGTCCGGTCACGCTCCGCGGCACGCTCCGGATCCCGCAGGGTCTGGAGATGGCCTAGCTCGATGCCCTTCTCGGTCACCGCGCGCACATGCGGCTCGCGCTCCGACTGGTAGGTGTCGAGGACGTCGTCCGGCGCGGCTCCGCGCAGGACGAGGTCCAGTTTGAAGGCGAGGTTCTGCGCGTCGCGGAAGCCCGAGCACATGCCCTGCCCGAGGAACGGGGGCATCTGGTGCGCCGCGTCGCCCGCCAGCAGGACCCGGCCACGACGCCAGTCCTCCGCGATGAGTGACCGGAAGGTGTACGTGGCGACCCGGATGAGATCGGCGTCGTCGGGAGTGAGGTGGGAGGCGACCCGCTTCCAGACGCGCTGCGGATCGCGCTCGGTCTCGAAGTCGTCCACCGAGTCGAGCATGAAGCTGAACCGGTGGTGCGCGGGACCGAGCGAGATGATCGAGGTCGGGCTCAGCGGGTCGCCGAGTTGCAACGCCGCCGGGACCTCGGCCGGCCGGCGGAAGCGGAAGTCGCAAACCATCCACGGCTCGGAGAAGCCGTAGTCGAACAGCCCCACGCCGAGTGCCGACCGTACGAAGCTGTTGCCCCCGTCGCAGCCCAGGACGTAGCGCGCCGTGACCGTCCGACGTCCCTCGGGGCCCTCGACGGTGAGCGTGACGTTCTCCGCGCTCTGGTCCAGCGCGACGACGGCGCCGGAGTGCCGGACCTCCACCTGCGGCATCGACCGGCACACCGCGTCGAGCGCCTCTTCGAGGTCCGGCTGGTACATCATGTTCCACTCCGGCCAGCCGCTGCGTCCGGCTTCGGCGAAGTGCTGCTCTATCAGCAGGTCTCCGCGGCCGTTGCGCCACTCGTAGGTGGGCTGCACGCGCACCTTGGGCAGCAGGGCCTCCGCCACGCCGAGACGCGCGAGGGTGCGCATGGTCTCGTCGTCGAAGCTGGCCGCCCGCGGCAGGTTGTACAGGCCGGCGTATCGCTCCAGGACGAGGACCCGGTGCCCCGCCCGTCCCAGCAGGGCGGCCGCCACCATACCGACCGGGCCGTACCCCACCACGGCCACATCCACCACGGTCCCGTTCGGGACCGGATCCACCGCGGCGACCTCCGTACCCGTCATCGGGCACCTCCATTTGCTCGGACGTTCCAAAGGGTTGACATCCACGGAACGTACGTTTCACCATCAGTGAAGTCAATGCATATAAGTGAAATGAAGAGGTCGCGATGCGAACCATCGGTCTTGAGGAACACTTCGTCACGCCCGAGCTGGAGAAGTACGGCGCCTCGGCGGCCGCCATCCTCCAGCCGGACAAGTGGCGCGAGGCGTCCCGGCGGCTCCTCGACATCACCGGCGAGCGGCTGGCCGAGATGGACGCGGCGGGTTTGGACATGCAGGTGCTGTCCCTCAACTCCCCCGGTATCCAGGCCGAGAAGGACGCCGCCACCGCGGTCGCCCGGGCCACCGCCGTGAACGACCTGCTCGCCGGTGTGATCACCGACCACCCCGATCGCTTCGCCGGTTTCGCCGCCCTGCCGTTGCAGGACCCGAAGGCGGCCGCCGACGAACTGGAGCGCGCCGTCTCCCAGCTGGGCATGCGGGGCGCCCTGGTGAACGCGCACACGCAGGGCCGCTACCTCGACCACCCGGAGCTGCGGGTCGTGTGGGAGCGTGCCGCGGGCCTGGACGTGCCGCTGTACCTGCACCCGGCCAACGGCGTCGACGTCCCGCACGTCATCCAGGGGCACCCGGAACTCGTCGGCCCGATGTGGAGTTGGGGAACGGACACCGCCACCCACTTCATGCGGTGCGTGTTCGGCGGCGTCTTCGACGACTTCCCCGACGCCAAGCTGCTGCTGGGCCACATGGGCGAGGGCCTGCCCTACGCGCTGTGGCGGATGGACTCCCGCTGGGACTACCACAACCACCAAGGCGTCGAGCTGAACCGGGCCAACCCCTCCGAATACGTCCGTCACAACCTCTACATCACGACCAGCGGCGTGTGCTCGGCCCCGCCGCTGCTGTGCGCGCTGCTGGCCCTGGGTTCGGACCACATCCTCTTCGGCACCGACTACCCGTTCGAGGAGATGGGCGAGGCCACCGAGTTCCTGCGGACGGCCCCGATCAGCGAGGCCGACCGGGCGAAGATCGCCCACGGCAACGCCGAGCGGCTGCTCGGTCTCTGAAGGCCGACCCGCACCCCCCAGCCCCCTCTCAAGCAAGGAGTCGCCGAGATGACCCGAGAGAACACCGCACGGCACTGGATCGACGGCGAGTGGGTCGGTTCCGAACGGACCCGCGACAGCATCAACCCGGCCACGGGCGAAGTGATCGGTACCTACGCCGACGCCGACGCGGAGGCGGGGCAGCGGGCCATCGACGCGGCCGGCCGGGCGTTCGAGGAGGACGAGTGGCGGCTCGACCCGATGGTGCGGGCCACCGCTCTGAGCCACCTCGCCGACGCGTACGCCGCGCGCATGGACGAGGTGATCGACACGCTGTGTCTGGAGAACGGCAAGCTCCGGCGCGAGGCGGGCTTCGAGACGCACTTCATCCTGCGTGCCCTGCGCTTCGCGGCGGGTCTGGCGGTCCAGCCGCACGGCCGGGTCACCGACACCCAGCCGGGCCGCCAGGCCATGTCGATCCGTCAGCCCGTCGGCGTCGCCGGCATCGTCGTGCCGTGGAACTCCCCCGCCTACCTGTGCATCCGCGCGCTGGCCCCGGCCCTCGCGGCGGGCTGCACCGCCGTGGTGAAGATGCCGGGACAGGCGGCCCGTACCGCCGCGCTGATGAGCGAGATCCTCGCCTCGGTGCCCGAGCTGCCGAAGGGCGCGGTGAACGTCGTCGTCGAGTCCGGCTCCGATGTCGCCCGCCTGCTGGTCGACTCCCCGCAGGTGCCCGTCATCAGCTTCACCGGCTCCACCGCCACCGGGCGGCTCATCGCCCAGGGCGCGGCGGCCCACTTCAAACGGGTGGGCCTGGAACTGGGTGGCAAGACCCCTCACCTGGTCTTCGCCGACGCCGACATCGAGGCCGCGCTGGCCACGGCCGTCGCGTCGTGCACCGTCTTCGCCGGGCAGTTCTGCATGACGGGCAGCAGGGTCCTGGTGCAGCGGGAGATCGCCGACGAGTTCACCGCCGCGCTGGCCCAGCGCCTGGAAAGCGTGCGTCCCGGTCCGGCCGCCGACCCCGAGAGCCAGATCGGCCCGCTGATCGACAAGGCGTCGGTCGCTCGGGTCGACGCGGCGGTGGAGGCGGCCATCGCGGCCGGTGCCAAGCCGGTCGTCCGCGGCGGACCGAGCACCCTTCCCGAGCTGGCCGGTGGCGCCTTCTACCACCCGACCCTGCTCGCGGTCACCGACTCCTCCCTCCCGATCGTGCAGGAGGAAACCTTCGGCCCGGTGCAGACCGTCCAGATCTTCGACACCGAGGAGGAGGCGATCGCCCTCGCCAACGACACCGAGTACGGCCTCAGCGCCTGCGTGTGGAGCCGTGACGCGGACCGTCCGGTGCGGGTCGCGCGCCGGCTCGACGCCGGTCTCGTCTCCATCAACAGCTGGGCGAACCTGACCATCGAGTTCGAGGAGGGCGGCTTCAAGTCCAGCGGTGTGGGCCGGCTCGGCGGCCCGGCCTCGGTGGAGGACTTCCTGGAGTACAAGCAGATCACCCAGGACTACGTCCCGCAGCACCACTGACGGTCGCCGCGGTGAGGGCGGGCCCGCGTGCGCGCGGACCCTCGTCACCTCTTCCGTCCCGTACCTCTTCCGTCCCGTCCCACGGGCATCCGAAAGCTTGCTGTTATCACATATAGCGCCTAGGCTCGCAGAACCCCGGCAGCGCCCGAACCGGTGATCGATGCCACGGACCGGGGGCGGCCGACTCCCTCGCAAGCTGTGCGTCGTCGTTCGCCGCGCTGCGGTCCCCTCCGCGCGGCACGCTGGAATCCACCCCTGGCAGGAGGCCACAGATGGCCAAACAGCGCGACCTTCTGACCTTCGAGGTCCACGGACACAAGATCACGGCGCTTGCCGCCGGCCCCGCCGAACTCACCGGCAAGCCCCTGATCGCCGCCCTCCACGGCGGCACCTATACAGCGCACTACTTCGACGTCGAGGGCGCCGGTGAAGGCTCCTTCCTCGACGTCGCCGCCGCGCACGGCTACCCGGTCGTGGCCTTCGACCGCCCCGGGTACGGCGGCAGCACCCCCCTGGAACCGGACGCCAACACCTTCGCCCGGCACGCGGAACTGCTCGGCACCGCACTGGCGCAGGCTGTCGCCCGCCTCGCGGCCGACCGTGTGTTCCTCGTCGGCCACTCCATCGGCGGCATGATCGCCCTGATGATCGCCGCTTCCGCTCCCGGCCTCCCGCTCATCGGTGTCTCGGCGACCGGCATGGGGGCCGTCATCCCGAGCGGTGGAGCGGCCGAGGCTCTCGGTTCCCTTCCTCCGGACCAGACCGTGGACCTTCCGTACGAGGAGCGGGACAAGGTGATGTTCGGACCGCCGCACACCTACGGAGCCGAGGGCGTACGACAGGCGCACGGCTCCTACGCGCCCGTGCCGGTGCGGGAGTTGGTACAGGCTCCGGCATGGCCGAGGGAACATCTGCCCACCGTCGCCCCCCGCGTGCGCGTCCCGGTGCACAACGCGCTCGCCGAGTTCGACGCGCTGTGGAGCAGCGGCCCGGAGAACGTGGCCCGGTTCGCCGCGATGTTCACGGCGGCCCCGTTCGTCGACGCGAGCGTCGCCCGCGGCACGGGTCACTGCATCGACCACCACACATTGGGCCACGCGCTGCATCTGCGGCAGCTCGCGTTCGCCGAGGAATGTGCGCACTGGGCCGCCACGCGGCAGCGAGCCGAGAACGCGAACTGATGCTCCCCGTCGCCCATAAGCACCCCCCGCAGCACGTGCAGGTCCTCATCGCCGGCGGTGGCCCGGTCGGTCTGGCGGCCGCCGTGGAGCTCGGCCGGCGCGGCGTCGACTGTCTGGTCGTCGAGCCGCGCGCAACCGTCTCCAGGGCGCGCCCCCGCTGCAAGACGCTCAACGTACGCACCATGGAACACCTGCGCCGCTGGGGTCTGGCCGAACGGCTGCGCTCGCGCGCCCCGTTGCCCACGTCCTGGTCCCAGGACGTCGTGTTCTGCACGTCGCTGACCGGCAGGGAGCTGTCCCGGTTCACCGGCGTCCTGGGGCTCGCCCCGGAAGGCGACCGCTTCCCGGAGATCGGCCAGCAGGCGCCGCAGTACGTGTTGGAGGAGGTACTGCGCGAGGCGGTCGAGGAACTCGCCCCCGGCCGCCTCGTCCTCGGCTCGAAGGTCGTCGACGTGGCTGAGGACGACGACCTGGTGACCGTGACCGTCGAGGACGTTCACGGCGGCCGGAGCCTCGTCACCGCCGACTACGTGATCGGCTGCGACGGCCCGCGCAGCGTCGTACGGGACCGGATCGGCTCCCGCTACCTGGGCGGCGGGGAGGCCCTGCGCCCGAACTTCGGCATGGTCTTCAAGAGCCCCGACCTGTGGAAGCACGTGGCGCACGGTCCGGCCGTGCAGTACTGGGTCGTCAGCCCGGCCGCCCCGGCACTGGTCGGGCCCCTGAACCGGACGGACACCTGGTGGGCGATCGCCTTCGGCGTGGACCGGACGTCCGGAGAACGCGAGGCGCGGCACATCATCGACGCCGTGGCGGGCAGGCCGGTGCGGGCCGAGGTGCTGTCCACCGACCCGTGGACCGCGCGAATGCAGATCGTCGACCGCATGCGCCACGGCAGGATCTTCCTCGCCGGCGACGCCGCGCACCTCAACCCGCCGTTCGGCGGCCACGGGCTCAACACCGGCATCGGGGACGCGGTCGACCTGGGCTGGAAACTGGCGGCCGTGCTCGCCGGCTGGGGCGGGGCGGACATCCTCGACAGCTACGAGAGCGAGCGCCGCCCCGTCCAGGAACGCGTCATCCGCGAGGCGACCGCCAACATGCGGGTGCTCTCCACCGAACTGCTCGCCGCCGACCTCGACGCGGACGACGACGCGGGCGCCCGGGCCCGGCGAGCCGCGGGCGCGCGGATCCAGGAGACCAAGACGGCGGAGTTCCACTCGCTCGACCTGGTCCTCGGACTCCGTATCGCCACCTCACCGATCGCTCCCGCGGAGCCGCGGGGACGGCCGAGCGCCACATGGGCGGGCGCCCGGCTGCCCCATGTGTTCCTCGAGGACGGGCGTTCCCTGTACGACCTGCTCGGTGACCATCTGACACTGCTCACCCTCGGGCACGGCACGCCGGAGGCGGACATCGTGGACGCCGCACGCCTGAGGGGGGTGCCACTCACCGTCGTACGTCTGCCGGAGCCGCCCGCCGACTACGCCGAACTGCTCGGCGCCCGCCTCGCCCTGGTCCGCCCCGACCAGGTGGTCGGCTGGCTGGGGGACGAGGCTCCCGAGGACGCCCTCGGGCTCGTCGACACCCTGAGCGGGCACGCCCGTCGAGGCGGGGCGGCACACCAAAGCCCTTGAACGTCCCTCACGTTGACCGGCGCCCCGCGCCGACACCAGACCCCGCCCCGGCCGCACCCTGTCCGAGGCGCCTGCCTCGCGGCCGGGGCGGACCACGCCTCCGGATTCACGCCGAGCGGCGCTTCCCCCGCTTCGCCCGAACCGGGCGTACCGCCGCCGCACAGGACAGGGAGGACGGCAGTAGGCGCTCCGCCCGGTGCGGGACCCGCACGCACTCCAGTCGTCCCACACCACCCCGTTCCCGAAAGGAATCGCACAATGAGCGCTCACCCATGGACGAGACGTCAGATCCTGAACACCGCGGCGGGCACGGCGGCCCTCGCCGGCGCCGCCGCCGTGATGTCCCCCGGCACCGCCCAGGCACACGGCGACCGGCCCGACCCGCACGGCCGGCTGAAGATCATCGCCATCGAAGAAGCCGTCATGCTGCCGGGTCTCATCACGCAGGGCACGGCCCTGAACGGCGCGATCCCCTTCAAGCCCGAGGTCACCGCCGAGTGGTTCAAGCGGCTGCCGGACATCACCGAGTACCGGCTCGCCGACATGGACGCGAACGGCGTCACCATGCAGGTGCTCTCCCTCACCCCGCCCGGGGTGCAGATGCAGCCCGACGCGGCCATCGCCGTGCGGGACGCGCAGGTCGCCAACGACGCGCTGGCCGGCATCATCGACGCGCACCCCACCCGCTTCGGCGGCCTCGCCGCGCTGCCCCTGCAAGATCCCCAGGCAGCCGTACGGGAGGCCGGGCGCGCCGTACGGGACCTCGGGATGGCCGGGTTCCTGGTCAACGGTCACACCAACGGCCACTACCTGGACGAGCCGCAGTTCCGGCCGGTGTGGGCCGCGCTGGAGGAGTTGGGCGCCGCCCTCTACCTCCACCCCACTCCGGCGCCGACCGGCGACTGGGGTCTGCTGAAGGACCGTCCGGAGCTGGTCGGCCCCCTGTACAGCTGGGCGGCGGAGACCGGCGGCCACGCCCTGCGGGTCATCCTCGGCGGAGTCTTCGACGACTTCCCGGGAGCCAGGCTCATCGTGGGCCACATGGGCGAGTTCCTGCCTTTCCAGATACCCCGCCTCGACGTGCAGATCCAGAACATCAACACCCGCGTGCCGTTGAAGAGGAAGCCCTCCGAGTACCTCGTCGACAACATCGCCATCACCACCTCGGGCGTGATGGACGACACCATGCTCCAGGCCGCGATCAAGGCGGTGGGCATCGACAACGTGCTCTTCGCCATCGACTACCCCTTCGAGAAGAGCGAACAGGCCGTCGGGTTCCTGCGCCACGCGAGCCTGTCGGCCGGCCATCGCAAGAAGATCGCCCACCGCAACGCGGAACGCATCCTCAAGCTGTGACCGGCAGTCGCCCGGATGATCCGATGCCCCGCACCGTCTCGCCCACGGTGCGGGGCGTCGCCGTCGGACGACCGGCGGAAACGGGCTGCTCCGGGGCCCTTGTCATGCCCGCAGCTCCTCCGCAGAGCCGTCGCTATAGTTGGCCGTACCACCAGACGGCCGAAGTGAGGGATACACCGTGGCGACTCCCCGAGGAGCTGTCCAGCCCATCACGTCACGGTCCGTGGTGGAGCAGGCCACCGAGGAACTGCGGCGCGCGATCCTGACCGGCGCCCTGGATCCCGGAGGGGAGTACTCGCTGCGCGAACTGGCCGGCATGCTCGACATCAGTTTCATCCCCATCCGGGAGGCGCTGCGCAGCCTGGAGAGCGAGGGCCTGGTCATCATGCGGCCCGGCCGGAGCGCCGTCATCGCTCCGCTCGACCTCGATGATCTGCAAGGCATCTACCGTCTGCGGCGCTCTCTCGAACCGGAGATCGCCCGGCGTTCGTGCGGTCTTCTCGCGGACGAGGAACTGGACCGACTGGAGTCCCTGGCCGTCGACTTCGGCGCCCGGGACCACGGCATGGCCGACATCTACGACGACCACCACGCCTTCCACCTCGCGCTCCTTGCGCCGGCCGCGACCGCCTGGGACATCCGCGTCCTCACCACGCTGTGGCGGGCGGGAGAACGCTACATCCGTATCGGCTTCGGCCACCTCGACCCGGATCCCGCCGAACACCAGCGGCGGGGCAAGGCCCACCTGGACCTCGTGGCGGCCTTCCGCACCCGCGAGCCCGCCACGGTCGCCGCCGCCGTCGAGCGGCACCTCGCCCGCAACGAGAAGATCGCCTTCTCGGCCCTGTCCTGAACGCGGCCGCTCCCGGCGGTGTCCGACCGGTGGAGCCGGCCGGACACCGCCGGGAGCCGTTCGGGTGCCGGGCCTCCGGTCACCGGGTGAGCGGCGCCTCGGTGGCGGAACCGGCCGACGCGGGGGCGGAGGCACGCCGTCCCGGCCTCATCAGCCCGATCAGGACCGCCCCCAGGAGCGCGGGGACGACGAAGGCGTAGAAGCCGGCCTTGGACGAGCTGATCAGCACGGTGACGGCGGCCAGGTAGCTGGGCCCGACGATGGCACCGACGCGTCCCACGCCGAGGCTGAACCCCAGCGCTGTGCCACGCAGGCGCGCCGGGTGGGCGTGCGCCACGTAGATGTTGACCAGGGCCTGGGTGCCGAGCGCCCCGAAACCGGCGACGGCCGAGGCCACCAGGAGCAGCGGGCGCGGCTGCGGCGTGCTCAGGGTGATCATCGCGACGGCGGCGAGGAGGAAGCTGACGATCGTGGAGACCTTCAGCAACCCGCGGTCGGCGACCAGGGCGGCGCCGATGGTGCCGATGACGGCGCCGACGTTGAAGGCGATGGAGAATTCGAGCGAGGAGCCGAGATCGTACCCGGAGTCGACCATCAGCGTGGGCAGCCAGGTGCTGGCGCCATAGACGATGACGAGTCCGGCGAACGTGGCCGCCCAGAAGAGCAGGGTGGAGCGGCGGTACATCGGGGCGAGGAGCTGACGGAGCCGGTTGGCCGAGTCATGCGGCTCGGCGGTGGGCGGCATGGCCGCGGCCTTCGTCCCGTCGAGCGCGCCCTGCGCCGGGTGTTCGCGCACCACGGCGGGAACCAGACGCCACACCACGGGGATCAGCGCCAGGGGGACCGCCCCGAAGAGGAAGAGTGTGCGGAAGTCCCATTCCGGCAGCAGGGTCCGGCCGACCACCCCGGTGAGGATTCCTCCGATGGCCAGTCCCGTCGTGGCGGTGCCCACCTGGAGTGCGTGGCGCGCGGGTGTGGCCGCTTCACTGACGTACGCGGTGACGAGGGGGATCAGGGCTCCGATGCCCATGCCGGTGAGGAACCGGGTCGCGGCGAACAGGGTCAGGTCGCCGGCCACGGCGCTCAGCAGCATGCTCAGCGAGAGCCAGGACAGGCTGACGACCATGGGCATGCGGCGCCCGTAGTGGTCACCGGCCCATCCGGCGGCGATGGAGCCCAGGGGCATGCCGAGCGCGGTGAGACTTCCCAGCAGCCCCAACGTCGACTTGGTGACGTCCCAGTCGGGATGGGACAGCAGGGAGGGGCCGACCGCCCCGAGGATGAAGAGGTCGTATCCCTCGATGCACAGGATGACGAGGCCGAGCGCCACCGCGGGGCCGGGGCGGGCCCCGGCCGTGGGTGTGCCGGGGGTGGGGTTCATGTCCGTACTCCTCATGGGGAACTGCACGAGTGGGAAGGCCACGGCGATGCAGCAGAAGGCGTGACGGGGAGAGGACCGGGGCGATCACGGGGTCGCCCGCCGGAGCCCATGCCTCCCCGCCGTGGGCACGCGGTGCCGCGGTGGGGATCGCTGCTCGATGGGGCATGCCCGGTGGCCGACAGCATGCGGCACACGGGGCGTTAGGCGCCGGGACGCGTCGCCGGGCGTCACGGACGTGCTGCGGCGTGGGTACGGGTGGGGAGGGCCCCGTCCGTCGCGGTCACGCCGCAGGGAACTGGCAGTGATGCTGAAGCCCGTCGGGTGCCCGTGTCAATGCCTGTGCAGCCGGCGGATGCCGCGGACGGAGTCGCCCGGGGGCTGCACGAAGGGTTGCTGTTATCACATATAGCGATTACGGTCAGGCCGTCCTCATGGCGCCGGCGCCGCCGCCGGACCGTCCGCCCGCCCGTGCCCGAACAGCCGGGCTCACACGGCCGGAAGCCGCGCCTCCTCGGACACCGCGCCGACGACCACCCCGCCGCCACTCCCCCGGCCAGAGGCGCGAACGTCGCACTTTCCGCACCCGCCCGGCAGAAAGGCACCACGATGTGCATCGACCACCAGAACCGGCGTGACTTCTTCAGGACGGCCGCAGCGGCCGGGATCGGCGTCGCGGGGGTGCAGGCGCTGGCGGCGCCCACCACCGCACACGCGCAGGACCGGTCCAGCCGCTTCGCAGACAAGGTCGCGTTGACGAACGTCCGGGTCTTCGACGGCGACCGGGTCACCACGCCCAGCACCGTCGTCATCGAGAACGGACGGATCGGCATCAGCGCCTTCGGCGCGCGCCGAATCGACTGCGGTGGCGCGGTACTGCTGCCGGGCCTGATCGACGCGCACCTCCACCTCAAGGACGTCGGCACGCTCCATCAGCTGGCCGGTTCCGGCGTGACCACCGGTCTGGACATGGCCTGCTTCCCGCCCTCCGTCGTCGATGCGCTGCGCGGGATGCCGGGCCTGCCCGACATCCGGAGTGCCGGCACTCCGGCGGTGGCGCCCGGTAGCCCGCAGAGCGGGCTGCCCACCTTCCCGGCCGACGCGGTCCTGACCGGGCCGGAACAGGCGTCCCGGTTCGTGCGCTCCCGGATCACCGAGGGCTCCGACTACATCAAGATCATCATCGATGAGCCGGGGCTGGCACCGGAGACCGTCAAGGCGGTGACGACGGAGGCACACTCCCGCGGCAAGCTCGTCATGGCGCACTCGACCACGGTGGCCATGGTGGAGCGGGCGCTGGACGCGGGCGTCGACATGATCCATCACGTACCTCTCGACAGCCCGCTGTCCGCGGCGGTGGCGGCTCGGTACACCGCCACCGGTACCGTCGCCGTGCCCACTCTGACGATGATGGAGGGCTTCGCCGGGCTGGGGATCCCCGGAACGGACTACGCGGCCGCAGAGGGCAGCGTCGCGGCGCTGCGCCGGGCCGGCGCCCGGATCCTGGCGGGTACGGACGCCAACAGCACTCCGGGCATCCCGGTGCAGCCGCCGTTCGGCGCCGGCCTCCACCACGAACTGGAGCTGCTGGTCCGGGCGGGGCTCACGGCCCTCGAGGCGCTGCGAGCGGCAACCCGTCTGCCCGCCCAGTCCTTCGGACTGCGGGACCGCGGCGTCATTCGTCCCGGATGCCGCGCCGACCTCCTCCTGGTCGACGGCGACCCGCTCACCGACATCACCGCGACCCGCGCCGTCCGACGGGTATGGGTCGGCGGCGTGGAGTACTCCACGGGCGCCTGAACGACGCCCCCGCCACGCGGTCGACACGTCGTCCGGCCGGGCAGCCACGGCCCGGTCACCACGCGCCTGTTGGCGCCCCCCGGTTGATCCATCGAAGAAACGGCGCCATGACTCTTCCAGTTCAGATCGTCTCCGTGCCCCGGCCCAGAGGCGTCCCCGCCCTGCTCGCGGCCCTCGGACTCACGATGACCGCGACCGTCGGCTGCTCGGCATCCGCCGAGACCGAGGAGGCCGAGGACAGCACCGTGCGCGTGGCACTCGTCGACGCGGCACCACCGAGCCTGCCCCTGCTGGCCGAGAAGAACGGCGACTTCGCCGACCAGGGCATCAGTGTGCGGATCTCCTCGCATCCGAGCACGCGCATCACGTCCTTCGCCGCCTCGCTCGGCTGGGAGTACGACATCGCGTGGGGCACGCCCGCCGACGTCATCGCGGCCGCCTCGCAGGGCCACGACATCACCGTGGTCGCCGGGGCCTACGTCGACAGCGAGGAGCGCCAGCAGGGCCAGATGTACGCCGCCGAGTCGGGCACGGCCGACTCGGCCACCGACCTGCGCGGCAAGCGGTTGGCGGTGCCGTCACTGTCGGGCACGCTGTTCCTGGCGGTGCTGACGTCCCTGAACCGGGCGGGGGTGGACGTCGACGACGTCCGCCTCGTCGAGATGCCCTTCTCCGCCATGCGCGGCGAACTCGATGCCGACCGGGTCGACGCCGTCGCGACGGTCCAGCCGTACATGGGCGAGGTCGAGGCCGCCGGGCACCGTCCGCTGGGAGACCCGTTCCTCTCGGTCGACTCCCCCGCCGTCGCCGGCATGTGGATCGCGGAACGCGAGTGGGTGGAGAAGAACCCGGCGACCGTCGCCTCGTTCGTCGCGGCTCTGAACTCCGCCGACTGGTGGGCCTCGTCGCACGAGAAGGAGGCACGGGCCTACCTGTCGTCCGCGCTGGAGACACCGCGCCGGATGGCGGCGACGGCTCCGCTGCCCGACTGGGACACGTCGATCTCCCCGGAGGCACTGACCCCCTGGGTCGAAGCCGTCGCCGCTTCGGGGCAGGTCCACGGCACCTTGCCGAAGGCCGAGGACCTCGTGGCGACGCCTGCACAGGATTGACCGCGTGCCGTGTGGGGCCGACGCCACAGCGCCGGCCCCACACGGCACGGGCGCATCACTGGGTGAGGTCGAGTGCGGCGCCGACGATGCTGTCGGTGTCGATGCCGTGGTACCGGTACACCTCGTCGAGGGAGCCCGACTGGCCGAAGCGCGTGACGCCCAGCCTGCGGATCGGCACGCGGTGGATGGTGGACAGGAAGGCGAGGGTGTGCGGGTGCCCGTCCAGAACGGTGACCAGCGGTGTGGCCCGCTCCGCGGGAAAGACCTGGTCCAGGATCCAGTCGGCCGCCTCACCGTGCCCGGCGCGGGCGTCGAGTGCCCGGTAGAGCAGTCCGGGGCTGGTCACGCACACGACGTCGGCCGGGATGCCGAGGTTCTGGAGGCGGTCCGCCGCGGCCAGGGCCTCGGTCACCATGGCACCCATGGCGGCGATGGTGACCTGGGCACCATCCTGCCGGCGCAGCGGGTAGGCGCCGGCGACGACCTGGCGGCGGCGGCGTTCCCGGGCCGCCGGATCGGTGGGGACCCGGGCGAGGCTCTGGTCGACGGGGCGGGTGGACAGCCGCAGGTAGGCGGAGCCGCCGTCGGGCCTGCCGAGGCGGGAGAGGGCGGCCAGCAGCGCCCACTCGGTGTCCAGGGCGAACGCCGGTTCCCAGGTCGTGCAGCCGGGCTGTTCGATGCCCAGGGACGGCGTGGTGATGGACTGGTGGGCGCCGCCCTCCGGGGCGAGGGTGACGCCGGACGGGGTCCCGACCAGGATCGACTGGCCGCCGGCGTAGATGCCGAAGGACCAGGGTTCCAGCGCACGTTGGACGAAGGGGTCGTACAGCACGCCGATGGGCAGCAGTGGCTCGCCCCAGCGGCTCCAGGTCGCGCCGAGTTCGCCGAGGAGGCCGACCAGGTTGGTCTCGGCGATGCCCAGCTCGATGTGCTGGCCGGTCGGTCGCTCCCGCCAGTGCAGGATGGTCTCCGCGTCGTCGGCGAACCAGTCCACGCGCTCGGTGGGCGACCAGACTCCCACCTTGTTGACCCAGCCGCCCAGGTTGGTGGACGAGCTGACGTCCGGGCTGACCGTCACCACCCGTCGCGCCGCCTCGGGCGCGCTGCGGGTCAGGTCGAGCAGCACCCTCCCCAGGGCGGCCTGGGTCGTCGCCACGCCCGTCGGCGTACGGCCGATGTCCGTAGGAACAGCGGGGGGCCGCGCCTCGCGAACGGCGTCCCGGCGCAGCCGCGCCGCGGTCTCCGCACAGAACTCGGCCGCCGCCGATTCCGCCGCGAAGCCCTCCCACGGGTGGTCGAGGTCGGTGCCCAACTCGTCCGCCAGTTGCCGCATCTGCTCTTCCGTCAGCAGGGAGGAGTGGTTCTGCGGGTGCCCCTGGGTGGGCAGTCCGTGGCCCTTGACGGTGTACGCGAAGATCACCGTGGGCCGGTGGTCGTCCACCTCGGACAGCGCGGTGTCGAGGGCGGACAGGTCGTGTCCGCCCAGATTGCGGACCGCCTCCATCAGGGTCGCGTCGTCGACTTCCGCGAGCAGCTCGGTGATCGCGGGCGCTTCCGGGCCGGTGCCGGGCAGCCGGTCGCGCAGTTCGCCGGCCGAGCAGCGCAGGAGGCGCTGGTACTCGGGGTTGGACATGTCGTCGATGCGGGCCCGCAGCGCCTGACCGCCCGGGCGCGCGCACAGCTTCTCCAGAAGACCGCCGTACTTGAGGGTCAGCACCTGCCATCCGGCCGCGGCGAACATGCCGTGCAGGCGGCCGGCGGCGACGTTCGGCACGACGCGGTCGAGGGACTGCCGGTTGAGGTCGACGATCCACACCAGTTCGCCGAGTTCGGCGACCTGCGGGTCCAGCACCGCCTCCCACACCGCGCCCTCGTCCAGCTCGGCGTCCCCCACCAGCGCGTACTGCCGGCCGGTGAAACCGCCGCCCGTGCTCTTGTCCGCGTAGCGGCGGGCCAGCGCACCCCAGATCGTCGCCGTGGCCCCGATGCCCACCGAACCGGTGGAGTAGTCGACCGGGTCGGGATCCTTGGAACGGCTCGGGTAGCTCTGGAGGCCGCCGAAGGCGCGGAGCGTGGACAGGTGGGAGGCGTCGAGTTCGCCGAGCAGGTGGTTGACGGCGTGCAGGACCGGCGAGGCATGCGGCTTGACCGAGACCCTGTCCTCGGGTCGCAGGTGACGGAACCACAGAGTCGTCATGATCGAGACCATCGAGGCGCACGATGCCTGATGTCCGCCGACCTTGAGCCCCGACGGGTTGGGGCGGACCCGGTTGGCGTGGTGCACGATCGCGCTGGAAAGCCACAGCACACGGTCCTCGATCTCGTGCAGCACGTCGAGGGCGGCGGCCGTGGTCCGCCCGGGGGCGGATGGTGCGGTGGTCATGGCGAAACGGTCTCCTCGCTCGGCACATCCGGCGCGCGGATGCGCGACCGGCTGTGGCTTGGGACGTACCACGGCGGCGTCAGAAGCACACCGGGTGTGCCCCGGCGCGCGTCGGGCCGGCTCACGACCGGATCACGGTCGGCGGCGTGCTGCCAGGGGCGGGATCGTTGCAGACGAGGAGACCACCAGGTCAGGATGGCGCACAAGAACCCGCGAGGAATTTACGCAGAATGCCCAACCACCCGCCCTCTCAACCCCGGAAGGTGCGCATCGTGCCCAGCTCCGAGCGGATCGACCCCACCGACGCGCGTCTGCTCCTGGCACTCGCCGTCCAGCCCCGGGCCACCACGGTGGCGCTCGCCGAAGCGAGCGGGTTGAGCCGCAACACCGTTCAGGCGCGTCTGGCCGCGCTGGACCGCACGGGTGCCGTGGGCTCCTTCGAGCGGCGCGTCGACCCCGCGGCCCTCGGCTGTCCACTCGCCGCGTTCGTCACCACCCAGGTCGCACAGCGCAGGCTGGACGATGTCGCGAAAGCGCTCGCGGCGATCCCCGAGGTCCTCCAGGTAGACGGACTGACCGGTGACACCGACCTGCTGGTGCATGTGGTCGCGGCCGACGCGGAAGACCTGTACCGGGTGGCCGGCCAGATTCTGGACATTCCCGATGTGGAACGCACCAGTACGGCACTCGTCATGCGCCGGCTGGTCGACTACCGGATCGCACCGCTGCTGCGCCGAACGGCCGCACGCTGACCACCGGCCGCGCGCAGCGGGGGCCTTGACGGGGGTTCGCCGTCCTGCGGTTCCACCCGTACGCGGTGGCCCGTCTTCCGGCCCCACTACGCCGAGTCCGCTGCTCGTCGAGGGAGATTCGGCAGCCCACCCCTTGCTGTTATCACATATAGCGTCCTACTGTGAGATCAGCGTCGCGGTCGGCGTGAGGCCGGTGGGCGTCGACCGGGTCCGGTGGGCCGGCAGGGTCCATGCGAACGTCGCCGTCGCCGCCCGGAACGCGGTCACCCGGCCATCCGGCAGCGGGCCATCACAAGGAACACAGGAGCAGCTCCGTGCGCATCGCCAACCTCTTCGGCCGCCTGGTCCTCGTCGTCGACGGTCTCGCCGTCGACGTCGAGGAGGCCAGCGGTGGCCGCTTCACCGCGGACCCGCAGGCCGTCTACGAGCGGTGGGAGGAGTTCCGCCAGTGGGTGGCACAGGCCCGCCTGCCGAAAGGCAGCGCCCTGGACCCCGCCCGACTGGGCGCCCCCGTGCCCGCCCCTCGGCAGATCGTCGCCGCCGGCCTGAACTACCGGGACCACGCGGCCGAGTCCGGGTTCGCCCTGCCCGACACCATGCCGCCGGTGTTCACCAAGTTCGCCACCAGCATCACCGGCCCCGTCACCGAGGTGACCCTCCCGCCCGGCGGCCACACCGACTGGGAGATCGAACTCGTCGTCGTCATCGGCACCCGTGCCCACCATGTCTGCGCGAAGGACGCCTGGGGGCACGTCGCCGGGCTGACCGTCGGCCAGGACATCTCCGAGCGCATCACACAACTCGAAGGGCCGTCGCCGCAGTTCAGCCTCGGCAAGTCCTTCCCCGGCTTCGCCCCCATCGGACCGTGGGTGGTCACGCCCGACGCGTTCGACGACCCCGACGACCTGGGACTTCGCTGCACCGTGAACGGCGAGGAGGTCCAGAAGAGCCGCACCGGCGATCTCATCTTCTCCGTACCCGAGCTGATCGCCCGGCTGTCCTCCGTCATCCCCCTGCTGCCCGGCGACCTCGTGTTCACCGGCACCCCGGCCGGTGTCGGGCTGGGCCGTGATCCGCAGCGCTGGCTCGCTCCCGGAGACGAGCTGGTCAGCACCATCGAGGGCATCGGCGAACTGCGCCAGCGCTTCGTCGCGCAGACCTGACGCCTCGGTGACCGCGTACACGCGCGGTCGCACGCACCTACCCGCCTGAACCGTCGGATACTGAGAGTGCGGGCGCACCACCGGGCCACTCGCCCCGGGCCACCGGCCCGACGGCGGACCGGCTGGTGAAAGGCCACCACGGTGGGCGCCCGCAGTTCGATCGAGGAGGATCGGATGACCGCCACACCGAAGTTCGCCCACGTCGTGTTCCAGACCAGCAACCCCACCGCCATGCGGGACTGGTACTGCGCCGTTCTCGACGGACACGTGGTGTTCCAGAACGACAGCCTGTGCTTCATCACCTACGACGAGGAGCACCACCGCGTCGCCCTGCTCACCCCGCCGGTCCCGCTGGAGCGCAAGTCGCCCCTTACGGCCGCGGCCCACCACGTCGCCTACACCTTCGACCACCTCGACGACCTCCTCGCCCGCTACGAACTGCTGCGCGGCAAGGGCCTCACTCCGGCGGTGTGCATCGCCCACGGCGTCACCACGTCCCTGTACTACCAGGACCCGGACGGCAGCTTCGTGGAGATGCAGATCGACAACTTCGCCGACCCGGACGAGGCCACCGGCTACATGAGGGGACCGGAGTACAGCGCCGACGCCGTCGGCCCCGCCTTCGACCCCGAGGCCATGCTCGCCGCCCGCCGCGGCGGAGCGGCCGTCGAGGACCTGATCCACCGGTCGTGGGCCCTGAAGAGCGACATGCCCGATCCGATGCTGGTCCTCACCGGGGCGGTCTGAGCGAGGAGCGGGGCCAGGACGTCGGACAAGGGGGGCCGGGACGACACCGGCACCCCGCCGGCGCGCAGCCGTCCGGCGGCCCGAGGCCGGTCGCCCCGCCCGGCCGTCAACCCGTACCCACCCTCTAGGGGAATCCTTGAGCACCTCCAGCCACCACGCCGACTGCTTCATGTGCGGCCTGGAACAGAGCGCGGACAGCGCCGTAGTCTTCCGTGACCCGCTCTGGTCGGGGGAAATGGTCCCCGGCTACGACGTACCCGGCTGGTTCGTCCTGCGGGTCCGTCGACACGCGGAGCGCATCACCGGGCTCGACGAGGCCGAGCTGGCCACGTTCGCCCGCCGCGCACGCGACCTGGTCGCGGCGGTCACCGAGGCGACCGGCGCGCCCGCGACGTATCTGCTGGTCTTCGGCGAGAACCATCCGCACTTCCACGTGCTCGTCACGGCTCGTGGCGAAGATGTCCCCGCGGACCGGCGCAACGGGAACATCCTGCGGCTCCGGGCCGAACGCGCCGACCCGGACGCCGCCGCCCGCCTGGTGCCGGCGGTGCGTCGTGCCTATGAGCGCCTCGCGGGCGAAAGCACGTACCCCCTCTCGGCCTGACCACCGGGGAGCGGGGCAGGTCCCGGCCGTCAGACTGCCGGGACCTGCGCGACGCCGGCGCACCAGATGTGGCGCAGGGCGCGGGTGGCCCCGATGTCGGCCAAGGGGTTCCCGTCGACCAGGATCAGGTCGGCGCGGAGTCCGGGGGCGACCGAGCCCCGGTCCTCGAGACCGAAGTGCCGAGCGGGCAGGACGGTGGCGGAGCGCAGCGCCTCGGCCGGGGTGAGGCCGGCCGCGACGAGGAGTTCGAGCTCGTGGTGGATGCTCGCACCGTGCTCGACCTGGAAGGGCGCCCCGGGCTGGGCGTTGGCGTCGGTGCCGGCGAGGATCGGTACGCCGGCGTCGCGCAGCGCGGCCACGCTCCGCACGGCGTTGCCGTAGGCGGGTGCGACGCCCATCGCCGCCGCCGTCCCCTCCATCATGGTGAGAGTGGGAACGCAGACCTGCCCCAGTGCGGCCATGCGCGCCGCTTCACCGGCGTCCAGCGGCCGGTCCAGGGGAATGTGCGTGACGCAGTCGACGCCCGCCTCGACCGCCATGAGGTGGGCGCCCGCGCTCGCGGCGTGCGCGACCGTCTTCCTGCCGTGCGTGCGGGCCGCGGCCACCAGGGCGTTCAGCGTCTCCTGGTCGGGGCCGCCCTCGCCGGGAGCCTCGGCCACGATCTTGATGTAGTCGGCGCCCGCCGACACCTGGGCCGCCACGAACTCGCCGGCCTGCCGCGGACCGCGCACCACCGCGTCCTCGGACATGCCGGGGATACGGGCGTGCTGACCACCGTCTCCGATGGCCGGCGTGCCGGCGCTGCGGATGTCGGTCAGGTGCGGTACCCGGCGCAGGGCGGCCAGCAGCCGTGGGGGCCAGGTGGCCATGTCCAGGGCGGTGGTGACACCGTGGGCGGCCAGGGCCGCCAGCGTGTCCGCTCCGTGCAGGTGCACGTGGGCGTCGATGAGGCCGGGCAGCAGGGTCATGCCGGTGGCGTCCACCAGCCGGGCGCCCGACGTGTCGGTGTGGGGTGAGACGATGCCGCCGTCGATGACGACGGTGCGCGGCCCGGTCAGCTCACGGCCGTCGAAGACACGGGCGTGCAGCAGGGCCGTCCTGGTCGGTCCGGGCACGGCGGACGCGGTTCGGGTCACCGATGTGTCTCCTGTACGGGTACGGGCGGGCGGATCGGGTGGCGTGCGGGTACCGCTGAACGTGCCACTGCGCCCGGACGTCCGCCGGACGCGGTGGCGTGCGGGGCCGTCCGGGCGACCGCCGGTGGTGGGCGCTTCAGAACCGCCCCGGCCGCGAGGCAGGGCAGCCTCGGACAGGTCGCGGCCGGGGCGGGGCGGGGGCGGGGGCGGGTGCACAGGGCCCGCCGGTCGGTTCCGCCGACCCGGTGGCTGTCCGGGATCACGGGGCCGGCGGAAGTCGGTGTCACCGTGTCAGGGCGCCCTCGGGGAGGTGTACGGGTGCCGCGGTGGCTGCTACGACCTGCTCCCGGGTGACCTCGGGGGCCGTCTCGACCAGGACGAGCCCGTCGTCGGTGACGTCGAGGACGGCGAGGTCGGTGATGATCCGGTGGACGCAGGAGCGCCCGGTCAGCGGAAGAGTGCACTCCGGGACGATCTTCGGGCTGCCGTCCCTCGCGGTGTGCTCCATGAGCACGATGACGCGGCGGGCCCCGTGTACGAGGTCCATCGCACCGCCCATGCCCTTGACCATCTTGCCGGGGATCATCCAGTTGGCGAGGTCGCCGTGTTCGGAGACCTGCATGGCGCCGAGGATCGCGGTGTCGATGTGGCCGCCGCGGATCATGCCGAAGGACAGCGCGGAGTCGAAGAAGCTCGCGCCGGGCAGGACGGTGACGGTCTCCTTGCCGGCGTTGATCAGATCCGGGTCCACGGCGTTCTCGGCCGGGTAGGGGCCGGTTCCCAGGATGCCGTTCTCCGACTGGAGGACCACGTGCACGCTCTCGGGCACGAAGCCGGGGACGAGAGTGGGCAGGCCGATGCCCAGGTTGACGTAGTCGCCGTCGCTGAGCTCGGCCGCGGCCCTCGCGGCCATCTCGTTGCGGGTCCAGGCCATCAGACCGTCACCGTCCTCTTCTCGATGTGCTTGTCGGCGGCTTGTCCGGGAGTGAGGGCGACGACACGTTGGACGAACACGCCGGGCAGGTGGATCTCGTCCGGATCCAGGGCGCCCGGTTCGACGAGTTCCTCGACCTCGGCGATCGTGATGCGGCCGGCCATGGCGGCAAGGGGGTTGAAGTTGCGGGCCGACTTGTCGAAGACGAGGTTGCCGTACCGGTCCCCGCGCGCCGCGCGCACCAGGGCGAAGTCGCAGGTGATGGCCTCCTCCAACACGAAGTCGCGGTCGCCGAAGGTACGGGTCTCCTTGGTCGGCGAGGCAACGGCGACACCGCCGTCGGCCCGATGCCGCCAGGGGATGCCGCCGTCGGCGAGTGGGGTGCCCACCCCGGCCGGGGTGTAGAAGGCGGGGATGCCGCAGCCGCCGGCCCGCAGGCGTTCCGCGAGGGTGCCCTGCGGAACCAGCTCCACCTCCAGTTCACCCGTCAGGTACTGGCGGGCGAACTCCTTGTTCTCACCGACGTAGGAGCCGATGACGCGGGCAACCCGTCCGGCACCCAGGAGGACACCCAGCCCGTGGTCGTCGGTACCGCAGTTGTTGGAGACCACCCGCAACCCGTCGGCGCCCTGCGCGAAGAGAGCCGCGACGAGGGTGCTGGGGATGCCGCACAGGCCGAAACCGCCGACGGCCAGCGAGGCACCGTCGCCGATGTCTGCCACGGCCTCGGCAGCGGAGGAGGTTGTCTTGTCCATGAACGTCCTTCGGGGTCTTCGCACGGTGCGTTTCGAACGGGGCGGCTTTCGCGAGGGGCGCACCGAACGGCGTCCGGGCCCGGTGGCAGCGGCGACGGGACCCGGACGCCGGGCGGGTGCTTCCGGCTCGTGGCGCCGGGGCACGACGGCGGACGGACTGTGCGGGAGTCCGGGCGCCGTGGTCCGTGTTGCTCTTCAGTTCCTTGGCGGGCCGCTGTGTTCGGCAGGGCCGGTGGACGCGGGTGGCTACCCCTCACCGGCCGTGGCGAGCGGCCGGTGTGCCGGGGTCCGCTCGGCGGTGACGACGGGGTGCCGCAACTGCTCGCGCAGCTGGGCCACCATCTCCCGCACTCCCGACGCGTCGGCGGCGGCGCCGAACAGGTAGAAGTCGGGCCGGATCACGGCGGCCACGTGTCCGTGCTCCCGCAGGTGGGTCAGATATCCGTCGGGAGCGTCCAGATAACCCTCGGGCGGAGCGCTGTCCGAGTACAGCGGCACGAGGTGCGCTCCGATGCCGGCGAGGAAGTCGCGGTCGGTGGAGTCCAGGACGTCGAGCGGCCCCGCCCCGTCCGTCAGGATCGTGAACCCGCCGCCGGTGATGTCGTCCAGGAGTGCGGTGCGGCCCTGGTGGGTGACTTCGTACTGCGGGGTGAGGTGACCGACGTCCGGGGCGCGGCTGCCGTCGGCGGCACGCATGAGCACGCCGTCACCCAGAACGGGGGGCGGGGTGGGCGGCAGCACGTGCCGCGGGTCGGCGCCGGCGGCGATCATGCGGGCGTCGCGGGCGGCGGCGGCGTCGGGGTCGAGGACGCAGATGACCTGGCCGAGGGCCATGGACATGCCGATGGCGTGCTGGACGTGCTCGCTGCGTTCCGAGGTGTAGGTGTCCAGCAGCGCCGGGGCCGCCCGGCCGTCGAGGACGAGATCGAGCTTCCAGGCCAGGTTGACGGCGTCGCGCAGTCCGGAGCACATGCCCTGCCCGGCGAACGGCGGCATCTGGTGGGCGGCGTCTCCGGCGAGGAGGAGCCTGCCTTCGCGCCAGCGGTCCACCCAGCGGGCCTGGAAGGTGTAGAGCGCGTGCCGCTCGATGGTGGTGTTCTCCGGGGTACGCCCCCAGGGCTCCAGCAGGCGCCAGGCGGCCTCCGGCGTCTTCAGCTCCTCGGCGTTCTCGTGCGGCAGTCGCATGAACTCCCAGCGGCGCCGGCCCGGACCGCCGGAGACGATCGTGGTCGGCCGCTCGGGGTCGCACAGCTGCCAGTTCTTCGGCGACCATTCGATCCGGTCGTGCGGAAGTGTGTCGACGACCAGCCAGTCGTAGAAGAAGCCGAGGTCGCTGACGGAGGTGGCCATGGTGGAGCGGACGAAGCTGTTGGCCCCGTCGGCACCGATGACGTAACGGGCGAGGACCTCACCTCCGTCGGCGCCGCCGATGGCCAACCGGACCGATTCCGTGCCGGGTTGCAGGCCGACGACTTCGCAGCCCCGGCGTACGGTGACCGTGGCCTGGTCCTCGGCGGCCTCGGCGAGGACGGCCTCCAGCTGGGGCTGGCTGAAGAAGTTGGCGGTGGGCCAGCCGGAAGGGCCGTTGCCGGACCAGTCGATGCGTACGAGGGGCTCGCCTGCCGCGTTGCGCCACTCGTAGTGGTCGGGTACGGGGTCGGTGACCGCGCGCACCGCCTCTCCGACGCCTCCGGCCTGGAAGATGCGGGCGATCTCGTGGTCGAAGTGCGCGGCGCGCGGCAGGGGGTAGGGGTCGGGCCAGCGCTCCAGGGCGATGACGTCGTGACCGGCCCGGCCGAGCAGCAGGGCCAGCATCTGGCCGACGGGCCCGAAGCCGACGATCGCGACGTCGTGCACCTTCTGCGAACCGTCGTGCGCATTCGAAGGACTCGTGGTCATGGCTCTACCTCGACTCGCTGTGGGTGCCGGTCATCAGGGCGGCGAGATCCTCGGGGGCCAGGAAGGAGGGCGGGGGCGGCGGCCCCCAGTTGAAGAGGCCCTTGGCACCTTCCAGGACCTCCGGCTTCCACAGCTGGTCGTCGACGACGCAGTCCATGTCGGAGTAGTACTCGCTGAAGTTGCCGGCCGGATCCTTGAGGTACCAGAAGAAGTTGGAGCCCGCGTGGTGGCGTCCCAGGCCCCAGATGTGCCGCTCCGGGTTGTCCTCCAGCATCGCGGCGGCGCCACGGCCGACCTCGTCGATGTCGTCGACCTGCCAGGAGGAGTGGTGCAGGAAGGCGACGGGGGCGGCCAGCACCAGGATGTTGTGGTGGTCGGTCGAGCAGCGCAGGAACGCCCCGTGATCCTTGATGTAGTCGGACGCCTTGAAGCCGAGGCCGTCACGGAAGAAGGCGGTCGTGGCGTCGAAGTCGGTCGTGCCCACGACGGCGTGCCCCAGCTTGCGTGGCCGTACCCGGTCCGTGCGCAGGACGCCGGGCGCGCGGGCGCCGGTGCGCTCGGTGCGGCCGGGGCCGTTGTAGACGGTGGCCGCGACCGGCTCCTGGACCAGGCGCGGGGCGACCTCGAGAACGGCGCGTACGGAGGTGGCCCTGTCGTACGCGGTGAGCGTCCCGGCGTCGACGGTGCTCTCGGTCCCGAGCCGCTCCAGGCGGTGGGCGGCCGCCGCGAGATCGTCGGGTGTGTCGACGCCGACGCGGACTTCCACCAGGCGGCGGGCGGGGGCGTGGACGATGCGCAGCTGGCGTCCGGCGTCCCGGGTGGTGAACCAGCCTTCGCCGTCCGGGGTGAGGCCGAAGTCGGTGTAATAGGCGGCGGTCTCGGCGACGTTGGGTACCCCCATGGTGATGGAGGTCAGACGGTGCAGTGCCATGAGGACTCCTCGACTCCTTTGTCCGTCGGTCCGGCCGGCTCAGGCGACGAAGGTCTGGCGCAGTTCGCCGATGCCTTCGACGCTGCTGACCAGTTCGTCACCGGCGGCGAGGAAGCGCTGCGGATCGCGGCCGAGTCCGACGCCGGCCGGAGTGCCGGTGAAGATCACGTCGCCGGGCAGCAGCGGCAGCACCGCGGAGAGCTGGGCGATCAGAGCGGGCACGGAGAAGATCAGGTCGCGGGTGCGGCCCTTCTGGACCTCCTCGCCGTTGACCGCGCAGCGCAGTTCCAGGTCGTCGGGGTTGTCGAGCTCGTCCGGCGTGACCAGCCACGGGCCGATGGGAGCGAACCCCGGATAGGACTTCCCTACGCTGAACTGAGGCGCGGGTCCCGCCAGTTGTGCCACGCGCTCGGAGATGTCCTGCCCGACCGCCAGACCGGCGACGTGGCTCCAGGCGTCGGCCTCGCGGACACCCTCGGCGCGGCGCCCGACGACGGCGACCAGCTCGACCTCCCAGTCGGTGTTGCCGCCCGCCGGCAGCTTCACCTCGGTGACCGGGCCGCTGATGCTGGTGACGAACTTGGTGAAGACCGGCGGGAGCCCTTCGGGCGCCGCGAACCCGGACTCGGAGGCGTGGTCCCGGTAGTTCAGACCGATCGCCAGCGTCTGCCGGGGCGCCGGTGCCGGGGAGCCGAGTTCGGCGGGCTCGAACGACGCTCCCGCGGGCAGATCGGCGGCGGCGGCCCAGGAGCGGAACTCCTCCCAGTGCTCGTAGACGGCCTGTGGGTCGGCGGAGAAGCGGCCGTCACTGGACTTTTCGACGTCCACGGCGCGGCCGTCGACAATGAGGGTCAGGCGACCGGAGAGATTGGCGATGCGCATGAGGTGTCTCCCGAACGGGGGAAGGGAGCGGGCCACCGGAAGCCTCTTCGGCGGGAGTGGCCGCTCACACTGCCGAAGGAAGCGCAAGGACGGCCCGCCGGCGACAACGGGGCCTTGCTCCCCCATCAGCAATTCAGCATGATGATTACCCCGATGTTGCGCTCGGGTGACCTCAGCGTCAAGAGGTCAGAGCAAAATGAGCATGATGAATATGATGACTGAGGAGACGACGTGAGTGCCACATCCGACCGGGCCCCGCGGCACGGCGCACTGGAAGCAGCACCCCGGCAGACGTCCTCGGGCCGGGCCGAGCGCGCCGCTGAGAAGGTCGCGGAGCTGGTCGAGAGTGTGCCGCCCGGCTCACGGCTGGGCACCAAGGAGCAGCTGCGGACCCTGTGCGGAGTGTCCGTCGGCACGTTCAACGAGGCTCTGCGACTCCTTCAGGCCCGCGGCCTGGTCACCGTGAAGCCCGGGCCGGGCGGCGGCCTGTTCAGCGCCGAGCAGTCTCCGATGGTGCGCCTGGGCAACTCCGTTCTCGCGCTGGACGCCCAGGCCAACGACGTCGCCGACGCCGTGCGCATCCGCGACGCCCTCGACCCCCTGCTGATCGAGGACGCCCTCTGGCATGCCTCACCCGCCGACATCGAGGGACTGCGCCGTCACATCACCGCCATGGAGCACGCCGTGGACGCCGCGGATCCCGTGGCCTTCGTCCACGCCAACTGGCGCCTGCACGCCGCCATCGCCGCGATCAGCCCGAACGCGCTGCTCAGCTCGCTGTACACCCATCTGCTCGACCTGATCGAGAGCCACACGCTGACGGTGCTGCCCACGAGCGAGCAGCCCCTGGGCGAGTACATCGCGCACCGGCACGAACTCCACCGCGACCTGGTCGGCGCCCTGGACCGGCGGGACCGTGAGGAGGCACTGCGGCTGATCCACGAGCACAACACCAGTCTTCAGCCCTCCGAGGACCACGTCGCGGAGCACTGACCGTCCCGTCCGGACGGCCCCGGCGGCGCGAACGGCCGGATCACACCGCGGCGTGCGCCTGCCGGACCCCGTTCGCCCAGACCCCGAGGATCCGGGAGACGGCGGTGATGTCGGCCAGCGGGTCGCCGTCGACGAGCACCAGGTCGGCCCGGAGCCCGGGGCGTACGGCGCCCCGGTCGGGCAGGGAGAAGTGGTGCGCCGGCAAGGACGTGGCGGCCCGGAGGGCGTCGGCCCCGGTGAGCCCCGCATCCGCCAGGAGCCGCAGTTCACGGTGCAGGCCGCTGCCGTGCCGGACCGGGTCACGCAGCGGCCCGGGACCGGAGAAGCAGTCCGTGCCCGCGAGGATAGGCACCCCCGCCGCGTACATGGCCGCGACACTCTCCTGGGCGCTGCGGTAACCGTCAGGGATGCCGAACGCGTCACTGACCGCCTCCATCATGGCCAGCGTGGGGACGGCGACCTGCCGCTGCGAGACCATCTGCGCGACCGTGGTGTCGTCGAGGACGCCGTCGCGCGGAGCGTGGGTGATGACGTCGGCTCCGGCCCGCACCGCACGGTGGAAGGCGTCGATGCTGGAGGCATGGGCGACGGTGAGCTTGCCGTGCGCCTTGCCGGCGGCCACCACCGCGTCGACGGTCGCCTGGTCGAGCAGATCGCCGTCGATGACGACCTTGACGTAGTCGACCCCGTCGGCCACGCGCCGGGCGACGAAGTCTTCAGCCTGGCCAGGACCGGTCAGCAGCGCCTCATCGGGCATACCGGGCATCTTCGAGTGCGGGCCACCCGGGCCGATCGCGGGGGTGCCGGCACTTCGGATGTCGGGCACCCTGCCGCGGAAGGAATGCATCCGCTCCACCGGGAAGCAGGCCATGTCGAGCCCCGTGGTGACGCCATGGGCGACCAGTTCGGTGAGGTCCTCCTGCGAGTTCATGTGCACATGGGCGTCGAACAGCCCAGGCAGTAGCACGGCGCCGGCACCGTCGACCGTCTCGGCGCCGTCAGGGGCGGATCCGCCGACGGCACCGAGGACGGCATCCTCGATCGTGACGGTCGTCGGTGTGCTCAGGCCCGAGCCGTCGAAGACACGGACGTTGTTCAGAACGGTGGTCGGCATCGCTGCTCCTGATTGCTGAGAAGTGGACTGGGTGGTCGGACGCTCGGGGAAGACGCTCAGGGAAGGGGATAGTCGTAGAAGCCACGCCCCGCTCTGCGTCCGACATGCCCGGCCTGGACCATTCGGGACAACAAGGCGGGTGGAGCGTAGAGCGGTTCCCTGAACTCCGCGTGGAGGGTCTCGGCGATGGCCAGCGTGGTGTCCAGGCCGATGTGATCGGCCAGCCTCAGCGGTCCCATGGGATGGGCGCAGCCGTGGACCATTCCGTCGTCGATGTCCCGGGCGATGGCGAACCCGGACTCGAACATCCGGATCGCCGCCAGCAGGTAGGGGACGAGGAGCGCGTTGACCACGAAGCCGGCCCGGTCCTGGGAGACGATCACCCGTCGTCCCAGCACGTCGGCGGCGAAGCCCCGGACGCGCTCCCACGCGGCGTCGTCCGTGGCGAGGGTCGGTACGAGTTCGACCAGGTCCAGTACCGGCACCGGATTGAAGAAGTGCATGCCCACGACCTGACCGGGACGGCTGGTGGCCGCGGCGAGCTTCATGATCGGGATGGAGGAGGTGTTGGAGGCCAGCAGCGCGTCGGGCCGGCGCATGATCCGGTCCAGGGCGGAGAAGGTCCCGAGCTTCACCTGCTCGTCCTCCGGTACGGCCTCGATGACGAGGTCCCGGTCGGCGAAGTCGGCGAGGTCGGTGGTGAACCTCAACACCCGCAGGGCACCGTCGCGGTCCTCGGCCGTGAGTCTGCCGCGGGCGACGGCCTTGCCCAGCGAGCGTTCCACCCGGTCACGGCCCGCTTTCAGCGCGGGCGCGTTCACCTCGTACACCAGCGTGTCGAGTCCGGCGCGTGCGCACACCTCGGCGATGCCCGAGCCCATGAGACCGCAGCCGACCACGCCGACCTCACGGATGTCCGGGGTCGGGCGGGTCATCGGGCGACGCCCTCGTCGCCGAGCAGGTTGCGCGCCATGACGATGCGCTGGACCTGGTTGGTGCCCTCGTAGATCTGCGTGATCTTGGCGTCGCGCATCATGCGCTCGACCGGGTAGTCACGGGTGTAGCCGTAGCCGCCGAGGAGCTGGACGGCGTCCGTGGTGACCTCCATCGCGACGTCGGAGGCGAAGCACTTGGCGGCGGCCCCCTGGAAGGTCAGGTCGCTGTCACCGCGCTCCGACTTCGCGGCGGCGGCGTACGTCAGCTGCCGGGCGGCCTCGATCTTCATGGCCATGTCGGCGAGCATGAACTGGATGCCCTGGAAGTCGGCGATCGGCTTGCCGAACTGCTTGCGCTCCTTGACGTAGCCCTTGGCGTAGTCGAGGGCTCCCTGGGCGATGCCGAGAGCCTGGGCGGCGATGGTGATGCGGGTGTGGTCCAGCGTCTTCATCGCGGTGGCGAAGCCGGTGCCCTCCTCGCCGATCATGCGGTCGGCGGGGATGCGGACGTTGTCCAGGTACACCTCGCGCGTGGGCGAGCCCTTGATGCCGAGCTTCTTCTCCGGGGCACCGAAGGAGACGCCCGCGTCGGACTTCTCGACGACGAAGGCCGAGATGCCCTTGGAGCGCCTGGCGGGGTCGGTGACCGCCATCACCGTGTAGTACTCGGACTCGCCGGCGTTGGTGATCCAGCGCTTGACGCCGTTGAGGATCCAGTGGTCGCCGTCGCGGACGGCCTTCGTCTTCATGCCGGCCGCGTCGGAGCCCGCGTCGGGCTCGGAGAGGCAGTAGGAGAACATGCCCTCGCCCTGGGCGAGCGGGTGTACTTCTTCTTCAGCTCCTCGGAGCCGGACAGGATGACCGGCAGGGAGCCGAGCTTGTTCACCGCCGGGATGAGGGAGGAGCTGGCGCAGACGCGGGCGACCTCCTCGATCACGATGACCGTGGCGAGCGCGTCGGCGCCCGCGCCGCCGTACTCCTCGGGGACGTGCACCGCGTGCAGGTCGTTCGCGGTCAGGGCGGTGAGGGCCTCGCGCGGGAAGCGGGCCTCCTCGTCCACCGCCGCGGCGTGCGGCGCGATCTTCGCCTCGGCCAGCGCACGGACGGCGTCGCGGAGCATGCCGTGCTCCTCGGACGGGCGGTACAGATCGAAGTGGGACATCGTGCCTCTTGGTGTCGGTGTGCGGTGGGGCCTGGGCGGAGTGGATGCCACGGGGAAGGTGGTGTGCGGCGCTCCCACGGAGCGAAGGAACGCCGCACACCGGGCCGGGCCCCGAGCCGGGGGGATTCGGCTGCACGAGAGCACTACGGGCACACCCTCAGTGCCCGCCACCGAGTGTGCGGTTCGGTGGGGCTCGCGTGTCCGGGCCCGGCGCTCAGGGAGCCTGTCGCGGCCGGTGGGAGGTGAGGGGTGCGCCTGCCGACGCGTCGGGCAGGAAGCGCGTGAAGTACCGCAGCGCCTCGATGTCGTCGACGGCCTCGCGGCCGGCGACCTGGTCGAGCGGGGAGCCCTGCAGGAGGCGTTTGACGGGGACTTCCAGCTTCTTGCCGGTGCGGGTGTGCGGCAGGGCGGGTACGGCGATGACGGTGTCGGGGACGTGGCGTGGGGATGCCTTGGTGCGGATCGCGGTGGTGATGGCCGTGCGGATGTCCTCGGTGAGCTGCTGTCCGGGCTCCATGACGACGAACAGCGGCATCCAGTACCCGCCGTCGGGCAGTTCGGTGCCGATGACGAGGCTCTCGCGGATGCCCGGCAGACCGTCGACCACGGCGTAGATGTCGGCGCTGCCGAGACGGACGCCCTGGCGGTTGAGGGTGGAATCGGACCGGCCCGAGATGACGACGCTGCCCCGGTGGGTGCGCGTCATCCAGTCGCCGTGCCGCCACACCCCGGGGAAGGCGCCGAAGTAGGCCTCCTGGTAGCGCGACCCTTCGGGGTCGTTCCAGAAGTACAGCGGCATCGACGGCATGGGACGGGTCACGACGAGTTCGCCCACCTCGCCGGTGACCGCTCGTCCCCGGCCGTCGTACGCCTTCAGGGCGACCCCGAGGAGGGGAGCGGAGATCTCCCCGGGCCAGACGGGGACGGTGGGGACGCCGCCGGCGAAGCCGCTGACGATGTCGGTGCCTCCGGAGGTCGAGGCGACCTGCACGTGCGGGCCGACGTGATCGCGGACCCAGTGGTAGGGCTGAGCGGGCAAGGGGGCTCCGGTGGAGCCGAGGACGCGCAGCTCGGAGAGGTCCAGGTCGCGGCCGGGTTCCAGGCGGGCTTTGGCACAGCTTTGGAGGTATCCGGGGCTGACGCCCAGGACGGCGGTGCGGTGCTCGGCGGCCAGTGCCCACAACCGGTCGGGGCCGGGGTGGTTGGGACTGCCGTCGTACAGGACGGGGGTCGCGCCGAGCAGGAGGGCGGAGACGACCAGATTCCACATCATCCAGTTGGTGTTCGTGTACCAGAGGAAGCGGTCGCCCACGTCCAGGTCGAGGTGCAGGCCCAGCAGCTTGTAGTGGTCGAGGAGGACTCCTCCGTGGCCGTGGACGATGCCCTTGGGAGTGCCCGTGGTGCCGGAGGAGAACAGCACCCACAGCGGTGCGTCGAAGGGCAGTTGCTCGAAGACCGGCTGGGCGGGCTCCGCGGTGGCTCGCTGCCAGGAGGTCGTGTCGGGTTCCTCGGGGAACGGCAGGCCGAGGTGGTCGACGTGGACGGTGGCGCGCAGGGTCGGCAGGGCCTTGCGCAGCTCCTCGACCTCCGTGCGCCGGTCGTGGGCCCGGCCGTTCCATCTGTAGCCGTCGGAGGCGACGAGGACTACGGGTTCGAGCTGCGCGAAGCGTGCCGCCGCGCCCGGAGCGGCGTAGTCCTGGGCACAGGCGGACCAAACGGCACCGATCCCCGCACAGGCCAGGAACGCGACGACGGCGTGCTGGGAGTTGGGGAGGTAGCCCACGACCCGGTCCCCGGCCGTCACCCCCTGCTCGCGGAACCAGCCCGACAGCGCTCCGACTTGATCGCGCAGTTCCCGCCAGGTGACGCTGGTGGTGGTGCCGTCCTCCGTGACCGAGATCAGCGCGGTGTCCTCGTCGGCGCCGGAACGCAAGGCGTGCTCGGCGTAGTTGAGGTGGGCGCCGGGGAACCAGCGCGTGGTGGGCATCGGGGCGTCGTCCAGCACCTGTTCCCAGGCTCCGGTGGTCCGTACGTCGAAGAACTCGCCGACCGCGGCCCAGAACCCTGCGAGATCCTGGGTGGACCACCTCCACAGCGACTGGTAGTCGGGGTGGGTGATGCCCGTGCGCCGCGTGACGAAGTCGGTGAACCGGGTAATACGGGGCACGCGGGCCGGGGCGGGGTCCGGCACCCAGACCGGCTCCACCGGCACCTCGGCCGCCTGCTGCTGCGATGTGCTCACGCCGCTCTCCCTCCGGTGCTCGGGCCCGAAGCCGGCGCCGCGCCGTTCCGGGTGCAGCGGACCGGAGAGAGGTGTCCCAGGGGGCTCGGCGAGGACCTCGTGGGCCGGAGACCGCCAGTGTGTTCGTGCATGGCAGGCGTCCTCACTGGGCCGGGGTGTGGGCGCCGGCCATCAGGGCGGCGAGGTCCTCCGGAGCGAGGAACGACGGCGGCGGGGGCGGCCCCCAGGAGTAGAGGGCCTGAGGGCCTTCCTCGAAGACGCCGGGCTTCCACAGGGCATCGTCGACGATGCAGTCGAGGTCGGAGTAGTACTCGGAGAAGGTGCCCGCCGGGTCCTTGAGGTACCAGAAGAAGTTGGAGCCTATGTGGTGCCGGCCCAGCCCCCAGGTGTGGCGGTCGGGGTCGCCCTGGAGCATGGCGGTCGCGCCGCGGCCGATCTCGTCGACATCCTCGACCTGCCAGGAGGTGTGGTGCAGGAAGGCGACGGGAGCCTGCTGCACCAGCACGTTGTGGTGGTCGGTGGAGCAGCGCATGAAGGCAGCCATCCCCTTGACGGTGTCGCTGATCTTGAAGCCGACGCCCTCGTGGAAGAAGCGCTGCGAGGTCTCCTGGTCGGTGGAGCCGAGGACCACGTGGCCCAGCTTGCGGGGCCGGACCGGTTCCGTGCGCAGGATGCCGGGAGCGCGCTCGTGCAGGCGCGTCGGCAGGCCCGGTGCGTTGTGGCTGGGCGCCGGGGCGGGTGACTGCTGGAGCCGGGGGGCGATCTCGACGCGTACGAGTACTTCGGTGCCCGCGTCCAAGGCGCACACGGCGGTGGGCGTGCGGTCGACGGGCACGCCCAATCGGGTGAGGGCCGCGGTGACGCGGTCGAGGTCGTCCGGGTCGTCGGCGCCGACGCCGAGTTCGACCAGGCGGCGGCGCGCGGAGTGCACGATGCGCAGTTGCTCGCCGCCGTCCACGGTCGACAGGACCCGGGAGGGACCGGCCGGGCCGGTGGTGGAGAGCGTGACCCCGGGGGCCAGACCGAAGTCCTCGTAGTAGGCGGCGGTCTGCTCGACGTCGGGCACGCCCATGACGATCTGGGTCAGACGGTGCAGTGACATTGGTGCGGCTCTTTTCGCGTCGGACTGGTGCGTTCTCTGCGGTCGGTCAGGCAGCTCGCATCGGGGTGCGGAGGGTGCCGATGCCGTCGATCCAGGTGACGAGGACGTCGCCGGGAGCCAGGAACTTCTGCGGGGTGCGGGCGCCGCCCACGCCGGCCGGGGTTCCGGTGAAGATCAGGTCGCCGGGCAGCAGGGGGCACACGTCCGACAGCCTGGCGACGAGCTCGGGCACATCGAAGATCATCTGAGAGGTGCGGCTCTTCTGGAGCACCTCGCCGCCCTCCAGCATGCAGCCGAGCTCCAGGTCACCGGGGTCGGCGAACTCGTCGGTGCTGACGAGTTCCGGGCCGAGCGGAGCGAAACCGGGGTAGGACTTGCCCAGGGAGAACTGCGGCGCCGGCCCGGTCAGTTGCAGCCGGCGTTCGGACAGGTCCTGCCCCACGGTGAGCCCGGCCACGTGGGACCAGGCGGTCTCCCGGGTCACTCGGTGGCAGCGGCGGCCGATCACCGCGACGAGTTCCGCCTCCCAGTCCACGAGTCCGTCGGGCAGCTCGACGGGGCGCTCGTGCCCGGTCAGCGAGGTGGCGAACTTGGTGAAGACGGCCGGTTCCCGCGGGATTTCCAGGCCGGACTCGACGACGTGGTCCCGGTAGTTGAGGCCGACCGCGAAGATCTGGGCGGGCCTGGGCACCGGCGGACCCCACACGGTGTCGCCGCCGGGCTCGACGAGCGACCCGTCGTCCGCCGGGCCTCCCGGGCCGGCCGGCGCCTCGCGGGCCCAGGCGGCGAACTCCTCCCAGACCTCGAAGACCGACTGGGGATCGGGGCCGAACCGCCCCGCGCTCGCTGTCGCGACGTCGCGGTAGCCGTCCGGCTCCTTGAGTGCCAGTCGTCCGTCGATGTTCGCCACGCGCATGGGTTTCTCCTGCTGTGTCGTGCCAGGTGCCTTCAGTGCAGTCTTCACTCGCCCTGGCGTTAGAGCAATAGATTAACGATATTTTCTGCCACTGTCGTTTTCCTGGTAAGGTGCCTGCTCATGGCGAGTGAGAAGCCCACACGGGCCGGCACGGTCTACACCCGGATTCGCGAGGAGATCTTCCAGGGCGATCTGCATCCCGGGCAGCGACTGCGACTGGTCGAGCTGGCCCAGCGGTTCTCGGTGAGCCAGTCCGTCGTCCGCGAGGCCCTGACCCGCCTGTCGGAGCAGGGGCTGGTCCTCGCCGCGCCCCAGCAGGGCTTCAGCGTCGTCACCGTGTCCCTCGACGACCTCAACGAACTCACCGAGGCCCGGATCGCGATCGAGACGATGGTGCTGCGCCACGCGACAACCCGTGGCGACATCAAGTGGGAAGCGGCCGTGGTCGCGGCCCACCATCACCTGGCCAGCACTCCGGCCCTGCTGCCGGACGGCGCGATGAACAGCGAGTGGTTCACCGTCCACGAACAATTCCACCAGGCTCTGCTGGAAGGATGCGGCAACGCCCGCCTGCTGACCGCGGCGCTCGGGTTGCGGGACGCGGCCACGCTCTACCGCCGGTGGTCCCGGCCCGTCGGGCACGACTTCGACCGCGACGTCGCCGGCGAGCACCGGGAGCTGGTCGACGCCGTTCTGGCCAGGGACGCCGACGGCGCGGCCGCACTGCTGGCCCACCACATCGACCGCACCTCCCAAGCCCTGCGCGCCGTGATCGCGAACGACGAGCCGGCGTCGGCGTAGCGCGCCGTGCGCAGGCGCCCGGCGGTCGTCATGCTGGGCGGGAGGCGCACCGGGGAGAACGGGAAGACCAGGGGGCGGGAAAGCGGCACACGCCGATGGCACGACGGCAAGGACGGCGTCATGACGGCTCTTCGGGACAGCGATCCCACCGACTGGATCCTCGCGCTCGGCCCCCACACCTCCGCATCCGCGCACGCCCCGGCCAGTTCGGCGGACAGCCTGGCGGAGGCGACCGGCCGGCTCGGAACGGGCCCCGTGGCCTGGGCCGTGGGGGTCGGATACGACCTGGCGCACATCGCCGTGCAGGAGGTGCCCGAGCTGGGTGACGGGCCCGGACAGTTCGAAACCCTGCGCATGGGCACGGAGTCGGTCGTGCTTCGCACCCTGATGCTGCTGGCAGACCCGGGCGCGGGCGACTTCGTCACCGAGGAAGCACTGCTCGGCGACCGGGAGTTCGCCCGGCGCCGCATCGGCCTCGGCAACGTACTGCGCGGCATCCGGCTCGCCCACGCGGAACTGGTGCGCGCCCTGATGAGCGCCTGCCATGAGCTGGTACCGCCCGCCGAGCACGCCCGGCAGTTCCGGCGCATCTCGGAAAGGCTCTTCGGCCTCGTCGACGACTTCTCCTCCCGGATGACCGCCGAGTACCTGGCCGAGCACGACCGGTGGGTCACCAGCGGAGCGGCCGCCCGCGAGGAGACCGCCCGGATGATCCTCGACGGCGGGCCGGTGCAGGAGGAAGCCGCCGGCCAGAGCCTGGGTTACCCGCTGGCCGGCCACCATCTGGCGTTCGTCGCCTGGAGCGACGCGGAGATCACGGCCCCCACCACCGAACTGCAGCAGGCCGCGGCCCGTTTCCTGCGCCACCGCGGCTGCACGGTGAGCGTCATCATCCCCACGGGCCGCACCAGCCTCTGGGCCTGGGGCAGCCCGTCCGCCGCGGAAGAAGAGGCCGAGCGGGCCGAGCCGCAGCTCCCACCGGACGTGCGCGTCGCCTGCGGAAGCGTGCGGGCCGGGATGTCCGGCTTTCGACAGACGCACCAGGAAGCCCAGTACGCGGCACGGGTGATGCGCCTCAACCCGCGCACGGCGCGGGTGCTCGACTACCCGGACGTGGCGGTGGCGTCCCTGCTCTCCACCGACCTGCCCGCGATCCGCAGCTTCGTGCGCGACGAGCTGGGGCCACTGGCGGTGGACAGCCCGCACATGGAGCAGCTCAGGGAGACACTGCGCCACTACCTGC
The DNA here is from genome assembly GCF_055582785.1 of Streptomyces sp. NPDC107500. Taxonomy (NCBI): domain Bacteria; kingdom Bacillati; phylum Actinomycetota; class Actinomycetes; order Kitasatosporales; family Streptomycetaceae; genus Streptomyces; species Streptomyces sp. NPDC107500. The sequence goes on from NZ_JBVJPF010000002.1 coordinate 1,044,378, forward strand.
GCGACGAGCGCAGCCTGACCGCTTCCGCGGCCCGGCTGCACGTGGCCCGCAACACGGTCACCTACCGGGTCAAGCGCGCCCAAGAGCTCGTCGGCCACGACTTCGGCACCCGGATCCTGGACGTGCTGGCGGCGCTCGAAGCCGCGCACGTGCTGGGCGGCGCCGTGCTGAGACCCGTGTCCGGTGACACACATGATGCGACCTCCCGTCGTGGAACCGCGTTCAGATCAGCGGAGTGACCTGCTCCTCGATGCCCAGCAGGGCACGGCCGTACAGCTCGGTGGCGATCGCCGGGTTGATGACGGCGTGGCGGCCGGCCGTCTCCTGGTCCCGCCAGATCCTCTGCAGCGGGCTGACCTCGGCGAAGCTGCCGGCTCCCTGGATGCTCAGCAGCAGGTCCAGCGCCTCGCGTGAACGCCTCGCCACGTAGCCGGTGTCCATGCGCACGCGGGCCCTGGTGGTGAAGGGCATGTACTCGCCCTTGGCGGCCCAGTCGTCGATGTCGCCGGCGGCCCGCATCAGGTGCAGTTCGGCGGTGTCGATCAGGTGCGCCGCCTCGGCGAGCTGGATCTGCGTGGAGGGCGAGTCCGCGGCCCGCTCGTAGAAGGTGTAGGAGATCCCCTTCCCCTTGGCCAGCGACCCCGTGACGACCTCCATCCCGGCGCGGGCCATGCCGACCTGCGGTGCGGCCAGCACCAGGGCGAGGACCGGCACCAGCGCGGAGCGGTACAGCGTCTCGTCCTTGTGCTCGGTCGCGTAGTTCCCCTGCACGGCCTGCGTCACCGACAGGATGCGGTGGTCGGGCACGAACACCTCGTCGGCGACGAGGGTGTTGCTGCCCGTGCCGCGCATGCCGGCCACGTACCAGGTGTCCTCGAGGGTCAGTTCCTCCATCGGGATGAGCGCGGCGCCCTGGTCTGTCTGCGTGCCCGACGCGTCGACGACGGGAATGCCGAGCGACGCCCACTGGCTGTGCAGGCTGCCCGAGGCGAAACCCCACCGGCCGCTGACGAGTTGACCGCCGTCCACCGCCTTGCTGGTGGCGTTCGGAGCCAGCACACCGCACACCTTCGCGTGCGGGTCGGCCCCCCACACCTCCTGCTGCGCACGCTCGGGGTACAGGCCGACCATCCAGTTGCACACGTTGACCAGCGTGGCCACCCAGGCGGTCGAGGCACACCCGCGGGCCAGCTCCGAGCCGACCTGGAGGAACGTCCGGACATCCGCCTCGTGGCCGCCGAAGCGCTTCGGCACGGTCAGCCGGAACAGTCCCGCCCCGGTCAGGGCCTCGATGTTCTCGTCCACCACCCGGCGGCCTTCCTCGGTGCGAGCGGCGTTGGCACGCAGCAGCGGCACCAGCGCGGCGGCCCTCGCCGGCAGGGTCTCGTCCTCCGTGCCCGTGCGGTGCGAAAGGGCTGGGGTCGTCGTCATGGGTTCCTCCGGCGCTGTGCGGCTCGATGCGAGTGACGCGCCTCTTCGGCGAGGGCGCCCTTGCCGGGATTCCACGCCACCTCCGTGGCGCTGTCTTGGGTCCGGGACCGCAGAAACGCCGCGCGGATTTGGGCCGGCGGGACAAGACCGCCGCTGTTTGCGCCGCCGGCGCAAACAGCGGCGGACGGCTTGACCGCCCAACCCAAGCCGTCCGGACGCCACCCCCGGTTCACTGACCGGAAACCCGCGCCGGCATCGCTCCGGGGGCCGTGGCCCACGGGCGATCCGGTATCGCCACATCAGGAGGTCGCCGTGCCCGCACCCACCGCCACTCCCCCACAGATGTCGGCCGACCCGGCCGACGCGGCGACCTTCCGAAGTGTGCTGGGCCAGGTGCCCACCGCAGTCAGCGTCGTCACGGCCACGACACCGGAAGGACCGGTAGGTGTCACGGTCGGCAGCTTCACCTCCGTCTCGCTCGACCCGCCCCTGGTGGTCTTCTACGCCGGCCTGCACTCGGCAAGCGCCGCCGCGCTCGTCGCGGCCGGAACCTTCTGCGTGAACGTGCTCTCCCAGGACCAGGAACAGGTGTGCGGCGCGTTCGCCGGCCGTACCGGAGACCGCTTCAGCTCCTGCACCTGGCAGCCGGCCCCGAACGGCGCGCCTCGCCTCGACGGAGCGGTGGCCTGGATCCAGTGCGACGTCGAGGAGAGCTTCCCGGCAGGCGACCACCTCGCGGTCGTCGGCCGGGTGCGCCACCTGACCGCGGCGCGGGAGCAGGGCATGCCGCTGGTCTTCCACCGCGGCCGGCTGACCCGGCTGGACCGGGCGTGCGGACGGCACGCCCCCACCCAGCGTTTCGACTGGTGGGACGCATGAGGAGCCAAGTGACCAAGCGCGACGACCCCACGCCCCGGCCCAGCGGCGCGACGACCGCGACGGACGTCACGGCCGTCGCCCAACTCGTCCTGCACGAACGCCACGCACGGGACCGGGGGTGGTGGAACGACATGCGCCGCGGCTTCGCCGACGACAGCGGCGTCCGCCTCAGCTGGTTCCAGGGCACGGGCCCGGACTTCGTATCGGCCTCCGAGCGGATGGCCGAACGAGGGGACGTCTCCGTCCACCGCCTCGCCCCACCCGTCGTCGACGTCAACGGTGATCGCGCCCTGGCCGTGGTGCCGGCGGGCATCGAGGTGCGCACCGACCTTGAGGGCGTGGAGGCGGACCTCGTCTCCTATGCCCGCCTCCTGTACCGGGCGGAACGCCGGCCCGACGGCTGGCGGATCGTCGCCTTGGACCCCGTCTACGAACGCGACACGCTCAGCGCCTGCCTGCCCGGCACGCCCCTCACGGTGACCGCCTCGGAACTCGCCGGCTTCAGGCGGCCGTACCGCATGCTGTCCTACGTCCTTAGCCGCCGCGGCTACACCGTCGCGCAGGACCTGTACGGCGACGACCGCCCGGGCGCCGTCCGGGCACTCGAGCAGGCGGCGGCCGACTGGCTGTCTCATCGAGCCCCGCAAGGCCGCCGAGACGTAAACAACGAAACGTAGGTCAGGACCCCTTGCCCGCAGGCTCCAGAATCGCCACGCACTCCACATGATGCGTCATCGGAATCACGTCCGGATTCCCTGCCTGGAGAAAACCGCAGGTGGGGTGCCCTTTCCCCGCCCTCCGAAGCGGACCGACCGGGTCGGAGCGTCATATGAGCGTCACGACTGCGCCTCTGACACCGCTCCCCAAGTCCCCGCCGTCGAGTGGTCCGAAGGTCAGGGATGCGGCCCCACGCACGACTCGGCGTATGCGCTGAGGAGGTCGGGCTGGCCGCGGTGGCCCGCAGGGCGGCCGGCTCCTACTCGCTGGGGATGAAGCGGCGGATGGCGGGTGAGGGCCGGGCCGTGCTGATGTCCATGCACCGACTCACCGGGCGGGCTCTCCTGATCGACGCCGTCGTACTGGGGGTCTCGCTGTCTCATGGCTCGTTCACAGGCGGGTCTCACCTGGGGCCAAGGATCATGGAGAAGTGTCAGGTGCATGAACGCACACCACCCTCGTACCCCCGCCGCCGAGCGCACCCGCCGCTGGTTCATGAACCGTTCGCTGCTGCTCGGCGGCGCCGCCGCCGTCGCGACCATGACCGGCTGCTCCACCGGGTCGTCGAACGCGACGGACTCCGCGTCCGGTGCCGCCCAGAGCGGGATGCCGTCCGGTGGGCCCGGTGGCGCCGGAGGCATGGGTCCTGGTGCCAGCGAGGTGAAGTACGTCGACTTCAAGGGTGTCACCACCGACGGAAACGTCGTCGACGACCTCTTCTCGATCCATTCCACCGGCGTCTCGACGGATGCCGTGGTGAAGGCCGCACAGTCGTTCCTGGACGGGCTCAGCACCAAGGTGCGCCGGGCCTGCGTGTTCGACGTGGACGACGACGAGTGGCTGGCCTGGAGCAACGTCGACGGCTACGAACGCGAGGGCGCCCGCATGGGCGACCTCACCGACAAGCAGCGCAACCTCGGCTACGCCCTGCTCGGCAAGGCCCTGTCGGCCGACGGACTGACCCAGACCCGCAACATCATGAAGCTCAACGCCTTCCTCGGCGACTACAACGGCGGCGGCAAGGAGACCCTGACCGAGGGGCACTACTACTTCACCTTCATGGGCACCCCCTCCACGACCAAGCCCTGGGGCTTCCAGTACGAGGGCCACCACGTCGCCATCAACTACTTCGTCCTCGGCGACCAGGTCGTCATGTCCCCGACCTTCATGGGCTCCGAGCCGACCTCGGCCACCTACAACGGTGAGAAGATCACCCTCTTCAAGCCGGAGACCAAGGCCGGACTGGCGCTGCTGCGGTCCCTGACCGCGGCACAGCGCAAGAAGGTGATCTCCGCCGACGACAAGGGCGGCACCGACATGGTGGCCGGTGCCGGCCAGGACAACCTGAAGCTGGCCTACCAGGGCCTCGCCGCCAAGGACTTCACCTCCGCCCAGCGCCAGAAACTGCTCGACCTGGTCGGCGTCTACGTCGGCTACATGGACGACGGCCACGCCGCGGTGAAGATGAAGGAGGTGGAGGAGCACCTCGACGACACGTACTTCTACTGGATCGGCGAGACCAAGGACTCCTCCGCCTTCTACTACCGGGTGCACAGCCCGGTCGTCCTCATCGAGTACGACGCCCAGTCCCCACTGGCCTACGGCGAGAACGCCCAGATGGGCGGCGGCGGTGGCGCACCCAGCGGCGGGCCGTCCGGTATGCCGAGCGGGCAGCCCACCGGTAGGCCCAGCGGCGGACCCGGTGGCGGTGGCGGCATGGGCGGCGGAACGCCCACCCAGCAGCACATCCACACCATCATCCGCACGCCCAACGGCGGCGACTACGGCGTTGACCTGCTCAAACTGCACCTGGAGACCGACCACTGAGGCCCGACGGTACCGGTCGTCCACTCCGTCCGCGACGGATGTGACACTGGGGAAGTGCTCATACAGTTCCTGGCCGCGGTCGGTGTCCTGGCCGTGCTCACCGTAGTGCCCGGGCCGGACATGGCCGTGGTGACCAAGCGTGCCGTCTCCTCCGGCTGGCAGGACGGGCTGCGGACCGTGGGCGGCATCACGGCAGGGCTGCTGGTCTGGGGGGTGCTCGCGGTGGCCGGCCTCGCCGCTGTCCTGGCCGCGTCCGCCACCGCGTACACCGTGGTCAAACTGGCCGGCGCCGCCTACCTGGTCTTCCTCGGCTTCCAGGCGCTGCTCCAGAGTCGCCGCGGGCGCTCCCAAGCACCGGCGGCGACCCTCACCCCGCCTCGCGGCAACCCTTGGCAGACCGGCCTGGTCAGCAACGTCTTCAATCCCAAGATCGCCGTGTTCTACACAGGTCTGCTCCCGGCACTGGCCCCGACCGGGCTGTCCGCCCACAGCGGCATGGCTCTACTGGTCCTCGTACACGCGATGCTCACCGCGGTCTGGCTCGGCGGATACGTCATGCTCCTGTCCAAGGCCCGTTCCTTCTTCGAGAAGCCGGCCGTGCGCCGGGGCATGGACCGTGTCACCGGGACCGTACTGATCGGATTCGGGCTGAAGGTGGCCACCACCCAGCCCTGAGTTCCCGAGCACACCGGGCGGTGCGGTCCCCGTCGAGCCAGTGAGCCCGCAGTGCCGACGGGCACGGTCCTGGCCGCCGCCCGACCGCGCCGTCACCAGGAAAGGAACTGCAGGATGACAAGCGACGACGCCCCGGTTCTCGACGACCCGGTGGGCCGGTCGCTCGGCGGTCGGCACGCGCGTCTGGCCCGCCGCCTCGGCCGGGCCGCCACCTACCTCACGGACGTGGCAACCTTCGCCTCCGTGTCCACACAGCCGGACGCTGCCGACTGGGCCGATCTCGCCGAGCTGCTGGGCCCGGGTGCCTTCGCCGACATGTTCAGCTGTCCGGCTGCTCCACCGCCCAGTTGGGAGCCGGTCTTCAGCCTGGAGGGCCGTCAGATGATCTGGTCCGGCGTCGGCCACCCGGACGGACCCGGTGTCCGGTCCGGCGCCGACCTGGTCGAACTGGGCCCGGACAGCGTCCCCGACATGCTCGACCTCGTCGCACGGACCGAACCCGGACCCTTCTGGCGGCGCACCCACGAACTCGGCACCTACCTCGGGATTCGCGTCGACGGCACCCTGGTGGCGATGGCCGGGGAGCGCCTGCGCCCGCCCGGATGGACCGAGATCAGCGCCGTCTGCACCGCCCCCGAAGCACGGGGGCGGGGCTACGCCGGCCATCTGGTCAGCACGCTCGCCGCCCGCATCGTGGCGCGAGGCGACCGGCCCTTCCTCCATGTGGCGGAGACGAACACCGGCGCCATCGCGCTCTACGAGCGACTCGGTTTCAAGACCCGCCGTCGGGTGACCTTCCGGGGCTTCCGCACCCCCTGTCCGCCTCCACTCGCGCTCCGCCCGCAGGCATATCGGGCTCCCGCCTGTGGAACGGGCCGTGGAATGGAAGGCGGAACCGCCGCCGAAGGTCTTACCGCTCCTGCTCCAGCGCGTGCCACGGGGCGTCCGGGCGGGTGGTGCGGGCACCGTCGGTGAGTTCCAGGGCGTACACAGGTCGCTCGCCCGGAACGGGGCCGAGGTAGGTGTGGCCGGTCATGTGGCACCAGGCGGGCAGGTCGAGCGGCGCCGCTGGGTCGGTGGCGATGACGTGGACGACGGTGCCCGCCGGCGCTCCGTCGATCTCCTTGCGCAGACGGAGCAGGAGTGTGACGCACAGCAGGCCGGTGCCGTCGACGGTCAGGGCGGACTCGGCGGCAGGGGACGGGCGGGTCATCGGCTCTCCGGCACAGGTGCGGTCGCAGATGCTGCGCCCGGGTCCGGCAGCAGATTCATGCCCCGGGACGTCACCGTGCGGACGGTGCCCTCGGCCAGGCGATAGGTCAGGCCGACGACCGCAGCGTGTCCGGACGCGACCTGGTCGGCCAGTTCTCGTGAGCGGTCCATGATGAGGTCGACCGTGTGGTGGACATGCGTGGCGATGAAGCCTTCGTCCTCGCTCACGCCCGCCGCCTGCGCGGCCAGCACACTCGGGGTCACCCGCTCGATGACGTCCCGCAGGTGACCGCTCGCGGTCGTACCTTCCCTCACGGCGGCGCGGGTCGCCGCGACGGCCCCGCACGCGTCATGCCCGAGGACCACGACGAGCGGACAGCCCAGCACGCTCACCCCGTATTCGATGCTGCCGAGGACCTCGGATCCCACGATGTGCCCGGCGGTGCGCACGACGAACAGGTCTCCCAGCCCCTGGTCGAAAATGATCTCCGCGGCCAGCCGGGAGTCGGAGCATCCGAGCAGCACGGCGTGCGGGTGCTGAGCGGCGGCGGTGTCGGCGCGGCGGGCGGCATCCTGGTTGGGGTGCCGGGGGGTGCCCGCGGCGAAGCGCCGGTTTCCGCTGGTGAGCAGGGCGAAAGCTTCGCGCGGGGTGGCCGGGGCTACCGGGGTGGCGTCACTCATGCGCCGCAGGTTACGTCCGGAGCCCCCGGTCGTGAGCAGCGGGGTGCGCGGAGCGGATTCGTCGATCACGCTCAGGCGCCGGCAGCGGGCGGCGTTCCCTGGCGTGAGGGCCGCTCGGGCAGGGGGCGTGGGTGGACGGCCTGCTTCATCACGATGGTCGAGTTGAGGCTGCGCACCCCCGGGAGGTGAATGAGCACCGACTCGTAGAGGTGCTGATAGGACGGCAGGTCGGCCGTGACCACGCGGACCAGGTAGTCCGGCTCTCCGAACAGCCGCTGCGCTTCGACGATCTCGGGGATGTCGGCCAGCGCCGCGTCGAACTCCGTCACGGCGTCGGGGCGGCTGAGGGTGGCGAAGACCAGCACCTCGAACCCGAACCCCAGTGCCGCCGCGTCGACCACGGCACGGTAGCCGCGGATGATCCCGGCCGCCTCCAGATCGCGGACCCGCCGCTGGCACCGGGAGACGCTGAGCCGGACCTTGTCGGCCAGATCGGTGAGCGTGATGCGACCCTCCGCCTGCAGGGTGGCAAGAATCTTGCGATCAGTGGCATCCATTCTCGAAATCTTAGCCACGCTTGCCTATCTGGAGGCAAAGTTCACGAACATTTTGCCCACAGTCATAGCTAGCATCCAGCCATGGAAACCGACCCCGTCTGCCCCGACCAGACACAACAGGCCGCCCCCACGGGAACCACCGGATCGGTCTTCGACACCGTCATCGACCGCAAGAACAGCAACTCCATGAAGTGGGCCTACGCCCATCAGCTGCTGACCCCCGACGAGGCCGCGGCGGACCCGCTGCCGATGTGGGTCGCCGACACCGACTTCAAGGCCCCGCAGGCCGTACTCGACGCGCTGCACCAGGCAGTGGACCACGGCGTCTTCGGTTATCCCGGCGGCGCCACCGGCAGCTATCTCGACGCCGTGACCGGCTGGCAGGCCAAGCGGTTCGGCTGGGAGGTGGAGCGGGACTGGGTGATGCAGACCGCCGGCATCATCACCACGCTCAAGACGGCGGTGCAGGCGTTCTCCGCCCCGGGCGACTCGGTGCTGATCCAGCCGCCGGTCTACGCCCACTTCCACGACGACATCCTGCTCAACGGCCGCCACCTCGCGTTCGCACCGCTGGTGCGCACCGACGACGGCTACCGCTTCGACGCCCGGATATTCGAGGCCGCCATCCGGCCGGACACCACGCTGTTCATCCTCAGCCACCCCCACAACCCCACCGGAAACGTGTGGACCGAGGACGAGCTGCGGACCATGGGCGAGATCTGCGCCCGCCACGGCGTCCTGGTCGTCTCCGACGAGATCCACCAGGACCTCGTCGTCAACCCGGACCGCAAGCACATCCCGTTCGCCTCGCTCGGCGAGGAGTTCGCCCGCAACAGCATCACCTGCACCGCCCCCAGCAAGACGTTCAACCTCCCGGGACTGCAGAGCGCCAACGTCTTCGTTCCCGACCCCAGGCTGCGCGCGGAGCTGTCCCGTCAGTACGACCGCAACATGTTCCCGCTGGTCAACGTTCTGGGCATGGTCGCCGCCGAGGCCGCCTATGCGCACGGTGAGCCCTGGCTGGAGGAGATGCTCACGTATCTGCGCGGCAACCACGCCCACTTCGCCGAGTCGGTCAACTCCGCCACCTCCAAGGTGCGCGTCCTGCCCGCCGACTCCCTGTACCTGGCGTGGATGGACTGCCGGGACCTCGGCATGGACGCCGCGTCCCTCGACAAGTTCATGCTCACCAAGGCACGGCTCTGGCTGGACAAGGGCCAGAAGTTCGGCATCGAGGGCCACGGATACATGCGGGTCAACCTGGGCTGTCCCCGCTCCACGGTCGACGAGGCCGTCGACCGGCTGCTCACCGCGATCAAGGGCCTCTGAGCCGCCCGGCCTCGCCCTGGCGGCAAGCACACACTCTCCGGAAGACAGGACACCCATGACATCTGCCATCGAGAAGCACCTGACCGAACTCGGCGTGCCCCTGCCCGAGCCGGCCCGGTCCGTCGCCAACTACCTGCCGTACACGCGGTCCGGGCACCTGCTGCGGACCTCCGGGCAGCTTCCGCTGCGCGACGGCGCCCTGGTCGCCACCGGACTGCTCGGCCAGAACCTGGACGTCCCCACCGGTCAGCTCGCGGCCCGCTGGTGCGCGGCGAACGTCCTGGCCCAGGCCAAGTCGGCACTCGGTGACCTCTCGCGGATCCAGCAGCTGCTGAAGATCACCGTGTTCGTCGCGGGCGTACCGGAGTTCAACGAACACCACCTGGTCGCCAACGGTGCCTCCGACCTGTTCGTCGAGGTGCTGGGCGAGGCGGGGGAGCACGCCCGCTCGGCGGTCGGCGTGGCCGCGCTGCCCATGCGTGCCCCGGTCGAGATCGAGGCGGTCATCGCCTGCGCGTGACACCGCGCCTGTGACCGGGAGCCGTCTTCCGGCCTGAAGCACAACCAGGCGCCCGTGGCCGGCCACGGGCGTGCGCCGCAGCACCCTCTTGCTGCGGCGTTCGTGTATCTGCACGTCCCTTCGCCAGAGCACCACCCTCTCCGTCAGGGAGCAGTGACATGCCCGCCAGCACCGCGAAAACCCATGAGAAAGAAGATCTCAAAAGGGATCTGAAGAGCCGGCACATCCAGATGATCGCCATCGGCGGTGCGATCGGGACCGGCCTGTTCTACGGCTCGGGATCGGCCGTCGCCACCGCAGGACCGGCCATCATCGTGACCTACGTCGTCGCCTCCGTCGCGATCTACTTCGTGATGCGGGCGCTGGGCGAGATGTCGGTGGAGGAGCCGGTCTCCGGCGCCTACATCTCCTACGCCAACCGCTACATCCACCGCTTCGCCGGTTTCCTCAACGGCTGGAACGCCTTCATCTTCCTCCTCGCCACCACCGCGGCCGAGCTGAACGCCCTGGGACACTACGTCCAGTACTGGTTCCCCTCGGTGCCGATCTGGGCGACGGCGGCGGTGGCGGTCACCGTCCTGTTCGTCGTCAACGTCGTCGGGGTGAAGTTCTACGGCGAGGCGGAGTTCTGGTTCGCCCTCATCAAAGTGGTGGCGATCATCGCGATGATCCTCTTCGGCTTCGCCATGGTCCTCTTCGGCGCCGGCAACGGAGGCAACGCCATCGGTCTCGGCCATCTCCACGACCACGGCGGCTTCTTCCCCAATGGCATCGGTGCCGCGTTCCTCGCCATCGTCATGGTCGCCTTCTCCTTCGGCGGCGTGGAGAACCTCGGCATCGCGGCAGGCGAGACGAAGGATGTCGCCACCACGATGCCGAAGGCCGTCAACGCGACCTTCTGGCGGCTGATGATCTTCTACGTGGGTGCCATCACCGTCCTCGTCACCGTCTTCCCCTGGACCTCGCTGAACGGCTCGGGCAGCCCGTTCGTGACGGTCTTCGCCAGGATCGGCGTACCCGCCGCGGCGACGGTCATGAACGTCGTCGTCATCACCGCCGTGCTGTCGGCGGTGAACTCCGCCGTCTTCACCAACAGCCGCACCTTCTACAACCTGTCGTTGCAGGGCAACGCCCCGAGGTTCCTCGGCACCGTCAATCACAGGAACGTACCGTCCCGGGCGGTCACGGCCGTGTTCGTCACGATGGCCGCCGGTGTGCTGCTCAACCTGCTGATGCCCGACCAGGTCTTCACGATCTTCTCGTCCGTGACCGTCTTCGGCCTGATATGCGCCTGGGGATCGATCGTGATCAGCCACCTGAGGTTCCGCAAGGCCAAGGTCGCGAGCGGCGAGGAGGACGGCATCCGCTACAAGATGCCCCTGCACCCGTACAGCAACTACCTTGCCCTGGCCTTCATCGCGGCCGTCCTCGTCTGCATCGCCGTCCTCCCCGACACCCGCGTGTCGCTCCTCGTGTCGGGTGGCTGGGTCGCGGTCGTGTTCGCTGCCTACACCTTCTACACAGGGAAGAGCAGGCAGCGGCAGCCGTCCGGCGATCGGCCCCTGATCGCCGTGGGCCATACAGAGCAGTGATGAGCCCATTCGGCTTGCGCTCCTACCGGACCGCCGAACGGCTCCCTACATTGGCGACGGTATGCCGCCGACGGCCGTACCGCCGTGACGCTCGGGATGGGCCGCTGCCACGAGTACGTCCCAACTCCCGTCGCCCATCCCGCACCGGACACCCGGAAGAGGAGTCATGCACGAACTGCAAGCGCTGTTGCGTGAGTACGACCGTGCTCGCAGTTACACCGACGAGTTGTGGCGGGACCTGACTCCGGACGAGGTGATCTGGCGCCCGCACGAGGACTTCAGCGCCATCGGCTGGCACCTCGGCCACCAGGCCCACGTCGCCCACTTCATGATCCGCAACCTCACCGCGGCCGAACCCAGCCCCGACCCCGCCCTCGACGCCGTGATGGACTCCGCCAACCCGGAGCAGTTCCGCGGCGCCCTGCCCACCGTGCGGCGGCTGGGCGACTACCGAGAGACCGTCGCCGAACGGGTGCACGCCCGCATCGGCGACATCGCAGCCGGCAAGGTCGGCGCCCCCACGCAGATGACGATCGTCGCGACCCATCTGCTGACCGCGCTCATCAACCACGAGTACCAGCACGACCAGTGGATCGGCGAGGTCCGTGCCGAGCACCTCGGACACGCCCTGCCCGCGGACCCGGACTCCGACCAGGTCCGCCGTATCGACGGCTATCTCGTTCTGGATACCTGCCTGTGACGTGCGGATCGCGGCCGGCCCGGTGGTGACCGGGAACGAGGTGACACCGGTGCCCCGCCGACCGGGCGCGGCCGTCGCGGGTCCGCCTCACACCCGGGCCCGGCACGGGCTCACGGCCCTGCTGTCGCTTCTCCTCGTGATGAGCGCGTGGGCATGCGGGACGCGTGCGCACGCGAGCGGCGAAGTCACCCTGGCATGGGACCGGGCGCCCGTCATCGCCCCCGTGGAAGGGAGCGCTCAGGAGCCGTCGGCGGGGGAGGAAGCTCCCGGCACCGTCGACGCGGCACGGCCCGACTCCCCCCAGTGCGAGACACCCGGCGGCCCGGCGCCGTGCCGGAAGGTGCTCCCCGCCCAGCCGGACGTGAACCTCCCGGCGGCCACGGACAAGGTCGTCCCATCGGTCGCCCTGTCCGGTGCCGTGTCGCGCACCTCCTCGGCCGACGTGCGTCGCGATGCGGTGACGTCGGGGCTCTCCCCACCGACGGTGCGGACCGTCCCCGACCGGATGCGGATCTAGACCGAGCGCCCGCGCCCGCCCGCGCGCCGCGTGCCGTCCGGATCGTCACCCGGTCATGGCGCGCGCTCGGTACGAGCGCCGTTCGCCGTCCACCGTTCGCACCTCCAGCACAAGGTTGATCCCGATGCCGTCCTCTGCCTCCTCCGCGTCGCGCACCCGCCGACGGGGCCGTACGCTCGCCGCCGCCGCACTCGGGCTGGCCGCCGTCGTCACCGCGGTGCTCGCCCTCACCCTCGACGACAGCTCCTCCGACGAAACCTCACGCGACTCCGCCACGACCGAGGCGGGTACACCCGACGCCCAGTCCGAGGCCCTGCTCGCACTCGCCCGCCGCGACGGCGACGATCCCCTGGCCGTGGGCAGGGCCGACGCCCCCGTCGTCATGATCGAGTACTCGGACTTCCAGTGCCCGTACTGCGGGAAGTTCGCCCGCGACACCGAACCGGAGCTGATCCGCTCCTACGTCGACAAGGGCGTGCTGCGCATCGAGTGGCGCAACTTCCCCATCTTCGGCGACGAGTCGGAGCAGGCCGCCCGCGCCGCCTGGGCGGCGGGCCGACAGGACAGGTTCTGGGAGTTCCACGACCAGGCGTACGGCGAGACGCACAAGAAGAACACCGGCGCCTTCTCCGCCGACAAGCTGACCTCCATGGCCAAGGCCGCCGGGGTGCAGGACCTCGACAAGTGGCGCACGGACATGGACTCCGACGCGGCGGACACGGCCGTCCGGCGTGACCAGGAGGAGGGTTACGCCCTCGGTGTGACCAGCACTCCCGCCTTCCTCATCAACGACGTCCCCGTCCTGGGCGCCCAGTCGGTCGACACCTTCAAGAAGACCGTGGAGGCCGCGGCCGAGGACGCCCGGTGAACGGCGACGCGAGCCTGCTGGCCGCCTTCCTCGGCGGACTGCTGGCCCTGCTCAGCCCGTGCAGCGCTCTGCTCCTGCCGGCCTTCTTCGCCTACTCCTTCACCAGCACCACCACACTGCTGCTGCGCACGGGACTGTTCTACCTCGGCCTGTGCACCACCCTGGTACCGCTGGGTGTCGCCGGATCGTTCGCCAGCCGCCTCTTCTACGGCCACCGCGATCTCCTGGTCACCATCGGCGGCTGGACCGTGATCGCGCTGGGAGTCGCGCAGATCGCCGGGCTCGGGTTCGGCGTCCGCCGGCTCCAGCAGGCCGCAGGCGCGCGCCGTTCCGGATCGGCCCTCTCCGTCCTCGCACTCGGCACGGTCTACGGCCTGGCGGGGTTCTGCGCCGGGCCCATCCTCGGCTCCATCCTCACCCTGGCGGCGCTCGGCGGCCGGCCCGCGCACGGGGGTCTGCTGCTCGCCGTCTACGCCCTGGGCATGGCCGTTCCCCTGTTCGCCCTGTCCCTGCTCTGGGACCGCTTCGACCTCGGGCACAAGCGGTGGCTGCGGGGCCGCACCCTCAGCCTGGGACGTTTCTCCTGGCACACCACCTCCCTCCTGAGCGGCACCCTGTTCGTGCTTCTGGGCTCGGTCTTCCTGCTGTTCGACGGCACCGCGGCCCTGCCTTCCCCGGTCAGCGTCGAGACGGAGGCGGGACTGGAGGAGGACCTGGCACGTCTGGGCGGCGCGGTACCGGACCGGGTGCTCCTGCTCGCGCTGGCCGCCGTGGCCGCGATCGCCGCCGCCGTCCTGCTGGCACGCCGGGACCACCCTCGGCCGGAAGACCACTTCGGGACCCCGCCCCGCACGACCCCTGACCGCGGCGGGACCACTCCGCCTCCGACCTCCACTCACCCACTCGACCACTGAGGGAGAGCCGACACGTGAGCACGCCGGACGACATATCCACGAAGCCGGAGCAGGCATCCGCGGAACAGCCATCCGCGCAACCGTGGCAGGCGGACGCCCGGGTCGCCGCCGTGCAGAGGCGTACGGTCCGGGTCCTGTCCGCGGCCCAGATCGTCGGCGGGGTCGGCGTCGGTGTGGCGGTGTCCATCGGCGCCCTGCTGGCCGAATCGGTGGCCCACAGCGAGACGTACGCCGGACTGGCCCGTACGGCCATGACGGCCGGCGCCGCAGCGGTCGGCGTCCCCCTCGCCCTGGTCGCGCAACGGGCCGGGCGCAGGACCTCACTGAGCCTGGGATGGCTCGTGGCCGCCGTCGGCGGGGCACTGCTCGTGGGCGCGGCGGTGAGCCGGTCCATACCCCTGCTCATCGTGGGCATGCTGTTGTTCGGCGTCGGAAGCGCGACGAACCAGCAGAGCCGCTACGCGGCGGCCGACCTCGCCGCGCCCCACCGTCGCGCCCAGGCGCTGTCCATCGTGGTGTGGTCCACGACCATCGGCTCGGTGATCGGGCCCAACCTCGCCGACCCGGGCGCCGCCGTCGCGTCGGCCCTGAACCTCCCCCGGCTCGCCGGCGCGTTCGTCCTGGCGAGCGCCGGCATGGCACTGGCAGCCCTGCTCCTGTGGGGTCTCATGCGCCCCGACCCTCTGATGCTGTCCCTCCGGTACCAGGAGGCCGAGGAGCGGCAGGAGCGTGAAGCCGACACGAGAGCCGCAGCAGCGGAGACCGACGTTGCGCAGAAGAAGCCCCGAAGCACCGGGACGCTGCGCGCGGGTCTGCGCCACCTGCGCCACTCCCCGCGCGCGGCGTTCGCCTTCACGGCCGTCGTCCTGGCCCACACGGTGATGGCGGCGGTCATGACGATGACCCCGGTCAGCATGGCGCAGCACGGCTCCGGTCTCACCGTCGTCGGCATCACCGTGAGCGGCCATCTGCTGGGCATGTATGCGTTCTCCCCGGTCGTCGGCTGGCTGGCCGACCGGATCGGCCATCTCCCGACGGTGGTGGCGGGCCAGGCCGTCTTCCTGGTGTCCGCCGCGCTGTCGGGCATGGGCCACGACTCCGTCGGCCTGATGATGGCGGGCCTGTTCCTCCTGGGGCTGGGCTGGTCGTTCAACCTGGTGGCCGGGTCGGCGATGCTCAGTGAAGCCACTCCCGCCCCCCTGCGGCCCGGGGTGCAGGGCACCACGGACACCGCGATGAACGTCGTCGCGGCCGTGGGCGCCGGCCTGGCCGGACCCTTGATGAGCTGGATCGGTTTCGGCGGGCTGAACGCCGTCGCCGCTGTCCTGGTCCTGCCCGTACTCGCGTTCTGGGCCCTCCTCGTCCGGGCACGCTGAAGCACCCTCGAGCTCCTTGCGGCAGCCGCCGCGCGTTCCGTTACGGCAGTGAGACCTTGGGCACCCGCCAGCCATGGCATCCATTCAGCGAAAGCGCTGCTCAAGCGGATCCGGCCTGGGGACAGCCTCCTCCATCGCACTCGGTGCCGCCGCGGGCGTGACGGCTGCCGCCGGTCTCCTGTTCGGCCGCAAGGCGGCGACGATCAGCAAGATCGGCAAAGGCCATCCGCTCAAGCACCGCGCACTCGACGTGGCCGCCGGGGCCATGCAGACGAAGTACCCGCTCGACGCGATGAGCACCTACCTCAACGGCTTCCACATGTACGCCGACGACATGGGGCGGCAGGTCGAGGCCACGCACTTCTGCATCCACCTCCAGCACGACCTGCATCAGTGCGTCATCTTCGACCGCAACGCACCCGACGCCCGGCTGATCGGCATCGAGTACATCATCAGCGAGGAACGCTTCCGCGCCCTGCCCGCCGACGAGAAGCGGCTGTGGCACAGCCACCGCTACGAGGTCAAGTCGGGCCTCCTGGTCGCGCCCGGCATCCCCGACCTGGCCGAGCACGCATACTTCGAGGACCTCGTGACCACCTATGGCAAAACCTTCCACACCTGGCAGTACGACCGCGACGACTTCCCCTACGGCATCCCGCAGCTGATGATCGGCTTCACCGAGGACGGACAGGCGTCGGACGAGATGATCCGCGCCCGGGACGACCGGCTCGGCCTCTCCACACCGGGCAAGCGCGAGAACCGGGCCGACATCCCCGCACCGGACGTGGCCCCGGGCGCCAACATGTGGGAAAGCGGACGGACCGTGCAGACCCGCATCGAGGAGACCGACTTCAGGCGCTGACCTCGCCGGCCATTGCCGTATCAGTCGGCGGTGATGCCCGAGCCGTACAGCGCCGAGGACAGGACGGCGAGCGCGGCGCGCTCCCCGGAGTGCAGGGCGCCCTCGACGTGTCCGGCGTATTCCGTGGCCGTCTCGGTCGAAGCCCAGTGCAGGCGGCCGTCGTGCGTCGGCCGCTGGTAGAGCGGGTGGCCGAAGAGGGAGTAGTCGGCGAGGGCGTGCACGGACCGGGGAGCCGTCCAGGGCTCACGGCTCCAGTCGCAGACGTGCAGGGCTTCGGGTGACCCGGCGCCGGGTCCGAAGCACGCGGCGAGCTGGGCGGCCACCGCCTCCTCGAAGCCCGGCCGGACTGCGCGGGCGTGGGCGAACCCGAAGAGAGCCGCCGGCCGGCCGTCGACGCCGGACATGTCGTGGATCTCCTGAAGCGGTCCGGACCTGCTGAAGGCCGCGCCGGCGAGACCATCCTCACGCCAGAAGGCGGAGGGGTAGAGGGCGACGACCTTGGCGACGGCACCCATCCACACCGGAGTGGAGCGCGCCAGCCGGACGACGTCGTCGGGAAGCGCGTTCCCGAAGTCGATGCGCTCCAGCGCCAGCGCGGGCGGCACGGCCAGGACGACGTGAGAGGCACGCAGCGTACGGTCCGGGGTGTGCACCTCCAGGCCGTACCCGACGACGGGATGGATCGCCGTGACAGGTGTGTCCAGCAGTACGGCGTCCGCGGGCAGGCTCGCCGCCAGCGCCGAGGGCAGGTGCTGCGCCCCGGCCGCGAAACGGTAGGACGGGACGTCGATCATGTTGCCCTGCAGGCGGCGGGCCCCCGCCCCGTCCTGGAGGACGGCGTCGCCGGACAGGTGCTGGTCGAAGACGCCTGCGCCGGTGCGCGCGGCCAACGTGGCGACGCGCTGCTCCCCCGGCCAGAACCAGGTGGCACCCAGATCCAGGGCGCCGCCGTCGACGGGGGTACTCAGCATGCGGCCGCCGACCCGCTCCCGTGCCTCCAGGCACAGGACATGGCGTCCGGCCTGGTGGAGGGCGGTCGCGGCGGCGAGTCCGGCGGCGCCGGCGCCGATCACGATGACGTCAGGCTTGGCACTGCGGGACATGTGCGGGTTGCCTCCAGGGTGACGGGCGCTGAAGCGACCCGGATTGCATGACGGGGCGTCGAAGACGTTCGGGGACGGTCACGACACCTGCGCGGGGTCCAGCACGATGCGGAACCGGGGAGCCCCGGACCGCAGGCGTGAGACGGCCTCACCTGCGTCCTTCAACGGCATCCGTTCGATCATGGGACGGACCCCGTTGATGACCGCGAAGGCCATCGCCTCCTCCGTGTCCCGGGCACTGCCCGTCAGGTGGCCGGCCACCCTCAGCCCCCGGCTCACCAGCAGGCCCACGGGAAGACGGAGAGTGCCCGCGTCCACCCCGACCAGGGTGAGCAGACCGTGCGCCCGCAGCCCGGTGACCAGTTCGTCCACTGCCTCGGTGGAAGAGGCGGTGCACACGATGTGGTCGGCGCCGCCCAGTTCCGCGAGGGCCGCTCCGGGGGACCGGCGCGTGCTGTCGACGTAGTGCCGGGCTCCCAGGGCACGGGCCAGTTCCTCGCGGTCCGCGCCCCGTGCGACGGCCACCGTCTCGTAGCCCAGCCGCGCCGCTAACTGCACGGCCAGGTGCCCGAGCCCACCGAGCCCGAAGACGGCCACCCGTCCACCGGCCCGGGTACCGGCGTTGCGTACGGCGTTGAAGGTGGTCACGCCCGCGCAGCCGAACACCGCGGCGTCGAACGGGTCGAGCCCGTCGGGAATCCGCGACAGGGTGTCCGCCGACACGGTGATGCTCTGCGCCCAACCGCCCGGATAGGACAGCCCCGGCACCTTCCGCTCCGGGCAGTGCACGACGTCACCGGCACGGCAGAAGGCACAGTGACCGCAGCTGCCGCCGAACCAGCCGACGGCCACCCGCTCCCCGACCTTCCAGCCGGTCACGCGGTCACCGACCTCGGCGATGACCCCGGCGACCTCGTGGCCGGGTGTCACCGGGTAGCCCGCGTGCGCCTTCGAGGCCCGGGCCGTCCCGATGTCGGCGTGACACACCCCACTGGCCAGGACGGACACCCGTACCTGATGTCCCTCGGGCGGGACGGCGGCGGCGGCGACGGACGGGACCAGCGGTCCGTCCGGCTCGGTCACGACCATGGTCACAGCGGAGTCCGGCACGGTGCACTTCCTGAAGGGACGAGAACGAGTGTTATAAGGGTGGGTGATAGAGAGGCCACCTGGCGCACACCCTAGAAACCGGCTGACCTCAGCGGTAGGCGACGAAAGCGAATGAGGCAATAGGCAATGGCTATGACAGAGCGGCTGAACGTGGAAGGGCTCCGGTACGCGCAGGCGGTCGCCGAAACCCGCTCCTTCAGCGCGGCGGCACGGGCCTACGGCGTCACTCAGCCGGCCTTGTCCAACGGCATCGCCAAGCTCGAGGAACGACTCGGGGAGCGGCTCTTCGACCGGTCACCGCGCGGTGTGACCCAGACCGCGTTCGGCACCCGCATCCTGCCCCTCATCGAGCGGGCCGTGGCCGCGCTCGACGCCGTCGCCGCCGAGGCCAGACGGCTCACCGAACCGGGCGACCAGAAGGTCCGCATGGGCGTCTCGCCGCTCATCGGCCCTCACCTGGTGGCCCGCGCGTTCAGCGCCGTCCGGGAACTGCCGACACCCCGCGATCTGGTGCTGCACGAGGCCAACATGCAGGACCTGCGGGCCGGCCTGCAGGCCGGCCGGCTCGACATCATCCTCATCCCGGCCGTCACCGCCATGCCACGCTACGAGCACCGGGTCATCCACGTCGAACCCGTCGTCGTGGTCGGCCCCACCGCCGCGGACGACGACTCGCTCGAACTCGCCGAAGCCGGAGGCGAGCAGTTCATCCTCGTCCCCGACGCGTGCGGCCTGACCACGTTCACCACCCAGCTCTTCCAGGCGAACGAAGTGCCGCTGCGCACCTACCCCGGGGAAGCGGCCAGCTACCGCGTGCTGGAGGAATGGGCCGGCCTCGGGCTCGGCTCGGCCATGCTCCCCCAGTCCAGGCTCACCTCCCCGACCGTCCCCCACCGCCCCCTGCTGAACGACGGCCGCGAGGTACAGATCTCCTTCGAAGCCGTGTGGAACCCGGAATCCGCACTCCGCTCGGACCTGTCGCTCCTCGCCCAGGCACTCGTCGCATCCCGCTAGCCATACACAACTCTTATCGCCAGATTCAACGACCGCCCCTACCGGATCTTCCGGCGCGCTCCTAAATTCGAGATGTGCTGCGGTAACCCCGTGGCGCACCCGACGAGCACGAAGGGAAGCCATATCCATGGCCTATCTTGAGATCACCCTGCACGTGGATCCGGCCAACCGTCCCGCGGCGGCGAGCGTCTACGAGAAGTACAAGCAGCCGTTCCTCGACTCCATCGCCGGCGCCACCAGCAAGGAACTCCTGATCCGGGAAGAAGACGTGCAGGTCCTCCACGGCTTCCAGTCCGTGGCGGACGCCAACGCCTACCTGGACAGCCCGCTGTTCACGAAGGACGTCGTCGGCGAACTCGCGCCGCTCCTGCAGGCGGACCCCGACGTCCGTGTCTACGACACCGTCTGACATCCCCCACGCGGCGAAGTCGACAGCGAAGGAGTACAAAAATGAGCGATGTACGCGTCACCCCGTGGCAGGAGGGCGACGTCCCCGCTCCCCCGACCGAACTGCTCGCGGGCATGCGGGGCCGCCGCCCGGGCGGCGAGCTGATCGGAATCGACCGGGTCCTGCTGAAGAGCTTCCCGCTCGCCGCAGGATGGAACGGGCTGCTGGGCCGGGTCCGTGCCGAGTTCGACCTCTCACTGGAGTACCGCGAACTGGTCATGCTGCGGGTGGCCGTGCTGAACAAGGCCGACTTCGAATGGGGCGTGCACTACCCGGCATACCTGCAGGCAAGCGGCACCGACGACAAGTGCGAAGCCCTGAAAGAGCCGAACGCGGCCGACAGCGCTCTCTTCAAAAAGGAGGAGCGCGCCCTCCTCACGCTCACCGACCAGTCGACCAAGCAGGTCGAGGTGGACGCCGAGGTCATCGAAGAGCTGAAGCGCCTGTTCGGTGAACAGCAGACCGTGGAAGCGGTCGCCACGGTCGCGGCCTACAACATGGTCTCCCGTTTCCTCGTGGCGCTGGCGGTCTGAAGCACCACGTGGGTCGACGGCCCCGGCGGCCGCCGACGGGAGCGGACGCCGTCCGGGCGGCTCCTCGCCGAGCCCGGCGGCTTCGTCACCGTGGGGCGGCGAGAGCTGCCTCCCCACGGTGACGAACCGTCAGAGGCAGCGTCGAACGAGCGTCAAGACTCCCATTGCTCAGGGCGGGTCGCCAGCGCGGCCACCGCGTTACCGATCAGACAGACCGCGGTGTCCAAACCGGAGGCGATCAGAGTCCTACAGACTGCGGCGGTCTCTTCCAGACTCGGCATGTCAGGGACGATGCCCGACTGCTCCAGACTCGTCGATCGTCGGCATCGGCCTGTTCTGGGCCTTCACGTGCCCGTTTCGAGTATGCACTCAGCTTCGGCGACCTGCGCGTCCACGCCGAAAGCCCCGTCCAGCACACAGGCCGGGAGATCAACCTCCTCATTCGTCCCGACGACTGCCTGCTCTATCCGGAAACCGTCTGACTGTCGACCCAGTCGGTCTCCCCGAGCCATGCGTGGACGAACGCACGGATCTGTGTCGGGTCGGTCTCAGCCTGTCGCGGCGGCCCTGTCGTGCTCGGCGTCGACCCGTACGGTGACGCCTGTCTCCACGATGGTGCGCGTGGCGTTGACCGACCCGTAGATCCACAGGATGCGCATCGGCTCGGTGGCGGAGGCGTTGCGGAACCGGTGGGGCGTGCCCGCGGGGACGTAGGTCGTGTCGAAGCGGGTGAGGTGGTGCTCGCTGCCGTCGATCTCCACGAGGGCGTCGCCTTCGAGGATGGTGACACTCTCTGGGCAGTTGTGGGTGTGCAGCGCGATGCCGGCGCCGCCGTCGAAGAGGGTCTGGCCGGTGAGGAAGACCTCGGCGCCGACCGCCTGGGTGATCAGCGGGACGGTGCGGGCGCCGCCGCCTCGGCTGAAGGAGGACAGTTCGGCCGGGCGCAGGACCGCGGGCTCGAAGTGGCGGAAGCAGGGCGCGTCGGTGTCGTGGTGGTGCATGGTGTTCTCCCTGAGGTGCTCGGGGGCCCGGACCGGACTTCTCGATGCCCCCCAAGGACCACGAAGGGCAGGCGCGGGTCCAACGCGTCGCCGGTCTCGTGGTGATCGTCATGGTGGCGTCCGCCGTCGCCCCGCTCGTCAAGGGTGACGAACCATCGGGCCCCGGCACGAACCCGGTGGGCCGCACCGGCATGGGGTGCGGCCCACCGGGCACGAGGACGCAAGGCACAGGGTGCGGCTCAGGTGACGCTGATGGCGCCGGTGATGACGGCGAAGAGGATGTAGGCGACGGAGACGAGGACGCCCCAGCGCAGGGCGTGCCGCTGGAAGTCGCCCAGCTCGGCCTTGACCAGTCCGAGGAGGACCCACAGCGGGGCGCTGGTGGGGCCCATCATGTGGAGGATCTGGCCGATGGCGCCGGCCCGGGCGATCTCGTTGGCGGGGATGCCGTAGTGCGCGGCGGACTCCGCGAGCACGGGGACGACGCCGAACCAGTAGCCGTCGTTCGACATGAAGAAGCCGAGCGGCAGCGCGAGGACCGCGGTGAACAGCGGGATGATGTCGCCCCAGCCCTCCGGGACGATCGAGAGGGCCGCGTCGGCCATGGCCTTGATCATGCCGGAGTCGGTCATGATGCCGGTGAAGACGCCGGCGGCCAGGACGAGGATCATCACCGGCACGGCGTTGGCGGCCTGCCGCTTGATGAGGTCCTGCTGGTCCCCGATGGCGCGGATGTTGACGAGCAGGGCGATCACGAACGCCACCATGAACAGCACCAGGAGGTCGGCGACCTCGGCGATGAGGAGCACCATCAGCAGCAGGGTGAGCGCCGCGTTGAACCACATCCGCCAGTCCGCCTTGACCGGCTCGAACGCCTCGCCGGAGGCGATCTCCAGCTTGTAGGCGGCGAGCTTCTCACCGTCGATCTTGTGGCGCTCGCGCAGACCGAGCCAGTAGGCGACGGCGATGATGGCCAGGCTGGTGAGGGCCATGGGGCCGATCATGTGGACGAAGTACTCGGTGGCGCTCAGGTGCAGGACGCTGATGCCGCGGGTAGCCGCGCCGCCCCAGGGGGTGGTGCCGGAGATGGTGCCCAGCGCCATGGCCGCCAGCGTCGCCAGGATGAGGGGGTTCATGCCCAGGCGCCGGTAGATGGGCAGGAACGCGGAACAGACGATCATGTAGCTGGTGGTGCCGTCGCCGTCGAGGGCGACCAGGAGGGAGAGCACGGCGGTGCCGACCACGATCCGGACCGGGTCGCCCTTGGAAGCCCGGACGATGGCCTGGACGATCGGCTCGAAGAGCTTGCACTCCATCATCAGGCCGAAGTAGAGGACGGCGAACAGCAGGAGCGCCGCGGTGGGCGCGACGGTGTCCAGGCCGTTCATGATCATGTCGCCGAGCTTCGTGCCCTTGCCCGCGATGACGGCGGCGGCGATCGGGGTGAGCATGATGGCGGTGAACGCGGAGAGGTATTTCCGCATCACGAGCAGCATGAAGCTGCCCAGGGTGGCGAAGCCGAGGACGGCGAGCATCGTTGCTCCTTGGGGCAGGGCTGAGGGCCGCCGGTCGGACGGCGGCGCGGGACGGCGCGTGGGATCGGTGCGGGTCGGTTCAGGCGGCGACCGGAAGCGCACGCGGTGTCTTGCTCGGCTCGTGCGTCGGATCGGTCACGGGGGCTGCGGGCTCCTGTACGGCGATTCGGCCGGCGCACGGCCGCGGTGGGCGATGGCCCGATGCGGTTGTGAGCAGTGCGCCCGGCATGGCTGGGACGACCGGGACACCCGGTCGCTCAAGGATGGCGGATTGGCTCGCCTACTTCCGGACAACCGGTTTACCGGATTGCCGGTAGGTAACTAGAATCTGGCCATCGCGTCAATACCGAAGTGAGGAAATCGATGGCCGAACTCGCCAGGATCACGGTCGAGCCGCGCGAGCCGCTGGCCGCCGAGGTCTCCCGCCGCCTGATCGACTACCTGATGTCCGGCGAGGTCCAGCCCGGCGACCGCATCCCCTCCGAGCGGCAGCTCACCGAGATGCTGGGGGTGAACCGGCCCACGGTGCGTGAGGCGATCAAGTCGCTCGGCTTCCTCGGCCTGCTGGAGATCCGGCAGTCCAGCGGGACGTACTTCCGCGGCACCGACTCCGACGTGCTCTACCGCCTGTTCGAGCTGGGCCTGGTCCTGGGCGAGCGGGGCGCCCGCGACATGGTGCAGGCCCGGGCGGAGCTGGAGGTGATCGTGGCGGGGCTGGCCGCGCAGGCGCGCGACGAGGCGGGCGTCGAGCTGCTGCGGGCCCGGCTGACGGCGATGCGGGAGTGCCCGGACGACGAGTTCGCCGAGGCGGACACGGCCTTTCACGCCGCCCTCGGCGAGCTGGCCGGCAACACGGTGCTGCGCGACATGCTCAAGGGAATGCGGGCGATGATCCAGCGCGGCTGGGTCGAGCGTACGGGCGCCGTACGGTCCCGCGAGGTGGCCTATGCGGACCACGTGCCGATCTTCGAGGCGGTCGCGAAGGGTGACACCGAAGCCGCCCGCGCGGCGATGGCCCGGCACATGGAGGGCGCGTCCCGCCGCCTGATGAAGGCACTCGAACAGCGCGAGGCGTAGCGGGAAACCGCGAGCAGCCGGTCCCGGATGCCGGCGCTCGCGGGCTTCGCATCGATACAACCGGTTGACCGGTTGACCGGTTCGGCCTACAGTGACGGCACGGCACCGCGACACCACGCCGCCGTCCCCCATCTCGGGCCCGCGCCCCCGCCGTCGGGAAACATGTCCCAGGTCGGCCGGAGGCAGGCCCGCGGTCGGGACCCTTGCCGGTCCCCACCTACCGGAAGAGGTAAGAACCCCGGTGATCGAACCCCAGCCTCTGGTCGCCATGATCCACGCCGTGCCGCCCGCGCACCGCATCGCCGAAGAGGCGTTCGCGCAAGAGTTCCCGCAGGCCACGGTCTGGAACGTGCTGGACGACCGCCTCCTCGACGACGCCCGCGTGGCCGGCGAACTCACCGGCGCCCTGCGCCGGCGCATGCTCCGCCTGATCGGCCACGTGATGGACGGCGGCGCCCAGGCCCTGCTGCTGACCTGCTCCTCCTACGGAGAAGTCGTGGACACCGCCCGTACCCTGTGGAAGGCGCCCGTCCTGAAGTCCGACGAGGCGATGTTCAAGGCCGCCCTGGCCGGCCCGTACAGCCGTATCGCCGTCGTCGCCTCGACGCCGCCTGCCGTACCGGCGGCCGTCGCCCAGCTCGAAGCGCTCGTCCCGGCCGTACGCCCGGACCGGCCGGTCGACATCGTGACCGCCCTGAGCGAGGAAGCCGCCGGGGCCCACCCCGGGGAGGCCGCCCGGCACCTGGCGGACGCCCTGCGCGCAGCCGGGGGCGCCGACGCCGACGTTGTGCTGCTGGCGCAGTACTCGCTCACCCCGGCCCGCGACGTCCTGGCCGACCTGTTGGGCGTGCCGGTGCTGGACGGCGCGGGCGCCGCCGCACGCGAACTGCGCGGCCTGCTCGTTCCGGCAGGAGCACCGGCGGTCGCGTCATGAGTACGGGGCTGCCGTGGCCGCTGGCCTACACCGTCTCCGGTCACGACTGCTCCGCGCCGATGCCGCTCGGCTTCACCGCGCCGCCGGCCGAAGCAGTCCGCCGACTCGCCGAGCTGGGCTACGACGGGGTGGAGGTGCAGGTCCGCGAGACCGGCGCGCACGCCGCCGAGGAACTGACCCGCACGGTGGAGGCGGCCGGCCTGAAGGTGCTGGGTATCGGCACCGGCCCGGTCTGCGCACAGGACCGGCTGACGCTGACCGACCCGTCGCCCGACGTACGCCGTCACGCCCTGTTCCGCCTGCTGGGCGCGGCCCGTCTCGCCGGCGAGCTGGGTGTGCCAGTCACCCTCGGGCAGACCCGCGGCACCTTCCTGCCGGGGCTGGAGGACATGCAGTGTCTATGGGCCGAGCGCGCCGTACAGCAGCTGGCCGAGGAGGCGGCCGACCGCGGCAGCCGGCTCCTGCTGGAGCCCCAGTCGCGAGCCAACACCTCGCTGTGGCACACCCCCGGGGAAGCCCTCGCCTTCATCGACTCCCTTGACGCCCCGGCCGGACTGGTACTGGACACCCACCACCTCGATGCCGAAGGTGTCGAGGTGGTCCGGGCGATCACCGAACACGCCGCCGTCACCGGCTGCCTGCAACTCGCCTCGCCCTCCACCCGAGGCCCGCTGACCATCGGTGATCCCCGCCTCCCCGCCCTGTTCAACGCACTGCGCGAGGGCGGCTTCACCGGCTGGCTGACCCTGGAACACACCCAGGACGGCGACAGCCCCAAGGCCGCCGCCCGCTCCTGGACCGCGCTCACCGACGCCGCGACAGCACTTTCCTGACCCGCCCCACCCCCCTGTTCTGAGAGGAACCCGCACCATGAGCAGCAAGACCTACCGCCTCGGCGTCCTCGAGGGCGACGGCATCGGCCCCGAGATCGTCCCGTCCTCCGTCGAGATCGCCACCGCCGCCGCCGACGCCGCCGGTGTCTCGGTCGACTGGGTGACCCTGCCGCTCGGTGCCTCGGCCATCGAGACCCACGGCACCCCCGTTCCCGAGGAGACCAAGGACGCCCTGGCCGGTCTGGACGGCTGGTACCTCGGCCCGCACGACTCGGTCTCCTACCCGGAGCCGCACAAGTCCGCGCTCAATCCCTCGGGCACCCTGCGCAAGCACTTCCAGCTCTTCGCCAACATCCGCCCCGCCAAGAGCTTCCCCGGCGCGAAGGCCGTCTGCGACAACGCCGACCTGGTCATCGTCCGCGAGAACACCGAGGGCTTCTACGCCGACCGCAACACCTTCGCGGGCACCGGCGAGTTCATGCCCACCCCGGACACCGCGATCATGCTGGGTATCATCACCCGCGAGGCCACCGAGCGCGTCGCCCGCGTCGCCTTCGACCTGGCCCGCTCGCGCCGCAAGAAGCTCACCATCGTCCACAAGGCCAACGTCCTCAAGCTCACCACCGGGCTGTTCCGCACCGTGTGCCAGGAAGTCGCCAAGGACTACCCGGACGTCGCCGTGGACGACTTCCACATCGACGCCATGACCGTCCACCTCGTCCGTCGCGCCCAGGACTTCGACGTCATCGTCACCGAGAACATGTTCGGCGACATCCTCTCCGACCTGGCCGGCGAGATCTCCGGCTCGCTGGGCACCGCGCCCTCGATCAACTCCTCCGCCACCACCGCCATGGCCCAGGCGTCCCACGGCTCCGCCCCCGACATCGCCGGGCAGAACATCGCCAACCCGGTCGCCATGATCCTCTCCGGCGCCATGCTCTTCGAATGGCTCGGCGCCAAGCACGGCGACGAGAAGCTCGCCGCCGTCGCGAAGATCATCGAGCAGGGCGTGGCCGACGCGATCGCCGCCGGCACCTCCACCCGCGACCTCGGCGGCTCCGCCTCCACCACCGAGTTCACCGCCGCCGTCATCAAGGCCATCGGCGCTGCCCGGTAGCAGCCCCCCGGTCGTCCGGGGCGGGTTTCACGCCGCCCGCCCCGGGCGCCACAAGCCGCACGCGACGCACAGCCCGAGGAGAGAGCCCGACCATGACCCTGCGCATCGGCTGCATAGCCGACGACTTCACCGGCGGCACCGATGTCGCCGCCGCCTTCCGGCGGGCCGGCCTGCGCACCGCCCTGGTCTTCGGCACCCCGGACGACACCACCACCCTGCCGACCGATTGCGACGCGGCCGTGGTCGCCCTGAAATCCCGCTCCACGCCCGCCGACGAGGCCGTCGCCGACTCCCTCACCGCCCAGCGCTGGCTGTGGGACAAGGGCGCGGCCCAGGTGTACTTCAAGTACTGCTCCACCTTCGACTCCACCCCGCAGGGCAACATCGGTCCGGTCTCCGACGCGCTCCTTGACGCCGCCGGCGGCGTCGTCACCGTGCACTGCCCGGCCTCCCCGCCCAACGGCCGCACGGTCTACCAAGGTCACCTGTTCGTCCACGACCAGTTGCTGTCCGACTCCCCGCTGCGCCACCACCCGCTCAACCCGATGACGGACTCCGCGCTGGTGCGCCTGCTGTCCGCGCAGACCCGCCACCCGGTGGGCCTGGTCGACTGGGCCACGGTGCGGCGCGGGGTCGAGGCCGTCCGCGAGGCGATCACGGCGCACCAACAGGCCGGTGTCCGGCACGTCGTGGCCGACGCCCTCACCGACGACGACCTCGCGGTGCTCGGTGCCGCCGCACTCGAACTGCCGGTGGTCGCCGGTGCCGCCGGTCTCGCCGAAGGACTCGGGCACGCCTACCCCGCCACCGGACCGTCATCCGTCGAACCGAAGCCGTCCGAGGGACGGGCCGCCGTCCTGGCCGGCAGCTGCTCGGCCCGCACCCTGGAGCAGATCGCCCAGTTCTACGCCGCCGGCCTGCCCTCCCTCCACCTCGACGTGCTCGCCGCCGCCACCGGCCGCGACGTCACCGGCGAGGCCCTGGCCTGGTACGCCGAGCAGGATCCGGCACTGCCGGTGCTCGTCTACGCCTCCGCCTCCCCCGAGGAACTGGCCGCCGTCCAGGCCCAGCTCGGTGTCGCCGAGGCCGCCGCACAGGTCGAGGAACTCCTCGGCACCCTCGCCTCCCACCTCGTCGAACGCGGCGTCCGCCGCATGCTCGTCGCGGGCGGGGAAACCTCCGGCGCCGTCACCACCGCCCTCGGTGTCCGCGCCGTCCTCGTCGGCGAGGAAGCCGACCCCGGCGTGCCCTGGACCTACGCCACCACCAACAGCGGCGACCTGGCCCTGATGCTGAAGTCCGGCAACTTCGGCGCTCCCGACCTGTTCACCCGGGCCCTGACGGAGACCAAGTGACCACCTACGCCGACGAGTCGGCCGCCCGCGCCCTCATCGTCCGTACCGCACGCTCCCTGTTCACCCGCGGACTGACCCACGGCTCCACCGGCAACCTGTCCGTCCGCCTGGCCGACGGCACCCTGCTGCTCACCCCCACCGGTTCCAGCCTCGGCACGGTCGAGGAAGGCGAACTGTCTCGCACGGACCTGCGCGGCGAGCACCTCGACGGACCACGGCCGACCAAGGAGGCATTCCTGCACGCCGCCTTCTACCGGGCACGGCCCGCCGCCAACGCCGTCGTCCATCTGCACTCCACCCACGCCGCCGCTGTCTCCTGCCTCGACGGTGTCGACCCCGCCAACGCGCTGCCCCCGCTCACCGCCTACTACGCCATGCGCGTCGGCACCCTCCCCCTCCTCCCCTACCACGCCCCCGGCGACGGGAGCCTGGAACCGCTCGCCGAACGGACGGCCCGCACCCACCACGCCCTCCTCCTCGCCAACCACGGACCTGTCATCGCCGGCCCGTCCATGGAACAGGCCACCGACGCCATCGAGGAACTGGAGGAGACCGCCAAGCTGCACCTCCTCCTGCGCGGACACACCACCCGCCCCCTCACCCCCGAGCAGGCTGCCGTGCTCGCGCCCCCATCCCCCTGACGGCCGGATGAGCCGCGAGCACGTCAGCCACCCAGCGAAGAAGGAACCCATCATGGTCACCCCCGTCCCCACCGCCGACCTCGTCGACCAGTACGGCACCGACCTGCGCGTCTGCGACCTGCAGTGCCGCCAGTTCGGCGCCCACCGGACCTTCGCCGGGCCGGTCCGCACCGTCTCCTGCCACGAGGACAACGGCCTCCTGCGCGACCTGCTGCGCACCCCGGGCGACGGCGCCGTCCTCGTCGTCGACGGCGGCGGCTCCCTGCGCACCGCCCTGGTCGGCGACCTCATCGCCGGCGCCGCCCAGGACAACGGCTGGGCCGGCCTGGTCCTCCACGGCGCCGTCCGCGACAGCGCCACCCTCGCCGGACTCCGCCTCGGCATCAAGGCACTGGGCACCATCCCCCGCAAGAGCGCCAAGGAAGGCGCCGGAGCCGTCGACGTGCCCGTCACCTTCGGCGGCGTCACCTTCCGTCCCGGCGACGTCCTGCACGCCGACGACGACGGCATCGCCCTCCTCCCCGAAGGCACGGTGAACTGACCGGTGCTTCTGAAAACCTTCGGGTGGTCGTTCGCGGTCACCGCGCTCGGCCTGGTGGCCGCGGTCTTCTACGGGGGGTGGGCCGCCTTCGGCGTGGTGGCGATCCTGTCCGTGCTGGAGATCTCGTTGTCCTTCGACAACGCGGTGGTCAACGCCGGGATTCTGAAGAAGATGAATGCCTTCTGGCAGAAGATCTTCCTCACCATCGGCATCCTGATCGCCGTCTTCGGCATGCGCCTGGTCTTCCCGGTCGTGATCGTCGCCATCAGCGCGTCGCTCGGGCCGATCGAGGCCGTCGACCTCGCGCTGACCGACAAGGACCGCTACCAGGAGCTGGTGACGGACGCCCACCCGTCGATCGCCGCCTTCGGTGGCATGTTCCTCCTGATGATCTTCCTCGACTTCATCTTCGAGGACCGGGAGATCAAGTGGCTCGCTCCGCTGGAGCGCGCGCTGGCCAAGCTCGGCAAGGTCGACATGCTGTCGGTCTGCATCGCCCTGATCGTGCTGCTGGTCTCCGCCATCACCTTCGGCGCCCACGCCCACCAGCACGGCGGCACCCACGCCGACAAGGCCGAGACGGTCCTGCTCTCCGGCATCGCCGGTCTGATCACCTACCTGGTCGTGGGCGGTCTCTCCGGCTTCTTCGAGGACAAGCTCGAGGACGAGGAGGAGCGCGAGCACGAGGCCGAGGAGAGGGCCGAGCGCGAGGGCAAGCCCAAGTCGGCGGTCAAGCTGGCCGGCAAGGCCGCCTTCTTCATGTTCCTCTACCTGGAGGTCCTGGACGCGTCGTTCTCCTTCGACGGCGTCATCGGCGCCTTCGCCATCACCAACGACATCGTCCTGATGGCCCTCGGCCTCGGCATCGGCGCCATGTACGTCCGGTCCCTGACCGTCTACCTGGTCCGCGAGGGCACCCTCGACGACTACGTCTACCTGGAGCACGGCGCCCACTACGCCATCGGCGCCCTCGCCGCCGTCCTCCTGGTCACCATCCAGTACGAGATCAACGAGTTCATCACCGGCATGATCGGCGTCGTCCTGATCGGCGCCTCCTTCTGGTCCTCCGTCCGCCGCAACAAGCGGCTCGCCGCGGCCGGGGGCGAGAGCGAAGGAGAAGAGACCGAAGCGGTTTCCACGACATGAGCCCCATTGGGGTGGCGAGCCCCGGTGGCCGACCTGCGCATGGACGGTGCGGTGGCACGCGCGTCATGACGTCGGCCGTCCCTGCCCCGGGAAGCGCGGACGGCCGCCGGTAGTGCCCGACAAGCGGAATCAACCTGCCCGGCGAATAGCCTCGATCCAGCACCCTTACGGCTCAGTCCGACCCCGAACCCACGACGTCGAACGTCACGGAACGGGGAACCAGGTCGAGAGGCGTTTGGCGATGACCGGTACCTCGATGTTGTCCTGCGCGACGTCCTCGACGAACGGGCCGGCCACGGAAACGGGCGGCGGCACGGTACTGGCGCTCACGCCGTTGAACCGCAAGAAGACGCGCATGGCGAGCCAGGCGGTGCGCTTGTTGCCGTCGATCAGCGCGTGGTTGCGGGCGACGGAGTGCAGCAGGGCCGCGGCCTTCTCGTGCAGCGTGGGATACAACTCGGTCCCGAACACGTTGGTCCGGGGTCGCTCGATCGCCGACACGAGGAGGCCCATGTCGCGCACGCTGTGTTCGGTACCGTTGACCGTGCGGGCGATGGCCAGGATCTCGTCGATCTGGAGGTAGCGCACGTTCGTCACTTCAGGTAGTCCAGGATCTCCGCATCGCTGTCCATCAGCTCGGCCAGGACGTCATCGACCTTCAGCTCGGCCCGGTTCTGGGCGTCACGGATGGCCTCGATGGCAAGTTCCTGCTTACTGCGGCCCTCCCGACGGGCCCGCTCCGTGAGCTTCGCGTCCAGGTCGTCAGGGAGTCGGAGTGTCATCGCCATACGGTCATGATACCTGACCGGTATCACGCGGCGCGGTCGAGTGTCCCGTTCCCCAACAGTGTGGGCCGAAGATGGCGGCTCGCAGCGCCTGCGGAGGTGCAGCAAAGACTTCCGCTTCGGGCGTCATCCGAGCGTCAAGAATCTCCGAAAGCCCCTCCGAGGGCGTCGTCCATGCAGGCACCTCACTCACGAACCCGCAAGTCAGCGATCCACAAAGATCGATTCGTCGCTCGAACCGTTTTACGGAGGGAAACAGGTCGAGCAGCCCACCCGGACAACAAAAGCGTAGGTCAGGACCCCTTGCCCGCAGGCTCCAAAATCGCCACGCACTCCACATGATGCGTCATCGGAAACAAGTCGAACACCCGCAGCATCCGCACCCGGTACCCCCCGTCCCGGAAGTACCCCAGGTCCCGGGCCAGCGCGGCCGGATCGCACGCCACGTAGGCGATCCTCCGCGCACCCAGTGACGCGAGGTGCTGCACCGTCTTCTTGCCCGCCCCCGCGCGCGGCGGGTCCAGGACGATGAGGTCGACCTCGTCGATGCCCGTCCGGGGCAGGACCGCCTCGACCTTGCCCTGCTCGATGCGGACGCGGTCGAAGCCGGCCAGGTTGTGCCGGGCGTCCTCGACCGCGCGCTTGCCGGACTCGATGCCGAGGACCGCGCCCTGGTCGCCGACCCGGTCGGCGAGGGCGCCGGCGAAGAGGCCCACGCCGCAGTACAGGTCGAGGGCCATGTCGCCCTTGCGCGGGAGGAGGCCCTGCATGACCGCGGTCATCAGGGTGTCGGCCGCCTTCGGGTGGACCTGCCAGAAGCCGCCGCTGCCCACGCGGTAGGTGCGGCCGTCGGCGCGTTCGCGGACGAAGGGGCGGCCGTGGACGCGGTGCACGCCGCCGTCCTTCTCGCCGACCCGCATGACCGAGACCGGGCGGTCCAGCTCCACGATGGGGAGCCTCGCGCCGGGGCGCGGGGTCAGGATGACCTGGCGGTCCTGGGAGCCGGTCGCCGCGATGGCCTCGATCGACGCCATGCCGGGCCACTCCCGGGCCTCGATGCCCAGCTCGCTGACCCCCTCCGCGGCGATCATGCAGTGGTCGACGGGCTCGACCTCGTGCGAGCGGTGCTTGCGCAGGCCGGCACGGCCCTCGGCGTCCACCGCGTACTGCACGCGGGTGCGCCACGCCGGGACCTGCCCCGCCGGCAGCTTGTCGCCCTCGGCGGGCATCACCGTGCCGTCCCAGCCGGCCTCCTCCGGAGTGAGGCCCGCCAGCCGCTTCAGCTGCTCGGCGACGACCTCGCCCTTGAGGCGGCGCTGGGCGCCCGGCTTGGCGTGCTGCCAGTCGCAGCCCCCGCACCGGCCGGGACCGGCGAAGGGGCAGGGGGCCTCGACGCGGTCCTTGGAGGCGTCCAGGATCTCGACGGCGTCGGCGCGCAGGAAGCGGGCGCCCTCCTCGCCCTCCGTCACCCGGGCCACGACGCGCTCGCCGGGCAGCGCGTGCCGGACGAACAGCACCTGTCCCTCGGACGTACGGGCGATGCAGTGGCCGCCGTGCGCGACGGGGCCGATCTCGACCTCGTACTCCTCGCCGACGAGCGAGACCGCTCCGGACTCCGCCTGCGATTTCTTCGGTTCTGCCTGCATGGCGGGGTGGCTCCAGAGAACGGGGGTTGAGGGACGGCGGGTGGGGACCGCAGCCGTCCACTCTACTTCGACGGCGAGGAGTCCTTCGCCCGGTCGTGGTGGAGCGGGCCGCGCCGGACCGCGCCGGGCGCGTTCCAGTCCTGCCGCTTGCGGGCCCGCTTCTTCGCGGCCTCCGAGGACTGGAGCTGGTACGGGACGGACGTGACCATGACGCCGGGCGTGAACAGGAGGCGGCCCTTGAGGCGCAGCGCGCTCTGGTTGTGCAGCAGGTGCTCGTACCAGTGGCCGACCACGTACTCGGGGATGATGACCGAGACCGCGTCGCGCGGGGACTCCTTGCGCAGGCTCTTGACGTACTCGATGACCGGGCGCGTGATCTCGCGGTAGGGCGAGTCCAGCACCTTCAGCGGTACGGCGATGCCGCGCCGCTCCCACTCGTCGCGCAGCGCCTTGGTCTCCACCGGGTCGACGTTGACGCTGAGCGCCTCCAGGGAGTCGGAGCGCATCAGCTTGGCGTAGGCGAGCGCGCGCAGGGTCGGGCGGTGGATCTTGGAGATGAGCACCACCGAGTGGACCCGGGACGGGCGCACCATGTCGTCGGTCTGCGCCTCCTCCGGGTCCTCGGGGGCGGCGATCTCCTCGGCGACGCGGTCGTAGTGCTTGCGGATCGCCGTCATCGTGGCGAAGAAGATGCACATCCCGAGCAGGGCGACCCAGGCGCCGTGGGTGAACTTCGTGGCCAGTACGACGACCAGGACGAGTCCGGTGAAGAAGGCGCCGAAGGCGTTGATGGCCCGGGAGCGGATCATGCGGCGGCGCGCGGCCTGGTCCTTCTCCGTGGCCAGGTGGCGGTTCCAGTGCCGGACCATGCCGATCTGGCTGAGCGTGAAGGAGACGAAGACGCCGACGATGTAGAGCTGGATCAGGCGCGTGGAGTCGGCGCCGTAGACGAAGACGAGGAGTATGGCGGCGCCGGCCAGCAGGACGATGCCGTTGGAGAACGCCAGGCGGTCACCGCGCGTGTGCAGCTGGCGCGGCAGGTAGCGGTCCTGGGCGAGGATCGAGCCGAGCAGCGGGAAGCCATTGTAGGCGGTGTTCGCGGCGAGGAAGAGGACCAGCGCGGTGGCCGCGGCCAGCACGATGAACAGGAAGCTGCCCTCGCCGAAGACGGCCTCCGCGACCTGCGAGATCACCGGGTGCTGGACGTAGTCCGCGCCGACCGCGACACCGTTGTGGAAGAGGTCGGTGGCCGGGTTCTCCGACATGCGCACGTCCGTCGCGGAGGCGAGGGCGATGATGCCGCAGAACATGGTGACGGCGAGCAGGCCCATCATCGCGAGGGTGTTCCCCGCGTTCTTCGACTTGGGCTTGCGGAAGGCCGGGACGCCGTTGGAGATCGCCTCGACACCGGTGAGCGCGGCACAGCCGGAGGAGAAGGCGCGCAGGAGGAGGAAGATCAGGGCGAACCCGGCGAGCCCGCCGTGTTCCGGCTTGATCTCGTAGTCCGCCGTCGGCGCGCGCATGGTGTCGCCGAGCACCAGGGTCCGGAACGCGCCCCACGCGATCATGATGAAGACGCCGCCGACGAAGACGTACGTCGGGATCGCGAACAGCTTGCCCGACTCCTTGACGCCGCGCAGGTTCATCAGGGTCAGCAGCAGGATCACGGCGACCGCGCAGAGGACCTTGTGCTCGACCACGAAGGGGACCGCGGAGCCCAGGTTCTCGATGCCGGAGGAGATCGAGACGGCCACGGTCAGGACGTAGTCGACCAGCAGGGCGCTGGCGACGGTCAGGCCCGCCTTGGGTCCCAGGTTGGTGTTGGCCACCTCGTAATCGCCGCCGCCGCTGGGGTAGGCGTGCACGTTCTGCCGGTAGGAGGCGACGACCGTGAACATCAGTACGACGACCGCGACCGCGATCCAAGGGCTGAAGTGGTACGCCGACACGCCCGCGATGGACAGCACGAGCAGCACCTCGCCGGGCGCGTACGCCACCGAGGAGAGCGGGTCGGATGCGAAGACGGGGAGGGCGATCCGCTTCGGCAGGAGCGTTTCGCCCAACCGGTCGCTGCGCAGTGCGCGCCCGATCAGGATCCGCTTGGGCACGTCGGTCAGTTTGGACACAACAGAGGATCGTAAGCGTTCGAACGGGCGCGCGCCCACCCGCCACCCCCGATCCACCCGCCGTCTGCTCTACGGGTGAATTCGACGGGTGGTCGGGCTGCGGATTCCGCAGGTCCGGGGCCTGGCATGCCTATATGACGAACACCGCGCAAACACCGCCCGGTGCCCGGCCGTTGCCACTCTGGAGGTCTCATGCACCTGTCCGCGGAGCTGATCGGCGGCCTTCTCTCACTCGCCGGCCTCGGAATCCTCACTTTTGCCAGCATCCGCAGCATCGGGCGCCGGGGGTCGTCGGCGGAGAGCTGAGGCGGGGCGCTCGGCCCTCCGCGTCAGTACGCTCGGACCGTCGACGGGGCCTCGGGGGCCACCCGGACGGGGACCGGACCCGCCGGACCGGCATGATGGTGGCCGGCGCCCCCGGACAGGGGCCGCACGTGTTGCCCGTCGAGCCGAAAGAGGAAAATGAGCGGGACGTACGCCTACGTCAGAGGGCTCGGAAGAAGAGTGGTGTAGAGCCGTGCACATTGTCATCATGGGCTGCGGGCGCGTGGGCTCCGCCCTCGCCCAGGCCCTGGAACAGCAGGGGCACACGGTCGCCGTGATCGACCGGGACCCCACCGCCTTCCGGCGTCTCGGTTCCTCGTTCGGTGGCCGCCGGGTCACCGGCATCGGCTTCGACCAGGACACCCTGCGCGAGGCGGGCATCGAGGACGCGGGCGCCTTCGCGGCCGTCTCCAGCGGCGACAACTCGAACATCATCGCCGCCCGCGTGGCGCGCGAGATGTTCGGCGTGGAGAACGTCGCCGCCCGCATCTACGACCCCCGCCGCGCCGAGGTCTACCAGCGCCTGGGCATCCCCACGGTGGCCACGGTCCGCTGGACGGCCGACCAGATGCTGCGCCGGCTGCTCCCCTCGGGCGCAGAGCCGCTGTGGCGCGACCCCACCGGCGGGGTCCAGCTCGCCGAGGTGCACACGTCCCCGTCCTGGGTCGGCCACAAGATCAGCCGGCTCCAGGAGGAGACGGGTGTGCGGGTGGCCTTCCTCACCCGGCTCGGGGAGGCGATCCTGCCCTCCTCGCAGACCGTGTTGCAGGAGGGTGACCTGGTGCACGTGATGATGCGCACCGACGAGGTCGACAAGGTCGAGGCGGCGTTCGCCAAGGGTCCCGAAGAAGGGGGCGGTCACTGATGAGGGTCGCCATTGCCGGAGCCGGCGCGGTCGGCCGCTCGATCGCGGGCGAGCTGCTGGAGAACGGCCACGAGGTCCTGCTCATCGACAAGGCGCCGACCGCCATCTCGGTCGAGCGCGTCCCGATGGCGGAGTGGCTGCTCGCGGACGCGTGCGAGATCACGTCCCTGGACGAGGCGGCGCTCCAGCGCTGCAACGTCGTCATCGCCGCGACCGGCGACGACAAGGTCAACCTGGTCGTCTCGCTGCTGGCCAAGACGGAGTACGGCGTCCCGCGCGTCGTCGCCCGGGTCAACAACCCGAAGAACGAGTGGCTGTTCAACGAGTCCTGGGGCGTGGACGTCGCCGTCTCCACCCCGCGGCTGATGTCGGCCCTGGTGGAGGAGGCGGTGAGCGTCGGCGACCTGGTCCGGCTGCTGCGCTTCAGCCACGGCGACGCCAACCTGGTCGAGCTGACGCTGCCGGAGGAGTCGGCCCTGGCCGGGATCCAGGTCGGTGACGTCGAGTGGCCCGAGGACACCTCGCTGGTGACCATCATCCGCGGCACCCGGGTGCTGACCCCGTCGCGGGAGGACTCGCTGGAGGCGGGCGACGAGCTGCTGTTCGTCGCGGCGCAGGCCCGCGAGGAGCAGCTGGAGGACCTGCTGTCGGCGCGGCGCGGCGACCGGGCGCGCTGACGGGTACGGCGGTACGACGGTGGGGGCGCCCGGAGATCTCCGGGCGCCCCCACCGTCGTACCGCCTCAGGGGTGGGGGAGGCCGGCAAGTCGACCCTTTTGGTGTGTGT